>NZ_PYGE01000011.1 GCF_003014555.1 Haloactinopolyspora alba
AGTTTCTGATCCCTGACAAGACAGAAACCTAGAGCGAGAGCGGCGTGCAGCTCTATCAGACGCGCTCACCCACCCACGGAAACGTCACAAGAGCCGGAATTCCATGCGTCACCACCCCTGCAGGCCTCGTGACGCGTGCACACGCCTGGTGGTGGCCACGCAGCCGCGCTAGGTCGACGGTGACGTCTCGAGGCGCGCTTCCCCGGCCGGGATGTCGTTCGCGGCGATGGCACGTGCCGTTCGGAACGGGGCGGTGTCGCCTTCGTAGCCGGCGGTGACGACGGCGCCGTCGAACAGCATCATCCACCGGGCGGCGACGTCGTCGGGCGCGTCGACGCCCCGGGAACGGAGGAGTTCCGCCAGATAGGACGTGACCGCCCTTTTGTGCCCGGCGACGAGATCACGGACGGGATCGTCTGGGTCGGGCATCTCGGCCAACGTGTTCAGGAACGCGCATCCCCGGAACCTGTTCTGCTCGGCGCGTTCGGCCCCTGCGTCGAACACGGCCAGCGGCTCGTTGCCGAGCTCGGCCACCCGGGTCCGTAGCCAGGAACGGTACTCGTGGTCGTACTCGGCGAGCATCGCCGCCACGAGTTCGTCCTTGCTGGAGAAATGGCGATAGAACGAGGCACGCCCCACGCCGGACTCGTCCAGCAAACGCTCCACGCCGACCCCTCGGATGCCCTCGGCGTAGAACAGTTCGCGCGCCGCGGCGAGTAGTCGTTCCCGGGCCCGTACCGCCATGCCGTCAAGCGTAGCGTGACTTGACGCCAGATGGAACCGGTCAGTACCGTTCCGGACTGATGGTACCGATCGGTTCCATTTTGGTTTGGGGACGAGGGGTGAGGGCGCTGAGTCAAGCGAGCCAGGAGACCGGACGTACACGATCGGAGCGGATGCCCGCCGGCGTCCTCGTGCTCGCGCTGGGGGTGTTCGCCGTCGGGACGGGCGAGTTCGTCCTCGCCGGGCTCATCCCGCTGCTGGCCGACGACTTCGGCCTCACCGAAGGGGTCGCGGGTCAGGTGGTCACGGCGTTCGCCGTGACGTGCGCGATCTCGGCACCGGTCGGTACGGCACTGACAGCACGATGGCCTCGCAGGCGGGTGCTCGTCGTGGCGGGTGCGATCTACCTGATGGGAGCGGCTGCCACCGCCCTCGCGCCGGGCTTCGGGCTGCTCCTGGTGGGTCAGGTGGTCGCGGCTCTCGGCGCCGGCGTGTTCGTCCCCAACGCCTCCGTCACCGCCGCCTCGCTGGTGTCGCCCGCCGCCAGCGGGCGGGCGATCGCCACCGTGGTGAGTGGATTCACGATCGCTGTGGCCTTCGGTGCTCCCGCCGGGACCGCCATCGGTGCGGCGTCCGGATGGCGGTCGACCATGTGGCTCGCCGCTGCCGTCGCCGCACTCGGGGTAGCCGGGATCGCGCGACTGGTCCCGCGCGAGACATCGATCGGCAACCCCGGCGGACTACAAGAGCGGCTCAGGCCCCTGGCCGAGCGGAGGGTCCTCGCTCTGCTGGCCACCACGCTGGTGGCCTTCACCGCGGTCTATATTCCCTACACCTACATCGGCGCCATCTTCGCCCCGGCCACCGGAGACGACGGCGTGCGTCTCGCCGTTCTCATGCTCACCCTCGGCATCACCGGCGCTGCTGGCAACCTCGTCGCCGGGCGGCTGGCCGACCGGCACGAGGGCTCAGCGGTCGTCACGGTCGCGTTGGTGTGGCTGATCTCCAGTTTCGCGGTGATCGCCGCAGCCCACAGCGCCTATGGGTCGGCGCTGGCCGCCATCGGGTTCTACGGTGTGGCCGCCTTCGCCATCACCACGCCGCAGCAGCACCGGCTGATCTCGCATGATCCGGAACGTGCTTCGGTGCTGGTCGCGCTGAACCAGGCCGTGCTGTACCTCGCCATCGGTGTCTCCGGGGTGGTCGGCGCCGTCGGTCTCGACATCGTCGGGCCGGGAGATCTGGTCTGGATCGCCGCCGCACTAGCAGCTGTCGCGATCGCGCTCTCGTCCCTGGGTCGCCCCAAGGCGCCTGCGCCAGACTCCGAAACACGCGCCGGCGAGCCACGAACCGAACGGATCCCATGAAGCTCGCAGGTCGTGCGGCGGGCTCGGCCGCCGCTGACGCAGCACGGCTCAGGCCCGGCTACCCGGCACGCCCGGGGAGCGGGAACGACGCCAGCTCCGTCCCGTACATGCCCCAGGTCGCCTTGCCGTTCGGGAGCACCTGTTCGCCGTCGACGTGCGCCGGCAGCGGCTGCTGTGGACGGTCCGGACTGACGTCCAGTCGTCGCAGCCGCCGAGCGGGCACAGCGGCCCGCGCGTTGCGGCGGGCGGCCGCAGGGGCGGTGTGGCCGGCGTGAAATCCGGTGGCGCCGCCGACGACAGCCCCGTTACGCTGCTCCGCATGGGTTCGATAGGCATTTTCGTGGCGTTCTGGCGGCCCCGCCAGTCCGCCACGGCGTAGCCCTGTCCGCGGCCGGATAGTCCGTCACCGGCCGCCGGGAGCGCCGTGAACCGCGCCTGTCCCTGGTGAGTTCACCCAGGTCGACGGCGCGGTTCGTCATGTCCGGATGACGCCTCCCGTGCCCTGATCGGTCGTGATTCCCATGTCCCGGCGACGCTCTCGCCCTGCCCACTCGTCCAACCACACCGACCCGTCCAACCGGAAGACCCCGGCCGACCGGTCCGGGATCCACCTGCTGAAGGACCCGTCGGTGGCGCGCCGGCTGGCCCGCTCGTCCGGGGTCGGCCCCGGTGATCTCGTCGTCGAGTTCGGCGCCGGAACCGGCGTCCTCACCACGGTCCTCGCGGCCTCCGGCGCCCGGGTCGTCGCGGTTGAGCGGCACCCGCGGTTCGTGGAACGGCTGGAACGGCGTTTCGGCGACGACACCGGAGTCCGGATCGTCTCCGCCGACGCCAGGTCGGTGCCGTTGCCGCGCCGGAGTTTCACCGTGGTCGCGAACATTCCGTACGCGATCTCGACGCCGTTGTTACGGCGGCTGCTCGGCCCGGACCGGACACCGGTCACCGGTGCCGATCTGGTCGTCGAATGGGGATTCGCAAAGCGAATGACGGCGGATGTTCCGCGTGATGCCGAAACCGCGTGGTGGCGGACGCGGTTCGACCTGCACATCGCCGACCGGATCCCGGCCGGCCGGTTCGACCCGGCGCCGTCGGTCGACTCCGCGCATCTGGTCGTCCGCCGGCGCAACGGCATGTCGCCGCGCGCCGCTCGCGCCGCCGGTGAGCTGTTACGTGCCCGCTCGCGTGCGCCGCACAGGCCGGCCAAGGAGGTTCTGGGCGCGCATGTACCCAAGAAGCGCGCACACCGGTTGCTCACGTCGACGGGGATCGATCCGCCGGCTCCGGCCGGATCGGTGCCGATCGCCCTCTGGCTACGGCTGGCTGAGAAAATCGAAAACGAGTAAACGCGACAGAAGCTGACTAATGTCCTTTCTTGTTGTCCTCAATATGAGACATTCGCTTGCGCGATCACTGGGTGTCGGCGACTTTGGTGATCAACGTTGGTCCCGGCGGCAGGGGCATGGCGATGAGCGAGAAACTTGCTAAACGGTCCGTGATCGCCGTAGGGCTCGGCCTGGTGCTGGCCCTCATTTTCGACCACTCTGCGCTCGGCTTCGCCGTGGCGTTCGGGGTCGTGTTCGGTGGTGGCCTGGCCGCGGAGTGACCGCCGCCGACGTCACACACATGAGTGCGCACCGCAACTTGACAGCCTCGTTCGCGCGAATTACGGTCTAGACCGTAAGTAGCGGCGGAGAGGGGCAACGCACGTGCGCACGGTCGAAGAACTCGACGACAGGCTGTCCACGCCACGGCCGGCACTGGTGGACGATCTGCGTGACATCGGCGACATCATGGTGCTGGGAGCCAGCGGCAAGCTCGGGCCCAGCCTGGTGCGCCTGGCCGTCCGCGCGATCGAGCAGGCGGGGACGGGCGCGCGGGTGACCGCCGTGTCCCGCTTCAGCACGCCCGGCTCGGCCGATGCCATGCGCGCCACCGGCGCCGACGTGATCGCCGCCGACATCACCGACGACGATCAGCTGGCGGCGCTCCCGGACGCCCCGAACATCGTCTTTCTCGTCGGCGCGAAGTTCGGTAGCGCCGGCAACGAGGCCGCGACCTGGCAGACCAACGCCTACCTTCCCGGACGGGTCGCACAACGCTTCGCGTCGTCCCGGATCAGCGCGTTGTCCACCGGCAACGTCTACCCCCTCGTCCCGGTGGGAGGCGGCGGCGCCACCGAGGCGACGGCACCCGAACCGGTCGGGGAGTACGCGATGTCGTGCCTCGGCCGCGAGCGCGTCCTCGAGGCGGCCGCACGGACACACGGCACCCCGACGGCGACGATCCGGCTCAACTACGCGGTGGAGATGCGCTACGGGGTGCTCATGGACATCGCACGGACGATCGCCGCGGGCGAGCCGGTGGACCTGACGACCGGATACGCCAACGTCGTGTGGCAGGGCTACGCCAACGAGGTGACGCTGCGTGCGCTCCGGCACGCGGCGGCGCCGCCGTTCGTGCTCAACCTGACCGGCCCGGAGACGGTGTCCGTCCGCCACGTCGCCGAGGAACTCGCCGCCGCCCTGGACAAGCCCGTCACGTTTTCCGGCACCGAGGCGCCGACGGCGCTGCTGTCGAACGCGTCCCGCTGCCACGGGCTGTTCGGCTACCCGGACGTCACGCTCTCCGAGCTGATCGAGGCGACGGCGGCGTGGGTGCGTGCGGGGCTACCCACACACGACAAGCCGACCAAGTTCCAGCAGCGCGACGGGAGGTTCTGATGCCGTCTCCGCAGCTGCAGAGCTTCCGGGCCGGCGGCGTCGTCCCCGCCCATCCGCTCGCACTCGACCGCGACCGCAAACTCGACGAGCGCCGACAACGCGCGCTGACGAGGTACTACGTCGACGCCGGTGCCTCGGGACTGGCCGTCGCGGTGCACACCACCCAGTTCGAGGTGCACGAACCGGCACGCGGCCTGCTCGCTCCGGTGCTCGAGCTCGCCGCGACGACGGCGGCCGAGTCGAGGGCCGAACGTCCAGTCCTGGTCGCAGGGGTCGTCGGACCCACCGAGCAGGCGGTCGCCGAGACCGAGCTGGCCGCCTCCCTCGGCTACGACCTGGTGCTGCTCACGCCGTACGGCACCGGTGACCTCGACGAGGACCAGCTGCTCGAGCGCGCCCGCGCGGTCGGCACCGTGCTGCCGGTCATCGGGTTCTACCTGCAGCCGGCCGTCGGCGGGCGCCCACTGAGCCGCGAGTTCTGGCGTCGCCTGGCCGAGCTGCCGAGCGTCATCGGCATCAAGGTCGCGCCGTTCGACCGTTACGCCACGCTGGACGTGGTGCACGGCGTCGGACGGTCGGGACGGGCCGACGAGATCGCCCTGTACACCGGGAACGACGACAACATCGCCGGTGACCTCGTGACGGCCTACCCGCTCGCCGACGGCGGCAGCGTGCGGATGGTCGGTGGCCTGCTCGGACAGTGGGCCGTCTGGGTCCGCCGCGCGGTTCAGCTCATGGAGCTCGCGGAGCAGGCTCGCGGCGGCGACGACGCCGCGCTGCGCCGGGTGGTCGAGCTCGACCCGGCCATCACCGACGCGAACGGCGCGCTGTTCGACGCCAGCAACGGCTTCCGTGGCAGCGTGCCCGGCATCCACGAGGTGCTGCGCCGGCAGGGCCTGCTGGAGGGCGTCTGGTGCCTCAACGAGAACGAGACGCTGTCGGCGGGCCAGCTCGAGGAGATCGACCGGGTCTGGGACGCGTATCCGCAGCTGCGCGACGACGACTTCGTGCGAGAGAACCTGGACCGCTGGCTGAGCTGACCGCTCAGGGCTCCACCGCAGCGGTCAAATGGTCAGCTGGTACAGCGTGAGGGGCCGCCCGATGGTGCCGGAGTCGGCGTTGCCGGACCGTTCGGCGTAGCCGGCCATCTCGAGGCGCTGCAGGATCCGGCGCGCCGTACGCAGCTGGATGCCGAGGCCGTCGGCGATGTCGCGGGTGGTGAGCGCGCGATCGCCGGCCGCGGTGGTCACCTCGCGCAGCCGGTCCAGCGTGTCGGCCGAGAGCCCGACC
Source organism: Haloactinopolyspora alba (assembly GCF_003014555.1). Classification (GTDB taxonomy): domain Bacteria; phylum Actinomycetota; class Actinomycetes; order Jiangellales; family Jiangellaceae; genus Haloactinopolyspora; species Haloactinopolyspora alba. The sequence goes on from NZ_PYGE01000011.1 coordinate 6,101, forward strand.
CTGCTGGCGACGACGGCACGGCTCTGCTCGGGCGCACCGTCCTGGGACGCGCTGTCGGCGTCCAGCGTGATGTCGACGTCGTTGCGCAGCGACACGACGGCCGCGACGGGTCCGTGGCTGCGTGCACGCGACAGCGCCCGGCGGGCGAGCCGTTCCGCCTCGGCGCCGCTGTGGCCCAGGCCGAAGCCGATCCGGACGGTCTCGTGCGCCCGGCCGAGGCGACGCAGCATCGGCAGCGCGGTGAAACCGTTCGTGGCGTCGTGCAGGGGCCCGCGAGTGGTGACGATCATCGAGGTCGTGGGGGAGTAGTGCGACAGCGACGCCCCCAGCGCTCCCAGTTCGCGCGTCAGGTCCGAGGCGACCGACTCGCTGCGGGCCGTGGGGTCGATCTCCACCAGGCCGAGAGCGACCTGGGCGTCCTCCTGGATCTGGTTCGTCGACGTCAGGAGCAACTGGCGCAGCGCCATGCGTACCGACTGCGGCAGCGGCGCGAGCCGCAGCACCGGGATCGTCCCGCTCAGCTCGTCGTGCACCGACGCCACGCAGGTGATGGCGACGGTGGCGGCGCGCCGGGCGGCGTAGCGGCGGTGGAACGCGGCGAACTCCTCGGACGTGGCTCCCGGGCGGTACGGCATGGCGCGGACGTCGTCGGTGGACACCCCCGCCTCGGCGAGGGTGTCGGTGACCTGGCGTGAGTCGAGCGTGTCGATGGACAGGTGGGCGACGTCACGGCCCTCGCGCAGCAGCCGGACCAGCGCCTGCAGCAGCGTCGCGCCGCTGTAGTCGACGAACGTCGCCGGCCGGGTCAGCGCGTCCTGGGCGATGGTGTAAGGCACGATGCCGGTGAACAGCCACCCGTCCACGCCGGTCGCGTGCGTGGTGACGAGGTCGGTGGCCTGCGACTCGTGGTCGTAGTCGAATCGGTGCACACGCACGCCCGGCTGCTCCTCGCAGACAGCGGCGACGCTGTCGACGAGGTCGTGGGGCCCGACGACCCCGATCGAGGTGTCCATGGTCCGCCCTCCGTACCGAACAAACCTGTGCCGACCACGACCAGTTTACGGCCAGGACCGATTCGCTGCGGGGATACGCGGTCGGCCGGCCGGGTTCACGTCTAGACCTTCCGCCAGCCCGGCACCCACGCGCCGTCCTCGACGGTGTAGTCGCCGAACAGCGCCGGCGCCTCCTTGACCATCAGCTCACCGACCTTGCCCAGTACGAGACGGATCTCCTCCTCGGCGCCGGGAGCGGTGCGGTGCTCGATGACGTGCCGCAGGGTCCGCACGTTCGCCGTCCACACCAGGCCGGTGGCCAGCCCTTCCGGCGCGAACCGGCGCATGAACGAGGTCTTGGCCTTCTTCTCGCCGAACTTCACACCTTCGTCGTCCAGCCCGAAGTGCTCGGCCATCCAGGTCTGGAACGACTCCATCTGTTCCAGCAGCTCCGTCGCCCGCTGCATGAGCTCGGGGTCCTCGCGTGCCCACTCGGGGAACCAGAACGGCAGGTCGTCGAGGCGGACGAAGCGCAGCGACTCCTGCGAGACCGCCACGCCCGCGCGATGGCGCACCAGCTCGTGCGTGGTGACCCGGCTGACGTTGTGCAGCACGAACGAGAAGCTCACGTGCTCGAGGACCGAGCCGTGCGCGCTGGACAGGATGTTCTGCAGGTACTGGCCCTGGTCGGTGCGCACCCTGCTGACGTTCGGGTTGAGGCCGGGCTCCCACGACCGGTAACAGATCCGCCCGGCGAACTCGGCGATGTTCTGGGCGTCGTCCAGGTCGCCGCGGTCGACGCGCTCGAGCCAGCTCTCGCCACCGACCTCGGCGAGATACCGGGCGACCTCGTCGTAGTCGAAGTCGGGACGGGCGACGAGGTGGACCTCGGGTTCGACGGTGCGCAACTTGACCTCCGGAGCAGACGTGTTCGCGGCCCAGTCTGCCACCGGTCACCGCCGCCGGCTCACCGCCGTCACCGGCTCACAGGGTCCGCGACGGCCGCCAGCCGAGCACCTCGGAGGTGTCGTCCGGCAGCACCGACACGCCGGCGACGTCGGCGGTCACGGTGAACGGCCGGTACGGCCCGCGATAGGTGGCCGCGGCCTCGAACGCGGCCGCCAGGTCGGCGGCGGCCAGGGCCGGGATCGCGCTGCCGCGTCCGTCGCGCATCGCCATCTCCGCCGGCGGGCGCCCGTCCGGCGGCCGCCACGCCGGCCAGTCCTCGTCCGGGGTCGGGAAGACCAGCCGCAGCGAGCACGCCGACAGGTCGAAACCGGGCGTCAGCGCCGCACACACCTGCTCGCCGAGCCGCTTGGTGAGCCCGTACCCGCTCGCCGAGTCCGGCGCCTCGGTGGTGTCCACCACCCGCGTGAAGTAGTCGGCGAACACCGACATGGTGCTGACGTGCACGAACGAGCTGACGCCCGCCGCGGCGGCGAGCGTCAGCGCGAGATGGACCGAGCCGACGTTGACGTCGAACGCGGCCCGGACGGTCTCGGGCTCGTGCACGTCTCCGCGCGGCACGACCGCGGCCATGTGCACCACCGTGTCCGCCCCCGCCACGGCCGCGGCCACGTCGTCGGCGGACCGGGCGTCGCCGACGACGGACTTCACCCCGGGAATCTCCGACGGCCGGGTGTCGAGCACGCGCACCCGATGCCGTCCGGTGAGGTGTGCGGTGCTGTGCGAGCCGACCAGCCCCGCGCCGCCGATGACCACGATGTCCATGCGATCTCCCGTCCCGTACGTGCGGCCCCGTGCGCGGTGCCCGGAACCGCGTGCCAGTATGACCGACCGACTGCCAGGGCCCGAATGCGCGGCACCCCGAACGGCCGCTTTGCGATGCCGTCGGCCCACGGCTCGATACGCTGCCCGTGTGGCGAACTCGCGGGACCTGACTCACGTGACCGAACGGCTCCGGTGGTCGCTCGTGGCCGCGCCCGCGACGCCGATGCACGCGGACGGCAGTGTCGACGTCGACGTCTACGGCGCCTACGTCGACCACCTCGTCCGCACCGGAGCGGGCGGGCTCGCCGTCGCGGCACACACGGGGCGCGGGGAACGGCTGCCGACCGAGCTGAAGGCCGGGCTCGTGCGCCGGGCCGCCGCGACCGGCGTCCCGGTGATCGCGGGCGTCGGTAGCACCGGCCCGGATGCCGACGCCGCCGAGCAGGCCGAATGGGCCGCCGCCGCTGCCGCCGCGGGCGCCGAGGCGCTGATGGTGTTCCCGCCGGCCGACGTCGCCGACGTCGCGTCGGTGCTGGCCCAGCACGACCGGCTCGCCGAAGCCGGCGGACTGCCATTGCTGTGCTTCGACCTCTACACCCGCCCGTACCCCTACGACGTCCTGACCCGGCTGCTGGACCACCCGGGCGTGGTGGCGTTCAAGCCGGCCCGGCTGTACGACGCGATCGCGTGCCAGGCCGGCATCGCCGCGGCGCGCGCCCGTGGGCGGCTGGTGCTGACCGGTGAGGACCGGATGCTGGGCCCGTCGCTCATGTGGGGCGCCGAGGGTGCGCTGCTCGGTATCGCCGCGGCCGCGGTCCCGGTGACCGCCGCCGCCGTCGAGACGTTCGCCGCCGCCGTGCACACGTCCGCCCGCGACGCCGCCGCACGCTTCCTCGAGGTCTCCGCCGTGGTCGACGAGCTCGCCCGGGTGTCCTTCCGGCCTCCGTACGACGGGTACGTGCAGCGGATGCTGTGGGTCGCCGCCGACGAGGGCGCCATCCCGGACGAGTTCGCTGTCGACGCGTACCGGCCGCCGGACGTCGACGACGGCGAGCGCGCGGAGGTGCTGCGCGTGGTGCGCCAGTGTCTCGAGCAGGTACGGCGGTGACGGCATGCGCCGGCAGGAGACGTAGGGTCGACGTCATGGCCCGTCACACCACCGAGTGCGCCCGAAAGCGAGCGTGACCGCGCCGATGGAGCAGGAGGGCCTGTTCGGCGACGCACCCAGCCCCGCGGCTCCCGCCGTTCCCGCGGGGGCGCTGGCCGGCGCCGGTGACGAGTACGCCGGGCAGCCGCTTGCGGTACGGATGCGCCCGCGCACCCTGGACGAGATCATCGGCCAGCAGCACCTGCTCGACGGCGGCGCGCCACTGCGCCGGCTGGTCGAGGAGGACCAGCCGATGGCCCTGGTGCTGTGGGGACCTCCCGGCACCGGCAAGACCACGCTGGCCTACGTCGTCAGCCGTGCCACGCAGCGCCGGTTCGTCGAGCTGTCCGCGGTGACCGCCGGGGTCAAGGACGTGCGCAACGTGGTCGACGGCGCCCGTCGCGAGCTCGTCCGCTCCGGGGTCGGGACGGTCCTGTTCGTCGACGAGGTGCACCGTTTCTCCAAGACCCAGCAGGACGCGCTGTTGCCCGGCGTCGAGAACCGGTGGGTCTCTCTCGTCGCGGCGACCACCGAGAACCCGTACTTCTCGCTGATCAGCCCGCTGCTGTCGCGGTCGCTGCTGCTCACGCTCGAGCCGTTGACCGAGGAGTCCGTCAGCGACGTCATCCACCGCGCCCTCACCGAGGAACGCGGCCTCGGCGGCGCCGTCACGATCACCGACGACGCGCACGAGCACCTCGTCCGGCTGGCCGGTGGCGACGCGCGGCGCGCGCTGACCTACCTGGAGGCCGCCGCCGGCGCCGTTGCGGGCCAGGACGACGCGGCCATCACCGTCGACGTCGCCGAGAAGGCCGTCGACCGGGCGGCGGTGCGCTACGACCGCGACGGTGACCAGCACTACGACGTCACCAGCGCCATGATCAAGTCGATCCGCGGCAGCGACGTCGACGCCGGCCTGCACTACCTCGCCCGGATGGCCGAGGCGGGGGAGGACCCGAAGTTCCTGGCCCGGCGGCTGGTCATCCTCGCCAGCGAGGACATCGGGATGGCCGACCCCACGGCATTGCAGACGGCGGTGGCCGCCGCCCAGGCGGTGCAGCTGATCGGATGGCCCGAGGCGCAGATCACGCTGGCGCAGGCCGTCATCGCGCTGGCTCTCGCGCCGAAGTCGAACAGCGTCGTCAAGGCCATCGGCGCCGCCGTCGGCGACGTCCGCGACGGCAGGGCCGGCGCCGTCCCGCCGCACCTGCGCGACTCGCACTACGCGGGCTCGAAGTCACTCGGGCACGGCACCACGTACGCCTACGCCCACGACGACCCCCGCGGCGTGGTGCGCCAGCAGTACGCGCCCGACACGGTCGCCGATGCGCGCTACTACGAGCCCGGCACCCGGGGCGCCGAACGCGACTATGCCGAACGCTACGAACGCCTCCGCGCCATCATCCGCGGCGACGCGGACTGACGACGCGAGGCGCTGGACAACCGCAGCCGAGCGCTGGGCAGTGCGATCCATAGACAACTGAGCGCTGGATAGACAACTCAGCGACGGATACGGACCCGAAACCGCTCACATTCGGCGCTCAATTGTCTATGCGGCGCTGAGATGTACCTCGAGCACGCTGACGACGGCCCCGGGCAGGTGGAGTGGATCGGTGCCGGCCTTCGCCCACGGCTCGTACCTCGCCGCCGCCGGACCGAACCCCTGGCCGGCACGATCCACTCCACCACACCACCGGGGACCGTCGCGGCGCGGTAGGGTCGGACGCTTGAGACGACCGTCCACCGTAGAGAGGCTTTCGCACCCATGTCCGTAGGCGAGATCGCCGGGCTGCTGGCCGCCGTAGCCCTCGTGGCGCTCGTCGGCATCATCGCTGTGCCGATCATCAAGCTGGGCCGGACCGTCGACGAGTTCACGCGCGTCGTCCGCGACCTGCGCAACGAACACGTCGCGAAGACGGCCACCACGGTCGACGAGACCAACGAGCTGCTCGCCTCCACCAACGCCCAGCTGCAGCGTGTCGACGCCATCACGTCGAACGCGCAGACCGTGACCACCAACGCGGCCGCACTGTCGTCGCTGTTCTCCGCGACGCTCGGCGGGCCGCTGGTGCGTACGGCGGCGTTCACCTACGGCGTGCGGCGGGCCATCACCGGCCGGCGCGACGGCGGCCGGCGGGGGAGCAGGCGATGAAGCGGGTATTCTGGATCGCACTGGGAGCGACGGCAGGCGTCCTGGTGGTCCGCCGGGTGACCCGTGCGGCCGAGAGCCTCACCCCGGAGGGCGCCGCGGACAGGGTCTCCGCCGGGCTGGGCCAGCTCGCCGAGTCCGTCCGCGAATTCACCGAAGAGGTCCGGGCCGGCATGACCGAACGGGACGCCGAGCTGCGCCAGGCTCTGGGCATCACCGGCGACGGCAGCGGCGCCGGCCCGCGCGGTGAGGCCGACCTGCAGGCCGTCGACGACATCGTCCGCACCACACCGAGAGGCACCCACTGATCATGGAGACCGCCGAGATCCGGCGCCGCTTCCTCGACCACTTCGAAGCCAACGGTCACACCGTCGTCCCCAGCGCACCGCTGATCTCGCCGGACCCGTCGTTGCTGTTCACGGTGGCCGGAATGGTCCCGTTCATCCCGTACCTGACCGGCCAGCAGCCCGCGCCGTGGCCACGGGCCACCAGCGTGCAGAAGTGCATCCGCACCCAGGACATCGAAGAGGTCGGCAAGACCACCCGGCACGGCACGTTCTTCCAGATGAACGGGAACTTCTCGTTCGGCGACTACTTCAAGGAAGGCGCCATCGCGCACGCCTGGGAGCTGGTCACCGGGTCGCAGGACGATGGCGGGTACGGCTTCGACCCGGGGGCGATCTGGGTCACGGTGTACCAGGAGGACGACGAGGCCGCCGACCTGTGGCGCAAGATCGCCGGGCTGCCCGACGAGCGCATCCAGCGGCGCGGGCGCAAGGACAACTACTGGCACACCGGCCAGGCCGGCCCCGGTGGCCCGTGCAGCGAGATCTACGTCGACAGAGGCCCGCAGTACGGACCCGACGGGGGCCCCGTCGTCGACGAGGACCGCTTCCTCGAGATCTGGAACCTCGTCTTCATGGAGTACGAGCTCACCGACGTGAAGAGCAAGGAGGACTTCACGATCGTCGGCGAGCTGCCGTCGAAGAACATCGACACCGGCATGGGCATGGAGCGGGTCTCGTACCTGCTGCAGGACGTCGACAACATGTACGAGATCGACCAGGTCTACCCGGTCATCGCGCACGCCTCGGAGCTGTCGGACAAGCGCTACGGCGCCGACCACGGCGACGACGTACGGATGCGTGTCGTCGCCGACCACGTGCGCAGCTCGCTCATGCTCATCGGCGACGGCGTCACGCCGTCCAACGAGGGCCGCGGTTACGTGCTGCGGCGGTTGCTGCGCCGCAGCGTGCGGGCGATGCGGCTGCTGGGCGTCCAGGACCGGGTCCTGCCGGAGCTGCTGCCGGTCAGCCGCGGCTGCATGCAGGCCGCCTACCCGGAGCTGGAGTCCGACTTCGACCGCATCTCGTCGGTGGCCTACGCCGAGGAGGACGCGTTCCGCAAGACGCTGCAGACCGGGACGCAGATCTTCGACCTGGCGGTCGGCGAGACCAGGGCGACCCAGCGCAGCGTGCTGCCCGGCGAGACGGCGTTCAAGCTGCACGACACCTACGGCTTCCCGATCGATCTCACCCTCGAGATGGCGTCGGAGCAGGGGCTCACGGTCGACGAGGGCGAGTTCCGGCGGCTGATGGAGGAGCAGCGCGAGCGCGCCAAGGCCGACGCCCGTGCGAAGAAGGCCGGCAGCTCGGCCACCGCCGCCTACCGCGAACTGCGCGAGACCGGGCCCACCCCGTTCACCGGCTACACCGAACTCGAGACCGAGAGCCGGGTGCGCGGGCTGATCCGGGACGGCGAGTCGGTGCCCGGCGCCGGTGAGGGCGAGATCGTCGAGGTCGTCCTGGACCGGACTCCCTTCTACGCCGAGTCCGGCGGGCAGGACAGCGACGCCGGCCGCATCCGCGGCGACGGGTTCGAGCTCGAGGTGCTCGACGTGCAGCGCCCGATGAAGGGCCTGATCGTGCACCGGGTCCGGGTCCGCGACGGCGAGGTGGCCTCCGGCCGCACCGTCCACGCCGCGGTCGACCAGGAATGGCGTATCGGCGCGTGCCAGGCGCACTCGGGCACGCACGTCGTGCACGCGGCGCTGCGTGAGGTCCTCGGCCCGCAGGCGCTGCAGAGCGGCTCCTACAACAAGCCCGGCTACCTGCGGCTGGACTTCTCCTGGGGGCAGGCGCTCGGTGCGGCCACCCGCAGCGAGGTCGAGGAGGTCGCGAACCTCGCCATCCGCCGCGACTACCCGGTGTCTGCGGCCTACATGCCGCTGGAGAAGGCCCGCGAGATCGGCGCGCTGGCGCTGTTCGGCGAGACCTACGACGAGGAGGTCCGTGTCGTCGAGATGAACGGCGAGTGGTCGCGCGAGCTGTGCGGCGGCACCCACGTGCAGCACTCGTCGCAGGTCGGGCTGGTCACGCTGACCGGCGAGAGCTCCGTCGGCGCGGGCTCGCGCCGGGTCGAGGCGTTCGTCGGCATCGAGGGTTTCCGGCATCTCGCCACCGAGCGTGCGCTGGTCACCCAGCTGGCCGACCTGCTCAAGGTTCAGCCCGAGCAGCTGCCGGACCGGGTCGAGCGGCTGGTGACGCAGGTCCGCGACGCCGAGCGAGAGCTGGCGAAGACGCGCGCGGCGGCCCTGGGCTCGCGAGCCGGCGAGCTGGCCGGCTCGGCGCGTGACGTCGCCGGTATCGGCTTCGTCGGCTTCGCCGCCCCGGTCGGGTCCGCGGCGGACGACCTGCGCACGCTGGCACTGGACGTGCGTGGGCGCTTCGGCGCCGACCGTCCTGCGGTCGTGGCCGTGGCCGGCACCTCCGACGCGGGCCGCCCGAGCGTCGTCGTCGCGGTGAACGAGGCCGGCCGCGACCGCGGGCTGAAGGCCGGTGACCTGGTGAAGGTCGCCGCTCAGACCCTCGGCGGCGGAGGCGGCGGCAAGGACGACGTCGCCCAGGGTGGCGGGTCCGACCCGGAGGCCGTCGACGCGGCGCTGGCGAAGGTGGAGCAGGCCGTCGGCGAGACCGCGACACGCGGTTCGTGACGGTGCGCAACGGCAGCCGGCTGGGCGTCGACATCGGAAGCGTCCGCATCGGCGTCGCATCGTGCGACCCCGGCGGCGTCATCGCGACACCGGTCGAGACCGTCAAGCGAGGGAAGGGTGACCTGCGACGGCTCGCGGATCTGGCCCGCGACCGTGAGGTCATCGAAATCGTGGTCGGATTGCCGCGTACGCTCGAAGGAGGGGAAGGGATCGCCGCCGGCGAGGCACGCGTGTTCGCTGCCGATTTGGCGCGACATGTGGCACCATGCCCGGTGCGTCTGGTTGACGAGAGGCTGACCACGGCGGTAGCAACCCGGAGCATGCGAGCCAGCGGAGTCTCGTCCCGGGCCGGCCGCCCCACGGTCGACCAGGCAGCGGCGATGGTGATCCTGCAGGACGCACTGGACACCGAACGAACGGCCGGGCAGCCGCCCGGAGAGGTGCTGGCGGTGACGCATGAGTGAGGCCGGCGGGCACGACGACGAGCCGACGGACGATCACGGTGGCCCGGCGTGGCCGGCGAGGTCTCCGCGGAGTGAGTGAGCGGACGAGCGTGACCAGGATCAGCGACACCGACACCGACGAGGTCGTGCGGCCGCGTCGGCATCGTCGTCGGCGGCGGCGCAAGAGCCGGTTCGGCTCGTTCGTCGCCGTGTTCGCTTCGCTCGCCGTCATCGGCGGGGTGCTCGGCGGGATCTACTACGGCGGCAACGCCGTCATCGACAGCATGTCCGGCCTGTTCGGCGAGGCCGAGGACTACCCGGGACCCGGAACCGGCGAGGTCGAAGTGACCATCGAGCCCGGTGCGTCGCTGCGATCCATGGGCGCGACGTTGCACGACGCCGGCGTGGTCGCCAGCCAGGATGCGTTCGTCACCGCGGCCGACGCCAACCCGGACGCCACCAGCATCCAGCCCGGGACGTACGTGCTGCGCAACGAGATGCGTGCAGCCGACGCCGTCGCCGCCCTGGTCGAGGGCGAGAACGTACAGAACCGCCTGACCATCCCGGAGGGATACCGCGTCCGCCAGGTGCTGGCCACCGCCGCCGAGGAGACCGGCATCCCGATCAAGCAGTTCCGCCGGGCCGCCGAGTCCGCGCAACTGCCCGAGTACGCCAACGGCGACCCGGAAGGCCTCCTGTTCCCGGCGACGTACGATCTCGCCACCGACGCGAGCGCCGAGTCGCTGGTGAACTCGATGATCACACGATTCCAGCAGGCGGCGGAGTCCGTCGGCCTCCTGAACGGCGCGCAGGCGCTGGGCCGCACCCCACGTGAGGTGTTGACCGTCGCGAGCATCGTGCAGCGTGAGGTCAGCGTCGCCGAGGACATGCCGCAGGTGGCCGAGGTGATCTACAACCGGCTGTCCGGCGCGTGTGCGTCCAACGGGGTTCCGGAACGCCGCCTGCAGATGGACTCCACCGTCCACTACGCCGTCGACGACTACTCCAGCGTCTACACGAGCTCGGAGATGCGCGAGAGCGACTCCCCGTACAACACCTACCGGGTCTCGGGCCTGCCGCCGGGTCCGATCGCCTCACCCGGCGAGGCCGCCATGACGGCCGCGCTGAACCCGACGTCGAACGGCAGCTGCTACTTCGTCACCGTCAACCTCGAGACGGGGGAGACCAGGTTCGCGACCACGGCGGCCGAGCACGCCCGGAACGAGGACCTCCTCGAGAAGTACTGCCAGCAGAGTGACCGATGCTGAGGACCCGTGAGCACGCCTGACCCCGAACGCCGGTGCGCCGTGCTCGGTTCACCGATCGCGCACTCGCTGTCGCCGGCCATCCACCGCGCCGCGTACCGGCACCTCTGTCTCGCCTGGCGCTACACCGCGCACGAGGTCGACGAGACCGCTCTCGCGGGTTTCCTGGCCGGCCTCGGCCCGGACTGGCTCGGGCTCTCGCTGACGATGCCGCTCAAACGGGTCGCACTGGAGCTGTCCGACGACGCCTCCGACGTCGCGCGCGCGGTGGGTGCGGCGAACACGCTGATCCGCGACGACGACGGCCGGTGGACGGCGGCCAACACCGACGTGCCCGGGATCGTCGACACCGTGACCGAGGCGGGCGGCGACGTCGCCGCTCCGGTGTGCGTGTGGGGCGGTGGAGCCACCGCCGCCAGCGTGCTGGCCGCGCTCGCGCTCATGGACGCCGGACCGGCTCACGTGCACGCCCGTTCGGCCGAACGGGCCGGCCCGGCATTGGCGGTGGCCGCGGCGCTGGGGCACCCGGCCGAGCCGGTCTCGTGGACCGTCGGACCGTCCTGCCGCGACGCCGCCGTGACGATCAGCACCGCGCCGGCCGGGGCCGTCGACGATCTCGCGGACACGCTCGCCGAAGGCGCGTCCGGCAGGCTGCTGTTCGACGTCGTCTACGACCCGTGGCCGACGACCGCGGCGGCGGCCTGGATGGCGGCCGGGGGAACGGTGGCCAGTGGTCTCGATCTGCTCGTCCACCAGGCCGTCGGTCAGCTACGCCTGATGACCGGCGCCGACGTGCCGGTCGCCGTACTGCGCTCCGCTGCGCACGCGGCGATCGGCGCCCGGACGTGACCGCGGCCCTGGCCGCGGCCGGGCTGCTGGCCGGCGCCCTGCTGCCATGGGTGATCGCCCGCATCCCGGACCGTGCCCCCGCCGACGGCGACCCCGCGCCGACCCCTTACGCCGAGCTCGCCACCGCACCGCGTCTGGCGCTGCTGCTCGGAGTCGCGGGCGCGGTCGTGTGGGGCCTGATCGGTCTCACCGGCCTGGACCCGGTCGAACTGCCGGCGTACCTGCTGGTCGCGACCCTGGGCGTGGCCATGGCCTACATCGACCTGCGCGAGCACCGGCTGCCCGACTGGCTGACGCTGCCGTCGCTGGCCGGCGCCGCGGTGCTGCTGGCGATGGCCGCCGCGACCGGGCCGGAGTGGACCGGGTACGGACGCGCCTGGGCCGCGGCGGGCGTGTGCTTCGCCTTCTTCCTCGTGCTGGCCATTCTCCGGCCTGCTGATCTCGGCCTCGGCGACGTCAAGCTCGCGGCGGTACTGGGCCTGCTGCTCGGCTGGGTGAACTGGTCGACGGTGCTGCTCGGCATGTTCTGCGGATTCCTGGTCGGCGGCATCGGCGGTGTCGCGCTGCTGGTCACCGGCCGTGCGACCCGGCGCAGCAGCATCCCGTTCGGGCCGGCCATGCTGGTCGGAGCCCTGGTCGCGCTGCTCTGGGTCGAGGTGACGACGGCCGGGGCCGCGCCGCTCGGCTGAGGCCGAAGGTCATAGCTCCACACCGCTGTGCCGCCGGCCGGCTGTAGCGTGGTCGCCCATGACGGTCCTGATCGTGGGCGGTAGCGGGTTTCTCGGCGGCGAAATCGTGCGGCAGTCGCTGACCTCGGGCCGTCGGGTGGCGGCCACGTACCTGACCCGCCCCGGCGACGCGGACGCGGTGTCGTGGTCGGCTGTGGATGTCCGGAACCGCGAGCAGATCGACGACCTGGTGGGCACGGTGCGGCCCGACGTCGTCATCAACGCCGCATACCGGCAGGACGACTGGGCCAGCACCGCCGACGGTGCCGCGCACGTGGCCGTCGCAGCCGCGGCGGCCGGCGCGCGGCTCGTTCATGTTTCCAGCGACGTGGTGTTCTCCGGATCGGCGGTCCGTTACGACGAGACGTCGATCCCGGACCCGATCACGCCCTACGGCGCCGCGAAAGCCGCGGCCGAGACCGTGATCAAGTCTGTCAGTCCGACCGCGGTGATCGCCCGCACCTCGTTGATCATCGGCGACGGCGGCTCTCCGCAAGAACGCCGCGTGCATGCCCTGGTGACAGGCGAGACCACCGGAGTGCTGTTCACCGACGACGTGCGCTGCCCCGTCCACGTCGCCGACCTTGCGGCCGCGCTGCTGGAGCTCGCCGCGTCCGGCCGTGCCGGCGTTCACCACGTCGCCGGAGCCGACGCGGTCAGCCGCTACGAACTGGGGACGCTGATCGCCGGACGGGACGGCCTCGACGTAGCCGCGTTGCCCTCGGGCCGCCGAGTCGACACCGACCTGTCCGGGCCGCTCGACGTACGCATGGACTGCACCATCACCCAGCAGCGGCTAGGCACCAGACTGCGCGGCGCCCGCGAGTTTCTGAAGGCCCCAGAACCAGAGGTCAGGTAAGCGCGCGCTGCCGGAAGGACGGCGTTCACTACAGTGCTCGGCCGTCAGACCAGGCGGTGCTGGTAGGCGAAGGCCGCCGCGGCTGTCCTGGAGCCGACGTCGAGTTTGGCGAAGATGTTGGACACGTGCCGGGCCACGGTCTTCTCGGACAGAATCAGCTCGGCTGCGATCTCGGGGTTGCTTCGGCCCGCTGCCACCAGTCGCAGTACCTCCACCTCGCGAGGACTGAGTCCGCCTGGCGCCGCCTGGCCGAGGAGCTCGGCCACCTCCCGCTCGGCCGGCGCGGCGCCGAGGTCTACGAACGTTCGTCGCGCCGCGGCGAGATCGCCCACCGCGGACGCCTCGTCACCCATAAGTCGCAGAGCCGTCCCGAGCAGCGCCCGGCAGCGGGCCGCCTCGTACGGCGCCTCCAGCCGGGTCCACCCGTCGAGCCCGGCCCGCGCCGGGGCAAGCGCTGCGGCGCCGTCACCCTGGGCGAGCGCTACCCGGGCCGAAGCGCCGCCAGCGGCGGCGAGCAACGCTGAGCACCCGAACGAACGCGCCAGCTCGGCCAGCTCCTGCACGGCCGCCGCGCCCGCCTCGACGTCACCGGCCGCCACAAACACCTCGACCACCGCAGGCTGCAGACCGGACCGGTGGACCGGGTCCGCGACCTCCGCGAGCAGCCTGTGGGAGGTCACCGCCGCCTGCTCGACCCGGCCCTGACCCAGCCAGAGCAGGGCCCGGCCGGGCTGCGCCGGGTGGCCATGCGCGGCTGCCTTTTCGTACGCCGCGTCGGCCGCGTCGTACTCGCCGCGGAGCCGGTGGGTCTCCCCGCGCTCGTAGCAGGCCAGCGCAACCGCCGGGTGGCCGCCGGCGGCGGCGTATCTGGCGGCCGCCCGGTCGAGCTCGGCCAGTGCCTCGGTGTACGCGCCGTGCAGCCGCATCAGCTGACCGCGGTGCACGGCGCACTGACCGGTAAATGCCACCAAGCCGGGCTGGGACTCACACCAGGTGCTGAGAGCGTGCGTCCACTCACCGGCCCGACCGAGATCCGAGACCTCCTGGCAGGCCTCGATTGCCGAGCAGTACACCAGGCCGGAATACACGGGCGAGACCTCGCCGCCGAGCACTCCCACCATTGCCTCATCGAGCAACCGCAGCCCGTAGGCCACCCGCCCGGAGTAGATCGCGAGCCGTCCCTCGAAGGCCAACCCCACGGCAAGCAGGTCCGGGTCGTGGAACCGTCGCCCGTAGTCGGTGACCTGCGGTGCGCGGTCCACGGCCTTCGTGAGCTCGCCCTTGACGATCAGTTCGAGCTGCTGCAATTGGAGCAGGTAGCCGCGCTCGACCACATCACCCTCGACCGCATCCAGCAGCCGTTGCGCCCGAGCCACCCATCCGCCCCCGATGGCAACCTCGCCGCCCTCGAAGAGCACCGTGGCGAGCCAGAGCGCGGAGCGAACCGCAGCGAACACCTTTCCCTGGTCAACGTTGGCCTGGTAGGCCCTCTCCGTCGCCTGGATGCAGTCGTTGCGCCGCCCGAGAAGGTACGCCGTGGTGGCCAGCGCGGTGAAGTCGCCAGCGGCAAGCCCGGACTCGTCCAGGTCCGACAGCGTCCGGTACGCCGAGACCCACTCGCGCCGCTCATAGGCATCCCGGGCCCGGCGCAGCTCGTCGACCATGCCCATCGCGCATCATCCCCACTGCTGACGATAGTGGCTGCGGATCGCGGGGATGGGTTCAGGCCGCGGCCCGGTACCGGTTGCGGTTGCGGTCCGCGATCCTGCCGGCAACGTAAGCCGCGTCCCGGCCGATCCCGGGCAGCACCATCGAGCTGAACGAGTATTGGAATACCAGCCCGCAGAAGAAGAGCCCGGGTGCCTCCTGGACGGCTCCGCGGTACTCGTGTGGCCAGCCCTGCTCGTCGAAGACCGGCAAGTCGATCCACTCGAAGTGATGCTCGAAGCCCGTGCACCAGATGACTGTCGTGACGTCCGCGACGGTGCCGTCGGCCAGCACGGGCTTCCCGTCCTCCGACACCCCGGTCACGCGCTGCTCCAGCCACCGCACGCCGCGCTCGGCCAGGTGAGGTCGCTTGATCCGCGCCATCGGGGCTCCATGGTGCGGACCGCGCACATAACGCATCACCTTGCGTCCCAGCGGGGTGCGGCGCGTCAGCGCATGCCTCGCGGCCAGCACCAGCAGCGGCATGAAGATCCGATCCGCCCCCGATCCGGGCGTGAACGGCTCCTTCCCGGTGTAGCGGCCGCACAGCGTCACCGGCCGATCCTCGGCAAGCTCGTAGGCGATCTCACAGCCACTGTGCGACGCTCCGACCACGAGCGTTGGTCCATTGTTGAGCTGGGACGGGCGCCGGTACTCGGTGGAGTGCAGCTGCCGGATGGACGGTGCCAGGTCCCGCGCGAATCCGGGCACGTGCGGCGTGCGGCCCCGGGTGCCGGTGGCCACCACCACGTTGTCGCTCGTCATCGACCCGGCACCCAGCTGCGCCGTGAAGCCGCCTTCCCGCCGCGCCTCGATCCGGTCGACCCGGGTCTGCAGTCGCACCGGCAGGTCCATCTCGAGGGCATAGGCCTCTAGATAGTCGGCCACGTCATCCTTGCCGGGCAACGACCACCGATCACCAGGGAACGGCATGCCCGGCAGCCCGTCGTACTTGGCCGGCGTGAACAACTGGAGCGAGTCCCAATGGCAGCGCCAGTTGTCGCCGACCCGCCGGTTGCCGTCCAGGATGAGGAACGGCCGGTCGAGCCGCGCGAGGTGGTGGCCGGTGGCGAGGCCGGCCTGTCCGGCCCCGATGATGAGGGTTTCGATGTGCTGGATGGTCATGGCACACCTCCTTCAGGTAATCAAGACGCTAGGAACGCGCCGCCCAGGGCGCATCGGGCTGGATACCCACTGCGTGCCAACCCGGATGGGTAGACCGAACCACCGAGCTCCGGATGTCGAGAATGTGGTGCCGGCGCCGTCCCAGGGACACCAGCGGCCACGACGGGCCGCGCGACGAAGGAGGAGAGCCCTCGTGACGATTCAACGGATGGACAACGTCGGCATTGTCGTCGACGACCTCGAGGCTGCTGCTGCGTTCTTCGTAGAACTCGGCATGGAGCTGGAGGGCAAGGCGCAGATCGAAGGCCCTTGGGCGGACCGGACCGTCGGACTCGATGGCGTCCGCTGCGACATCACGATGATGCGGACCCCGGACGGCCACGGCCGGCTCGAGCTGGCGAAATACCTCACGCCAGCGGCGATCGGCGCCGGAGAGCGCAACCCGCCGCACAACACGCTGGGCATGCATCGCGTCATGTTCGCCGTCGACGACATTGAGGACGTCGTTGCCCGCCTGCGCACTCACGGCGCGCAACTCGTCGGTGAGGTGGCGCAGTACGAGGACAGCTACCGGCTCTGCTACGTCCGCGGCCCCGAGGGAATCATCGTCGCCCTGGCCGAGCAGCTGAGCTGACGGCCCGTCGCGGCCGACCTGCGACCAACCAGAACGATCCGCTTGGATGGACCGTTGACGACAACGGAAGGAACTGCCGTGCAACCGAACGAGATCACCGAGGTTCTGAACCGACCGATCAGCCGAGAACTGTTGGCGCGGGACCTGACCCGCTTGGCCTACGTCGCCGGGGACGGCACACCGCGCAATGTCCCGATCGGGTTCGTCTGGAACGGATCGCAGATCGTCATGTGCACCACGACGAACGCGCCCAAGCTCCCGGCCCTGCGCCAGAACCCGGCGGTTGCCCTGACAATCGACACCGAGGTGCACCCACCCCAGATCCTGCTCATCCGTGGACGCGCCGAGCTGGACGTGGTCGACGGCATCCCGGACGAGTACTTCGAGGCCAGCGGCACCTACCGGATGACACCTGAGCAGCGGGTCGCGTGGGAGGCCGAGGTGCGTTCGCTATACGACGGCATGGTCCGGATCGTCGTGACCCCGACCTGGGCGAAACTGATCGACTTCGAGACGACTCTGCCGAGCGCGGTCGAGGAACTGGTCCGGCAGCGGGACGAGCGTCAGCGCGCCTGAAACCACGGCCACGATGGGCCGTACCGCAACGAAGGAGAACATGATGGCCAAGTATCTGCTGCTCAAGCACTACCGGGGCGCGCCCGCACCGGTCAACGACGTGCCGATGGACCAGTGGACGCCGGAGGAGATCTCGGCCCACGTGCAGTACATGCAGGACTTCGCCGCCCGGCTCGAAGGCACTGGCGAGTTCGTCGACAGTCAGGCACTCTCTCCGGAAGGCACGTTCGTCCGCTACGACGGCGAGGGGAAGCCGCCGGTCACGGACGGCCCGTTCGCGGAGACCAAGGATCTGATCGCCGGCTGGATGGTGATCGACGTCGAGACCTACGAGCGGGCGCTCGAGCTCGCCGGTGAGCTGTCCGCGGCGCCGGGCGCGGGCGGGAAGGCGATCCACGAGTGGCTCGAGGTGCGCCCGTTCATGGGCGAACCCGAGACCATCACCGAGTGACGCACGTGGACGAGGCACTGCTGCGGTCCCTCACGCCCGCTGTGATCGGCACCCTCGTCCGTCGCGGAGCCGACTTCGCGGCGGCCGAGGACGCCGTTCAGGAGGCCCTGGTCGAGGCGGTGCGGGTGTGGCCGGACGAGCCACCGCGCGACACCAAGGGGTGGCTGACCACGGTGGCCTGGCGCAAGTTCCTCGACGCCGTCCGTGCCGACACGTCCCGGCGGCAGCGCGAGGAACGCGTCGATGCCGAGCCCGCGCCCGGCCAGGGCGAGGCGGTGGACGACACGCTCCAGATGTACTTCCTGTGCGCGCACCCGTCGCTGACACCGGCCTCGGCCGTCGCGCTCACGCTGCGGGCGGTCGGCGGCCTGACGACGCGCCAGATCGCGCAGGCCCACCTCGTGCCGGAGGCGACCATGGCCCAGCGCATCAGCAGGGCCAAGCGGACCGTCTCGTCGGTTCGATTCGACCAGCCCGGTGACGTCGCCACCGTGTTGCGGGTGCTCTACCTGATCTTCAACGAGGGGTACTCCGGCGACGTCGACCTCGCCGCCGAGGCGGTCCGGCTCACCCGTCAGCTGGCAGGCAGGATCGACCACGAGGAGGTCGCGGGCCTGCTCGCGTTGATGCTGCTGCACCACGCGCGGCGCCCGGCACGCACCGCACCCGACGGCCGGCTCGTCCCTCTCGCCGAGCAGGACCGCAGCCTGTGGAACACCCGCCTGATCGCCGAGGGTGTCGACGTGCTCCAGGCCGCCCTCGGCCGCGACCGGCTGGGCGAGTTCCAGGCCCAGGCCGCCGTCGCCGCGCTGCACGCCGACGCCCCGACAGCCGACGAGACCGACTGGGTGCAGATCGTCGGGTGGTACGACGAGCTGGTGCGCCTCACCGACAGCCCGGTGGTGCGCCTGAACCGCGCCGTCGCGGTCGGTGAGGCCGACGGCCCACGGGCCGGCCTGACCGCCCTGGGGGAGCTCGACCCCGCCCTGCCGCGTCATGCCGCCGTCGCGGCGTACCTGCACGAGCGTGACGGCGACGCGGTCACCGCGGCGCGTCTGTACGCCGAAGCCGCCCGGTCGGCGCCGAACCTGCCCGAACGCGACCACCTGACGCGGCGGGCGGCACGGCTCAACGCGCAGCTACGCGAGACCGACGATTCGTAGTCCGGATTCCTTCGTCGCCCGGATTCGGGTGTGCGTCAGGTGCGGCCGTGGCGTTCCTGCGCGGCGTACAGGACCGGCGTCCGGCTTCCCCAGTCCACCTGCCGGACCTCGAAACCGGCTTCCCGCGCCGCCGTGCACACAGCGGGGTCGTCGTCGACGAGCAGCGCCACGGAGCGCTGCGCGGCGAGGCGCTTCAACACACCGATCTTGAACAGCCGTGCCGGCCGGCGGTCGTCGTCGGGACGCAGCATCACTCGGCCGGTCGGCGCCTTGTGCGTGGCCAGCCAGGACTGCGTCACCGCGCGGGTGCGCTCCGGGCGGCCGCTCAGGTAGACGATGGTGTGATCCGCGGCGAGCTGCGCGGCCATGTCCAGGCCCTCGGTGTACGGCGGGTCCGAACCCATGCTGGCGAAGAACCCGGCCCAGTTCTTCGGCCGCCCACGCAGGTGGTGGATGCGGTGCTCGACGTCGGCCAACACGCCGTCGATGTCGATGACGGCCAGCGGTGGCGTCATGCGCCCTCACCCGGGAGCTCGTAGCGGTAACCGGCCGTGTCGAGACCGTCGAGAATCCGCTCGAGCGCCGCCACCGTCTGGGAACGATCACCGCCTCCGTCATGCAACAAGACGATCGCTCCCGGCCGAACCTCACTCAGCACGTCCTGAACAATAGACGCCGTACCCGGTTGCGACCAGTCCCGGGGGTCGACGGTCCAGTCGAGCGGCCGGTGTCCGGTGCTGTCGAGCACGGAAACGATCCGCGGTTGCACGTACGTGTTGGGCTGGCGGAAGTACGGGACCTCGACGTCACGGCCGACGGCCGCCGTGATCGCGGCGTTGGTCTCGCTGATCTCGGACTCGACCGCAGCCTGATCGCGCCGGCCGAGTTCGTCGTCGTGGCTGAACGTGTGGTTGCACAGCGCGTGTCCCTCGGCGACCGTGCGCCGGACCAGCTCGGGGTGCGCCCGCACCCGTTCGCCCACGACGCAGAACACCGCAGTCGCGTCGTGCTCGGCCAGTATGTCCAGGATCTGCGGGGTGTAGGTCGGATGCGGGCCGTCGTCGAACGTGAGGGTCAACGCGTAGTCGCTGTTCGGGTTGCCCGTCGTGCCCGAGCCGCCGTCCTCCGGCGCGCCGTCGCCGGAACCACCGGCATCACCCGCACCGGCGCCGTCGGCGCGCGCCGGGGGAGTCGCCTCGCCGGCCCCGGCTTCCGGCCCGGCGGCGGTGCCCTGCTCGCGCTGGTCGACGGTGCGGTCGGCCGCGGCGAAGCCCATGCCGAGCAGGACACCGATGAGAATGCATGCAGGCCAGGACAGGTTGTTCATCGCCGCGTCCCGGCCGTCTCGTCGCGCGCACTCACCGAATCATGATCATATGGTCAGTTGACAGGCCGTGGAAGGCGCGCCGCGACACGAGAACCGAAGAAGCTGACGTTCCGGAACCCGCCGGATGTCGCCCACCGGCCCGTCTCCCACGCACATGTCCGCGGCCGGGCGCTCGTCCGGGATCGCCGCCGGCACGATGCCGGCGGCAGCGTTGCTGGACCATCCCGGCGCGCGGTGCCGGCGGGGCGTCGGTGATGCTGTGGGCATGGAGTACGTGTCCAGAGTGCCGCGACCGCCGCTGGACGGGCTGATCGACGACCTTTACTACTTGGAGGGTGCGGCGCCGTACGCCCGGCTGATGCTGCCGCCGATGCCGGCGGCGTTGCTCATCGTCAACCTCGGGGCGCCGTTCCGCATCCGCGCCGGCACCGACATCGAGACGGCCGAGTACGCCGACGGCTGCGTCGTCACCATGCCCACCCGCGCGTTGGAGTTCGGCTACCCACTCCGGACCCGGTCCGTCGGCGTGCACTTCAAGCCGTGGGGCCTGGCGCCGTTCCTGCCGATGCCCGCGGCCGAGCTGCGTGATCGGCCGGTGACGGTAGAGCAGGTTTGGGGCCGGCCCGCCATTGCTGAACTGCGAGACCGGCTGACCACGGCGGACGGACCGCACGAGATGCTGACGCTGCTCGAGGAGGAGCTGATGCGACGGCTGTGCGAGACCGCCGGCCTGGGGCTGGTCCGCCATACGAGCAGCGTCGTCGCGGCGAGCAGAGGGGCGGTGGCGATCGGCGACCTGAGGGTGGCAGCCGGTGTCAGCAGCACTCATCTGGCGCAGCGGTTCAAGGAGCTCATCGGCGTCACGCCGAAGCGGCTGGCTCGCACCCACCGCTTCTTCGCCACCGTGTTCGCGATCAACTTCGCCGGACCGATCGACTGGGGCGACCTCGCCGGTGGCGGAGGCTACTTCGACCAGGCCCACTTCGGCCACGAGTTCCGGGAGTTCACCGGGCTCACGCCGACCCGGTACGTCGAAGTCCGGCGGCGGTTCCTGCGCGAACATCCCGGCCACGCCCTGGACAGCTGGCCGCTGCCGGCCGATTGATTTCTTACAAGAGCAACAGCTCACGACACGCTAATTTGAGGGCACCCCAAAGCAAAGGAAGAGGAGAGCCCCGTGGGCAAGGTGGTCATGTACAACGTGGTGTCGGTGGACGGCTTCGTCGCGGACGAGCACGACCGGCCCGGACCGCTGTTCGACTGGTACCTCAACGGTGAGGTCCCGTTGGACGAGAGTGGCGAGCTGAAGGTGTCGCAGACGTCCTACGACTACATCCGGCCGTACTGGGACCAGATCGGGGCGTCACTCTTCGGCCGCCACGTGTTCGACATGACGGGCGGCTGGGGCGGGAAGCCTCCGGGCGAGGTCGATCACGCGGTCATCGTGACGCACCGGCCGGCACCCGAGGGCTGGGACCCCGAGGCGCCGTTTCACTTCGTCGACGGCGTCGAGGCAGCCATGGCCAAGGCGCAGGAGCTTGCGGGTGACCGAGTGGTCAACGTCGCCGCCGGCGACGTCGGTGGTCAGGTGCTTGCCGCGGGCCTGGTCGACGAGGTGCGCATGGACGTCGTACCCGTGGTGTTCGGGTCCGGCAAACGCTACTTCGGGTCGGTCCACGCGCAGCACCTGTTGGACGATCCTGACGTGGTGATTCAGGGCAACCGGGTGCTTCACCTGCGCTATCAGGTGCGCCGTTGACCGATCTGAGCGACGGGTGAGCGGAATGCGCTGGTGGTAGTCGATGATCGCCGGGTTCGCCTTCAGTGCGGTCGCCTCTGCCGGGACGTCCTCCAGCTCGCCGAGCGGGCGCGCTGACGGCCGGTCAGCAGTTCGGACGGCACTGCCGCTCGATCATCGCCTGCGCGAACACCTGCTGGATCTCCCGCGGATCCCTGGCCTGGTAAGCGGTGGTCCCGGTGGCCTCAGAGATCTGGCGCAGCGCGTCCATGTCGGCCTCCGGCCCCATGCCGATGGTGATGACCGGCACCGGCTCCGCCGGGTCGAACTGTGCCGTCAGCGTCGTCAGCAGGGTCGCGAGGTCGATGCCGTCGGGGTCGTCCTCGTTCCGGCCGTCGGTGAGCAGCACCACCGAGTTCACCTTGCCCGGCTGGTAGCTCGACCGGACCTCCTGGAACGCGGCGAGCACGGTGTCGTACAGGCCGGTGCCGCCCTCGGCCCGGTCGGGCAGCGACTCCAGCGCGCCCACGAGGGTGTCGTAGCGGGTGGTCCCGTCGCCGACCTGCTCGTCGAGAGGGCCGACGTCGACGAGCTCGACATGGTCGCGCGGCGGGTCCTGCAGGATCGAGAACGCCCACAGGCCGACCGACGACGACTTGGGGAACAGCCGCACGGCTTCGAGAGCGGCGTCGCGCGTCAGTTCGATGCGGGTGCTGCCGTCGCCGACCTGTTCGAGCATGGACCCGGAGACGTCGATCACCGCCAGCATCCGCATGTCGAGTGTCAGCGCCGCCCACTGCCGGTCGAGCTCGGCGACGGCCGCCGGTTCCGGGTCCGGCAGCAACGTCGGCATGCCGGCCTGGATGCCCTCGACGATGCCCGACACCTCGGCGGCAGCGCCGTCCGGAGCGCGAAACCCGGCGTCCTTGATCGTCTCGAGGGCCCGGGAGCCTCCGAGGAACACCACGAAGTCCGACACGGCCGAACGCACGGTCTCGTCGGTCCCGCTCGCCTGCCCGCCCGGCGCCAGCGCGGGATAGTCGAAGGCGAGGGTGCCCTCGCTCGGGTAGAGCGCCACCACCGGACTCTGTGGCGCGTCCCGGTTGTGTGCGACGACGTCACGTTCGAGGGCCGTGAACGCGCCGATCGGGCCGCCGTCGGCCACCGTTTCGAAGGCGGTGTCGACGCTGGGAAGCACCGACTGCGAAGCCGCACTCATCATCTGCACCATCTCGGCGCGTTCCACCTGGTCACCGAGCGCGGTTCGGATCGCGACGAGGCTCGCCAGCCCTTCGGGCGTCGCCGCCGGATCGGCCAGCGCGCCTGATCCGCCGTCGAGCACGTCGCGCCACGACAGCTGCACTTCAGGCCATCCGAGCTCGGACGCCGCGGCTCGCGGCATCGCGACCACCAGCGGGGACAGCGCGACACTCGCGAGGCGTTCGACGTTGGCGGCGCCGCTGGAACGCGCGATCAACTCGCTGCCGGGCACCCACAGGTCGGGCGCATCGTCGGTGCCGAGCGTCGGCAGCACATCCGACGGTGCGGCGGCCGTCACGTCGATCTCGACACAGCGGTCGCCCGCCGCCGGCTGCGCCTCGGTGTAACCGTCGGCGAGCTCGGACAGGACGGGCTCGATACCCGGGTCGGCCGCCACCGTCACCGGCAGGGTCGAGTCACAGCCTCCGCTACCGGGCTCGACCACCGACACCACGCCCAACCCGGCCGCGCCGAGGGTCGCCACGGCGACCACCGCCAGGCCGAGGCGCTTCGGCCACGGCGAGGACGGCGACGCCCTGGCCGAGGCGTGTCGTCCTGGCATCGTCGGCGGCTCCGGGTATGTCGGGAATGTGCAGAATAACCGGGCCCGAACCGTTTCCGGTACCCCGGAAGCCGCTGATCATCCACGAAAAGGCGTTCTTCACCCGCGGCACGGCCCCGTTCCGGCCGTGCCGCCCCGCCCGGCAGTCACCGTCCGGAGGACGCTCCTGCCGGCTCGACGTGGGCGTCGGGGCCCGGGTACACGAGGCATTCGGCTCCGTCGGACCAGCGGACGAGGAACGGCGGCTCGCCGTGCGAACCGTGCGTCTCGATGACCTCGCCCTCGCGCCGGGGAGAGCCGACCTTCGCCCCTTCGACCACCAGATGGTCTCCGTCGTGTGCGCGCACGTCAGCCTCCTTCGTCACAGCGGTCGTCGTGGCGGACAAGTCGCACTCCCAGCGTCTCTCGATGCGGGCCCGACGGCAACAGCCTCTGCTCATCGGCTCAGCCGCTGATACCTCCGGACGGCCAGCGGCACGAAGACGGACAGCAGGAGCAGCGGCCACGCCACCGCCAGCAGGATCGCGTTGTCGGCCGCCCAGGAGTCGCCACCGAGGCCCGGGTTGCCGAACAGCTCGCGCGCGGCCGCCACCGTGGACGACAGCGGGTTCCACTGCGCGACCGCGCTCAGCCACCCGGGCATCAGTTCCGGCGCGACGAACACGTTGGAGAGCGCCGTGAGCGGGAACGCCGCCGGGAAGACGATGACGCTGACCGTGTCCGGGTTGGGCACGAGCATGCCGAGGAAGATTCCCGCCCAGGTGATCGCGGCCCGCAGCAGCAGGATCAGCGCGACCGCCAGGATCGCGTTGCCCACGCCGTCGTGCCACTGCCAGCCCACCAGCAGCCCGCAGACCAGCAGCGTCGCCATCTCGAGCAGCGCGCGGAACAGGTCGGCGAGGCTCCGGCCGGTCACCAGAGCCGACCGTGCCACCGGCATGGACCGGAACCGGTCGACCACGCCGCGCCCCACGTCCATGGCGATGCCGGTGGCCGTGGCGCCCAGGCCGTAGAGCATGGTCATGACGAACACGCCCGGCAGCAGGAACTCGCGGTAGGCGTCGCCCCCGTCTCCGCCGGGCACGGACATGCCGCTGCCGAACACGTAGCCGAACACCAGCACGAACATGATCGGCAGCGTGAAGTAGATGATCACTTCCTCGGGCGCGCGGACGACGTGCGCCATGTTCCGCTTGGTCATCACCCAGCCGTCCGCGACGGCCCAGCGCAGCCGAGCCGACGGGGTAGCGGCCGGTGCGGGGTGAGCGCGATGCCCGGGACGTACGGGCGCTTCGGTGGTCATGCGGGTACCTCCTGGTCGGTTCGGTGCCCGGTCAGGTACAGGAACGCCTCGTCCAGCGTGGGCCGGCGCACCCCGATGTCCTCGACGACGACACCGGCTTCGCGCAGCCGCTGGACCACCTCGCCGAGTGCGGTGACGCGCTCGCGCACGGACGCGCTGACGCGTCGCGTGTCCGGGTCGACATCGGCGGCGCTGGCGGCGACCGAGCCGACGACCTCCGCGGCCGCGGCAAGGTCGGCACCGTCGCGCACGACGACTTCGACCCGGTCGCCGCCGATCCTGGACTTCAGCTCGTCCGACGTGCCCTCGGCAACCACGCGCCCGGTGTCGATGACGGAGATCCGTTCGGCGAGATGGTCGGCCTCTTCGAGGTACTGGGTGGTGAGCAGCACGGTCGTCCCGTCGGCGACCAGCGCGCGCACGGCGTCCCACACACCGTTGCGGCTGCGCGGATCCAGGCCGGTCGTCGGCTCGTCGAGGAACAGCACGTCCGGCTGGAGAATCAGGCTGGCCGCGAGATCGAGCCGGCGGCGCATCCCGCCGGAGTACTGCGCGGCGGACTTTCCCGCGGCGTCGGTGAGATCGAACTGTTCCAGCAGCTCGTCCGCCCGCCGGCGCGCGTCGCGGATGCCGAGGTGGAACAGCTGCCCGAACATGACGAGGTTCTGCCGCCCGGACAGCACTTCGTCGACGGCCGCGTACTGGCCGGTCAGGCCGATGCGCGCGCGCACCTCGTCCGGCTGTTCCACCACGTCGAACCCGGCGACGTGTGCGCGGCCGGCGTCGAAGCGCAGCAGCGTCGCGAGCGCGCGCACCGTTGTGGTTTTACCTGCTCCATTGGGCCCGAGCAGCCCGTGCACCGTTCCCGCCGGCACGGACAGGTCGACTCCGGCCAACGCCTCGGCCGCGCCGTAGCGCTTGCGCAGGCCCTCGGCCAGCACGGCGATTCCGTCCGGTATCACTCAACACCTCCAAAACTGTGTACGCTATATACTCTGTATATGTTGTACACAGTTCTACGATGGGTGTCAACGAGCCAGACCACACCGTCAACAGGGGAGTGCATGGCAGCACGCGACGAGCGCCGCGATCCGCACCGCACGGTCGACCTGCTCTGGGGCGACGCGTCGGCGCCCGCCCGGGGGCCGAGACCGGCGCTGAGCCTGGACCAGATCATCTGGGCGGGGGTCGAGGTCGCCGACGCCGAAGGGCTGACCGCGGTCTCGATGCGGCGGGTGGCCGAGAAGCTCGGCTTCACCACGATGTCGCTCTACCGGTACGTCCCGAGCAAGGGCGACCTGCTGGACCTGATGGCCGACGCCGTGGTCGGCCCACCTCCGGCCGACGTCGTGGCTTGCGACGACTGGCGCCACGCGCTGGTGCACTGGGCGCGCAACACCATGCTGATGTACCGCGAACGGCCATGGGTGCTGGAGGTCCCGCTCAACGGGCCACCCATGGGACCCAACCACCTGCGGTGGATGGAGGCCGGCCTGTCGGCCATGACGGACAGCGGCATGGACCCCGGCGACATGATCGGCGCGCTCATGTTGCTCAGCGGCTACGTCCGCGGGCACGCGCAGCTGACGTCCTCGCTGTCGCAGGTCGAGTCGCGTACCGGCGTGTCCGTGGGCCAGTGGGACGCCGCCTACGCGCGGACCCTGGAACGCGCGGTCACCGACGGTCAGCACCCTGCCCTGGCGAAGGTCGTGCAGGCTGGGGTGTTCGACGAGCCCGACGCGCCGGAGTGGCTGGGTTACGACTTCGAGTTCGGACTCGCCCGCATCATCGACGGCATCGAGGTGCACGTCCGCGGGCGCGCGCCGGTCGCCGGGCAGTCGGACGAGTTGAGCGCAACGCTCGAGTGACGCCCGCGTGACACCCGGCAGGTGTGCACGGCCGCACCCCGACCGGGGATACTGGTGCTCGGCCGACCGGCGCCTCGACGCGGGCGCCCGTCGGCCGGTGACCGTGCCCCGACAAGTCCCGACCACCGCACACAGGAGATGAGCAGCAGATGGCTGGAACGGCACAGATCGGCGTCAGCGGACTGGCGGTCATGGGCCGCAACCTCGCCCGGAACTTCGCCCGGCACGGCTACACGGTCGCGCTGCACAACCGCTCCGCCGAGCGCACGCACGAACTGGTCGACCAGTTCGGCGACGAGGGGACGTTCGTGCCGGCGGAGTCCGCCGAGCAGTTCGTCGCCGCCCTCGAACGTCCGCGCCGCCTGGTCGTCATGGTCAAGGCCGGCGGGCCGACCGATGCCGTCATCGACCAGTTCGCCCCGCTGCTCGAGTCCGGCGACATGATCATCGATGGCGGCAACGCGCACTTCGCCGACACCCGCAGGCGTGAGGCCGCGCTGCGCGAGAAGGGCATCCATTTCGTCGGCACCGGCATCTCCGGGGGAGAGGAGGGCGCGCTCAACGGCCCCAGCATCATGCCCGGCGGCTCGCCCGAGTCCTACCAGGCGCTCGGTCCGCTGCTCGAGGACATCTCGGCCAAGGCCGCCGACGGATCTCCGTGCTGTGCCCACGTGGGCGCGGACGGCGCCGGGCACTTCGTGAAGATGGTGCACAACGGCATCGAGTACGCCGACATGCAGCTCATCGCCGAGGCCTACGACCTGCTGCGCCATGCCGCCGGGCTCGAGCCCGCCGCCATCGCCGACACGTTCCGCCGCTGGAACACCGGCCGCCTGGACTCCTACCTGGTCGAGATCACCGCCGAGGTGCTGGCGCACACCGACGCCGCCACCGGACGGCCGTTCGTCGACGTCGTCGCCGACGAAGCGGAGCAGAAGGGGACCGGGCGCTGGACGGTGCAGATCGCGCTGGAGCTGGGTGTGCCGGTCAGCGGGATCGCCGAGGCGGTGTTCGCCCGCTCCGTCTCCGGGCACACCGACCTGCGTGCCGTCGGAGGCCGGCTGTCGGGCCCGGGACGAGCAGCGCTCGGCGCCGACGAGGCCGCGGCCTTCGTCGACAAGATCGAACACGCACTCTACGCCTCCAAGGTCGTCTCGTACACGCAGGGTTTCCACCAGGTCCAGGCCGCCGGGGCCGAGTACGGCTGGACCCTCGACCTCGGCGCCGTCGCCGGCATCTGGCGCGGCGGCTGCATCATCCGTGCCGCGTTCCTCGACCGCATCACCGCCGCGTACGCCAAGGACCCGCAACTGCCGAGCCTGCTGGCCGACGACGGGTTCGCTGCCGAGATCGCCGAGGCCCAGGACGCGTGGCGCGACGTCGTCGCCACCGCCGTGCGGCTCGGCGTCCCGGTGCCGGGCTTCTCGACGGCGCTGGCCTACTACGACGCGCTGCGCGCCGAGCGCCTGCCCGCCGCACTGACCCAGGGGCAGCGCGACTTCTTCGGCGCGCACACCTACCGGCGCGTCGACCGCGACGGCGTCTTCCACACCCTCTGGTCCGAGGACCGCACCGAAGAACAGCAGTAAATGACCACGTTCACCATGGAATTCCCTGCGTCACCACCCCTGCAAGCCTGGTGACGCGTGCACACGCCTGGTGGTGGACGGGCTACCCCGCGCCGAGCCGAGAGCTGACGCGACGGGGTTCACCCGTCCACCGAGGCGCGCAAGGACGCCACGTGCGCCCGTACGGCCTCGACCAGAGCCTCCGGCCCCCGCACCGCGAAGCGCCACGGCAGTGACGCCAGCGCTCGGGCCATCCCGGACAGGTCCTCGACGCCGCTGACCACCACCACGCCGCCGTCCGGGCAGGCATGCAGCTCACCGAAGGTCGACGGCAGTTGATGCCGCGCCTCGTCGACCGTGGTGTCCAGCCAGACCTCGGTGCGGTGTGTCCACGCACCGAGGGTGAGCCCCTGCCGCACGTGCTCCACCGGATCGAAGCCGGCCGGAACGACGAAGCGATGCGGCAGCTCGGCGGCGCGACCGATCCGGTCGGCACGGAACATCCGCACGTCGGTTCGCAGATGGTCGTGCCCGACCAGGTACCAGCGCCGAGCGTGCACGACCAGGCCGTACGGGTCGACGTCGCGTGTCGTGGCGCTACCGTCCGCCCGGACATGCTCGATACGCACGCGCCGCCGCTGCCTGACGGCCGTGCCGAGTGTCAGCGTCACCTCCGGGTCCGGTGTCACCGAAGCGCGCCCGTCCGGCAGCACGTCGGTGACCTCGAGCATCGCGTTCACTCGCTGCCGCAACCGCATCGGCAGCACGCGGTTCAGCTTGACCAGCGCCTGATCGGTCGGTGACGGCACATCCGCAGCGGCCGCGCGGCTGGCGGCCGCCAGCGCCACGGCAGCCGACACCGCCTCGTCGTCGCTGAGCATCAACGGTGGCAGCCGGTAGCCGTGGGCGAGCCGGTACCCGCCGTAGCGGCCACGGGTGGAAGTCACGGGGATGCCGAGCTCACGCAACGCGGCAACGTACCGGCGCACCGACCGTGGATCGACGTCGAGCCGTTCGGCGAGCTCGTCGGCGGGCACCTGGCCGCGATCCTGCAGCAGTTCGAGCAAGGTCAGAACGCGAGTCGCGGGCCGGGACATGATTCGTACTTTAAACCGGACGGAAACCGTCCACATAGGACTCTACGGTGACGGCGTCGGCCGCCCGGACGAGACCGGCGGCACCCGTCGAAAGGAGCAACTCGGCATGTCCACGATCGTTCTGGTCGGTGGCTCGTTCCTCGGGGCGTGGGCGTGGGAGCGTGTCACGCCCGCCCTCGTCGAGGCGGGCCACGACGTCGTCCCGCTCACCCTCACCGGGTTCGGCGACCGCGCGCACCTGGCCACTCCCGAGACGGCGCTGTCGACGCACGTGACCGACATCACCGCCGCCATCGAGACGGCCGACCTGCGCGACGTCGTGCTGGTGCTGCACTCGTACGCGGGCGTGCCCGGAACCGTCGCCGCCACCCGTGTCGACGCCCGCATCGCCCGGATCGTCTATGTCGCAGCCGCCCTGCCGACGCCGGGGAAGTCCGTGTTCGACACCTCACCGCCACAGATGGAACAGATGATGCGGCAGCTCGCCGACGCCCAAGGTGACGGCTGGCGGGTCCCGGTGATGAGTGACGAGATCCTCGACACGTTCTACGGCGAACACGGCCTCGGAGCCGAGGATCGCGCGTGGCTACGGGCACGCGCCGTCGGGCACCCGATCGCCACGCTCCGCGAGCCGGTGCCGTCGGACCTGAGCCTGCTCGAGCGGATCGACCGCACGTACGTCGTGTGCACGGGCGACCCGGGGGAGCCGCCGGTGGCCGACGACACCCCCGGGTTCGACGTCGTCGCCCTGGAGAGCGGGCACTGGCCGATGATCACGGCGCCGGTGTCGCTGGCCGGCCTGATCGACCGGATGGCCAGCCGCCGATGACGCCGTCACCAGCGGAATCAGCATTCTCGTATCCGATACGGAAATGTTCTCGTACGGCATACGAGAATGTACGATCATGGTGCGGCCGGAGCAGTACGGCCGCGACGGGAGACTCGACGATGACCACCGACGGCCACGCGGCCGGCACCGACCGGCTCATGGCCGTGCTCTGGGGTCGCGAGCGTCCGCCGCGCGCGACCACCGGACCGCGGCTGGGCCGCCGGCCGGCACTGACGATCGACGACGTCGTCGTGGCCGGTGTCGACCTGGCCGACGCGGAGGGCCTCGACTCGCTGTCGATGAGCCGGCTCGCACGCAGGCTCCGCGTCGGCACCATGACGCTGTACACGTACGTCGGGTCGAAGGCGGAGCTGGTCGCACTGATGGTCGACGAGGTCCTCGCCGAGCGCGCCCTGCCCGGCGCCGACGAGCCGCGTCCCGCGGGCTGGCGCACCCGGCTCGAGCTCTACGCCGAGCGCACCCGGGGGATGTTCGGCGCGCACCGGTGGCTGCACTCCGGCGCGTCCGTGCAGCCACCGCTCGGCCCGGGCCTGACCGACGGCAAGGAGTACCTGCTGTCCGCCCTGGACGGCACCGGGCTCACCGCGCGCCGGCGCAACGCCGTCGCCGGAGCCGTCGCGTTCTTCGTCGACGCCGCGGCGGCGTCGGAGTCATCGTCGCCGGATGCCACCGCGTCGCCGAGCGACGACGGGGGAGACGGGGACGGATGGTGGCAGGACGCGTTCGACCCGGCCCGGTACCCGGCGACGGTCGACGTGTGGCGCCACGGCGGGTTCGACGTGCCCGCCGACAACCTGGCGGAGTTCTCGTTCGCGTTCGGCTTCGCCCGGCTCCTCGACGGCATCGAGGCGACCATGATGACCCGGCGGCCCGGAACCGCCGAGCCGGCGCCGGTCGCGGGCTGAGACACGGGGTAGCGCTCCTCCCTGAAGAGGAGGCGCGGCCACGGCTGTGAGCCCGGCTACTGCGGACGCATCAGGCACAACTTGATGCACCGCGGCGACGCGCAGAAGGGCCGTCACCAGGGATTCTTCATTGAGCGGGCGCGGCCCGCCCGTTCTTGCAGATTTCCCGATCGGAGTAGTGATGGCCACCCTTCTTTATCGAATCGGACGATGGACCTTCCGGCGACGCCGGCTGGTCGGCTCGCTGTGGCTGGCCGCCCTGATACTCGTCGGCGCGGCCGCCATGACGGCGGAGTCGGGTCCTGAAGCCGAGCTGTCCATGCCGGGCACCGAGTCGCAGGAGGCGTTCGACCTGCTCAACGAGCGCTTCCCGGAGGCGGACGCGGAAGGAGCCGAGGCCCGCATCGTCTTCCGCGCCCCCGAAGGGCAGCAGGTCACGGCACCGGAGCACCAGGAGACGATCCAGGACACGATCACCGAGCTGGCCGAGAACGACCAGGTCGCGTCGAGCACCGACCCGTTCGCCACGGACGCGGTCAGCCAGGACGGCACCACGGCCTACGCCACCGTCACCTACACCGAGCAGACCGCGGGCCTGGACGAGGCGACGATCGCCGCGTTGGAGGAAGTGGCGGCAGTGAACGCGGACTCCGAACTGACCGTCGAGGTCGGCGGCTCGGCGCTGGAGGCCGAGGAGAGCATGGGCGGCACCTCGGAGCTGATCGGCCTGGCCGTGGCGGCCGTGGTGCTGATCATCACCTTCGGGTCGCTGATCGCGGCGGGCCTGCCGCTGCTGACCGCACTGATCGGGGTCGGCGCAGGGCTGC
Source organism: Haloactinopolyspora alba (assembly GCF_003014555.1). Lineage (GTDB taxonomy): Bacteria > Actinomycetota > Actinomycetes > Jiangellales > Jiangellaceae > Haloactinopolyspora > Haloactinopolyspora alba. The sequence goes on from NZ_PYGE01000011.1 coordinate 38,217, forward strand.
TGTCGATCTCGGCGCTCGCCGCCCCGCTCGGCCTGTCCTCGACCTCCTTCATCCTCGCGATGATGCTGGGCCTTGCCGTCGGCATCGACTACGCGCTGTTCATCGCCACCCGCTATCGATCCGAACGCGCCGAAGGACGGGCGCCGGAAGAGGCCGCCGGACGCGCGGTCGGCACGGCGGGTTCGGCCGTCGTCTTCGCCGGCCTGACCGTGATCATCGCGCTGGCCGGGCTCGCGGTCATCGGCATCCCCATCCTGACCAAGATGGGTATGGCCGCGGCGGGCACCGTCGCCCTGGCCGTGCTCGTCGCCCTGACCCTGGTTCCCCCGTTCCTCGGCTTCTTCGGGCGCCGGATGCTGCCCCGCTCCATGCGCAAGTCCGGCGCCACCACCGCCACGACCGCCACCGCTGACGCCGCGACCGGCACGACCGGTGCCCCGAGCGGCCGCGGCCGGCAGGGTCTTGGTGTGCGTTGGGCACGCCTCGTGCTCCGCCGTCCCGTGGCCGTGCTGGTGACGGCCGTGTTCGGCCTTGGGGCCGTGGCACTGCCCGCGACGAGCCTCGAACTCGGGCTTTCCGGCGACGAGTCGCTGTCCACCGAGACCACCCAGCGCCGCGCCTACGACCTGCTCTCCGAGGGATTCGGTCCTGGCTTCAACGGCCCGCTGACCGTGGTGGTCGACACGCAGGACGCCGCCGACCCGCAACTCGCCGGCGACCGGACGGCCGAGACGATCTCCGGCATGGACGGCGTCGTCTCGGTGACCGAACCGGCCTTCGACGAGGCCGGGGACACCGCCACCCTGACGGTCGTTCCCGAGACCGCGCCCAGCGACTCCGAGACGAGCGACCTGGTCCACACGATCCGCGACGAGGTCGACCGCATCGAGGCGGACACGGGCGCCGAGGTCCTGGTGACCGGCACCACCGCGATGAGCATCGACGTCTCCCAGGCACTGAGCGACGCGCTGATCCCCTACCTGGCGGTCGTGGTCGGCCTGGCGTTCCTCCTGCTGACGGTCGTGTTCCGCTCGCTCCTGGTCCCGCTCAAGGCCACCCTGGGCTTCCTGCTGTCGGTCGGCGCCGCGCTGGGCGTGGTGGTCGCGGTCTTCCAGTGGGGCTGGGCGGCGGACCTGTTCGGCGTCGGTCAGACGGGCCCGGTCGTGTCGCTGATGCCGATCTTCATGATCGGCGTGGTCTTCGGCCTGGCCATGGACTACGAGGTCTTCATGGTCAGCCGGATGCGTGAGGCGTACGTCCACGGCGAGAGCCCGAACCAGTCGATCGTCAGTGGTTTCCGCCACAGCGGGCGAGTGGTGGCCGCGGCGGCGATCATCATGATCAGCATCTTCGCCGGCTTCATCGGCTTGTCCGATCCGATCATCAAGACCCTGGGCGTGGGCCTGGCCGCCGCGGTCGCCTTCGACGCGTTCGTCGTCCGCATGGCCATCGCGCCCGCCGTCCTGCGACTCCTCGGCCATCGCGCCTGGTGGCTACCGCGTAGTCTGGATCGCATGCTGCCGAACGTCGACGTCGAGGGCGAGGCCCTGGACCGCGCACAGCACGCGGCGACGCCGGCCGACGAGACACAGCAGCCCGCGCCCACCGGGAGCTGAACCCGGCATGTGGACAGTGCAGGACATCCGCGGCGCGTGGGCACACCACCCGAGGTGGCGAGAGGCGACGATCACGGCGGTGGCAGCCGCGCTGTACCTACTCGGCGCCAGCCTCGACCCCGATGCCGAGACACTCGTGGCCCCTCCGGCCTCGGCCTACCTCGTCGCCGCGCTGTCCTGCGCTGTCCTGCCCATCCGACACCGGAGCCCCCGAACGACCATCGCCGTGGCCACCGGCGGCGCTTGCCTGGGCCCGGCGCTGGACTTCCAGGTCAGTCCGCTACTGCTGGCGCCGGTCATGATCGCCGTCTTCTCGCTCGCAACGCGCTCGGAACGACGCGAAACGGTCATCCCCGTCGCCCTGGCCATGGGCCTCCCGGCCGCCTCCGCCATGCTGTTCGCGGCGCAGCCCTGGCAGGAAGCGGGCACCGCCGTCACCCTCGCCTTCTTCCCGGTGTTGGCCGCCGTGCTCGGCACCTCCGTGCGCAACCGGCGCGCCGTCATCGAGGAACGGGCTCGGCGGGCCGAGATGACCCGGGAGAACGAGGCACACCGGCGCGTGGTCGAAGAGCGGATGCGCATCGCGCGCGACCTGCACGACGTGGTCGCCCACCACATCACTCTGGTGCACGCGCAGGCCTCGGTCGCGTCCCTGTTCTTCGACTCCAGCCCCGACAAGGCCCGCGAGTCGCTCGACCAGCTCACCGAGAACACCAGCGACGCGCTCAACGAACTACGCGCCACTGTCGGCCTGCTGCGCCGCTCCGAAGACCCCGACACACCCCTCGATCCGGCTCCGGGTCTGGCGGACCTGCCCGCGCTCGTCGAGTCGTTCCAGCGGGCGGGCCTGACGGTGTCGGTACACCGCAACGGCCCGACGAAGCCGCTGTCACCCGGCGTCGACCTCACCGCCTACCGCATCGTGCAGGAGGCACTGACCAATGTCACCAAGCACGCCGGCACCGCCACGGCACGGGTGGACCTCACCTACGCACACGACGGCCTGACCCTCACGGTCACCGACGACGGAGGGCACACGACCCCGGCCGGCTCCGACGATTCCACCGGACACGGCCTGACCGGCATGCGCGAGCGGGCCACGGCCGTCGGCGGCCGACTGTCCGCGGGGCGCCGCCCGGAAGGCGGCTACCGCGTCACCGCGGAGCTGCCGATGCCGGCGTCCCGGAACGCCGCCACGACCGGCAGCGCGAGCGAAGACCACAGACCGGAACCGGACGGCGAGGACGTCGCCGGAGGGAGGACGCCCTCGTGACGATCACGGTGCTGCTCGCCGAGGACCAAGCCCTCCTGCGCGAGTCCTTCCGAATGATCATCGACTCCGCCGACGACATGACCGTCGTCGGCGAGGCGGGCGACGGCCGGGAAGCGCTGCGGTTGACCCGCGCGCTGCGGCCGGACGTCGTCATCATGGACATCCGCATGCCGGAGATGGACGGCCTTGCCGCCACGAACGAGATCTCCGCCGACCCGGACCTGAGCGGCAGCCACATCCTCATCCTGACGACGTTCGAGATCGACGAGTACGTGGCCCGAGCGCTGCGCGCCGGAGCCGGTGGCTTCATCGGAAAGGGCATCGCCGTCGGCGACCTGCTGTCCGCCATCCGCACCGTCGCCAGCGGCGACGCCCTGTTGTCTCCCACCGCCACCCGTGCTCTGGTGAGCCGCTTTCTGGCCGCGCCGGACGGCACCCAGGCGAGCGATGCCGTGAACGAGCCTCCGGAGCTGGACGTGCTCACCGGACGCGAACGCGAGATGGTGGCGCTGGTCGCCACCGGTCTGTCCAACGACGACATCGCCGCCCGGTTGGTCCTCAGCCCGTACACGGTCCGCACCCACGTGCACCGCGCCATGATGAAGCTGGACGCCCGCGACCGGGCGCAGCTCGTCGTCATCGCCTACCAGTCGGGCCTGGTCCGTTCGCGGGCCGAGGGAGACAGGGGAGCGCCGAGCCGTCAGTCGGACGCAGCCGAGGGCCCGCCGTAGCGCAGTCCGTCGACGAGCAGGCTGATCGTGCGGCGGGTATAGGCGTCGTCGTCCGCAGCGGCGATGCCGCTGACGGCCCGCAGCAGGTCGTACGGGACGACGTCGGCACGGATGTCGCCGGTCGCGGCGGCGGATTCCAGAAGGTGCGTCACGGCGGGGACGAACCGCTCCATGAAGTACGCGGGCAGGCTTTCGAAGGCGGGATCGCCGGAATGCATGGCGGTCTTGAGTCCGCGCTTGTCGGCGACGAACCGCGCCAGCCGCTGCAACCACCGCTCCAGGGCCTCGACCGGCTCGTGCTGCTCCGCCAGGGCGGAAGCGGCCTCGGCGCACGCGTCGACCTCGTGCCGGAACACCGCGGTGATGAGGTCCGAGCGCTGCGGGAAGTGACGGTAGAGCGTGCCCGCCCCCACACCGGCCTTGGCGGTGATCCGTCGCACCGGCGCGTCCACCCCGTCCGTGGCGAAGACCTCGGATGCGGCGGCCAGCAGGGCATCCAGACTGCGCTGGACGTCGGGCCGCACGCGGCGGGCAGTGGACGCTTCGGTGGTGCTGTCGGACATCCGGCGTGTGCTCCCTTGACGCGACGGAACAGTGTTCCATATTCTCGGTGCTGAACGGTGTTCCGCTTTTAGTCTAGCGGGCACGCGACCACCAGTCCACGCATGAGGAGAACCATGCAGTACCGCACTCTCGGCCGCACCGGCATCAAGGTCAGCCCGTACGGGCTCGGCGCCCTGATGCTCGGCGCGTCCATCGGCAACCCCGACCACGACGACTCGATCAAGATCATCCACAAAGCGCTGGACGCGGGGATCAACCTCATCGACACCGCCGACGCGTACTCCCAGGGCGCGTCCGAAGAGGTCGTGGGCAAGGCGCTCAAGGGGCGCCGGGACGACGTCGTCCTGGCGACCAAGTTCGGCCTCCCGGCGGGGGACGATCCCAACCGGCGGGGCACCTCACGGCGCTGGATCATGACCGCGGTCGAGAACTCACTGCGCCGCCTGCAGACCGACCACATCGACCTGTACCAGATCCAGCGCCCGGACCCCGACACCGACATCGATGAAACGCTGTCGGCGCTGTCCGACCTGATCCGCAGCGGGAAGGTCCGTGCCATCGGGTCGTCCACGATGCCGGCCTCGGACCTCGTCCAGGCACAGTGGGTGGCCGAGCGGCGCGGCCTGGAACGGTTCCACACCGAGCAGCCTCCCTACTCGATGCTCAACCGCGGCATCGAGAGCGAGGTGCTGCCGGTCGCGCAGCGCTACGGGATCGGCACGCTGGTGTGGGGGCCGCTCGGACAGGGAATGCTCACCGGCCGCGCCCGCAAGGGTCAGCACAGCGACCTCGTCCGCGCCCAGATCCCGTTCATGACGGCCATCCGGAACGAGAGCCGGCTCGACGTGGTCGAGCAGCTCATCCGGCTCGCCGACGAGGCGGGCCTGCGGATGACCCACCTCGCGATGGCGTTCGCCATCTCTCACCCCGGCGTGTCCAGCGCGCTCCTCGGCGCGCGCACGATGGAGCACCTCGACGACCTCCTGGCCGGGCTCGACGTCACCGTGACCGACGAGATCCTGGACCGGATCGACGAGATCGTCCCGCCCGGCACCGACGTCGGCGGCAGGCTCGACCAGGCGTACGTACCACCGGCCCTGCAGCGCTCGGACCTGCGTCGCCGCCCCGACGGCGAGCGCCTCGCCGCCTGAGCACTCCGCGGGGGAGCGGAGCACGTACACCGCGCTGGAGACCTGCCGTCGTGCGTGCGGGCAGGTCTCCAGCGGCGTGCACCGAAGATCCGGCACACCCGCGACCCGGGAACTGAGTTGCAGTGCGTGCAAACAATGCGTAATCTGCACGGCATGGTTCCCGACACCGGCCGTACGCCGCACGCGGGTACCGACCTGCGCGAGCGACGCCGGTTGTCCACCCGCCGCGAGATCACCCGCCAGGCCGTGGACCTCGTCCTGGAGCACGGGCTCGCCGAAGTGACCGTCGAGGACATCGCCGGCGCCGCCGGCATCTCGCCGCGGACGTTCTTCAACTATTTCCCGTCCAAGAAGGCGGCTCTGGTGTGCGGCCCGGAGCCGTTGTCCGACGACATCGTCGAGCAGTTCGTCGCCGACCGCGAGACGCCGCTGCTCGACGCGTTGCAGGCACTCTTCGTCGAGAACGGCGCATTGAGCCCGGACATCCGCGACGGGGTCCGGTCTGTGCAGCGGCTGCTCGCCCGGTATCCGGAGCTGATGCCGGCGCTGCACGAGAGCATCGCCGAGTTCGAGTCCACGGTCGCCGGCGCCGTCGCGCGCCGCCTCGGCGTGGACGAACACGACGACCGTCCCGTCGTCGCGGCGGCCGTCTCGTCCGCGCTGCTGCGCGTGGCGGTGACCAAGCACAGCGGCGAGACGGAGTCGCCGCTCGAACAGGACATCGCCGACTCCTTCACCGCGTTGCGTGCCGTGATGGCCTGAACCGCCACCGGCCCGCAGCCGTCCCGACGATCCACTCGACGTCCACGACCCGGCGCACCCCTGCGCCTCGACCCCAACCTGGAGTGCCTGGATGACCACTGTGCCCGATCCGCCGGAGGCCCAACGCGGTCTCGACGCCGGCGTCATCAAGATCGCCGGCGTCGTCGTGCTCGGCGCGATCATGTCGATCCTCGACATCACCGTCGTCAGCGTCGCGCTGCCGACGTTCCAGACCGAGTTCGGCGCCAACTACGCCACCGTCGCGTGGACGATGACCGGCTACACCCTCGCTCTGGCCACTGTGATCCCGCTGACCGGGTGGGCCGCTGATCGGTTCGGCACGAAGCGGCTGTACATACTGGCACTCGTCCTGTTCGTCGCCGGATCGGTGCTGTGCAGCTCGGCCTGGGACATCTCGTCCCTGATCGCCTTCCGTGTCCTGCAGGGACTCGGCGGCGGCATGCTGATGCCGCTGGGCATGACCATCCTCACCCGTGCCGCCGGACCGGACCGCATCGGTCGCATCATGGCCCTGCTGGGCATCCCGATGCTGCTCGGCCCGATCGGCGGACCGATCCTGGGCGGATGGATGATCGAGAGCCTCAGCTGGCACTGGATCTTTCTGATCAACCTGCCCATCGGTCTCATCGGGATGGCGGCCGCGGCGAAGATCCTGCCCAAGGACGCGCCGACACCCAGTGAGTCGTTCGACTGGACCGGCATGCTGCTGATGTCGCCCGGGCTCGCTCTGTTCCTGTTCGGCGTCTCGTCGATCCCGGAGGAGGGGACCGCCGCGTCCACCCGTGTGCTGGTGCCGATGGCCATCGGCGCCGTGCTGATCGCCGCGTTCGTCCGGCACGCGTTCCGCCCCGAACACCCGTTGATCGACCTCCGGTTGTTCAAGAACCGCCAGTTGACCACCGCCGTCATCACGCTCACCCTGTTCGCCATCGCGGTCATGGGCGCGATGCTGCTGATCCCCAGCTACTTCCTGCAGGTCCGTGGCGAGTCGACGTTGCAGGCCGGCATCCTCGTCGCGCCTCAGGGCCTGGGAGCGATGCTGACGATGCCACTGGCCGGCCGGCTGGTCGACCGGACCGGGCCCGGCCGCATCGTGCTCAGCGGCCTCGTCTTCGTGGCCGTTGGTCTCGGAGTGCTGACCCAGGTGGGCGCCGACACGTCCTACGTCGTCGTGCTGGGTGCGCTGTTCCTCATGGGTATGGGCATGGGCGCCACGATGATGCCGACCATGACCGCGGCGCTGCAGACACTGACCGATCACATGATCGCCCGCGGCTCGACCATGATGAACATCGTCCAGCAGGTCGCGACGTCCATCGGCACCGCGGTCATGTCCGTCGTGCTGAGCAGCCGGCTCAACGACTCGGAACTGGCCCGGCCGGCCATCGCGTCGCAGTCGAATCCCGCGATCGCCGAGCAGATGCCGCCCGGGGCGATCGACCAGGGTCTCTCCGACGCCGCGTCCGGCTTCGGCACCACGTTCACGGTCGCCGTCGTCCTGGTGGTGCTCACGTTGGTGCCGGCGGCGTTCTTCCCGCGCCGCAAGACCGCCGCGCAGGGGGAGGGGACCAGCGCGATGCCGGTGCACTGACCGGCCGACCCACGTGCCGTGCGGGTGCGGTCAGCGCGCTCAGGTGCGGCCGTAAGCAGCCAGGAAGACCCGCACGCCCTCGTCGGCGTAGTGCCGCATTTCCGCGGCGGTGAACCCGGTGTCACCGCCGCGGAACATCGCCGCATTCAACGGGATCGAGAGGATCAGCCAGTTGAAGTGCTGAGCGGCGAGCGTCGAGTCGTCGACACGCAGCAGTCCGCGGTCCGTCAGCGCGCGGAACTGTTCGGCGAGGACGGCATGAGCACGTTCGGGCCCGCTGGCGTACCACGTCCGGGCCAGCTCCGGGAAGCGCTCGGCCTCGGCGATGATGATGCGCCGCATCCGGATCAGGTGTGGCTGCGTGACTTCGACGATGTGCCGACGCGCGAACTGCCGTAGATCGGTCTCGACGTCGCCGCTGCAGCCGAGGGCGGCCACCTGTTCGTGGGTGAGCCGCTCGGCAGCGCTGATGTCGGCGGTGACGATCGCCGTGAACAGCCGCTGCTTGTCGTCGAAGTGCTTGTACACGGTCTGTTTGGACACCGCTGCGAGCGCCGCCACGTCGTCCATGCTGGCGCCGGCGTAGCCGTCCCGGAGGAACACCGTCCGAGCCGCCTGCATGATGGCCTGACGTTTCAGTGCCGACCGCCCTTCCGGCGGGGTGCCGGTTCCGGCCTCGGGATCCGCGTCCGTCACGCGGTTCTCTGCGCTCATGACACCTCCTCCGTCTCGCCTTGAGCGTACTAGACGGTTCAGTACTAATCGAGTACTGTACCGTCTAGTACCAACCGGAGGGAGAGCATCATGCCGAGCACGGAGTACGTGACGTCGGCCGACGGGACGCCGATCGCCTTCGACCGCCACGGCGCGGGGGAGCCGGTCATTCTGATCGGCGGCATCCTCTGTGACCGTCAGACGACCTTGCCGTTGGCGCAGCAGCTCGCAACGCGCGTCGGAGTGGTCAACTACGACCGCCGGGGCAGGGGAGACAGCAAAGACACCGCTCCGTACACGGTCGAGCGAGAGATCGACGACCTCGCCGCGCTGATCGACGCGGCCGGAGGCGTGGCCGCGGTGTACGGGCATTCCTCCGGCGCCGGCCTCGCGCTGCGCGCCGCCGCTGCCGGACTCGCGATCTCGAGACTCGTGCTGCACGAACCGCCGTACGGCGCCGCCGACGAGCAGAGCAAGCGCGACGCCCGTGAGCTCGCCGGGAACGTCCGCGACGCCGTCGAGGAGGGGCGCCACGGTGACGCCATCGCGCGGTTCCTCACCGAAGCGGGAATGCCGCCGGAGATGGTCGAGCAGGCGAGTACCAACCCCTCGATGCAGGCCATCGCGGTGACGATGCCGTACGACTTCGACGTCATGGGGGACTTCGACCGCGGTGGCGCGGTCCCGGAGGAGCTCGTGCGCGCCGTGCGTATCCCGACCCTCGTGATCTCGGGCGGGGCGAGCCCGGACTTCTTCCGCGACGCGGCCGCGCACATCACCGAACTACTCCCGAACGGGATTTCCGCCGTCCTCGAGGGGCACGATCACGGCGCCCCTGCGGACGTCGTCGCGCCGGTGGTGGCGGACTTCCTCGACGCCCCGTGACTCAGCGGCTCAGCGTGGTCTCGTGCCGCATTCGTGACAGCTTTTCGGGGTTGCGGACGGCGTAGAGCCCGGTGACGAGGCCGTCGTCGATCCGCACCGCCACGACGCTGTCGAGTTCGCCGTCGAGTCGCATGATCAGCGCCGGGTAGCCATTCACCTGCACCGGTTCGAACGACATCTGAGATCCCAACCTGTCCAAGCCGGCGGCCAGCAGCCGGCCCACCTTGTCGGCCCCCACGACGGGCCGCGGTACGGCCTGCTTGACGCCACCGCCGTCGCCCACGAGGACGACGTCCGGCGCGAGAATGTCGAGCAATGGCTGCAGGTCGCCGGTTTCGGCGGCCCGTTTGAAGGCGTCGAGCGCGGCTCGGGACTCGGCCGGGGAGACGACGTCGCGCGGTCGACGCGCGGCCACGTGTTCCCGCGCCCGGTGGGCGGTCTGGCGCACGGCGGCGGGGGTCTTGCCGACGGCGTCGGCGATCTCGTCGTAGCCGAGGTCGAACACCTCACGCAGCACGAACACCGCCCGTTCCATCGGCTTGAGCGTCTCCAGCACGAGCAGCATCGCCATCGAGACGCTCTCGGCCAGCTCGACATCCTCGGCAACGTCGGGCGCGGTCAGTAACGGCTCGGGCAACCAGGAACCGACGTAGGACTCCTTGCGGCGTCCAAGGGTGCGTAGCCGGGTCAGCGCCTGACGGGTGGCGATCCGGACCAGGTACGCACGCGGGTCACGCACCGTGTCCAGATCGACGCCGGCCCAGCGCAGCCACGTCTCCTGCAGCACGTCCTCGGCATCGGCAGCCGACGCCAGCATCTCGTAGACCACCGTGAACAACAGCTTGCGGTGCGCCACGAACACCTCGGTTGCCGGGTCGACGCGGGCGTCCTCGTTCGTGCCGCTGACCATGGGCGGCTCCTGTCTCTTCGCTCTCGACCGTGTCACCCATAGGACGCCTGGCAACACCGTTTTGTGACATCCCCGTGGCGTCCGTCATCCGGCAGCACTGTCACAAGGATCGTTTCGCCGGTGTCTCATGTACGACCGGCCGACTGCGGGGAGCGCAGAGCATGAGTATCACGACCAAGAAACCGGATCTCCAGAACGGACGCGTGCGCAGCCTGGCCACCCGCCTGGTGCGTCTGGTGGACGGGGACTCCCCGTCGTCCACCGGGTCGGCGCACGGTCTTCGACGCACGTTCCCAAATCGCTGGTCACTGCTGTTCGGCCATATCGCGTCGTTCAGCTTCCTGCTGATCATCGTGTCCGGCGTCTTCCTGACGTTGTGGTTCGAGCCCTCGATGGCCACGGTCACCTACAGGGGCGACTATCTTCCGCTGCGCGGTGTCGAGATGTCCGAGGCGTACGCCTCCACCTTGGAACTGTCCTTCGAGGTCCGCGGGGGCCTGCTGATGCGCCAGATCCACAACTGGGCGACGCTCGTGTTCGTCGCCGCGCTGTCCGCCCACATGCTGCGCATCTTCTTCACCGGCGCGTTCCGCCGGCCGTGGCGGCTCGCCTGGCTGATCGTGCTGGGCCTGCTGGTGCTGGGCATGGTGGCGGCGTACACCGGCAACGCGTTGCCCGACGATCAGTTGACCGGGACCGGCTTGCGCGTGACCGAGGGCGTCATCCTCGCGGTCCCGGTCATCGGCACGTATCTGTCCTCGTTCCTGTTCGGTGGCGAGTTCCCAGGCGACGACATCATCGCCCGGTTGACCTTCGTCCATGCCCTGGTGCTGCCCGTACTGATGGTCGCACTGTTCGCCGTGGGGGTGGCACACGCCCGGCGTCGGCAGCCGGCACTGCGGACCGCAGGAGGAGACATCGGCAAGGCCGCCCACGAGCCGAACGTCGCGGTCGCGTCCGGTCTGGACCGAACGGTCAGAGCTGGCGGCCTCATGCTCATCGTTTTCGGTGTCATCGTCCTGATGGCCGCCACCATCCAGATCAATCCGGTCTGGCTCTGGGGACCGTTCGACGCGGCGCAGGCCACTGCCGGCAGCCAGCCGCCCTGGTACTTCGGTTTTCTCGACGGGGGACTGCGGCTGATGCCTCCGTGGGACGTCGACCTGTTCGGACACGAACTGACGTTGAGCGTGCTCGTCCCAGCCATGGTGATGCCGGGTCTGATGCTGACCGCGCTGGCCGTGTACCCGTGGATCGAACAGCGGGCAACCGGCGTCCGGCCCGACGACCACACGCTGGATCGGCCGCGGAACATGCCGGTACGCACCGGCCTCGGGGTCGCGTTCATCGTCTTCTACCTCGTGCTGTGGATCGCCGGCGGCAACGACATACTCGCCACGGTCCTCCAGGTTCCGCTGAACTGGATCACCCGATTCCTGCAGGTCAGCCTCATCGTCATGCCTCCGTTGGCGTTCTGGATCACGAAACGGATCTGTTTGGGGCTGCAACTGCGTGACCGCGACATGGTGCTGCACGGACGGGAGTCCGGCGTCATCGTGGCGAGTTCGAACGGTGCGTTCTCCGAGTTGCGCACACAGCTCTCAGCACTCGATGCCGAGCTTCTGACGTCGCATCCGCAACGGATGCCGTTCGACCCGGGACCACCCGCCGACGCCAACGGGGTACCGAATCCGAACTATCGGGCGGATCGACGTCGCGCGCGGATCTCGCGGTTCTACTTCGCCGACGTCGTACAGACGTACGCCTCAGGCCAGGATCACCACCGTGAGGGTCACCACGCTCGGCAGCACGAAGACCGACAGCGCGAAGAAGAGCGTCAGCGCGGCTGACACGCGGGTGCCACCACCACGATCATCGCCGCCGGTCCTTTTCGTCCGCCAGAGCGCGAGTAGCCCGGTCACCATCGCCGCCGGCCAGAGCAGGGGTCCGAGCAGCGCGAGCACCACGGTCACGACCGCCCATGGATTCGATCCGGCTGGGGCAGGGGAGACGGACGCCGGACGCGGGTCGGTTCGAGGGCCGCCGCCGGCCGAATCGCGCGGCTGACCAGACATCCCGCGACCGAACGACGACGGTGGTGCACCACGGCGTGTGGTGCCGCGGAACTCACGATCCATCCGCCCGGGCCGGCGCGCCGCGTCGTAGGCGATGCGGCGCCGGGGATCGAGCAGGATGTCTCGGGCACGTGTCAACTGGCGGAACGTGCTGTCGTCGCCGCCGGCATCGGGGTGTCCGCCTCGAGCGGCACGCCGCCGGTACGCCCGAACCACCTCGTCGTCACTCACGTCCCGCTCGACGCCGAGGACGGCGCGCGGATCGCGCCCGTCCAGTTCCGTGAAGTCACTGTTCACCGGCACACCACACCCTCCCGCGCCACGGACACGTCGTTGCTGCACATACGACGCCGCGCGGGACAGGAATGTGACACGCCGCGGTCGCTCCCGAAGACGCCGGCTCAGACGCGTGCGGAGCTGTCCAGCACGTCGGCGAGGGACAGGGGAGCGGTTCCCGTGATACGGCGGACCTCGTCCGAGACGGTGTCCCAGCGCTGCTCTCGGACAGACGCGAACATCGTCGAGAAGGCTTGGGTCCACCACGCGTCCGCACCCGAGTTCGCGAGTTCGGCGACGTGCGTGCGAGGTTCGACGTCGACGTACCGCACCGGTTCGGGTGACGTGCGCGTGACCACGTCGGCCACCGCGTCCATGCTCAACGCCGCCGGCCCGGTGATGTCGTGGTGCAGACCGGTGGGGGCCGACGTAGCGAGGATCGCCAGGCAACGCCCCGCATCCTCGCGTGAGACGAGCGAGATGCGTCCGTCCCCGGCGGGCACGCGCAACGTCACCGTCGCTGGACACGAAGACCAGGACGTCGACGTCTCGCAGCGCCGAGCGCAGCGACGCAAGGTCGTCGTAGTCGGCACGCACGGGGAGGACGGCCTCGTGTGGCCGGACGGCTGCCGGCCGGCGCGCCAGTGCGACGATTTCATGGGCGGACGTGGCCGCCAGCACGTCCACGACCTGCCCGCCCACCGAACCCGTGGCCCCGGTCACCGCGATTCTCACCGACGCCCTCCACCTTCGCTTCAGCAGACATCGAACTCGTTACCCTCAGGGTCGGCCATGGTGACGTGGTCGTGGTCGAATTCAGCGAGCACGCTGGCGCCGAACGCGCTCAGTCTGTCCACCTCGTCGCGGATCCGCTGCCACTGCTCGTCCGGTGAGCCGTCGCCGGCGACGTTCAGGTCGAGGTGCATGCGGTTCTTCGCCGTCTTGGGCTCAGGCACCTCGATCAGAGCCAGGTGCGGGCCCACACCATTCGGATCCATCAGCCAGGCGAACCCGCGGCCGGGACCCTGGGTAGGAGAGTGGTCGACGTATCCCAATGCCTGCGTCCAGAACGCCGCGAGGCTTGGCGCATCGGCGCAAGCCATCGCGATTTCAACCACTGGGGGCATCACCGTCACGTCAGACGTTCCTGGGCCAGCAGACTGAACACGAAGCTAGAGCCCGGGTGGTCATCTATCAATGGTCATGGCCGGGACCTTCACGCCGGAGTTCCATGATCGTCGGATTGCGGCCAGACGCTGACCTAAACGCCTCGTAGCGTGGCCTCCATGGAGATGTTCAGGACCTACCCCGAAGGCGTCACCTCGTGGGTCGACGTCGAACACGCAGACCTGGAGGCCGCGCGCGAGTTCTACTCGCGTCTCTTCGGGTGGAACTACATCGAGGCCGTGGGAGCGGACGGCGCTGTGCCTTATGTCATCGCGCAACTGGGCGGTCAGGCCGTTGCCGGCCTGGGCCGGTCCGACGAACGCTCAACCGGCTGGAGCACGTACGTCGCAGCCGATGACGTAGACCGGGTAGCGGCCCGCGTCGAGGCGGCGGGCGGACGCGTCGTGCTGCTATCGGAGGTCGGCGACGCCGCCCGCATCGCCTGGTGCGAGGATCCGTCGGGCGTGCCGTTCCGTCTCTGGGAGGCCACGCGGCAGCCTGGCGCCCAGCTGGCCAACTCACCGGGTGCGTGGAACTTCAGCGACCTCCATGCCGCCGACACCGCGGCCGCGGCGGCGTTCTACGGCGAGGTGTTCGGCTGGGAGTTCGACGACGTCGGGTTCGGCGCCATGATCCGCCGACCCGGGTACGGCAACCACCTCGCCGCTACCGTCGATCCCGGTATCCGCGAGCGCCAGGCCGAGGTTCAGGCGCCTCCCGGCTTCGCCGATGCGATCGGCTGGCTCGCGCCGGCCGCGCCGGACGAGCGGACGCACTGGCACGTCACCTTCACGGTCGCGGACCGGGATGCCAGCGTCGCCACGGTCGAGCGCATCGGCGGCACTGTGCTGGATACCGAGGACACCGAGTGGACCCGCCATGCCCGCGTGCGCGACCCGCAAGGTGCGACGTTCACGGTCAGCCAGTTCACACCGCAGGCCGGCTAGCCGACCTTTGACGGTCTGTTTAGCATCGCCGGATGCTGCCTTCGTTCCACCGGCCGGTGTTGTGGCGTCTCGATCACCTCCCTGATCGGGACGACGTCCTGCCGCTCCTGGAACTCGAGGCCGCCGAGTTCACCGCAGTGCTCGGCCAGCCGGTGCGTTTTCACCGTGCTGACGACGGCGACCGCGAAACCGATGTCTGGGACGTGGCCGTCGCCCCGGACGTGGGTTCGCCGCGTCTGGAGTGCGATCCGGAATCGCGCCGGCTCGCTCTGACCGTGCCTGATCCCTCGGCATTCGGCGACGGCGTGAACCTGCTGCACAGCCTGGCTCACTCGGCGTCGACCATGGTGTCCGACACGGAGACGAAGACGTGTGCCGACGCCTTCGACCGGATCCACGCCGAGGTGGCGAACATCTATCCGTCCTTCGGGTTGCGCGACCTCGATTGGGGAGTCATCACTGAGCGGTACGAATACGTCCGTGACCTCGACGGGGACGAATTCTGGGCGCACGCGGCACGGTGGGTGGCCGAGCTCGGTGACGCGCATACTCAGCTGATCTTTCCGGGGCCACGGTTCCACCCGCCGTACGTCGCCGAGATGATTCACCCGGACGGCGCCGTGCTGCGGAAGGTGCCGGAGGACAGCGCGGCATGGGCTGTCGGCGTGCGGCCGGGGCACACGATGGTGGTGGACGATCCGGCCGCCTGGCTCCGAACAGTCGGTGCATCACCACAGCAGCACGCGCTGATCGCGGCCAGGCGCTTCATGGCGATGTCGGCCAAGACCCGCGACTTCACCGCCACGGCGTCCGACGGCACCGAGCGTTCCTGGACCGAAACACGGCGAGCCCGTCCCAGCGTGGCGGCCGACGGCAACTGGATCCGGATCGCGGCGTTCACGCCGGACGTGCCGGAACAGCTCCACGAGGCATTGGCGGGCGCGCACCCGGACGGGGAGCTCACCCTCGATCTCCGGGGGAACACCGGTGGCAGTCTGGTGGCCGCTGCACAGGCCCGCAGACTGTTCGTCCGGGACGAGACGCCCTTCGGCTCGGTCGCCTTCACCACCGGCCGTGGTGATCTCGCGGCGGCGGTAGATCTGCGGACGTCACCTGACCCCGACGCCTGGCCCGGCACCGTGCGAGTCCTCGTGGACGCGATGACGTACTCCGCAGCCGAGGACTTCCTGCATCCGCTCGTCGGGGCGCCGCATGTCTCGATAGCCGGCGGACCGACCGGCGGCGGTTCCGGCCGCCCGCACACCAGGCTGCTCAAGGACGGAGCGCGACTCGCCGTCAGCACCGCGATCACCTACACCCGCGACGGCCGGCCGATCGAGTACCGGGGAATCCAGCCGACGCGCTCGTTGCCGTAGGGATGCCGTATCGTGCCGCCAAAGCAAGTCAGAGACCGGCGCGACAAAGTAGACGGCCGCCGAACGGGCCGTCGGGCCAAGGTTCAACCTCTATTTTGGGGCTCAAGGCCAAGCATCGGCGGAGGTATGACAGCAACCGACTACGACGACTTCGCGGACGCCTACTCGGCAGAGAACGAGTCCAACCTTTTCAACGCCTACTACGAGCGCCCCGAGATACTGCGCCTCGCAGGTGACGTCTCGGGCCGCCGAATCCTGGATGCGGGCTGCGGATCCGGGCCGCTGTCGGCAGCGCTGCGCAGCAAGGGTGCCGCCGTCACCAGCTTCGACGTGAGTGCAGCTATGGTCGACTTGGCTCGCCAGAGGCTGGGTGAGGACGCCGACCTGCACGTGGCCGACCTCGGTGGGCCGCTGCCGTTCGCCGACGCCGAATTCGACGACATCGTCGCATCCCTGGTCCTGCACTACCTGGAGGACTGGGCCAGCCCGCTGGCCGAGCTGCGACGTGTGCTGAAGCCCGGCGGTCGCCTGATCCTCTCGGTGAACCATCCCAGCGCCTACGCGATCGTGTATCCCGACGCCGACTACTTCGCGGTCACTCGGTACTCGGAGGACTACGTCATGGACGGGCAAACTGTCATCCTGACCTTCTGGCATCGACCGTTGCACGCCATGGCGGACGCCTTCGCCGCAGCGGGATTCCGCATCGCGGCTGTCAGCGAACCGCCGCCAGCCGCGAACACTCCTCAGGAGCTGCTCCCTCCTGACTTGTATGGCCGGTCCTTCATGTGCTTCCTCTTCTTCGTCCTCGAGCTCGCCTGAGACCGAACGCTCCCATCGGATCAAGGGTGTTGTCAGCAGGGATGACACAAGGGGCAACAATTGCCGCTCATGTCACCGCCTTCCTACACAACGGCAAGCACATCCGCCTGGCCGGAGAACGGGCGCCGACAGACGACCGTCAGACCCGGCCCGAGGTTCACCGGAGGAGGGGCCCCGAAACGCTTACTTAACATAATGTACATTATCGGCGTTATCGAGCTCAGCGAGCTGCAGCAGGACCATCTCGATGCGTGGCTTGCCAGCGGACCGAGCACACGCCGACTGGTCGACCGACACGCCTGGGCACGCTGCATGAGTTCACCAAACTCGGTCCAGTGCCGATCATCGCCGATACGCTCGGCTATCACTCGCGATCCACGATCGAGTGTCACGCAATCGGCTCAGCGAGCGCCTATGCCGAGTACATCGCGGCCAAGCGCGAATTGAGTTGACTCGGCGAGGGCTCAGACCGAGTGTGCCACCCCGCGTGCTGGGATGTTGCGCATGGAGGAGACACACGTGCCCAAGTTGGAGATGTTGTGGGAAGCGCACGACCCACAGACCGCGCTCGCGGAACGGTTCGGCTTCCGGGACGCCGTATCGGCCGGTCGCTGGGTCACAATTACCGTTCACGAGCACTGGGGCATCCACATCGACTCTTGCGAGCGGATCGTGATCAGCGGCCGCAATGCGTTGGCCTGGGTCACGAGCCCGTCCGGTCAACTGCTCGCGAAGTGGTCGGTCGCCCCAGAGCGGTTCGCACGCCTGTCGCAGATCGCTCGACTCACGCAGTGGCTTGACGGGAAAGAGCTGCCAGTGTCGTCGCCCGTTCAGTCATCTACCGGTCAACCTCAGGTGGAGGTTGACAAGGCTTCTATGTGCCTCCAGCGTGTTATCCAGGGCGATCTCCTCGACGTTGACGACGACGATCAGGTACGAGCCGCTGGCGCGGCGCTAGCCCAGCTTCATCAAGCGCTCGACGGATATCCGGACGCCGATCAGGTAGTCCCGCACCAGGCGCGACCGCAACCGTTGGCGGTCCGTGTCACCGACTGGATCGACTCCGCTGGCGATCATGTCCCAAAGCCGGCTCGCGACGCCCTGGGGCGGCTCGTCGCCGGCGCACCAGCTGACAGGCTGCCCACACAGCTCGTCCACGGCGACTTCCGCTCGTCGAACGTCCTGTGCGCCGGCTACAAGATCGCCGCGGTGATCGACTTCGAGGAGGTCAGAGTCGACCACTGCATCGACGAGATCGCTCGATCGGCCGTCATGCTCGGGACACGGTTTCGCGACTGGGGGCCTGTGTCCGCAGAGGTCCGCGCAACGTTCCTATCCGGCTACCAGTCTGTACTGCAGCTGACGCCGGTCGAGAAGAGCTGGTGGGCCGTCCTCGTGCTCTGGTACGCCATGGCACTCGTGCCGCCTGGCGACGACCCAACAGGGTGGGGCTCATCAGCGCTGAGCCACCTTGCGGAACTCGCCTTGGACGCGTGAACTCCCGGCTCACGAGCTCCCGATCCCCTGCCAGTTAAGCCACGAAGTGGAAGTAGATGCAGGCACTCTGCCAAAACGTGGCGTGGGCGGGACGGTTGCGCGAGACTGCCTCTATGGCTGCTGAGTACACCCAGAGTGACCAGTTCCGTGGTGCCCGCATCCACCTGTGTGACCTGGCGGGCCTCGAGATCCGCGATTGCGAGGTCAGCGGTCTGAAGATCGTCGACTGCTACGGGAGCGACATCTACCTAGGTGGTGCCTTCGAGCGTCTCGTCGTCAACGACGTCGACGTCACCGACTACGTCGAGAGCGAGCTCGACCGGCAGCAACCGACGCGGGTGCTGGCGCGTGACGCGGAGTCCCCCGACGACTATCGGGCTGCCTGGGATGCCGTCGAGGCCTTGTGGGCAGCGACGCTCGACCGAGCCGGGCTCTTGCCCGAGGCCAAGCTGCACGAGCAGGTCGACGGCGAGTGGTCGTTCGTCGAGACGCAACGGCACCTGCTGATGGCCAGCGATGCCTGGCTCGGTAATGCCGTCCTCGAGGAGGACGCGCCCTACCACCCGCTAGGCCTTCCATACGGCGGGATGCCGCCCGACGAGTCGGCGAAGCTCGGGCTCACCCTCGACGCCACCCCGACGCTCGACGAGGTGCTCGCGCCGCGGCGCGCCCGCATGGCCACGATGCGGCGTGTCGTCGACGGGCTCACCGGGCTGAAGCTCGATCGCGTGTGCGGTCGGAAGCCGGCGGACCCGTATCCCGACCAGGAGTACGTCGTGCGCCGCTGCCTCAAGGTGGTGCTGAAGGAAGAAGCCGAGCATCACCGATATGCGGTGCGCGACCTCGCCGTGCTCGAGGCCGGTGCGTGAACTGGGGTGAGGGCGCGCGTCAGCGACACCGAAGTACTTGAGCAACACCGGCCGCTGGTGTCTGGCAGCACGGCGCCGGCCACGCCCGCCAAGCAGCAGGTCGCTGACCCGACGGGATGACTTCCAGCCGGATGCGTGATGCTACTCCCGGCTCATCTAACTCCCGTGCCTGCCAATTGCGGCGAGACCGTGTCGTGTGAACCGGCTGCGTCGCCATTTCGAGGCGGTCACCCGTTCGTGTCTCGGACTGCGACGCCTTCTGCTTGCCACGCCGAAAGCAGTCGGACGTCGCCGGAGGCGGCGACGAGCTCAGCGTCGTTCGCCGCAACTGCTGCGGCGCAATGAGTCGCGTCGTACCCCCGTAGTCCATGCGCGACGGCTAGCCTGGCCGCCTCGGACATCAGCAGCTCGTCGAGCTCGATCACATTCACAACCGGCCAGAAATCGTCGAGGATGGATTGGCCGCCTCGCGCCTGTTCTTCGGTGACCCTGCCCAGCCGTTCAGCCATCGCTAAAGCGGCCACGGTCTCGATGTAGGCGAGCCGTGTGACCGTGACGCTGTCGGCCCCGTCCCAAAGTTCACCGCAGGCCTCCGACGTCGGCTCCTTGATCAGAAGCGGCACCAGCGCAGAGGTGTCAACGTAGAGGATCAACGACGCTGCTGGTCGACGAGGTCGCTGACAGCGCCAGCCGTCTCGATGGGTGCGGGCCGCTTTCCTTTCCGGCGGCTCGCCCGCTTGACCTTGCCCTCGTCAATCAGCTGCTCCAGCCTGGTGGGAACGCCCGCAGGAATGATCCGCGCCACGGGGCGCCCGTGATCGGTAACGGTGATGGTGTGTCCCTCGCGGACGCTGGCCAGGTGCCTGCTCAGGCCGTCGCGCAGCTCGCGAACCCCGACGTCCATGTCAGGCCTCCGTTCCCTTGTAGCCATAACTGACCCCTCTAATGTAGCCATTATGACAGTCGACCCGTCCCGGTTCAACACATCTCGTTACCAGTCCATGCAGCGGTACGCCGCTCCCCCGCTCAGATATGGCTGGCCCTGCCGCGCGCCGACGTCGCAAGCGCGACCGCCGTCGCCGTCGACCTCGCCGTGGTGCACATACCCGGACGGATCCGCTCGCCGCGCATCCCTGACGAACACCCGCTCGGCCGGCGCGAACGGTTCGGCGCCCGGGTGGACCGGCTGATCCGCCGGTCCACCCCGCGCGACGATTGACGCCCGCAGCTGACGTGGGCCGGACCCTTGACACCGTGCGGCTCGATCACGAAGCTGTCGCCGTTCACGGACGCGACGACGAACGGGTGGCTGCTGATGACTGAGCCGGACGACGACGTGCGTCGTGGCGCTGCTGTGTACAGCAAGCGCGTCCTCGGTTTCTACGACCTTCTCGTCGTACACCTGTCCAACACGTACGTGTGGCGTTGCCACCGGGACCGGATCGTCGAGCTCTACAACCAGAACGTCCGCACGCGACATCTCGATGTCGGCCCTGGGACCGGCTGGTATCTCGCCCGTGCGCGTATGCCGCCGGACGCGACCATCACGCTCATGGACCTCAACGCCAACAGCCTGGCCAGCGCGAGTGCACGTCTCGCCGATTCCGGACCAGACACTCTGGTTGCCGATGTGCTCGAACCCCTGCCGGACGACGTCGGTCCCTTCGACTCGATCGGGGCGAACTACGTGTTCCACTGTGTGCCGGGCGCCTGGGCCGACAAAGGGGCCGCCTTCGGCCATCTCGCCGCGCGCCTCGCCCCCGAGGGGGTGCTGTTCGGCGGCACCATTCTCGCGCGCGGCGTGCGGCACAACGCTGCTGGACGCAGGCTGATGTCCGTCTACAACAACAAAGGCATCTTCCACAACGGCGACGACGACGCCCACGGGCTCGAACGTGCTCTCCGGCCGCATTTCACCGACGTGACCGTCGACGTCGTCGGCACCGTCGCGCTGTTCCGTGCCTCGCGCCCGATCTAGTGGATGGCCGCGATCCGTCCGCTGATCAGTCGGCCGCGGCGAACGTGCCGGGCTCGTAGGAACCGCCCGGGTTGCGCACGATGACATTCATCCGAGTAGCGGCATTGATCATGGCGACCACGCAGACGAGCGCGCCGATCTGATCGTCGTCGTAGTGCTTGCGCACCTGGGCCCAGGTGTCGTCGGAAACGCCGTGGTTGGCATCGGCGAGCCGGGTGCCCTCCTCGGTCAGCGCCAACGCGGCCCGCTCTGCCTCGGTGAACACCGTGGACTCGCGCCAGGTGGCGACCAGATGGAGCCGGACGGCGGTTTCGCCGGCGGCCGTGGCTTCCTTGGTGTGCATGTCGACGCAGAAACCGCAGCCGTTGATCTGGCTGGCGCGAAGCATCACCAGTTCCGCCAAGTTCTTCGGCAGACTCGAGTTTTCCAGGACCTGCGAGGCGTTGGCGAACCGCTTGGAGAACTTCGCGGCGGTCGGACTGTCGAACAGGTTGAAACGAGGTTCCATGACTTCGTCCTCACTCGTGAAGTCGCGTGCCGCGCGGATCGTTCCACACGGCGTCGGTACGAACATGGAGATGCCACCGATCCGATCCATGTGACGGGGTGGTGATATGACGTGCGTCACCGGCCGTGGCTCCCCCATACCCCCGTCGCGATCGTCGTGAAATTCTGACTGCCAACGGTGTCCCATCCGCAGACGCTCGTTCGTCGTGCCGGTGAGAACCCATTGCCCTGGAGGTCACACGATGCAGTACGCCCTGATGATCTACGCCGATCCCGGCTCGCAGGAGGCGCTGTCGGATGCGGAACGTGCTGCGGTGTTCGAGGAGTATTCGGTGTTGGCCGACGATCCTCGCCGCGTCGGCGGCGCCCAGCTGCAGTCTGCCGAGACGGCGACGAACGTTCGGGTCGACGGCGGCCGGACGCTGATGACCGACGGCCCGTTCGCGGACACCAAGGAGGTGCTCGGCGGCTTCTTCCTGATCGAGGCGGCCGACCTGGACGAGGCGCTCGAGTTCGCCGCACGGATCCCGGCCGCCCGCCTCGGCGGCGCGGTGGAAGTCAGACCGGTCGTGCAGGGCTGAGCGTGCTCGACGACGTATTCCGCGACGAGTGGGGCCGGGTCCTCGCTTCGCTGGTCGGGTTCATCGGTGATTTCGACAAGGCCGAGGACGCCGTCCAAGAGGCGTTCGCGATCGCCGCGGAGCGCTGGCCGTCGGCGGGCATGCCCGACAACCCGGGTGCCTGGCTGGTGACGACGGCCCGCAACCGAGCGATCGACCGGATCCGCCGCGAGCGCACCCTGGCCGAAAAGATTCACCTGCTACCGCCACCCGAGGCCACCGTGGACGAGATCGACGACAGCGTGATCAAGGACGAACGGCTCGAACTGATCTTCACCTGCTGCCACCCTGCCCTGCCGCTCGAGGGACAGGTCGCGCTCACACTACGAGCCCTCGGCGGCCTGGAGACCGCCGAGATCGCCCGTGCCTTCCTGGTCTCCGAAGAGACCATGAAACGCCGCCTGTCCCGCGCCAAGACCAAGATCAAGGCGACCGGGATCCCGTTCTCGGTTCCCGACGCCCACCGGCTTCCGGAGCGCCTGGACGCGGTGCTGGCCGTCGTCTACCTGATCTACAACGAGGGCTACCGCGGCCGCGTCGACCTCGGCGCCGAAGCCATCCGTCTAGGACAGGTGCTCACCGCACTGATACCGGACGAACCGGAGGCGCAGGGGCTGCTCGCGCTGATGATGCTCCACCACGCCCGGCGACACGCCCGGTTCTCCGGTGAGGACCTCGTCCTGCTCGATGATCAGGACCGGTCGCTGTGGGACATGCGCCAGATCTCGGCAGGGCGGGCGGTGCTCGACAAGGCGATCGCACTGGGCGGCCGCGGCGCCTACGTCGTCCGGGCCGCGATTGCTTCGCTGCAGACGAGCGAGCACGTGGACTGGCCACAGGTCGCCACGCTGTATCGGCGGCTGGCCGAGCTGACCGGCTCACCAGTCGTGGAGCTCAACCGTGCCGTGGCGCTCGCCCAGGCCGGTGATCCGGCCACGGCACTGCTCGCCGTCGACCGCCTCGACCTCGACGGCTACCTGTACTTCCACTCGACCCGCGGCGAGCTGCTGCGTCGTCTCGGCCGCGACGACGAGGCCCGGGCCGCTTACCGGCGAGCGCTCGACCTGGCCACGTCGACCCCCGAGAAGCGGTTTCTGACTCGGCGACTCGAAAATCTCTGACCCGGACCTGTCCCCCGGCCGGGCTCTCCTTCGTCGTTCAGGTGTGAGCGACATTTCCGACCGAAGGGGCCCGACATGTCAACGGCCGAAGAAACAGCCAACAAAGCGACGTTCACTCGCGTCGTCGACGCCTGTAACAGCCACGACGAGGAGCTGTTCACGGCGACCATCGACGAGGCATTCCGCCCGGACCTGCTGTTCACTGCCCCGGCGCCGACCGAGGCGACCGGTGCGGAAGCCATCAAGGAAGTGTTCGCGCGGCTCTGGCTGGCCTTTCCGGACCTGCACATCAGTGTCGACGACATGATCGCGGAGGGCGACAAGGTCGTCAGCAAACACACGGTCACGGGGACCCACCAGGGCGAGTACATGGGTCTCGCACCGACCGGCGGGTCCGTCACGTACAGCGAGATGTTCATGCTCCGCTTCGCCGACCGTCGAATCGCCGAGACCTCCGGGGTCGTCGACGTCGCCGCGCAGATGAAACAACTCGGCCTGATCTAGGCCCGGCACACGACCGCATCCGAACACACCGGCAACACACGCCACCCGTACGTCCGAGAAACACCAGGGAGAAGATTCATGGACGCTCGTCTCGACCTCTTCGAGAACACGATCACCACGAAGAGCTTCAACACATCGTCTCCGCGAACCGGGTCGTCGCCGACACGGCCCTGCCTGCCACCACGGTGGAGCTCGTCAACCTCCGGGCCAGCCAGATCAACGGCTGCGCGGTCTGCACCGACATGCACACCAAGGACGCCATGCAGGCCGGTGAGACCTGGCTCCGACTGAACCTGGTCGCGGCCTGGCGGGAGGCGACGGTCTTCACCGAAGCCGAGCGGGCCGCACTGGCACTGGCCGAAGAGGGCACCCGCCTCGCTGACGCGGCCGGCGGCGTCAGCGACGAAGTCTGGGCGAACGCGGCCAAGCATTACGACGACGACGAGCTCGGCGCGCTCGTCGCACAGGTCGCGCTGATCAACGCCTGGAACCGGTTCAACGTCATCACTCGGCAGCCCGCCGGCGACTACCAGCCCGGTCAGTGGGGCTGACGACCCCCACGCGCCGCGGGAAGACTCGCCACCCGGGAACGCAGATGCTCGGCCTGGGCAACGTTCATGTCCAGGCCGAGCGCCTGCTCGTAGGCGGAGCGGGCTTCGTCGTCGTGGCCGAGGCGGCGCAAGAGCTCCGCCCGACTTGCGTGCCACCACGGGTACATCGTGAGGCCGTCCACCTCGTCGACCAGCGCAAGCCCGGCGGCTGATCCGTCGCGTTCGCCGACAGCCACGGCCCGGTTGAGCCTGATCACGGCCGTGTCGTGCACGGAGAGCAACACGTCGTACCAGGAGATCACCGCGTCCCAGTCGGTCTCGGCGTAGGCCGGGGCCAGCGCGTGACACGCCGCGATGGCCGCCTGCACCACGTAGGCGTCCGGCCGCTCCGGCGTGCGCCGCAGAGCCGCACCGACCAACTCGACACCTTCCTCGATCTTCACCCGGTCCCAACGGGACCGATCTTGATCCGGCAGCAGGACGAGCTGGTGGTCGTCGCCGGTGCGCGCCTCGCGCCGGGCGTCCTGCAGGAGCAGGAGCGCCAGCAGACCCAACGCGGTGGGCTCGTCGGGCATCAGCTCGACCAGCAGACGCGCCAGCCGGACCGCCTCGTCCGTCAACGCCACCCGGACCAGGTCGGCGCCAGCCCCGGCCGCGTACCCCTCGTTGAAGATCAAGTAGACGGTGGCGGCGACGCCGGCCAACCGGTCCGGCAGTTCCGCGGCCTCCGGCACGCGGTACGGGATGCGCGCCTGTGCGATCTTCTGTTTCGCTCGGGTCAGCCGCTTGGCCATGGTCGCCTCGGAAACCAGCAGCCCGCGGGCGACCTCCGCCGTCGTCAGCCCGGCAAGTGTCCGAAGCGCGAGGGCGACCTGCGCGTCGGCCGACAGCGCCGGGTGGCAGCAGGTGAACACCAGCCGCAGCGTGTCGTCCCGGACCGCGTCAGCGGGTTCGGCAGAAGGCTCGAAGAGCGTCATCGCTTCGGCCTCCTTCCCCGAGCGCCGGGACTCCCTGCGGATGAGGTCGATCGCGCGCCGCTTCGCGGTGACGGTGAGCCAGGCACGAGGACTTTCCGGGACGCCGTCGTGCGGCCACCGTTCCAAGGCCCGTACCACGGCGTCCTGGACCGCGTCCTGAGCGAGGTCCACATCTCCCGTGACGCGGATCAGCGTCGCCAGGACGCGTGCGCCTTCCTCGCGCACGACCTGCTCGGCCGCACCGTCGCCCGTCGCCATGGGTCAGACTCCGAGAGACGAATGCAGCTGGCGCACCTCCACCGTCCCGTACTGCACCGCGGGAATCTTCGCGGCGATCTCGACCGCTTCGTCCATGTCGGCGCACTCGATGAGGAAGAACCCGGTCAGCACCTCTTTTGTCTCCGCGAACGGGCCGTCACTGACGACAGGCTGCTCGCCGTCACCATCGGGAGCCCGCACGAGCTTCGCGCTCGCGGTGGGATAGAGCGCATGACCGCCACGCAGCACGTCGGCGTGCGCCTCCTCGAAGTCGACGTACTCCCGTAGTCCGTCCTCGTACTCCGGTTGGGACCAGTCGTGCTCTTCCGTGTGGGTCAGGGCGATGAACGTGGCCATGCGATCACTCCGCTGATGCGTAATCGGCGGCTCGTCAGCCGGCGCCTTCGATCCGCTCGAGTATGACGACGGTCACAGTATCGCCCGCGTCCTTGCCGATGGCTTTGCGGACCTCCGCCTTGACCGGCAGTTTGTGCCTGCCGTCGCCCAGAGCCATGAACGAGCCGCGGAACGGGTGGCCGTCAACCGTCCCGCGGACCTTCACCAGACCCCGGGTACCGAAGAACTCGACCGACTCCGGCCAGACGAGATACGTGTGCCCACCTTGGGCCGGGCTCTTCTGCAACGTCGCCGTGAACTGCTTGTTCATCGTCTATGCCTCCTCGACCACGAAGTGCGTCGTGCCGTCGGGATCCCGGAATGCGAACATCGGTGGCGCTGCGTCCATCCGCAACACCTGCGGGTCCGTGTCGGCACCGCTCTCGCGCAGGTGGGCGTGCGCGGCGTCCGCGTCGGGGGTGAAGAAGCGCAGGCCGGCCGGGATCTCGGCGGGAACCGGCGCGACCGTCGTGATGGCACCTGGCGGTGCGACCTCGATCCAGCGCAACGGCCCCAGCTCGACGTCCCGACGGACCTCGAACCCGAGCGTGCCGACGTAGAACTCCAGCGCCAGATCCTGGTCGGTGACGGCGATGCCGACCGTGCCTACCTTGGTGAGATGGGTCGTGGCCATGTCCGCTCCTCAGGTCGTGGGCAGGCACCTCACCTGTCCTCACCATAAGGACGAACGTCACCGTCCGAGCTGGACAACGTCACCGTCCGAGCTGGACAACGACAAGGCTGGTGAATGCCGACGTAGGCCGCGAGATCCTCGCCGGTGAGTGCTTTCAACCTTCGGACCATGGATCCATGACGGTCAGGCCCGGGTAGTGCACGAAGTCTTTGCTGTTCCTGGTCCACAACGCCGCGTCGCTGGTCACACAGATCGCGGCGATGAACGCGTCCGCAACACTCATCGCGACGCCGGCTCGCTTCAAGGCGGCAACAGACTGGCCATAATGCTCGGCTGCGGCAGCAGTGAACGTCAGCGTCCGCTGTGCATACACGTCACGGACCGCGGCGATGTTCTCCAATAGGCTCTGCCGGCGCCGGCCACGATCGAGTTGGTTCGCGCCGAGGAACAACTCGGCCAGGGTCACGGTCGTAATGAAGGTCCGCGACGAAGCCTCTCGCAGATGTGCGAGAACGTGCTCGTTCGGCGCCGGCCTGAGCGGCTCCGAGACCACGTTGGTATCAAGCACGATTGCGCCGGCATCGACGGGATCGTTCACTCGAACGTTGCCCCCTCATGATCGAACGAGTCGTCCGGCAGATTCGGTTCGACGCGCTGCTCCCGGACTGCCGCCAACAGCCGCCCCACCGGGTCGTCAGTTGAGCTCGCACTTGCCTCGGTGAGAATGAACCGAACCTCGGCCTCGAGCGACCGGTTGTGCCGCGCGGCGCGGAGATGCAGCCGGCGCTTCACGCTCTCATCCAGGTTGCGCACCAGCAGCTGGGCCATCACGACCACCTCCTGATAACAAAGATAGCAATGATACCGTTCGCACGGCACCTCGGTCAGGTGGCGACGTACTCGGCCAGGTGCTCGCCGGTGAGCGTCGAGCTGCCCCGCACGAGGTCGGCGGGCGTGCCCTCGAAGACGATCCGGCCGCCGTCGTGACCCGCGCCGGGCCCGAGGTCGATGATCCAGTCGGCGTGCGCCATGACCGCCTGGTGGTGCTCGATGACGATGACGGTCTTGCCCGAGTCGACGAGCCGGTCCAGCAGGCCGAGCAGCTGCTCGACGTCGGCGAGGTGCAGCCCGGTGGTCGGCTCGTCGAGGACGTAGACGCCGCCGTCGCCGCCCATGTTCGTGGCCAGCTTCAGCCGCTGCCGCTCGCCGCCGGACAGCGTCGTGAGCGGCTGGCCGAGGGTGAGGTAGCCGAGGCCGACGTCGGCGAGCCGGTCGAGGATCTTGTGCGCGGCCGGTGTGCGTGCGGAACCGGAGCCGAAGAACTCCTCCGCCTCGGCCACCGACATCCCGAGCACCTCGCTGATGTTCTTGCCGTTCTCGCCGTCGCCGAGCCGGTACTCGAGCACCTCGGCCTGGAACCGCTTGCCCTCGCACTCCTCACAGGTCGTGGCGACGGTTTCCATGACGCCCAGCTCGGTGTAGACGACGCCGGCGCCCTTGCACGTCGGGCAGGCGCCCTCGGAGTTGGCGCTGAACAGCGCCGGCTTCACGCCGTTGGCCTTCGCGAACGCCTTGCGGATCGGGTCGAGCAGCCCGGTGTAGGTCGCCGGGTTGGAACGGCGGGAGCCCTTGATGGCGGTCTGGTCGATCACCATGACGCCGTCGCGTCCGGCGAGGTTGCCGTGGATCAGCGAGCTCTTGCCGGAGCCGGCAACGCCGGTGACGACGGTGAGGACGCCCGTGGGCACATCCACGTCCACGCCCTGCAGATTGTTCTGCCGAGCGCCGCGGATCTCCAGCGCGCCGGTGGGCTTGCGCCACGACTCCTTGAGACTGGCCCGGTCGTCGAGGTGGTGGCCGGTGAGGGTGTCGCTGCCCCGCAGCCCGTCGACGGCACCTTCGAAGCAGACACTGCCGCCCGCGGAGCCCGCCCCCGGACCGAGGTCGACGACATGGTCGGCGATCGCGATCGTCTCCGGCTTGTGCTCCACGACGAGCACCGTGTTGCCTTTGTCCCGCAGCCGCAGCAGCAGGCTGTTCATCCGCTGGATGTCGTGCGGGTGCAGGCCGATGGTGGGTTCGTCGAAGACGTAGGTCACGTCCGTCAGCGCCGACCCGAGGTGCCGGATCATCTTGGTCCGCTGCGCCTCTCCCCCGGACAACGTGCCCGCCGGCCGGTCGAGGCTGAGATAGCCGAGTCCGATCTCCACGAACGAGTCGAGCGTCTCGCCAAGGGTCGTCAGCAGCGGAGCCACCGACGGCTCGTCGAGGCCGCGGATCCACTCGGCGAGGTCGCGGATCTCCATCGCGCAGGCGTCGGCGATGCTGACGCCGTTGATCTTCGACGCCCGGGCCGCCTCGCTGAGCCGGGTGCCGTCGCACTCGGGGCATGCGGTGAAGGTGACCGCCCGGTCGACGAACGCGCGGATGTGCGACTGCATCGCCTCGCGGTCCTTGGACAGCATCGACTTCTGGATCTTCGGGATCAGGCCTTCGTAGGTGAGGTTGACCCCCTCGACCTTGATCTTCTCCGGCTCGCCGTAAAGCAGCTTCTGCAGCTCCTTCTCGGCGAAGTTCCTGATCGGCGTGTCCATGGGCAGCCCGGCGCCGGCGAAGATGCGTCCGTACCAGCCGTCCATGCTGAAGCCGGGAACGGTGAGCGCGCCCTCGCTGAGCGACTTGCTGTCGTCGTAGAGCTGGGTCCTGTCGAAGTCGGTGACCCGGCCCGTCCCCTCGCACTTCGGGCACATGCCTCCGGTGATCGAGAACGAGCGACGCTCCTTGACCGTCTCTCCCCCACGCTCGAACGTGACCGCCCCCGCTCCGCTGATGGAGGCGACGTTGAACGAGAACGCCTGGGGCGAGCCGATGTGCGGCTGACCGAGACGGCTGAACAGGATGCGCAGCAGCGCGTTCGCGTCGGTGGCGGTGCCCACGGTCGAGCGCGGGTTGGCGCCCATACGCTCCTGGTCGACGATGATGGCGGTGGTCAGCCCGTCGAGCAGGTCGACGTCCGGCCGTGCCATGTTCGGCATGAAGCCCTGGATGAACGCGCTGTACGTCTCGTTGATCATGCGCTGCGACTCGGCGGCGACCGTGCTGAACACCAGCGAGCTCTTGCCCGAGCCGGAGACACCGGTGAACACCGTCAGCCGGCGCTTCGGTATCTCGACGTCGACGTCCTTGAGGTTGTTCTCTCGCGCGCCGTGCACGCGGATCATGTCGTGGCTGTCGGCAGCGTGCAGTGCAGGCGACACCGTGTCCGTGCTCGTGGTCATGCTCGTCGTTCCTCCATCTCGGCTCAGCGCGGGGTGAGGCGGACCACCGGGTACTGTCGCTCGGACTTGCTCTGGTACTTCGCGATGCGGGGCTGGGCGGTGGCGATGCGCTGCCAGGCGTGTTCACGCTCGGCGCCGTCGAGCTGCTGCGGTGTCACCGATGTGACGTCGCCGCCGGGCAACTCGATCGACACCTGGTCAGGATGCGCCATCAGATTAGCGTGCCAGGCCGGGTTCCGGCTGCCGCCGCCGGAGGCGACGACCAGCCGGGCGTCCGAACCCTCGTCGAACCACGCGAGCGGCGTCTCCCGCCCCT
Source organism: Haloactinopolyspora alba (assembly GCF_003014555.1). GTDB lineage: Bacteria > Actinomycetota > Actinomycetes > Jiangellales > Jiangellaceae > Haloactinopolyspora > Haloactinopolyspora alba. The sequence continues at coordinate 68,604 of NZ_PYGE01000011.1, forward strand.
GCCCACTGCGGCGGCCCACCGTACGAAGGACGAGCACGTCCATGCCCATGAACTCGCCGCGGCCGCGCCGGACCTTGCGGATCATGCGGGCGTTCATCGTCCGCTGCATCCACCGCGAGAACGCCCCGGGCGTGCCGGGCCGGCGTGCGCCGCGCTCATCTGCCTGCTGGTTCGGTGTCATCGCTGTACGTCCTTTCTGGTCGTGGCCTTCCGTCCCACTGCTCTCAGCAAACTCGAGCGTCCGGTCGGGAACAATGGGCGGATCGGCAACGTCGGTTTCGCGTGGTGTTAACGCTTGGAGGGGCTGGTCGGTGTGGAACTCCGCGACATAGAGATCTTTCTGACGCTGGCCGAGGAGCTCCACTTCGGCCGTACCGCCGAGCGCCTGCATCTCTCGACGCCGAGAGTCAGCCAGGCGATCGCCAGACAAGAACGGCGTATCGGGGCTCCCCTGTTCGAGCGGACCAGCCGCAAGGTTGCTCTGACGCCTCTCGGCGAGCATCTCCGAGCGGACCTCGACGCCGGGTATCGCCGCATCGTGGAAGGTGTCGTGTCGGCGAAGGACATGGCACAGGGCGGGGACGGCACGTTGACGTTCGGGGTTCTGGGCCCGATGTGGCAGGAGCTCTCCCCGATCACCGCGTTGTTCCGGAGCCGCCACCCCGAGGTCGAGCTCCTGATGCGCGAGATACGGATCGACGAGCCGTTCGAGGCGCTGCGCAACCGTGACGTCGACGTCGCTCTCGTGTCGTTCCCGGTCGAGGAGTCCGACCTCGCCACCGGGCCGGTGACGTTCATCGAGCCGATCGTGCTCACGGCCGGTCGCGATCATCCGCTGGCCGCCCGGCCTTCGGTGTCGCTCGGCGAACTGAACGAGCACACGGTTCTGCCGTCGGGTCTGCCGGTACCCCAGTACTGGGAGTCCGCGCTCAGCCCGGTCCCGGCTTCGGACACCGGCCGGACGACCCGGATGCCGACCCGCGAGGAGGTCCTGTGGGCCGTGACGTCCGGGGACGGCGTCGCGTTCGCCTGCGCACAAGCGGTCAAGTACCTCGAGCGCGCCGACGTGGTCTACCTGCCGATCGACGAACGACCCACGCTGCGCTGGGGGCTGGTCCGGCGAGCGGGCCAACTCGACCGCCGGGTCGGCGAGTTCTCTCGCATCGCCGCCGAACTGGGCCCGCTCGAGCTGGACATCGCGCTCGAGCCCGCACAGCCCAGCCATCTGTACTCAACCCGCTAGGTCGTCCGAACTGCTCGTGCTCAGCCGACCTGGAATATCCGGATCATGTTCCCGGCCGGGTCGCGCAAGGCGCAGTCGCGGATCCCCCACGGCTGGTCTGTCGGCTCCTGGACCACCTCGACGTCGCCGGCCTGCAGCCGGGCAAAGGTGTCGTCGACGTCCTTGGTGGCCAGGTTGATGCCCGCGTAGGTGCCCTTGGCCATCATCTCTTCGATCGTGTGGCGTTCGTCGTCGGTGATGCCGGGGTCGGCGGCCGGCGGCGTCAGCACGATCGACGTGTCCGGTTGGTTGACGGGGCCGACCGTGATCCAGTGCATCCCGCCGTATTCCACGTGGTTGCGGACTTCGAAGCCGAGGGTGTCGCGGTAGAAGGCCAGCGAGGCCTCCGGGTCGGTGTGCGGGAGGTACGCGTGATGAATAGTGAGGTCCATGGCGATCAGGCTAGGCCCGGCTCCGGGACCCGCACTTCTCGATTCCTGATCGGTTTGGTCACCTGCTTCGCCACGCATGGCGGGATTCCGGCCATGGCCCGGTCCGTCTGGCGGCGATAGACGCTGGGCGGCACCCCGACCAGCTCGGTGAAGCGGGTGCTGAAGGTTCCGAGCGACGAGCAGCCGACCTCGAAACAGACCTCGGTGACGCTGAGGTCGCCACGGCGCAGCAACGCCATCGCTCGCTCGATGCGCCGCGTCATCAGATAGCTGTACGGCGACTCCCCGAAGGCGCGCCGGAACTCACGACTGAGGTGCCCGGCCGACACGTTCACGCCACGGGCGAGCGCCTCGACGTCCAGCGGTTGCGCGTACTCCCGGTCGATCCGGTCGCGCACGCGGCGCAGCAGCGCGAGGTCGCGCAGGCGCTGCGTCGCCGCGGGTTCGCTCGTCACATCCGTGATAGTGCCATGTCGCGCCGGCGTTTCCCAGCGCAACTGGCCTCCAGGAACGTCCCGTCGCGGCAGCGAGACCGCCACGCTGCTGGACGTCACCGACTACTTGATTTCTGCGCGGAGCGCCAACCGGAGTCCGACCGTCAGGGGGACGACCAGCCACACGAGTCCGGTGAGGCCGAGCTGGAACCACTGTTGCGCCGACAGCGCATCGTCTCCCGTGAAGCCGGCACCGAACAGCCGATTCACGTTGGTGTTGAAGTCGATCCAGTGGACGTGGTCGGCGTACCACTCCTGGACGCCTGCCACGGCGGTGGAGACGATCGGCACGACCAGGTAGTAGACGAAGAACGCCACTACCGCGGCGGGCGAGCTCCGGGTGAGCACCGCGAGCATGAACCCGATGCCCATGCCGATCACGTTGGCCATGGCGAACAGCACCAGACCCTGCCAGCCCACGTCCCAGGTGGCCCCGACACCCGCGAAGGCGGCGGCGCCGATGTTGCCGACAGCGCCGAGAACCGCCGCGACGGCGAGTGCGGACACTCCGATGATGGCGCACAGCCCCGCCTTGGCCGAGATCACCCGCGCACGGCTCGGCACCAGGGTGAACGTCGTGAGCGCGGTGCGTTGGCCCCACTCGCTGGTGACCGAGAGGATCGCGACCAACGGCAGAATCGTGTTCATCGGGAACCCGATCGCGCTGAGGAACGACTCGTAGGTGAGGTCACTCTCCGGGACGAGGATCAAGGTCCCGACGGTGGCGAGTGCCGCGACGATCAGGATGCTGGCCATCAGCCAGAGGCCTGAGCGGGTGTCGAACATCTTGCGTAGCTCGATCCAGAGGATCCGCGCGAACGGGATCGGAGAAATGGTCCCGGCAGGTCGACCGCGGTGCGGCGGCGTGTCGACGGATCCGGAAGCGATGGTCACGTCGCTCATGCCGCCGTCCCTTCGGTCTTCGTGTCGGTCTCGTCTCGGAGGCCGTCACGCTGTGAGTCGTCCGTGAGGGCGAGGAACATCTCCTCGAGCCCGGTGCTGTCCGCGGCGCGGAGTTCGGTGAGTGCCACACCGGTGGCCAGGGCGACCTGGCCGACGGTGCCGGCGTCGGCCTCGGTGTGCAGGGCGCCGGAAGATGCCTGCTTGCTCGCGTGGCCGGCCGCACGTAGCGCGGCCGCCAAGGCGGCCGGGTCGGCCGACCGGGCCAGGGTGCCGCCTTCGGTGAGCAGCTGCTCCTTGGTGCCCCGGGCGACGATCCGGCCGTTGCCGATGACCAGGATGTCGTCGGCGATGACCTCGATCTCGTGCAGCAGATGAGACGAGAGCAGTACCGTCCCACCGTCGTTCGCGAACCCGCGCAGCAGGTCACGCATCCACCGGATGCCTGCCGGGTCCAGGCCGTTGGCGGGCTCGTCGAGGATGAGGACGTCCGGGTCGCCGATGAGCGCCACGGCGATCCCGAGCCGCTGGCGCATGCCGAGCGAGTAGTTGCCGACCCGGCGGCGCGCCTCCTCGGGGGTCAGGCTGACCCGCTCGAGGGCGGCGTCGCCCCATGCCTTCGGGAGCCCCATCGTCCCGGCGGCAAGACTGAGGATCTCCCGCCCTGTGCGGCCGCCGTGTTGAGCGGAGGCATCCAGCAGCACGCCGACCTCGCGGCCGGGGTTGGGAAGTTCGCCGAACCGCCGACCCAGGATGTGCGCCGTCCCGGACGTCGGTTCCGAGAGCCCGACCATCATCCGCATACTGGTGGACTTGCCTGCCCCGTTGGGCCCGAGGAAACCCATCACCCGTCCTGGCTCGGCGGTGAAGGACACCTCGTCGACGGCCGTCAGTTGGCCGTACCTCTTGGTCAGGCCGTCAACCGTGATCACAAGCCTCTCCCGGCCGGTCGGCGGGTCGCGGTGAGGTTCATGAATGCCTCCAACAGTGCTGGTTGTCTCGTCCTGACCAACAACGTGCATCGGCCCGTCAGCATCAGCAATTACCTCCGAGGTCATTGCCCGGCGTGGCCTGGCACGGCAGCCTGTCCGCATGACGATCCCCGTCGGCGCCGAACCCGTAGGCACGTTGGTACGGCGGTGGCGTGAGCGCCGCCGCCGCAGTCAACTCGATGTCGCGCTCGCGGCGGAGATCTCCGCTCGTCATGTCAGCTTCATCGAGACCGGACGTGCGACGCCCAGCGGGCAGATGATCGAACGCCTCAGCGACGTGTTGGACGTCCCGCTCCGCGAGCGCAACACCCTCCACCTCGCCGCGGGCTTCGCCCCCGCTCACCGTGAGCGACCGTTCGAGGACCTCGGCGTGGTACGAGGGGCCGTGGACGCGGTGCTCACCGGGCAGGAACCGAACCCGGCGCTGGCCGTGAACGTGCGGTGGGAGCTGCTGACCGCGAACCGGACGATGACGGCGATGCTGGACGATGTCGCGGAGGAGCTTCGCACTCCACCGGTCAACGTGCTGAGAGCGACCCTGCACCCCAAAGGGCTGGCACCTCGGCTCCGCAACTACGAGCAGTGGCGATCGCATCAGCTGAGGCGGGTCCGGCGTCAGCTGGAACGGACCGCGGCGCCAGGGCTCGCCGACCTTCTCGAGGAGATCAGTGCGTACCCGACGCCGACGGACGGCCAGATCGAGTCGGCAGGTCCGGCCGATCAGGATGTCGTCGTTCCCATGGTCCTGGCTTCTCCCGCCGGCGACCTGAGTTTCTGCTACGCGCTCACCGTGTTCGGGGCACCGCGCGACGTGAGCCTCGACGAGGTCGCGATCGAGACGTTCTTCGCGGCCGACGCGGCCACGGCGGACTTCATCCACTCGCTGGGATGAGGAACACCTGTCATCGGCTGGAAAATGTGAGATCGGGCTGAGCGCGAATTCCACCGGACCGGAACGGGTAGCTTCGCGGTGTGGCCATGAACGTCGCGCAGAAGCTGATCACATCACACCTCGTGTCCGGAGAGCCCACGCCCGGCAGCGAGATCGGGCTGCGGGTCGACCACACGCTGACCCAGGACGCGACCGGCACGATGGTGATGCTCGAACTCGAGGCGATGGGCCTCGACCGTGCCCGCACTGAGCTGAGCACCCAGTACGTCGACCACAATCTGCTGCAGGCCGACGAGCGCAACGCCGAGGACCATGCGTTCTTGCACAGTGCGTGCCGCCGCTTCGGACTGTGGTATTCCAAGGCGGGCAACGGCGTGTCCCACCCCACGCACATGCAGCGTTTCGGCCGGCCCGGGCTGACCATGGCCGGGTCGGACTCGCACACCTGCGCCGCCGGGTGTCTGGGCATGCTCGCGGTCGGCGTCGGTGGTGTCGAGGTGGCGATGGCGATCGCAGGCGAGCCGCTGTACCTCACCATGCCGGAGATCTGGGGAGTCGAGCTCACCGGTGAGTTGCCGCCATGGGTGTCGGCGAAAGACGTGATCCTGGAGATGCTGCGCCGGCACGACGTCGAGGGCGGCGTGAACCGGATCATCGAGTACCACGGACCGGGCCTGGCCCACCTCTCGGCGATGGATCGGCACGTGATCGCGAACATGGGCGCCGAGCTCGGCGCCACCACCACGGTGTTCCCCGCCGACGACGCGGTCCGGACGTTCCTGCGCGCCGAGGAACGAGAGGACGACTTCACCGAGCTGCTGGCCGACGAGGACGCGACGTACGACGTCCATGACCATATCGACCTGGCGGCGCTCGTACCGCTGGTCGCGAAGCCCACGTCCCCGGGCAACGTCGTCCCGGTCTCGGAGGTCGCCGGCACCGAGATCGGCCAGGCGGTGATCGGATCCAGCGCCAACCCGGGCCTGCGCGACTTCGCGATCGCCGCGGCCATGGTGCGGGGCCGGCAGAGCAGCGACGCGGTGAGCTTCGACGTCAATCCGTCCTCGCGGCAGATCTTCGAGGACCTGACGAAGACGGGCGCGACGTTCGACCTGCTCGGCGCCGGCGCGCGGCTGCACCAAACCGGCTGCCTGGGCTGCATCGGCATGGGACAGGCGCCGGCACAAGGCACCAACAGCCTTCGGACGTTCCCACGGAACTTCCCGGGCCGCAGCGGCACCCCGGACGACTCCGTGTTCCTCTGCTCTCCCGAGACCGCCGCCGCGAGCGCACTGACCGGGACGATCACCGACCCGAGGACGTGGGCCGAGAAGTACGGCATCGACTACCCGGCGCTCGACCTGCCGACTCTGCACAGCGTCAACACCTCGATGCTGGTCGCGCCCCTGCCGCCTGCGGAGGCGGCGAAGGTCGAGCTGGTCAAGACGCCGAACATCTCCTCGCTCCCCGACTTCGAGGGCCTTCCTGACGAGGTGGAGCTGCCGCTCGCGCTCAAGGTCGGCGACAACCTGTCCACCGACGAGATCTCCCCCGCCGGCGCGGCCGCACTGCCGTTCCGCTCCAACATCCCCGAACTGGCGAAGTTCACCTTCCGCCCGGCGGATCCGTCGTACGCCGAGCGAGCGGCGTCCCTCGGTGACCACGCCGTCGTCGGCGGGGAGAACTACGGCCAGGGCTCGTCGCGTGAGCACGCCGCGATCACCCCCCGCTACCTCGGGTTGCGGATGGTGGTGGCGAAGTCGTACGCGCGCATCCACTGGCAGAACCTCGCCAACTTCGGCGTGCTCGCGCTCGAGTTCGCCGACCCCGGTGACTACGACGCACTCGGCCGCGGCGACACCCTCGCACTGGACGGCCTGCACGAGAAGTTGCGGACCGGACGCGACCTCCACGCGCGTGTCGGTGACCGGACCATCAGGCTGCGGCACCGGCTGTCCCCCCGTCAGGTCGACATGGTGCTGACCGGCGGCGTGATCCCCGTACTGCGCCGAGAAATCCAGGGGAGTTAGAGACCCCGAGGCTAGCGGTCCCCGCGGTCCGCGTACCTGACGTGGATGTCGCCGGTGCTCGTGGTGACGTCGATGGTGCGCTCCGGAGCGGCGTCCGGGTCCTGCGCCACGTCCACCTGCTGCTCCCCCGTGTTCGTCCGCGCGTCCACCCGGTACGGGCCACCACTGCGGGGCACCTCGATGGTCACGTCTCCGGTCCTCGCCGCGGCGGTGAGCCGTTCGGGCGGTTCGGCGAAGCGCAGCGTCACATCACCGGTGCTGACCTCCGCGTCGACCCTGTCCGAGCGCAGGCCCGAGCCGGTGATGTCGCCCGTGGTCGCCCGTGCGGTCAGCGGCCCGGAGACGTCCTCGACGGTGATGCTGCCCGTGGTCGCGCTCAGCCCCAGCTGACCGCCGAGCTGGCCCACCTCGATCGATCCGGTGGTCGAGCCGACGTCGGCTCCGGCGTCGCGCGGCACCTGCGCCGCGTACTCGACCGAACAGACCTGCCCGATCCAGGACAGGAGCGAGTCCGGGCATCGGCCGTCGACGCGGAGCGTGTCGCCGCTCCACGTCTCGTCGACGCTCGGTTCGCCGCCGGACCAGCGTCGTGCGTGCTGCGTCTCGACCCGCCCGGCGTCGCCGCCGGCGATGGTGACCTTCCCGCGGTCCACGTCCACCTGCACGTGCGCGGCCGAGCGCGGATACGTCTGCGACGCGTACCGGGTCTCCGTCGACGTCCGCTGCAACGCGGCGACGATTCCGGTAACCCCGATGACCAGCGCCGCCGCAGCGAGAACGGCGCCCGTCACCAGCCACACCCGGCGTACCGTGCCACGCGCCGCGTTCGGGGTCTTCGGTCCTGGTGCGGACTCGGTCATCTGGTGTCCTCCCGGACTTGTAGGAACTGCAGCACGGCGAGCACCCGGCGGTTGTCACTGTCGGTCGGGGTGATGTCGAGCTTGGTGAAGATGCTGTTGATGTGCTTGGCGACCGCGCTCTCGCTGAGCACCAGAGCCTGCGCGATGCCGGCGTTGGAGCGGCCCTCGGCCATCAGGGCCAGCACCTCCCGCTCGCGCGCGGTGAGCCGGTCCAGCGAGTCGCTCCGCCGGCGCACGAGCAGCTGCGACACGACCTCCGAGTCCAGCGCCGTGCCGCCGGCCGCGACCCGGTGGACGGCGTCCAGGAACTCGGGCACGTCGGCGACACGGTCCTTCAGCAGGTATCCGACGCCGCTGGTCTCACCGGTCAGCAGATCGACGGCGTATCGCTCCTCGACGTACTGCGACAGCATCAGGATCGCGGTGTCCGGGAACTGCCGGCGCAGGACCAGTGCGGCGCGCAGCCCTTCGTCGGTGTGGTCGGGCGGCATGCGCACGTCGATCACCGCCAGGTCGGGACGGTGTTGCTCGGCGCAGCGGAGCAACGCGTCGCCGTCGCCGACGGTGCCGACGACGTCGATGCCGGCCGTCTGCAGAAGCCGAGCCAGCCCCTCGCGAAGCAGTACGGAATCCTCGGCGATCACAACTCGCATGGCATCTCCGCCGTCACCGTGGTGGGCCCGCCGGCCGGGCTGTCGACATGCAACGTCCCGTCCACCGAGCGCACTCGCCCGTCCAGGCCGTGCAGACCGGTTCCCCGGCCCGCGTCCGCGCCGCCTCGTCCGTCGTCGGTCACACGCACTCGCAGACGATCCCGGTGCCGTTCGATCGTCACCTCGATTCCCGTGGCGCCCGCATGTGCGACGGCGTTCGTCAGCGCCTCGGACACGACGAAGTACGCGACAGCCTCGACCTCGGGTGCCGCACGTTCGGAAACCTTCACGTCCAGCCGCACCGGAACCGGCGACCGGGCCGCGATGCCCGACAGCGCCGCGTCGAGGCCGCGGTCGTCGAGCACCGCCGGGTGCATGCCACGTACCAGGTCGCGGAGTTCGACCAGCGCCTGTTTCGCTTCGTCGTGCGCCTGCGCGATCGCCTCTCGTGCCGGCTCCGGCGCGTCGGTAAGGTTCGTGCGCGCGACGCCGAGGTTCACCGCCAGCGACGTCAGCCGCTGCTGCGCCCCGTCGTGCAGGTCGCGTTCGATCCGGCGGCGTTCCGCGTCGGCGGCGTCGACCGTGCTGTCCCGGCTGGCGGCCAGCGAGGCGACCCGCCGGGTCAGCTCCTCGGCCGGGTCGGCCCCCAGCAACGCTCGACCGACCGTCGCGTCCACCGCGGCCAGGGCACGCGCCACCCACGGCGCGACGACCAGCAGCACCACCCCGGCCGCCGTCAGGCCCGCGGACGCATCGACACCGATCCCGGCGACGGAGGCCGCGTAGCCGATGGCCGGCGCGAGTGCCAGCCCGGCCGACCAGACGCCGATCACGACCACGGCGGCGACGAGCCCGAACACACCCGCGAACAGGTGGTAGCCGAGCTGACGCCAGGTGCTTCGATCCCGCAGCTCGTGCAGGATCCGGCGTCCGAACCGCTCCCGGGGTGCCGCCGCCGGTTCACGCGGTATCGACACGTCCAGGAACGCCTCGAACCGGGACCGCTGGATCGCCGTGAACACCCGGCCGAGGACCAGCAGCGACAGCAGCGCGATCGCCGCCCCGATCAGCGTCGGCAGCAGGACCACGGTCAGCACCAGCAACGTCAGCACGACGACGAAGCTCACCAGCCCGACGACGGCGCCGGTGACGACGTGGCTGGTGGCGCGCCAGGTCTGCGGTGACCAGAGCGCACGCACGACCGTGCCGGGCAGGCTTCGCCGCTCGTCGGCGGTGGTCGCGGTGGAGGTCACTGGGGATGCCACCGGTTCAGGTTATAGACGGCCGAGCGCGCACGGCGATGGCGCAGCCACCAGGAACGAGGGTGCAAGAAGGTGCACCCCGGGTCGGGTCCTGCGGTTACCGACACGGCGCCGGTGGCGACGGCAGGCTGCGGTCACAGACCGAACGATCCCACCACCACGAAGGGACGACCATGCCTGTGCACCGCGCAGCGCTGGTGGCGGCGGTGACCGCCGGCACGATCCTCGCCACCACCACCGCATACGCAGCCTCGGACGGTCCGCGGGACGATGCCGCCCCGGAGCGGGCACGCACGCCGGACCAGGTCGAGGCCCCGCTCCCCGAGCTCACCTGGGAACCGTGCGACGACGACCTGCAGTGCACGAAGGCGCAGGTGCCGCTCGACTACGACGACCCGTCCGGCCGGACGACCGAGCTCGCCCTCGCCCGGCGCCCGGCCGACGAGCCGGACGCGCGTATCGGCACCCTGTTCGTCAATCCCGGCGGGCCCGGCGAGCCGGCCCTCGAGTACATGTCCTGGTACGCCGAGAACCTCCCGCCGGCCGTGCTCGAGCGGTTCGACGTGGTCGGGATCGATCCGCGCGGGATCGGCGCCAGCGCCCCGCTGCAGTGTCGTCCCGGCGACGGCGACGGCGACGTGCCCGAGCCGCCGTCGGTGCAGTTCCCCGTCACCAAACGTGAGGCGCACGAGAAGCTGCGGTACGACCGTCGAGTTCGCCGTGCCTGCGCCACCGGGGCGAACCCGATCATCGACCACATGACGACGGCCGACACCGCGCGCGACATGGACCTCGTCCGGCAGGCCGTCGGAGACGAGCAGCTGACGTACTACGGCATCTCGTACGGCAGTTACCTCGGCGCGACGTATGCGGCGATGTTCCCGGAGCGGATCCGCGCCATGGTCGTCGACGGGGTGATGGACCCGATCGGCTACGCGACCGGGCACGACGACGCGGACGCGGACCTCCCGGTCACCGCCCGCTGGGGCAGCGCGGCCGGCGCGTGGAAGACGCTGACGCGCGCGTTCGCCGAGTGTGACCGGGTCGGACCGGAGCGTTGCGCGACCGCCGGCGAATCGACGGCGACATGGATGCGCATCGTCGAGCGGCTGAAGCAGGGGCCGGTCCGCCTGGACGGCGAGCGGCTGACCTACCAGGACGTCGTCACGCACGCCGACGCCGCGCTGCGTGACGTCACGGCGCTGCGGCCGTTCATGTCGTTCCTCGACGCGACGGACGACGCGCTGTCCGGGACCGCGGACGAGGAGGCACGATCCGATGCCGCCGCCGCGTACACCCGGCTGCGACAGCACCTGTCGAGCTCCGAACCGGCCGCCACATCGAGCGACGGCGCCCTGACGCCGCGGACCGAGGCGGTCATCTGCGCCGACAGTGCCAACCCCGAAAGCCCGCGGAGCTGGATCGACGCCGGTGCGCGCGCTGACCGAGCGGCGCCGTGGTTCGGCCGGTTCTGGACGTGGCGGTCGTCGTCGTGCGCACAGTGGCCGGGCTCGTCTGCCGACGCGTACCGAGGCCCGTTCGAGACCGACACGTCCGCCCCCGTGCTCCTGGTGGCCACCCTCCATGATCCGGCGACGCCGATCAGCGGTGCCCGGACCCTCAACACGTTGCTGGACGGCTCCCGGATGCTGACCGTGGACGGCTGGGGGCACGGCGCATTGGGCGAGAGTGCCTGCCTGGCTTCCCACGCCAGGGACTACCTGGTGTCGGGTGTGCTGCCGCCGGCCGGCACGGTCTGCGAACAGGACGACAAGCCGTTCCCGCTCACGGAAGGTGAGCGAAGTAGCCGATAGTGGGATCATCGGTGTATGCAGGGCACCGAGAGTGATCTCGGGCTGTTCGGTCCGGACAGTGTCAGCTGGCGGGTGCACCGCGAGCCGGTTCTGTGGCTGGCCGGGATCAGGGCGCTGTACCTGCAGGCGCTGCATCCTCGCGCGGTCGCCGGCGTCGTGCAGAACTCCGACTTCCGGCGCGACTGCTGGGCCCGGCTGATGCGCACGGCCGAGTACGTCGGCACGGTCGTCTACGGCACCACCGATGATGCCGAGGCGGCCGGCCGGCGCGTGCGCGCCGTGCACGACCGGTTGCGCGGCGTCGACCCGTTCACCGGCGAACGGTTCCGCGTGGACGACCCGGAACTGCTCCGCTGGGTGCACGTCACCGAGGTGGAGTCGTTCGTCACCACGGCCCGGCGCGCCGGGCTGGCGCTCACCGACGACGAGACGGACGCCTACTACACCGAGCAGGTCCGGGCCGCGGCGCTGGTCGGCCTCGACCCGTCGACGGTGCCGGCCGCCACGTCCGAGGTGCACGACTATTACGAGCGGATGCGTCCCGAGCTCACGCTGACCGCGGAGGGCCGCGACGTCGCCCGATTCCTCGCCGCTCCCCCGATGCCGCGCGCCCTGGCGTGGACCGTCGGCCGCCCGGCCTGGCTCAGCGTCTCCGGCGTCGCGTTCGCCCTGCTCCCCCGCTGGGCGCGGCGGCTATACCGGATGCCGGGACTGCCGACCACGGACGTCGCGGCCAGTCTCGCCTCGCACGCACTACGTGACGTGGTGCGGGTGCTACCGGTGCGCGACGGCCCGATCTACCACGACGCCATGCGCCGTGCCGAGGCCGTCCGGTCAGGTCAGAAAGCCGCCGACCGTTGACACGAAGCCGTCCTGACGCGGCACGCTCGTCCGTTGCCCGCGTCCGCAGCAGACGGTCGTCGTTCGTTTTGGGTGACACAACGGTCACGAGTTGCCTCCTGTGTCAACCTCGCGGGAGGAATGCATAGGCCCGCCCGGCCTGCCTGGTCCCCGAAGTCGTCCAGAGGGGCGGCCCACTACTGATCACAGTGTCAGCTTCATGCCCTCGTGACTCCCGCCCACGCCATCAGTACGCCGCCCACGCTTCAAAAGCGCTCTCTCAGCTCAAGAACTCCGTGGTCGTCGACACGAACCTGTCCGTGTCGTCGAGCCACGGGAAGTGCCCGGCACCGTGCTGGACGACGAGGTCGGCGTGCGGGAACAACGCGGCGAACTCGGCCATCGCATCGGGCGGTGAGTTCAGGTCGACCTGACCTGCGAGCAGGAGGACGGGACGTTGGAACCGCGCGACGGCGGCACGTGTGCGGTCCGGGTCGAACGCGCCCTCGGCGAAGAACACATTGGCGGCCGCGTGGTTCTTCTGGTGCTCCGCCGCAGCGCGATGCTCCCGTGCCGCATCGTCCCAGCGGCCGTAGAGGAACGGGTCGATCTCCCGCCACGCGTCGGCGGTCGCGTTGCCGGCGATGATCTCCTCCAGCGCAGCGGAGGCCGACGGGAACCATGCCTCACCGTCACGGCTCCGTGCCGTCTCACGCCGGAGGTCCGCGGTCACCGTGATGCCGACCGCCAGGACGCTTGGAGTGATCAGCGCGAGCTTTCCGACGCGTTCGGGGTGGCGGGCCAGGTACTGCACGGCCACGTTCGTCCCGGCGGAGTGGGCGAGCAGATCCAGCCGCTCGAGGCCCAGGTGTTCACGCAGCGCCTCCACGTCGTCGACGAGCCGGTCGCAGCGGCAGGACGCGGTGTCATGCGGCTCCGCGGACCGGCCTGTTCCGCGCAGATCCAGCATGACCAGCTGACGGTGCTCGGACAGGCCACCGAGATCGCCGAGATACGCGGAGTCCTGCATCGGCCCGCCGGGCAAGCAGACCACGGGAGAACCTTCTCCGAATACGTGGTACGCCAGCTCGGTCCCGTCGTGCGCGGCGAAGGTCGGCATGGTCCCAGACCCTGGCAGCCGCCTGTGGCGCGAGCAACAGGATTGCCGGGCCGCCCGACGAGCCGGGCAACGTTCTCGAAACGACACGCTGCCCTACGTCAGCAGCCGCATACCCGCGCCCTGTGCCGGCCACGAGCTCGTATCTCCCGCCGCTGTCGGCACGAACACCCGAGTCCGACGTGCAGAACTCCGACAGCAGCGCACCCCACGCGTCCGCGCGCCGGCCCTGCTGCTCGGCCGGCTCAGCCAGCGTCCACGCCCCCGGAATCACCCCGCGCACGCCACTGCCTAGACACGCGAAAGAGCCGGTGACGAACCCTCGGCGACGTCGCCCGCGGGTCGCTATCAGCGTGACGCGGGTGCCTACCGGATGCGTGTCGTCCAGGTCACGACCGCGTCACTCGCAGCGCACGCTGTCGACAGCCTGTCAGTCGGCGTATCGCCCAGGGTGGCTACTCGCCCAATCTCGAGGGTCAGTTCAACCATGCTATGAACCGAGTCCCTGTCTGCTCGTAACGCCGTTCCGGGCTCCCGTAACCGCCTCACTGCTCTTCGTCGCGAACCCGCGCCCGTGCCTCTCCGAGCGTCGTCCGGTAATCATCTCGGAGCGGCTCCACCAATGCCCCTTCAAGCAGCGCCTCCAGGTCCCACAGCACACGTTGCTCGGCTTGGTCCTCAAACGCCACAGGTTGATCGGCATCGCCGGTGCGAGCAAGCCAGTCAAACAACACCAATGCTTGATCCCGCGACAATCGGATCTTGACCTCGTCAGCCACCGCCTAAACCTCCATGCTTGAGTACGTTACTCAATTGATCGGGACTCAGGCGCCAGCCGCTGACGAACTCACCGTTGCGCGCGACGACGTTGAGGCCAGTCGATGGATCAACGTGGTGCGTGGCGGAGTTGCCGCGGTGGGTGCCCGAGATGGAACGCGTTCCAGATGCATTGATGTGCTGGTGAATCGCTTCACTGAATCGCGCGGCGTTCGCCTTGCTGTAATTGCCAGTCACACCAAAGTCGGGCGCGTGCTTCTCGATGAGGCATTCCGACTCTCTCGAAACGAGACGCTGCCCTACGTCAGCAGCCGCACGCCCGCACCCTTGGCCGCCCGGCGATCGAAGGTGACGCTGTGCTCACACCCCGCGTCCAACCCGAGTTCGTCGGTGACCGCGTCAGAGAAATCCGCGCCGTCGGCCATCCGCCGCACGGCTCGCCGGATCACATCCACCCACTCGACCACGATCTCTTGCGCTTCGAGCAGCCTGTTCCGGCTCGTCCTACGGTGAGGTATCGAACGAGAACGTTCGTGTCGAAACCGATCACGTGTCCACGCCCTCAACCGCACCTTCACCGATGGCTTGTTCCATCTCGGCAAGGCTCACGGGCTCGTCCCGAGGCTCGACCATACCTTTGAGGGACCGTATCGACCCTGTGCCGGCCACGAGCTCGTACCTCCCAACTGCTGTGTGCTCACGTACAAACTGCACCCGTCACGGGCTTGGACCTGGGACCGCCCGCGACGGATCACAGGGTCAGCTTCATGCCCTCGTGACTGGCGACGAAGCCGAGCCGCTCGTAGAACCGGTGCGCGTCCGTGCGGGAACGGTGTGACGTCAGCTGCACCATGCCGCACCCGCGTTCCCGTGCCCGGTCGATGGCCCAGGTGATCATCTGCTGACCCGCTCCCCTGCCCCGCCGGTCCGCGTGGATGCGCACCGCTTCGATCTGGCACCGCTGCGCGCCGTGGTGCCCGAGGCCGGGAATGTAGGTGAGCTGCATGCAGCCGACGACCTCTCCGTCGTCGTCAGCCACGATCAGCTCGTTGCGCGGGTCGGCGTCGATCTCGGCGAACGCCCGCTCGTAGGCCTCGTCCACCGCGGCACGGTCTCTGTCCTTGCCCAAGGTGTCGTCGACCAGTAAAGCCAGCACGGCGGTCAGATCGTCACGGCGAGCCTCGCGGAACAGCACGAGCCGGAGTCTACGGAACGCCGCATGCCGGACTCATCCAGACCACCCCGCGCCAACTCTTGAGCGCGGCGCTCGCGCCGTAGGTGCGATCTCGTGCCATGTACGGAAAGGATGATCGCGGCGGGATAGGCACAGGAACCAGTTGTCATGCTCATATTCTGTTATCGCTTAGACTGCTGGTCGTGGCAGACAACAACCGGGCCGTCCGCGTGCCCGCGGTACTACTCATCGACGAGTTCGACACCGCCCTGGCAACTTCCGGCGCGTCGGCCGCCACCCGACGGCAACGCCGCTGGGCGCTGACCGAGGCCGTCCGGTTCGCCGCCGACGCCACCGGCCGCACGCCCGATCAGGTCGACGTCGCCACGCTGCTTCGCACGGACGTCGTCGCCGGCTGGCTCGCCTCCGCGGCCTCGGGCGACACGCACAGCCGAGGCCCGCACCGGGAGGCGTCCAGGGCCTCGCTGCGGGCCCGGCGCGCATCCGTCCGGGCCATCGCCGACCACCTGCAACTGCCCACCCCCGATGTCCCCGTGCCCACCGCCTCCACTGCCGAGCGCCTCACGACGGCTCAGGCCCGGGCCGCCGTCCGGTCGCTGCTCGGCGGCCCGCCTCCCCGGATGCAGCGCTCCACCTGGGCGCGCACCGCCGTCCTCGCCGCACTCGTCGTCGACACCGGCGAGCGGACCGGCGCGCTGACCGGACTCGCCGTTGACGCGATCGACCAGCAAGCCGGCACCGTCGACCTCGGCACCCACACGGTCCCGCTCCACCGCGACACCACGGCCGTGCTGCATGCCTGGCTGCACGAACGCTCCACCCTGGTGCACAGCCTCGAGGGCAGCCCTCCCCCGCAGCTGTGGGTCACCACCCGGACGGTGCGCACCGGCCGCGGCGAGACTGCCCGGCTGCACCACGCCGGGCTCCCGCTGACGGAGCGGGCCCTGCACCTGTCCCACCAGCGATGCCTGCGCCGTCTCGTCCTCGCCGGTGCCCACGTCGACCTGCTCCGGCTCGGTCAGTACCGGCCCGAGCAGAAGATCAGCCGTCCGGGCCCGGACTGATCACGCAGATCCCCGGCCCAGCACCGCCATCGCCGCGGCGCGGCCGGGGATGCCGCTCACGCCGCCCCCGCGCCTGGCGCCTGCACCGCACAGCAGCACCCGCGGCCAGCGGGTCTCGACGCCCCACGTGCCCACCTCGTCGTCGGTCTCCGCGAACGGCCAGGCGAGGTCGCGATGGAAGATGTGCCCGCCGGGCAGGCCGACGTCACGCTCAAGGTCCAGCGGCGTCCGCGCCTCCACGCACGGCCGCCCGTCGGCGTCGACGTACAGGCAGTCCTCGACCGGTTCGGCCAGCACCGAGTTCACCGACGCGAGCGTCGCCTTCAGCGCCTCGTCGCGGGCGGCGGCGTTGTCGCTGCGGAACAGCCGCGCGGGCATGTGCAGGCCGAACAGTGTCAGCGTGTGCGCGCCCCCGGCCCGCAGCTCCGGCCCGAGAATCGACGGATCGGTCAGCGAGTGGCAGTAGACGTCGCACGGCGGCAGCTCCGGGATCACGCCGCCGGTCGCCTGGGCGTACGCCGTCTCCAGCTGCGTCATCGACTCGTTGACGTGGAACGTGCCGCTGAACGCCACGGCCGGGTCGGTGCCGTCGCGCAACCGCGGCAGCCGCCGCAGCACCATGTTCACCTTGAGCTGCGAGCCCTCGGGACGCTCGGCACCGGCGCTCGCCCCGTCCGTGCCGACCGGGCCGACCAGGCCTTCCAGCGTCGACGGCGCGCACGCGGCGAGAACGTGCCCGGCGCCGGCGCGCCGTTCGCGGCCCTCGTCGTCGAGATACGTCACCTCGCCGTCCGGGTCGACCGCCGTCACGTCGGCACGGGTGGTGATCCGGGCGCCCGCGGCCAGCGCAGCCTCGCGCAGCGCGTCGGTCACCGCGCCCATGCCGCCGACCGGGACCTCCCACTCCCCCGTCCCGTTACCGATCACGTGGTAGAGGAAGCACCGGTTCTGCCGCAGCGAACCGTCGTCCACTCCGGCAAAAGTCCCGATCAGCGCGTCCGTCGCGACCACGCCGCGGACGACGTCGTCGCGCACGTACGACCGCACGATCGCACCGATCGGCGTGCCGAACAGGCGTTCCCACGCCTCCTCCCCGACGATGCGGCGTATCCGCTCGGCCGGAAGCAGCGGCTCGGTCATCGTCGGGAACACCCGGTGGGCGACGTCACCGGTCAGCGCCGCCAGCCGGGACCAGCCCGCATGGTCGGCGTCCGAGCCGGTCACGTCGGCGAACGACGCCCGGGTGGCGGAGTCGTCGGCGCCGTCGACCAGCAGGCCCCGTCCGCCGGCCGGGGTGTACGAGGAGTACCGCCGGCGGCGCAGCTCCACCCGCAGGCCCAGCTCGCTCACGATGCGCCGCGGCAGCAGTGACACCAGGTACGAGTAGCGGGACAGCCGGGCGTGCACGCCGGGGAACGCCCGTGCCGAGACCGCCGCACCGCCGACGTGCGCGAGACGCTCCAGCACCAGCACCGAGCGCCCGGCCCGGGCCAGGTAGGCGGCGGCGGTGAGTCCGTTGTGCCCGCCGCCGACCACGACGACGTCGTAGCGGCTGCGATCGGTGCCCGTCGGCATGGCGCCCATCCTGTCCGGCCGCCCAGGGCCGCCGCCACCGGGGACGAGATTCAGCATCCGCCACGACATCGCCGTCACCTCCCCTCAGCCGACCGGGTCGAGCTCGCGCGCGTCCTGCGCCACCGGCGCGCGCCGCCGCATGAACCTCGGCGCCCACCAGTTCGCCCGGCCCAGCAGCGCCATCAGCGACGGCAGCACCACGGCTCGGATGACGACGGCGTCGATGAGGATGGCGACGGCCAGGCCGACACCCATCTGCTTCATCTCCACCACCCGCATCGCGGCGAACAGCCCGAACACCGCCACCATCACCAGCGCGGCGCTGGTCACGACGCCGGCCGAACCGGTGATGCCCTCGCGGATCGCCTCCCGCGTGGACACGCCGCGGTCCACGGCCTCGCGGATCCGGCTGACGACGAACACGTGGTAGTCCATCGACAGCCCGAACAGGATCACGAACAGGAACAGCGGGATCCACACCACCACGGCGCCGTTCGAGGTGAAGTCGAGGACGCCCTCGGCCCAGGTGTTCTGGAACACCAGGGTGAGGACCCCGAAGGCCGCGACCGTCGACAGCAGATTCACGAAGACCGTGGTCGCGCCCACGACCACCGACCGGAACGTCACCGTCATCATGACGAACGCCAGCACCAGGACGAACCCGATGATCCACGGCAGCTTCGACGACAGGTTGTCCGAGTAGTCGACGTTCTCCGCCACGCCGCCGCCGACGGCGATCTCGGCGCCGACGTCGTCGAACGCGGCGGGCAGCACCTCGTCGCGCAGCACCCGCAGCGACTCCGCCGCCTCGTCCGACTGCGGCGGGTACGGCACGCCGAGCGTGGCCGTCGTGACGGTGCCGTCGTCAGCCGTGCGGATCCGTGGCGGCTGGTCGTGCGCGAAGTGCCCGTCGACGGCGACCAGCCCGCCGAGCCGGTCGAGTGCGTCGTCGACCGCCGCCCGCTCGCCGGCGCCGTGCTCGACGGCGACGACGTGGGAGGTGCCGGAGCTCGGGAACGTGTCCACCAACCGGTCGTAGCTCTGCATGACCGGCAGGCTGCGCGGGAAGCTCTCCTCGGACGGGTTGCTCAGGCTCATGTTCAGCGCCGGCGCGGCCAGCGCGAGCAGCGCGGCGACGGACACCCCGAACGTCACCGCCGGGCGCCGCAGCGCGGGCCGCAGCACGGCCGGCCAGAACCGCGGCCGCCGCGACGACGCGGTCAGCCGCCACACCAGCGGCAGCCGCGGCCTGTCGACGAGGCGGCCAAGCTTCGCCAGCATCGCCGGCAGCACGGTCAGTGAACCCACGACCGCGACGACGACCACCAGGATCGCGCCGGTCGCCATGGATGCGAAGTTGACGTCGCCGGCAAGGTAGAGCCCGGCCATCGACACGGCGACCGCCGTGCCCGACACCACGACCGAGTGCCCGGACGTGGCCGCCGCGATCTCGACCGCCTCGATGGTCCCCCGGCCACGGGCGCGCTCCTCACGTTCCCGGCGCAGGTAGAACAGCGAGTAGTCGACCCCGACGGCCATGCCGACCAGCAGCACCAGGTGGGTGACGGTGCCGCCGTCGGGCACGGCGTGCGAGGCCAGCGCGTACAGCCCGATCGCCGAGGCCACCGACGAGACGCCCAGCAGCACCGGCACCCCGGCGGCGAGGATCGCCCCGAACGCCAGCAGCAGGACGGCCAGCGTCACCGGCACGCTGAGCATCGCGATGGTCCCGAGGTCCTCCTCGAGCATCCCGTTGAACGACTTCATGATCGAGGCGCTGCCGGCCTGTTCCACCAGCATCGCGGGATACTGCTCGTCGACACGTTCGGTCACACCGAGCAACGCGTCCACGCGTTCCTCGGCCGTGTCCGGGTCACCGGCGACGACCACGGGAACCATCAGCGCCTCGCCGTCGGCCGCCTCGACCGGCTCACGGACCTCCGCGACGTCCGGCAGCGCTTGCATCCGCCGGGTGACGTCGCCGGCGATCTCGTCCGCCAGCGCGGCGTCGAACCCGCCGGACCCGGCGGAGGCGCCAGTGATCAGCACGTTCTCGGTCGCGGGTGCCTGCAGGTCGGCCTCGGCGATCATCTCGGTCGCGCGCCCCGCCTCACCGACGCCGAGGTCGACGTCGCTGGCCTGCTGGATGCCGGCGACGCTCATACCGCCGACGCACACGACGAGGAACGCGAACCACGCCCCGATCGCGCGCCACGGGCGGATCGCACTCCACCGGGCGACCCGCACGGTGGCGGGTTGGCGTTGCTGTTTCCTGGACACTTCGACTGCCCCTCTCGGTGAGCTCACACGCTCGTCCGGAATCGATCACGACGTGACCAAGCGTCGTGGAACACGGCGTGCGCAGCACTGGTGCCGGTGCCACAGTCCGGGGTGGGGCTATCCCCCCGCGGCCGTCGACGGGCGGCGGCCGCTACGCCGCCTCTCGCGCGCGGACCATCCGCCGCGGATCCGGTGACAACCCACGGTGCGCGAGTTCCGTCTGGTACGTGACAGGGTCGATGGAGCATGAGGGAGTTGGTGGCGTGGGCACCCGGCAGGCACGGTCCGACGAGTTCACCGCGTACGTGGACGCACGGCGCGGTCATCTGCGCCGGGTCGCCTATCTCGTGTGCGGCGACTGGCACACGGCCGAGGACCTGGTCCAGACGGCGTTGGTCAAGCTCTACGCGGCGTGGCCGCGCATCCACACCGCGGGTGCGGAGGACGCCTACGTCCGGCGCATCATCGTCCGGGCACACCTGGACGAGAAGCGGCGGCCGTGGCGGCGCGAACGTGTCGGCCTCGACGGCGTCGACCAGGCCGCTCCCGAAGCGCTCTCCCTCGAGGACAACGACGCCCTCCTGGCCGCGCTGAAGACGCTGCCGCATCGGCAGCGTGCCACCGTGGTGCTCCGTTACTGGTGCGGGCTCAGCGTCGAGGAGACGGCCGAGGACCTCGGCTGCTCGACCGGGACCGTGAAGAGCCAGACCGCACGTGCGATGTCGGCGCTGCGTGCCGCCCTGTCGCCCGAAGACGTGACCAGCGAGAGGCGATTCGCATGAATGGCGAGGAAGAGATCAGCCGGCGACTCGGGAATCTGGGATTCTCCGACGAGCCGCCGATGACGTCGATGGCGGCCGACGACCTGCGCCGCGGCCGGCGGCACCTGCGCCGTCGGCGGCTCGCGACGTGGACGACCGGCGTCGCGGGGGTCACCGTGCTGGCCACCGGTGTCGCTGTCGCGCTCCCGGGCGACGGCTCGGGCCCGGCTCGCGAGCAGGAGGTCGCCGCAGGCGCGCCGACGAGCACCGGCACCCCGACGGACGGGGGCGCACCGACGAGCGGCGGCACCCCGTCGAGCACGGGCACCCCGACGACCGGCGGCACCCCGTCGAGCACCGGCACCCCGACCGAGCCCACTGGGCCGGACGGGCTTCAGCAGCGCATCGGCTACCAGCGCACCCGGCAGCTGCTTCTGGACACCGCGGTCGAGCACTTCGACCCCGAACGCGAGCACCTGCCGGATGAGTCGTCGAACGGCCAGAGCGGCGGCGTCGACGATGAGGTGCGGGTCGGCACCAAGCTCGGCTGGACGGTTCCGGGTCAGTCCGGGCTCGGCCTGGTCCAGGTCGCGGTCACCGTCCCCGGCTACGCCGGCGGCGAGCACGCGCTACAGAGCTTCGCGATGAACATCGGCTGCGAGGTCGGCTCGGGCGCCTGCACCAAGCAGCCGATCCCGGGCACCGAGCAGACGGCCCTGGTCGCCGACGCCGACCCGGAGATGGACCGGCAGTTCGCCGTCGTGCACGAACGCGCCGACGGTTCGCTGGTCGGCGTGGCCGTCTACGACCTGTTCGGCAACAACAGCACCGAGCCGGTCTCGTCGGTGGACGTCGAGCTCGAGGACGCCTTCGCCTACGTCACCGACGCCGACCTGCGCGTCGACCCGGCCGACGTGTCCCAGGCGCGCGAGAACGACTCGATGTACGACAGGCACCCTGGTTCGGAGGTGTCGGAGCAGCCGCTCGACTTCTCCAGCGACGAGACGGCAGCGGCACCGCCCGCCTCCGACATGAGCGCGGACGAGATGAGCCAGGTCGTGCAACAGTGCGTCGACGGCGCCCCGGGCTGGGAGGGCTTCGAGCCCACCTTCGGGGTGCGCGCCGACGTCACCGCCGACGAGGGGACCAACACCAGCTGGGTGCTTGCGCACGACGGCGGCAAGCGGCTGGTGTGCGGTGCCGACTCGGACGGCCGGCTCACCGGCGGGGCGCGCTTCGGGGACGCGGCCGCGAAGAGCAACCCCTACCTGATCGAGCCGGTCGTGCCGAAGGACGGCGGCTTCGGGATGTACACGGCCGACGTCGCGCGGGTGACGGTGCAGGCCTCCGGCGGCCCCGAACAGGACGCGATCATGCGCGACGGGTACTGGTTCGTGCCGATGGCGGGCGACGACCTGAGCGCGTTCGCCTACCGCGGCTACGACGCCGACGGCGAGCTGGTATACGACTCCACCACCGTGGACACGGTCGAGACCTGCTACACCGACCCCGACGGGACCGAGATCATCCGGAAGGGTGCGCAGCAGGACCCGGCTCTCGAGGACTGCGAGCCGGCGCACGAGTGGAACCACTGACGCCGCGCCGATGATCCGCAGCCCGTTGCCCCGGTCTCGTGCGCGAGGCCGGGGCAACCGGTGCTGCACCGGTTCCCTGCTCCGGCGGGGAGGCGCCCGGTCGGCCTGCCGCTCGCCTGATCAGTCGGCCTGATCAGTCGGCCCACTGGGCGCTGACGGTGTTCGCCCAGGCAGGGTCTCCCATCTGGGTGCCGCCGGGCCCGATCTGGACGATGTGGTCACCGTCGCGCTCGATCGGGCGTACCAGCCAGCTGTGGTTCTGTGCGTTCCAGGTCAACACGTACTCCGTGTCCCGGCGCAGCATCGTCGTCCTCCACCTTCTCCGTCGCGACAGTCGGCGACGATCCGTCGACGTGAAAGCCCGCCCAAGGTTTTCGATGTCTGACCGGACGATGATGGCCCCGACTCGACAGCGCCGCAACGCGAACACGCTCGTGTCGCGACTGTCGGCACTGGCATGACCTGCGACGACGCTGGACCGGAGAAATTCTGCCCGTTCGGTCGCCCGCAGAATTGTCCGAACGGCCGATGCCGATGCCGTCCGCCCACCGCTGCCGGGACGCTGCGTGAGCCTGGTACTCCAGCTGTGGATCGTGATCTCGCCACGACGCGGGCCCGGGCACGAACGGCCGCCGCGGTGCCTTCGCGCCGACGAACAGGCGGGCAAAGCCCCGTTGTAGAAGGCGGTGACACGAGGGTCAACAGGTGCCACTCATGTCAACCCCTATGACAACACAAGGACAGCACGTCCGACTCGGCCGGAAGCCGGCGACGACAGACGACCGTCAGGTGTCGTCGCGACGGTGCGATGCGCACGCGGCCGGATACAACCGGACGATCACGATCTGCAGCTGCGGTACTAGCCCATCTCGCGCGGCGGTACGCCAGCGGCGAGGTCGAGGGCATGTGAACAATCCATCCGGGCACGGGACCCGTATCACAGCCGACCGACGACATCGCCCGGGCGCGGGCCGGCTTCGACGGACCCGTGCGCCGGGCCGACGAAAGGACGGATCCGATGCGTACACGCACGACACGGATGACCCGGATGGCCATCGCCGTCGCCGGCGCCTCGGCGGCGCTGATCCTCGGTGGCGTGCCGGCCTCCGGCGCTAGCGGCGGCACGGGTGACGACGCCGCGGTCGACGTCCTCGTGACACACCTCGACGGGGAACAGGAGGTGCCCGGCCCCGGTGACGACGACGGGCACGGGACCTTCGCCGCGGTCGTGCGGGGCGACCGCCTGTGCTATGTGCTGACGGCCGTACGCATCGAGACCGCGACCGCCGCGCACATCCATGCCGCGCCGGCCGGGGTCGCCGGCGGCATCGCCGTCGGGCTCGAGACGCCGGACCGGGTCGGCAAGGGCTGCATCACGACGGTCCCGGACGCCCAGGACACCGCCGACACGCTGTCCGAGAGCGAGCTCGCCGACATCCTTGCGAACCCTGCCGGCTACTACGTGAACGTCCACAACGCAAGGTTCCCGGCCGGAGCGATCCGCGGTCAGCTGGGCTGACGCGGCACGCCGCACCCATCCGGGTCGTCCGCCCGGGTCGTCCGCCCGGGTCGTCCGCCCGGGTCGTCCGCCCCGAATGCTGTCCGGCGGGTCAGCCGGCGGACGACGCGTCACCTGATCGTCATCGCGTCACCTGATCGTCTGGCGGGCGGCGATCAGGTGACGGTCTCGCGGTCGGGATGCGCATGAAGGTCACCTGATCATCTCCACTATCTGGAACGGCGGTGATCAGGTGACACACAAGGCCATTCTCCTGTCCAGATGTCACCTGATCATCTTGCCGACAGCTCGCGAACGCCCGCATCACCGCGCGTCGGTGATCGGCACGCACCGTGCGGCGACGTGACGCCCGACGCGACGCCCGACGCGAGGCCCGACGACGACCCCCGATCCCCGCCCGTCTCACACGTCCCTGCGACGCAGCGCCAGGTAGCCACCGACCAGGGCGAACGCGGTCCACGCCACCAGGATGGCCGACGCCGCCCACGACCCGTAGTCGCGCCCGAACTGCGGGTCACCGTCGACGTCCAGGTGCATCAGCACCATCCCCGCCTGGTCCGGCAGGTACTGCACCACGTCGCGGATCTGCGGCATGTTGCCCAGCCCTTGGGAGCCGAGGAACAGCACCGGCAGCAGCACCCCGAGCGCACGTGCCGCGCTCCCCAGTGCGGTCGCCACGCCGAGGGCGAACACGCTGATCAGCGGCAGGTACAGGCACGCACCGACGACAGCGGCGCGCGCGTCGGCCGCGGACAGCGAGGTGCCGTGCGGGCCGAGCGCGGCCTGGGCGGTGACGAACGCGACGGGGACGGTCACCAGCGACACCGCCAGCACGGCGCCCGCCACGGCGAGAGTCTTCGCGCCGTAGAACACCACCCGGCGCGGTGTCGCCGCGAACGACGTCCGGATCGTCGAGGTGCTGAACTCCTGCCCCGCCGCCAGGGCGCCCACCACCACCGCCGCCAACTGCGCGATGGTCAGCCCGTAGAACGTCGCGAACAGCGGATCGAACGTCTCGCGCTGTTCACGCGGCATGTCCGCGAAGCCGTCCCGGAAGCTGTACCCGACGGCGTAAGCCAGCCCGACGCCGAGGACGAACAGCACCGGCAGCGCCCACACCGTCGATCGCACCGAGCGGATCTTGAGCCACTCCGCGGCGGTCACGGCGGCGAACGCGCCGCCCGTCACAGGTCGCGCCGGTGCAGGCTCAACCCGCCAGCCGCCATCGCCACGACGGCGTAGGCCACCATCACGGCCAGCGCCACGGCGCCCGGCAGGACGGCGTCGTCCGCCCCGCCGACCTGGGCCGGAAGGTTCGGCAGGAGCACCGCCCCGACGCGCTCGCCCCACGGGCCGGGCAGCGCGCCCGCGACGCCGGGCAGGACGAACAGCAGCGAGGCCACCGCGACGACGGCCGCGGCCGTGGACCGCAGCAGCGCACCCAGCCCGAGCCCGAGCAGCGCCGCCACCACCACGGCCAGCCCGTCGGCGAGCAACTCCGACAGCGGCTCGCCGAACCCGTTCACGCGGCGATCGCCCATGATCGCGCGGCCCAGCACAGACGCAGCGGGCAGCGACACGACGGCGGCCACGGCCCCCGCCGCGGCGACCACGATCGCCTTCGCGCCCAGGATCCGTCCTCGCGACGCGGCGGCCATCGTCGCCCGCACCGTCCCGGTGGCGTACTCGGACGTGATCGTCAGCACGCCCAGCACCCCCGCCGCCAGCGGCACGATCTGCATGACCAGGTAGACCCCGGACGCCGCCGCCGTCACCGGATCGTCCGGCGGCCTCCCGTCGGCGATCGTCGCGACGTTCCACACCCACAGCGCGCTGAGCACCACCGACGCGACGACGACGGCGGCGGTGTACGGCGCCGAGCGCACCGACCGCGCCTTGAGCCACTCCGCGGCCACCACGTCGGCCGGCGCCGTCACGGCCGGCCTCCCGCCGGGTGGGCGCGGTACTCGTCGTCCTGCGCGGTCAGCGTCATGTAGGCGCGCTCGAGTCCGCCGTAACGCTCGGCCAGCTCGCGCATCGTCGTGTCGGCGACCAGGCGGCCGCGCCCGATGATGACCAGCCGGTCGGCCGTCAGCTCCAGCTCGCTCATGAGGTGGCTGGACACCAGGACGGTGCGTCCCTCGGCCGCCTGCGCGCGCATCAGCTCCCGGATCCACCGCACCCCGTCCGGGTCCAGGCCGTTGACCGGCTCGTCGAGCATCAGCACCGGCGGGTCGCCGAGCAGGGCGGCGGCGATGCCCAGGCGCTGTCGCATCCCGAGCGAGTACCCGCCCGCCTTCTTCCGCGCGACCCCGGCCAGCCCGACCTGTTCGAGCAGGTCCTCGACCCGCCGGCGCCCGATCCGGTGCGTCCGCGCCAGCGCGCGCAGATGGTTCAGGGCGCTGCGCCCGGGGTGCGCGGGCGCAGCGTCGAGCATCGCGCCGACCTCGTGCAACGGCTGCTCGAGGTCGGTGTAGCGGCGCCCGCCCAGCAGCACGTCGCCGGAGGTCGGGGTGTGCAGTCCGAGGGCGATGTTCATGGTGGTCGACTTGCCCGCGCCGTTCGGCCCGAGGAATCCGGTGACGTGGCCCGGCTCGACCGTGAACGACAGCCCGTCGAGCGCGACCGTGCCGCCGTAGCGTTTCGTCAGCTCTCTCACTTCGATCATGCCCTCGAGCCTGGACCGGTGGGGTCGGGCCGCGCGTCGGAGCACGGGCCCGTTCTCGGTGTGGGTTCGTGGTCGTAGTCGCGGCCCGCAGCAGGGGACGGCTCCGACCGGGGGATGACATCCCGCGGTCCGATGTGGCGCCTCCGCGTGTGCCGGTACGGTCGGGCCGTGGTCGATCCGGAGCCGTCGCCGTCGTTCTCGCGGCTGCCGCCACGCTGGCTGCTCGGAGCCGACGCCGTCGCGGCGCTCGTGTACACCGCGCTCGTGCTGCCCACCGCCGTGTCCGAGGGTCACTCGCCTGGCCTCGCCGTACCACTGGTGCTCGCAGTAGGGCTGCCGGTGGCCGTACGGCGCAGGTGGCCGCGGCCCGTCCTGGCCGTCGTCGCCGTGGCCAGCGTCGCCGGCATGGCCACCGGGGTGGTCGAGGACCCGTTCGTGGCCGCGACGCTGGCGACGTACACGGTCGCGCTCGACGAGCCGCGGAGGCGCTGGGTCCCGACCCGCACGCTCGGCGTCGCGGGCGCGGCGTTCGTCGTGTTCGCGGCAGCTGTCGGGCCGGTCGGCTGGCGCTGGGACGAGGGCGCGTCGGTGCTGCTGGGCGCCGCGATCGTCGCGGCGGCCTGGGCGCTGGGACGTGCCGTGCGCGATCGCCGTGCGTACACCGAGCACGCGGCGCGACAGCTTGCCCGTCGCGCCGTCACCGACGAGCGGCTGCGCATCGCGCGGGAGCTGCACGACGTCGTCGCCCACAGCATGAGCCTGATCACCGTCAAGGCGGGCGTGGCGCACCACGTCGCGCACGAGCGCCCGGACGAGGCCGCGGACGCGCTCGGTGTGATCGAGACGACAGGCCGCACCGCCCTGTCCGAGATGCGGAGTCTGCTGCATCTGCTGCGCACCGACGAGACCCCGGCCGGAGCGTCCCCCGATCTCGCGCCGGCGCCCGGGCTGGCCGACCTGCCGGCGCTGGTCGATCGGGCGCGGATGGCCGGCGTGCAGGTCGACCTGCGGGTCGAGGACGGTGGCGACCTCCCGGAGGGCGTCGACCTGTGCGCGTACCGCATCGTGCAGGAGGCGCTGACGAACGTCGTGCGTCACGCCGCGCCGGCCGGGTGCACGGTCCGGATCGCCACCGCCGACGGGACGCTGGCCATCGACGTCCGCGACGACGGTCCGGGGGTGCGGGTCCTGCCGGATTCGCCGGCCGACGTGGGACACGGCCTGATCGGCATGTCGGAGCGGGTGGCGGCCTTCGGCGGCGAGTTCTCGGCCGGCCCGGAGCCCGCCGGCGGCTTCAGCGTGTCGGCACGTCTGCCGTATCGCACGGCCGACGCCGGGAGCCCGGCGTGACGACCCGCGTGCTGGTGGTCGACGACCAGGCGCTGGTACGCGGCAGCTTCCGGTTGCTCGTCGACAGCGCGCCCGGGCTCAGCGTCGTCGGCGAGGCCGGGACCGGCGACGACGCCGTGCGGCTGTGCGCCGACGCCGAGCCGGACGTGGTGCTCATGGACGTGCGCATGCCGGGAACCGACGGCATCGAGGCCACCCGGCGCATCTGCGCGACGCGCCCGCACGTCCCGCGGGTGCTCATGCTCACCACCTTCGACCTGGACGAGTACGTCTATGCAGCGCTGCGCGTCGGCGCCAGCGGTTTCGTGCTCAAGGACATGCCACCGGCCGAGTTGGTGTCCGCGATCCGGGTGGTCGCCGCCGGCGACGCGCTGCTCGCCCCGTCCGTCACGCGGCGGCTGATCGACAGGTTCGCGCACGCTCCCGGTGTCGGGCCGCCCGGGCAGGGACCCCGTGCGGACCTGGACGGTGTGACCGAGCGTGAACGCGACGTCCTCGTCCGGGTCGCGCGCGGGCTGGCCAACGACGACATCGCCGCCGAGCTGCACGTCAGCCTCGCCACCGTCAAGACACACGTCGGGCACCTGCTGGCGAAGCTCGACGCGCGCGACCGCGCCCAGCTGGTCATCGCCGCCTACGAGAGCGGCCTCGTCTCCCCCGGCTGAGCCGTGCGGCTCGCCCCTCCCCGTCGAACGAGCGACCTCCCTGCGGAACTCGTCGAACCACATGCCGTTGCGGTTATATTCCTGTGGTGGCATACTTCTGCACGATGAACGTGCCGTTCGACGTCCTCTCCGAGCCGGTGCGGCGGCGGATCCTCGACCTGCTGCGGGAGCGTCCCCGCCTGGTCGGCGAGCTGACCGACGAGCTCGGCCTCTCCCAGCCGGGCACGTCCAAGCACCTGCGCGCCCTGCGCGAGGCCGGCCTGGTCACGGTCCGCCCGGACGCGCAACGGCGCTGGTACGAGCTGCGTCCCGAACCGCTCGCCGAGATCGACGCGTGGCTCGCGCCGTACCGGTGGATGTGGGACGAGCGGCTGGACGCCCTCGAACGACACCTCGACACCATGGACGACACGCCCGAGGAGAACACGTGACCGAGACTCTGAGTACCGAAGGCGGCCGGAACGTGCTGCGCATCGAACGGCGCCTGGCTCATCCGCAGGAGAAGGTCTGGCGGGCGATCACCCGGCCCGACCATCTGAGTCGCTGGTTCCCCGCCACCGTCGAGTTCGATCTGGTGACCGGCGCGGAGGTGTCCTTCGACATGGATGGCGAGGGCACCATGTCCGCCGACGGCACCGTCACCGTCGTCGACCCGCCCCGGCGGTTCGCGTTCACCTGGCACGGCGAGGTGCTGGACTGGGAGCTTCACCCCGAGGGCGACGGCTGCCTGCTCGTCTTCCGGCACACGTTCGACGACCGCGCGGGCGCCGCCAGCTTCTGCTCGGGTTGGCTGCGCTGCCTCGACGCCCTCGACGACGTCGTGGGTGACACCCCGGTGACACACCGGGCTCCGTCGCCCGAACTGCACGACCACTACGTCGACCGGTTCGGGCTGGACGAGCCGGCCGTGGTCGACGACGGCGACAAATGGCGAGTGCGGGTCGAACGCCAGCTCATCCGGCCCGCCGAGGACGCGTGGGCGCTGCTGGACACCGGCGACGGCGACGTTCCCGGCGGGTTCACGCACGACCGGCTGACCGCCGGCGCGCTCGTCCGGCAGGAACCCGCGCGGGTGCTGGAGTTCGACTGGAGCGCCGGCGAACACACTGCCGGGCGTGTGCGCTGGGAGTTCACCACCGGAACCGGGCACGGGGCCAGGCTCGTCGTCACCCAGACCGGCCCGGCCGCGCTGCCCGGCGAACGCGACACCGCCGTGCGGGCCTGGCCGCAACGGGTGGCACGGCTGGCCGAGCAACTGCGATCCACCGCCGCGAGATACGACGAGTGACCGACGACGTTGTCGGTGCGCGCGTGCATGATGGGTGCCAACACTTCCATACGACCTGACGAGGAGCGCCTCGTGTCCACATCCTCCGACCTGGCTGTCGAAGCGTCCGGCCTGGTCAAACACTTCGGTGACACGCACGCGGTCGACGGTGTCGACCTCGCCGTGCGGACGGGCACCGTCTACGGAGTGCTCGGCCCGAACGGCGCCGGCAAGACCACAGCCGTGCGGATGCTCACCACGCTCAGCCAGCCGGACGCCGGTACCGCGCACGTCCTCGGTCACGACGTCGTCCGCGAGGCCGACGCGGTGCGCGGGCTCGTCAGCCTCACCGGCCAGTTCGCCTCCGTCGACGAGGACCTCACCGGCACCGAAAACCTGGTGCTGCTGGGTCGGCTGCTCGGCTACACGCGTGCGCAGGCCCGCGAGCGCGCCGACGAGCTGCTGACCGCCTTCGGGCTCGGCGACGCCGCGGACCGGCAGGTCAAGAAGTACTCCGGCGGTATGCACCGGCGCATCGATATCGCCGCCAGCATCGTCGTCACACCGGAGGTGCTGTTCCTGGACGAGCCGACCACGGGGCTCGACCCGCGCAGCCGTAACCAGGTGTGGGACATCATCCGCGTCCTCGTGTCCGGCGGCACCACCGTGGTGCTCACCACGCAGTACCTCGACGAGGCGGACCAGCTGGCCAACCGGATCGCCGTCATCGACCACGGCAAGGTCATCGCCGAAGGCACCAGCGGGCAGCTCAAGGCGTCCGTCGGGGTCGGCGCGGTGCACGTGCGGCTGCGCGACCCCGACCAGCGCCCGGCCGCCGAACAGCAGCTCACCGCCGCTCTCGGCGTCCCGGTCCTGCTCGATCACGACCCGGTGGCGCTCACCGCGCGGGTCGAGAACTCCGACCTGGTAGCGCACGCCATCGCCGAGCTGACCGCGTCCGGTATCGGCGTCGCCGAGTTCTCGCTGGGCCAGCCCAGTCTCGACGAGGTGTTCCTGGCGCTCACCGGGCGCCCGGCCGAGCCGGACACCACGAGCGAATCCGACGAGGAGAACGCAGCATGAGTACCCAGCCGTCCGCCTCTCCCCGGGCCGGCACCTCGTCCACGACAGTCGACGACTCGCTGGCCGCCGCGCTGTCCAGCCGGTCCAGGCCGTCCCGGCCCAGCGGCGTGACCACGTCGCTCACCTTCGGCTGGCGCGCGTTGCTCAAGATCAAGCACGTTCCTGAGCAGCTCTTCGACGTGACCATCACACCGGTGATCTTCACCCTGATGTTCACGTACCTGTTCGGCGGCGCGCTGGCCGGTTCGGCCAGCGACTATCTGCAGTTCCTGCTGCCCGGCATCCTCGTGCAGACGGTCATCATCACCACCGTCTACACCGGGTTCACCCTGAACACCGACATCTCGAAAGGCGTGTTCGACAGGTTCCGATCGTTGCCGCTGTGGCGACCGTCGCCGCTGGTCGGGGCGTTGCTCGGTGACGCCGTGCGCTACGCCATCGCCTCGACCGTCGTGGTGGTGCTCGGGCTCATCCTGGGGTTCCGCCCGGACGGCGGCGTCGTCGGTGTACTCGGGGCGGTGCTGATCCTGCTCGTGTTCGCCTCCGGCATCGGCTGGATCTTCACCACCCTGGGGCTGGTGCTGCGCACGCCGAACGCGGTGATGGGTGTCGGCATGATGATCATCATGCCGGTGACGTTCGCCAGCAACATTTTCGTCGACCCGTCCACCATGCCGTCGTGGCTGCAGAGCTTCGTCGACGTGAACCCCATCTCGCACCTGGTGACGGCCGAACGGGGACTGATGTCCGGCACCGCGAGCGCCGGGGACATCGGCTGGGTACTGGTCGCGACCGTTGCGCTGACGGCGGTGTTCGCCCCGCTGACCATGTACCTGTACCGCCGCCGCTGACCCGCTGCCGCGGGCTGTCCGTGATCATCGGCACTTGTCCGCCGTATGAGCGGGAAAGTGCCGATGATCACGGAGGCCTCAGCCAGGTGACGCCAGCTCACGCCGGAGCCGCCGGCGTCACCGCCCGGCGGCTCCGGCAACGGCTCCGGCGACGGGCTCGTCCGCCGGCCCGGTATCGCCGTCGGACGGTTCCGCCTTCCCCTCGGAGCCGGCGAACTGGGTGCGGTACAGCTGCTCGTACCGCCCGCCGGTCGCCAGCAGATCCTCGTGTGTGCCCCGCTCGAGGACCCGGCCCTCCTCGATGACCAGGATCAGGTCGGCGGCGCGGATGGTGGACAGCCGGTGCGCGATCACCACCGACGTGCGGCCCACCAGCGCTTCGCCGAGCGCTTCCTGCACCGCGGCCTCCGAGGTGGAGTCGAGGTGCGCGGTCGCCTCGTCCAGCACGACCACCCGCGGCTGCGCGAGCAACAGCCGCGCGATGGTCAGGCGCTGCCGCTCGCCACCGGACAGCCGGTACCCGCGCTCGCCGACGATCGTGTCCAGCCCGTCCGGCAGGTCCGCGATCAGCTCGTCGATCCGCGCCCGGCGCAGCGCGTCCCACAGCTCGCGCTCGGACGCGTCCGAGCGCGCCAGCATCAGGTTGGCCCGCACCGACTCGTGGAACAGGTGACCGTCCTGCGTCACCATGCCGAGCGTCGAGCGCACCGACGACATGGTGAGGTCGCGGACGTCGACCTCACCGAGCCGGACCGCGCCGCTGTCGACGTCATAGAGCCGCGGCAGCAGCTGCGCGATGGTCGACTTCCCGGCGCCGGACGAGCCGACCAGCGCGACCATCTGGCCCGGCTCGGCGCGGAACGAGACATCGTGCAGCACCTCCTCGCCGCCGCGCACGTCGAGATTCGCGACCTCCTCGAGCGAGGCCAGCGAGACCTTCTCCGCCGTCGGGTAACTGAAGTGGACGCCGTCGAACTCGACCGACACCGGCCCGTCCGGCAAAGCCCGGGCGGAGGGCTTCTCGCGGATCAGCGGCTGCAGGTCGAGCACCTCGAACACCCGCGCGAAGCTGACCAGCGCGCTCATGATCTCGACCCGCGCGCTGGCCAGCGCGGTCAGCGGCGCGTAGAGGCGGGTGAGCAGCAGCGCCAGCGACACCACGTCACCGGGGTCGAGCTGCCCGCGCAGCGCGTACACGCCACCCAGCCCGTAGACCAGTGCCAGCGCCAGAGCTCCGACAAGTGTCAACGCCGTGACGAACACGAACTGCACCATCGCGGTGCGCCGCCCGATGTCGCGGACCCGGCTGGCCCGGGCGGCGAACTCGCTCGACTCGTGCTCGGGGCGGCTGAACAGCTTGACCAGGGTCGCCCCCGGAGCGGAGAAGCGTTCGGTCATCTGGGTGCCCATGACCGAGTTGTGGTTGGCGGCCTCCCGCTCCAGCTGCGCCAGCCGTGTGCCCATGCGGCGGGCCGGCAGCACGAACACCGGCAGCAGCACCAGCGTGATGAGGGTGATCTGCCAGGAGATGCTGACCATCACGCCCAGCGCGAGGACGAGCATCACGACGTTGCTGACCACGCCGGACAGGATGTCGCTGAACGCGCGCTGCGCACCGATGACGTCGTTGTTCAGCCGGCTGACCAGCGCACCGGTGCGCGTCCTGGTGAAGAACGCCACCGGCATCCGCTGCACGTGGTCGAACACCGCCGTGCGCAGGTCGAGGATCAGACCCTCGCCGATGCTCGCCGACAGCCACCGCTGCACCAGGCCGACGCCGGCCTCGGCGATGGCGATGGCCGCGATCAGCAGCGCGAGCCCCACGACCGTGCTCCGTGCCGCGCCGTCGATGATGGCGTCGGTGACCCGCCCGGCCAGCACCGGGGTGGCCACGGCCAGCACCGCCGTCACGACGCTGAGCAGGACGAAGAACGTCAGGAACCGCCGGTGCGGACGCGCGAAACCGCCGATGCGGCGCAGCGTCGCCTTGGAGAAGGGACGCTTGTCCTCCTGTGCGTGCATCGCGTTGTACAGCGACGTCCACGCCGTGACTTCCATGCTCATGCGACGATCTCCTCCGCGACGGCAGCGCCGTCGGTCTCGGCTTCGTGAACCTGGCCGCCGTTCCCGGTGTCGCCACCCTGGCGGACGTTGCGCAGCAGCACCGCCGCCAGCACCCCGCCGACGACGACCGCCGTCGTGCTGACCACGGCCGTCACCTGAAGGCCGTCGGTGAAGGCGGCCCGTGCCACCTCGAGCAGTTCGGCGCCGACCTGCTCGGGTGAGCGACCGGCCACGGCGGTGGCCGCGGCGAGGGTCTCGCGTGCCGCTTCGGCCGCGGCCGGGTCGAGCCCGGAGGGCAGCGTGTCGTCCATGCGAGCACGGTAGACGGCGGTGCCGACACTGCCGAGCACGGCGAGTCCCAGCGCCCCGCCGAACTCGTTGCTGGTCTCCGACGCCGCCGAGGCCGCTCCCGCGCTCTCCGCGGGAGCGGAACTGATCACGAGGTCCGTGCCCAGCGCCGCGGCCGGCGCGAAACCGGCGGCCATGACCACGGTGCCGGCGATGAGCATCGCGAACCCGCCGGTCTCGCCGACCTGTGTCATGAGCCCCACGCCGACGGCGCTGACGAACATCCCGGCGGCGATCAGGAACGCGGGGCGCACCCGCCCGGCCAGTGCGGGCGCCACCGACATGCCGAGCATCATGCCGCCGGTCATCGGCAGCACCCACAGACCCGCCCGGAACGGGGACAGCCCGTGCACGAGCTGCAGGTACTGCATGACGAACAGGTTCAGGCCCATCATCGCGAACGTGCTGATCGTCATCACGCCCAGAGCCGCGCCGTATCCCGGGTTCCGGAACAGCCGCACGTCGATCAGCGGATCGTCGAGCATCCGCTGCCTGCGCACGAACACCACGCCGACCACGAGGCCCAGCGCGATCGCGGCGACCAGCGTCCAGCCGAACCCGTTCTCGGCGAGCTTCTTGACGCCGTAGATCACCGGCAGCACGGTCGCCAGCAGCAGTATCGCGCTGGGCAGGTCGAGACGTCCCGCGTTCGGGTCACGGTACTCCGGCAGCAGGTACGGCCCCGTCAGCAGCAACAGCGCCATCACCGGCACGCCCACGAGGAACACCGATCCCCACCAGAACTGCTCCAGCAGCGCCCCGCCGACCAGCGGCCCGATCGAGCCGCCGACCATGAAGCTCGTCATCCACAGCGAGATCGCCTTCGTCCGCTGACGTGCGTCCTCGAACATCGTGCGGATCAACGACAGCGTCGACGGCATGAGCGTCGCTCCGGCCACCCCCATCAGAGCGCGGGCGGCGATCAGCATCTCGGCGTTCGCCGAGTACGCGGCGAGCACGGACGCGGCCCCGAACGCGGCGGCGCCGACGAGCAGCAGCTTGCGCCGGCCGACGCGGTCGCCCAGCGAGCCCATGGTGATCAGGAAGCCGGCGATCAGGAATCCGTAGATGTCGGTGATCCACAGCAGCTGCGAACTGCTCGGCCGCAGCTCGGCGCTCAGGTTCGGCACCGCCAGGTGCAGCACCGTCAGATCCATGACGATGAGCATCGCCGGGAGGCTGAGCACCGCGAGGGCGGTCCACTCCTTCGTTCCGGCCCTGGCGGGCGTGTCGGCGGTGGTGACGGGGTCCACGGGGTTCTCCTTGTCGGATTCGTACGCCGCGCCGGCAGGTGCCGTCCACGGCTCGTGGACCCCACTCTCATACCTCAACAATTGTTTAGGTCAAGGACGAGTGTCCGGCGTCACCCGGCGCCCCTGTCGCACGGCCGCCCGATGCCCGGCCGTGCGCCATCGTCCGGCCACACGGGCTGCGAAGTCCTGACGGTCACTGTTTGTTCCCGGGGCCACGACGTGTCACTCTCGGACATCGTCGGAAGGAGGCCACGCCATGCCCGAGCACGACGCCGCGGCGACAGCCCGCATGGTCGAGCAGGAAGGCTGCCCGATCGTCGAGGTGCTCGACCACGTCGCGGGCAAGTGGGCCATCGGCATCATCGTCGCCGCTGCGCCGGGGCCGGTCCGGTTCACCGAGCTGGAACGTGCCGTCGACGGCATCAGCCGGCGGATGCTCACCCTCACGCTGCGCAGGCTCGAGCGCGACGGCCTGCTGACGCGCACCGTGTATCCCACGGTGCCGCCCAAGGTCGAGTACAGCCTCACCGACATGGCGTGCGAACTGCACGCGTCACTGCTGGAACTGACGTCGTGGGCCGAACGGCACCGGATGGCGATCGCGCGGGCTCGTGCCGCCTACGACGTCGCGCACAGCGCCGCCGGCTGACGACGGGCCCCGCGTCGCGCCGGCGTCACCTGTCGTTCGGCTGCGCGCCGCCGTGACGTCACGCCGGGCGGGCATGCTCGCGTGACGACGGCACGGCCGCGGATCCGCGCCCCGGCAGGCGCACCGTGCGGCCGCGAACGGCTCGGGTGGGAGCGGGTGGACGCACTGCTGGCGATGTGGTGGGTGCTGTACGCGCTCGTCGCGTTCCTCGGGATCGGCAGCGCCGGCCTCGCCGCCGTCGCCGACCGACGGCCGCGACCCGAGGACGTCCGGCACCTGCTCGAGCACGCGCCGCTCGACCTGTTCCGCACCGGGTTGCTCAGCGGCGGCACCGTCCGGGCGATCGACGCGCGGATCGTCGACCTTGTCGAGCGAGGACTCGTCGATGCCGGCGGCGGAAGGCTGAGCCTGTCCCCCGACGCTCCTGCCACGCCCGACGCCCACGACGCGTGGCTGCTCGACACGGTGCGGACCGACGGAGCGCACGGTGTCGACGCCGTCCGCCGCCGCGCCGCCACCCGCGTGCCCCGGTCCGTCCTCGACCGGATGGCCCGGCGAGGGCTGATCGTCGCTCCCGCGAAGCGGCGGTCGGCTCCGATGGTCTTCGCGGGCCCGACCCTCGCCGGCGTCGCCGGCTGCACGTTCGGCATGATGCTCGCAGACCCCGCCGCCGACGTCGAGATCTCCGCGGCCGTCGCCGTCCTGCTGTGGTTTCCCGCCGCCATCGTTCCGGCCCGGATCACCGCGGGGCGGCCCGGCTACTCGGGGCCGGACCCGGCCAGCGGGCTCGGTCGCGCGGTCCTCGACAGCCTGCGCACCGGCCTGCCGGCAGACGCCTCCGAGGCGCGCCGGGTCGCGCTCGGCGGGTTCGACGCCATGGCCGACACGGCCCTGCGCGACGCCGTCCAGGGCAACGAGCCGGACTCGCGCTGGAGCGTCGGCAGCGGCCACCGCGACGTCGGAGTCAATGCCGCCCTCGCCCCGGCCGCGGGTTTCGACGACCGTGACTCCGACTCGGGCGACGCCGGAGATTGACATGCAGCTAACTGGCTGCGTAATTTAGACAGGCAGCCGGACGGCTGCATATACGAGAGGGGGCGGTCGCCGTGGACGAGGTGTTCAGAGCACTCGCCGACGCCAGCCGCCGGTCGCTGCTCGACAGGTTGAACGCCCAGAACGGGCAGAACCTTCGCGAGCTGTGCGACGGCCTCGACATGGCCAGGCAGTCGGTCAGCAAGCACCTGGCCGTCCTCGAATCGGCGAATCTGGTGACGTCCGTCCGGCACGGCCGCCAGAAGCTGCACTACCTCAACGCCGAGCCGATCAACGCCATCGCCGATCGCTGGATCGGGCAGTACGACCGCGCCCGCGTCCGCGCCCTCGCCGACCTGAAGACCGCATTGGAGTCCGAACCGATGGACAGACCGACGTTCGTGTACACGACCTACATCGACACGACACCCGAACGGCTCTGGCAGGCGTTGACCGACCCCGAGTTCACCCGGGCCTACTGGGGGCTCGTCTTCGACACCGACTGGACCGCGGGCTCGGCGATGACCTGGGAGCAGCACGGCACCAAGATCGCCGATCCCGAGCAGGTCGTGCTCGAGTCCGACCCACCGCACCGGCTCTCCTACACCTGGCACACCTTCACCCCGGAGTGGGCCGAAGCCGTCGGGGTCAGCGAGCACGACCGCGCGCGCATGGCGGCCGAGCCGAGGTCGAAGGTGTCGTTCGAGATCGAGCAGCAGGGGCCGGCGGTCAAGCTCACCGTGATCCACGACGGGTTCGACCCCGGCAGCACGGTGCACGAGGCGATCAGCGGCGGGTGGCCGGAGATCCTCTCCGGACTCAAGACCCTGCTCGAGACCGGCCGTTCCCTCCCCGAGGCCGAGCCCGCCTCCTGATGCCGGGAGCCGGAGCCGTCGGACGCCGGCCGTGCCGCGGCGGCGACGCGTGGACCAGCCATCACCAGGACTGTGCATGCGTCACGAGGCCTGCAGGGGTGGTGACGCATGGAATTCCATGGTGAACGTGGTCATTCCCGGCGCGGCGGGGGCACGAAGATCCGTTAGGCTGGATCCGTCCAGTGTCCGAGCGGATGCGCCGGCGAATTGGGGAATGACTCGGATGAGCGAGGTCAAGGCGAATCCCGAGACGTTGAACGACGTCGGCAACCGCATGCTCACGTCGTCACGTGACCTGACCGACGCGCTCACGTCCGTGGGCGAGCACGCCACGTTCGACGCGTCGTCACTCGGCCGCGCGGGCGACGACTCCCAGCTACCCGACACGTTCGCCTCGGTCGTGGCCGAGGTGTCCGGCATCCTGGAGAACTTCGGCGCGGTGCTGGAGGCCGACGGCAACCACGTCCAGCGGGCCTCGCGCGACATCGACCAAGTACTGAACCGGCGCGAGCCGTGATCCGTCCCAGCTCCGTCGATGATTCACGCACGACCAGGGAGCCCTGAATGCGCCGGATCCGGCTCGCGCCGGTGGTCGCCGCACTCGCCGTCGCCGGCGCCTGCGGCCCCGACGCCTCCGGCGACGATCAGCCCGCCGGCCCCGACGAACCCGACGCCCCTGACGCGAGCGAGACCACCGTGGAACTGGACGTGACCCTGGACGCCGAGCTCGGCACCGGCAGTCCGTCCGGGACGGCGTACCCGCCGGAGGCCCAGGGCCTGGTCGCCGAGTACACCGTCACCAACAACACCGAAGGTCCCGTGCTCGTGGCCGAGCGGCGCCCGGACGTGGCGACCGTGGACGTCGGTATTCCGCTCCCGGACACCGCGGAGTCGACCTGGGTGTACGCCGGTGACGACGGCACCGTCCGCGTCACCAAGGAGATGTTCCCGGTGGCGGGCGACGGTACGAACGGCCAGGCGTACACCGTCCCGGCGCGGCGGCTCGCGTCCGGCGAGAGCATGACCGCGCGCGCGTTCGCCCTGACCCCGCTACGGCGCATCGTCGCGCATCCCGACGCCTTCGACGTTCCGGGGCCGTCCGAGTTGCCGGCCGATGCCACACAGTGGCGGTTCTGCGTCCAGGTCGCTCCCGATCCGGGGACCCGGGACGAGCCCGCCATCTTCGACTACACCCCCGACCGCCAGTTGCTGTGCTCGGACGCGGCGTCGCTGCCGTCCGGTGCGCTGGCCGACCGATGACCGTCACCCACGGAGACCGCTGATGAGCCTCTTCCTCGACGACGTGTGGGACCTCGGCGCCGACATCGACTACCTGTACACCGCCGGGACCGCGTGGGCGAACCTCGCGACCGATCTCGGTAACGAGTCCACGGCCATCGGCAACCGCGAGGAGGAGCTGCGGCTGAACTGGCAGTGCTCCATGGCCGACAGCTACTTCGAGCACGCCTCGCGGCTGAGCAAGGCGTTCGGGAACGCCTCGGACATCAGCGGCGGTGTCGCCGACATTCTCACCAAGCTCAAGGACGACGTCCGCGACGCCGAGGACGAGCTGAGCGCGAGCTTCGCCCGGGCCACCGCGGACGCCGGCTACTACTACCCCTGGCCCGGCAAGATCTACTTCTTCACTGACGAGGACGAAGCCACGGTCCTCTCCGAGCACGAAAAGGCCCAGGGCATTCTCGACACGTTGAGCGAGCGCATCCGAGCGCACAAGAAGACGCTCGAGGCGCTGGCCGGCGACGCGGCCGGCATCAAACGGAACTGGGCGGCGGCCGCCGCCGGCGACGACCCGGGGTGGGACATCCCGACCGGCTCGACCTACGGCGTCCAGGTCACCTCGCTCGACGGCACCACGGCGGTGACCACCGGGGACGGCAGCGAAACCGTCGAGGTCACGGTCGACCCGGACACCGGCGAGACGATCGTGACGATCACCGACGCGATGGGTAACGAGACCGTCGAACGCGTCCCCGCCGGGAACGAGGTGGTGATCAACACCGGCAAGGGGGACGACGAGATCACGGTGCCCCGCGGGACCAACGTGAACGTCCGGTTCGCGACCGGTGCCGGCGACGACACCGTCTCCGCGCAGGGGTCGGAGGGCGACGTCGAGACGTTCGGCGGCGACGGCGTGGACACCCTCGAGACCGGCGTCGGCGACGACTACGTCAGCGGCGGCGGTGACTCCGACTACGTCGACGGCGGCGCCGGGAACGATGTCCTCACCGGCCGGCTGGGCAACGACACCGTCTACGGCATGGACGGCACCGACGTCATCGCCGGTGGCAGCGGTCAGGATTACCTCGAAGGTGCCAAGGGCAACGACACCGTGTTCGGTGGCGCCGACGGTGACGTGGTCTCCGGCGGCTACGGCGACGACGACCTCTTCGGCGGCGACGGCGGCGACAGGATGTACGCCGGTGGTGGCGACGACGCCGTGGACGGAGGGCGCGGCGCCGGCGACGAGGCCTTCGTCGAGGCCGGCGACGACACGGCCGGCCGGGAGAACAGCGTGGTCGTCGAGATCCCGCCGAAGGAGGAGTACCTGCGATGGCTGGAGATCGAGACCAGCGGGTCGCCGGAGTTCCAGGACCGGGTGCTGGCGGACCTGGCGATGATGGCGTCGTCGCCGGTCGGCCAGAAGATGCTCGAACGCCAGGGTGAGCACTATGACAACTCCGACAACGGGTGGTTCGACTTCAGCAAGGAGAAGGTGACCATCCGCGAGCACGCGGGTGGCAACAACAGCGCGAGTTTCGACGGTGACGAGTACGCCGTCGCGCTGGACGTGAACCACACGTCCCAGGGCTACCCGATGGACTACGACGATCCCAATTACGATGTGACGCCGCCGAACGTGTTCTTCTTCCACGAACTGGGCCACATCAACCAGTACCGTTCCGGCGAATCGGACCAGTTCTACGATTCCGACGGCGACAAGAGAAAATACTCCGACGGCACACCACTGATCGAACGGCAGAACGTCGGACTGGAGTGGGACGCCGACGGCGACGGGGACGAAGAGATCGACCCGGAGTACGACTTCGACTACACCGAGAACGGTTTCCGCGAGGAGCTGGGGCTGCCGAGCCGCAACCAGTACTGACCGCCGTGATCATCGACGTTGTGCCACATCACAGTGTGGCGAAACGTTGATGATCACGGCAGCAGCAGTTACTTGAGGACGCCCGCGGTCAGGCCGGCCTGGACCTGCTTCTGGAACAGCAGATAGACGATCAGCACCGGCATCAGGGCGATGACCAGACCGGCGAACAGCGCGGTGTAGTCGGCACGGAAACCGGTGTTGGCAGCCAGCGTGCCGAGGCCCTGGGCCAGCACCCGTTTGTCGCCGTCC
This sequence comes from Haloactinopolyspora alba, assembly GCF_003014555.1. GTDB lineage: Bacteria > Actinomycetota > Actinomycetes > Jiangellales > Jiangellaceae > Haloactinopolyspora > Haloactinopolyspora alba. The sequence continues at coordinate 110,379 of NZ_PYGE01000011.1, forward strand.
TGCATGATGACCAGCGGCAGCACGTACTGGTTCCAGTGCCCGAGGAAGTTGAACAACGCCAGGCTGATGATCCCCGGCTTGGCCATCGGCAGCATGATCCGGAAGAACAGCGTGAAGTGCGAGCAGCCGTCCATGATGCCGGCCTCGGCCACCGAGTTCGGCAGGGTGCGGAAGAACGCGGTCAGGAAGAAGACCGTGAACGGCATCGAGAACGCCACGTACACCAGCGCCAGGCTCAGGTAGCTGTTCAGCCCGAGAAACTGGCCGACGATCGGCAGGTTGCCCATGTTGCGCACGACGAAGAACATCGGCACCAGCGCCAGGAACACCGGCAGCATCAGCCCGCCGACGAAGACGTAGTAGACGATGCGGTTGCCGGGGAAGTCGTAGCGCGCCAGCACGTAGGCGCCCATCGCGCCGAACAGCATCGTCATCGTCAGCGACATCGCCACGACGATGACGCTGTTCAGGAAGTACTGCCCGATGTTAGCGGCGTTCCACGCGCGGGCGAAGTTGTCCCAGGCGATGCCGCCCGGCAGGCCTGTCGGGTCGGTGCGGAACTCGCCGTTGGTCTTGAACGACGACAGGATCGCCCACAGCAGCGGCAGCGTCGTGATGAGCCCCCACAACAGCAGGAAGCCGCCGTTGAGCAGGCCGATCGCCTTGCCGCCCACGCCGACGCCGGGCTGGCGGACGCGCGGCTTGCGCTGCGGCTCGTCCGTGCCCGGATCACGCGGGCCGGCTTCGGTCGCGGTCATGCCAACTCCACCCTCTCGCGGCGCAGGACGCGCATGAACAGCACGACGATGGTCATGGTCAGGGCGAGCATCAACACTCCGATGGCCGCGGCGTAACCGAAGTCGTAGTCGGCGAACGCCGCACGGTAGATCGCCACGCCCAGCACGTCGCCGGCACCCTGGACGCCACCGTTCACGCCGAGCATGATGTGGACGATGGCGAAGCCGTCCATCGCCTGGATGGCCATGTACACCCAGCCGACCTGCACGGTGTCCCACACCAGCGGCAGCGTCACCTTGCGGAACGTGGTCAGCCGGCTGGAACCGTCCAGCAGCGCCGCCTCGTAGATGTCACGCGGGATCGACTGCATCGCCGCGGAGAACAGCACTACGTAGAAGCCGACGAACGCCCACGTCATCACCAGGACGACGATCCAGATCAGGTATTTCGGCTCACCCAGCCACAACTGGGTCAGGCTGCCGAGCCCGATGGCCTCGAGAATGTTGTTCAGGATGCCACCGGCGTTCGACGGCGCGAACACGTAGGCGAACATGATCGCGACGATCGCGTGCGGCAGCACCTGCGGGAAGAAGTAGACGACCTTGTAGATCGACGACCCGCGCACCCCGGTGATCGCCTGCGACCGGCCGCGCCCGCCCACGTTCAGCATCGACGCGAAGAACAGCCCGAGGACCAGCGTCAGGACGGGAACGACGACCAGCAGGATCAGGTTGTTGCGCAACGCGGTGCGCAGCTGGTCGTCGTTCCACATCTCGACGTAGTTGTCGAACCCGATGAACTTCTGGTTCGCCGACAGCCCGCTCCACTCGGTCAGCGAGATGTAGATCGCCTGCACGTACGGCGACAACATGTACAACGCATAGATCCCGACCGGTGGAATCAGGAAGGTCAGGATGAATGGATACTTGCCGTGCCGTAGTGCGGACATTCCTCATCCCTCGCGGGTCTGCTTCACGATGGAGTCGTCCTTGCGGATGTCGGCGGCGACCTTCTCGCACTGCTGCACCCATTCGTCGACGGTGATGTCCGCACGCAGCAGTGCACCGGTGGCCTGGTCGATGCCGGGGTTCTCCATCGTCGGGTACCAGGTCGGGTACATCCAGTTGATGACGTTGTCGCCGGCGGCGTTCAGCGCGTCCTTCGCCGACGACAGCCCGGGAGCCTGGATCTCGACGCCCTGGTTCGCCTCGGCCACCGACGTCAGGCTGGTGACGGTGTCGGTGAACCCACGCGCTCCCTCGACGGAGAGCATCGCCCGCATGTACTCCATGCCCCCACGCGGGTTCTTCGCGTCGGCCGGGACGATGTACGGCTCGCCCGCCGTGGCCCGCACGGTCTCGATCGGCATCACCGCGTCCTCGGACAGCAGCGGCTGCGGCATCATCGCCATCTCGAACGTGGGGTCCTCCCCGATGGCGTCGGCCTCCTCGTTCTCCAGCCACGAACCGGACGGGCAGAACACCGCCTTTCCGCGCGCCCACAGCCCCTGCGCGTCGCGGAACTCCATGCCCTCGACGCCCTTGAGGAAGTAGTCGTTCTCCTTCAGGCTGCGGATCGCCGCCGCGGACTCCCGGATCGCCTCGTGTCCCCAGGCGCCCTCTTCCAGGTTGTCGATCGGGACGAGGATCTCCGGCCCGGCGAGCTTGGCCGCCATAGTCAGCAGCGGCCAGTTCATGTACCGCGGCGCGGTGACGCCCTGGTACACCCACGGCGCGATGCCGGCCGCCTTGATCTCGGCGCACAGATCCATCATCTGCTGCCAGGTCGTCGGCACGGTCCAGCCGTTCTCGTCCAGCAGCGTCTTGTTGTACCAGAGCCCGAACACGGTGAACGCGTAGTTCAGCGCGAACATCTCGCCGTCGCGCGCGCCCATCTCGACGGTGCCGGGGATCAGCGTGTCGCGCACCGGTGTCGCCGGGTCGTCCCAGCTGGGCGCGTCCAGCAGCTCCTCCAGCGAGTGCAGCTGACCGTCGGTGATCAGCTGACCGCCGTCCAGCTGCCCGTCGCCGGAGTTGTTCACGAAGTCGGGCGGGTCGCCGGCGACGAACCGAGCCTGCAGCTCGCCGGCGATGTCGACGGCGGCGTTGTGGTCGATCGTGACGTCCGGCCACTTCTCACTGAAGATCGGCTGGTGGACGTCGGTGGCGTACGCGTCGCCGAAGCCGCCGTCGAAGATGTAGATCTCGACGGTGCCGTCCTCGGGCATGCCGAGCGGGTTGTCCTCGCTGACGTCACCGGTCGGCTCGCTGCCGCCGCCTTCCTCGTCGTCACCACCTCCGCCGGTGGCGCACGACGAGAGGAAGGCCGCGCCCGGTCCGAGCGCGACGCCGGTGATCGCCATCCGCTGCAGGAACGTCCGGCGATCGGACGACATCCCCGCGGTACTGCGTTCGATACTGCTGGACATCTGTGTACTCCTTCGTACTGGGAGCGTTGGCGGCGGGATTCGGCCGGTCGGCCCGGCTGTCAGCCTCCGCGCCTGATCCGGCCCGCGTACCGCTGCAGCAGGCCGTCGTTGTGGGCATCTCCCCCGGGCACGTTCGCCGAGAGGTAGACGGGGGGCGTCTCGCCGGCGTCGATCATCCGGCGCAGCACCTCCGCCGTGAGCAGTTGAGCGAGCAGCGCCGCGGTGAGCGACGAGACCGCGCAGGCGGCGCCACCACCGGGCAGAGGCAGCACCGCGTCACCGAACGGGCCGCCGTTGTCGAGCACCACGTCGGCGACGTCGCCCAGCTTGCGCCCGGACGGGTGCCGCGACTCGACCTCGGCGCTGTGCCGGCGGGACAGGATGGCGACGACGGGGTGCCCGTTCTTCTTCGCCACCTCCGCGAGCCCGACGACGCTGCCGTTGATGCCCGAGTTCGACGCGATGACAAAGACGTCGGACGGGTCGACCGGTGTCGCGTCGTACAGCCGCTGCGCCAGGCCCGGGTCGCGTTCCAGATGCGGGTCGGTGAGCACGGACACCGGCTCGCCGCCGTAGGCCACCAGATCACGCAGCGAGATCCGGTTCGTGGGAATCAGCCCGCCGGCCCGCCCCGCGATCTCCATGGCTGTCGCCTGCGAGTGGCCCGTGCCGAACGCCTGAACCACGCCGCCCGCGCGCAACGCCGCTGTCACGACGTCCGCGGCGCTCGCGATGTTGTCGCGCTCGGTCTCGGCCACCCGGTCGATGGCCGTGCGCGCGTGGTCGAGGTACGCCGAGGCGCTGACCTCGCCGGTCAGATCGTTCACCGCTGCTCCTTCTTGCCGTCCGACGCGCGATGGGCACTGACCGCCTGCGCGGTCAGGTTGAGTGCGACGCCTGTCGTCTCGTACCGCCGCTGCGCGACGGCGACGTAGAGCAGGTCGAGCACGATCAGTTGCGGATGCCGCGCCGCGAGCGCGTCCGGGCGGAAGGTGGTCTCGTGGATCGCCGTCGTCAGCACGATGTCCGCCACTTCCGCGAGGTCCGAGTTCGGGAAGCTGGTGAGCGCGACGGTCGTGGCGCCGCGGCTGCCCGCCGCCGACAGCATCTCGACCGTCTCGTAGGTGGCGCCGGAGTGTGACACGGCGATCGCGACGTCGCTCGGGCCCAGCAGCGCCGCACTCGTCAGGCCCACGTGCACGTCACTCCACGACCAGGTCGGGATGCCGATGCGGTGCAGGCACAGCTGCATCTCGCCGGCCACCAGGGCGCTGCCGCCGATGCCGTACACCTCGACCCGGCCGGCGGACGCGATCGCGTTCGACGCGCGCTCGACCTCGCCGAGGTCGATCTGGGCGGCGGTCTCCTGGATGGCACGAATGTCGGCGGTGGTGATGAGGCTGAGCAGTTCCTGCAGCGAGTCGGTCGGCATGATCTCGCGGCCGATGTCGATCTCCCAGCCGGCGACCGCCGACGACCGGCCGGTCTCTTCGGCCATCGCCAGCCGCAGGTCGGCGTACCCGGGCAGGTCGAGCGCCCGGCAGAACCGGGTGACCGTCGCCGCGGACGTCCCGCTGCGCTCGGCCGTCTCGAGAATCGTGGCCCGGGCCACCACGGCCGGCGCGGACAGGACCTGCTCGCCCACCCGCTGCAGTGCCGCGGGCAGGTCGGGCAGCGCGGCACGGATCCGGGTCAGCACCGAGGCGCTGGACGTGCCGCCGCTACCATCGCCGGACGGCTGTGCGCCCGGCTGGTGCTCCCCCGCAGTGTCCGGCGCCGGTCGCACGGCCGGTGCCGTATCGTCGCCCACTCGCGTCGTCCCTCCGTCCGGCTGCCAGGCGGCCCGACATGTCGCCGGCTGCGCCGTGGTCGTCAGTTTCGCCGTCACGCCGTTGGCGTACGGTGATGAGAATTCTTTCTACCCTGTGGCGGATGTCAAGAGTTTGGCGCGAGTTTGCTCAAGCGTGATACTCCTGCATCCACCACGAGACCGAAGGGACGGCCATGACCCCACCGCCAGCTCGGTTGGTGCTCGGCCTGGACATCGGGGGAACATCCACCCGAGCCCTGGTCGTCGGTACGGACGGAGTCCGCCACGGCAGCGGCCGCGGCCCGGGCGCCAACATCACCTCGCACTCGCTCGACCATGCGATGGACGCGGTTTCCGTCACGCTGGACGAGGCGCTGCGCGGTGTCGACTCGTCGGCCGTCGTCGCCGGTGTGATCGGCGCGGCCGGCGACCGCAACCTCATCGTCCCCGACACCGCCGAGGCGCTCACGAAGCGCTGGCGGGCGGCCGGACTGACCTGCGAGTACACCGTGACGTCCGATGCGCTGGTCGCCTACGTGGCCGGCACCAGCGCACGCGACGGCTCGCTGCTGCTGTCCGGGACCGGCGCACTGGTGGCGCGGGCCGAGCAACGGCAGCTGACCCGGATCGTCGACGGGCACGGCTGGCTGCTCGGCGACCTCGGCTCGGGATTCTGGCTCGGCCGTGAGGCGGTGCGATCCACGCTGGCCTTCCTCGACCGTGGCGTGTCGCCGGGTCCGCTCGGTCAGGCCGTGCTCGCGTTCCAGCTCGGCGGCGCCGGGACCTGGCCGCCGGACCGCGTGACGGTGGCCGAACTGGTGCTCAAGGTGCACGACCGGCCGCCCGTCGCGCTGTCGGAGCTGGCACCGCTGGTGACGCGGCACGCCGACGACGACCCGGAGGCCGGCCGGATCCTGCGGGAGGCGGCCGCCCACCTGATGCGGGCCACCGACACCGTGCGCGCGCCCGGCGAGACCACACCGGTGGTGCTGACCGGCTCGCTGCTCGCCTCCGACACGCCGCTGGCCCGCCTGGTCCGCGGCGAGCTCGCCGAGCGCTGGCCGGACGCGACTGTCACGACGGCGACGGACGCGACCGCCGGTGCCGCCTGGCTGGCGGCCGTGCACGCCGACGGGTTGGACGACGCGGCCGCCGACGCGCTGCACGTCCGGCTCTTCTCGTCGCATGATCGCGCCCGACACGAGTGATCGTGCGACTGCCATGGCGACGAGACGGGCGACCTCACCCCGGCACGGCCACCTCGTCCGGCAGGGCGCGCCGTACGTTCAGCGGTTGCGTGGATGGTTCCGGGCGACACGCTCGTTGCCGCGCTTGTAGTTGCCGGTCCAGCGGGCCATGACCTGCTGCGCGTCGCCGCCGCCGTCCCCGAGTTCGGCGAGGAACGCTGCGGCGCGGCCGCGACGCAACGTCGTCGCCGCCCGCCCGTGGTGCGTGATCACCACACTCCCGTCGGAGCGGACCTCGTAGGCGAAACCGGCAGGCGCTGGCATGTCCGGCATCGTGCCACCGCCGGCTGCCGGCCGCACCTCGTTTCAGGCCACCGCCAGGGCCACTCGCACGAAGTTCGTCACGACCGCGGGAACGTTGTCACGGCGGCAGGCCACGCCGATGCGCCAGGCGGCCGCCTCGTCGTGGACGGGAACCAGCCGCACGGCCGACGACGCGACCGTTCGCGCGCTCGCGGGAACCAGGGCCACACCCGCACCGGCGGCGACCAGCGCGAGAACGGTCTGCAGGTCGTTCGCCACCTGTGCGGGCCGGAACCGGCCGAACCCGGCGGATTCGCGGAATCGGTCGATCTGCTCCGCAAGCCCCGGGCCGCGCTCACGGGTCAACGCCACCCATTCCCGCGCCTGCGCCCACAGCATCAGACCGTGCGGATCCGCTGGCGGCTCGTCGTCGGCTCGCGCCGCGAGAGCCAGCCGATCGGCGCCGACCTCCCACCAGCCGAGCGCGTCGTCGCCGGTCTCGCGGACGAATCCGACCTCGCGGACGAATCCGACGTCGAGAGCCCCGGCGCGTAGCCGGCCGAGCTGCACGTCCGACGACATGTCGTCCAGCGTGACCCGCACGTCCGGGTACCGCCGGCGATACGCGGCCACCGCTCGCGGCGCCGTGTCGATGCTCGAGAGCCCGAAGCCCACCGACAGCCGCCCCAGGACACCGCGGTGCATCTCGCCGATACGAGTGTCGAGCGCGTCGGCCCGCGCCACCAGGTCACGGGCGTCCGGCAGCAGCGTCCGTCCGGCCTCGGTCACCGCCGCCCCCTGCCGGTCCCTGGTGACCAGGCGGCTTCCGACCCGTCGCTCCATGGCCTGGATCTGTTTGCTCAACGCGGGCTGGGTGATCGACAGACGCCGTGCGGCGACGCCGAAACGCCCCTCCTCCGCCACCGTGAGGAACGCGCGGAGCTGCTGGATATCCATTCCGACAGGTTATGGCGAGCTGTGCAACATTCATTGGACACATCGCCGCGCACCGGATGTCCTGGTGCCCTCCGCAACGACCGCACTTCGGACGGGAGCGACACGTGCACGAATCGAGCACCGACGAGACCACCGACGACTCCTCCGCGCCCACGCTGCGGGTGGCCAGCGTCCAGTTCGAGCACCGACCGGACGAGAAGGAGTTCAACCTCGGCCGGGTCGAACAGTTCCTCCGCGCGGCAGCCGCCGACGGCGTCCAGGTCGTCGCGTTCCCCGAGATGTGCTTGCTCGGCTACTGGCATCTGCGCCGGCACACCGCCGAGCGCCTGCGCATGCTCGCCGAGCCGCTGAACGGGCCGTGCGTGTCGACGGTGCGGAAGTGGGCACGCGGGCACGGTGTCGCCGCCGGAGTCGGGTTCCTCGAGTCCGACGGCGACGCGTTGTACAACTCCTACGCCGTGTGCCTGCCGGACGGATCGGTGCACTGTCACCGGAAACTGCACGCCTTCGAGCATCCGGCCATCTCCAGCGGGGACGGCTACACCGTGCTGGACACCCCGTGGGGCGTCCGTATGGGTGTGCTGACCTGCTACGACAACAACCTCGTCGAGAACGTGCGCGCCACCGCCCTGCACGGTGCGACCGTGCTGCTGGCCCCGCACCAGACCGGTGGCACGTCCTCGCGCAGCCCGCACGGCATGAAACCGATCCCGCTGGAGGTCTGGCACCGCCGGCACGACGACCCGGAGGCCGTCGAGCGGCGGTTCCGCGGAGCCGACGGCCGCGAGTGGCTGCTGCGGTGGCTGCCGTCGCGGGCACACGACAACGGGATGTTCGTCGTTTTCAGCAACGGTGTCGGCCAGGACGACGACGAGGTCCGCACCGGCAACGCCATGATCATCGACCCGTACGGACGGATCGTCACCGAGACGTGGGCGGCCGGCGACGCCATGGTCACCGCCGACCTGGACACCGGTCTGGTGCCGATGTCCACCGGACGGCGCTGGCTCAAGGCCCGCCGCCCCGAGCTCTACGACGTCCTCACACGTCGGTTCGGCGACGAGCGCGACCCGCGCACCGCGCGGTTCTCCGATCAGCCCGCGTCGTGAGGCACGACCGCGGCACGGCGCGCCAGATGCACGCCGTGCCGCGGTGCCACGTGTTCGCCGTGGCGTCGGTGCCCGCCGGTCCCGCGCCGGCCGTGCTCGCCGCTCAGCCGTCCAGACCGGGGGTCGGGAACCGGCCGGTCAGCTCGCTGACCTCGCCGCGGACGCGGCTGATCGTGGACTCCAGCGCGTCGGCGTCGCCCGCGGCGGCCGTGACGACCTCGTCCAGCCACCGCGCGACCTCACGCATCTCGCCTTCGGCCATGCCCCGGCTGGTCAGCGCGGCCGTGCCGAGACGCAGGCCGGAGGGGTCGAACGGCTTGCGCGGGTCGAACGGGACGGTGTTGTAGTTCGCCTCGAGACCGGCGTTGTCGAGATGCTTGGCGACCGGTTTGCCGCCGACGCCCTTCGAGGTGAGGTCCATCAGGATCAGGTGGTTGTCCGTGCCTCCGGACACCAGGTCGAACCCGCGGCCCTTCAGCTCGTCGGCCAGCACCGCGGCGTTGGTCACCACCTGCTGCGCGTAGTCGCGGAACTCCGGACGCGCCGCCTCGCCCAGCGCCACCGCGATACCGGCGGTGGTGTGGTTGTGCGGACCGCCCTGCAGCCCCGGGAAGACGGCCTTGTCGATCGGCTTCGCGTACTCCTCGCCGGTGAGGATCATCGCACCCCGGGGCCCGCGCAGCGTCTTGTGCGTGGTGGTGGTGATGATGTCCGCGTGCCCGACCGGCGACGGGTGCGCGCCGCCGGCGACCAGGCCGGCGATGTGCGCGATGTCGGCCACGAGGATCGCACCGACCTCCTTGGCGATCTCGGCGAACGCGGGGAAGTCGATGGTGCGCGGGATGGCGGTGCCGCCGCAGAAGATCAGCTTCGGCCGCTCGGCCAGCGCGGTCTCGCGGACCTGGTCGAAGTCGATGCGTCCGGTGTCCTTGCGCACGTCGTAGTGCACGGCGCGGAACCACTTGCCGGTGGCCGAGACGCTCCAGCCGTGGGTCAGGTGCCCGCCCATCGGCAGCGACATGCCCATGACGGTGTCGCCGGGGTCGACCGTGGCCAGGTAAACGGCGAGGTTGGCCGGCGAACCGGAGTACGGCTGGACGTTGGCGTGCTCGACTCCGAACACGGCCTTGGCACGGTCGATGGCCAGCGTCTCGATCTGGTCGATGACCTGCTGGCCCTCGTAGTAGCGCCGGCCGGTGTACCCCTCGGAGTACTTGTTGGTGAGCACCGTGCCGGAGGCCTCGAGGACCGCGGCCGACACGTAGTTCTCCGACGCGATCAGCTTCAGGGTCTGCGCCTGACGCCGCTCCTCCGCGGTGATCAGCTCGGCGACCTGGGGGTCGCCCGTGCGTAGAGCGTCAGACGTCGTGTCCGAGGCGGTCATGGCGGGAGCCACATCCTCTCCGTATAGCTGGCAGTCCCCGTGACACCCAGGCGCGCGGTGTCACGGCTGTCCGCTTCCTGGTGGTCCGTTCCACCTCGGCGCGCCGGTTCGGCGAGCCGATTGCGCCAGTCGCGACGGACGTCACTCTATCGCCTCGCTCGGACGGTCCCCGGCTCGCGCCTCCTGTCCGGCTGGTTCGGGGCGCTCGGCGATCACCACGTCGGCGGCCACCCGCCAGCCCAGGCTGCCGTACAGCGCGTACCCGTCCGCGGAGGCCACGAGGATGCCGGTGCGGGCGCCGGCCTCCAGTCCGCGAGCGCTCAGCGCGCCCATCACGACCGAGCCGAGACCGCGCCGGCGGTGGTCCGGGCGGGTGAAGATCCGGTCGGCCACCGCGTCGGCCCCGACGACGCAGAGGTGCCCCTTCGCGGCGACCTCGCCGTCCGTGACGACCTCGACGACCAGCACCCCACCGGCGGTGGTGGAGCTCACGACGTCGTAGCCGGCCGGCGGTGTGCGACGCGGATGGTCACCGAGATCGACGGTCATCAGCCGCTCGGGAGCGCGTACGTGCAGCCCGGCGTCCCGCAGTGCCTGCTTCGTGCCCGCACGGTCGGCGGCCGGCACCGTCAGCCACTGCCCGGCACCGATCCGGCGCGCCAGCAGGACGTGCTCGGCCGGCGTCGTGGACACCGCGACGTGCTCGACCGCGCGGCCCGGCTCGCCGACCTCGACGGCCAGCACCCCGTCCGGGCCGTGAGCGCCCGGGTAGCCGCGTGCGGCGATCCACCCGTCCCGCCAGCGCGCCATCATCGCCGTCAGCCCCGGTCCCGGTCCCAGCTCCGGCGGCGGCCCGCTCCCCTGCCGCGGGGCCGCCTCGTGTTCGGTGTTCACACGCCCGACCTTAGAGGCCAACCGTCGAGCAAGCGATTACATCATCCACGGCTCGATACCGAGTTGTAACGCTGTTACCGGCGCCGTCGCGCTTGACGAAGCAGGTTCTTCAGGTAGTAATCTCGTAATCGATTTCACACATGGCACTCCAGCTGACCGAGCTGGCCGAGTGGAACGGAGAGCACGATGGCACCGACGCGCACCTTGACGGCCACGTTGTTGGCGACCGGATCGCTCGTGCTGCTCGCCGCGTGCGGCGGCGGCGACGAAACCAGTGGCCAGGGCGGCGACGAGCTGACCTACTGGGCGCGCGGCGCCAACGAAGCCATCAACCAGCAACTGGTCGACGCGTGGAACGAGACTCACGACGTGCAGATCGAGCTGCTGGCCGTGCCCGACGACGAGTACAACCAGAAGCTCGCCGCGGCCGTGCAGGCCGGCACACCACCGGACGTGGTGACCGTCGACGTCGTGCACGTGCCGAGACTGGCCCGCGGCGGCGCGCTGGACCCGATCACCGACCAGGCGAAAGAGCTGCCCTTCTTCGACACGCTCTTCCAGAGCTACGTCGACTACTCGACCTATGAGGGCGACATCTACGCGCTGCCGGAGAACGTGGACGCGTCAACGCTGTACTGGAACAAGAACCTGTTCGAACAGGCCGGCCTTGATCCGGAGAAGCCACCGCGCAGCTTCGCCGAGCTCAAGGAGTACGCCGAGAAGATCTCCGCGCTCGGCGACGACACGTACGGGTTCTACTTCTCCGGGCAGTGTGTCGGCTGCAACGATTACACGTTCTCGCCGCTGGTCTGGGCCAGCGGCGGCGACTTCGTGAGCGAGGACGGCACCACCGCCACCCTGACCGACCCGGCCGTCGCCGACGCGCTGCGCCTGTACCGCGACCTCTGGGAGTCCGGTGCGGTGCCGGACCAGGCTGAGACCGACACCGGCGCCAACTGGGTGTCGTCGTTCGGCTCGGGCAACATCGGCATGATCGGACTCGGCGCGTTCGCCATCAGCCAGATGAGCGAGAACTTCCCGGACGTCGACTACGGGGTCGCGACGCTGCCGGGCAAGGACGGCGGCGAGTCGTCGTTCACCGGCGGAGACGTCATCGCGATCCCGTCCGGGGCCGAACACCCGGATGCGGCGTGGGAGTTCGTGAAGTGGTCGCTGACGGATGCGGCGCAGGTCGACGTCTACGCGAAGAACGGCAAGCTGGTCGCGCGTTCGGACCTGATCGAGAACGAGTACGCCACCGAGAACCCGAAGGTCGTCGCGCACAACCGTGCGCTGCAGGCCGGCCGGCTCCCGGTGTACCACCCGAACTCGGCCGAGATCGACGCTCCGACCGGGCCGTTCAACTCAGCCTTCCAGGAGATCGTCTTCGGTGGCGCCGACCCGGAGTCGGTGCTGCCCTCGGCCGAGGAAGAGTTCCAGCGATTGCTCGACCAGGGCTGAACCGGATGGTCGACGCAGTTTCGTCCAGGCGCCGAGCGGGCATCGTCACCCGCCGCAACCGCCGGGGCCTGTGGTACGTGATGCCGGCGCTGGCGATGACGCTGGTGTTCTTCACCACACCGCTGCTGGGCACGATGTGGACCAGCCTTCACGACTGGCCGCTGTACGGCGATTCCACGTTCATCGGCATGGACAATTACCGCACCGCGTGGAACGACCCCGCGTTTTGGTCGACATTGCTGTTCACGGTGCAGTTCATGGCCGCGGTGACACTGATCGGCGTGATCGTCTCGTTCGGTCTGGCTCTGATCGTGCGCACCCCGCGTCGCGGTGTAGGACTGCTGCGTACCGCCTACTTCCTCCCCGTGACCGTCGGCTACGCGGCAGCCGGGTTCCTGTGGTTCTACCTGCTCGACGGGCGTGTCGGCGTCGTCAACGACGTTCTGCTGCGGCTGGGGATCGTGGATGCGCCAGTGCAGTGGCTGGCCGACGTCGACACGTCGTTCTGGGCGATCGTCGCGATGAGCGTGTGGAAGAGCGCCGGGTTCGGCATGGTGATCTTCCTTATCGGCATGCAGGCGATCCCGAACGAGCTGTACGAAGCGTTCCGCGTCGACGGCGCGAACGGCCGGCAGACGGTGCGGCATCTGACGATCCCGCTGCTACGCAACAACTTCGCACTGGTCATGGTGCTGAACGTCGCGCTGAACATGCTGGCGTTCGACCAGTTCTACGCCATGACTGGCGGCGGACCGAACGGCGAGACGGTCACCGCTGTGTACAACGTCTTCCTCAACGCGTTCGAGTACCAGAAACTCGGCTACGGCTCGGCGCTGGCGATGATGCTGCTCGTCGTCCTGGCGCTGGTGAGTTTCGCCCAACTCGCGATCTTCAGGCGGCGAACATGACGACGACCCCGACCACGACCGAACCACGATCCGTCGCGGTCTCGCACGACGACGGGCCCGCGAGGCGTCCCGGACGAGGGTCGCACCGGCTGCTCTGGTATGCCGGGGCCATCGCGCTGGCGGCGGTGTTCGTCTTCCCGTTGTACTGGGCGTTCGTCAGCTCGGTGAAGACGGAGGAGCAGGCGGCCGCGTCCCCGCCGACGTGGTTCCCCGAGCAGTTCTCCACCGAGAACTACGCCCGGATGGGCGAGATCGGCGCGACCGGGATCTACGGCGCCCTGCTGAACAGCGCGATCGCCACCGGGCTGGCGATCGTGTTCACTGTGGTGCTCAGCACACTGGCCGGCTACGGGTTCTCCCGGTTCCGCTTCCCGGGTCGCGGGATCGTTTTCGCGTTCATCCTGTTGACGTTCATGATCCCGTTCCAGTCGATCCTGATTCCGCTGTATCAGCTGCTCACCGAGCTTCAGTTGACCAACAGCATGCTCGGGCTGGCCCTGGTCTACGCGACCTGGCAGCTGCCGTTCGCCGTGTTCGTGATGCGCAACAGCTTCGACGAGTTGCCGCACACGCTGGACGAGGCAGCGATGCTCGACGGCTGCGGCACCCTGCGGGCACTCGTGCGGGTCCTGCTGCCCAGCGCGGTCCCCGGAATCCTCACCGTCGTACTGTTCACATTCCTGTTCTCGTGGAACGAGCTGCTCGCGGCACTGGTGATGGTCAGCGACGCTGAACGGTTCACCGTTCCGGTGCAACTCAGCCTGGTCCTTTCCAACCAGTTCGGGACCGTCGAATGGGGGGCGCTGCAGGCGGGCGTGGTCCTGACGGTCCTGCCCTGCATGGCGATCTTCTTCCTGCTGCAGCGTCACTACCAGGCAGGGGCGACTGCCGGCTCGGTCAAGGAGTAGCGCACTCGCCACCTCCGTACGCAGTAGTCACCTTCGGCAACGACGCGAACCCCGGTGACGTGTCCTCGTTGCGGCCGGCCGCCGCGACCGTCCACAGAAAGGCGCATCGTGACGACACCAACGGCGGATCTCAGCTTCGACCCGTGCGATCCGTACTTCCCGGTACCCGGCGGCGGTCCGGCACGCTGGGCGGTGCAGGTCTTCACCCACGACAACGGACACGGTGTCGACCCGGACAGCGCCGAGGTGAGCACCCCCGACGAACGGACCGTACGGATGTGTGCCGGTCGCTACGCCAGGCTGGGCCAGCAGGTGACGGGCGCGGCCGGGGAGGTCGACGTCGTCGTGCGGCGCGACGCCAGGACGCTGACCTTCCAGGTGAACGCGAGTCATCCGGAATCGATCAAGTCCGTCAAGCTGCTCCTGCGCGGACTCCCGCGTACAGCGCTGCAGGCGGGATGGTGGTCGCCCACCACGCCCCGTGGCGCGACCACCGTCGGGCGCTTCCAGTGGACCTACCCCGGGCCGGAATGGGCCACCCGGTGGGCCGCCGCCGGCGAGGGCCCGGACTCGGTCGCGCTGAGCGTGCGTGATCCCGGCGTCCATGCGACCGCGCTGCACGTCAGCGAACCTCCCTACGCCGGCGAACCGATCACCGAGGTCGTGCTCGCCGCGCCCGCACACGAACGCACCCAGCGCTACCAGGCGCCCCCGGTCCAGGTCACGTTCACCGACGACACCGCCGGCCTCGACGCTGCTCTCGACGATCACTTGCGGTTCGTGGAGTCCGCGCACGGACTCGTCGCGTGGGAGGAGCGCGTCGACACGCCGGACTGGCTGGACGACGTCGCGCTCGTGGTCGCACTGCACGGCCAGCACTGGACCGGGCACATCTTCAACACGTTCGACCAGATGGCCCACGCCCTGAAGTTCGTCGCGGACCATGTGGATCCGAGCCGTGTGCTCGCCTACCTGCCCGGCTGGGAGGGGCGCTACTACCACTCGTACCCGCACTACCGCCCGGGACCGGACCTGGGCGGGGACACCGGATTCGCCCGGCTCGTCGAGACGGCCCACGGGCTCGGCTTCCACCTGATGCCGATGTTCGGCGCGCACGGCGCGAACGTGTCGCGGTACGCCCAGTGGCACGAGGCCGCGATCCGCAACGACACGAACCGCTACGTCGATCTGGTGAACCGTCCCGACTGGGACGGCGACCGGTTCGGCGAAGGGGACCAGGTCTTTCTCAACCCGGGAGAACCGGGATTCGGCCGGCACCTGACCGATTCGATCAGCGCGATCGTCACCGAGTTCGGCGTCGATGCAGCGTTCCTCGACACCGCCGGATTCTGGTTCAACGACCCCAGGCACCCGCTGTTCAGCGGTTTCCGGACGCTGGCCGCCACGTTGCGGCGACGGCATCCCAACCTGCTGCTCGCGGCCGAAGGCTGGTGGGACGCGATGCTCGCGTTGTTCCCGCTGAGCCAGCAGTGGCTCGGCTGGAGCAGGGATTTCCGTGCTCCGCGGACACTGACGCGATACGCGCGCACGACCGGACACCTGGCCGAAGGCGCACCCGGTCCCGGCAGCACCGGAGTGCACGAGCAGGGCTTCCGGCCCAGGCCAGCGCAGCACCCGTTGCCCGGCCACATCGCCCAGGTGAGCTTCGCCGAGCGCACGCTGGCCGAGTACCGCGACGAGATAGCCGAGATCTGTCGCCGCGCGGACGGTCGGATCAGGGTGTAGCGACCTCGATGGCGCTGACGGTCGGATTGTGATCGGCGACGTCGGCCCTCGTCCCGGGGAGGAACTCGAGCATGATGTGCCCGTGCTCGTCGGCCGTCGCCGTGAACTCGCGGACCAGTGCCCGGTACGAGCCCCCGGCCGCGGCGACCTTGTCCAGTTCGTCGAGCACCACGGTGCCGTTGACGGCCACGTCGAAGGTCCGTTGTCCCGGCTCGGTGAAATGGATCTCGGCGAAGTGCAGCCGGACGGTGTAACTCGCACCAGGCTGCAGCGACGGCACGACGTACCGGAAACTACCGTCGTCACCCGGGTACTTCGGCACGAGTGTGTCGCCCCACCGTTCGGTCTGGTAGTACGACGCGGGTAACGCGCCGGCGACGCCCGACGTCGAGATGCTCGAGGTCGTCGAGTTCACCTCGCCGCCCAGGCAGTACTCGTTGTAATCGTTCACGCAGAAGTCGCGCGCGTGTGAAGCTCCGGCGTCGACGGTCAGCCCGGGCCAGCCTCGGCCGCTGTAGAAGCCCCAGCTCGGCCGGTTGGCCCTCACCGTGACGTCGTCGAAACTCGCGGTCAGCCCGCCCCAGGTGCGCAGACCGGCACGGCCGAAGTCCCCGTCGCCGGCGCGCTCGGTCATGCCCGCGAGACGGACGACGCCCAGCTGCCGGAAATCGGTCCCGTCGGTGGAGATCAGGCCGGTGAGCTTGCCGGCGTTGACGTCGAGACGCAACCAGTACGTCGTGCCGGGGCTCCACTGGTATGGGCCGGAGTCCAGCACCTGCCAACTGCCCGAGCGGTTCCGCGCGATCACCCACTTCAGGGTGCCGGAAGCGTCCTTGAGCAGTTCCAGGTTGTACAGCGCCGACGCCGACTCGGCACGGGCCACGACGTTGACGCCGCTGCCGTTCGGTGCGTTGTCGGCCGTCACCTTGGCCTGAATCGTGTAGTCCGCCCACCGCGGCTCACCGATGACGGTGAGGTTGTCGCCGGTGCCGGTGGAGCAGTACTCCCCCGAGCACGGTGCCCAACTACCAGTGAGCACGTCCCATTTGCCCGCCCCGGAGGTGAAGTCCTCGTCCGCGAGCGTCGAGCCGGGAACCACCGGTGGCGGCGAGCCGCTTTCGCCGGAGGGAACGGGGATCGCCTCGTGCACGGGAACCGGACTGCCGAAGTCGGGCTCGCCGTCCGCGTCGTAGCTGAACGGCTGGATGAACGTGTCGCGCTCGCCGAAGTCCGTTCCCGGCGAGTCGCTGGCGTTGTAGACCATCCAGTTCTCGCTGCCGTCCGGCGAGCTGAACGTGCCCACGGCGAGCACGCGGTACAGGCCGCTGTCGGGGCCACCGGCGAACTCCGGCTGCGCGGACTTCTCCCACGACGCCGGATCGAGCAGGTTGCCGTCCGTGTTCGTGAACATGCCGACGCACCAGCTCCAACACGGTCCACCGTTCGTCCGGTGTGTGACGTGGTTCTCCGACGAGTACGGGACGAAGACCTTGGTCTGCCCGTTCTGGGTGTGCACGAACGGGCGCGCGATCTCCGACGTTCCGCCTTCCCATGCGTGGTCCGGCGAACCGTCGTCGATCGTGACCATCGACGAGCCCGGCTCGAGCGTCCAGGGGTTGGACATCGGCTGGACGTAAAAACCGAACGTGGTGGACGTGAAGAACAGCCGCCCGTCGGGCATCTCGGTCACGCTGGGCCCGACGATGCCCTTCTCCCACGGGCCGGGATCCTGTCCCTGCTCCCAGGTCTTGAGCGTGTCCTTCAGCGTGTACGGGCCGAGCGGGTCCCCTGTGGTGCTCTGCAACGCGTACACGGCGGCTTCGGTGACCGCTCCGGGCGATGCGGCGTCCGTGACGGACAGGTAGATGTACCACGTCCCCTGCACCTTCTGCAGCACCGGTGACCACAGCAGGCAGCAGCCAATGCCCGACGAGGGCCCGGACCAGACGGTGACCGGCTCGGCCGCACGCAGGCCGGCCACCGTCGACGACGTCCGGATCTGCAGGTGCCGGGTCTCCGAGGTGCCGATCAGGTAGTAGTCACCGTCGTGGGTGACGATCGTGGGGTCGTAGACGTCGGCCACCGGGTTGTAGAACGTGCCGCTCGCGGCGGCGGCTTCCGGCACGGTTCGGTTCATCGATCCGGGCCCGCCGAGAACGAGCATGGCGACGGCGAGACCTGCGGTGACGGCGATTGCGACGATGCTGCGCACGGGCGAACGAAGCTGGCTCATCTGCTCCTCCGTCGGGGCGGGCGTTACGTTCCTGTCAGCAGGCTGCCGACGGTGCGTTCCGGTTCCGGGGGCGGCTCGATCACAGTTCCGGCCGCCTGAGGCACGCCGTCGACAAGCAACGTGCCAGGATCGAGCCCGGGCACGTACGTCAGCTCGTACGGCCTCGACCGCCACACGAAGCGGGCGGACATCGTCGTGCCCCGCCAACCAGCCGGCAGCGACGGCTGCACACGCAGCCCGTCCAGCGTCGGCTGAACACCGAGGAAGCCGGTCAGCACGACCTCGATCAGGGACGGGTCACCGGCCCACGTGCACAGCCACGGCCGCGTACCCGGATGCAGGTACTTCTCGGCGTAGTAGTAAGGGGCGCACGCGGGGTCGAGCTCGTGCAGCCGGGCGGGCAATTGGCCGGCGACCGCGGCAAGGGCGGCATCCGGGTCACCGGCCTCGATCTCAGCCAGCGCGTACAGGTGGGTCAGCTCGGGCCAGCGCGCGAGCAGCCAGGTGGCGGTGCTCTCGACGGGCAGCGAGTCGGTGGAATCCGTGGAGGCGGCGACGTACTCGTGCTCGAAGGCCGTCTCCGGGACGACCGCTAGCCCGTGGCCCAGGCACGCCTCCCGCACGTGATCGAGACCGCGCCGATCCGGCACGATTCCCGCCAGCGCGGCCCAGATCTGCGTCGGCGACCAGAAGTCGTCCGGCGCACCGCCGGTGACGCCGTCGGCGAACAGATGCTCTGCGACGAGACCGGTCGCAGGGTCGTAGAACGCGTTCCGTGTCGCCTCTGCGAGCTCGGCCGCGGCGCCGGCCCACCTGCGCGCAGCCGGCTCGTCGCCGAGGTGCCCGCACACCTGCGACCAGGCCCGCAGGGCGAGCACCGCGGCCGCGGAGATCTGCCCCTGCGCCAGTACTCGCGGGTTCCACGCGTCCGCCCAGCCGCACGGGGGCAGCACCGACCTGACCCGGCTTTCCAGCAGGTCCGTGGCCGCACGCTCGACACGTTCGGCCATCCGGCGCGACACCGGGTCGAACGTGCTCTCGACCTTCTCGTCCAGCAGGCGCACATCACCGGTCCATGACAGGTAGCGTCGAATCGCGAGCAGCAGATGCGCATCGGTGTAGCGCCCGACATACCGCGACCATCCGCTCGCCGGCCGCGGCGCCGCCTCGATCCATCCGTCGTCACGTTGCAGCTCCGCATAGGCGAGCAGCTCCGAGCGCACGCTCGCCCCCTCGCCGGCCGCCAGAGCGGGCAGGTGCATCTGGTAGCTCTGGTGCAGGTGTGACGCCTGTGCGTACCCGCGGTCTCGTCGCCCGTGCACGAAGATCTCGCGCCCTCCGGTGGTGGTCGAGCGCGAGAACAGGCTGTTGTGCACGCTGTGGCGAGTCTGGCGGCTGATGTCCGGGTCCGCTACGTCGACCGAGAGCCGTCCGGCGACCCGTTCCCAGTGGGCCAGCTCGGTTTCGCCCGGCATCGAGGGCACCAGATCGGGTGCGGGCCCCACACCCAGCGCGATCCGCACCTCGGTGCCGGTCACGGCCGCCAGCTCCAGCTGGTGTACCGCGTCCGGCGGGTAGTGCCGGCTCGCAAGCATGGTCGTGCCGCACAACCGCTGCTCGCGTTCCGGTCCGTCCCACCCGAGCACGGCCAGCCCCGCCGCCGGCTCGTCGACCGCGGCCGGCGGGTCGGGGATGCTGGAGTTGTTCCGCTCGATCTCCCGGTCCTGCTCGAAATCCGCCGGCCGCAGGAACAGCCCGCGTCGCGTGCCCGGAACCCAGCGCACGTACGGCGTGACCGCCACGCTACTCGTCAGCCGCAGCACGACGACGACCACCGCGGCCTCGGGCGCGACGCGCGTGTGCACCGCCCATCCGTGCCCCTCGAGCACGCTCTCGCCCGGCCGGGCGATCAAGGCGAGCGCATCGTCGCTCGTGCTCCGCCCATCGACCCGGAAACCGACCTCGACGTCGAACCGCCCCGCGAGGCCGATCGGCAACAGCGACAGTCCGCGGTCGGTCACATCCGCCACCAGCCGGCGTCCCTGCAGCAGCACCGGCATGCAGGCCTTGTCCGCCGACCGACGCTGCCGCCAGCCACCGGCCGCGTCGTCGTAGGTCGCTCGCTGTCGGTTCGTCGTCGTGTCCTGCGCGGCCAGCCGTTCGACCAGGTCCGACCAGAACGAGTTCTCAGCCCAACGACCCATCGGACTCCCTCAACACCGAACCGTGCTCTGATATCGATTTCGGACAGATTAGGACCGTCGATGTCCGCGGTCAACCAACGAACCACGCTTCGAGCAGGAAGGTTGGCAGGAGTCATGTATATTCGAATAAATCGATTACAGTCGCGGACGGCTCACTCAGGAGGTGCTGTGGACCTGTACCGCCCCGAGGTCGCCGAAGATCGCTACGCTGTGGGTGGCCGGCGGCCACCAGCACCGTCGTCGCCGCCCGGCGCCTCCGAAGATGGCTCCCTACGACGTCTCCGTGCCGGTTGATCAGCCACGACGCCGAACGCTGCAGAGGGTGACCCAGTGACCACGATGAAGGATGTCGCACTCCGCGCCGGCGTCTCCACGGCCACGGTCTCACGTGTGATCTCCGGCACCGCCGGAGTGACCGAAGACGTCAAACAGCGGGTCGAGGCGGCGATCGGAGCCACGGGGTACCGCCCCAACCGGCTGGCACGCGGGCTGCGTCGGCAGTCCTCGATGGTGTGGGGCCTACTGATCTCCGACATCCGCAACCCGTTCTTCACCGACACCGTGCGCGCGGTGGAGGACGTCGCTCACGCGTACGGCTACTCGCTGGTGCTGTGCAACTCCGACGAGGACCTGGACAAGGAACGTCACTACATCGACGTCCTCACCGCCGAACGCGTCGCCGGGTTGCTACTCACGCCCGAGCACGAAGACCGGACCAGCGTCGCCGCCGCGGTCGAGGCCGGCGTGCCGGTGGTGGCCGTCGATCGGCGGTTGCGGACCTCGACAGTGGACACGGTCCTGGTGGACAACCAGCACGGCGCCCGGCAAGCCACCAGACACCTGGCCGAGCAGGGCGCCCGCCGCATCGCCGTACTCCTCGGAGACGAGCGCGTCACCCCGCACCGGGAGCGGCTGAAAGGGTACGAGTCCGCGCTGAAGAGCGCCGGGCTGCCGGTCGACGAGGAACTGATCCTGCGAGCCGGCACGCACAGCGCCGGGGCCGCGGAGTCCCTGCGCGCGGCCATGCTCGGCACCGACCCGCCGGATGCATTGTTCATCAGCAACAACCAGCTGACCAGCCGGGCGCTGCCCGTCCTCGACGGGCTCGGCGTCCGTGTGCCCGACGACCTGCTCGTGGCGTGTTTCGACGATCTACCGTTGGCGCCCTTCGTCGGCGGCGGCCTGACCGTCGTGGAGCAGCCGACGTACGATCTCGGACGGCGCGCAGCGGAACTGCTCATCGATCAACTCGAGGCCACCGCCGGGATCGCGCGCGAGGTGCTCATGGCTCCGCAGCTGATCGTGCGGGGATCGTCTCGCCGTGCACGGTCGGCCCGAGACCGGGCCTCCGGGGCGTCGCCGGACCGGGCGGCGCCGTAGCCTGGGCGGGTGTCGTCCCGGCCGGTTCACCCGTACCTCGACCACCCCGGCCCGCTGGCCATGGCGCACCGCGGCTTCTCGACCGATGGGCTGGAGAACAGCATGGCGGCCTTCGCCGCTGCCGTCGACCTGGGGTACTCCTACGTCGAGACGGACGTGCGTGCCACCTCCGACGGCGTCGGACTCGCGTTCCACGACGCGACGCTGGACCGCGTCACGGACCGGTCCGGAAACGTCGAAGGGCAGCCGTGGAGCCGGGTGCGCGGCGCGCTGATCGGCGGCCGCGAGCCGATCCCGACGGTCGAGGAGCTGCTCGGCACCTGGCCGTCGCTGCGGGTGAACATCGACGTCAAGTCGCAGGCGGCCGTGGCGCCGCTCGCGACGGCCGTCGAGCGCACCCGAGCCCACGAGCGGGTGTGCGTGGCGTCGTTCTCCGACGTGCGCCGGCGCGCGCTGCTGCGGCGGCTGTCCGCGCCGGTCGCCACCTCGCCGGGCATGGGCGCCGTCGCGCTGTTCCGCGTCGCGGCGGCGCTGCGGGCGTCCGCCGCGGCACGTGCCTGCCTGCGCACCGTCGACTGCCTGCAGGTTCCCGAGCGGTTCCGCAGCGTCGACGTGGTGAACGCCGGCACGGTCGCGCTGGCGCACGCCGCGGGGCGGCAGGTGCACGTGTGGACCGTCAACGACGCCGCACGGATTCACCGGCTGCTGGACACCGGTGTCGACGGCATCATCACCGACCGTGCCGACGTGCTGCGAGAGGTGCTGCTCGGGCGCGGCGCGTGGCCCGGCTGAAACCCTCCGGCCGACGCGGTTCGGCCGACGCGGTCCAGGGGCGCGCGAGCCCGCGGTTCATACCACGGACCGCCTGTGGATCGCACCTGGTGATCCACAGGACCGCTCGCCCACGCTCACCACATGACGATCACATTCCGCCTCGACGACGAGGCCGCGGTCCACGCCAACCTCGAGATCCTCGCCGAACACGGCGAGCTGCCACCGGACTCCCTGCTCGTGCTGCTCGGCGACGCCGACTCCAGGGTGATCATGGCCGTGGCGGTCGACGACCTGCCCGCCGACCCGCCGCAGGACGAACGGGTCCGCATTCTCGCGCCGTTCCTGCGCCGGCTGCGAGAGGACATCGACGTCGACGGCGTCGCGCTGGTCATCGCCCGCCGCGGCACCACCCAGGTCGGCGGTGGTGACCTCGGCTGGTACGACGCGTTCACCGGATGCGCCGGAACCGCCCGGCTGAGCTGCCACGGCGTCTACCTCGCCACGCCTTCAGGCGTCCGGCACGTCCGCCCGGGCAGCAGTGAGGCGGCCTGACGTGCCCGCCCGCCGCACAGGCGCGGCAGCCACCCCACGGGTTCGCCGGTCCAGCCGCCCGCCCGTGCATCCGGCCCGCACGTGCGTACACCGTCCGGTCAGGTCGAGAACCAGGCGCTGCGCCGGATCTCGCGCATCGCGCCGCGCCGCGTCGACGGCTCCAGACGGTGCACGTAGACGATGCCGTCCAGGTGGTCCACCTCGTGCTGGATACACCGCGCCAGCTCGTTCTCGCCTTCCAGGCGCACCGGCTCACCGTCCGCGTCGAACCCTTCGGCCACCGCGAACGCCGCGCGGTTCGTCGGGTACCACAGTCCGGGCACCGACAGGCATCCCTCCTCCCCGGACTGCTCGCCTTCGGTGGCCACCACCACGGGGTTGAACAGCACGCCGCGCTTTCCCTCGAGACCGTACGAGAACGCGCGCACCGGCACGCCGATCTGCGGCGCGGCCACTCCGGCGCGTCCCGGCTGGTCCAGGGTGTCCAGAAGGTCCTGCGCCAGCGCCCGGGCCTGCGCGTCGAACTCCTTGACCGGGTCGGCCACCGTGCGCAGCACCGGGTCCCCGTACAGCCGGATCTCGCGAACCGCCACCGTCGTCTCTCCTCCGTGTCGTCGTCACCACCGCCATCCGGCACCGTCCCCCCGCGGTGGCCGGATTCATCGGCTCGAGTGAGGGTAATGTGCCCGGGCACCATGCCACCACTCACGTCACCACTCACCGCTGCTCGGCGGCGCGTCACCGTCGTGTCACCCGGAGCCGGTACGGTCCGCGCGTGACCGACACCCTGGCACCGCCCGGACCGCTCGCCGACCCCGCAGCACGCGCCCGGGAGCACCGCAGCTGGTACTTCTACGACTGGGCCAACTCGGCGTTCGTCACCACCACGGCGACCGTCCTGTTCGGGCCGTACCTGACGGCGGTCGCCGAGACCGCGGCCTGCGGCGAGGCCGGCACTCCGCAGGACCCTTGTCACGCCGACCTGTCGGTGCTGGGCGTCCCGATCGCGGCGGGCTCGGTCGCCGCGTACGCCGTGACCGCCGCGACCCTGCTGTCGGCGCTGTTGCTGCCACTGGTCGGCGCCCTCGCCGATCGCACCTCGCGCAAGCGGCACATGCTGGCCGGGTTCGCCTGGACCGGCGCGGCGGCCGCGGCGTCGATGTTCTTCGTGACCGGCGCCAACTGGGCGCTCGGGGTCGGGCTGCTCGTGGTCGCGTCGGTCTGTCTCGGCTCGTCGCTGGTCGTGTACGACGCCGTGCTGGTCCAGATCGCGCACGAGGACGAGCGCGACCGCGTCTCCAGCCGTGGCTGGGCATTCGGGTACCTCGGCGGAGGCATCCTGCTGGCCGCGAACCTCGCGCTGGTCACGCTCGAGCCGTTCGGCCTCGAACGCGCGGACACCGTACGCGTCAGCCTGCTGTCCGCGGGCGTGTGGTGGGCGTTGTGGACCTTTGTCCCGTTCCGCGGCCTGCGCGACCGGCCGGTCACCGCGGCGGTGCCCGTCGACGGCGGACACGGACCCGCGGGCCTGGCCAGGCAGGCGTTCAGCCAGCTGACCACGACGCTGCGGCACGCCCGCGGCTATCCGCAGACCCTGCTGTTCCTGGTCGCGTACCTGCTGTACAACGACGGCGTCCAGACGGTCGTCTACGCCGCCTCGATCTACGGCAACCGCGAGCTGGGCCTCGCCGAGGACGTGCTCATCGTGGCGATTCTCATGGTGCAGTTCATCGCTTTCGGCGGCGCACTGTTGTTCGGCCGCCTCGCCGAGCGGTTCGGCAGCAAGGTCATGGTGTTGTTCAGCCTGGTGGTGTGGACCTTCGTCGTCTCCTGCGGGTACTTCCTGCCCACCGGCGAGATCGTTCCGTTTCTCGCGCTCGCCGTGGGCATCGGCGTCGTCCTCGGCGGCAGCCAGGCGCTGTCGCGCTCGCTGTTCAGCCTGCTGGTGCCGCGGGGCAACGAAGCCGAGTACTTCAGCCTCTACCAGGCCGCGGAGCGCGGGACGAGCTGGTTCGGCACTCTGGCCTTCGGCGTCGCCTACCAGCTGACCGACTCCTACCGCTCGGCGATCCTGGTGCTCATCGTGTTTTTCGTCGCCGGTTTCGCCCTCCTGGCCAGAGTCGACCTCCGGCGTGGGATCATGGCGGCAGGCAACGAACTGCCTACCGTGCTCCGCGGCCGAGTGTCCTCCTGAGGCGGCGCCCGGCCGGCGATGCCCGGACCGAGTGAGCAACATCACCCGGTTCGGATTGCATTATCACAGCGAACACGGAACATTACTCTCGGCCCGTCCGTTGTCATCGTGTCGTTGTGTTCTGGGTACGGGGCACGACGTGGCCATGACCGTCGTCTCGTCCCAGGGGCTGGTTGCCCCGGAAGGGTTTCACACATGTCCGAGCGTTCCACCCTGCGCGGCTCGCGCCTCGGCGCTCCGAGCTACGAGGACGAGCGCGGCGTCGAGTTCGCCGAGCGCCAGTCCGTGGGGTACAGCTGCACGGCCGGCCACCGGTTCGAGGTGACTTTCTCGACCGAGGCCGAGGTGCCCGCGCTGTGGGACTGCCCGCGTTGCGGCGCCGAGTCGCTGCGTGTCGCCTCCGACCGCCCGGACGACGCTCCGCTGAAGCCGGCGCGTACACACTGGGACATGCTGCTCGAGCGCCGCTCGGTCGACGAGCTCGAAGCGTTGCTGGACGAGCGGCTCGAACTGCTCCGTTCCGGTCTCATCCCCGGCGCCGCGCACCTGGCGGACCGTTCCGGCGGACGGAAGAAGTCCGCCTGACCGACTCGAGGTCTCGGCCGGCGACACCCGGCCACCACACCCGAGTGCCGCACCCGTCGACGGGAGTCGGGTGCGGCACTCGTCTGTGCGGCGCACACCCCCGCATGGATGCGGTCTACGAGCGGCCGTCCGAGGCGTCCGGGTCGTCGACGACCTCGCCCTCGATGACCACCGGGCCCTGCTGAGGACCGCGCTGGCCCCGGCCGGCGGCGCCCGGCCGGGCGCCGCCGGCCGGGAACGTCCGGAACGCCGCGGCAGACAGCCGCCGCCCGGTGCTGCGCCGCACCGGCGGGATCAGCAGGACCACGGCGAACAGATCGGTGACGAACCCCGGCAACGTCAGCAGCACACCCGCCAGCACACGCACGCCGGTGTCGGCCATGCGTGCCGTGGAGCCCGCGCCCTCGTCGGCGCCGTCCGTCGCGGCCTCGGCCGCCGCCTGACGTAACGACGTCCAGGCGCGGAACCCCTCGAACCGCAACAGGGCGAAGCCCACGACGCTGGTGGACAACAACAGCAGCAGCGTCCAGCCGAAGCCGATCCAGCCGCTGACGAGGACGAACACGACGATCTCGGCGACGGCGGCCAGGAACGGCCCGAAGCCGCGCAGCCCGCGGCCGGTGGTGCCGCTCATCGTGCTCGCCTGCCCGTCAGCGACCTGAGCTGGCGCATCCGGTGCGCGGCGCCCCAGTGGGTGATGCGCCACAGCGCCTCGCGCATGACCGCGCCGTCCATCTTCGACTCTCCCTGCTCCCGTTCGACGAACGTGATGGGAACCTCGACCACCCGCAGGCCGGCGCGGACCGCCCGCCACGCGAGGTCGACTTGGAAGCAGTACCCTTGCGACGCCACCTTGTCAAGGCCCAGCTCCCGCAACGCCGTGGCACGGAACGCGCGGTAACCGCCGGTGGCGTCTCGCAGGTTGGTGCCCAGTGCCAAGCGTACGTACAGGTTGCCGGCTTTCGACAGCACCTCGCGCCGCAGCGGCCAGTTGACGACCCGCCCGCCCGGGACGTAGCGCGACCCGAGCACCAGGTCGGAGTTGTCCAAGGCGTGCAGCAGATCGGGAAGCTGCTCCGGCTGGTGCGAGCCGTCCGCATCCATCTCGACCAGGACGTCGTAACCGCGCTCGAGCCCCCACCGGAAACCCGCCACGTACGCGGCGCCCAGGCCTTGTTTGCCCTGCCGGTGCAGAACGTGCACGTTCTCGTCCAGCTCGGCCATCTCGTCGGCGATCGCACCGGTACCGTCCGGGGAGGCGTCGTCGGCGACGAGCACGTGCGCCTCCGGCACGACGGTACGCACGCGCCCGATCGCCTTCGCGATGGTCAGCGCCTCGTTGTACGTCGGGACGACGACCAGGACGGCACTCATCGCGCACTCACTTCCGCCATCTCCGGGGCCTCGGGCTCGGCGCCGTCCTCGCCGCCGCGGGAGTTGCGCCGGGAGCTCACCAGGGCGAATCCCAGGACGCCGGCGCCGATCGCGGTCAGCACCCACTCCGGCCACGCGCCGATGGTGGTGGCCAGTGTCGTCTCGTCGACCAGCGGCACCTCGGTGACCATGACGTCTCGGGTGAACAGCTCCGCGCGGTCGCGGACCTCACCGTCCGGGGCGACGATCGCGCTGACACCGGCCAGCGCGGACACGATGACGGTACGCCCGTGCTCGAACGCGCGGACCTGCGACTGCGCCAGCTGCTGTTCGGTCATCTCGGAGTAGCCGAACGTGGCGTTGTTGGTCTGTACGGTCAGGAACTGCCCGCCCTCGCGCACCGCGTCCCGCACGACCCCGTCGAAGGCGACCTCGAAGCAGATGACGTTGCCGATGGTCACCGGCCCGACCTCGAAGGTGCCGACCTCGTGGCCGGGCAGATGGTCGCGCGGCTGGCTCTTCACCGCGTCGGTGATGCGCTCGGCGATGCTCCGGAACGGGATGTACTCGCCGAACGGCATCGGGTGCCGCTTCACGTAGGTGTCGCCGGGGCCGGTCTCGGGGTCCCACAGGATCGAGGTGTTCTTGACGTTCTGCTGGTCCTCGGTGGGCACGATCGCGCTGACCAGCACCGGCGTGTCGACCGCCTGGACGGCGCCGTCGATGGCCTCGTACGTCTGGGCGTCGTGGAACGGGCTGATGTCCGAGGAGTTCTCGGGCCAGATGACGACGTCGGGACGCTCTACCCGCCCGGCGTCGATGTCGGCGGCGAGTTGCTCGGTCGCCTCGACGTGGTTCCCGGTGATCACGCGTGCCCGGTTGTTGTAGTCCAGGCCGGGCGCCGGGACGTTGCCCTGGACGACAGCGACGGTGGTCGACTCTCCGTTGCCCTCGAGCGGTTGCACCAGCAGCGGCGCTGTGAACAGTGCGCCGACGGCGGCGACGGCGCCGACGCGGACCCACATCCGGCGGGTGACGACGACCCACGCCAGCAGCCCGCCGGCGAGTGCGACCACGAACGACAGCCCGGGTGAGCCCGCCAGCGACGCGACGCTCAGCATCGAGCTCTCGGCCTGGGAGAACGCCAGCTTGCCCCAGGTGAAGCCGCCGTACGGGATCCGGCCGCGGACGGCCTCGTCGGCCACCCAGACCGCCGCGGTCCACACCGGCCAGCCGGGAACCCGCTGGACGGCGGTGACCCCGACGGCCAGCGGGATGAAGAACAGTGCCTCGAACACGCCGAGGATCAGCCACGGGATCGGGCCGGTCTCCATGCCGGTCCAGTGCAACATCGGCACGAAGAAGCCCAGCCCGAACAGGAACCCGAGCAGGGCCGAGCGTTTCAACGTCTGTTCGCGGACCAGCAGCGCGAACGCCGCCACGACCGGTGCGGCCAGGAACCACAGGTCGAACGGCGGGAACGCGGTGATCAGCGCGGCACCGAGGACCGCCGCCCCGATACCGCGCGCTAGGTGACTCACGTGTGGAACTCCGTCCGACTCCCGATGACGCGGCCGCTGACCGGCTCACACCCTGCCCTCACCCGCCTGTCGGCGAGTGGCTCGCCCGAGCGTGGAACCTCAAGTGTGACGCCGATCGGATGACCGTACAACGTCGGCCCCGGCGCTGGAGTGCCCGTGATGTCGCGATTGGCCGGGAAGCGTCCGAGGGACGCAGCCCGGCCGCCCTTCGGACCGGTCCGCGGGCGCCGCTGGATGCGACTCGCGGACCGTTGTCTACTGGGCGGGCCGGGCCCGACCTCGTCTCACCCCGTGCCGCAGCGGGTGGCGCGCAGGCGAGGCGCGCGAGCGTGGGCCTGGCTCACGAAGGATGCCCGGCTTCCCGTCGGGAAACCGCCCCTCGACCCCGGTCGCAGCACCCACCCAGGTCACCGACCCGAGCGGTTCGTCCGCTGGTGGACTATCGCGACTTTGCTGCACGGACACCGAGAGTGTCAAGCTGCGCGGCGACCTGCGGAGACTCGATATCTTTGCAGGTCAACGTGGCCTTTCTTGCTCAGAATCGATCATGAAACGGTGTCGTTCGTCGGCGTGTCGCTCCCCTCACTCGACCCAAACCGTACGTCCCCGGACGACGGTCCAGCGGCACCGCGGCAGCGGCACCCCCGGCGAGAGGTCCGGCAGGCCCGGAACGCCCGACCGCGGGTCCGTCGACCACGCCGCGATCCGCTCGTCCGCCGCCTGGACCACCAGCTCCCCCGGCACCTCCCAGACCGCGAACGACGCCAGCATGCCGGGAGCCAGCACGCCGGCGTTCTCGATCCGTGCCGCACGCCAGCCGCCGCGGGTCGCGGCGGAGAAGGCTCCGCGCGCGCTGATGCGGTGCTCGCGGACGTGGTGCTGGGCCGCCGCACGAACCGTCTCCCAGCCGGCCAGCGGCGTCACCGGAGAGTCGGATCCGAACGCCAGCAGCACTCCGGCCCTGGCCATGCTCGCGAACGGGTTGAGCGTTCCTGCCCGCTGCGCATCGAGCCGTTGCGCGTACATGCCATCAGGCCCGCCCCACGCCGCGTCGAAACCCGGCTGCACGCTCGCGGCGATGCCCAGGCGCGCCATCTCCGCCACCAGGTCCGGGTCCGGCATCTCCACGTGTTCGAGCCGGTGGCGGCAGGCCACCACCTCCGCCAGGCCGCACTGGCGGACCGCCTCGGCCACGGCCGTCACGCCGGTGCGGACCGCCTCGTCGCCGATGCAGTGGAACCCGGCCTGCAGGCCCGCCCGCGTGCACGCCACCACGTGCGCGGTCGCCTCCTCGACGTCGAGGTACAGCCGCCCGTACTCGCCGGGGGCGTCCGCGTAGTCGCCGGACAGCCGCGCGCTGCGCGAACCGAGCGATCCGTCGATGTTCAGGTCGCCCCCGGCGCCGGCCGCGCCGAACTCGCGGGCGCGTTCGACCTCGTGCAGTCCTCCCCAGTACCCGATGACGTCCGGCACGTCCGGCTCACGGCCGAGCGCCAGCACCTCGGCGAAGTCGTCGGACTCGCTGATGTGCGGCGCACCCATCTCGTGCACTGCGCCGATCCCCCGGCTGGCGGCGTCGCGCAGCGCCTCCCTGCGCAGCGCACGCAGTCGCGTCCGGTCAAGAGAGCCGCGAGCCGCGTGCCGGGCCCGGTGGTGCGCGTCGCGGCGGACGGTGCCGTCGTCGTAGCCGTCGGCCGACTCGATGGTCCGGTCGGCCCGCAACACCGCCGACGACACCACCGCCGTGTGCACGTCCCGGCGCGCGAGGTACACCGGCGCTCCCCCGCCGGCGCGGTCGAGCTCGGCGCGGGTGGGAGCGCGCCGCTCCGGCCAGTCGCCCTCGTCCCAGCCGAATCCCAGCACCGCCTCGCCCGGGCGGCGGCGCGCGTGCTCGGCGACCCGGTCGAGCGCCTCGGGCACGCTCGCGACGGTCGTCAGATCGACCCCGTCACGGGCCAGGCCGGTCTCGGTGAGGTGCACGTGCGCGTCCACGAACGCCGGCGCGACCAGGGCGTCCTCCAGGTCCACGACGTCGGTCGCGTCGTCGGCGTGCACGTCGGCCGCGCCCTCGGGGCCCACCCAGGCGATGCGGTCGTCCACCACGAGCATCGCGGTGGCGAACGGGTCGGCAGGGCTGTAGATGCGGCCGTTGCGGTAGAGCGTGCTCGTGGTCATCGGGGGCATTCTCCACGAGAACCCCCGGTGTCGCGCCCACGGCGTCCGCCCGCGTCGCCGCGCCCGCCATACTGATCTCCGAACCGTCACCTGATCACTGAATCGTCACCTGATCGTCCGAGCACTGCCGATCAGGTGATCAGCGCAGGTGCTGTGCCGGTATCGGCGTCACCTGATCATGTCCACGGACCGGACGCGAAACGATCAGGTGACACAGTGACGGGAATCCGCTCCGGAACGTCACCTGATCATCCCGGCCCGCGTCACCGGGCATCGGCCCGTCCGTCCCGACAACCCGCGTCAAACCACCGCGTCAAACCAACCGCGTCAACCGAAGCCGAAGCGGCTCAGCGCGAACGGGGTGAGGTCCAGGGTGGCCGCGCCGGTGGTGGCCAGCTCCGCGGTCGCCTCCCCGACGGCGGCGGAGTGCTTGAACCCGTGCCCCGAGCACGGCGCGGCGATCACCACGTTCCGGTGCTCCGGGTGGTGGTCCACCACGAACCCGAAGTCCGGCGTCACGGTGTACAGGCACGACGCGCTGCGCACCACTCCGGGGCCGAGCGCGGGGATGCGCCCGCGAACGCAGCGTTCGTACACCTCGGCCGTCTCGGCGTCGTCGACGGTACGCCGGACCGTGCCCGGGCCGGTCGCGTCAGCGTAGCGCTCGGTGCCGATCTTGACGCCGCCGGACGGGCCCTCGACCGCCGGGAACCCGTAGCACACGTCGTCCTCGCCGGAGCCGAACTGCCAGATGAACACCGGGCACCCGGCGGGATCGAACGCCGCGGCGTCGCCGTCCAGCCGGAACCAGGTCTGCAGCTGGCGGTAGACGGTGAACAGCCGCGCGAGTTCGGGCTCGAGCAGTTCCGGCAGCCACGACCCGGCGGCCAGCACGGCGACGTCCGCGCCGTACTCGCCCTGGTCGGTGCGTATCCGCACACCGTCGCCGTCCGGCACCACGTCGTGCACCACCTCGTCACGCCGCAGCTGCGCGCCGTGCCGGACGGCCAGCTCCAGCTGGACCCGGACCGCCTCCTCGGCCAGCACGAGGCCGGCTCCCGGCTCGTGGTAGCCGACGTGCTCGGCACCGGTGCGGAACTGGCCGAACTCGCGCCGCAGCTCGTCCGGGCCGAGGACGCGGTGATCGATGCGGTGGCGCTGCGCCACCGCGATGGTGGAGGCGGCGAAGTCGTCGGCGCCGTGCATCGCCGCCGCGCCGGACGCGGGGCTGATGAGCAGCCCTCCGGTCGCGTGGAACAGCCGGGTACCGGACTCCTCCTCGAGCTCGCGCCACACCTCGTGGCTGCGGCGCACGAACGGCACGTAGGCCGCGCCCTCGCCCACGGCCTCGCGGGTGATGCGCGTCTCGCCGTGCGAGGACCCGTGCGAGTGCGGCGGCGCGTAGCGGTCGACGCCCAGCACCCGCACCCCGGAAGCCGCCAGCCGGCGGGTGGTGGCGCTGCCGACCGCACCGAGCCCGACGACGATCACCTCGTAGCGCTCCATCCCGCGAGGTTAACCCGCCCCCGGACGGGCGGCGAGGACCGTACGGGACGCGTCGAAGTTCTTTACCCGTTCGTTGGTGTTTCCGCCATGTTGTCCCTCTGTCGGGACCTGCTACCGTAAGACTTACCGTTCATTGCAGAACCGCGGGGAGATCTTCCCGCCGCAGTCGCACCCGTCCGCGCCGGCCGAGGAGGCTCGTCGACATGGCTGAACAGCTCAGCATCCCGGCGGAGGAGGTCCACACCGTCCTCGCCAAGCACCTGCTCACCGACGGGTTCAAGCTCGTCCTCGACCCGGTGGCCAGCAACGGCAGCTGGCTCGTCGACGCCCGCGACGGCCGCCGGTACCTCGACATGTACACGTTCTTCGCCTCCGCGCCGCTGGGCTGCAACCCGCCCGGCATCGTGCAGGACCCCGCGTTCATGGAGCTGCTCGCCTCGGTCGCCGCGAACAAGCCGGCCAACTCCGACGTCTACTCGGCGCATCTCGCCGAGTTCAGCGAGACCTTCATGCGGGTGCTCGGCGACCCGAAACTGCCGCACCTGTTCTTCGTCGAGGGCGGGGCGCTCGCCGTCGAGAACGCGCTCAAGGCGGCCTTCGACTGGAAGAGCCGGCACAACGAGGCGGCCGGGCGCGACCCCGAACTGGGCACCCGGGTGCTGCACCTGACCCGCGCCTTCCACGGCCGCAGCGGCTACACCATGTCGCTGACCAACACCGAGCCGGGCAAGACGGCACGGTTCCCGAAGTTCGACTGGCCGCGCATCGACGTCCCTGCCATCACGTTCCCGCTCGACGAGCACATGGACGAGGTCGTCGCCGCCGAGCAGCGCGCGCTGGAGCAGGCCCGCCGGGCCTTCGCCGAGCACCCGCACGACATCGCCGCGTTCATCGCCGAGCCGATCCAGGGCGAGGGCGGCGACAACCACATGCGCCCGGAGTTCCTGCAGGCCATGCAGGAGCTCACGCACCAGCACGACGCGCTGTTCGTGCTCGACGAGGTTCAGACCGGCGCCGGGCTCACCGGCACCCCGTGGGCCTACCAGCAGCTCGGCCTCTCCCCCGACATCGTCGCCTTCGCCAAGAAGCTCCAGGTCGGCGGCATCATGGCCGGCGGGCGCATCGACGAGGTTCCGGACAACGTGTTCGCGGTGTCGAGCAGGATCAACTCCACCTGGGGCGGCGGGCTGGTGGACATGGTCCGCTCGCGGCGCCTGCTCGAGATCGTCGAGGCCGAAGGGCTGATCGAGGCGGCCGCCAGTAA
This sequence comes from Haloactinopolyspora alba, assembly GCF_003014555.1. GTDB lineage: Bacteria > Actinomycetota > Actinomycetes > Jiangellales > Jiangellaceae > Haloactinopolyspora > Haloactinopolyspora alba. The sequence continues at coordinate 143,994 of NZ_PYGE01000011.1, forward strand.
GGGAGAGCGGTTCGTCGCCGGGCTGCGCGCGGTCGCCGACGCGGCCGGCGGCAGTGTCGGCAACGTCCGCGGCCGCGGTCTCATGATCGCCGTCGACCTGCCCGACGCCGCCACCCGCAACGCCGTCATCGCCGACCTGCGCGACAACGAGAGCGTCATCGTCCTGCCCTGTGGTGAGCGCGCCATCCGCTTCCGTCCGACACTGTCGGTGTCCGATGATGAGATCGAGATGGCCGTCGCGGCGTTCGGCCGCGCCGTCAGCCGCCAGACGTCGTGAGAACCGAGGAGTAGTCACCGTGTCCCGTCTCGTCACCTCCGTCGTCGACGGCAAGTCCCTCGACGCCGGGGAGTCGCCCCGACTGCAGTCGCTCAACCCGTCCAACCTTGACGACGTCGTCGCCGAGATCGACCCCGCGCCGCCGCGGGTGTTCACCAGCGCCGCCATCGTCGCCTCCAACGCACAGAAACAGTGGGCCGACGTCCCGTCGCCGGTCCGCGGCCGTGCCATCGCGCACATCGGCCGCGTCGTCGAAGAGAACAAGCAGACCCTCGCCGCCCTGGTCACCCGCGAGATCGGCAAGCCGTACGGCGAGGCCCTCGGCGAGGTCCAGGAGATCGTGGACACCTGCGACTTCTTCCTGGGCGAGGGCCGCCGGCTCTACGGGCAGACCGTGCCCAGCGAGATGCCGGACAAGCAGCTGTTCACGTACCGCAACCCGGTCGGCACGGTCGCGGTCATCACGGCCGGCAACTTCCCGGTCGCGGTGCCGTCCTGGTACATCGTCCCCGCGCTGCTGGCCGGCAACACCGTCGTCTGGAAGCCCGCGGAGTACTCCGCGGCCATCTCGCAGGCGCTGCACGAGCTGTTCGTCCGCGGCGGCGGCCTGCCCGACGGCGTGCTGAACATCGTGCACGCCGACGGCCCGTCCACGTTCGCGGGGCTCGAGGAGTCCCTCGACGGCGGCTACATCGACAAGGTCGGCTTCACCGGCTCCCCCGAGGTGGGCCGCGAGATCGGCGGGCTGACCGGTCGGCACCTGCAGACCGCCTGCCTCGAGCTCGGCGGCAAGAACCCGCTGGTCGTCACACCCAGCGCCGACCTCGACCTCGCCGTCGAGGGTGCGCTGTTCTCCGGCTTCGGCACCGGCGGTCAGCGCTGCACGTCGCTCGGGACGGTCATCGTGCACGAGTCGGTGCACGACGAGTTCATGCGGCGGTTCACGGCGGCCGTCGACGCGGCCGTCGTCGGCGATCCGGCCGGTGACGTGCTCATGGGCCCGCTGCTGGACGCCAAGTTCGCCGAGCGGTTCGAGAAGTTCCTCGGCTGGATCCAGCCGCAGCACACCGTGCACGGGCGCACCGGCCGCATCACCACGGCCAACCCGCGCCCCGGCTTCACCGGCGACGCCGCCGCCGGTCTGTACTACCACCCGGTCATCGTCGACGGCGTCCGCCCGGGCGACGAGATCTTCGACAACGAGACCTTCGGGCCCATCGTCGGGGTGACGACGTACTCCACCCTCGACGACGCCATCGATCTGGCCAACGCCCCCGGATACGGGCTGTCGTGCTCCATCTACACCAACGACGCGCGCGAGGTGTTCACCTACCGCGAGCGCATCGGCGCCGGCATGGTCAGCGTGAACAACTCCACGTCCGGGGCCGAGGCGCACCTGCCGTTCGGCGGCAACGGGAAGTCCGGCAACGGCTCGCGGCTGTCCGGGCTGTGGGTGCTCGACCAGTTCACCCGGTGGCAGTCGATGAACTGGGACTACTCCGGCAAGCTGCAGAAGGCGCAGATGGACGTCACCGAGCTGACGCCCGACACCGGCTTCCGCCTCGAGAGCTGAGGGCTCCGCGAGTGACCCAACCGACCGGCCCGGCCGCACTCGAGAAGGCACTCCTCGACGCGATCGGCGCTCTCGACACGGCACCCGTGCGCGCCGACGTCGAGGCCGGCCAGCAGTCCCCGCTGCCCGGCGAGACGCTGTGGCGGATCTTCGACGCACAGGTCACCAGCCGGCACCTGGACGTCGTCGCGCGCGAGCTGCAGGCGGCCGGGCGCGGCTTCTACACGATCGGCTCAGCCGGGCACGAGAGCAATGCCGCCGTCGCCGCGGCGCTGCGGCCCACCGACCCGGCGCTGCTGCACTACCGCTCCGGTGGCTTCTACGTGGCGCGGGCCGGGCAGGTCGACGGGTCGACACCGGTCCGGGACGTGTTGCGCAGCCTCACCGGCGCGGCCGACGAGCCCATCGCCGGCGGGCGGCACAAGGTGTTCGGGCACCCGGCGCTGTCGGTCATCCCGCAGACGTCCACCATCGCCTCGCACCTGCCGCGCGCGGTCGGGCTGGCGGTGGCGCTGCACCGTGCGCGCCGGCTGGGCGCCGACGTGCCGTGGCCGGACCCCGACACCCTGGTCGTGTGCTCCTTCGGGGACGCCTCGGCGAACCACTCCACCGCGGCGGGAGCCATCAACACCGCCGTGAACACCGCATTCCGCGGGCTTCCGGTGCCGCTGCTACTCGTGTGCGAGGACAACGGCCTGGGCATCTCGGTGCCCACCCCGTCCGGGTGGATCGAGACCACGTACGGCTCGCGGCCCGGCCTGGCCTACGTCGCCGCCGACGGCACGGACACCGCCGGCACGTACCGGGCCGCGGCACGAGCCGCCCACCTGGCCCGCACCGAGCAGCGTCCGGTCTTCCTGCACCTGCGTACCGTCCGCTACCTCGGTCACGCCGGCAGCGACGCCGAGATCAGTTACCGCACCACCACCGGCATCACCGACGACTACCGGCACGACCCGATCCTCGGTACCGCGGCCGAGCTCGTCCGGGCCGGCGCCGCCACCGGCGCGCAGACCGTCGAGCGCTACCGGCGGCTGCGCGCCGACGTCGACGCGGCCGTCGACGACCTCGACAGCCGCACGCTCTCCTCGGCCGCCGAGATCGTCGCGCCGCTGTCGCCGCGCACACCGGACCGGGTGGCCGACACCGCCGCGGCGCTGCGTCCCGCCGGCGACCGCGCACCCGCCACCCTCGCCGAGTCGATCAACACCTCGCTCGCCGGGGCGCTGGACACCGACCGTCGCGTCGTCGTGTTCGGTGAGGACGTCGCCCGCAAGGGCGGCGTGTACGGCGTGACGCGCGGGCTGGCACGCCGATTCGGTCAGGCGCGGGTGTTCGACACGTTGCTCGACGAACAGTCGATCCTCGGACTCGGGCTCGGCGCCGGCCTGGCCGGGCTGCTGCCGGTGCCCGAGATCCAGTACCTCGCCTATCTGCACAACGCCGAGGACCAGCTGCGCGGCGAAGCCGCCTCGCTGTCGTTCTTCTCCCGCGCCCAGTACCGCAACCCGCTGGTCGTCCGCGTCGCTGGGCTGGCCTACCAGCGCGGGTTCGGCGGGCACTTTCACAACGACAACGGCGTCGCCGTGCTGCGCGACATCCCCGGTCTGGTGGTGGCGTGCCCCGCTCGGGGTGACGACGCGGCGGCCATGCTGCGGACCTGCCTCGCCGCCGGGTCGGTGGACGGCACCGTCTCGGCGTTCCTCGAGCCCATCGCGCTCTACCACACCCGTGACCTGCACGAGGACGGCGACGGCGGCTGGCTCGCGGCCGACGCGGGCCACCATGTGCCCATCGGCCGCGCCCGCCGCTACGGCGACGGCGCCGACGTCACCGTCGTCACGTTCGGCAACGGCGTGCGGATGAGCCTGCGCGTGGCGCGGCGCCTGGCCGCGCGCGCGGCGGGCCCTGTCGGGGTGCGCGTGCTCGACCTGCGCTGGCTGGCGCCGCTGCCGGTCGAGGACATCCTGCGCGAGGCGAACGCCACCGGCCGCGTCCTCGTGGCCGACGAGACCCGCCATGCCGGCGGCGTCGGCGAGGGCGTGGTCACGGCGCTCGTCGAGGCCGGCTTCGACGGGCCGGTGCGCCGGGTGTCCAGCACCGACAGTTTCGTGCCGTTGGGCACGGCCGCACAGCACGTCCTGCTCAGCGAGCACGAGATCGAGACGGCCGCAGTGCAGCTGGCCGAGAAGGAGTGACATGACCGCAGCACAACCGACCGCCGGCGTCTCGCCGCTGGACCTGCTCGGCGTCGACCATCTGCTCGGTGAGGACGAGCGCGACATCCAGGACACGGTGCGGCGCTTCGTCGACGACCGGGTCCGCCCGCACCTCGCCGACTGGTACGAGTCCGGGCTCGACGGCGGCGCGGCGCGCGAACTGGCCCGCGAGGCCGGCGCGCTCGGGCTGATGGGCATGCACCTCGACGGCTACGGCTGCGCCGGGACGAACGCCGTGTCCTACGGCCTGGCCTGCATGGAGCTCGAGGCGGGCGACTCCGGCGTGCGCAGCCTGGTCTCGGTACAGGGGTCGCTGGCGATGTACGCGATCCGCACGTTCGGCTCCGAGGAACAGAAGCAGCGCTGGCTGCCCGGCATGGCCGAGGGCTCGCTGATCGGCTGCTTCGGGCTGACCGAGCCCGACTTCGGCTCGAACCCCGCGGGGATGCGTACTCGGGCCCGGCGCGACGGCGACGACTGGGTGCTCGACGGCACCAAGATGTGGATCACCAACGGCTCCATCGCCGACGTCGCCGTGGTGTGGGCCCGCATCGAGGACCCTGCCGACGGCGACGGTCAGGGCGCCGTGCGCGGGTTCCTGGTCCCGGCCGGCACCCCCGGGTTCACTGCCGGCGAGGTCACTCGCAAGCTGTCCCTGCGTGCATCGGTGACCAGCGAGCTCGTGCTGGACGGGGTCCGGCTCCCGGCCGACGCCGTGCTGCCGGAGGTGGCCAGTCTGCGCGGTCCGCTGTCGTGCCTGAACGAGGCCCGGTTCGGCATCACGTTCGGCGCGCTCGGGGCGGCGCGCGACTGCCTGCACACCGCCGTCGACTACGCGCGCAGCCGCGAGGTCTTCGACCGGCCGTTGGCGTCGTTCCAGCTCACCCAGGCCAAGCTCGCCGACATGACGCTGGAGCTGCAGAAAGGGTTCCTGCTGGCGATGCACCTCGGCCGGCTGAAGGACGCCGGCGACGTCGAGCCGCGGCAGGTCAGCCTCGGCAAGCTGAACAACGTCCGCGAGGCGCTGGACATCGCCCGCGAGTGCCGCACGATCCTCGGCGCCAGCGGCATCACGCTGGAGTATCCGGCGCTGCGACACGCGAACAACCTCGAGTCGGTGCTGACCTACGAGGGCACGTCCGAGGTGCACCAGCTGGTCGTCGGGCAGGCGCTGACCGGCGAGTCCGCGTTCACCTGAACCGGCTCGCCACCGCGAGCCGGCGATCGTCAGGCCATCGGCCGGTTCTCGTAGGCGGTGGACAGCACGATGGTCGTGCGGGTGGACACGTTCGCCGACGAGCGGATGCGCGCCAGCAGCTGCTCCAGGTCGATCGGTCGCGACACCCGGACCTTGAGGATGTAGTTCTCCTCGCCCGCCACCGAGTAGCAGGCTTCGATCTCGGGGATGCCGGCCAGCCGGTCCGGTGAGTCGTCCGGCTGGCTCGGGTCGATCGGCTTGATGGAGATGAATGCGCTCAGCGGCAGGCCGAGCGCCTCGTGGTCGACCACGGCCGCATAGCCGCGGATCACGCCGCGCTCCTCGAGGCGCCGGACCCGCTGATGCACCGCCGAGGTCGACAGGCCGGTCGCCTTGCCGAGATCGGTGTAGCTCATCCGGCCGTCCTGGGTCAGCAGCGCCACGATCTGTCTGTCGATCTCCTCCACGCGGGTCACTCTAAAGGTTCGAAGGGCCGTCATGGGGGACGTCGGACGCCGGACCGCCGGACGGTGCGATCATGATGGTGTGCGTCACCACCCCTACAGCCCTGGTGACGCGTGCACTCGCCTGGTGATGGCCGCTGCCGGCGACTCGGTCCGCTCAGTCGCCCGCACCGCCCGCGACACCGGCCAGAAGTGTCCCGACCAGCCTCTCGGCCGTGATCGTGTGCTCCGCCGACGGCTCGTCGGCGAAGGCGGCCGTCAGCGCATGGTGCAGGCACGCGCCGAACAGCAGCATCGCCGCCGCCTCGGCGTCGACGTCCGCGTGGACCCTGCCGAGCCGCTGCTCCGCACGCAGGTACGCCGCCAGCTGCCTGTTCGGCGCCCCCGGCCCACCTCCTGTCTGGCGCAGCCCGGCGACGTGCTCGTCCAGCCGGCTGCGCTCGGCGAACAGCCCGGCCATCATCGGGAACCCGTCCGCGTAGAACGCCAGCGCGGCCGTCGCCACCTCGACGAGCGTGTCACGCACGCTCCCCCGGCCCGGGCGGTCGCTCAGCCGGTCCAGCGTGGTGACGAGATCGGGCAGCCTCTCCCGCAGGACACCCTTGAACAAGTCCGCCTTGTCGCTGAAGTGCTTGTACAACGTCGCCTCGGAGAAGCCGGCCTCGCGCGCGATCTCTTTCGTCGTCGCGCCCGCGACACCATCGGTCCGCATGATCCGCGCCGCCGCGTCCAGGATGCGATCTCGCGTCGTCACGTCAGTCCCTTCTTGACAGGTGAGTGAGCACTAACCATACTCGGTGGTTAGTAAACACTCACCCACCTTAGGACGTTCCGTCATGCATATCGCCGTTCTCGGCGCCACCGGCCGCACCGGCCGGCATCTGGTCGATCAGGCACTCGACCGTGGCCACACGATCACCGCCGTGGTCCGCGACCCGGCCAGGCTCCCACGGACCTCGACCGAGCAGCTGAACGTCGCCACCGCCGACGTCATGGACCCGGCGGCCCTCGCAGCGGTCCTGACCGGCCACGACGCTGTCGTCTCCGCGATCGGTCCGGTGGGCCGCGGGCCTTCGTCGGCCTGCACCGACAGTGCCCGCGCCCTCACCGAGGCGATGCCGCGGGCCGCGGTCGGGCGTCTCGTCGTGATCAGTGCCGCCGGCATCACCACCGCCGGCGACGGCCCCTTCACCCGGATCGTCGTCAAACCGCTGCTCAACCGGTTCCTCCGGCACTCGTTCGCCGACATGCGCGGCATGGAGCGCGAGGTCACCGGCAGCGACCTCGACTGGACGATCGTGCGCCCGCCACAGCTCACCGACCGCCCGTTCACCGGCCGTTACCGCCGCTCGGTCGGCAGCAACGTCCGTCGCGGGTTCCGCGTCTGCAGAGCGGACCTGGCGCACGCGGTTCTCGACGCCGCCGACGACAGCGCCCTGACTCGCACGACCCTGTCGGTGGCGGCATAGAGACTGTCCGCACCACCCGGACCTCGGCACCTTCCACCCCACACGGAGACCCGTCATGAACGACATCCAGACCCTTCGCTCAGCACTGCCCGGGCGTGCCTTCTCTCCCGGCGACGACGGTTACGACACACTGCGCCGACCGTGGAACCTCTCCGTCGACCAGTATCCGGCCCTGGTGGTCATGGCCGAGTCCGTCGACGACGTCCGAGCCGCGGTCCAGCTCGCACGACGGCAGGGGCTCGGGCTGGCCGTGCAGTCCTCCGGACACGGGGCCGTGCACCCGTGCGACGGGGGCATCGTCGTCAACGTGTCCCGGTTGGACGGCGTCCGGGTCGACCCCGACGCCGGCGTCGCACGTGTGGGCGCCGGCGCACGGTGGCGCGCGGTCCTCGAGGCCGCCGATCCGCACGGCCTCATCGGGCTGTCCGGCACCGCGACCAACGTCGGTGTCGCCGGGTACACCCTCGGTGGTGGGCTCGGCATCCTGATGCGACGGTTCGGGTTCGCCGCCGACAGCCTGATCGGCGCCGACGTCGTCACCGCCGACGGCGAGACGTTGCGTGCCGACGGCGCGAACCATCCGGACCTGCTGTGGGCACTCAAGGGCGGCAGCGGCAATTTCGGCGTCGTGACCTCTCTCGACGTGCGACTGCACCCGGTCCGCAAGGTCGTCAACGGGATGCTGGCCTACCCGGGCGAGCGCGCCGCCGAGGTGCTGAGCAGCTGGGCGGAATGGACGCGGCAGGTCCCCGACGACGTCACCTCCGCGGCCATGCTCGTCACCGTTCCGCCCGTGCCCGCGGTCCCGGAACCGATCCGCGGCCAGCACCTCGTCATCGTCCGCTCGACCGTCGCGGGCGCGGACACCACCCAGGTCGACCAGCTGCGGGACAAGCTCGGTGCGCCACTCATGGACACCACCACGACGTCCGGCTACCTGCAGGCGGCGATGTCCGGCATGGAGCCGGAGGATCCGTCCACGGCCGCCGGTCGAAGCACCCTGCTCACCGGGCTGTCGGCCGGCACCATCGCGCGCATCACCGAGGCCGCGGGCCCCGGCTCGCCGATCAACCCGCTCGAGATCCGGCATCTCGGTGGCGCCGCCGCCCACGCTCCGGATCAGCCCAGCGCCGTCTCGCACCGCGACGCCGCCTACGTTCTCGCCATGCACGCAGCACCGGCCGACGCCGCCGAGGCCGACGCGACCGTGCGGACCATGGAAGGCGCGCTGAGCAGCATCACCGACGACGCCCACGGCGGCACGTTCATCAACTTCCTGCACCACGGCTCCACCGCCGCCGAGGTCCGCTCCGCCTACGACGCCGCCACCTACCGCCGGCTGACGGAGGTCAAACGGACCTACGACCCGCACAACACGTTTCGCTTCAACCACAACATCGAACCCGCCGAATGAGGTGAACATCGCATCCGGTCACCGCGGCGACCCGATCGGCAGTGCTCTGGGCGTGTCCGGGGTGTGCATGTACGCCCGGGCACGCGGCTATGCGGGCAGGACCGCGAGGTCGCGCGGACGCAGGTTCAGCCGTTCGGCGCCGTCGTCGGTGACCAGGACGATGTCCTCGATGCGTGCGCCGTGCCGTTGCGGTACGTAGAAGCCCGGCTCGATCGAGAACGCCATGTCCTTCTCGACGCCCGCGCTGTTGCCGGCCATGATGTACGGCTCCTCGTGTGTCTCGACGCCGATGCCGTGCCCGAGCCGGTGGACGAAGTACTCCCCCAGCCCGGCCTCGGTCAGCACGTCGCGCGCCGCCGCGTCGATCGCCGCCGCCGGCACCCCCGGTGCCACCGCCCGCACCGCCGCCTCCTGCGCCCGCTGCAGCGCCTCGTAGGCCGCCCGGAAGTCGTCGCCGGGCTCGCCGACCGCGTAGGTGCGCGTCTCGTCCGAGCAGTATCCGTCCGGGGTGGTCCCGCCGATGTCCACGACCACCGGGTCGGCGGCGCGGACGACCCGCTCGCCGCTCTCGTGATGCGGGCTCGCCGCGTTCGGCCCGGACGCCACAATGACGAAGTCGACCCGGCGGTGCCCCTCCTGGACGATCGCCTCGGCCAGATCCCGGGCCACGTCCGCCTCCCTGCGCCCGGGGCGCAGCCACTCCGCCATCCGCGCATGTACCCGGTCGATGGCCGCGCCCGCGACACGCAGAGAATCCACCTCGTCGGCGGACTTGCGTATGCGCAGCGGCGACACGACCGGACCCGCCCGAACCTGTTCGGTGTCGGGCATCGCCGCTCGCAGCCGCAGCACCTTCTCCGCCCATATCTCGTCGTCCAGGCCCACCCGCCGGGCGCCGGCGAGCATCGCCGCCGCTCGCTGCACCGGGTCCTCGGTCTCGCGCCACGGCGTGATCGTCACCGCGTCCGCTCCCTCGACCGCCGTGCGCGCGGCCGGCTCCTCGAGCTCCGGGACGAGTAGCGTCGGGGCATCGTCGACGGGCACGACCAGGCACGTCAGACGTTCGAGAGGCAGCGCGTCGTAGCCGGTCAGGTACCGCAACGCGGCACCGGGGGTGATGAGCAGGCCGTCCAGCCCGCTGTCCGCCGCGGCCGCGCGGGCCCGTTCCAGTCGATCGCTCACTGCGTCTCTCATCGTGGTAGTTCTACCGGACGCCGACGACAGCGCACCGACCGGACCGTCACGGCCGCCTCAGCCGCCACCGTTGGAAGCGGCCACCCCGGCCGCGGCGACTGCGCCGGTCACGGCGGCCTGCACCTCCTGGACCGCCTTGCGGACGGCGTGTCCTGCCCACTGACCCTCGGCGATCTCCTTCGCCCGGCGCTTGGTCGCGCGCTTGTCGTCGGAGGGCACGAACTTCGGCACCGCATCGACCGCGGCCAGCAACGCGATCAGCCCGACGACGCTCTCGTCGGGCTCGTGCCCGTCGATCAGCACTTCCCGTAGCCGGCCACGCACGTGTGTCTTGCGTCCCGGGTCGGCCACCGGCCATCGTGGGGTCGGGAACAGGCCGAGGACCCGATGGTCGGTACGCCGAAGGCGGCCACTGTCGGCGAGGCGCTGCAAGACGGACTCCCGTAGCCCTTTGCGCAGCTTTCCCAGCACGTCCTTCGGTTTGCCGCCCTCTTTGTCGCGAACCACACGCAGGGCCGAATCGAGAACGGTGTCGCCTGTCGGCTCCGGATCACGCACGATCAGCCGTCCCGAGCGGACCCGCTCACCGTCGCCGGCCACGCCGACCTTGCCACGCATCGACAGTTCGACCAGGACCGCCCCGGCCAGGCTGTAGTCGACCTTGGTGGAGTCCAGGACCGGCTTGCCGGTGTCGTCGTCGTAGTACAACAGCAGGAGATCCTCCGCCAACATGTCATGACCGTACCGCCCGGTCCCCCCGTCCGGTCCGCGCTGTCGCACTAGAGTCGGTGACATGCCCCGACGAGCCCGCAGGCGTGAGCAGGAACCGCCTCGGCGTGGGCTGCTGACCGCCGCCGTGGGAGTGTTCGGCGAGCTGCTGCTCACCGCGGGAGCCCTCGTCCTGTTGTTCGTCATCTACATGGTGTGGGGTACCGGAATCCAGACGGCGCAGGCCCAGGACGACCTCGACCAGCAGCTCCGGCAGCGGTGGGACGCACCGGCGCAGTCCCGGCCGGACGAGCCGTCCGAGCTGGCCGACGGCGAGGCGTACGGCATCCTGCGCATCCCCAGATTCGGCGACGGATACGAGAAGATCATCGTGCAGGGCGTCCAGCCCGACGACCTGGAGGACGGCCCCGGGCACTATCCCGACACCGCGGACCCGGGCGAGCTGGGCAACGTCGGCATCGCCGCGCACCGCACCGGGCACGGCAGCCCGTTCTCCGAGTTCCCCGAGCTGCATGTCGGCGACCGCGTCGAGATCGAGATGGCCGACGGCGTCTACGTCTACGAACTCGACGACGCCCCGAACGGCGACGACGACGGCAACAAGATCGAGATCAGCGACACGTGGGTCGTCGACCCGGTGCCGGGCGAGCCGGAGGACGCCGAGCCCACCGAGCGGCGCATCACGCTGACCACCTGCTGGCCGCTGCTCGGCTCCTCGCACCGGATGTATGCCACCGGCACCCTGATCAGCGGCCCCGGCTCCTGACATCCGCCGGACCCATGACCCGGTGACACGGCGCCGTCAACGGTTACGCTGGGTACTGTCGGCGCGAGGTGCTGGTAACACCGACGATCCCGACAGACCCCGGCGCGTCACTTGATAACCTCCGCGCCGGGTCCTGGACAACACACAGCGCCCCGCCCTCTGGAGTCGGAGGACGGGGCGCTCTCGTGCGTTCCAGAGCCTTCGCAGCAACCGTCGGCCGCCACCGCTACCCTCATGAGATGCCAGGTACCGAGAACCGCTTGCTGCTCCTCGACACCGCCTCGTTGTACTTCCGCGCGTTCTACGGCGTGCCGGAGTCGATCACCGCGCCGGACGGCACGCCGGTCAACGCGGTGCGTGGCCTGCTGGACTTCATCGCCCGGCTGGTCACCGACCGGTCACCGTCCCGGCTGGTGGCCTGCCTCGACGCGGACTGGCGTCCGGCGTTCCGGGTCGAGCTGCTGCCGTCGTACAAGGCGCACCGCCTCGCCGACGCCGCCACCAACGCCGAGCAGATCCCGCCGCTGCTCGAGGCACAGGTGCCGGTCATCATCGAGGTGCTCGACGCGCTCGGGTTGGCGAACATCGGCGTGCCCGGCTTCGAAGCCGACGACGTCATCGGCACGCTGACCGCCCACGACACCGGGCCGGTCGACGTCGTCACCGGCGATCGTGACCTGTTCCAGCTCGTCGACGACGCGAAGGGTGTGCGGGTGCTCTACACCGCGCGCGGCGTCGGAAAACACGAGGTCATGGACGAAGCCGCGGTCACCGCGAAGTACGCCGTCCCCGGCCGCGCCTACGCCGACTTCGCCACCCTGCGCGGCGACCCCAGCGACGGTCTGCCCGGCGTCGCCGGCGTCGGCGACAAGACCGCAGCCACGCTGATCACCCGATTCGGCGACGTCGCCGGACTGCTGGCCGCCGTGGACGACCCGTCGGCGGAGCTCTCCCCGACACTGCGGCGCAAGATCGCCGACGCGCGCGACTATCTCGCCGTCGCGCCGCGGGTGGTCACCGTCCGGCCGGACGTACCGCTGCCCGCCTACGACGACGCCTTGCCCGTCGAGCCGGCGCATCCGGATCGGCTGGTCGAGCTCGGCGAGCGCTGGGGCATCGACTCGTCGCTCAACCGGGTGCTGACGGCCCTGAAGGGTGCCTGACGGCCGCTGCGTCCAACCACGTCCACCCACGGGCCACCCACCGGGCCACCACGAGGCGAATCCATGCGTCACCAGGCCTGCAGGGGTGGTGACGCATGGAATTCCATGGTGGACGTGGTCATTTCCGGGGCGATCAGACGAGGCGGGGGGTGAGGTTCGGAGCGGGCATCTCCGGGTCGAACGGGTACATCGGCCGCTCGATGCGGTGATGCCCGAGGCGTTGCAGGTCCTGGTCGACACCGCCCGGTGTGAGGGCGAGCATCCAGTCCGCAGCCAGTGCGTACAGCTCCGGCTCGAGGTAGCCGATCTTGACCACCACGATGTCGGCGGAGCGCGGGTCGAGCCCGAGATCGGTGAAGTCGGACTCCAGGTGGTACGGCTTGCGGCGCTCGGTGATGATCACGTGCAGGCCGCCGCAGTCCAGCACCGCGATCCGCCCGGCCACCGGGTCGTCCTCGGTCAGCGCGACCACCGTTCCCGACACGGTGACCGGTCCGCTCGGCCCGGCGTCGACGCGGCCGCCGACCTCGGTCGTCACGACGGCGCCACGTCCGGCGGCTGCGCAGGCGGCGACAGCCGCTTCGTCGAAGATGCTCGCGAACAGGGACGTGCGCGAGCCGTCCACCAGTTCCGGTGTCGCGAGCAACCGGCCGAGTGTCCAGGACACGTCGCCGGTCCCGCCGGCGGTCGGGTTGTCGCCGGAGTCGCTGATGACGTACGGAGCCGTGGCGCTCGCCAGCGCCTTGGCCACGCACGTCTCGAGCGTGTCGGCCGGCGCGACGAACGCGAAATCCGCCCGGTGCTCCCAGTACGAACGAGCCAGACTCTCGGCCTGTTCGGTGATCACGTCCGCGTCGTCGCCGGTGACGACGACGGCAGCCTGGCAGCGCGGTTCGTCCGCCCACGCGTAGCCCACCCACACGGCCGCGTCGAGCACGCCGGGCATCGCCTCGACCTCGGGCACGCGGGCGTAGATGCCGCGTGCCGGCTCGATGCGCGTGCTGGTCTTCTCCCCCGGCAACAGCACCGGCACCTGAACCCACGCCTTGAGCGGCTGGCCACCACCGTGGTCGAGCCGGTCGACCAGGTTGGCCGCGGCCCGCTCGCGGCTCTCCCAGGCGTCCTCGTGCGGCGCCATCCGGTAGCACGTGACCAGGTCGAGCCGGCGGACGAACGGCTCGGACACGTTGCCGTGCAGATCCATCGACGCCGAGATCAGCGTGTCCGCACCGGTCGCTTCCCGCACCGCCCGTGCCAGGTCGGCCTCGGCGTCCTCGCGGCCGACGACGCTCATCGCGCCGTGAATGTCCAGGAACAGCCCGTCCAGCTCTCCGGCCGACACGATCCGCTCGACGATCTCGTCGCGCAACGCGTCGTACACCTGCGCCTCGACAGCGCCGCCGGGCAGCGCCACCGCGTGCAGCAGCGGCACCCAGTCGGCGCGTTCACGCAGCGCGGCGCCCGGCGCCAGGAAGTCGTAGCGCCCGATCAGCGCGTCCTCCCGGGTGACGCGGAACGCCTCGGCCCCGCTGCGGTGCGGTGAGAACGTGCTGGACTCGATGGCGATACCGGCGATGCCGATGCGGGGACGGTTCACGAGAGGCTCTCCGAGGTCACGGGGACGGACGTGTCGGTGCCGGCCAGCACCTGCGTCAGGATCAGCCGGCCGGCGCCGATCACGCCGGCGTCCGCGCCGGTGCCCGCCTGGACGATCTGCAGGTCGCGGGTGGCCAGCGGGTGACACCCTTCGTAGAGCTGGCTGCGCACGGCCGCGACGAACGGCTCGACGGTGGACAACAGGCCGGCCAGGAACACCGCGTCCGGGTTGACGAAGTTGACCACCGGACTGAGCGTCTCGCCCAGGCTGCGGCCCGCACGGCGCACGGTGGTGGTGGCCAGCGGCTCGCCGTCCATGGCGGCGCGGACGACGTCGGTGGTGGTCGCGACGTCGTGCCCGTTCTCGCGCAGGCTGCGCACCAGCGCGCTGCCGCTGGCGATGGTCTCGAGGCAGCCGACGTTGCCGCAGCTGCACGCCCGGTCGCCGGCGGCGGCGACGCGCACGTGCGTGATGTCGCCGGCCGCGCCGGTACCGCCGCGGTAGATGTCGCCGCCGATGATCAGCCCGCAGCCGATCGCCGCACCGGCCTTGACCAGGAGGCTGTGCCGTGCGCCGGGCAGGTTGCGGTGCTCGGCCAGCGCCATCAGGTTCGCGTCGTTGTCCACGACGCACGGCACCCCGAAGCGCTCGGCCAGCCGCTCCCGAACCGGGAAACGGTGCCATCCCGGCATCCGCGACGGCGAGTCGACACAGCCGGCCGCGGCGTCCACCGGGCCCGGCAGGCAGGCAGCGACGCCGCGCAGCACGCCGCCCGCGGCCTCGTGCATCGCCGTGAGCTGTGCGCTCATCTGATCGAGCACGACCTCCGGCCCGTCGGCGACGTCGATGGCGATCTCTTCGACCGCCTGAAGGTTGCCCAGCAGGTCCAGGCGGGCGAACCGGACGTGGTGCCCGCCGAGGTCGGCGGCGAGGACGTGTCCGGCGTCCGGGTCGATCCGCAGCACCTTGGGACGCCGACCCCCGGTGGAGCGCCCGCTGCCGGATTCGACGACCAGGCCGGCGTCGATCAGCTCCTGCACCCGCAGTGACACCGTCGAGGCCGCCAGCCCCAGCTCGCGCGCGATGTCGGTGCGTGACGACACCCGCCCGGACGCCAGCAGCTCGAGGATTCCCGGCTGGCCCGGGAGGC
This sequence comes from Haloactinopolyspora alba, assembly GCF_003014555.1. Classification (GTDB taxonomy): domain Bacteria; phylum Actinomycetota; class Actinomycetes; order Jiangellales; family Jiangellaceae; genus Haloactinopolyspora; species Haloactinopolyspora alba. The sequence goes on from NZ_PYGE01000011.1 coordinate 159,207, forward strand.
CGCCGTCCCAGCGGTCCGGCTCGGATGTCACCACGGCTGGCTCCTCTGCTCCGCCGGTCGCGGCGCCGGCGGGTGATCGGTCTCGTCGCGAGTCAACGTATCAGGCGGACGGCAGAGTTTCACCGTTTGACGAATCAAGTGTGCCACCTAATTTCGATCGGCGCTTGCGTTCATCCGAATTCGGTGGCTAATCTGCGGCAGATCATGCGGCGTTCGCTCGACCTCGGCCCGATTGCGGACTGATGGTGGTCTGGTTGTGGTCCTGCTCCCGTCGCTCGCGTGAGTCACAAGGAGTGCGCATGCATCAACCACGACTGCGCCGCGGCCGCCTGCTGGCCGCCGCCGGGGCACTGTCGCTCACCCTCGTTCTCGCCGCGTGCGGCGACAGCGGATCGGCAGAGAGCGGAGGCGGGCAGGACAAGGACACGATCACCTACGCCCTGCCGCCGAACGCGACGCCGAACTGGATCCTGCCGATGGCGACGCCCGAGTACATGGCCACCCACAACACCGCGATCAAGTGGACGCTGTGGACGCCGGTCGTCAACGTCAACGGCGCCGACGGCGAAGTCGCCATGGACGCCAAGGGCAGCCTGGCCGAGTCGGTGGAGTTCTCCGGCGACGGCCGGACCGCGACGATCACGCTCAAGGACATGTCCTGGAACGACGGCACCCCCGTCAGCTCCCGCGACGTCGAGTTCTGGTTCAACCTGATCAAGGCGAACAAGGCGGCCTGGGGCGGCTACTCCGAGGGCCGGTTCCCGGACAACGTCGCGAAGTGGACCGTCGTCGACGACAAGACCTTCGAGATCACCTTCGACAAGGTCTACAACGAGAACTGGCTGCTCAACAACCAGCTGGTCAACCTGTACGCGATCCCGCAGCACGCCTGGGACAAGACCGGCGACGACGGCGAGATCGGCGACCACGACCGCACGCCCGAGGGCGCGAAGCAGGTCTGGGACTACCTGATCGGCGAGGCGAAGCAGACCGACACGTACGCCACCAACCCGCTGTGGCAGGTGGTCAACGGCCCGTACACCATCGAGGAGTGGACCTCGACGGGCCAGGTCACGCTCGCCGAGAACCCCGAGTACGACGGCGACGACCCGGCGCACATTCCCACCGTCGTACTGCAGCCGTTCACCAGCGCCGACGCCGAGCTGAACGCGCTGCGTTCCGGCGAGATCGACTACGGGTACCTGCCGGCATCGGCCATCGGCCAGCAGGAGCAGTTCGAGGCGCAGGGCTACCGGATCGATCCCTGGCACGGCTGGGCGGTCACCTACATGCCGTACAACTTCAACAACCCGGACATGGGCCCGGTGTTCCGCCAGTTGTACGCCCGGCAGGCCATCCAGCACTCGATCGACCAGAAGAGCATCGCCGAGGTCATCTGGCACGGCACCGCCGAGCCGACCTACGGGCCGATCCCGCAGACCCCGTCGTCGGAGTTCCTCTCCGAGGCGCAGAAGAGCAACCCGTATCCGTTCGACACCGACGAGGCTCGCCGGCTGCTGGAGGACAACGGCTGGACGATCGGTGACGACGGGATCGCGGTCTGCGAGAACCCGGGCACCGGCCAGGGTCAGTGCGGCGAGGGCATCGAGGCCGGCAAGCGCTTCGAGATGAACGTGCTGGCGCAGAGCGGCTCGAACGAGACCGACAACATGATGGCCGAGATCAAGTCGTCGCTGGAGAGCGCGGGCATCGCGTTGAACATCCAGTCCAAGCCGCTGAACCAGGTCCTGGGCCAGAGCGGGCAGTGCACGCCCGACCAGCAGGCGTGCTCATGGCAGCTGTCGTTCTTCGGCACCCAGGGCAGCTGGTACTTCAACGCCTACCCCACCGGTGAGCGGCTGTTCGGTACCGGCGGTACCGCCAACTTCGGCAGCTACTCCAACGCCGAGGCGGACCGCTACATCCAGAAGTCCCTGGTCTCGAACGACCAGGAAGCGATCCGCAACTACAGCGAACTGCTGACGAAGGACCTGCCGGTCGTCTGGCTGCCGGAGCCGGCCTACCAGGTGTCGGCGATCCGCGAAGGCCTGCAGGGAACCGGTCAGGACCCGCTGGCCGAGTTCTTCCCGCAGCGCTGGTCCTGGGGTTCGTGATCCTTCGTGGCTCGCTTTCTGGTGCGGCGCGTGCTGCAGGCCGTGATCGTGACCGTGATCGTGACGGTCATCGTGTTCGCCCTGCTGCACGCGCTGCCCGGCGGCCCCGCCCGCGGCGTTCTCGGCCAGCAGGCCACACCCGAGCAGATCGCCGCGTTCAACCGGGCGCAGGGACTGGACCAGCCGATCTGGACGCAGTACTGGCACTATCTCGGCCGGCTGGTGCAGGGCGATCTCGGTGAGTCGTTCACCCTCAACGCTCCGGTGTCGCAGCTGCTGGCCAACCGGCTGCCGAAGACGCTGCTGCTCACCATGGCCTCCACGGTGGTGGCGCTGCTGATCGCGCTGCCGCTGGGCGTCTGGCAGGCCGCCAGGCGCAACAGCGTCCTCGACTACACGGCCACGGCGCTGGCGATCATCGTGTACTCCACGCCGGTCTTCTTCCTGGGCCTGATCCTCATCATGGTCTTCGCCCAGGCCATCCCGCTGTTCCCGGCGCAGGCGCCGCAGGGCGACGCCCTCGGCGACATCCTCGCCGATCCGAACGCGCTGGTGCTGCCCGTCGTCACCGGCGCGTTCGCCACCGTCGCCGCGTTCAGCCGCTACATGCGCTCGGCGACGCTGGACAACCTCGCCGAGGACTACGCGCGCACGGCGCGGGCGAAGGGCACGAGTGAGCGGCGGGTGCTGGTCAGGCACGTCGTCCGGAACTCACTGGTGCCGGTCGTCACCATGCTCGGCTATTACATCCCGGTGATGTTCGGCGGCAGCCTGGTGGTCGAGTCGATGTTCAACTACCCGGGCGTCGGCTTCCTGTTCTGGAACGCCGCCCAGACGTCGGACTTCCCCGTCCTGCTCGGCGTCGTGCTGGTCATCGCCATCGCGACCGTCGTCGGATCGATGCTGGCCGACATCGCCCAGGCGCTGATCGACCCGCGGGTCAGGAGTGTGGCCGTATGAGTGGATCGCGTCCGGACCAACTGGCGGCCGACGACGAGCCCGCCCCCGCCTCCGGGCACACGCCGGGCACGGTGCCACGCAGGCGCGGCACGGCGCTGCGCCGGTTCACCCGCAACCGGCTCGCGGTCGCCGGACTGGCCGTGGTGGCCGTGCTGTTCCTGTTCAGTTTCGTCGGCCCGCTGATCTACGACACCGACCAGGTGCACACAGACCTGGCGGCGGCGAATCTGGAGCCCGGCGACGACGGTCACCCGCTCGGCACCGACGACGTCGGCTACGACGTCCTCGGCCGGCTCATGGTCGGCGGACAGACGTCACTGGTCATCGGCCTGGCCGCGGGTGCGCTGGCGACGGTCATCGGCACCGCCTGGGGTGCGGTCGCCGGCTACCTCGGCGGTCGGGTCGACGCGGTCATGATGCGCGTCGTCGACGCGGGCATCGCGATCCCGGCGCTGTTCCTGCTGCTGGTCGCCTCCGCGATCACGACACCGGACGTGCCGATGATGATCCTGGTCATGGGGCTGGTGTCGTGGCTGGTGCCGGCCCGGTTGGTCCGCGCGGAGGCACTGTCGTTGAAGACCCGCGACTACGTCCTGACGCTGCGCGCCATCGGCGGCAGCCACCGACGCGCGATCGTGCGCCACATCGTCCCGAACGCTGTGGGCACCATGATGGTCAACGCCACCTTCCAGGTCGCCGACGCGATCCTGCTCGTCGCGTACGTCAGCTTCCTCGGCATGGGCGTGCAACCGCCGGCCACCGACTGGGGCGCGATGCTGTCCAAGGGTGTGAGCTACGCCTACTCCGGCGCCTGGTGGCTGATCCTGCCCGCCGGCGTGCTGATCGTCCTCGTCGTCGCGTCGTTCAACTTCATCGGCGACGGCCTGCGCGACATGTTCGAGGTCAGGGGGAAGAACCGATGACCGACACCACATCGCCGGTGCTGAGCTACCGCGACTTCGGCGTCACGTTCGAGACCGAGCAGGGCCCCGTGCAGGCCGTGCGCTCGCTCGATCTGGACGTCTTCGGCGGCGAGGTGCTGGCGCTGGTCGGCGAGTCCGGGTCCGGCAAGACCGTCACCTCACTCGCCGCGCTGGGGCTGCTGCCCGGCGGGGCCCGGGTCGGCGGCCGGGTCGAGCTCGGCGGCGACTCGGTGCTCGACATGGCTCCGGCGCAGCTGCAGCGGCTGCGCGGCGCCCGCGCGTCGATGGTGTTCCAGGAGCCGATGACGGCGCTGAACCCGCTGATGCGCGTCGGCGACCAGGTCGCCGAGGTGTTGACCAACCACGGTGTGCTCGACCGAGCCGCCGCGGGTGAACGCGCCGTCGAACTGCTGGACCGGGTCGGCATCCCCGAGCCGAAGCGGCGGGTGGCGCAGTACCCGCACGAGCTCTCCGGCGGGCAGCGCCAGCGGGTGATGATCGCGATGGCGCTGGCCTGCGATCCGCAGCTCATCGTCGCCGACGAGCCCACGACTGCCCTCGACGTGACCGTGCAGGCCGAGGTCCTGGAACTGCTGCGCGACCTGCGCCGCGATCTCGGTGTGGCGGTGCTGCTGGTCACGCACAACATGGGCGTCGTGGCCGACATCGCCGACCGGGTCGCCGTGATGTACCGCGGCGAGCTGATCGAGACCGGGCCCAGCGAACAGGTGCTGCTGCGCCCCGCACACGACTACACCCGCACACTGCTCCAAGCCGTACCGGTGCTGCCGCGGCTCAGCGAGGACCACACCGGGGCCGAGGACGCCGCAGGTGCCGAGGACGCCGCAGGTGCCGCGGTCTCCGCGTCCGTCGACGCCGGCACGGGCACGGACACGGGCACCGACGCGGCGCTGAACCTCGAGGCGGTGACCGTGGAGTACCGCGGTCGCGGCGACACGTTCCGCGCCGTGGACGCCGTCGACCTGCGCATCGAGGCCGGACGGTTCGTCGGTCTCGTCGGCGAGTCGGGGTCCGGCAAGTCGACCGTCGGGCGCTGCGCACTCGGCCTGCTCCGGCCCGCGTCCGGCACCGTCCGGCTGTTCGGACAGGACCCGCACGCGCTCCGCCGGCGCGCGGCTCGATCGGTGCGCCGGCGCCTCGGCGTCGTCCTGCAGGACCCGGGCGCATCGCTGGATCCGCGGATGCCGGTCGGTGAGTGCGTCGCCGAGCCGATGGTCGTGCACCGCACGCTCTCCCGGCGTGACCGCGACGCCCGCGTCGCCGAGCTGCTCGAGAGCGTGCACCTGCCCGCGTCGACCGCGGCCCGGCACCCGCACGAGCTCTCCGGCGGCCAGCGCCAGCGAGTCAGCCTCGCGCGGGCGCTGGCGCTCGACCCGGAGCTGCTGGTCGCCGACGAGCCGACCAGCGCTCTCGACGTGTCGGTGCAGGCCGAGGTGCTGGAGGTGCTCGCCGAGCTGCAGCGTCGCTACGCGTTCGCGTGCCTGTTCATCAGCCACGACCTCGCGGTCGTCGACTCGTTGACGCACCGGGTCGCGGTGATGCGCCTCGGCCGCATCGTGGAGGAGGGCCCGACGCGGGAGGTGCTGACGGCGCCGCGAGACCCCTACACCCGCCGGCTGCTCACCGCCGCGCCGGTCCCCGACCCGGTCGAGCAGCACGCGCGGCGACAGTCCTGGCTCGGCCTGCGTGAGGCGCCCGCCGCATGACCGACACCCCAACGGCCGTCGGTATCGACCTCGGGGGCACCAAGACCCGCTTCGTCGTCGTGGACGGCGCGCACGCCACCGGGCCGACGCTCACGCTGCCGACACCGGCGCGCGAGGGCGGCGAGGCGATGATGCGCACGATCGTCGAGGGCGTCGAAGAGCTGATCCGCACGGCCGGCGCCCCCGTGGCCGTCGGCATCGGCACCGCCGGCGTCGTCGACCACCGGTCCGGGCGGATCGTGGCCGCCAGCGACTCGTTCACCGACTGGGCCGGCACCGAGCTGGGCCGCCATCTCGCCACGAAGCTGGGCCTGCCGGTCAGCGTCGACAACGACGTCAACGCGTTCCTGTTCGGCGAGCTCACCGCCGGCGCGGTCACCGCGGTTCCCGACGTCTTCGGCATCAGCGTGGGCACCGGGGTCGGCGGCGCCCTCGCGATCGACGGTGACCTGCACCGCGGGCGGCACGGAGCCGCCGGCGAGATCGGGCACGTGCCCGGGTTCGGCGACGAGCCGTGCACGTGCGGGCAGTACGGCCACCTGGAGTCGCTCGCGTCCGGCCGGTCGATCGCCCGGCGCTATCGGGCGCGGGCGGGCACCTCGGACGAGACGACGGCCGCGGACGTCACCACCCGGGCCGCCGACGGCGACCCGGCGGCTCTCGCGGTGCTGGCCGAGGCCGGCGACGCGATCGGCCGGGCCGCGCTGATCGTCGCCGGCCTGCTCGACGTCGGCGACGTCGTCGTCGGCGGCGGTGTCAGCGCCGCGTGGGACCTGCTGGCTCCGTCCGTCCGGCGCACGGTCACCGACTCGGCGCCGGTCAGCGGACACCCGGTGCGCATCCACCGCGCACGCCTCGGTGCGGACGCGGCAGCCGTCGGCGCCGCCGCGCTCGCGCTGCGCGACAGCCGAGCGAGCGCGGACCCGTAACGCCGGGACGGCTCACAGCGCCTCGCACACTCGACACCGACGCCATCAGCGCGGCATCGGGCGCGTCCCCGTCGCTTCCTCGTATCCGGAGCGTTCAGAGCCGCGCGGACGGCCGGGTACCCACGACGACGGTGGCGTCCAGCTCGGACGACCGGCTGACGCTCGGCGCGAGGCCACCCGCGGCGACCGCGTCGACGGTGCGCTGCAGCTGATACTCGCTGGTCTCGATCAGCAGGTGACCGCCGGGGGCCAGCCACCGCGCGGCTCCGGCCGCCACCCGGCGATGGACGCCCACGCCGTCCGCTCCCCCGTCCAGCGCCACCATCGGCTCGTGGTGGCGGGCCTCCGGAGGCATCATCGCCACCGCGTCCGTCGGGACGTACGGCGCGTTCACGACCAGCAGGTCGACCCGTCCGCGCAGGGTGGCAGGCAGCGGCTCGTACAGGTCGCCCTGGTAGACGTGCCCGCCCGCGGCGATGTTGCGGCGGGCGCACCGGACCGCCGCGGGCTCCACGTCCGCGGCATGCAGCTCGACGCTGCCGAGCCGCTCGGCCAGTGCCATACCCAGCGCACCCGTGCCGCAGCACATGTCGAGCACCACGGCGGGCCGTCCTGGCGGGCCCCCGACGAGCTCCGCCGCTCGGTGCACCAGGAAAGCCGTGCGCTGGCGCGGCACGAAGACGCCGGGTTCGATGCCGACCCGCAACCCGCAGAACTCGGCCCAGCCGAGGACCTGCTCGAGCGGCAGGCCGTCGACACGCCGCTCGACCAGCGCATCGAGCTCGGCGGGCGTGTCCGCGGCGGCCACCAGCAGCCGTGCTTCGTCCTCGGCGAAGACACAACCGGCTCCGCGCAGGCGCTGGACGAGGGCGTCGTGATCGGGTGCTGAAATCGACGTCGGCATGGTGCGGCCAACCTACCGTGCCGGCGCACGCACGGTCAGGTCAGCGTCGCGTAGGCGACCACGCCGCGCCGCAACGAACCGGACGCCAGCCGCGCCGTCTCGCGCAGCGGCGTCCCCGCCGCGGCGTCGGCGATCTGGTCGAGCAGGTCCAGCAGCTGCCGCATCGCCCGGACGAAGTCGCCGGCGGCCATCTCCGCCTCGCGCAGCACCGCGTCGAGCCGGTGCCCGCTGGCCCACCGCCACGCGACGTGCGAGAACCCCAGATCCGGTTCGCGCAGGAAGTCCAGGCGGTGTCGCGACTCCAGCTCGTCCAGCTCGCCCCACAGCTGCACCGTGCGGGCCAGCACCTCGCGTACCGGCGCGGTGGGCAGCCGTTCCGGCGCCGCCTCGTCGGGCTGCCGCGACTCGAAGGTCAGCGCGGCGACGCACGCGGCGAGCTCGGCCGGGTCGAGCTCGTCCCAGACCCCCGTGCGGACGCACTCCGCCGCCAGCAGGTCCAGCTCGCCGTACAGCCGCGCCAGCCGCCGTCCCGGCTCAGGCACCGTGTCGCCGTCGAGGTAACCGAGCTCGTCCAGCACCGCGCACACCCGGTCGAACTGGCGCGCGACGGTGTTCGTGCGCGACTCCACCCGGCGGGACAGCTGCGAAACCTCTCCGCGGAGGCTGGACCAGCGTTCGGCCCACCGCGCATGCTCCTCGCGGTCGTCACAGCCGTGGCACGGGTGCGCGCGCATATCGCGCCGCAGCCGCGTCAACTCCTCGTCGTCCGCGGCGGCCGATCGCGGACGACGCGCGCGGTGGTGCCGCCGGCCGGGGTGATCGTCCGGCACCTTCGCGCGCAGCGCCGCCGCCAGGTCACGACGCGAGGCCGGCACCTTCGGGTTGAACGAGCGCGGGATGCGCATGGTCGTCAGCGGCTCGACGGCCACCGGGAAGTCGACCAGGGACAGCCGCCGCACCTGGCGTCCCTCGGTGAGGACCGTGGGCCGCGGGCCGTCGCCGCGCCCGTCCGCCGCACCCATCCCCGGGTCGAGGACCACCGCGATGCCGGAGAACTTGCCCGACGGCACCCGGATGACGTCACCGGCACGCAGCTTCTCCAGCGCCGCCGCCGAGGCCGCCCGGCGCTGCGCCGTGCCCTCGCGGGCCAGCGCGTTCTCGCGTTCCTTGATCGCCTGGCGCAGCCGCCAGTACTCGCCGAAGTCGCCGAGGTGGCAGGTCATCGCCTCCTGGTACCCCTCGAGGGCCTCCTCGCTGCGGCGCAGCCGCCGCGCCAGGCCGACCACCGCCCGGTCGGCCTGGAACTGCGCGAACGACGACTCCAGGATCTCGCGGGCGGTGGTGCGCCCCACCCGGTCGACCAGGTTGACCGCCATGTTGTACGACGGCCGGAACGACGAGCGCAGCGGGAACGTCCGCGTCGAGGCCAGACCCGCCACCGCCGACGGGTCGAAACCCGGCTGCCACAGCACCACCGCGTGGCCCTCGACGTCGATGCCCCGGCGCCCCGCCCGGCCGGTCAGCTGGGTGTACTCCCCCGGCGTGATGTCGGCGTGCGTCTCGCCGTTCCACTTCACGAGCCGTTCGAGCACGACGGACCGGGCCGGCATGTTGATGCCCAGCGCGAGCGTCTCGGTGGCGAACACGGCGCGGACCAGGCCGCGCACGAACAGCTCCTCCACCGCCTCCTTGAACGTCGGGAGCATCCCCGCGTGATGCGCCGCCACACCGCGCTCGAGCCCGTCGGCCCACTCGTGGTAGCCCAGCACGTGCAGGTCCTCTTCCGGGATGTCCGCGCAGTGCCGTTCGACCACGTCACGGATCTCGACGCGTTCGTCCGCCGTGGTCAGCCGCACGCCCGAGCGCAGGCACTGCTCCACCGCCGCCTCGCACCCGGCCCGGCTGAACACGAACACGATGGCCGGCAGCAGCCCGGCGGACTCCAGCCGGTTCAGCACCTCGACCCGGCCGGGCGTGTACGTGCCGCGCGGGCGGGGCGGGCGCCGGCCGCCCCGGCGCCGGTCACCCTGGCGGCCACCGGGCCGCTGCTCGTCGCGCGCCTGACGCGCCAGCTGCGGGTTGACGACGCGCTTGCCGCCGTCGCCGGAGCCGGACTGGGCGAACAGGTCGAGCAGCCGCGGGCCGACCATCACGTGCTGCCACAGCGGCACCGGGCGCTGCTCCTCGACCACGACGTCGGTGTCGCCGCGCACCGTCGTCAGCCACTCGCCGAACTCCTCCGCGTTGGAGACCGTCGCCGACAGCGAGATCACGCTCACCGAGTCCGGCAGGTTGATGATCACCTCTTCCCAGACCGCGCCACGGAACCGGTCGGCGAGGTAGTGCACCTCGTCCATGACGACGTAGCCGAGACCGGCCAGCGTGTGCGACCCGGCGTAGAGCATGTTGCGCAGCACCTCGGTGGTCATCACCACCACCGGCGCCTCGCCGTTCACCGTGTTGTCGCCGGTCAGCAGCCCCACCGCGGACTCGCCGTACCGTTCGACCAGGTCGTGGTATTTCTGGTTGGACAACGCCTTGATCGGCGTCGTGTAGAAGCACTTGCGGCCCTGTTCGAGGGCGAGGTGGACGGCGAACTCGCCCACCAGCGTCTTCCCCGCACCCGTGGGCGCGGCCACCAGCACGCCCCGGCCCGCCTCCACCCCGCGGCAGGCCTGCACCTGGAACTCGTCGAACTCGAACCCGTACACCGACCGGAAGTCCTGCAGGTGAGGCTCGCGCTGACGCTGCCTCGCGGCCGCGTAGCGCTCCGCGGGCGAACTCATACGGCTACGCTATCTCGCCACCGGCACGTAGACGCGCTGGGCGCGAGGAACGAGGTCGAAAATCCGGGGCAACGGACCGAGCCGCTCGCCGTCCACGTAGGCGGTGATGCCGGGGGCGTCCAGCTTCACCCGGCCGGCGCGGTGCACCGACACGAAGGGATACGTCAGATGGGTCCCCCTGCGGACCCGGTTGAACGCGCGCACCAGCGTCATCCGGCTGACCGGCGCGACGATCAGCACGTCGAACAACCCGTTGTCCGGCTCGGCCTCCGGGGTGATGCGCAGGCCGCCGCCGTACGAGGGCACGTTGCCGACCGCCACGAGCATCGCCTCGGTCTCGAGCACCTCGTCGTCGAGCTCGATGTGGTACTCGATGGGGCGGAACACGCCCAGCTCGGCGAAGGTGGCGACGTCGTAGCGCCGCGGCCCCTTGGGCCAGCGCATCCGGTTCACCCGGTCGTTGACACGCGCGTCGAACCCCGCCGCCACGACGCCGGCGAACCACTGCCCGTCGGTGCGGCCGAGGTCGATCTCGCGCTCGACGCCGCCGGCCACCACCGCGGCGGCCGCCGCGGCGTCCTTCAGCGGCAACCCCAGCGCACGCGCGAGGTCGTTGCCGGTGCCGGCCGGGATGATGCCGAGCGGGGTGTCGGCGCCGCCCAGGGCCTGCAGCCCGAGGTGGGCCATGCCGTCGCCGCCGACGACCACCAGCGCCCGCGCGCCCGACTCGACGCTCTCGGCCGCGAGGTCACCGGCCTCACGCACGTCCCGGCCGGCCAGCACGCGGAACGGCACGCCCGCCTCGGACAGCGCGGCCGCGGCCCGCCGGCCGGCGCGGGCTCCGCGCCCGCGTCCGGCAGCGGGGTTGACCAGCAGCGCGACTTCGTCGCTCATCGTGGCTCAGCCGTCGTCGTCGACACGGCCCAGCCGGTTCAGCTCGTCGTCCGGGGTCGCCTCGTCGTCGGAGAGCTCACCGCCGAAGCGGCGGCGCCGGCGGTGGTCGAGCACGCGGCACACCAGCACCGCGACTTCGAACAGCAGCCACATCGGGGTGGCCAGCACCATCAGCGACAGCGGGTCGCCGGTCGGCGTGGCGATGGCGCCGAAGGCGAAGATCCCGACGATGACCCAGCGCCTGGCCGCCGACAGCGCCTCGTGCTGCAGAACGCCGACGACGTTGAGCATCACCACGAAGATGGGCAGCAGGAACCCGATGCCGAAGACGAGCACGACCCGGATCACGAAGCTGAGATAGCTGCTGAAGTCGACGATGTTGCTGACGTCTTCGGTCGGCGTGAAGTCGAGCAGGAACTCCATGGCACGCGGCATGACCCACATCGCCAGCAGCACACCGAGCCCGAACATCGGCACCGCGGTGCCGATGACGACCGCCGTCCAGCGCTTCTCGTTGTGGTACAGCGCCGGCGTGATGAAGCCCCACGCCTGGTAGATCCACACCGGGGCGCCGAACACCAGACCCGTGAGCATGGCGATCTGCAGCGGCACGACCAGCGGGTCGGTCATGTTGCGGAAGTTCATCGACGCCTGCGCGTCGGACTCCATCGCGGCGTTCTGGAACGGATCGGTCAGGAAGCTGACGATCTGGTCGCGCAGGATGAACCCGACGATCCCGAAAACCAGCACTGCCAGGACGGACTTGAACACCCGCGAGCGCAGCTCGCGCAGGTGCTCACTCAGCGTCATCCGGCCCTCGGGGTCGGGCTCGGGTTTGGATCCCTTACCCCGACGGCCTGTCACCGTGGCCACGTCGTCTGTCGGACGTTACGCGGTTCAGGCGTCGCGCTTGGACTGATCGTCGACCGGCTCGCCGGTCTGGGACTGCTGCTGCGTGGACGCCGTCGACTCGACCGCACGTGCGGGCTGCGTGGACTGCGTCTCCTGCCCCGACTGGTCGGCCGTGTTCGAGGCGGTCGTGTCGTCGGCCTTCTCGTCTCCACCGACCAGACCCTGCGTCTCGGTCTTGAAGATCTTCAGCGAACGGCCGAGACCGCGCGCGGCCTCGGGCAGCCGCTTCGCGCCGAACAGGAGCAGCACGATCGCGAGCACGATGAGCAGCTGCCAGGTGCCGATGTTACCCATGGTCGACCTCTTCCTGACGGGGCGCGTCCCGTCGATGGTACCCAGAGTACGTCCTCTGCGACTCGACGCGGCCGTCGTGGTGTTCCGCTTCGTCCGGTGAGCGTGCAGTTACCGATCTTACGGCCGTGTCAAGGTCCGCGAGCAAGCCGTCCATCTCTCGCGACAGTCCGGACGACTTCCGTGCCAGCGACCGCAACGCCAGCACGACGACCACGACCATCACGACGAACAGCGCCGCGAGCGCCACCAGGAGCCATACCGCAAGTGTGGACATGATGCGCCGAGCCTACTGGACGCCGTAGTGCGCGAGAGCATCCCGCGCAGCCGCTGTGACCTCGGCGGACAGGTCCGGCGGATCGACCACGCGCCCGGTGCCGCCGAGCCGTAGCGCAAGGCGGCGCACCCACTGCCGGTCACGGGCCCACAGCCGCAGCCGCAACCCGCCGTCGTCGAGCTCGTCGGCGCTCTCGTGCGGGTAGTAGTCGGCCACCCACCGTCCGTGTGGCGTCAGGTCAATCGTCACCAATTCGTCATCCGGTGACGGCTGGAACAGGCCGGCGTCAAGGTCGCGCGGATGCGCCTCGGACGGCACTTCGGCGGCCACGTCCAGTTGCCGGACGTCGAGCACCCGGTCCAGCCGGAACAGCCGCACCGACTCGGCCCGCCGGCACCAGCCCTCCAGGTACAGCCGGCCGTCGACCACCACCAGCCGCATCGGGTCCACGTCACGCTCGGTGGCCTCGTCACGGGCCGGTACCCAGTACGACAGGTGCAGCCGGTGCCCGGCGTCCAGCGCCTGCCGGACGGTGGCGGCGACCCCGGCGACCGCGTCCCCGTCGACCTGCACCTGCACCGCCGCGGCCTGCTGGGCGACCTCGCCCGCGGCCTCCTCGAGCTTGGCGACCGCCCGGTCGATGGCGTCGCGCTCGAACGACCCCGGGACCGACGCGAGGGTGCGCAGCGCGACAATCAGCGCCACCGCCTCGTCGGTGCGCAGCCGCAGCGGCCGCGCGAGGTAGTCGGCGTTGGACACGCTGATGACGCCCTCGCCCTCGACGGCCTCCATGTCGACCTCGATGTAGTCGCCCATCTGCAGGCCGGGCAGACCGGAGAACCACAGCACCTGCAGGTCGCGGACGACCTGGCGTTCACTCACCCCGAACAGGGCCGCCACGTCGGCGACCCGGGTGCTCGGGTGCGAGCGCAGGTACGGAAGCATGGCCAGCAACCGCGCGACCTGCGCGGGCGCGCTGTCCGGCCGCCTGCCTCCGCGCGCGGATGTGTTCACGACGCTCCCTTCGTGATCGCCTCGAGCCGTTCCACCACCGCCGCGCGCAGCTCCGCCGGCTCGAGCGCGACCACGTCGCCGGCGTGCGTGACCAGCTCCTCGGCCAGCATCTCGGTGCTCGAGTAGGTCACCGTGACGTCGTCCCAGCCGGGTCCGGCCGGCTCCACGTGCGTCGCGCGCCTGCGCAGCGCGTGCCCGCTGCCCGCACGCACCCGGATCCGCGCCCACGCGGACTCGTTGCGCTCGGGCGGCACCAGGCTCGCCGCGGCCTCGCGGACGACGTCCTGGGCGGGCACCTCGTAGCCGCCCGCGGGCCCGGCGGAGCGGACCGTGTCGACGATGCGCGACAGCCGGAACATCCGCGGCGCCTGCCGGTCCACGTCGTAGCCCACGACGTACCAGCGGCCGTGCCACGACAGGACGCTCCAGGGCTGCACGTGCCGCACCATCGGTTCGGCGCCGGTGCTCTTGCGGTGCCGGAACCGCACGGCGCGGCGGTCGCGCACCGCCTCCCACAGTGGCCAGAACGCCGGCTCCTCGCCGCCGACCCGTGGCTCGACCGCGCCGAGCGACCTGGTGTCCGCCTCCACGCCGACCGCCTGCAGCTTCGTCACCGCCGTGGTCGAGGCGTCGGACAGGTACGTGTGCTGCCACATCCGCGCGGCCAGCCCGACCACGGCGGCCTCGTCCGGCTCGAGCCGGATCTCGGGCAGCTCGAACTCCTGCCGATGAATCCGGTAGCCCGGCTCCTCGTCGCCGAACGGATCGAACGAGCCGGTCTCGATCGGGATGCCGACCTCGCGCAGCTCTTCCTTGTCGCGTTCGAACATGCGCTCGAACGCCTCTTCGCTCTGGTCACCGTACCCGCCGACGATCTGACGAATACGACTTTTAGGGACGTATCCCCGTGCGACGAGCAGGCAGATGACGAGATTCATCAGCCGTTCGCTCTTGACCGCCTGCGCCACGTCGACCCCCAATCCCCTGCCATGCGCGAGAGTAACGGGTGGCTAGTCTCTGCGCGTGATTCGGTGGCGAAAAGGAACAGTGAGAACGGTCGGCGCCTCGTGGCCCGGGGCGGCCGAGCTCTGGGTGGACGTCGACGGCACGGACGTACGGGCGCTGGCCTACGTCGACCTGGTCGGCACCCCCGAGCCGGGCGACACCGTCGTGCTGAACACGACGGCGCAGGCGATGAAGCTGGGCACCGGCGGCCTCGCGCACGTCGTGGCGATCCCCGACCGGCTCCCGCCCGACCGCCCGCCGGCACCGGGCCACCTCGTCAAGGCCCGCTACACGCCGCTGCAGGCGACCGTGCTCGGCGTCGACGAGCAGGACTCGCAATGGCACGCGACGCTGCGCGATGCCGACGACCTGTTCGGGATGCCGGTCGTGACCGCGGATCTGCATTCGGCGCTGCCGGCGGTGCTGGCCGGGCTCGACCGGTCGGCACGCGTGGTCTACGTGAT
Organism: Haloactinopolyspora alba; assembly: GCF_003014555.1. Taxonomy (GTDB): domain Bacteria; phylum Actinomycetota; class Actinomycetes; order Jiangellales; family Jiangellaceae; genus Haloactinopolyspora; species Haloactinopolyspora alba. The sequence continues at coordinate 174,407 of NZ_PYGE01000011.1, forward strand.
GACCGACGGCGGCGCCCTGCCGCTGTGGTTCAGCCGGACGGTGGCCACGTTGCGCGAGGCCGGATGGCTGGCCGCGACCGTCACTGTCGGCCAGGCGTTCGGCGGTGACCTCGAGGCGGTCACCCTGCACAGCGGGCTGCTGGCGGCGCGGCACGTGCTCGGCGCCGACATCGCCGTCGTCACCCAGGGCCCCGGCAACCTCGGCACCGGCACCCGATGGGGCTTCTCCGGCGTGGCCTGCGGCGAGGCCGTCAACGCGGCGGTCGTGCTCGGCGGACGCCCGGTCGCGTCGCTGCGGATCAGCTCGGCCGACGCGCGCGAGCGGCATCACGGCGTCTCGCACCACAGCCTGACCGCCTACGGCAAGGTCGCGATGGCCCCGGCCGACGTCGTCGTGCCCGAGCTCGCGGGTGACTTCGGCACGAAGGTGAACCAGCAGGTCCAGCGGCTGGGCGGTCGGCACCAGCTGATCACGGTGCCCACCGACGGGCTCGACGGCGCGCTGCGTCAGGTGCCGGTCCGGCTGTCGACCATGGGCCGCGGCATCGACGACGACCCGGAGTACTTCCTCGCCGCCGCGGCGGCCGGCCAGCACGCCGGCGACCTGCTCCTCCACGACGGCTGACCCTGAGCCGTGAATAATCACGTTCACCATGGAATTCCGGCTGTTGTGACTGATCCGTGGGTCAGGTTCGGCCTGGGAGGTTGGGGCGGTAGCCGCCGAGGTTGAGCATGGTGAGGGCGATGAGGGG
>NZ_PYGE01000012.1 GCF_003014555.1 Haloactinopolyspora alba
AGCGCGAAGAACCCCTCACGCACCTCATACGGCAACGCCCTCGGCAATCACAACACCCTCTCCACTAGGCGTTGCTTACACCGATAGATTCCACCCCTGGTGATGCGTGAAGAAGCCTGGTGACGGCCGTCCGGTGTGGTCGGGGGCTGCCCTGCCCCTGCCGGCGAGCCGCCCTCGGGTGACGGGTCGGTGCACGAATGTGCCGTTCGTCACCTTGCCGTGATCGATCGGACGTGGGCATACTCTTCTCATAGAGAATGAGCCTTCGTTTTAGGTCACACTGGAGAGGGGGACGCGGCGGGGCGGCCGCGATCCGGTGCCTCGTTGCTACCGTCAATGGCCTTTGACATCCGCGAGTACACCCGGAACTCCCAAGGCGTGAAGTGGCAGGACCTGCCGCTGGACGAGTTCCTCGACAATCCGTTGCCTCCCGAAACCCTGCGCACCCTGCGGTACATGTGCGACGTCGAGTACCACACGGTCTGCTACCTGCGCGACATGCTGGTCACGCCGTCGCACAAGGATCCGGACGTCACGGCCTTCATGACGATGTGGAACATGGAGGAGTTCTGGCACGGCGAGGCGCTGGCCGACGTCCTCGGAATCCACGGCGTGAGCGTCGACTACGACCATCTGAAGGCGGTACGGCTGAAGATGGGCTGGCGGGACAAGTTCGATCCGATCAAGCAGTCGATGCTCGCGAACATCGTCGGCGTCGACTTCGTGGCGGTGCACATGATCTGGGGTGCCGCGAACGAGTGGTCGGCCATCACCGCGTACAACCGTCTCGCCGAGCTGCAGGACCACCCGGTCCTGGCCGAACTGCTCAAGCGGATCGCCAAGCAGGAGGCGCGGCACGTCGCCTTCTACGCCACCCAGGCGCGGGAGCGGCTGGAGCGTAGCAAGAAGGCGCAGAAGCTGGCGCGCTTCGCACTGCGGAAGTCCTGGGGCCCGGTCGGAACCGGAGTGATGGCCGAGTCCGAGGTCCGGCACGTCCTCGGACACCTGATGAGCGGGCCGGACGGCCGTCGTGCCGCCCGCATCATCGACGGCAACATCCAGAAGATGCCGGGCCTGGCCGGGCTCACCATCGTCGAGGACGCCCTCGACGCCCGCGCCATCCCCGCCTGACGCCGCGGTCGCGGTACGCCAAATGATCAGGTGACGTTTGTGCGCCGGAGGGCGCTCCACGGTCACCTGATCGTTTGGCGTCCACATGACGGAGGTGATCAGGTGACTGCTCCGGCGCAGTCACCTCGGGTTCTGTCGGGTCTGTGTCACCTGATCGTCGGCGCCGAGTTGATCAGGTGACAAAACGACGATCAGGTGACAGTACGAGCCGCGTGTTCCGCTGCCGTTGTGAGTGGCAGCGGAACACACAGCTCGCACCAGGGGTGGCGGTTCGCGGGGATCACTCCCGCGGCAGCCCCGGCCGGTACCGCTCCACCGCGAACGATCGGTGCTCGCTGACCGTCCGGTGACCGGCCGCGTCGGTGACCTCCGCGTACCAGCGCACCCTCGTCCGCGGCCGCAGGTCCGGTCGGCGCAGCTCGACGGACGCGACGTCCGGGCCGACCAGCTGAACCGGGTCGCCGATGGGCTCGTCCGGCTCCGTCGCCAGGCTCAGCGACGACGTGGTCAGCGTGCGCACCGACGTGCCTCCGAGATCGACGGGGATGACGAAGTTGTCGGCGTCGCGCTGGTGGTACCCGCCCGGCCCGGTCATCTGCCGGTCGCCGTACGGCGACGTCGTCTCGCCCGTGTACGGAGAGTACGTGGTGAAGTAGGCGAGATCGTTCTCGACATCGAACTTCAGGTGCCGCAGGAAACCGAGGCCGCCGAACGGCAGGCCCTGGTAGTTGGTGAGCACGCCGTAGACGGGCCGGCCGTCGATCTCCTCGTAGTGCATGCCGACGCCGCTGACGTGACCGCTGAGGATCAGCTTGACGTTGTCGTACGGCGCGACCAGGGTGTCGCGGAGCCGCGGCCCCTCGCCGGAGAGCCCGCCCGGGGTGCCGGTGTAGGAGTGGGTGACGAGGATGACCGAGTGGTCGGGGTGCGCCTCGATGGCCTCGGCTGCCCAGGCCAGGTCCTCGTCGTTCGCGAAGTAGCCGACGGTCAGCACCATGATCTTGGCGCCGTTGCGCTCCATCAGGTAGTACGCGTCGTCGATGCCCTTCGAGCCGCCCCACATCTCACCGGCGCTTTCACGCAGCCGGTCGGCGGAGAACCAGCGCTCGTACAGGATGCGGCTGTTGGTGCCGTTGTCGTAGTCGTGGTTGCCCCAGGTGATCGCGTACGGGACACCGGCGTCGTCGAGGACGTCCATGGCGGCGTCGCCGGCGCGCCACTGGTACTCCTCGGACAGCCACGGCCGGTTGACCACGTCGCCGAGATGCAGGGCCATCGCGGTCTTGTTGACGTCCGCCTGTTCGGCGATGTGCTCGGTCTGCTGGCGGAAGATCCCGGGGTAGCTCTGCGCGTACAGCTGGGTGTCCGGGATGATCGCGTAGCTGAAGTCGAACTCACCGGGCCGCGGGTCGTAGCTGTCGCGCTCGGCCGGGTCCTCGTCGAGCCCGCGCCACAGCAGCAGCGTCAGCTCGCCGTCCCGCAGTGCGGTCTTGCGCGGCATGTCGATGTCCATCGACGCGGTCTCGCCGTCCGGCCCGTACGCCGAGCCCGCCTCGACCCAGCTGCCCTGCGCGTGGTCCCAGTAGTAGGCGGTGACCTCGCGCTCGGCCTTGCCGGTCCACCTCAGCCGGTACGACTCGGCGCGGACCTGCTGCTTCCGGGTCAGCTCGACGTCGAAGACCTGGTACGGAGTGACGCCGTTCCCTTCGGTGGTCGTGAACGGTTCGCCGGACACCTCGCCGTCGGTGGGGCGGACGTCGTCGGGCAACCGGGCGTCGGTGGTGCCCGACCGCATGGTGACCTGATCGGCGTCCAGCTGCACCGCCCGGCTGCGCATGAACTGGACCGACGTGGGTTCACCGGTGCCGGCGTCCACCTCGGCGTCGAGCCGGGCCTCGTCGTGACCGGGAACCACGACGCCGTCGACGGAGGTGTCCGAGACCTCGGGCGTCGACGGCGCCGCCGTGTCGGTCACCTCGAGGGTCACCTCGGCGGTGTCGGTGTCACCGTCGCCGGACGACGCGGTCAGCGTGACGGCCTGCTCACCGACGGCGTACACGGGAACGTCGACGGTGAACTCGCCGGCGCCGACGGTGCCGAGGTCGTGGTCGCGCCCGTCGACCGTCGCGGTCAGCGAAGCGTCCTCGGTCAGCACACCGTCGACGGTGACCGGTCCGGCGTCGGCGGCGCTGCCGGCCATCGGCAGCGACACGCCCAGGTCGACGGCGTCGTCGGATCGTTCCCGGACGGCGCCGTAGCCGACGGCGTCGCCGAACCAGGTGCCGTACCGGAACCGTTCGAGGTCCGGGCTGGTCCGGTTGCCGGTCAGCTGGACCTCGTCGATGGTGCCGGAGAAGCCGCCGCGGATCCGGCCTGGGTCGGAGAACGCGCCGATGGTGGTCGGTGTGTCCGGGCCGCCGAGCGTGGTGCGGTACTCGGCGAAGTTCTGGTGGACGAGCTCGCCGTCGAGGAAGACGGTGAAGGTCATGCCGTCGTAGCTGAGCGTCAGCAGGTGCGGCTCGCCGTCACCCGGCAGTTCGACCGCGCCTTCGGAGCCACGCCGGGCAGTGCTGTTCGACGAGTACCAGACACCGACGTGGGTGGCGAGCAGCTTCTGCTGCGCGGCGTCCAGGCCCAGCCGGAACGTGTCGTTGCCGCCGTTGCCCAGCATGTCCTTGGCGACGATCGCGGACAGGTCCGCGGGCTGCTCGGAGTCGGGACGGACGACGGCGCTCACGGTGATCTGGTCCAGCCCGCCGCCCACGTCGCCGTAGCGGACCTTCGTCCCGGCGAAGTCGGCGGCACGAGTCCCGCCGGGAGTGGTGTGCGCGGTCAGGCCGGCTCCGCGGACGGTACCGGTGCGCCGGCCGGTGGAGTCGGTGAGCCGTTCTCCGGGCGCGGTGGACCGGTCGAAGTGCTCGACCAGCAGGTGGTCACCACGCCAGACATCGGCGGGGTCGTTCGACGGGGCCGCGGCGCCGTAGTACGCCCACAGGTGACTCGCCGACTCCGCACCGACGTCGGCCATCCGGGCCCAGACGGTGCTGGTCCCGGCCGGATCCCAGTGTTCGATCTCGTACGGCACCGGATGCCCGACGGCGTCGACGAGCTGCAGCTCGCCGGCGGCGGTCCCCGGCGGGACGTCATCCAGGCGCAGCAGGACCGGCGTGTCCTCGACGGCGCTGCCGGTGGTGTTGCGCACGGCGATGCTCTGGCGGTGGCCGGCGCCGTCGACGTGCCACGGCACCGCGCCGTCGACCGCGGCGAGCGCGTGCTCGACCGCGGCCAGCCGGCCGGCGTTGGTGACCGCGCTCTGCTGGCCACGGCTGAGCTCGTCGTAGGCGGTGCGGGCCGCCGTGACGGCCGGCTGGTCCGCGCTGGTGGCGTCGGCCGGATCCGGGAGGGCCTCGATGGCCTCGACGACCGGTGTGACCTCGCGGTCGATGCCGAAGCCTTCGAGCGCGAACGGCTGGGCGCGGTCCTTGATCTGGTACATCATGACCTCGAGCCGGTCGCCGTCGACGCTGACACCGGCGAAGTACTGTGCGTTCCGTTCCGACGCGGTGTTCTTCCTGCCCTGGTCGGAGCGGTCGAACAGGCCGAGGTAGGCATCCATGTCGATGCCGTTCGGGTCGGTGGCCTGGTCGTAGTGCTTGGCGCCGGCGGTGTTCGGCAGCAGGTACCGGGTGCCGTCCGGGCTGACCGAGTACTCGATCCGCTTGCCGCCCACCAGCTCGGTGTAGCGGCTCGTCTCCACCGGGCGGGCGTTGGCCACGCCTTCCGGGTCGTAGGCGAGGTGCTCGGTGCGCGAGTAGATGTGGTCGTGGCCCTGCAACACCAGGTCGATGTCGAGCTCGTCCATCAGCGGCACGACCGTGTCGCGCATCGCGACGACGTCGGGGTCGTCCAGGTGCACGCCGGTGGTGTAAGGGCCCTTGTGCATGGTGACGATGATCCACTCGGCGCCACGCTCGCGAGCGGCGGTGACGTCGTCGCGCAGCCAGTCCAGCTGCTCCTGCGACACGCCCGTCTCCGGGTCCTCGTTCGTGTTCAGCACGGCGACGTGCGCGTTGCTGTAGTCGAACGAGTAGTACGTCCCGTCGGTGGTGTCGCCGTGGTGCGGCAGGTTGAAGTGGTCGACGAAAGCTCCCGCGCCGGCGTCGTGGTTGCCCGGGGCCGGGGCAACCGTCGTGCGCGTCAGGCTGCCGCCGGCGAGGTTGAGCATGTCCTTCCACATCTTCTCGTTGGTGCCGTCCTCGACCACGTCGCCGCCGTGCAGCATGAAGGCAGCGTCCGGGACGGTCGCCAGCGACTTGGCCATCGTCTCCGCGGAGACCTGCGCCTCGGCGGTGTTCTGCGACTGGGTGTCGGTGAGGCTGACGAACGAGAACGCACCCTCGTCCGGAGCGGTGCGGAACGTGCCGACGGCGCTGATGTTGCCGGTCGCGGCGTCGCCCACCCGGTAGTAGTAGGTGGCGCCGGGCACCAGCCCGTCGGCGAGCGCCGTGTAACGGACACCGTCAGGGAGCACCTCGGTGTCCGCGGCGATCTCGACGGCGTCGGCGAGGTCCGGAGCGGTACTCAGGCGGACCACGGGCTCGGCCGCCTCGTCGCGGGTGTACCAGCTGAAGCCCTTCCGCGTCCCGGCGTCGCCGTTGAACGTGACGGTGATCCGGTCCGGTCGCATCGAGGTGTCGGCGTACTCCAGAACCGGCCGGGACCGCTCGGCGTTCCACCCCCACGTGTAGCCGAAGTCCCAGCCGAGGTCCTCGTAGGTGCCGCGCTCGGCCAGCTGGGCGGCGGTGCGGTCGGCCCCGTTGGGATCGGTGGCCAGGCCGGACACCGTCTCGCCGTTGATGGTGATGTCCTGGCTGGCGAGGTTGTCCCGCAGGATGCGGCTGTAGCCGTCGTATCCGGTGATCCGGCCGTAGAAACCGCTGGTCTCGCCGGGGTAGGCATAGTTGATCGAGCCGCCGTAGGCGACGTTGGCCTGCACGGTGCCGGTGTTCGGGTACGCGAGCACCAGGGCGGCGTCGTTGCCGCGCTGCTCGTCGCGGCCCTCGACCGGCTCGGTCGACATGGTGTGCACGTCGGCGTCGACCAGGCAGCGCTGGACGGTGCCGTTGCCGTTGTTGTACGCGACGACGCCGGCGGCCATGAGGTTCGCCCGGACCGTGCCCTCGAACGAGCAGTCGCGGATGGTGCCGCCCTGGTTCTCGCCGACGAGGCCGGCGCCCTTCTCCGCGCCCGGCGCCTCGATCCGGCCCTGGACGGCGACCGACTGCACGACGCCGTCACCGTGGTTGCGCGCGACTAGCGCGGCGGCGGTGGGTCCGGTGACCGGTCCGCGGTCGCCGGACATGGTCACGTCGACGCCGGTGAGCACCAGGTTCTCGATGACGCCGGAGTTCTCGACGACCATCGCGGCGACGCTGCGGGTGGACAGGTCGGTGTCGAGAGTCAGCCCGCTGATCGTGTGCCCGGCCCCGTCGAACGTGCCGCGGAACTCGTTGACCATGGCGAACGGCCGGGTCAGCGTGATGTCGGCGGCGAGGCGGTAGTGCCGCTCGCCGGAGTGGCCGATGTTGGTCGGGTCGTTCACGAGGGCGGCCCAGTTGTGGAACTCCGCCTCGGTGGTGATCAGGTACGGGTCCTCGGCCGTGCCGGACCCCTGCAGCGGCGGGACCGGCTCGGTGCTGACGGGCTCGCGCAGGACCGGCAGACCGGTGTCCGGGTCCAGTTGCCACACCGTCTCGAAGTCGAACCCGAGGGTGGCGTAGAAGCCCTGGTCGCGCAGGGTGTCGGCGGAGACGTCCGCGCCGTTCTGGCCGGTCGCCGTGCCGGTGACCGTGTCGCCGTTGATCAGCACGTCGGCGTAGGCGTGGTTACCGCTGAGGTCGTTGCTGTACCCGTCGTACCCGGAGATGCGCCCGTAGAAGCCGGTGGTCTCGCCGGGATAGGCGTAGCTGATCGAACCACCGGTGACAACGTTATCGCGGACCGTGATGCCGTTCGAGTACGCGACGACGAGGCCCGCGTCGTTGCCGCGCTGCCCGTCGCGGCCCGCCGTGGGCTCCGTCGACGTGGCCACGAGATCCGCGTCGACGACCGTCCGTTCGACGACGGCGCCGCCGTTGCTGTACGAGGCGATCCCGCCGGGCATGAACTTCGCCGTGACCTCGCCGGTGAAGACGGTGTCCCGGATGGTGCCGCCGTAGTTGCCGCCGGCGATCCCGGCCACCTTCTCGAAGCCGGGAGCGTCGACGGTGCCGTGCACCGCGCTGGCGACGATGGCGCCGTGGTTGTCGGCGACCAGCCCGGCGCAGGTGTGCCCGGTCTCGGCGCCGTTGCTGCCGGAGCAGGTGACGTCGAGATCGTCGAGCGTGAGATTCCGGATCGTCCCGTCGTTGCGGAGGATGAACCCGGCGCGGAAGGCCGCGGGGTCGGTCGCGGGGAGGTCGACGTCCGCGGTGTAGCCGGAGACGGTGTGACCGGCGCCGTCCAGGACCCCGTCGAAGTCGCGCACCATCGGCACCGGACCGGTGAGCGCGATGTCCGCGGTGAGCTGGAACGTCTTGGCGCCGGTGTAGTCCGGGTCGCCGGCGTTGAGCAGTTCGGCCCACTGCACCAGGTCGGCCTCGGTTCCGATCAGGTACGGGTCGGACGCCGTGCCGCTCCCGTCCAGGCCTTCGGACGCCGAGGGCTGCTGGGTGGTCGCCGTGGCCGGCGACGGTGGGCTGCCGAGCGGAACCAGAACCGCCCCGGCCAGCGTCACTGCGGTCAGAATCCGTGCCAACGACATCCTCACGCGAAGCCCTTCCTCGACGGACATTGGGCTCGACACGCTAGGCGCGCAGTGTGGCCGTCGACGGAGATCGGCATGAATAGGCAGAAAACAGGCCTTGGCCGGATCGGCAGTGCGGTGAGCGCCGCGGCGCGAGGGCGCCGGTCTAGTGCGGCCGCACTAGACCGGCGCGAGGGCGCCGGTCTAGTGCGGCCGGCTCGCGACGTAGACGTGGTAGTCGACGTGGCGGCCCTCGCGCCGCACGGTGCGGACGAGCTCCTCGACGTCGCCGACGACGTCGGTGAGGTCGGACGACAGCCGCGCCGACGGCGCCGACGACCACACCGCGAGCATCCCGCCCGGGCGCAGGCGGTGCGCGGCGGCACGTAGCAGCGGTGGCCGGTACACCTCGTCGTTGGCTTCGTGGACGAGGAAGTCCGGCCCGTTGTCGACGTCGAGCAGGATGCCGTCGTAGGACTCCGCGGTGCCCGCGCGCATGACCGACCGGATGTCGTCGACCGACACGTGCACCCGCGGGTCGCGGACGACGACGTCGGCCCCCGGCACCGTTCCGGCGCGCAGCAGCCGCACCAGCGCCGGCTCCATCTCGATCACGTCCACGCGGCGAACCCGGGCGTCGGCCAGCAGCTCCTGCACGGTGAACCCGAACCCCAGCCCACCGACGAGCACCCGGCCCGGCGCGTCGTGCCGGTCGAGGAACGTGGTCGCGAGCAGGCGCTCGGTCGAGGTCTCGGCGGTGTCCATGAGGAACGTGCCGTTGACGATCAGCTCGTAGACGTCGGCGCCGTCGGTGCCCGCTCGCCGCCGGACCACGACCTCGCCCCCGACCCCGTCGACGCGCTCGACGGTCTCCAGTCCATCCAACACAGCAGCAGCGTACGAGTCGATTTCGGTTGGCCGGCGGGTACTGATCACGTAATCTTCATCACAGTTGGGCGCTCCGATGACGTGGCGGTCACCAGGGGCGGCGCATGACTGCTCCTGGAGGCGACGTGAGCAGACGAAGCGCAACACTGGCTGTGGCGGTGACGCTGGCCCTGGGCCTGCCCGCATGCGGAGGCGACTCCGGCCCGCCCACGCTGACCTGGTACATCAACCCCGACGCCGGGGGCCAGGCGGAGATCGCCGACCGCTGCAGCGAACAGGCCGCGGGCGAGTACCGCATCGAGACGTCGCTGCTGCCTCGCGAGGCGTCGGCGCAGCGCGAGCAGCTGGCGCGGCGGCTCGCGGCCGAGGACTCGTCCATCGACCTGATCAGCATGGATCCGCCGTTCATCCCCGAGTTCGCCGAGGCAGGGTTCCTCGCGGACATCCCCGACGACGTGGCCGAGGCCGTCACCGAGAACGTCGTCCAGAGCGCCATCGACGGCGCCACCTGGAAGGACGAGCTGGTGGCCGTCCCGTTCTGGGCGAACACCCAGCTGCTCTGGTACCGCAAGTCGGTGGCCGAGGCGGCCGGCCTCGACCCGGCGAACGAGCCGGTGACCTGGCAACAACTCATCGACGCGGCGGCACAGCAGGACAAGTACCTGGGGGTGCAGGGCATCCGCGCCGAGGCGCTGACGGTGTGGATCAACGCGCTGGTCGCTTCGGCGGGCGGCGAGGTCCTCACCAACCCGGAGGCGCCGGTGGAGGATGTCGAGCTCGGCCTGCAGTCCGAGGCCGGCCGGCAGGCCGCGGGGATCATCGGGACCATCGCCCGTCAAGGTCTCGGCGGGCCCGGGTTCTCCAACGAGGACGAGAACGCGTCGATGCTGCAGTTCCAGGGTGAGAACGGGTCGTTCATGGTGAACTGGCCGTTCGTCTGGGCGGCGACGCTGGCGGGCGTCGAGGAAGGAACGCTGGACCAGTCACTGATCGACGACATCGGGTGGGCGCAGTACCCCTCGATGGTCGAGGGCGAGCCGTCACGTCCTCCGTACGGCGGCATCAACCTCGGAATCGGGGCGTTCAGCGAGCACGTCGACCTCGCGATGGACGCGGCGCAGTGCATCGTCAGCGTCGAGAACCAGGCCTACTACATGGTGTCCAACGGCAACCCGGCGTCGAACACCGAGGCATACGAGGACCCGGACGTGCAAGAGACGTTCCCTATGGCGGACCTGATCCGGGAGTCGCTCGAGCAGGCCGGGCCACGACCGAAGACGCCGTACTACAACGAGGTGTCCACCGGTCTGCAGAACACATGGCACCCGCCGAGTTCGGTCCGGCCGGACTCCACGCCGCAGGAGGCAGCCACCTTCATCACCGAGGTGCTGCAAGGGGAGAGGTTGCTATGACGACGACCCCCGTTCCGGACATCGCCGCCGAGCAGGCCGAGGTGCCGGCGTCGGTCAGTGAACGAGCACGGGCCGAGCGGAGGCTCGGATGGTGGCTGGCCGGTCCCGCGTTCGTGGTGATGCTCCTGGTCACGGCCTATCCGATCGCGCAGGCGTTCTACGAGTCACTGTTCCAGTACCGCCTCACCGACCCCGAAGCTCGCGAGTTCATCGGCCTGTCGAACTACGGCGTGGTGCTCACCGACGGCGTGTGGTGGAGCGCCGTGGGGGTGACCGTGCTGATCACGGTCATCACCGTGGCGGTCGAGGCGGTGCTGGGTTTCGCGCTGGCACTGGTGATGCATCGCGCGTTGCGCGCCCTGCGTCCGCTGCTGCGCACCGTGATCCTCGTCCCGTACGCGATCATCACCGTGGTGTCCGCGTTCGCGTGGTTCTACGCATTCGACATCAGCACCGGCTTCGTGAACTCGTGGTTCGGCTGGCTGCCCGGCATCAGCGCGGACACCAACTGGTTCGGCGAGTTCGGCACGTCGGTGACGGTGATCATCGCCTCGGAGATCTGGAAGACGACCCCGTTCATCTCGCTGCTGCTGCTGGCCGGGCTCGCGCAGGTCCCGGACGATCTTCAGGAGGCGGCCAAGGTCGACGGTGCGACCTGGTGGCAGCGCATGTACAAGGTGACGATCCCGAACATGAAAGCGGCGGTCATGGTCGCGCTGCTGTTCCGCACGCTGGACGCGTTCCGGATCTTCGACAACGTGTTCATCATGACCCAAGGGGCGAACAACACCGAGGTCGTGTCGTTCCTCGCGTACCGGCAGACCATCAGCAGGCTCGAGATCGGGCTCGGGTCCGCGGTGTCGGTGCTGCTGTTCCTCTGCGTCGTGCTGATCAGCTTCACGTTCATCAAGTTGTTCAAGGTCGACCTGGCCAGCGCGAGAGGTGAGCGGTGATGGACGAGGGGAAGGTCTCGAGGCGGGACCGTTCGCTGTGGTGGATCGCCGGTGTGGTCGTGATCGCCTACGCGCTCTTCCCGGTCGCCTGGATCGTGTCGGTGTCCTTCAAGACGCCCAGTGACCTCGGCAGCAACCGGTTCCTGCCGACCACGTGGGTCTGGGAGAACTACGAGAACATTCTCGCCGGCGGCGCCCAGGACCTGTTCCTGTCCGCGCTGCGGAACTCCGTCGGCATCTCGCTGCTCGCGACGTTCATCTCCGTCGTGCTCGCGACGTTCGCCGCCTACGCGATAGCCCGGCTGGACTTCCCCGGTAAACGGGTGATTCTGACGACGGCGCTGGCGGTGGCGATCTTCCCGGTGATCTCGATCGTCACGCCCCTGTTCAACCTGTGGCGCAACATCGGCCTCTACGACACGTGGCCGGGGCTCATCATTCCGTACCTGTCGTTGACGCTGCCGATCTCGATCTGGACGCTGTCGGCGTTCTTCCGGCAGATCCCGTGGGAGCTCGAACAGGCGGCCCAGGTCGACGGCGCCACCACCTGGCAGGCCTTTCGCAAGGTCATCGTGCCGCTGGCGACGCCAGGCGTCTTCACCACCGCGATCCTCTCGTTCTTCATCGCGTGGAACGACTTCGTCTACGGCATCTCGCTGACATCGACGGAGGCGGCGCGCCCGGTGCCTGCCGCGCTGGCGTTCTTCACCGGCGCGTCCCAGTTCGTCGACCCGGCCGGCGCGATCGCCGCCGCGGCCGTCGTGGTGACCATTCCGGTCGTGGTGCTGGTGCTGCTGTTCCAACGCCGGATCGTCTCCGGCCTCACCCAGGGCGCCGTCAAGGGTTGACGTCGTCGAAGTCCGTAGGAGAACCCCATGGCCGATATCACGCTGAAGAACATCACGAAGCAGTACGGCGACGGCTACCGGGCGGTCCGCGACGTCAACCTCGACATCGCCGACGGCGAGTTCGTCATCCTGGTCGGCCCGTCCGGGTGCGGCAAGTCGACGTTGTTGCGCATGATCGTCGGACTGGAGGACATCACCAGCGGCGACATGCTCATCGGCGGCGAACGGGTGAACGAGAAGGCACCACGTGACCGCAACCTGTCGATGGTGTTCCAGAACTACGCCCTGTACCCGCACCTGACGGTCTACGAGAACATCGCGTTCCCGCTGCGGCTGGCGAAGTTCGGCGACGCCGAGGTCGACCGGCGGGTGCACCAGGCGTCCGAGCTGCTCGAGCTGGACGAACACCTGCAGCGCAAACCGGCGAACCTCTCCGGCGGCCAACGCCAGCGGGTCGCCATGGGGCGCGCCATCGTCCGGCAGGCGCAGGCGTTCCTGTTCGACGAGCCCCTGTCGAACCTGGACGCCAAGCTGCGCGGTCAGATGCGTGCGGAGATCTCCCGGCTGCAGAAGCGGCTCGGCATCACGACCGTCTACGTCACCCATGACCAGATCGAGGCGATGACGCTCGGCGACCGGGTGGCGGTGCTGCGCAAGGGCGAGCTGCAGCAGGTGGCGACACCACGCGACCTGTACACGAGCCCGGTCAACCTGTTCGTCGCCGGGTTCATCGGCTCGCCGCCGATGAACTTCATCCCCGCCACCGTGAGCGACGGCGAGCTGCACACGCCGTTCGGCGAGTGGCGGCTGCCGGAGTCCCGGCGGCCCGACCTCGGCGGGCACGACATCGTGCTGCTCGGGGCGCGGCCGGAGTCGTTCGAGGACTCGTCGGTGGTGCCGGACACGATCCGCGAGCACGGTGTCGTGTTCGACGCGAACGTCGACGTCATCGAGTGGCTGGGCAACGAGCAGTACGCCTACGTCCCTTACGAGGCGCCGGAGGACATCCGCGCGCAGCTGGCCGATCTCGAGCGCGAGCTGGACAGTGAGGCGATGCGGACCCAGCTGGTGGTCTCGCTGGACGCGACCAGCCGGATACCCGAGGGGACGACGGCCGAGCTGTGGCTGGACCTGCGCAAGATCCACGTGCTGGACCCGGCCACCGGGCGCAACCTCAGCGTGGCTGCGGCGGACGCGGCAGGGTCGGACGGCGCGGCGGGGTCGGAAGGCGCCGGCGCCACGTCCGACGCGTCCGCACCGGAGCCGTCGCCGGCCGCTGACGAGAATCCGTCGCCATGACCGGGCTCCGGCCGGGCCCCGCGCGGCCGGCGGCGTACCGTCCCCGGGGTGGAATGTCGGGGACTTCTCCTCCCTGCGGACGGCACGTTGGTTGCTAAGGTCATGTGTTGTGGAAGAGAGTCGCGATCAACGTGCGCTGCGGGCGTCCGACGCCGACCGTGAGCGCGTCGCGGACCTCCTCCGGCAGGCGGCATCCGACGGGCGGTTGAGCCTCACCGAGCTGGACGAGCGGATCGACGCGCTCTACGCCGCGAAGACCTACGCCGATCTCGAACCCGTGGCGCAGGACCTTCCCGGAGCCACGCCGACCGCTCCGGAACCTTCCTCGTCACCGGCGGCCACCAGCCGCGAAGCGGTGCCGGGCGGCCGGGTGGGCGGTCGAGCGGGCCGCTCCGAAGGCAAGGCCGTCTTCGCCGGGCTGGTGCGACGCGGCGAGTGGGTCGTGCCCAGGTGCTACAAGGTCAAGGCCGTTTTCGGTGGCGCCGAGCTCGACCTGCGGAAGGCCCAACTGGAGGCGGACGAGGTCGAGATCCGGGTCAAGGCCGTCTTCGGCGGCGTCAACATCGTCGTCCCCGAGGACGTGTACGTGATCGTCGACGGTGACGGCGTGTTCGGCGGTTTCTCCGACGACGCGAGCAAGCGGCAGCCGTCGGGTGACCCGCCCGTCGTCAAGGTCTACGGCCGGGCGGTCTTCGGCGGCGTCAGTGTGCAGCGCAAGGGGGACGGCGACGATGGCTGAGGGCCAGGAGCAGCCGCGTCGCGGGCCGGAGGCCGACCTGCCCGACGTGCGCAGCGGCGCCGATCTGCGCTGCTCGGACGTCGACCGCGAGCGGGTGGCCGAGGCGCTTCGCCAGGCGGCCACCGACGGCAGGCTGACCCTGACCGAACTGGACGAGCGCATCGACGCCACGTTCCAGGCGCGGACCTACGGCGACCTGCAACCCATCACACGGGACCTGCCGCAGGGGCCGTACCCGGTCCCGGGCGCCGCGCCGGCGCCGCAGTGGCAGCCCGACACCACGGCGGGAGCGGCCGGAGCGGCGAGTCCGAACGGGTCCGGCGCGCCGGCCCGTCACCAGACGCCCGTCCCCGACGGCCCTCCGCCGCCCCCGGAACGCATCACCGGGATCCTCAGCACCGAGAAGCGCAAGGGTCGCTGGGAGGTGCCCGCGCGGCTCGATCTCACGACGGTGCTCGGCGAGATCGTCATCGACCTCACCGACGCGGTGGTGCGCTCGCCGGAGGTCGAGATCCAGGTCGGCGTCGTCCTCGGCAGCGTGACGCTGATCGCGCCCGAGGGCGCCGACGTCCGTCTCGAGCACGGCGCCAACGTGCTGGGCGAGCGGAAGATGCGGCTGCGCTCGGCCGCCGTGCAGGGCGGGCCGGTGTACCGGGTGCGCGGGTTCGTGGTGCTGGGCGAGGTCGTCGTGCGCGCGCCGCGGCGCTGATCGGGAACGTCCGTCCTTTCCCATGATCATCGGCACTTTCCGGGTCATGGAACTGCCGATGATCACCGCCGTCGACCGTGTACCGCAAATCGTGACAGTTCAGCGGATACTCACCGCAGATGCGGGAGTATTCTCGACTTCATGCCGTGTTTTCGGATCGCCGAGGCCGCCCGGATCTTGGGCGTCAGTGACGACTCGTTGCGGCGGTGGGCCGAAGCGGGAAAGGTCGAGCTGTACCGCGACGACGCCGGACGGAAGGTCGTCGACGGCGTCGAGCTCGCGCGCGTCGCACGCGAGATCGTGCCGGCCGAGACCGCGCTGCCGATGCCGCGCGAGTCCGCGCGCAACCACTTCCCGGGCATCGTCGTCGGCGTCCGCAGGGACCCGGTGATGGCCCAGGTCGAGATCCAGGCCGGCCCGCACCGGGTGGTGTCGCTGCTCAGCGCCGAGGCGGTCGACGAGCTGGGGCTCGAGGTCGGCGTCGCGGCCATCGCGTCGGTCAAGGCCACCAACGTCGTCGTCGACCTCCCGGAGCCGTGGTCATGAGGGACGCAGGTGCGCGGCGCGTCGGCATGCTCGTCCAGGCGATCGGCGTGGCGGGCCTGCTGGTCGCCTGCGGTGGCGACGCGGAGGGCGCCTCGCATCCTGACGGTTCGCCGGCGGACGGCTCCGGCGCGCGGATCTCGGGCGAGGTGACGGTCCTGGCCGCCGCGTCGTTGACCGAGCCGTTCGAAACGCTCGGAGAGCGGCTCGCGGACCGGTACCCGGACCTCGAGGTGACGTTCTCGTTCGGGCCCAGCTCAGGACTCGCCGAGCAGGCCGCCGCCGGTGCGCCGGCCGACGTCCTCGCGACCGCGAACACCGTCACCATGGACACGGCGGTGCAGGCGGGCGTCGTCGACGGGACGCCGCGCGTGTTCGCCCGCAACACGCTGGCGCTCGCCGTCCCGGCGGGCAACCCGGGGAACGTGACCGGCCCGGCCGACCTCGCGCGCGACGAGCTGCGCGTCGCCGTCTGCGAGCCCAGGGTCCCGTGCGGCGCCGCGGCGGAGGCGTTGCTGGACAGGGCGGGGGTCGAGGCCGCTCCGGACACTCTCACCACGGACGTCAAGGAGGCCGTGTCGCTGGTCTCGCTGGGCGAGGTCGACGCGGCCCTGGTGTACCTGACCGATGCCGCGGCGGCGGGCGATGCGGTCGAGACCGTGGACGTTCCGCGGGCCGGCGCCGTCGTGAACGACTACCCGGTCGCCGTCATGGCCGACGCGCCGAACCCGGACGGTGCGCACGCGGTGGTCGACGCGGTGACGGGCGAGCTCGGCCGGGACGTCCTCGCCGAGGCGGGCTTCCTCGAGCCATGACCGGCCACCGGCGGCGGACGGACGGGCGGGTGCCGGTGGCGCTGCTGGTCCCGTCGGTGCTCGGCGTGGCCGTGCTGGTGCTGCCGATGGTGGGGCTCCTGCTGCGCGCGCCGTGGCGGCGGCTGCCGGACATCCTGTCGTCGGACGCGGTGCTCACGGCGCTGCGGCTGTCGCTGACGACGGCGACGGCCGCGACGGCGTTGTCGCTGGTGTGTGGCGTACCGGTGGCCTGGTTGCTGGCCCGCACGCGGATGCCCGGCCGCTCGCTGCTGCGCGGAGTCGTGACGGTGCCGCTCGTGCTGCCGCCGGTCATCGGGGGGATCGCGCTGCTGATGGTGTTCGGCCGGCGTGGCGTGCTGGGCGGCTGGCTGGACGAGGCCCTGGGGGTGAGCCTGCCGTTCACGACGGCGGGGGTGGTTCTGGCGCAGGCGTTCGTCGCCATGCCGTTCCTGATCGTCTCGGTGGAGGGCGCGCTGCGGACGACGGACCGCCGCTACGACGACGTCGCGGCGACGCTCGGTGCCTCGGCGTGGACGACGTTCCGGCGGGTGACGCTGCCGTCCGTGGCGCCGGGCGTGCTGGCCGGAGCGGTGCTGTGCTGGGCCCGTGCGCTCGGCGAGTTCGGCGCGACGGTGACATTCGCGGGCAGCTTCCCGGGCACCACCCGCACGCTGCCGCTACAGGCCTATGTGGCCATCGGTTCGGGCGACACGGACACGGCCATCGTGCTGAGCCTGCTGATGATCGCGGTGTCGGTCGCCGTGCTCGTGGCGATGCGACGGCGCTGGGTCGGTGCGTGATGGGCCTGGCAGCGCGGGTGGAGGTGGACCGCGGCGAGTTGCGGCTGCAGGTGGATCTCGAGGTCGGTGCGGGGGAGGTGGTTGCCCTTCTGGGCCCGAACGGGGCGGGCAAGTCGACACTTCTTGACGTACTCGCCGGGCTGCTCCCTCCCGACGCCGGGCGGATCGCACTCGACGGAACGGTCCTCGACGACGTCGCTCACGGCCGGCGCACCGCGGCGCGCCACCGCGGGGTGGGTCTGGTCGCCCAGGACTATCTGCTGTTTCCGGGGCTGACGGTGCTCGAGAACGTGGCGTTCGGGCTGCGCGCCCGCGGTGAGACGCGCCGCTGCGCCCGAGAACACGCGCGGCAGTGGCTGCACCGGATGGACCTCGGCGAGCACGAGCGCCGGCGACCCGGCGAGCTGTCCGGCGGCCAGGCGCAGCGGGTCGCGCTGGCCCGGGCGCTGATCGTCGAACCGCGGCTGCTGCTGCTGGACGAGCCACTCGCGGCATTGGACGCCGGAACCCGCCCGATCGTCCGAGCTCAGCTGCGCCGGCACCTTGCCGGCTACGAGGGCTGCACGGTGATCGTCACGCATGACCCGCTGGAGGCGATGGTGCTCGGGGAGCGGATCGTCGTCGTCGAGCGCGGGCAGGTCGTGCAGCAGGGCGCACCGGACGAGGTGGCGCGGCGCCCGCGCACCGACTACGTCGCTCGGCTGGTGGGCCTCAACCTGCTCCGCGGCACCGCCCGGGGACGCGTCGCCGAGGTGGGCGACCGCGCGGAGGTGACGCTCGCCCACGACGCACACGGCCCGGTGCACATCGCGTTCCCTCCGGTCGCGGTGGTGCTCAGCCCGGAGCGTCCACAGGGTTCGGCGCGCAACGCCTGGCCGGTCACGGTCCGCGATCTGGAGGCGCACGGCGACCTGGTGCGGGTGACGGCCGACGGCCCGGTTCCGGTGCTGGCGGACGTGACGCCGCTGGCGGTCGCGGACCTGGGGCTGGCGCCGGGTGTGCGGGCCTGGGCGTCCGTCAAGGCCGGCGAGATCAGCGCCTACCCGGCGTGAACGCCCTCCGGCCGGGCCGTGTACGGCGGTCCGGCCGGGCCGTGTGCGGCGGTCGGAGCGGCCCCGCACGCGGGCGGGGGCGGCTCCGTCCGGGCGCCGTGCGGCTGGGACCATGAGAGGCATGGCACGCTCGAGCCGAGGCAACCCGTCGCTGGGCGACATCCTGCGCAGCGTCCTGGTGCTCGGCGGTGCGCTGGCCGTCGTCGCGGTCGTGTTCAACCTGCTCAACGAGTCCGAACCGCGGCTGCCCGAACCGGTCGACTACTCCGCCGCGCTCGAGGTGGCGCGAGCGGAGTACGGTTACCCGGTGCTGGCGCCCGGAGATCTTCCCCAGGGCTGGCGCGCCACCAGCGTCGACTTCGCGCAGGAGGCCGGCGGCGACCGGTGGCGGCTGGGCTTTCTCACCGAGGACGAGCAGTACGTCGGCCTGCGTCAGTCCGACGGCGAGATCGAGGCGTATCGCGACGAGCACCTGGACGGGTTCACCGCCGACGGAGAGAGCACGGTCGACGGCACCCGCTGGACGCGGATGATCGAGGACGGCAACGCACCCGACCGTGCGCTGGTCCGCGTGCACGACGGCGCCATCACCATCGTCATGGGCACGATGTCGTACGCGTCTCTGGAGCAGTTCACCGCGCGGCTCCGGTGATCGTCAGGGCGCACTGTCGCCGGGGCGGACGTCGTCCCCTGGTGATCACTCCGATTGGGAGTTCTGCTGGCTCGGCGCGTCCTGCTGGCTCGCCGCGTCCAGCCGTTCGCGCGCACCCTCGAGGTAGCGCTCACACAGTGCCGCGAGCTCCTCGCCGCGCTGCCACATGGCCAGCGAATCCTCGAGCGTCGTGCCGCCCGCCTCGAGCTTCGCGACGATCTGGACCAGTTCGTCGCGGGCTTCCTCGTACGTCGGCTCGGCGTCGGTCATGGACGGCACCCTAGTCGCGGCGTACCGGCTCCCGCGACCGGCGGGCGCCGATCCGTCACGCCGGCCGAGGCTCGAGGACGACGACGGGGATGGTGCGGTCGGTCCGCTCCTCGTAGGCGCCGAAGTCCGGTATCGCCTCGGTGTGCGCCGCCCAGAGCCGGTCGCGCTCGGTGCCGTCCGGCACCACGGCCGTCGCGGAGATGGTGCGGTCACCGAGTTCGACGGTGACGTCCGGGTCCGCCTGGACGTTGCGGAACCATGCCGGGTCGTCGTCGGAGCCGCCGTTCGAAGCGGCCACGACGATCCGCTCGTCGACGCTCGTGTAGGCCAGCGGGGTCACGATCGCGCGCCCGCTGCGTCGTCCCGTGGTGGTGAGCAGGAGCAGAGGCACGCCTTGGAACGGTCCGCCGACCTGTCCGGCGTTTGAGCGGAACTCGGTGATGATGTTCTCGTTGAACGACGACACGGGGGTGCTCCTGTCGGTCTGCGCTGAGGTGATGGACCATCTTCAGCGATGACCGTCGATGAACTATTCCGTGTCCGGTGCGGAGTCCGCCGACGGCGGCTCGTCCACGGTGGCGGCGATCTCGCCTCCGCTGACCAGGAGTCGTAGCCGGTCACCGGCGCTGACCTCGGACGGGTCGCGGACGACGGCGTCGTCGGAGCGTTGCACCACGGCGTAGCCGCGGTCGAGGGTGGCCGCCGGCGAGAGCGCCCGGACACGGGCACGGGTGTGCTCCACGTCGGACGCGGCGCGGTCCAGCAGGTGGCGCACGGACCGGCGGGCCCGCTGCACCAGTCCGGCCAGCTCGTCGGTGCGCAGCCGAATGCCGTGGTGCGGGTTCGCCAGGGCCGGGCGCGAGCGCATCGAGTCCAGGCCGGCGCGCTCGCGTTCCAGCCAGCGGCGCATCGTCGCCCGGATCTGCTCGCGTGCACGCGCCACCCGCTCGAGCTCCTCGTGGACGTCCGGGACGCTGCGGCGGGCCGCGTCCGTCGGCGTCGACGCACGATAGTCGGCGACCAGGTCGACCAGCGGGGTGTCGCTCTCGTGCCCGATGGCGCTGACGACCGGGGTGGACGCGGCGCCGACGGCTCGGACCAGCGACTCGTCCGAGAACGGCAGCAGGTCCTCGACCGAACCGCCGCCACGAGCCATGATGATCACGTCGACGTCCGGGTCACGGTCCAGTGCGCGTAGCACCTCGAGGATCTGGCTCACCGCGTTCACGCCCTGAACGGCGACCGGTTCGACGCGGAAACGCACGCCCGGCCACCGGCGCCGGGCGTTCTCGAGCACGTCGTGCTCGGCCTTGGAGTCGCGCCCGCAGATCAGCCCGACCCCGCGCGGCAGGAACGGGAGCGGACGTTTCCGGTCGGTCGCGAACAGACCTTCGGCGGCGAGGATCTTGCGCAGCCGCTCGATCCGCGCGAGCAGGTCGCCGAGGCCGACCGGGCGGATGTCGTCCGCCGCCAACGACAGGGTGCCTCGGGTGTGGTACCAGGACGGCTTGGCGTGGACGACGACCCGTGCACCGTCGGTGGGCGGCGCCTCCATGGCGTCGAGCAGCCGGGTCGGGCAGGTGACCGTGACCGAGACCTCCGCCGACGGGTCGCGCAGCGTCAGGAACGCGGTGGACGTTCCCGGCCGGCGCGAGTACTGGGCGACCTGCCCTTCGACCCACACCGCGCCGAGGCGGCTGATCCACTGCCCGATCAGCTGCGAGATCACCCGCACCGGCGCCGGCTTCTCCGGGGATGTGTCCAAGGCCACGGGGACACGTTACGTGCTCGGGCGAGCAGGGCGCCGTCGCACATACGATGGGTCCCATGACTGCTGAGGGGCGTGTCCTGCTGGCGGCACCGCGCGGGTACTGCGCGGGTGTCGACCGGGCTGTCATCACGGTCGAGAAGGCGCTCGACCACTACGGGCCACCGGTGTACGTCCGCAAGCAGATCGTGCACAACAAGCACGTGGTCGAGACGCTGGAGGAGCGCGGCGCGATCTTCGTCGAGGAGCTCGACGAGGTTCCCGAGGGCGCACTCGTGGTGTTCTCCGCGCACGGTGTGTCGCCCATGGTGCACGACCAGGCCGCCAAGCGTGAGCTGCGCACCATCGACGCCACCTGCCCGCTGGTGACCAAGGTGCACAACGAGGCGCGGCGCTTCGCCAGGGACGACCTCGACATCGTCCTCATCGGCCACGACGGCCACGAAGAGGTCGAGGGCACCGCCGGTGAGGCCCCGTCGCACGTGCAGCTGGTCGAGAGCCCGGACGACGTCGAGAACGTCGAGGTGCGCGATCCGTCCAAGGTGGTGTGGCTGTCGCAGACGACGTTGTCGGTCGACGAGACGTTCCAGACCGTCGACCGGTTGCGCGAGCGGTTCCCGGACCTGATCAGCCCGCCCAGTGACGACATCTGCTACGCGACGCAGAACCGCCAGGTCGCGGTGAAAGAGATCGCCGCCGAGTCAGAGCTGGTGCTGGTGGTCGGGTCGTCGAACTCGTCCAACTCGGTGCGCCTGGTCGAGGTGGCGCTCGAGGCCGGCGCGGACGACGCTCACCGGGTCGACAACGCTGACGAGATCGACGAGTCGTGGCTGCAAGGGGTCCGCACGGTCGGGCTGACCAGCGGCGCATCGGTCCCGGAGGACCTCGTCGCCGGGGTGATCGACTGGCTGGCCGAGCGTGGTTTCCCGACGGTCGAGGAGCACCGCACCACCGAGGAGTCGCTGATCTTCTCGCTGCCCCGCGAACTCCGCCGCGACCTCAAGTCGTCTGCTGCCTCGGAATGATCATGTAGTCGTGTGGGCTCAGTCTTCTGAGCTCAGTCTTCGGCGCACAGTGCCGCGGGCAGCTTGTGGCGCCCGCTTCACGGGTCGGGGAGTTGGAAGTGCCAGATGACCAGCGAGGGTCGACCGCTGGCCGCCCGGACCACCGAGGGCATGTAGGCCATCAGCGACCATGGCCAGTCTTGCCAGTCTCCGATTTCGGTCGTTGGTTCGGGTAGTGGTCCGGCCGCACGGTTGCTGTGTGGCTCCTCGCACCGCTTGACCTGCAGACCGAGGCTCAAGGCCGGGCGAAGGTAGTCGCCGAGTTGGTGGCGGCAGGTGGTCACGATGCGCGGTTCGCCTCCCGGGTCCGATCCCTTGATCGCCGAGCCGCGGGTAACGAGTTCGTGGTGCACATCCGAGATCACCAAGTCGCCGCCGGGACGCAGCACGCGCGTGAACTCTGCCAATGCAGGAGCGAGGTCAGGGACGTGGACGAGGGCGAGTGCACAGACGATGACGTCGACCGAGTCGTCCGGCAGTGGCAGCCGTTCCACGTCCCCGACGTGGAACTCGCCGTCGGGGACACGCTGGCGAGCGTGAGCGAGCATGTCGGGTGAGCTGTCGACGCCGATCACCTGGTGCCCGCTCTCGGCGAGGAGTTCGGCGAAGCGGCCGGTCCCGCAGGCAGCGTCGAGCGCTACGCCGGGCTTCCGGTCACTCAGAAACTCGGTGACGAACGGCACGTCGACGTCGAACAGCCCGCCGCCTGCCTGTGCGTCATAGCTGGCGGAGCGTTGCTGGTAGATGTCGGCCGGGCCCGCCCACCCGGCGTGCACCCCGCGGTCACGCAACTTCTCGTCGTCGAGCAATCGGCGGATCTCGGCAAGCCGGGCATCGGTGAACTCGCGATCGTGATCACCGGCCCACCCGTCAAGCAGTGCGACGCCTTCGAGGCCGATCAGAAAGGCCAGGGGGTCCTGGTAGATCATGGAGACTGACCGTAGATGAGGGCGAAGAGCCGGGCTACCGAATTTCCGCCCAGCATGGAATTGCATGCGTCACGAGGCGTGCAGGCCTGGTGACGCGTAGACACGCCTGGTGATGGCGGCGCATCGATCACCGGCGCAGCGGATTGGTCGCGGAGAGTCCGCCGGTGTGCTCAGTCCTTGGCGCAGCGGCCGCCAAGGCCACCGGCGAGCAGGACGACGGCCCAGATGGCCAGCGGAACGCCGGGCCAGAAGTTCTGGACCTCGCCGGACGCGACGCCGGTGATCGCCCAGATGCCGATCATGATGACGGCGCCGCCCAGCCAGGCCTTCCACTCGCCGAAGTACTGGGCCATCTCGCGCCGCTGCCGTTCGTCGGCCTTGCGCTGCTGTTCGGCGCGCACCTGTGCCCTCTGCCGCTCCAACGGCTGGGGGAGATCGGCGGTGAGCAGGTCGAGCTCGCCGTAGGTGCGTGCCTGCCACGCGGCGTCGAGGCGGCGTTCGTACTCGTCCTGGTCGAGGCGCCCTTCACCGAAAGCGTCGCGGAGATCACCGGCGACGACGTCGCGATCGTCGTCGGACGCGCGGTACTCGGGACGGTGGATGGTGTCGTCGCTCATGACCGCCTCCCCTCCGGCATGCCCGGTTCGTCCCAGGATACGACCGATCGGCGGCTACGGAACCCGTTCGAGCTATCCGAACGAGACAGCCCGAACGCCGACACGGCGGCGCCGGCGGCGTCTCACGCCTTCGCGATCCGACGTCCCGACGGTTTGCCGACGTGCCGCCGGGCTATCCGTTGGTGCCGTCGCGCTCGGTGTCCGCGCCGGCGGCGTTGACGCCGTACCTGGGGTCGGCGTCGATGTCGTCGAGCGCGAGCAACGACTGGTCCGGAGCGGCGGCGAGGTCGGCCGGCTGGATCTGCCGCGTCGTCCGCTCGACCTGCGCGGGGCTCTCGAGCTCGTCGTCGACGACTTCGAGCTCGGTCATCTTCCGGGCGGTCACGAGGACTCTGCTCTCGAGAGAACTGACCGTCTCGTTGTACGCCTTGACGGCGTTGTCGAGCTGCCGGCCGAGCTTGCCGACATGCCTGCCCATGGTCGACAGGCGCGTGTGCAGCTCCCGGCCGAGCTGCAGCACCTGCTGCGCGTTGCGTGCCAGCGCCTCCTGGCGCCAGGTGTAGCCGACCGTGCGCAGCAGCGCGACGAGCGTCGCCGGGGTGGCGAGGACGACGTTGCGCTCGAAGGCGTGCTCGAACAGCGACGGATCCTGCTGCAGCGCGGCGTCGAGGAACACGTCCGACGGGACGAACATCACGACGAACTCCGGCGTCGGCGCGAACTGCGCCCAGTACTGCTTGCCGGCGAGCGAGTCGATGTGCGCCTGCAGGTGCCGGGCGTGCGCGGCCAGCCGGTCGTTGCGGGTGGCGTCGTCGCGCGCCTCCTGCGCTTCGAGATAACCGCTGAACGACACCTTCGCGTCGACGACGACGCGCTTGCCGCCGGCGAGATGGACGAGCATGTCCGGCCGCAGCTTGCCGTCGGCGGTGTCGGCGGTGGCCTGCTCGACGAAGTCGACGTGCTCGAGCATGCCGGCGGCCTCGACGACGCGGCGCAACTGCAGCTCGCCCCAGCGCCCACGGACCTGGGGCGCGCGCAGCGCGGTGACCAGCTGCTGGGTCTCGAGCCGCAGCTTCTCGGAGTTCTGGCCCATGCTCTCGACCTGGGTGCGCAGCTCGGCGTAGGCGGCGGACCGGGCGCGCTCGAGCTCGTTGGCGTGCTCGGTGACCTTGGCGAGCTGCTCGTTCAGCGGCTTGACCATGGCCTCCACCGCGGCGCGGCGATGCTCGAGTTCGGTCTTGGTGCGTTCCTCGGAGCCCTTCAACTGCTCGGTGGCGAGCTCGAGGAACTCGGCGCGGTTGCGGCGCAGGGCGTCGTTGGACAGCCGGTCGAACTCCTGGGTGAGCCGTTCCTGTTCGGTGCGCAGCAGGGCGAGCTTCTCGTCCGCGCTGTTGCGGGTGTGCTCGATCTGGGCCTCGAGCCGTGCCTTGTCGGCCTGGGCCTGGCGGAGGTGCTGCTCGGCGTCGTCGAGCTCGGCGTGTGCGGTGTCGCGCTCACCACGGATGGTGTCGCGTTCGGCGCGGGCGGCGTTGCGCTCGGCCGCCAGCGTGGCGGTGCGGCCGCGGACGGTCAGCGCCCCGAGCGCGAACCCGACGAGCAGGGCGAGTGCCGCTACGACCAGACCGGTGGCATCCATGTGTCCACTGTGCCTTCCGCCTCAGACACATCGTCGAAGGCGCGGCGTGACCTGCTGGTACGAGTTGCCGATGCCCGTGTGCCACGGCCGGGCTCCGGTGACGCGTACCCTTGACGACCGTGAGTCTCACCATCGGTATCGTCGGCCTGCCCAACGTCGGCAAGTCCACCCTGTTCAACGCCCTGACCAAGAACGATGTGCTGTCGGCGAACTACCCGTTCGCCACCATCGAGCCGAACGTGGGCGTCGTCGGGGTGCCCGACGACCGGCTGGGAACGCTGGCCGGCATCTTCGAGTCCGCGCGCGAGCTGCCGGCGACGGTGAGCTTCGTCGACATCGCCGGCATCGTGACCGGCGCGTCCGAGGGGCAGGGCCTGGGGAACAAGTTCCTCGCCAACATCCGCGAGGCCGATGCCATCTGCCAGGTCATCCGCGTGTTCGACGACCCGGACGTGGTGCACGTCGACGGCGAGGTGGCGCCGCGTCGCGACATCGAGACGATCAACACCGAGCTCATCCTCGCCGACCTGCAGACCATCGAGAACGCGCTACCGCGGCTGGCCAAGGAAGCCCGGATGGCCAAGGACAAGCAGGCGACGGTCGCCGCGATCGAGGAGGCGAAGGCCGTCCTCGAGCAGGGACGGACCGTGTTCGAGGCCGGGCTGGACATCGAACCGCTGCGTGACCTGCACCTGCTCACGGCGAAGCCGTTCCTGTACGTGTTCAACATGGACGACGACGAGCTGACCGACGACGGTCTCAAGGACCGGCTGCGCGCGCTGGTCGCTCCGGCCGAGGCGATCTTCCTGGATGCGAAGATCGAGGCCGAGCTGGCGGAGCTGTCCGACGACGAGGCGCTCGAGCTGTTGCAATCGACCGGCCAGGAGGAGTCCGGGCTGGACATGCTCGCCCGCGTCGGCTTCGACACGCTGGGTCTGCAGACGTACCTGACGGCCGGGCCGAAGGAGGCCCGGGCCTGGACCATCCCCAAGGGAGCGACGGCCCCGCAAGCCGCCGGCGTCATCCACACCGACTTCCAGAAGGGCTTCATCAAGGCCGAGATCGTGTCCTACGACGATCTGGTGGCGTGTGGCTCGATGGCCGAGGCCAAGGCGAAGGGCCTGGTCCGGATCGAGGGCAAGGACTACGTCATGGCCGACGGCGACGTGGTGGAGTTCCGGTTTAACGTCTAGCGTTAATGACGCACTCCGTTATACACTGGTCGTATGATCAGATCGTTCGGCAGCAAGGACACCGAGCGCATCTGGCATGAGCAGTACGTCAAGCGCGTCGACCGGACGGTGCAGCGGGCGACCCTGCGCAAGCTCGAGCTGATCCATGCGGCGAAGGATGTCGAGGATCTTCGGGTTCCGCCAGGCAACCGGCTGGAGCGCCTCGTCGGCGACCGTCGCGGGCAGCACAGCATCCGGGTGAACGCGCAATGGCGGATCTGCTTCGTCTGGAGAGAGGGAGGTGCGGAAGATGTCGAACTCGTCGACTACCACTGAGGCTGACCTGATCGAGCCGATCCATCCGGGAGAGATCCTGATGGAGGACTTCATCGAGGGCTTCGAGATCACGCAGAACAAGCTGGCCACCTCGATCGCTGTATCGCCGCGCCGGATCAACGAGATCGTGCACGGCAAGCGGGGCATCACCGCGGACACGGCGATCCGTCTGGCGCGGTACTTCGGGACCTCGGAGGAGTTCTGGATGAACCTGCAGTCGAACTACGAGCTGCGGCTCGAGCGCCGGGCGCTGCGCGACAAGGTCGCGGCGATCACCCCGCTCAAGGTCGCGTGAGCGTCGGTCCAGAGCGCCGGCGGGTGCAGAAGGTCGTCGGCTACGTCGTCAGTGACGGTCGGCTGTTGGTGTTCACGCATGACGACTTCCCCCTCGAGGTCACCGGCGTCCAGGTTCCGGCAGGGACCATCGAGTCAGGCGAGCAGCCCGCGGCTGCGGTGGCCCGCGAGGTGTGGGAGGAGACTGGGGTCGACGTCCGTATCGTCCGCGCACTGGGTGTCGAACAGTACGATATGTGGCCTTCCAAGCCGGAGCTGCACGAGCGCTACTTCTTCCAGCTCGCGCCACGTGGTGACAGCTTGGCGGAACGGTGGCGCGCAGGGGAGGAGCTGCCATCCGACGGAGGGGCCCCGCAGTGGTGGACGTGTCAGTGGATACCGCTGGAGCAGGCTCACGTGCTGTGTAACGGCTTCGGCGCGCGACTCGGCGAGATCATTCTCGGGGCCAGCGATGGTACGACGGTCGAGGGTGGATAGTTCGACCTCTCCGTGATGGTTCTACGTGCCGGAACGCAGTGGAGTTCCGGTTCAACGTGTGACCCGCGTGCGCTGAGACACCTCGTGCGCTCGGGCGTACGGTCTGCACCGTGAGGCGTAGGACAGGATCCGTGAGTGCTCCGGTCAGGAGGAAACGCGCGGCTCCCGCTCCCGATCGGTCTTCATGACGCGCCGACCTTCCAGCGTTCGGCCCACGCTACGAGTGGCCGGAGGGTCCGGATGAGTTCGATGCCGGCTTGGGTGAGGCCGTACCGGATCTGAGCGGGGAACGACGGTATGACCTCGCGCTCGACGAGGCCGTTCGTCTCGAGCTCGCGCAGGCGTGCGGCGAGGAGGCGGTCGGAGAGGCCGTCGACGGATGTTCGGATCTCGGAGAAGCGCGTCGCCCCTCTCGCAAGGGCGAGGAGAATCGCGGCGCTCCATTTCTTGCCGGCCAGCTCGACCGCGACCTGGAATACGCGGCAGTCCTCGTCGTCTATCTGGTTCGGCCGCCGGGACCCCGGCCCCTGATGGCTGTGGGTCGTCGTCACGCTCACCAATAGTAAGTAGCTAATGCGCTGTTGGTCAACGATGTTCGGTGATCCCACGGTTGAGGCATGAGCACAGAGAATGACTCCACCGGCATCGTCGCCGTGCTCGGCGTTGGGCGCGTCGGCACGGTCGTCGCCCGCTCGGCGCTGCGCGCCGGCTACTCGGTCAACGTCGCGTCGTCCGGCGGCGCGGATCGCATCGCGCTGCTCGTCGACGTGGCGATCCCCGGCGCGCGGGCGACGACGGCAGCTGACGCAGTGCGCGACGCGGACATCGTGGTGGTCGCGGTTCCGCTCGGCAAGTTCCGCTCCGTCGACCCGGAGATGCTCGTCGGGAAGGTCGTCGTCGACATCATGAACTACTGGCCGCCCGTCGACGGGCACCTCGAGGATTTCGACGGCGACGCGTCGAGCAGCGAGGTCGTCGCTCAGCACCTCGGCCGGTCGCGGCTCGTCAAGACGCTGAACCACATCGGGTACCACGAGCTGGAGCAGGATGCCGCGCCGGGCGCCTCGCAGCGCCGCGCTCTGGCCGTTGCGAGCGATGACGAGGATGCGGCCGGCCAGGTCGCGACGATGATCGATCGCTTCGGGTTCGATCCGGTCATTGCTGGCCCGTTGAGCGCGGGGCGGAGGTTCGAGCCCGGCACGGCGATCTTCAACGACGCATTCACACGGTCCGCCCTCGAAGCAGAACTCGGTCTGTCCGCCATCGCGCAGGCCTGATGCGCACCACGGAAGGAACGTCACATGGAAATCGGCATCTACTCGTTCGGCGAGGTCAACCAATACAGCAACGGTGAGGCGACGACCGACGTCGGCAAGCGCCTGGATGGGCTCGTCTCGCTGGCGCGCGCGGCCGACGAGGGCGGCCTCGACGTGGTCGCGCTCGGCGAGCATCACCGTCCCGATTTCGCGGTGTCCGCGCCGGAGATGGTGCTTGCGACGATGGCGGCGGAGACCGAGAGGATCCGCCTGACGAGCGGCGTCACGGTGCTCTCCAGTCAGGACCCCGTGCGCGTCTACCAGCAGTACGCGACGCTCGATCACCTGTCCCACGGCCGCGCGGAGATCGTGACCGGGCGCGGGGCGTTCACGGAGTCGTTCCCGCTGTTCGGATACGACCTGAACGACTACGACGAGCTCTACGACGAGAAGCTGCGCCTGCTGCTGCAGATCCGCGAGCAGGAGTCCGTCACCTGGAGCGGTCGGCACCGTCCGTCCCTCGACGCCGCGTCGGTTACGCCGCGGGCGGCGCAGTCGCCGCTCCCGGTGTGGGTGGCGATCGGAGGCAATCCAGCCTCCGGCGTCCGAGCCGGCACGCTCGGGCTGCCGATGCTCATCGGGTTCTTCAGTGGCACCGAGCAGTTCGTTCCCCACGTCCAGCTTTACCGCCGTGCTGCTGAGCAGGCGGGGCATGCTCCGGACGCCCTTCGTCTCGGCGCGAGCGGACACATGTTCGTCGGAAAGACCTCCCAGGCGGCGCGCGACGCGTTCTTTCCGTACTACTCCGACTACATCCGTCAGATGGGGTTGACCGGAGGAGCTCCGCTTCCCCGGCGAGCGTTCGAGCAGTCGATCGAGCGCGGCTTGCCCGTCGGCAGTCCGCAGCAGGTCATCGACGAGATCATGAAGCGCGTCGAACTGCTGGGCATTACTCGCTGGCTGGGCCAGATCGACGTTGGCAACCTGCCGTTCGGGATGGTCAACGACTCGATCGAGCTGTTCATGACCGAAGTCGCTCCGGTCGTCCGGCGCGAAACGGCGGCCTGAGTCGCTTATCGGGAATGGCGCCGGTCGATCGGATCCTTCCCGGGCCACACGGCGCGCTGCGGGTCCGTCTCCGTCCGGCCCGGCGACATCGCGATCG
Organism: Haloactinopolyspora alba; assembly: GCF_003014555.1. Taxonomy (GTDB): domain Bacteria; phylum Actinomycetota; class Actinomycetes; order Jiangellales; family Jiangellaceae; genus Haloactinopolyspora; species Haloactinopolyspora alba. Next base: position 29,610 of record NZ_PYGE01000012.1, read on the forward strand.
TCCTAGGCGCACAGGCGGGGCGAGCCTGGCGGTGCCTGCCGGTCGACTGATCCTCGCCTGACTGCTATCATCATTGATAGCAGTCAGGGAGGTGGTCCCACATGTCGTCCATTATCGTCCGAGGGCTTGACGAGTCCGTGAAGCAGGAGCTCGCCACGCAGGCGAAGGAGCACGGGCGCTCGATGGAAGCTGAGGTCCGCGACATCCTCACCAAGGCCGCGCGCAGACCACATATCGGCTTGGCGCTCATGCACGCGGCGCAGGACGCCGGAGGCGTCGACGATCTCCCGATCCCCGAGCGAAGCGACGTCGCGCGAGCCGTGGACTTCGAGTGATCGTTCTCGACACCAACGTCATCTCGGAGATCTTCCGTCCGCACCCGGACGCGCACGTCGTCGCGTGGCTCGAGTCGCTCACCGGAGACGTCGCCATCACCGCTGTGACGCTTGCGGAACTACTGGCTGGCGTACGTCGCCTCCCCGATGGCCGACGCAAGAAGGCATTGTCTTTGCGCGTCGAGGCAGCGGTTGAACCCTACCGGAACGATCGTTCCGTGCTTTCCTTCGATACCGTTGCCGCCGAGCAATTCGCGGACGTCCTCGTCGCGCGAAAGGCGGCGGCGATGCCAATCAGTACGGCCGATGCGCAGATCGCGGCGATCTGCCGGGTGCGCAACGCCACCTGCGCGACTCGGAACGTCACGGACTTCGCGCACACCGGAGTCGATCTGCTCGACCCGTGGAAGCCGCGGTTGTGACGTGGTGAGCGTCTGAGGGCCGACTGCGCTCGTGCGCAGGCGGCCCTCTCCTCCGGAGCTGCGGTGGAGTTCAGCGTCAAGGTCGTTCAGCAGTCCCGAGTTCAGCGACGAAGCATCCGAGACCCCGAGGTCACGACGAGGATCGCGGCGAGGGCGACGAGGCCGACGACGACAGCGCCGATGGGCCACAGGCTGAGAGCAGCTGCCGTGAGCAGCGGGGGCACCGTCATGCCGGCATAGGCGATGAGGAAGATGCCGGCGAGCGCCTCACCGCGGCGTTCCGCATCCGCGACCGCGGCGACCGTACCGAGTGCGGCTCGGAACAGGATGCCGATACCCGCGCCCGCTACTCCGCCGCCGACGAGGAAGAGCGGAAGCGAGGTGACGATGGCCGCAATGCCGATGCTCAGGAGTCCGAGCGCGGCTAGTACGACGGCGAGCACGATCTGACGACGCAGCGCCAGGCGCACGGTGACGATCTGCGCGAGAGCCGCGGCCATGAACACGACGAAAGGTGCCAGGCCGGCGAGCAGGTGTGAGTTCAGCCCGAGGAGGCCGACGAGGAAGGTCGAGGAGAGTCCCATGAAGGTGCCGAAGACCGCGAATGCTCCGAACGCCGCGGCTCCGGCCGCCCAGTACGCGCCCTTCCCTGCCGCCGGGACCGCGACTTGCTGCGGCCTGTACGCGGGCCGTTCCTCACGGCGTTCGACCGTCTCGGGGACGAACGCCACCAAGATGGCCCCGACGGCCAGGATGACGGCGAACGCGACGTAGGGCACGATCAGTGGCCGCGCGGACCACGTCGTGATGAGCCCGCCGATCAGGGGGCCGAGGCCGATGCCGCCGAGGTTGGCGAAGGTCGAGACGAGCGCGACGCGGCCCTTCGCATGGTTGGCGGCCGCCCCGAGCTCGGAAAGGTGTGCCGTTGCCGTCGCGGTGAGGATGCCGATGCCGAGTCCGCTGATGAAGCGGGCGATCACGAGGCCGGCGACATCGCTCCAGACGAGGAACAGGATCGCGGCGAACAGGTTGATGAGCAGCGAGCCGAGGATGACACGTCGGCGCCCGAGCCAGTCGGAGATGTGGCCTGCGAGGTACAAGCTCACCATGACCCCGACGGCGTATGCCGCGAAGATGACCGTGAGGACGATCGTGGGGAATCCGTCGCGCTGCTGGTAGATCGCGTACAGGGGCGTCGGAACGGCGCAGAAGGCCATCTGGGTGGCGAAGGCGAGCGCGATGATCCAGAACCCCGCCCCATGTGGGAGCTGTCCGCTGGCAGGGGTCTGAGCAGGAGTCTGGGTAGGCGGTGCGGTCGTCGTCATGACTTTCATGCTCGGTGACCCACTCCATCGCGTCCAACGCATACTCTTGCTCGTGGTCATCGACGTGAGCGATGGAGTGAGCAGGAAGATGGACACCCGACTGATCGAGTACGTGATCGCGGTCGCCGACGAGCTGAGCTTCACCCGGGCGGCGCGGCGCGTCTACACCGGGCAGTCGACCGTCTCCGCCGGCGTCCGAGCGCTGGAGCGACAACTCGGTGCCACGCTCTTCGAGCGCGATCAACGCGGCGTGCGGATCACGCCCGCAGGCGAGGCGGTTCTGCCTGCGCTGCGTGAACTCGTTGCTGCCGAGGCGCGCGCCAGAACCGCCGCCGACCCGCGGGGCGAGCTGCGCGGCGAGCTGCGCATCGGGGTCTTCTCCAGCGTGAGCTATCTCGCGATCCCACATGTCATTGGTGACTTTCACCGCGACCATCCCCTCGTGGAGCTGCGGCTGCGGGCGGCATCCGGCGGCTCAGGTGAACTCGCGGACGCGGTCCGGCGTGGCCGGCTCGACCTCAGCCTCTTCGGGCTTCCGGCCGCATCGGCACCCGGCCTGGCCGTACACCGCCTCGCGACCACTCCCTACCGTGTTCTTCTCCCGACCGGCCACGAACTGGAGCAGCGCACCGAGCTGCGGCTGGAGGATCTCGCCGGCGAGCGCTTCGTGGACGCGCCCGTCGGGTTCGGGAATCGGGACGTCCTCGACGCGGCGCTCAATGCGCGCGGCATCGTGCGCGAGATCCGCGCCGAGGTGACCGAGACGAGTGCGATTCCCGTCTTCGTCGCCACCGGCCTTGGCATCGCCCTTCTGCCCGAACTGCTCATCCCGCCGAACGACGGCATCACGACCGTCCGCCTCGCCGAACGTATCGACTGGGAGTTCAACGTCGTCACCCGTAGTTCGCCCGGCGAGGCGGCTACGGCGCTTCTCGAGCGGTTGCTCGCGGCCTATTGACGTAGCGCTCGCACGAATACGACCGTGTCTGCCGTCGCCGAGTACTGCTCAGCAGTTCGTGGAGTCCGCCCGTAGTGAGGGTGTGGAACTGTGTGGGCCCGGATGGGATGCTGACCGGGTCGACCAAGCAGGTGCCCGGGGGACCGCTCTGGAGACGGAGACGAGCGAGCACCTGGGCTATGAGCCTCATGACCCGGCCGGGCATCACAGCGGGAACTCCCGCAACGGGACCCGGTCGAAGGCGGTGACCACCGAGATCGGGCCGGTCGAGATCGAGGGTGCCACGTGACCGGGACGGCAGCTTCGAGCCGCAGCTGGTCAAGGAGCGGCAACGGCGGCTGTCGGGCATCGACGCGATCGTGCTCTCGCTCACCGCGCGCGGACTGACCACCGGCGAGGTGGGCGATGCGCTGGAAACCGGCGTTGAACGCCTTCGCCATCACCTTCCCCGGACGCATCGTCCCCTCAACCACCAACTGAACACCGACCAGTTACACCAGTCGTCGGACAGTCCCCTCGCTGGTGCGGTGACGGCGAGAACGCTGTCACCGCACCAGCGGCCGCAAAGGCACCCCTGCGTTGTTCGTATGCGCAGCGTGCAGGCACAGTGGCCGTGAACCTTGACACGATCCGGGCGATCGGACGTAGATCCCAGCCGGCGCCGAGGTACGGCCCGAGTCTCGAGATCCCTGCCTCAGCGACCGTGCGGTAGTGATGAGCGGCAGCACGTCAGGGTCGTGTGCCGGCGTGGGTAGCCAGCCGGACGCCAGGTCCTTGCGCTCGGCGTGTCACCTCCACCCGGAGATGTCCAGTAGGAGGCTGACCGGGCCGGCACGCTCGGACTCGGTGAGCGGCCGTCGAGATACGCCGTCATGGAGTCGATCGGACCCGTCATCGTGTCGGACGCTATCGAGTCGGTCGGCGTCGTGGCTACTGTGGCGTCAGAGCCGTGAGACGCTCACTGATTGAGCGCAGTCGCGCTCTAGCTGCCGGATCGTACGCCTGGGGGTGGACGCGGCTTTTGCGCTTCCCGTCGAAGTAGCGTCCGGTCGTCGCCGCGAGAGCGTCGGAAGTGGCGAGGGTGAGCACTGCGTCCGCTCCTTGGTCGGCAGTGCCGGCCGGTCGAATGCCGGCGGCGCGAACCATCGTGGTGTCGAGGTGGGTGCCGGGGTGGAGGCAGTTGGCGGTGAGACGGGTGGCGTCGTACTGCTCGGCCAGGTCGAACGTCAGCATGGCGAGCGCGACCTTGCTTTGGCCGTACGCGCGGTAGCCGTCGTAGCCGCGTTCCAACATCGGGTCGTCGAGGTCTACTGCGCTTTGCCCCGCTGAGATGACGTTCACCACGCGCGATGACCGTCTGGCGCCGAGGCTCGGTAGCAGAAGGCGGGTGAGCAGGAACGGTGCGAGGTAGTTCACGGCGAAGTGCCGTTCGAACCCGTCCGGACTCTCGCGGCGCGGGCCGTCGGGGATCGACATTCCGGCGTTGTTCACGAGTATGTCGACATGGTCGTGCTCGCTCGTAACGGCATCGGCCAAGTGGCGAACCTCGGACAGTGATGCGAGGTCCGCGCCGACGAACGTCGCCGTGCCGCCGGCGCGCTCGGTAGCGGCAACGACAGCATCTCCGCGGGCGCTGTCGCGGCCGTGGATGAGTACGTGGGTCCCGGGTGCGGCGAGCCTCTGGGCAAGCAGGCGGCCGACGCCGTCAGTTGATCCAGTGATCAGGACTACGCGTTCTGCGGGCATCGCTCGGTCCTCTCGAATTAAACGTAGGAGCCCTACGGAAAAGATCCGGAGGAAGCCTACGCTTATACTCGTCGGGTGGCAAGGACAGGCGTGGCGGGACCGACGGCGGCGGCGCCGGGACGGAAGCAGCGAGCCGACGCTGCGCGCAACCGTGCGCGACTTGTCGCCGCTGCCAAGCAGGTTGTTTCCGAACAGGGAGCGACGGCCAGTTTGGAGCGCGTGGCTCGCGAAGCCGGCGTCAGCATCGCCACCCTCTACCGACACTTCCCAGAACGGGACGTGTTGATCGAGGCGGTGTATCGGGAAGAGGTCGACTCGCTCGTCGGGGCGGCTTCGGATCTGGCGAGAGAGCGGGAGCCGATCGAGGCGTTGCGTCTGTGGCTGCTGCTGTTTGTCGACTTCCTAGAGGTCAAGCAGGGGATGTCCGAGGTGCTTGGCACCCTCATACGAGGGCCGGAGCCGTTGTTTCGCGAATCCTCGGATCGCCTCGCAGCGACGGTCGAAACCCTGGTACGGAACGCGGAGGAAGCGTCCAGCCTGAGGGCCGACATCCAGCCACTCGACCTCCTCAGGGCTATCGGCGGTATCGCTAACGTCAGTCCCGACAAGAACTGGAAGCAGTCTGCTGTCGGCCTGATCGAACTCCTGCTGCGGGGTCTGCAGGAGTAGGGCGTGTCTGCCGCAGCTGTAGGGACCGGTTCGGCCATCGCAGACGTATCCGAGTGTCGGGAACGCTGCGGGCAACGTCGCGTGGTGGTGTACGGGCATGGGTCCGCTCCGCCTCGCGCCCGCCTTGTCCGCCGGCGACCCGGTCGCCCTGATATCCCCTGCCAGTTGGTCGGACGACGACTGGGTCCAGTGGAGTGTGGCCGAGGTCGACTCGTGGGGGCTGCGACCACGGTTGGGCGTGCATGCCCGCGACCAGCGTGGCTACCTCGCGGGTCGGGACGAGGACCGGCTCGCCGACCTCAACGACGCGATCCGGGACCCGGACGTTCGCGCGATCGTGACCCTGCGAGGCGGGTGCGGCAGCTTCCGGCTCGTTCACGGCGTCGACGTCGATTCCCTCCGGGCCGACCCCAAGCCCTTGGTCGGATTCAGCGACGTCACGTCGTTGCACCATGTCTGGCATCTCGCCGGGACGGCGTCGTTGCACGGCGCCGTGGCGGGAGCGCACGCGGAGGACGTGCGCGATCTCCTGCTGGGTGGGAAACCCGGACCCGTGAAAGCCGACCCCACCCAGTTCGGGGCGGAACTCACAACCCGGGGTCGCGCGTCAGGTCCGCTGACCGGCGGCGCCTTGGAGCTGTTGGCCCGTAGCGTCGGCGTGTTGGACTTCGACCTCAGTGGCCATGTGTTGCTGCTGGAGATCAGCAAGACCGCCGGCCTCGGAAACGTCGACCGCGCGTTGACCCAGCTCATCATGTCCGGGTCGCTCGAGGGCATCACCGGGGTCGCTCTGGGTCGGCTGTCGGGCTTCGAGGCGCACGAGGACCGGGGCTGGACCATCATCGACCTGCTGCGCGATCGGTTCGCGGTGCTGGACGTCCCGGTGCTCGCCGGCCTCCCGTTGGGTCACGGCGCCGACCCGCGGACAGTGCCCTTGGGTGTCGGCTGTACGGTCGACGCCGACGCTGGAACGTTGACGTGTGAGCGGCCGACTCAGCCCTGAGAAACGGCACTTCCGCCGGCACGACGGCGTCGGACGCCGTGGATTCGTGTCCGGAACCTGGTCACGTTCGGAAAGGTGGTTTGAGGGTGCTGCTCGAGAACATCGTCTGGGACGCGCGTGACCCGCACCGGCTCGGAACCTTCTGGGCGTCGGCACTCGGCGCCGAGCCGTTCACGGACGAGCCCGAGGGTTTCGAAGCCCGGATGATGCTGACCGACGAGGCCTTCCTCGACCTGTGCTTCCAGCGCGTCGCGGAACCGTCGCGGTCACCGGCGAGGCTGCACCTTGACCTCCGGGGCGGTGCACGGCAGCAGGAGGTGGTCGGGCGGCTGCTGTCGTTGGGTGCCGAGCATGCCGACATCGGACAGGGTGAGGTGCCGTGGGTGGTGCTCGCCGACCCCGAAGGCAACGCGTTCTGCGTCATGGAGGAGCGGGCGGCCTATCAGGCGACCGGGCCCGTCGCGGCGTTGCCACTGGACAGCGCCGATCCGGACCGAGACGCCGCGTTCTGGGCGGCGATCACCGGCTGGGTCCCGTGGGCGGGAGTCGACGGTGTGGCGACGTTGCGGCACCCCTCCGGCGCCGGACCGCTCCTGGAGTTCTGCCCTGAGCCCGAGCCGAAGTCGGGTAAGAACCGCGTGCATCTGGACGTGCGCCGCAGTGCCGACGAGGGTGACGTGACCGAGCGCCTCGTCGAGATGGGTGCGAGCACGCTCAGCGGGTACGAGGGCCTGCCCTGGCGGGTGTTCGCTGACCCTTCCGGCAACGAGTTCTGTGTGCTGGATCCGCCCCGGCAACAGGCGTGACACCCCCACCGCCTGGAGCATTGAGGACGTCGGCAGTCATGCCGGGCAGTCTTCCATGAGCAGGATGCCCTGTTCGGCAGTGTCGGCGTCAGGCCGGCGGGTACAGCACGTCGGCGGGAGCGGTGTCCACCACGTCCCGCGCGGCGCGGGCGAGGCCGGCGTCCAGGGTGACGAACGCGTCCGCCTGAAGCCGGGTGAGCGCGAGGTACTCGGCGGTGAACGTGCTCGGCCACCCGAGCTGGTCGGCGATCTGCCATGCGACGTTCTGCAGGACGCGGTCTCCCAGCAGCCTGATCCGCATCGCTCTGATGCTGGCGAGCCGTTGGTCGGCCGTAGCCTTGGTCAGCTCGCCGCGTTCGGCGGCTTCGTGCAGAAGCGACAGTGTCTGCGAGCGCAGCAGGGTCGGGGCGAGCAGTTCGTGCTCGCCCGGAGGGTCGACCTCGTCGCCCGCGAGCCGGAGAGCGACCCCGGCGTCGATCACATACCTGGTCACGGATCGTCCTTACTGCTCGAACGTGGAGTTCGACAGTATCGGGGTGGCATCTCGCTGGCTAGACTGCGCGGATGGAGTTCGCGGACCCGCAGGTGATCCTCTTCGTCGCCGACTGTGAAGCGGCGGCACGCTTCTACAGCCTGTTCGGCTTCGAGGAGACGTTCCGCTCGAGCCCGCAGGCGCCGGTGAAGATCGAGATGACGCTCGGCGGGTTCGGTCTCGGCCTGGCGCTTCCGGGACCTGCTGCCGACAGTCACGGCATCGTGCCCGTCACGTCCGGGCACCGCGCGTGCATCACGCTCTGGACAGACGACGTCGAGGGCGCCTACGCGGTGGCGTTGCGTGAGGGAGCCGCTGATCACACCGGGCCGCATCCGTTCCTGGACGGGAAGCTCCGGGTCGCGTTCGTCGAGGATCCCGACGGGCACCCGATCCAGCTGGTGCAGCGGGTCACGGAACCGGCGGCCGGCTGACCCTCGCATCGGCTCGTTGCGGCCGCGAGGCGCGGTGTGGACCCGCCCGCCGTGCACACCTACGATCATGCGGCATGACGACGGTGGCTCAGTTGCCGACGTCGACGGTCGGCCGAAGTCGTCCGGTCCGCCGGGCGTCGGCAATGCCCACACGTCGTAGAGCTTGAAGTCGGGGGCGATCTCGTGGATGCGCCACGGCCGACCGGAGTACGCGGAGTACGGAAGCTTCATCTCGTCGGTCTCCGTCCTTCGGTGCCGGGTTCGAGGCCGAGGACGCCGGCGACGGCGTGCGCCGCGAGCTCCTCGTCGTGCGGTGCATCGCCGGCCAGCGACATCACGGTTCCTTCGAGGGCGCCGACGAAGGCGAGCGCGAGGGTTCGTGCTGGTGCACCGGACGGGATCGTGCCGGCGTCCTGTCCGGCATCGATGAGGCGTGAGCATTGCTCGACGAGTCGTTCGTACCCCTCTTCGATCGCTCGCCCGATCGGATGGTCCTGCCCGGAGAACTCGAGCCGCAGCGCGATCGCCACCCGCGCGATGTCGCGGCGGCAGTAGACGGCGTGCCCGCGGGCCAGCGTCAGCAGCGCGGCGACGGGGTCGGCCTCCTGATCCACGAACCTGCCCACCTCGTGCGCCCAGGTCTCGAGGACCCAGTCGCCGACGGCCAGGGTCAAGTCCTGCTTGTCCTTGAACAGGTGGTAAAGCGCCCCGCGGCTGTAGCCGGCGTCGTTGGCGACCTCTTCGAGAACCAGGTTGCCGTAGCCGTAGCGGGAGAGGCCGCGTGCCGCCGACTCGAGGAGCTTGTCACGCGTGCGTGCCCGGCGTTCGGCCTGGGTGCGCCGCCCGGGTAAGCAACGCTGGGGATCCGCCGGACCGGCATCGTCGTCAGGCGGCATGGTGCCCCGGGTTCTCGCCGCGGTCGGGGGAACTGGTGACGATTTGCCGTGCGGACCGCCGGTGGGCCGGCCCGATCAGTGCCCAGACGAGACGCGACAGCACCGGACGCTGGTGGGTGAGCGCGGTCGTGAGCGTCCGCCGTGTCGGCTCGACCTTGCGTCCCACGAGCACCACGTGCGACAGCGGCAACGACATCTCGAGGTGGACGACGTCCGGACCGGACTCGATCACCTGCCATTCGCTGAAGCCCAGCATGGAGGTGATCCGCCGCGCCCACGGCGGCGACTCCGATATGCCGCCGCGTAGCCACGTTTCCGGTGGGTGCGGGTCCGGTGCGGGCAACCGGACCTCGAACGCGTCGGTGTAGTCGTACCGGCGAGCGGTGGCGATCGGGTCGGTTACCTCGACTCGGCGCGTCCGGAGTGCGGTCTCGTCCTTCATGTCGCGGATCCTCCTCGTACCGAAACCCTGCAACGACATACGTCCATGTCTGTATGTGAGCCAGGGTCGCCGGCGTGGCGCCCGACCGGCTTCCCCCACAGGAGGGATCACGGCCACACCTTCGGGGGTGCCCCGGTCGGATCGGCCGGCCGCGGCCACCGGAGGGTGAGACGCTTCCCCTGCGCGAGGGAGGCGAGCACACGGGAACGGCAGCGACGCTGTCGTGCATGAGTGCCGAACACACACCCGCACCGCCTCGATGGGCCGTGGTGGCCGCCTGGCTGGTGCCGCTGACCATTCTGCCGTCGTGTGTCTGGCGGGTCACCGAACTGTGGACCGCTGACGATCTGTTCAGCGGCGGTGTCCGGCACCGGCTGGTCGATGACGGCGGCTGGTACCTGATCGTGCTGAGCGGGCTCAGCCTGGGCTTCGGTCTGCTGACATCGGGTCTGGTACAGCGGTGGGGCGAGATCGTGCCGCGATGGATCCCGGTGGTCGGTGGAAGGCGTGTGCCGGTCCGTGCCGCCACCGGCGCCGCGATCACCGGCGCCTGCCTGGTGATGGCGATCTTCCTTTACGGGACGTTGAACTACGCGTTCGGCTGGGTGGAACAGGGCCCGGTGCTGACCGGCAGAGCGAGCGGCGACCATGCACCGCCGGGAGCCGGAGTCGCGGTCTTGTACCTCCCGCTGGGGGCGTGGGGGCCGCTGCTCGTCGCTGTCGCGCTGAACTACCGCCGTCGGCGGGCGGCCGCGACCCGGGGCGGAAGCGGTGCAATGGGTCACGAGGCAACGTCCGCCGCGTGAACGTGCCGTCGTGCGACGCGGACGGACCGGCGGACGGCGAAATCGGCTCGCTCGGAGACCGCGTGCATCCATAAGGTACCGACATGCCAGACACGGTGACGGCCATGCCCGGGGCCAAAGAGACCCTGAAGTCCTACCTGCAGGCCCAGCGCGAAGCGATGCTGTGGAAGCTCGACGGGCTCGGTGAGCGCGACCTCCGCTGGCCGCACACACCCAGCGGGACGAACCTGCTCGGGCTGGTGAAGCACGTCGGCAGCATGGAGTTCGACTACTTCGGCGGGGTGTTCGGCCGGCCGTCTCCCGAGCCGCTGCCGTGGCTGGCCGACGAGGCCGAGGACAACGCCGACATGTGGGCGACGGCGGATCAGTCCCGCGAGTGGGTGGTCGACTTCTACCGCCGTTCGTGGGCGCACGCGGACGCCACCATCGACGCGCTGAACCTGGACGCCGCGGGGCACGTCTCGTGGTGGCGCCCGGCGAGACGTGACGTCACGCTGCACCAGATCCTGGTGCACATGATCGTGGAGACGTCCCGGCACGCCGGGCACGCGGACATCCTGCGTGAGCAGATCGACGGCGAGATCGGGCTGTGGGCCGGCAACACCAACATCCCCGACCACCAGAAGCAGTGGTGGGCCGACTACGTCGAGACGCTTCGGCGCACCGCCGAGCAGGCGTCCGGATAGCGGCTACGTCGTCGTCGGCCCGCCCCCGCCGGAATGGTTAATTCTGCGGATGTGGCCGCCCACCCGGCGCCCTAGCGTGTGCCGGAAGGTACAGCGACGTATGGGGGGACACCATGACGGCAACCGATCTCGCGCCGGAGCAGAGCCCGCTCGATCAGGAGAAGGTGGAAGCCTTCGCCGGCCGGATGCTCACGACTTTCACCGATGCGTGTGCCGCGCTCATGATCAGCATCGGCCACCAGACCGGCCTGTTCGACGTCCTCGCCGGTACGGGGCCGGCGACGAGCGAGCAGATCGCGCGGGCCGCGGGGGTGAACGAGCGCTACGTCCGCGAGTGGCTCGGCGCGATGACGACCGCCAAGATCGTCGACCACGACCCGGACGAGGGCACCTACCGGTTGCCCGCCGAGCATGCGGCGTCGCTGACCAGGGCCGCGGGCCCGGACAACCTGGCGACGCTGACACAGATGGTGTCGATGCTCGGCGAGGTGGAGCCGGCGATCGTCGAGTGCTTCCGGAACGGCGGCGGTCTGCCGTACTCCGCGTACCCGCGGTTCCATCGCTTGATGGCGGAGAACAGCGCCCAGGTCTTCGACGCCTCCCTGCTCGACGTGACGCTGCCGATGGCCCCCGGCGTCGCCGATCGGCTGCGTGCCGGCGCGGACGTCCTCGACATCGGGTGCGGACAGGGACACGCGATCAACCTGCTGGCGCAGGAGTTCCCGGCCAGCCGGTTCACCGGCTACGACTTCTCCGACGAGGCCATCGGGCACGCCCGCGAGGAGGCGGGGGCGCTCGGACTGACGAACGCGACGTTCGACGTCGTCGACGTCGCCACGATGACGGACGCGGACTCGTACGACCTCGTCACGGCGTTCGACTCGGTGCACGACCAGGCGGACCCGGCCGGTGTGCTGGCGGCGGTCGCTCGGGCGCTGCGGCCGGGCGGCACGTTCCTGATGGTGGACATCAAGGCGTCCAGCAACGTCGCGGACAACGTGGACTCGCCCCTGGGCACCTTCTTCTACACGGTCTCGACGCTGCACTGCATGAGTGTCTCGCTCGGTCTGGACGGCGCCGGACTCGGGACGGCCTGGGGGCGTCAGCTGGCCGAGTCGATGCTGCACGACGCGGGATTCACCGACGTGGCCGTCGGTGAGATCGAGGCCGACATACTCAACTACTACTACGTGGCGCGCAAGGGCTGAGCAGCCCGGACCGCCGTCGCACGGTCGACGGTCCGGTGACCACCGTCGTCGTGCCCCTGCCGTGCGCTCGTCGGCCGGTGCAATCGTTGCATCGGTTCTCGCATCGCATTATGATGCAGTTATGCGAACGACGGTCGACCTTCCGCCTGCCGCGCATCGGCGCGCTCGAGAGATCGCTGTACGTAGTGGGCGATCGTTGTCGAGTGTCGTGGCTGACCTCGCACTGCGAGGGTTGGCGGCGGCCGAAGACGAGCAGCAGTTGATCGCCCATCACACGACAGGATTCCCCACGGTGAGCGTGGGACACAGCGTCGATGCCGAAGACGTGGCGACGTTGTGGGATGACGAATGAGCGAATCGTCGTCCGCTGAACTCAGTTATCTGCTGGACGCCAACGTGCTCATCGCGCTTGCTGTGCGCGATCACACGGCGCACGAAGCAGCGCACCGATGGCTCGCCGGCGTCGGGCAGATAGCTCTATGCCCGATTACGGAGGGCGCGCTCGTGCGGTTTCTGCTGCGCGAGGGCGAGTCGGCAGTTGTGGCCCAGGAAGCGATCAGCGCGATACGCAACATGCCGCGATGCGAGTTCTGGAGCGACAACGTCTCGTACAGTGACCTCGATATGAAGGGCGTCTACGGCCATCGGCAAGTAACGGACTCCTACCTCGTCGGTTTGGCGTCCGAGCGCGTGGTCGGTCGACTCGCGACGTTCGACCGCGCGCTCGCGGTCCGCCACTCGACGTGGTGTGTGTTGGTGCCGCAAAGCTGACAAGGCTACTCGACGTTGTGATGCGGTGCCTTTCACGGTCACGTCGCGAGGTGTGCCCGTCGCGGGTCGTCGGCTGCGTTCGTCTGGAGTCGTGATCATGGACCAGCTTCCCCTCGCGGGCCGGGTGGCCGTCGTCACCGGGGTCAGTCGGTTCCGGGGGATCGGCTTCGCCGTCGCCGCGCGGCTCGCGTCGATGGGTGCGAGCCTGTACGTGCACCACTTCGTCCCGCACGACGACGCCCAGCCGTACGGCGCGGACACGCTCATCGACGCCGCGCGGCGTGCCTTCGGTCACCTCGACATCCTCGTGTGCAACCACGCGCGCAGCGGCTCCGACGGGACGCTCGTGGCGATGACCGCATCCACTCTCGACGGACATTGGCAGGTCAACACTCGCTCGACGCTGCTGGCCACGCGCGCGTTCGCGGCGCAGTACGACGGCCGCGACGGCGGGCGGGTGATCTGGATGACCTCCGGGCAGCAGCTCGGTCCGATGCGCGACGAGATCGCCTACGCCACCTCCAAGGCGGCGCTGGCCGGGATCACCGCCTCGGTCGCCGACGGGCTCATCGACCAGGGCATCTCGTTGAACACCGTGAACCCCGGGCCGGTGAACACCGGATACCTCGACGAGCAGGATGGCGATCGGTCGGTCGAGTTCGTCCGGACGTTGCGGGCGAGGTTCCCGGCCGGGCGTCTCGGTGAGCCCGACGACCCGGCACGGTTGATCGCCTGGCTGGTCAGCGACGACGCCCGGTGGGTGGTGGGGCAGACGATCGACAGCGAGGGCGGGTTCCACCGCTGACGACGGCTCACGACGCCGTGGCCCGCGAACCCGTCGTGGCGGCCACGGCGCCCGCCGTGACCAGGATCGCGACGGTGACGCCGAACGCCGTGGTCCCGGCCGCCAGCCCGACCGCGTCGCTGAGGTAGCCCGCGCCGACGGGAAGCGCCCCGGCCATCAGGTAGCCGCCGGCCGTGAGGGCGGCGTTCGCTTCGGCCAGCCGGGCGGAGGGGATCCGCGAGCTGAGCGTGCCCAAGGCACCCAGCTGGGCGGAGCCCTGGCCCAAGCCGGCCAGCACCGCCGCGACCAGCACCAGCGTGACGGAGCCGGTCGGCACGGCCAGGATCAGCGTCGTCATGCCGGACACGGTGAGCGTGGCGCCGAGCCGGAAGAGCGTGGGAACCGTCAGGCCGCGCGCGGCGAACTGGACACCTGTGGCCGCGGCGAAGAGGATGAAGATCGTCCCGCCTGCGACGGTTCGGTTGCTCGTGTGTAGCAGGTCGGCGAGCAACGACGGACCGAGCGAGAGCACGAATCCGGTGGCGGTGATGGCCGGGGCGAAGACGCCGAGGCCGAGCAGCAGACCGCGCCGGTGCGGTCGCGGCGCTGAAGGGATGCGCGGGCGGCCGGTCCCGGCGACGTGCGCGGCGGGACGGTGCAGCGGCATCCGTAAGACCACTGGGAAGGCCGTGACCAGCAGGGCGATCTGCAGGACGAAGACGCCGACCGTCGGCCCCGGCAAGGTCTCGGACAGGATGCCGGAGAGCATCGGACCGAGAGCGGCGCCGCCGACCATCGAGGCCGACGCGACGAGCCCGCCGAGCCGCTTGCTCCCGGCCGGCGCGAGATCCGACACGGCGGCCAGGCCGGCCGAGAGGAACGCGCCGACGGTGACGCCGCTGAGCGTCCGCGCCAGTGCCAGTGCCGGCACGGAATCGGCGGTGGCGAACAGCGCCGCGGCGACGATGCCCAGCGCCAGTCCCGGGAGCAGAACCGGCCGTCGGCCGATCCGGTCGGCGAGCGAGCCCGCGCCGATCAGCGTGCCGAGCAACCCGACGACGTAGAAGGCGTAGATCAGGGTGAGGGTGGCGGCGGAGAAGCCGAGCCGGTCCTGCCACACGACGTACAGCGGCGCCGGCTCGTTGGACAGGGCGAGCGCGACCACGACCGGCCAGGCCGCGAACCACATCCACCGGCGTGACGTCGGCGGATGCGGGTCCGGGCGGGGCGGTTGGCCGCACGCGCGGGACGTGTCCGTGTCGGTGGTCATGCGTCGCTCCTGGGCGGGACGGAGGTGGGCTGAAGTTCGAGTGAAGGCGCACAAGTACGAGAAGAGTCGTACAGCATCTCTGTTGTACGATGCAAGTCGTACAAGGAGGAGCGACCATGGGACCGACGGCAACGGACACCGCGACGGGTACGCCGCCGCGGTTCCGCACCTTCACCGAAGACGACCGACTTCCCGAGCCGCTACCCGAGCCGACCCGGGACGAGATGCGACTCGAGATCGTGATGGCCGCCCTCAGTGATCCGTTGCGGCTGTTCATCGTGCGCAAGCTGCTGCTCGAGGCCGAGCGGATCGACCACCCCTGCGGGTGGTTCGGACTGGACCGGCCGAAGTCGTCGCTGACACACCACTTCCGCACGTTGCGCGACGCCGGGCTCATCCGGCAGCGGCAGTACGGCCTGACGCGGGGCAACCAGCTGCGTGTCGAAGACCTCGAGGCCCGGTTCCCTGGGCTGCTGCGGTTGATCGCCGACTGGCGGCCGCATGCCTGACGTCTGCGTGGTGACCGGTGGCCGGCGCGCCGTGCTCGGCCCCGACCCGGAGTCGCGGTGACACGCGGCGGCGTCGTGCGTGGCTAGAGAACGGCGGCGATGGTGGCGGGCGCCGCGCTGGTGGTGGCGGCGGCCGGGCTGCTCGACGGCGACGGGTGGAGCGCAGTCGTGATCGCCGCGGCGATGGTCGTGTTCGCATGGACGCTGTCGCCGGCGTTCTTCCCGCGGGGCGTCCCGTTCGAGCAGGCACGCGACATCGCGTCCGCCCGGGGTGTCCCGCTGATCCTCTGGCGTCCGGGATGCACCTACTGCATGCGTCTTCGGATGGCGCTGGCGTCGGGCGCGCGGCGGGTCATGTGGGTGAACATCTGGGACGACGATGCGGCGCGATTCGTCCGGTCGGTGAACTCCGGCAACGAGACCGTGCCCACCGTCGTCGTCGGCGGGCAGGCGCACACGAACCCGAGTCCGCGGTGGGTGCGCCTGCAGCTGTTCCGGTGATCATCAACGACGCACCACACCATGACCCGGCAAAACGTTGATGATCATGGGCGGTCGGGGTGGCCGTGCCACGAGTTCCAGAGCGCGGCGTACGCACCGCCGGCACGCAGGAGATCGTCGTGCGAGCCGAGTTCGACGATCCGGCCCTCCTCCATGACGGCGATCCGGTCGGCGTCGTGCGCGGTGTGCAGGCGATGTGCGATGGCGATCACGGTGCGCCCGGCCAGCACGGCAGCGAGTGAGCGTTCCACGTGCCGCGCGGACCGCGGATCGAGCACCGACGTCGCCTCGTCGAGGATTACCGTGTGCGGGTCGGCCAGAGTCAGCCGCGCCAACGCCAGCTGCTGCGCCTGCGCGGGTGACAGGGCAGTCCCGCCGGAGCCCACACGGGCGTCCAGCCCCAGGTCCGCCGCCCAATCCCAGGCGTCGACGGCCCGCAACGCGTGCTCGACGGCGGCATCGTCCGCGTCCGGCACGGGCAGCACGACGTTGTCGCGCAGCGAGCCGCGGAACACATGGTGCTCCTGTGTGACCAGCGTGATCTCGGTCCGCAGCTGCTCCAGTGGGAGACCGCCGACGTCGACGTCGTCGACGGTGATCGAGCCGGCACGCGGCCGGTGGACACCCGCGAGCACCCGGCCGAGAGTGGACTTGCCCGCGCCGGACGCACCCACGATCGCGAGCCGCTCGCCGGGGCCGACCTCGAGATCGACGTCGCGCAGCACGTCCACCGCGTCGCGGTAGCCGAAGCTGACACCGTGTGCGGCGATGCCCGCTCGGTCGCCGGCCGCGGAAACCGGCGTTGCCAGTACCAGCGGCGCCGAGCGCGACGGCCCTGGGAACGCCGGTCCGGTGGTGGCATCGTCGTCGCAGGTCGGCTGGTCCGGCCGGCGCACCCCGAGCAGTCGGGCGAGCGCGGCGCTGCCGAGCTGCAGCTCGTTCAGCCAGAACAGCAACGTGTCCACCGGCGTGAGCAGCTGCTGGACGTACAGGGTCGCGGCGGTGACCGCCCCCAGCGACGCCAGCCCGTTGAGATGGAACGCACCGCCGATGACCAGTGTGGTGACCACCGGGAGCACGTACGCGGTGTCGACGATCGGCAGGAACACGGTCCGCAGCCGCATCGTGTAGCGCTCGGCCGCGTCCGCGGCTGCGATGTCGTCGTCGGCGCGGGCCCGGCGACGAGCGCCGATCCGCAGCGCCTCGACGGTGCGCGCGCCATCGGCGGTCTCGCTCAGCCCGGCCGCGATCCGCGTGTACGAGGCGTTCTCACGCAGGTACGCGTCGCGGGCACGAGCGAGGAACCAGCGGGTCGCCGCCCACAGGATCGGCACCGCGACCAGGCAGGGCAACGCCAGCAACGGTCCCAGCAGGACCAGCCCGCCGAGCGTCAGCACGATCGTCACCGCGCTGATCAGCGTCTCCGGAATCGCGTGCCGGACCGCCCGCGACAACAGGTCGACGTCGCGCGTGGTCCGGGTGACCAGATCCCCGGTCCCGGCCCGCTCGACCGTCGACTGCGGCAGCGCGAGCACGTCGTCGACGAACTCCTCGCGCAGCTGGGCGAGCACCTTCTCGCCGAGCCGAGCGGAGGCGAGCATGGCGAAGCCTGTGAGCGCCGCCTGCGTCACGACGAACGCGCAGATCAGCACGGCGACCCGGTCGACGGTGTCCGTTCCGCGGGCGACGTCCTCGACGAGCCTTCCGAGCAGCCACGGGACGACCAGACCGGACGCCGCGGCCAGGATGTGCAGCACCACGACGCGGCCGAGCTCGGCGGGGTGCCGCAGCGCCAGCCGGCGTGCGTGCGCCCGGGCCCGGGTGGCGGAGGCGACGGGCAGGCCGGTCATGCCGGGTCCTCCTCGCGAGCCACGACGGCTCGGTAGCGGTCGTCGGCGAGCAGTTCGGCGTGCGTGCCCTCGGCCACGGCCTTGCCGGCCTCGACGAAGACGACGTGCTCGGCGCAGTCCAGCAGGATCGGGCTGGTGGAGAAGACCACGGTCGTGCGCCTGTCGCGGGCCGCGGCCAGTCCGGCCGCGATCCGCGACTCGGTGTGGGCGTCGACGGCGCTGGTGGGTTCGACCAGGACCAGCACCTCGGGATCGACGGTGAGGGCACGCGCCAGCCGGAGCCGCTGGCCCTGGCCACCGGACAGCTCGCGTCCGGCGTCGGCGACGACGGTGTCCAGCCCTGCGGGCAGCCCGGCGAGGACGTCGTGCGCGGACGCCGTGCCAACGGCCCGGTGCACGACGTCCGGGACCCGTGCCGCGCGGCCGGCCGGGTCGAGCTCGACGCGCAACGAGCCCGAGAACAGGTGCGCGGCGTTGTCGACGACCAGGATGCGGCGGCGGACGTCGTCGATGTCGAGCTGACGCAGCGGCACGTCGCCGAACGTCACGTCGGAGTCGGCATAGCGGCCGATCCGGTCGGCCAGCGGCCCGGCGTCGTCGGAGAACGCGCACACGACCGCCGTCAGCCGGCCGGGCTCGATCCGCAGGCCGGAGACCGGGTCGTGGAACCCGGCACCGGCGGCGGTTGGCGGCGCGCCGGAGTCGCCGGTCGGCGATGCTCCGCCGGTGTCGTGCGGTTGCAACGAGAGCAGCGTCGTCACCCGGCGGGCGGCGACAACGCCCTTCATGACCGCTCCGGCCGCGTTGGTCAGCCGGCGCAGCGGAATCGACAGGAACGTGGCGTAACCGTAGAACGCCACGAGCTGGCCGGGGGTGAGGCGGCCGTCCAGCACGTATCGAGCGCCCTGCCACACCACGGCCGTGACCAGCAATCCGGGCAGCAGCACCTTGGCGCCGTCGAGCACCGCCTCGACGCGGGCAACCCGGACGGCGGCGCGTCGCGCCCGCTGCGACTCGCTGCGATAACCGTCGGCGAACATCTGCTCGCCGCCGATGCCGCGCAGGACTCGCAGACCACCGACGATGTCGACGGCGCTCGAGGTGAGCTCGGACTGGACGGCGCGCAGCCCGACCTGGCGCCGATGCAGCGGACGCAGCGTCAGCGTCGTCGCGACGACCATCACCGGCACGCCGACCAGCACGACCAGTCCCAGCTGCCACGAGGTGACCAGCATGATCGCGGCGACCACGACGACCGCGGCCACGGCGCCCACGGCACGGGAGACGAAGGCGAGCGCGTTGCCGATCTGCCCGACGTCGGCGACACCGACGCTCATGACCTCGCCGGCGGACACGCGCCGGGGCAGACTCGCGCCGAGTCGGGTGGCGTGGTCGGTGACGAACTGGAGCGTGCGGAAACTGCCGCCGAGGGAGGCGGTCAGCGCGCATCGGTCGTGCAGGATGCCGGTGACGGCCTGGAGGATTCCCAGCGCCAGGACGGCCCCGCCCCACAGCAACAGGGCCCGTTGGTCGCGTTCGGTGAGCCCGTCGTCGACGGCGCGGCCGATGGCCGCGGGGATCAGCGCATTCGCGACGACGCTGACGGTCGAGTAGACGACGCCCAGGGCGACGATGACGCGGTTGGCGCCGGCGAGGCGGGTGAGGTAGCTACCGGGGGACCGAAGATCTGGTTGCCCAGGGTCCGGGTCAGGAAACTGGCGCACGGAAGTCAAGACCGTAGACGTTGCCCCCGGAACGGGCAACCGGTTTTGTGCCGCTGTCCTGGCGGCCCGGGACGGCATGGCGGTCGAGCTGCCCGTCACCGATGGGCCGGAGGCATGACGCCGCGGTCACCGCAGTACAGTGAGTCGCGTGGCCGAACCGACCCGCTGGGAGACCGACACCAAGGACGGCCACTCGCACTGGTACGTCGAGCGGTTCCGCCGGATGGCTGCCGAGGGCGACGACCTCGCAGGTGAGGCGCGGCTCGTCGACGCGATGGTGCGCCGGAAGGCACGGATCCTCGATGCGGGGTGCGGTACCGGCCGCATCGGCGCCGAGCTGCACGCTCGCGGGCACGAGCTCGTCGGGGTCGACGCCGACCCGGTACTGATCGACGCCGCCGTCGCCGACCACCCCGGTCCGCGGTGGCTGGTCGCCGACCTGGCCGAGCTCGACCTGCCAGCACAGGGTGTCGCCGAGCCGTTCGACGCCGCGGTCGTGGCCGGCAACGTGATGGTCTTCGTCGCGCCCGGCACCGAGACCGAGGTGCTACGTCGCGTCGGCGCGCACGTCGCCGGCGACGGGTTCGTGATCGTCGGCTTCCACGTCGACCGGCATCTGTCGCTCGACGAGTTCGACCGGTGCGTCGCCGCGGCGGGGCTGCGGGTGGAGCACCGGTTCGCGACGTGGGATCTGCGTGCGTGGCACGACGAGGCCGACTTCGCGGTGACGGTGCTGCGGCACGCTGCGGGGTGATCGGCAGCGGTGCCGGGCGGGCTACTCCGTGTGCCGTGCGACGATCCGGTCGATGGCGTGGGCCATGTCGACGTCCGCCCTGGTCACGCCGCCGGCCGAATGGGTGACGAGCGCGAACGTGAGGGTGCGCCAGCGGATGTCGATGTCCGGATGGTGATCCGCGGCTTCGGCTGCCTCGGCGACGTCGTCGACGACGGCGATGCCGGTCGGGAAGTCCGGAGCCTCGACGGTGCGGGTGATGCCGGAGGTGTCGCCGCTCCACTCCGGTAGGCCGTCGAGCGCGGAGCGTATGTCGTCGGTGTCGAGCAGTGTCATCGGTGCCTCCGTTCGCGGGCCACGGCGGCTGCCATCACCAGGATCGTCCCCGCGTCACCAGGTCTGCAAGGGTGGTGACGCAGGGAATTCCATGGTGAACGTGATCATTCCTGGGGCTGGTCGGGGGGTTGGGACTCGGGGAGCTGGTCGCGGCGGAAGATCTTGCGGCCGAGCCAGGTGACCGGGTCGAAGGAGCGGTCGACCACGCGTTCCTTCACCGGGATGATCGCGTTGTCGGTGATCTTGATGCCCTCGGGGCACACCTCGGTGCAGCACTTGGTGATGTTGCACAGCCCGATGCCGGCCTGTTCCTTGGCCAGCTGCCGATGGTCGTTCGTGTCCAGCGGGTGCATCTCGAGCTCGGCGTAGCGCAGGAAGTAGCGCGGGCCCGAGAACGACTGCTTGTTCTCCTCGTGGTCACGGATCACGTGGCACACCGTCTGGCACAGGAAGCACTCGATGCACTTGCGGAACTCCTGCCCGCGCTCGACGTCCTCCTGCTGCATGCGGTACTCGCCGTCGGCGCCGCGCGGCTCGGGCGCGAAGGTCGGGACCTTCTTGGCGGCCTCGTAGTTGTACGACACGTCCGCGACGAGGTCACGGATCACCGGGAACGTCCGCAGCGGCGTGACCGTCACCGTCTCGCCGGGCTCGAACGTGGACAGCCGGGTCATGCAGGCCAGCCGCGGCTGCCCGTTGATCTCGGTGCTGCACGACCCGCACTTGCCGGCCTTGCAGTTCCACCGGACCGCGAGGTCGCCTGCCTGGGTGGCCTGCACGCGGTGCAGCGCGTCGAGGACGACCTCACCCTCCTCGACCGGCACGGTGTAGTCGACGAGCTCACCACCCGACGCGTCACCGCGCCATACCTTCATGTCGAGGTCGTATCCCATCACGCCTCCTCGGCGATCGTTCGTGTCGTCACCGGCCCGGCCGGCGCACGGTGCCGCTGACGTCTCATGTCTCGTCGAAAAGCCGGCGCAACTCGTCGGGCATCGACGGCAACGGCTGCCGCCGGACGGCGACGGCGTCGTCGTCGAGGTGGCAGAGCAGGTTGACCGAGCCCCACGTGTCGTCGGTGCCCGGGAAGTCGTCGCGGGTGTGCCCGCCACGGCTCTCGGTCCGTTCGAGCGCCGCCCGCGCGATGCATTCGGACACCTGCAGCATGTTGGGCAGGTCGAGCGCGAGGTGCCACCCGGGGTTGTACTGCCGGTGTCCCTCCACCGTCATCCGTGTGGTCCGCTCACGCAACTCGACCAGCTTGTCGAGCGCGTCGCGCATCTCGTCGGCGTTGCGGATGATGCCGACCAGCTTGTGCATGACGTCCTGCAGGTCGTGCTGGACGGTGTAGGGGTTCTCGTCGCCGGTGCCGTCGAACGGGGCCAGCGCTGCCGTGGCCGCGTTGCGGACGTCGTCGTCGGCGATCGCCGGGGCGGAACGGACGCGGGCCGCAGCGTACGCGGCGTTCAGCCCTGCGCGGCGGCCGAAGACGAGCAGGTCGGACAGCGAGTTGCCGCCCAGCCGGTTGGACCCGTGCATGCCGCCGGCGACCTCACCGGCGGCGTAGAGCCCGGTCACGCCGGACTCGCCGGTGTCCGGGTCGACGGCCACGCCGCCCATGACGTAGTGGCAGGTCGGGCCGACCTCCATCGGGCCGGCGGTGATGTCGACGTCGGCCAGCTCCTTGAACTGGTGGTACATCGACGGCAGCCGGCGCTGGATGTACTCGGGCGATCGCCGGGAGGCGATGTCGAGGAACACGCCGCCGTGCGGCGAGCCGCGGCCGGCCTTCACCTCGGCGTTGATGGCGCGCGCGACCTCGTCGCGGGGCAACAGCTCGGGCGGGCGGCGGTTGTTGGCCTTGTCGTCGTACCAGCGGTCGGCCTCGTCCTCGGAGTCGGCGGTCTCGGCCTTGAAGAACTCCGGGATGTAATCGAACATGAACCGGCGGCCCTCGTTGTTGCGCAGCACCCCGCCGTCGCCGCGGACCGACTCGGTGACCAGGATCCCGTTGACCGACGGCGGCCAGACCATGCCCGTCGGGTGGAACTGGACGAACTCCATGTTCACCAGGTCCGCGCCGGCGTCCAGCGCGAGCGCGTGGCCGTCGCCGGTGTACTCCCACGAGTTCGACGTGACCTTGTACGACTTGCCGATGCCGCCGGTGGCCAGCACCACCGAGGGTGCCTCGAAGACGACGAACCGGCCGGACTCGCGCCAGTAGCCGAACGCGCCGGACAGCCGGTCGCCCTCTTTGAGTAGCTGGGTGACGGTGCATTCCATGAACACCGAGATGCCCAGTGCGACGGCGCGCTGCTGCAGGGTGCGGATGAGCTCGAGGCCGGTGCGGTCGCCCACGTGCGCGAGCCGGGCGAAACGGTGACCGCCGAAGTCGCGCTGCGAGATCAGACCGTCCGGCGTGCGGTCGAACAGTGCGCCCCACTCTTCGAGCTCGCGGACGCGGTCGGGCGCCTCCTGGGCGTGCAGCTGGGCCATCCGCCAGTGGTTGAGCATCTTGCCGCCACGCATGGTGTCGCGGAAGTGCACCTGCCAGTTGTCGTCGGACCAGACGTTGCCCATGGCCGCGGCGATGCCGCCCTCGGCCATCACGGTGTGCGCCTTGCCCAGCAGCGACTTGCACACCAGGCCGACCTTCGCGCCCGCGTCGTGTGCGGCGATGGCCGCGCGCAGCCCGGCACCGCCGGCCCCGACGACCAGGACGTCGAAGCTGTGCCGTTCGATACTGCTCGGGTCGGTCATGAACTCCCTCACGCTGTCGTTCGGTCGGCTGGATCCACTGGCGTCAGAAGAAACGCAGGTCCGACCACGTTCCCGACGCCACCATCCAGATGTAGAAGTCGGTCAGCGCCAGGGTGCCGAGCGTGATCCACGCGAACTGCATGTGCCGTGTGTTCAGCTTGGACACGAAGGTCCACCACCGGTACCTGATGGGGTGCCGCGAGAACGAGCGCAACCGGCCGCCGGTGATGTGCCGGCACGAGTGGCACGACAACGTGTAGCACCACAGCATGACCACGTTGCCGACGAGGATCACGTTGCCGAGCCCCACGCCGAAGCCGTCGGCGCCGTCGAAGGCGAGGATGGCGTCGTAGGTGTTGATCAGTGTGATGATCAGCGCGGCATAGAACGTGTACCGGTGCGCGTTCTGCAGGATGAGCGGCAGCCGGGTCTCGCCGGTGTAGCGCCGGTGCGGCTCGGCGACCGCGCAGGCCGGCGGCGACAGCCAGAAGCTGCGGTAGTACGCCTTGCGGTAGTAGTAGCAGGTCAGCCGGAACAGCAGCAGCAACGGCAGGCTCAGCGCCGCGTACGGGAGCAGCGGGTGGTCCGGCAGGAACGTGCCGAAGTGCGCGGCCCCGTCGACGCAGCCGTTGGAGACGCACGGCGACGAGAACGGCGTCAGGTAATGGTGTTCGGCGACCCAGTAGTCGGCCTGCTGGAACACCCGGAAGGTGGCGTAGGCCAGCCAGGCGACGAGGCCGGTGACGGTCAGTGCGGGCGTGATCCACCAGCGGTCCGTGCGCAGCGTCCGCTCGGTGATGCGGGCGCGCGACGGTGCCTGGGTGCCGGTCGGAGCGGCCACTACGGCGCGCGCCGATCGGGAGCGCCGAGGCCCTCGTCCTCGGCGTCGGCCCACATGCTGGGGTCGTACGGGTCGTCCGGGACGACTTCGAGATGCTGGCGCTCCTGCGTGCCGGAGCGCTGCCCCGGAAGCGGATCGCCCAGCTCGTCGAGGTCGTCGGCCAGTCGCGCCGTGTCCGTCATGAGCCGGCGCACGCCCAGCGTGTCGCCGTACTGACGGCGTAGCTCGACCACGGCCGCGTCAAGACCCGTGATGGCCTCGGCCACCGCGGCGCGGCTCTCGGACACTCCCATACTGCCTCCCGCGAACGTCGACGGTCGCGATAGGGCGCAGCTTGGCACGGCTGGCGTCACGAATCCAGAGCTTCCCCCGGATCGAGGTCTATCTCTCAGCCGCCACCGTTTCCGGCGCGCCGCGCGTGAATGATCACGTCCCGCATGGAATCCCATGCGTCACCACCCTTGCAGACCTCGTGACGCGTGCAGACGCCTGGTGATGCCACCTCCCGGATGCCGTCCCGGGGGCCGTTAGCCGCCGGCGTCCTGGCGCGAGCCGACCCGCGACCTCCGTCGGTGGTGGCCGGTGTGGAGGGCCTCGCGGCGGGGCTCGACGCTCCGGCTCTCCCTTCGTCCTGTCGAACGGCCGTTGAACAGGAGGAATTGCGGGGGAGGCTGCGCCCTCTCTGTTGTGGTTTCGTCATTTCCTGCCCGGATTGGGTTGCAGGTCCGTAACAGCGAGTGCGGCTCGCTTGTGTCTGTGTCAGCAGCGATGGTGTCGTTAGGAAATTCTCGACATGGATCTTCGTGTGATCCGGACACAGTGGAGGAGTCACCTTGACGAGCAAGCGCAAGGGCGCGACGTTGTTCGCGGTGCTGACGGCGGGGGCCCTGGCGCTCACCGCTTGCGGCGGCGACGACGGCGGCGGATCGGAAGAGCCCGGTGCCAACCGCACCGAGGAGCCGACGGAAGAGGAAGGCACCCAGTCCGGCACCATCACGGTGGCCGTCGACTCGGAGTACACCGCTTACAACGACCTCACCGCGGAAGGCAATGGCACCTGGAACACCTACGTCCACAACGGTGCCAAGCTCAATTTCTGGTCGTACGGCGCCGACGGCTCCATCGTGCGTGAGGAGGAGTTCGGCACGTACGAGAAGACCAGCGACGATCCGCTGACGGTGGAGTACACCTACAGCGACAAGGCGGTGTGGTCCGACGGCGAGCCCATCGACTGCGACGACTTCCTGCTCGAGTGGGCGGCGATGTCGGGCAAGATGGTCGACGGCTCCGGCGAGGACATCTTCGACCAGTCGTCGACCAACGGCTACGAGTTGGTGCAGAAGCCGGAGTGCCAGCCCGGCGACAAGACGATCACGGTCGTCTACGAGCAGCCGTACATCGACTGGGAGCTGATCTTCCAGGGCGGCGCCATCCCGGCGCACATCGCGGCCGAGCAGGGCGGGCTGACCTCCGAGGAGCTCATCACCGCCATCGCCGAGGACGACATCGCCGCGTTGAAGCCGGTCGCGAAGTTCTGGAACACCGGGTGGCAGTTCAACCCCGGCGAACTCCCGCCGCCGGAGATGATCCCGTCGTCCGGGCCGTACCTCATCGACTCCTGGGACGCCGGGCAGTCCCTGACCCTCAAGGCGAATCCGAACTTCTACGGCACGCCGCCGAAGACGGAGACGATCGTTCTGCGGCTTCTCGACCCCGCCCAGCAGGTCGCGGCGCTGCAGAACGGTGAGGTCGACATCATCAACCCGGGCAACCCGACCCCGGACGTGGCTGCCCAGCTGGAGCAACTCGCCCAGCAAGGCCAAATCACCACCGAGTCCGGCGAAAGCCTGACCTGGAGCCACATCGACATGCAGCAGGGCAAGGGCGACGTCTTCGAACCCCTGGAGATCCGCCAGGCGTTCGCCAAGTGCATCCCGCGGCAGCTGATCGTGGACAACCTGGTCAAGCCGGCCAACCCGGAGGCCATCGTCCTCGACATGCGCGAGTTCTTCCCGGTCGACCCGATGTACGACCAGGCCCGCGAGCAGGCGTTCCCCGCGGACATGTACGGCGAGCAGGACCTCGACGGTGCCAGGCAGCTGATCCAGCAGTCCGGTGTCCAGACGCCGATCGACGTCAGGTTGATGCACGCCGACGACCCGGTCCGTAACCAGCTCTCGGCGCTGGTGAAGAGCGAGTGCGACAAGGTCGGGTTCAACATCAAGGACTTCACCCCGCCGGACTGGGGCGCCCGCCTCACCGGCCAGCCGGGGTCCTACGACGCGACGATGTTCGCCTGGGCCGGCTCCGGCGTCCTCGCCGCGGGCGAGTCGCTGTACGTCAGCGACGGCGCGCAGAACCCGTACGGCTACGCCAACCAAGAGGTCGACAAGCTCTGGGACCAGATCGTCACCAGCACCGACCGTGAGGCGGCCAAGCAGCTGATCGCCGAGATGGAGGGGTTGCTGTGGGAGGACGTTTTCAACATCCCGCTGTACGTCAACGCCAACATCAACGCGTTCGCGTCCGACCTCGAGGGCGTGAAGGTCAACGCCACGCAGACCGGCGTGACGTTCAACATGGACGAGTGGTCGCGGTCGTCCTGACCTGACACAGCCCGATGAGTTCAGCACGCTGACCGAGGGGCCGGCCGGGCCATCCCAGCCGGCCCCTCGATCGCGTCCGGCGCCTGGGCAGCGGCGTCGCGCGCGGACACTCCCGCCTCGCGCCACCCGGCCGGCTCGGGACGCAGGCGCGCTCTCGGTTACCGTTCTGCGCAGTCGACTTCACCCGTAAGGAGCAGGTACTCCGTGCTCGCTTTCATCGTGCGCCGCGTGATCGCCGCGTTCGGCATCCTGCTGGCGGGGACGTTCATCGCCTACGTCCTGGTGGCGCTGTCCGGCGATCCGCTGGCGCAGTTGCGCCAGAGCAACGAGCCCGGTATCGAGGACCGCATCGCCAACATGACCGAGCGGCTCGACCTGGACACACCGGTGCCGCTGCGCTATCTGAAGTGGCTCGGCGGTGCCGCACAGTGCGTGGTGCCGTTCGTCGGGACCTGCGACCTGGGACAGTCCGTGCGCGGCCAGGACGTGTCTGCCCTGCTGGCCGACGCGATGGTCGCGACGTTGCAGCTGATCACGGTCGCGACCGTCACGGCCGTCATCATCGGCGTGCTGGTCGGCATCGTCACGGCGCTGCGGCAGTACACCCGGCTCGACTACAGCGCGACATTTGCGTCGTTCGTTTTCGTGTCGCTGCCGATCTTCTGGTTCGCCGTCCTGCTGAAGCAGTACATCGCGATCGACCTGAACGACTGGCTGGCCGATCCCACCGTGTCGCTACCGGCGGCGGCGATCGTCGGCGTGATCAGTGGGTTGATTTGGGGGTCGATCGTCGGCGGCGACAGACGCCGGGTGCTGACGTCGTTCGCGGTCGCGTTCGTCGCCACCGGCGGTGCGCTGCTGCTGCTGTCCGCGAGCGGCTGGTTCCGCAGCCCCGGCCTCGGGCCCGTGGTGGTGGGTGTCGTCGGGGTGGCGGCAGCCGTCGGGCTGACCGCTGTGGTCGCGGGCTTCCGGTACCGCAACGTGCTGTACGCGGCGCTGGCGACCGCCGGGGCGGGCATTGTCGCGAACCTCGCGTTCGACCCGCTGCTCACAGACCCGACGTGGGGCACACTGTTCCTGCTGTTGCTGCTGGCCGTCGCGGTGGCGGTGGGCATCGGCTACGCCATCGGCGGGCTGCAGCGTCGGCAGGCCATCAGCACGTCGGTCTGGGTCGCGGTCATCATGGCGTTCACCATCACCGCCGACCGGATGCTGACCGCGTGGGACAACTACTACGAGTTCGTCGGCGGGCGCGTCGTCGCGACCTTCGGCGCCCGGACGCCGAACTACGACGGCGGAACGTGGGGGAACCTGCTCGACACCGTGACGCACCTGGCCCTGCCGACGCTCGCGTTGATGTTGGTGTCGCTGGCGACCTACAGCCGCTACACCAGGGCGAGCATGCTCGAGGTGATGAACCAGGACTACGTGCGCACCGCCCGCTCCAAGGGCCTCACCGACCGGACGGTCATCGTGCGGCATGCGCTGCGCAACGGGCTGATCCCGGTCACGACTCTGGTGGCCTTCGACCTGGCCGGGCTGATCGGCGGCGCGGTGATCACCGAGACGGTCTTCGGCTGGCAGGGCATGGGCTTCATGTTCGTCGAGGCGCTGCGCAACACCGACCCCAACCCGGCCATGGCGTTCTTCCTGGTGACCGGGATCGTCGCGGTTCTGTTCAACATGCTCGCCGACATCGCCTACGCCTACCTCGACCCGCGGATCCGGCTCGGATGAGCGTCGCCGTACCGAGTGGCCAGAGCGGAGGAGACCACACGTGAGCACACCAGATCAGCAGCGGCCCGGGGCGGGTGACGAGGACCAGGGGATCGCGGTCGTCGCGCGGACCCAGGGCCAACTCGTGCGGCGGCGGTTCTTCCGGCACCGGCTGGCGATGATCTCGCTGGTGGTGTTCGTGGCCATCCTGGTTCTGTCCTTCAGTTCGACCGGCATCGGGCCGATCCCCGGGTGGTGGAAGCACGACTACACGACCATCGGGACGGTCGTCGACGGCGGCCGGCCGACACTGTCGGTGGTGCCCGGCTTCCTCGGCGGCGACGGCATACATCTCGGCGAGCATCCGTTCGGCCAGGACAACAAGGGCATCGACTACTTCGCGCTGACGATGCGCGGCACCCAGATCTCGTTGATGATCGCGTTCATCGTCGGCGGGCTCGGATCGTTCATCGGCGTGCTGATCGGCGCGGCCGCGGGCTTCTTCCGCGGGTGGACCGAGACGATCCTGATGCGCTTCACCGACGTCATCATCATCATGCCGCTGCTGGCCATCGTGGCGGTGATCGCGAACCAGGCCGGTAACGCGGGACCGTTCTGGCTCGCCGTCGTCATCGCGCTGTTCACCTGGACCGGGCTGGCGCGGATCGTGCGCGGCGAGTTCCTGTCACTGCGCGAGAAGGAGTTCGTCGAGGCGGCGCGCGCGGCGGGCACGCCGGCGTGGCGGATCATCCGCAAGCACATCCTGCCGAACACGCTCGGCGTCATCCTGGTGAGCGCGACGCTGAGCCTGGCCGGCGCGGTCATCCTCGAGACCGCGCTGTCGTTCCTCGGCTTCGGCGTCAAGCCGCCGGACACGTCGCTCGGACGGCTGGTCAGCGTCTACCAGGGCGCCTTCGTCACCCGGCCATGGCTGTTCATCTGGCCGGGTGTGTTCATCGTGGCCATCGCACTGACCGTCAACTTCATCGGCGACGGCTTGCGCGACGCGTTCGACCCCCGGCAGAACAAGGTGCGGAGCTAGACCATGACCAAACCCTCGTCCGACGACCCGTTCGTCGACCACCGGTCGATGGGCGCGGCCGGCTCCGACCCGCTGGACGTCGGCGCCGCCGAGCCCACCGAGCAGGTCAAGTCGGCAACCCAGGCGCACGTCGGCCACCTCGGCCGCTCGGCCGTCGGCGGCGAAGAGCTGCTGCGCGTCGACGATCTCAGTGTCGAGTTCCCGACCGACGACGGCGTGGTGCACGCGGTGCGCGGTGTCTCGTACGCGTTGCACGCGGGCGAGGTGCTCGGCATCGTCGGCGAGTCCGGCTCCGGGAAGTCGGTGTCGTCGATGGCGGTCATGGGGCTGCTGCCACGCTCGGCGCGGATCAGCGGCGACGTCTCGTTCCGCGGCGAGGACGTGCTGAGCATGCCACCGGCGGTCCAGCGCAGCCTGCGCGGGCGCAAGATCGCGATGATCTTCCAGGACCCGATGACCGCCATGAACCCGGTGCACACGGTCGGCGACCAGCTGGCCGAGGCGGTGCTCTCGCACGAGCTGATGCCGCGCAAGAAGGCGCTCGCCCGCGCGGAGGAGGCGTTGGGCATGGTCGGCATCCCGCAGCCGAAGACGCGGCTGCGCAACTACCCGCACGAGTTCTCCGGCGGCATGCGGCAGCGGGCGATGATCGCGATGGCCATCATCAACGATCCGGACGTCATCATCGCCGACGAGCCGACGACCGCGCTCGACGTCACCGTCCAGGCGCAGATCCTCGAGAAGTTGGTCGAGGTGAAGGACGCCATCGGCGCCGCGATCGTGCTGATCACCCACGACCTCGGCGTCGTCGCGGGGATGACGCACCGGGTGCTGGTCATGTACGCCGGACGCGCGGTCGAGGTCGGCGAGACAGACGACATCTTCTACCGCACGCGGATGCCGTACACGGCAGGGCTGCTCGGCTCCATCCCGTCGCTGGACTCGGATGACGACGGCCGGCTGCGGCCGATCCACGGCACGCCGCCGTCGCTGATCCACCTGCCGGCCGGCTGCCCGTTCTCGCCACGCTGCCCGCTGGCGACCGACCTGTGCCGCCAGACCGAGCCGGAGCTGTTCGACACCGACGTCACGGGTCACGTCGCCGCGTGCCACCACTGGCGGCGCCTCGCCGAGGCCGACGACCCGACGACGTTCTTCCGCAGCGAAAGTGAGGCGTCGTAGATGACAGTCACGGACGACCGGCCGTCCGGTTCCTCGCCCGGAGGCTCCGGCGCCCACCTGCTCGAGGTGGACGACCTCGTCATGGAGTTCCCCGTCAAGGGCGAAGGGCTGCTGCGGCGCACCATCGGCCAGGTGCACGCGGTCAGCGGTGTCTCGCTGCACGTCGACGCGGGTGAGACGCTCGGCCTGGTGGGCGAGTCCGGCTGCGGGAAGTCCACCACCGGCCGGGCCATCCTGCAGCTGCACAAGCCCACGGGCGGATCGGTCCGCTACGACGGACGCGAGCTCACCGGGCTTTCCACCAAGCAGATGCGTGAGCTGCGGCGTGACCTGCAGATCGTGTTCCAGGACCCGTTCGCGTCGCTGAACCCGAAGATGCCGGTCAACGACATCGTCGGCGAGCCGATGAAGGTGCACGGCAGTTACGGCCCGGGCGGGCTGGAACGCGTCGGCGAGCTGCTGCGCCTGGTCGGCCTCAACCCCGAGCACGGCAACCGCTACCCGCACGAGTTCTCCGGCGGGCAGCGCCAGCGCGTCGGCATCGCCAGGGCGCTGGCGCTGGAGCCGCGGATGCTGGTGCTCGACGAGCCGGTGTCGGCGCTGGACGTCTCGGTGCAGGCGGGTGTCGTCAACCTGCTCGAGGACCTGCAGGACGAGCTCGACCTGGCGTACCTGTTCATCGCGCACGACCTCTCGGTGGTGCGCCACATCTGCGACCGGGTTGCCGTGATGTATCTCGGCAAGATCGTCGAGTCGGGGACCAAGGACGAGATCTACACCCGCGCGGCGCATCCGTACACGCAGGCGCTGTTGTCGGCCGCGCCGACCGCCGATCCGCGGGTCGAGCGCCACCGCGAGCGGATCATCCTGGCCGGCGACGTGCCGAGCCCGATCGACCCGCCGAGCGGGTGCCGGTTCCGCACGCGATGCTGGAAGGCGCAGGACATCTGCGCCACCGAGGAGCCGGCGCTGGTCGACCGCGGCCAGGGCCACCCGGTGGCGTGCCACTTCGCCGAGGAGGTCGTGCGGGTCCCCTCGTGACAGGGTCATTCGCCTGGTCACGCGCCGAGTCGGCAGGGTAGCGCGGCGTCCGCCTGCCTGGTCACGTTTGTCCAGGGATGTCGGGTGTTGCGGACGTGCAACGATTCCCAGACTGGTTTGACGACGGTATCGTCGAGGCGAAACTGTGTGACACGGCCGAGGCCGACCCGTCAGCTTCGGCATACGTGTGTTGTCGAATGAAAGGCGAGTCGAATGAGCCCACCGACGGATGTCGCCAAATCAGGAAAGCCACTCGACCCATACGAGCCCGGTGCGGGCAACAAACACGGCGTGGCTCCCAAGGTCTTCTATCCGTCGTTGATCATCCTCGCGTTCGTGGTGATCATCACGGTGTCGTTCCCGGACGACGTGGGCGAGTTCCTCAGCAACGTCCAGACCGACATCGTCGGCGGGTTCGGCTGGTACTACACCCTGCTCGTCGCCGTGTTCGTGGTGTTCTCGATCTGGATGGGCGTCAGCCGGTTCGGTGACATCAAACTCGGCAAGGACGACGAGGACGCCGAGTTCAGCCTCCTCGCCTGGTTCGCGATGCTCTTCGCCGCCGGCATGGGCATCGGCCTGGTGTTCTGGGGCGCGGCCGAGCCGCTGATCCACTACGACTCCCCGAAGCCCGGCACCGACGGTGGCGGCGCCCTCGGCGAGGACGGTCACGGCCGCGAGGGCATCGGCGCGGAGGGCGCCGAGCTGGCCCAGGACGCGATGGCCCAGACGTTCGTGCACTGGGGATTCCACGCGTGGGCGATCTACGTCGTGGTCGGTCTCGCGCTGGCCTATGCCATCCACCGCAAGGGCCGTCCGGTCTCGATCCGCTGGGCCCTCGAGCCCGTGCTGGGCGACCGGGTCCGCGGCTGGATCGGCGACGTCATCGACATCATCGCGATCATCGGCACGCTGTTCGGTGTCGCCACCTCGCTCGGCCTGGGCGTGAGCCAGATCGCGGCCGGGTTCGTCGAGATGGGCGTGTTCGACGAGCCCACCGACGGCGTTCTCGTCACGTTGATCGTCATCATCACCGCGCTCGCCACCGTCTCCGTGGTCTCGGGTGTCGGCAAGGGCATCAAGTGGCTGTCCAACTTCAACCTCGGCCTGGCGGCGGTGTTCCTGGTCGTCATGCTGATCGTCGGCCCGAGCCTGTTCTTCCTGCGCGACTTCGTCCAGTCCATGGGCGTGTACCTGCAGGACGTGCTGCCGACCACGTTCGACACCAGTACCTACACCGGTGACGCCGGCCAGGCCTGGCAGGGATCCTGGACGACGTACTACTGGGGCTGGTGGATCTCGTGGGCGCCCTTCGTCGGTGTCTTCATCGCCCGCATCTCCCGCGGCCGGACCATCCGCGAGTTCGTCGCCGGCGTGCTGATCGTGCCGACCATGGTCACCTTCCTGTGGTTCGCCGTGATGGGCGGCAGTGCGCTGTACCGCCAGCTGTACGGCGAAGGCGGGCTGGTCAGCCGCGGCGAGGAGGGCATGTTCGAGCGGGTCATCCCCGAGAACGTGCTGTTCAACATGGTCAGCGACCTGCCCATGGGCGGCATCCTGACCGTCATCGTGGTGGTGCTGGTCGCGATCTTCTTCGTCACGTCGTCGGACTCCGGGTCGCTGGTGGTCGACATGCTGGCCTCCGGCGGCGAGCCGGAACCGCCGAAGTGGAGCCGGGTGCTGTTCGCGGTGCTCGAGGGAGCCATCGCGATCGCGCTGCTGCTGGCAGGCGGACTGGCGGCGTTGCGCACCGGTGCGATCATCGCGGCGTTGCCGTTCAGCGTCGTGATGATCGTGATCATGGTGGCGACGTACAAGTCGTTGAAGTCCGAACACCGGGTGCTGCAGGCAGCGCAACGGCGGCAACGCCGTGAGGAGTTGCAGCGGCACATCACCCAGAGCGTCACCGGTGATCTCACCGACAACTTCGACGATCACTTCGGCGAGCAGGTCGACGACCGCATCGACCAGGCACTCGTCGGTGTCGGCGCACTGCCCGACGGTGAACGTGCCAACGGCGAGGCCGGCAGCGGCGACGGGTCCGCCGGTGGCTCGGCCGGTGGCGGCGCGGTGTCCCCGTCTGGACACGCCAGGCGCCTGCGCAGGCCGCGTCGCAAGGGCGGTGAGCAGGGCAAGGACGAGTGACGTCCGGTGTCGGTCGGCACAGTGTGAAATGAGTGTCGGTCACGACGAATCGGTGTGAGGGTGGTGTCGCTCCGGCGACACCACCCTCACACCGTTCTCGCCTCTGCACCGGCGGCGCGCGCCCACAGGCTGCCGGCTCGGCCCCCGCTTTTCCACAGTTGGCCTCGAGTGGGGTGCGAGCGTGCTCCGGCCGGGTGACGCTCGACCCATGCGGGTTCCGGACGAGGTAGTGCGTGTCGCACGCGAGCAGGACGGCCTGGTGACGCGGTCCCAGGCTCTGAGCCTCGGCATGACCGTCGCGGCGGTGCGGCACGCACTCGGCGACGGTGGGCGGTGGCAGCGCGTCCTCGACGGCGTCTATGCGGACTTCACCGGTCCGTTGCAGCAACGTCATGTGGTCCGGGCAGCCCTTCTGCGAGCCGGCCCCGGGGCCGTCGTCACCGGAGTGGTCGCCTGCCGGGGTTACGGGCTGAGGTACGTCCCGCACGGACCACTGATGTTGCTCGTGCCGGCCGACGTTCAGCGGTCCTGTCGGCCGGTCGCGGTCCTCCGGCGCGTCCGTTCGATGCCGCTGGCGCGTGAGCTGCGCGGCGTTCCCGTCGCGCCGCCGGAACGAGCGGTGGTGGATGCCTGCGTCGACAGGACACGACTGCGTGAGGTGAGGGCGCTGCTGTGTGAGAGCGTCCAAACGAGACTGACGACTCCGGAGCGGATCCGCACGCAGGCCGGTGCAGCCCGGTGGAAGGGCGCCCGTCTCGTGCGGCAAGCCCTCGATGACGTCGCCGCAGGGTGCCGGTCCGCGCCGGAATGCGAGCTGCGTGACCTCGTCCGCAGCTCGGCGGTGCTCGCCGAGCCACGGTGGAACGAGCCGCTGCCCGACGGAACCGGCGGACTGCTCGTCCCCGATGCGTGCTGGGCCGAGGCCCGAGTCGTCGTCGAGATCGACTCGGCGGAGTGGCATCGGGGCGGTGAAGCCGTCGAGCGTACCGAGCGTCGTCGCGCACGTTATGCGGCGCTCGGCTGGGCCGTGGTGCCGATCTCGCCGCGTCGCCTGCGCGAGGAGCCTGCGTCGGTCCTGAACCAGATCGAGGACGCGGTGACGGCGGGCTCGAACCGCTCCGCGGCGTGATGCGGAGGCCGACCGTGTGAGGTCGGTGTCGGTCACGACCAGACGGTGTGAAGGTCGTGTGGTTCTGGCGACACCACCTCCACACTTTCCGGCTCGGCCGTACATTCCGGGAGCACGTAAGATGGGGCGTCGCATCCCCCAGCCAGGAACGAGACCTCAGCATGTCCACGCGCCGCCGTGACGACCTCCGCAACGTCGCCATCGTCGCCCATGTCGACCACGGCAAGACCACACTCGTCGACGCCCTGTTGTGGCAGTCGGGCGTGTTCCGCAAAAACCAGGACGTGGCCGAACGCGTCATGGACTCCGGCGACCTCGAGCGCGAGAAGGGCATCACGATTCTCGCCAAGAACACCGCGGTGCGGTGGGGCGAGACGACCGTCAACATCATCGACACGCCCGGCCACGCCGACTTCGGCGGCGAGGTCGAGCGAGGACTGTCCATGGTCGACGGTGTCGTCCTGCTGGTCGACGCCAGCGAGGGGCCGTTGCCGCAGACCCGGTTCGTGCTGCGCAAGGCGCTGCATCTGAAGATGCCGATCATCGTCGTCGTGAACAAGACGGATCGGGCGGACGCCCGCATCGCGGAGGTGGTCGACGACACCTACGAACTGTTCCTCGACCTGCTCGACGACACCGCCGACCAGGACGCGCTGGACTTCCCGATCGTCTACTCCTGCGCTCGCGACGGTAAGGCGTCGCTGCATCGGCCGGCGGACGGCGAGGTGCCGGACGGTGACGACCTGAGCCCGTTCGTCGACACTGTCCTCGACACGGTTCCGGCGCCCACGTACACCGAGGGGGCGCCGCTTCAGGCGCACGTGACCAACCTGGACGCGTCCCCGTTCCTGGGCCGGCTGGCGCTGTGCCGGGTGCGCGAGGGCGAGATCGTCAAGGGCTCCCAGGTCGCCTGGTGCCGCAAGGACGGCAGCATCAACCGGGTCAAGATCACCGAACTGTTGGTGACCGAGGCGCTGGACCGGGTGCCGTCGGAGTCCGCGTCCGCGGGCGACATCATCGCCGTCGCCGGCATCCCGGACATCACCATCGGCGAGACGCTGGCCGACCCGGACGACCCGCGTCCGCTGCCGCTGATCACCGTGGACGAGCCCGCGCTGTCGATGACCGTCGGCGCCAACACGTCGCCGCTGGCGGGGCGGTCCGGCCGGACCAAGGTCACGGCACGGCTGGTGAAGGACCGCCTCGACGCCGAGCTCATCGGCAACGTGTCGCTGCGGGTGCTGCCCACCGAGCGTCCCGACGCGTGGGAGGTGCAGGGCCGTGGCGAGCTCGCGCTGGCGGTGCTGGTCGAGACCATGCGCCGCGAGGCCTACGAGCTCACCATCGGCAAGCCGCAGGTCGTCACCAAGGACGTCGGCGGCGCCGTGCACGAGCCGTTCGAGCGGCTCACGGTCGACTGCCCCGAGGATTACCTCGGCGCCGTGACGCAGCTGCTGGCCTCCCGCAAGGGCCGCATGGAGCAGATGACGAACCACGGCACCGGCTGGATCAGGATGGAGTTCGTGGTGCCCGCACGCGGGCTGATCGGGTTCCGCACCCACTTCCTGACCGAGACGCGCGGCACCGGGCTCGCTCACCACGTGTTCGAGAGCTACGAACCGTGGGCGGGTGACCTGCGGACCCGCCCGTCCGGCTCGCTGGTCGCCGACCGGCCCGGCGCGGCGACCTCGTACGCCATGTTCAACCTGCAGGAACGCGGAACGCTGTTCGTGGAGCCGGGCACCGAGGTGTACGAGGGCATGATCGTCGGCGAGAACGCGCGTGCCGACGACATGGACGTGAACATCACCAAGGAGAAGAAGCTCACCAACGTGCGATCGTCGACCGCCGACGAGCTCGAGCGGCTGGTTCCGCCGCAGCACCTCTCGCTCGAGCAGGCGCTGGAGTTCTGCCGCGACGACGAGTGCGTGGAGGTGACGCCGGAGGCCGTGCGTATCCGCAAGGTGGTCCTGGACAGTGCCGAGCGCGGGCGTGCCGCGTCGCGTCGCAAGCACGGTGGACCGCCGGCGCGCTGAGCGGCAGCCCGTGCCCGACGCCCGGCGTCAGGGACCCGGGACGGGCCCCGGAGCCGGGGACGTCGGAGCGGGCCGCGCCCTGGCGGCGTGATCACGGGCCCGGTTCCGCTGTCGACGTCCGGGACTCCGGCAACTGGGGATAGTCCGCGATGGGATAGATCCCGACCGCGAACCCATGGACGAGGTCGCCTTCGCGTGGCAGCGCGTCGAACTCCTGCACCAGCGCGGACATCCGCCGCCAGAACTCGCGCTTGCGCTCCGGACTGATTCGAGCGTGCCGGATGAAACCCCACAGCTCGCCCTCGGCGTACGCCGGCTGGGACTCACGTGCGGCGACCTCGAAGTCGTTGAAGTCCACGGGCAGCCTTCGGCCGGAAGGGCTCGTGTCCGCGACGTGGAAGGACCTGGCAGTGCGTCCGTAGAACGACTCCTCGATGGCCCGGACTCGCCGGGTGCGGACGACTTTCAGCAGCCCCGCGTCGACGAGCACGTTGACGTGGTGAGCGACCGTGCTCTTGGGCCGGTCCAGCGCCGTACTCAGCTCGGTCACACTCGCCGCCCGCTCGTGCAGGAGCCCCAGGATCGTGGTGCGCATCGGGTGGGCCAGGGCCTTGACCTGTTCCGGCTCGGTGAGAGCGCGCTGGTCCTCGAGTTCGTAGTCAGGGAGGTTGCTTTCCATCGCTGAACATACTAGCGTCCTGGAACGTACTAATTTTTTGGTTCATTAGATGGAGGTGCACATGGCCGAGATCGTCGTGTTCCACCACGCGCAGGGCTTGACCGACGGGATGCGTGCGTTCGCCGGCCGCCTCCATGACGCTGGTCATCACGTGCACCTCCCGGACGTGTTCGACGGACGGACCTTCGACGACCTCGAGGCGGGCGTCGCCCATGCCCGGGAGATCGGGTTCGGGAAGGTCACGGAGCGAGGCGTCAGGGCCGTCGAGTCGTTGCCCACCGAGATCGTCTATGCGGGGTTCTCCATGGGCGTGATGCCGGCCCAGAAGCTCGCCCAGACCCGTCCGCGTGCCCTCGGCGCGTTGTTCTTCGATGCCTGCCTGCCCGTGAGTGAGTTCGGCGAGGCATGGCCCCAGAACCTTCCAGTGCAGGTTCATGGTGGGTCGGACGACGAGTGGTTCGACGAGGATCTGGCGGCCGCTCGGGAACTCGTCGCAGCGGCCGGGGACGCCGAGTTGTTCCTGTACCCCGGCACCGCGCACCTGTTCGCGGATTCGTCCTTGGCCGGCCACGACGAGTCCGCAACCGGAGACCTCACCGAGCGCACGCTCACGTTTCTGGACCGGCTGTCCTGACCGCCGCGGCGCTCAGCGCTACCGCACGGCAATCCGGTCAGCCACGACGAGGTGCCCGTCACCAAGAAGCTCACGAACGTGCGATCGTCGACCGCCGACGAGTTCGAGCGGCAAATCTTCCGGCCATCTTCGCTGGTAGGCGGAGGATCACGGCAATTCGCCGGAGAGGTCACATTCTGATTGCGGAGTGACGTCCGTCTCGTGTATGGGCTTGCCGCCAGACACTGGGCCGCATAGAAAGTAGTTCGCGTCGGTGTCTCCATGCCTGGGATCAAGGCTGCGAACCCGTCGCTACGGCGTACCAACCGGTGCGGCCGTGTGGCCCTTACCTCAGGCAGACCCCAGGAGGCATCCATGCGAGTCTCGGCACGCAAGTCGGCGGTGGCCGGGGCCGCCGCAATGGCGCTCGCCCTGAGCGCGTGCGGTGGTGATGACAGCGGCGACGGCGGAGGCGGCTCGGCCGAAGGCGGAGGCGGGCACGTGACCGTCCGCGGCTGTAACCCGCAGAACCCGCTGGTTCCCGGCAACACCGGTGAGACCTGCGGCGGTGACGTCGTCCAGCAGCTGTTCTCGAAGCTGGTGCGCTACGACCCCGAGACCGCACAGCCACACAACGACATCGCCGAATCGATCGAGTCCGAGGACAACAGGGTCTGGACCATCACGATCAAGGACGGCTGGACGTTCCACGACGGCACCCCGATCACCGCGCAGAGCTTCGTCGACGCGTGGAACTACACCGCCCACGGCTCCAACGCCCAGTACAACCAGTACTTCTTCGAGCCCTTCAAGGGCTACGACGCGGTCGCCGGCGAGTTCGACGAGGAAGGCGCGTACATCGAGGGCTCGGCCAAGGCGGAGAAGATGTCCGGGCTCAAGGTCATCGACGAGCACACCTTCGAGGTGACGCTCAAGGAGCCGCGCGGTTCGTTCCCGCTGATGGTCGGCTACTCGGCGTTCGCCCCGCTGCCCGAGGTCTTCTTCGAGGACCCCGAGGCCTTCGGTGACGCGCCCGTCGGGTCCGGGCCGTTCAAGTTCGACTCGTGGGAGAAGAACCGCTCCATCAAGATCTCCAAGTACGACGACTACGCCGGCGAGATGGAGCCGGAGATCGAGTCGGCGACGTTCGAGATCTACGAGGACGACAACGCTGCCTACAACGACCTGCAGGCCAACCAGCTGGACCTGATGCCGCAGCTGCCGACGTCGGCGCTGGCGGGCGAGGCGTACAAGAACGACCTCGGCGAGCGGTTCGTCGAGCGCGAGGTCGGCACCATCCAGACCGTGACGTTCGCGCCGGAGTCGGTGTCGCCGGAGCTGGCCAACCCGAAGCTGCGGCAGGCGATCTCGATGGCCATCGACCGTGAGTCGATCATCGAGTCCATCTTCGCCGGGACGAAGACGCCGGCCACCGGCTGGGTCGCCCCGACCGTCGACGGGTACAAGCCCGGCGCCTGCGGTGGCTTCTGCCAGTACGACCCGCAGAAGGCTAAGGACCTGCTGGCCGAGGCCGGAGGCTATGACGGCACCCTGACGCTGTCCTACAACGCCGACGCCGACCACCAGGGCTGGGTGGACGCGACCTGCAACAGCATCCGCAACACCCTGGACATCAAGTGCAACGGTGCTCCCGAGGTCGACTTCGCGACGTTCCGCACGAAGATCGGCAACCGTGAGATGCCGGGCATGTTCCGCACCGGGTGGCGGATGGACTACCCGTCGGCCGAGAACTTCCTGGTGCCGCTCTACAAGACCGGCGCGTCCTCGAACGACGGCGACTACAGCAACCCGGAGTTCGACCGGCTGGTCGACGAGGCCGCCACCAAGACCGGCGAGGAGGCCGCCGAGCTGTACAACCAGGCGGAGGCGCTGCTGGCCGAGGAGATGACGGCCATCCCGATGTGGTACTACAAGGTCGTTGCCGGCTACTCCACCAACGTCGACAACGTCCACATCACGCCGTTCGGCACTGTCGACCTGACCAGCGTGACCACCACGAGCTGAGGCACGGACGCCGGTCCGCCACACCGGAATCGCACCGGGCGTGGCGGACCGGCGTGGTCTGTCCGAGGTGTTCCGCCGGCCGGCCCACGGCCCGAGTCCGGGTCGGAGGCCGGCCGGCGGAACTCGGATGGCAGACTCCTGTGCAGCGACGCGCACTCGGCATCCGGTAAGGAAGGCACATGGGCCGATACGTCATCCGGCGCCTCTTGCAGATGATCCCGGTGGTCATCGGAACGACGTTCATCATCTACACGATGGTGTGGGCGCTTCCCGGGGACCCGTTCGCCGGCAAATGCGGCGACCGAGCATGCCCCCCGGCATACATCAGCATGATGACCGCGGAGTACAACCTCGACGAGCCGCTGCTGGTGCAGTACGGCCTGTACATGGTCGACCTGATGCAGGGCAACTTCGGCGAGACGTTCCGCGGCACCGAGATCGTCAACGAGCTCCTGCAGCGCTATCCGACGACCGTCCAGCTCGCGGTGATCGCGATCGTCTTCGAGCTCGTCATCGGCATCGCGGCCGGCGTGGTCGCGGGCCTGCGCCGCGGCGGTTTCATCGACAATCTCGTCCTGGTCAGCACGCTGGTCGTGGTCTCCATCCCGGTGTTCGTCATCGGGCTGGTGGCGCAGATCGTCGTCGGCGTGCAGTTGGGGTGGTTGCCCGTCACCTACGACGGCACGGTCTATTCGCTGATCCTGCCAGGGTTCGTCCTGGGCAGCCTGTCGCTCGCGTACGTGGCGAGGCTGATGCGGACCAACCTGGTCGAGAACCTGCGCTCGGACTACGTGCGCACGGCAACGGCGAAGGGCATGCCGCAGAAGCGCGTCATCGGCGTGCACACCCTGCGCAACTCACTGATCCCGGTCGTCACGTTCATCGGCGCGGACTTCGGCAACCTGCTCGGCGGCGCGATCGTCACCGAGGGAATCTTCAACATCCCCGGCGTCGGCAACATGATCTTCCGCGGCATCCGCGACCGTGAAGGCGCGACGGTCACCGCGGCGGTCACGATCTTGGTGCTGGTGTTCCTGCTCGTCAACCTGTTCGTCGACCTGCTGTACGCGGCGCTCGACCCGAGGATCCGTTATGAATAGTGGCTCCACTGAATCGAACCCGCGCGGCGCCGGTCTCGGCGGCGAGGTGGCGGCGCCGGGCGGCACCGCGGTGGCCGAAGAGGACGCCGCGCCGGCGACGAACGGCGACCCGGGCCCGGAGAAGGCCCGGTCGCTGGCCGGCGACGCCTGGCGCGACCTGCGGCGCAACCCGGTCTTCCTGATCTCCAGCGGGATCGTCCTGGTGCTGATCGTGATGGCCGCGTTCCCCAGCCTGTTCACCAACGCCGACCCGCGGTACTGCAACCTGCAGTTCTCGCGACAGGCGCCCGGCGACGGGTCGCTGCTCGGCTACGACCTGCAGGGCTGCGACATCTACGCGCGCACCGTGTACGGCGCCCGCGCGTCCATCCTGGTCGGGGTGTTCGCCACGGTGGTGGTGTGCGTGGTCGGCAGCCTCATCGGCATGTTCGCGGGCTTCTACGGCCGCTGGGTCGACGCGCTCCTGTCCCGGTTCACCGACATCTTCTTCGCCATCCCGCTGCTGCTCGGTGCGATCATCGTGCTGGCGACGTTCCCGTCCGGGCAGGGCACGGCGGAGTGGGTCACCATCGCCAAGGTGGTGCTCGCGCTCGGTGTGCTCGGCTGGACCAGTGTCACCCGGATCATGCGCTCCACGGTGATCCAGGTGAAGCAGGCCGACTACGTCCAAGCGGCCCGTGCACTGGGCGGCGGCACCCGGCGGATCCTGATGCGTCACGTGCTGCCGAACGCCATGGCACCGGTCATCGTCTACGCGACCATCACCCTCGGTGTGTTCATCGGCGTCGAGGCGACGTTGTCGTTCCTGGGCATCGGGCTGCAGCCGCCGGTGATCTCCTGGGGCATCGCCATCAACAGCGCGCAGGACTACGTACGCCAGTCGCCGCATATGCTGTTGATTCCGAGTGCGTTCCTCTCCGTGACGGTGCTCGCGTTCATCATGCTGGGCGACGCGGTGCGCGACGCTTTCGACCCGAAGCTGCGCTAGGGCAGTTGCGAGCCTCGAGGAGGACGAACTAGTGGCCACGACAGAACCCTCGGCCGCGCCGCGGCCGCCGGACGCCGGTGCGGCTCCGCTGCTGGAGGTCGACGACCTGCACGTCGAGTTCCGCACCCGTGACGGCGTCGCGAAGGCCGTCAACGGAGTGTCCTACACGCTGAGCGAGGGCGAGACCCTGGCGGTGCTCGGCGAGTCGGGCTCCGGCAAGAGCGTGACGGCGCAGGCCAT
This sequence comes from Haloactinopolyspora alba, assembly GCF_003014555.1. Lineage (GTDB taxonomy): Bacteria > Actinomycetota > Actinomycetes > Jiangellales > Jiangellaceae > Haloactinopolyspora > Haloactinopolyspora alba. The sequence goes on from NZ_PYGE01000012.1 coordinate 72,499, forward strand.
CATGGGCATCCTCGACACGCCTCCCGGCTACGTCACCGGTGGCGCGGTCCGGTTCCGGGGGCAGGACCTGCTGCAGCTGCCGGAGGAGGAACGCCGCGCCTACCGCGGGCGCAGCGTCGCGATGATCTTCCAGGACGCGTTGTCGTCGCTGAACCCGGTGTTCCCGGTGGGCTGGCAGATCGCGGAGATGTTCCGCGTGCACGAAGGGCTGTCCAAGAAGGACGCGCGCGCCCGGACCGTCGACCTGATGGACCAGGTGCGTATCCCGGCCGCGCGCGAGCGGGTGAACGACTACCCGCACCAGTTCTCCGGCGGTATGCGCCAGCGCATCATGATCGCGATGTCCATCGCGCTCGACCCGGACGTGCTGATCGCCGACGAGCCCACCACCGCGCTGGACGTGACCGTCCAGGCACAGATCATGAACCTTCTCGCGGACCTGCAGCGCGAGCGCAACATGGGCATGATCCTGATCACCCACGACCTCGGCGTCGTGGCCGACGTCGCGGACACCATCGAGGTCATGTACTCCGGCCGGATCATGGAGCAGGCGTCGGTGCACGACATCTACGGGGCGCCGGCGCACCCGTACACCGAGGGCCTGCTGCGATCGATTCCGCGGGTGGACCTCAAGGGCCAGGAACTGTCGGCCATCAAGGGCCTGCCGCCGAACCTCAGCAGGATCCCGGAAGGGTGCGAGTTCCGGCCCCGTTGCCCGTACGCCCAGCAGATCTGCCATGACACCCGGCCGCCGCTGCTCGAGATCGCTCCCGGGCGGTTCAGCGCGTGCCACTTCGCACAGGAGGTGCTCGAGGGTGACTTCGACAACGCCGAGCAGTGATGCCGTCCTCGACGTCCAGAACCTCGTCAAACACTTCCCGCTGACGACGGGCATCGTCTTCAAGCGCCATGTCGGTTCCGTGCAGGCCGTCGACGGCGTGTCCTTCGAGCTGCGCAAAGGCGAGACTCTGGGCGTCGTGGGCGAGTCCGGCTGCGGGAAGTCGACGCTGGCGAAGCTGCTGATGCGGCTCGAGGAGCCCACCAGCGGACGGGTCATGTACAACGGCGAGAACATCTACGACCTGCGGGGCAAGGCGCTGCGCGAGATGCGGCGCAAGATCCAGATCGTGTTCCAGGACCCGTACTCGTCGCTGAACCCGCGGATGACCGTCGGCGACATCGTCGGCGAGCCGTACGAGATCCACCCCGAGGCGGCGCCGAAGGGCCAGCGCCGGGCGAAGGTCCAGGAACTGCTCGACATCGTCGGGCTGAACCCGGAGCACATCAACCGCTACCCGCACCAGTTCTCCGGTGGGCAGCGCCAGCGCATCGGCATCGCGCGCGGGCTGGCCCTGCGCCCGGACGTCATCATCTGCGACGAGCCGGTGTCGGCGCTCGACGTGTCGGTGCAGGCGCAGGTGGTGAACCTGCTCGAGAGCCTGCAGGACGAGTTCGGGCTGTCCTACATTTTCATCGCTCACGACCTGTCCGTGGTGCGGCACATCTCGGACCGGGTGGCGGTCATGTACCTCGGCCGTGTCGCCGAGATCGGCTCGGACGCGCAGATCTACGAGAAGCCGACGCATCCGTACACCCAGGCGCTGCTGTCCGCGGTTCCGGTGCCCGACCCGTCGGTGCGCGGCCAGCGTCAGCAGATCCTGCTGTCCGGCGACGTGCCCAGCCCTGCCAGCCCGCCCAGCGGCTGCCGGTTCCGCACCCGGTGCTGGAAGGCGACCGACCTGTGCGCCGAGCAGACGCCCGAGCTGGTGGTCCGGCCGGGCAGCGACCACGAGTCGGCGTGTCACTACGCGGACGTGCGCGAGGACGTCGTCGTTCACCACTGAGTGTGGCCCGAAGAAGGGGTTCGACCGGGCGGGCACGGGGCGGGCTGGGTTTGTTGGGTCACCCGCCCGGTCGTGCTACCGAGAGTAATGGACCTGACGTTGCATCGCCGTTGCGACATTGACACGGTGTGACCGGAAGGTCACTTTCCGTGACGGTCCGACATCGTGACCCGGCCGTCGACCACCCGCGGCGGGCTCGCTCCGCGGCGGCGCGTCAGCGACCGTCGCCGAGGTCGGCCTCGAGTTCGGCGAGCACCGCCGACACCTCCGCGCGGGCCGACGAGTCCGACGGCAGCCGATCGAGGTAGCTCCGCCACGCCTGGACGTCCTCGGCTCCCGCGGGCGAGCGCACGTAGCGGTGCAGCGCCTCGGTGTCGCCGTGGCTGAGCAGCGCGTTGCGCAGCCAGCCGTGCAGCCGGTAGCGCATCGTCACGACGCCCGGCGCCGTCGAGCGCGGGAGCAGTTCGCCGCGATAGAGCTCGACGGCACGGGCGTAATCGCCGGCGGAGAGGCAGTCGGCGACCTCCGCGGCGTCGGTGTGGATCTCCGTGCACAGCTGATATCGCGCCGAGGGGGAGACGAGGCCGGGGATCGCCTTGCGTAGACGCGAGACCTCCGCGCGGACCGTGACCTCGGCGGCGTCGTGCTCGTACATCTTCCACGCCAGGTCGGCGGCCGACAGCCCTTCGGGATTGGCGGCCAGCAGCAGCAACAGCTCGGTGTGCCGCAGACTCACCTGGACCGGCCGGCCCTGCAGCGTGAGCGCGCCCCGGTCGCGCCCGAGCACGGCGAGGCGTCCGGAACCGTTGTCGTCGTCGGTCATGTCCAGCCGGGGCGCGAACCGTAGCTCGGCCTCGATGGCGGCGACCGCGGAGCGGACCAGGAACGCCGACTGGGGCGACACCACGTCCGCGCCGCCGGTGATGTCCAGGACCCCGATGACGTCTCGGGACCACGGGTCGCGGATCGGCGCAGCGGTACAGCTCCAGGGCTGGACGGTCCGGGCGTAGTGCTCGCTGCCGAACACCTGGACGGTGTCGCCGACGGCGAGAGCGGTGCCGATGGCGTTGGTGCCGATGTCGTCCTCGCGCCAGGTCGCGCCGGCCACGAGGTGCATGCGCTCGGCCCGGCGGCGTAGCTGATCGTCACCCTCGGTCCACAGGAGGCGGCCCTGCGCGTCGCCGACGACGACGATCACGCCGGCGTCGGAGGCGCCGTCGACCAGCAGCTTGCGTACGACGGGCATCGCCCTGGACAGCGGGTGCGAGCGCCGTGCGGACTCGAGATCCGCGTCGTCCAGGGTCAGCGGCGAGGCCCGACGGTCCGGGTCGACACGCATCGCCGCGGATCGCCGCCAGGACTCGAGCACCATCGGACGCACGTCGAGGACGTCCTGCCCGGGCGCGGAGACGAACTGCTCGTGGGCGCGGATGGTGCTGCGCCAGCGGCTGGTGGGGTCGGCGCCCTGCGGCAGCGCGAGCGAGAGCTTGGACATCTCTGTTCTCCCCACGGGGCCGACCTTCCGAGCAGCCGGTCCGCTCGACGTCGATGTTCAAACCCAGCGTAGAGCCTCCGGTGGTGATCGGCATGCGGGGTGTGCCGGCGCCGCGGCCGCCACCGTGGGGAAGCGTCCGATCACCTCACGGTTCCCGCCCCGCGTCCGAGCACCGCACCAGGGCGGTTCCCCAGGAGGCATGGCCGTCAGCGGTGCTGTCCGTCGCGTGCTCGACGGTCAGCTTGAGCACCTGTACGCCGCTGATGTCGACGTCGACGGCCTTCGGGGGGTCGGTGGCGTCCAGCATGCCGCTGTCGTAGAGCATCTCGCCGTCGCCGAACACGTAGAACGTCACGCGTCCCCGGCCGGGTCTCTTGAAGTCGTCGATGCCGACGTCGGCGACGAAACGTGTGCCGTTGCCTCCGAGGTAGTAGCGGACGTCGGCGGGCGCATGGCTGCCGAGGCCCTTGTCGTAGGTCCGCCCGTCCAGGCTGATCGTGGCCCCGTCGTCGGCTCCCTGCCGGCCGTTGCCCATGTCCCGCTCCAGGGGACCGTAGCCGTTGGCCGCCGAGATCCAGGCCAGGTCGCTCAGGTAGGTGTCGCGCTCAGGAGCCGCGGGAACGACGGTCACGATGACCGGCAACCGGGTGCCTCCCCGGCGGCCGCCGCTGCGGTGGGACGCGGACGCACGGACCCGGTAGGCGTCCGGGCCGGGCACGGAGGACGTCTCGTAGCCGCTCGGGCTCGGTTCGGTACCCGCCGGCAGCGAAACCTCCCAGCTGGCGTCCACGGACTGCCCCGGGTGAACGGCGCGGAAGGTGCTGTCGGACACCGACGCGACGCGCCAGCCGTCCGGGGCGTCCAGCATCAGCGCGACGTCGGAGACGGCGTGCTGCCGGTGGTTGGTGAAGGTGACGGTGACGGTGGACGTCGCGCCGGCCACCAGGAACTCCGGGCCGGCGACCGAGAGGTCCTCGGGGCTCCAGACGTCGCGCTCGAACGGGCGTTCCTCCCACGCCTCGTGCATCAGCGCCACCATGCTCAGGGCGACCTCGGGATGGTCGGCAGCCACGTTCGTGGTCTCGCCGGGGTCCGTGCCGAGATCGTAGAGTTCGACGTCCCACTGCTCGTCGGGCACGAACCGGTCGCGGCCAGGAGCGAACCGCACCGCCTTCCAGTCGTCCCGGCGGACCGCTTCGCACAGCGTGAGGATCCTTCCCCGGTCCGCTTCCCTCGCGGGTGCGCTCCCGACGTGTCGGTCCAGCCGGAACCAGTACAGGTAGTCGTGCTCGCGCGGCCGGCGGCTCGGCGCGCCGTCCAGCGCACCGCGCATGGAGATGCCGTCCAGGTCGTCGGGGACCGGGGCGCCCGCGAAGTCGGCCAGGGTCGGGAAGACGTCGTGAGAGGCCCAGACGTGGTCGCTGGTGCTCCCCGCGGTCCGGCGCAGGATCCGGGGCGCCCACGCGATCATCGGCACCCGGATGCCACCCTCGTACAGGTTGCGCTTGTACCCCCGCAGCCCGCCGTTGCTGTCGAAGAACTCGGCGTCGAAGCCCGGTCTGCCCGCCTGGTGTGGTCCGTTGTCGCTGGTGAAGAAGACGATCGTGTCCTCGTCGAGGCCCAGGTCGGCCAGCGTGTCCATGATCCGCCCGACGTGGCTGTCGATCCGGGTGATCTGTGCCGCATGCGCCTTCTCGCCCTCGCCCCACGGCCGGTCCTCGTACGGCGCCAGACTGGGAACGTCCTGCGGCGAGTGCGGCAGCGTGGTGGGCAGGAACAGCAGGAACGGGTCGTCCCGGTTGCGCTCGATGAAGTCCAGCGCCCTGTCGGTGAACAGGTCCGGGGCGAAGGCCGCCTTCCGGCCGTTCTCGTTCTCCGGCAGGTTCACCCGGTCGCCGTTGTCCCACAGATACGTCGGGTAGTGGTCGTGCGCGTGCCGGTGCGAAATGTAACCGAAGAACTCGTCGAAGCCACGCCGGTTCGGGTGGCTCGGCTGGTCCGGATTCTCGAGCCCGAGTCCCCACTTGCCGTAGCAGGCGGTCCGGTAGCCGGTGGCCTTGAGGACCTCGGCGAACGTGACGTCCTCTTGCCGCAGCGAGCTCCGCTCGTCCTCGCCGAACGGGTTCTTCGGCACCGTGCTGTGGCCGACATGCAGTCCGGTGAGCAGGGTGCACCTCGAGGGGCCGCAGATCGGCGAGCCGGCGTAGTGGTTGGTGAAGCGCACGCCCTCCGACGCCAGCCGGTCCAGGTGCGGCGTGCGGATGTGCTCCTGGCCGTAGCAGCCGAGCTCTCCGTAGCCGAGATCGTCGGTGTAGACGAACACGAAGTTCGGCCGCCTGCCGGCGGCGCCGTCGCGCGGGCTCGCCATGGCCGAGTACGGCGCGGACGCCAGTGCCGTGCCGGCCAACCCGGCCCCGCTCGTCTTGAGCAGATCTCGCCGGGTCAGCCCGCGACGCTGCTGCTGTTTCTCAGCCGTCATCGGTGTTCACCTCCTCCGCCGGGCCGGGAAGGGGGCGTGCCCACTTCGCCGCGTCAGGGTGGTCGGGTCTTGACTCGCGTTGGACATGTGGGCCTCACAGGGCGACTATCGACAACGGCGATGACCGGAGGTTAGACCTCAATCCACAGAGGCTAGACCTCTTCCCATATCGGGTCAATAGGGACGAGAGGTGCTCCGGCGGCTCGATCCGCTGGGCCGAGGTCGGACCGGGGACCGAGGTCTCACTAGGCTGGGTCCATGCCCGATTCCACCGTTGACCGCCGTGTCCTGCTCGTTCATGCCCACCCCGACGACGAGACCATCGGCACCGGCGCCACCATGGCCAGGTACGCGGCCGAAGGCGCCCACGTCACCCTCGTGACCTGCACTCAAGGCGAGCTCGGCGAGATTCTCGTGCCCGAGCTGGCCCATCTGGCGCCCGAGCACGACGACCGCCTCGGCGAGCACCGTGTCGGCGAGCTCACCGAGGCGATGAAACACCTCGGTGTGTCCGACCACCGCTTCCTCGGCGGCCCGGGGCGCTACCGCGACTCCGGCATGGTCTGGGGCGACGAGGGCCGCCGGGCCGTCGCGCCCGAGCAGGTCGACCCGCGCAGCTTCTGGGCGGCGGATCTGCGCGACGCGTCGGATCACCTGGTCGAGATCATCCGCGAGGTTCGCCCGCAGGTCCTGGTGACCTACGACGAGAACGGCGGGTACGGCCACCCGGACCACATCCAGGCACACCGGGTGGCCATGTACGCCTCGCTGCTGGCCGCCGTGCCGACCTACCGGCCCGAACTGGGAGCCGGCTGGGACATCGCGAAGGTCTACTGGACGGCGATGCCCCGCAGCGCCATCCAGCAGGGCATCGACGCGATGCGCGAGCGCGGCGAAGACGGCTTCGGGGGTGTGGAGTCCGCCGACGACCTCGGGTTCGTCGTCGAGGACGCCGACGTCGCCGCGGTCGTCGACGGCGGCGCCCACATCGACGCGAAGGTCGCGGCGATGCGCGCGCACGCGACCCAGATCGACGTCGACGGTCCGTTCTTCGCGCTGGCCGACAACGTCGGGCAGAGCATCTGGGCCAAGGAGCACTACCGGCTGGTCCGCGGTGTCCAGGGGCCGGTCGACCCCGCCACCGGTGTCGAGACCGACCTGTTCGCCGGCGTGGTCCCGTGACCGTGGCGGCAGGCGGTGCCCGGCGCCGAACCGGGGCACGTGTCCTGCCGATCGTCGGGGTGTTCCTGCTCGCCGTGGTGGCCGCGGTGGTGGCCGTGGCCGGCGCCTTCGTGCACATGTGGGCGTCGCCCGCCGGCCTGGTGCTGGCGGTGGGCGGCGCCGCCGGCGTCGCGGTGCTGGCCCGCGCGTGTGCGCGGACCCGGGCCGGAGGCGGCGTCGTCGCGGTCGCGTGGCTGGCGCCCACGCTGGTGCTCGCGCAGCACTCGCCGGGCGACGATCTGGTGATCACCGGGGAGCCGGTCGGGCTCGTCTTCCTGTTCGGCGGGTCCGTGAGCCACGCCGTCGCACTGGGGCTGGGCGCTGGGCGGAACTCGCCGCGAGCGGTCACGTAAGATGCGCCGTGCAGCCGAGACGGGCCTGCTGAGATCCGCAACCGAGACCACTCGAACGATAGGTGTCCGAGAGTGACCGATCAGTCAGGCACCCCAGGTCGGGGCGCTGCCGACTCCGACGGTACCGGCGCCGGAGCCGCCGACACGACCGAATCGACGTCCGCCACCGGCGTCGTGCCGGACTCGACGACTGCTCACGACAATACCGCCCAGGCCGGCGCGCACGGCGGCTTCGGTACGGGTGAGAGATACGACACAGCCGGCGGCGCCGTTCCGGGCGAACCCGCGCCGGATGCCGCTCCGGAGGCTTCGCCGGGGCGCCGCCGCACGCTGCGCCGCGTCGGCATCACGGCCGCCGTGGTGCTCGGCGTGCTGGGCGTCGCCTACGGCGTGCTCTACGCAGTCGCGGGCGGCTCCCTGGCGCGCGGGGCCACCGTCGCCGGTATCGACGTCGGCGGCATGGACCCGGCCGACGCCGAGGCCCGGCTGACTGAGCGGCTTCCCGGCGTGGTCGACGAGCCGATCCTGCTCAGCGCCGGCGGCGAGACCACCTACGAGGTCGTGCCGTCCGAGGCCGGGTTGACGGTGGACGTCGGCGCGACCGTCGACGCCGTGCCCGGCGGCAGTGCGAACCCGTTGTCGCTGGTCGACGCTGTGCTCGGAGCCGGCGACACCACTCCGGTCCCGGCGGTCGACCGTGCCGCCGCCGAGTCGGCCGTGCAGGGCATCGCCGAGCGGGCCAACACCGATCCGGTGAACGCCGCAGTGGCTTTCGAGGACGGTGAGGTCGTCACCAGCGAGCCGCAGACCGGCCGGGCCGTGGACGTCGAGGCGACCGTGCAGGCGATGATCGACGCCTACTTCGGTGACGGCGGGGCCGAGCTGCCGATCGGCGAGGTGCCGCTGGCCGTCGACGAGGTCCAGCCGGCGGTCGACGCCGCCGAACTCGACCGGGCGGTCTCGGAGTTCGCCGAGCCCGCGATGGCGGCCCCGGTCACGGTCGTCGCCGGCGACGAGAGCGTCGAGATCGCTCCGGACGTCGTGGGGCAGGCGCTGTCCATGGCGCCGGACGACTCCGGCACGCTGCGGCCGGAGCTCGACGGCAAGGCGCTCATGGACGTCGCGCACGACGAGTTGGAAGAGATCGGCCAGGAGGGCAAGAACGCCACGGTCACCATCGAGGGCGGCGAGCCCACCGTCGTCCCGGGCGAGACCGGACAGGGCATCGCCCCCGGCATGCTGGTGGACGCGGTGCTGCCGGCGCTGTCGCGCTCCGGCGACGCCCGGCAGGCGCAGGTCGAGCTGACCGAGGTCGAGCCGGAGCTGACGACCGAGGGTGCCGAGAAGCTGGGCGTCACCGAGGTCATCTCCGAGTTCACCACGTCGTTCCCGTACGCCGAGTACCGCAACGTCAACATCGGCACCGCGGCCGAGAGCATCGACGACACGCTGCTGCAACCCGGCGACGAGTTCAGCCTGAACGGCATCGTCGGCGAGCGCACCGAGGCGAACGGGTTCACCTCCGGCACCATCATCAACGGCGGACGGCTCGTCGAGGCGCTGGGCGGTGGGGTGTCCCAGGTCGCCACCACCACCTTCCACGCCGCCTACAAGGCCGGCCTGGAGGACGTCGAGCACTGGCCGCACTCCATCTACTTCGACCGGTACCCGGTCGGGCAGGAGGCGACCGTCGCGTGGGGCGCCAAGGACATGCGCTTCGCCAACGACAGCCCGTACGGCGTCGTGGTCGACACCGTCTTCACGGCCAGCACGCCCAGCTCGGACGGCTCGCTCACGGTGCGGCTCTGGAGCACCGAGCACTTCGAGGTGGAGACGTCGCTGTCCGAGCGGCACGACTACACCTCACCGCGCACCATCTACGACACGTCGGATCAGTGCTCGCCGCAGAGCGGAAGCCAGGGGTTCAGCATCACCTCGTACCGCAAGGTCTGGAACCCCGACGGCGAGCTCGTGAAGGACGAGGCCGACCCGTGGACGTACAACCCCAACCACCAGGTCGTCTGCGGCCCCGAACCCGACGAGGACAACAACTCCGACGAGAACGACGAGAACAACGATTCCGGCAACAACGACGATTCCGGCGGCAACGACGATCCCTGACGGGAATGATCACGTTCCGCATGGAATTCGATGCGTCACCACCCCTGCAAGCCTCGTGAGGCGTGCACAGGCCTGGTGATGGCGCAGCAGGGCGAGCGTCAGCTCTCCGGCGGCGCCAGCCGGCGGTAGTGGTACGCGTGGTGCTCGGCGAAGCCGACACCGCGGTACGTGGCCTGCGCGCCGCTGTTCGACTCGGTGACCTGAAGGTAGGCCTGACGCGCTCCGTGCCCCGCCGCCCAGGTCGCCAACCCGGCGACGATGTGGCTGCCGAGGCCCCGTCGCCTGGCCTCCGGCACCACCTCGACCGCCGCGAGCCCCAGCCATCGCCGTCCGGCCGGCGATTCGGTGACGGCGCCCCGAGCAATCGCCAGCCGCCGGCCCGCGACGCCGTCGCCGTCGCCGTTGCCGCCGTCGTCGTCGACCGAGGCGAACGCGACGGTGTCGGCGTGAGTGAGCACCGCGACGGCATGGTCCGGAAGATCACCGCCCCGGTAGTGGTACCCGGCCAGCCACTCGGCGTCGGGCTCGTCGTCGATGCGCACCGGCGGCAGGTCGGCACGGGCGGCCGCTGCGACGTCGTCGAGGTCGGCGGTCATGACGAGCACCGGTTCGGTGACGCGGTCCCATCCACGCGTGTCCAGCAACGGGTCCAGCACGCCGCCCAACGGCTGCGGGACCTGGAACGCGGGCACCAGACCGCGTCGGCGGTACCAGCGTTCGACGGCGTCCACGGCGTCGGCGAGCGGCAGGCCGGGATCGTCCAGGGGCAGGCACGAGTTCGCGCGGCGCGTGAACCCGTCGGCGGCGCGGAGCAGCCACCCGCCCATCCACTCGGTTTCGAGCGCCTGCCAGCCCGCGGCCGCGGCCGCCTCCAGGTCACGGACGTCGCGGCGGGTCACGGTCCGTTGCGGGATCGCCTTGACGGCGATGACGTCGTCGTTGGTGATCTCCACCACGTCGTCGCCGCGGTCCGGCGTCACCCGCAGCCCCGCCGGCGACCACGACAGCAGCGTGCCCAGGACGTCGGTCGCCCCGAAACGCTGGTCGTGGATGCGGTGGCGCACGACGACGCGCCGGCCGACGAGTTCGGGCCGGGCGGGGGTGCCGGATCGCTGTCTCATAGGCTGGCCTTGATGGACGATTGGTAGATGCCATCGCGATACTAGGTCTGTAGTCCGCGTGACCACTGAGCCGGCACCCCCTCGTCGGCTTTCGATAGGAGGACATCGCCGTGACATACGTCATCGCGCAGCCGTGCGTCGATCTCAAGGATCTCGCCTGCGTCGAGGAGTGTCCGGTCGACTGCATCTACGAGGGCGAACGGATGCTCTACATCCACCCCGACGAGTGCGTCGACTGCGGCGCCTGTGAACCGGTCTGCCCCGTGGAGGCGATCTTCTACGAAGACGACGTGCCTGCGGAGTGGAAGGACTACTACACCGCCAACGTCGACTTCTTCGACGACCTGGGCTCACCGGGCGGCGCCGCGAAACTCGGCGCGATCCCGAAGGACCACCCGCTGGTGGCGGCGCTGCCGCCGCAGGAAACCGGGGAGCACTGAGGCGGTGCCGCAGCGTCGGCGCCTGCCCGACTTCCCGTGGGACGCGCTGGTGCCGTACCGCGAGCGTGCGGCGGCGCACCCTGGCGGGGTCGTCGACCTCTCGGTCGGCACGCCGGTGGACCCGACACCGGACGTCGTCCAGCAGGCGTTGAGATCGGCCGCCGACGCTCCCGGGTACCCGGCCACGGCGGGGACGTCCCAGTTGCGTGCTGCGGCGGTCGAGTGGCTGCGGCGCCGGTGTGGCCTGCGGGCGTCCGGCGGCGATCCGGGCGTGCTGCCCACGATCGGCTCGAAAGAGCTGGTGGCCTGGCTGCCGACGCTGCTGGGTGTGGGCGCCGGTGACGTGGTCGTGCACCCCGAGCTGGCCTATCCGTCGTACGACGTCGGCGCCCGGCTGGCCGGAGCCGAACCGGTGGCCGCCGACGCCGTCGTCGCGCTGGGACCCCGCCGGGTGGGCCTCGTCTGGGTGAACTCGCCGGCGAACCCGCACGGGCGGGTGCTGCCCGCCGAACACCTCGCCAAGGTCGTGGCCTGGGCGCGCGAGCGTGGTGCGGTGGTCGCGTCGGACGAGTGCTACCTGGAGTTCGGGTGGGACGCCCGTCCGGTGTCGGTCCTGGACAGTGACGTCAACGGCGGGTCGCTCGAGGGCATCCTGGCGGTGCAGTCACTGTCGAAGCGGTCGAACATGGCCGGGTACCGGGCCGGGCTCGTCGCCGGTGACCCGGCGATCGTTCGGCAGCTGCTCGAGGTCCGTAAGCACGCCGGCATGATGATGCCCGCCCCGGTGCAGGAGGCGATGGCGGCGGCGCTGGCCGACGACGAACACGTCGAGGTCCAGCGGGAACGGTACCGTCGGCGGCGCGCGTCGCTGCGCACGGCGCTGGCCGGTGCCGGGTTCCGGGTCGACGACTCCGAGGCCGGGCTGTACCTGTGGGCCACCCGTGACGAGGGCTGCTGGGACACCGTGGACCGGCTGGCGCAACTGGGCATCCTGGTGGCGCCCGGGGAGTTCTACGGTCCGCTGGGCGCGCGGCATGTGCGGGTGGCGTTGACCGCGGTGGACGAGCGGGTGGACGCGGCGGTCAAGCGGCTGGCCTGAGCCGGTTCGGGCACGGACGGCGGCTCGCCGCTCACCGGGCGAAGCTGCCGGTTCCTTTTGTGAGCATCACTAGGCTTGTGCATGCGTCACCAGGGCTGCAGGGGTGGTGACGCATGGAATTCCATGGTGAACGTGGTCATTTACAAGGCGAGGGAGCGGGCGGTCGGGAGGTCGGGGGCGGTGCTCAGCCGGACCTCGTCGCCTTGGCACGAGACGACCGCGGACTGCCGCTGCGACTCGAACGTGGTGTTCTCCCCGCTGGTGGTCGTGTCGGTGCGCGTGGCGTCGGGGAACGCCGCGGCGTAGAACCGCGTCACCGTGTCGCACATCGGCGTGCTCCCGCCGCGGTCGGCGAGTGTCAGCGCCGTCGCGGTGTCGCCGCCGCGCCCCCAGACGTTGATCTCTCCGCCGGCCCACGCGGCGACACGCTTCTTCGGGTCGGACAGCGCGGCGTCCTCGTCGTCGCCCGGAGCCTCCAGCAGGAACAACAGGTCGGCGGCGCCGAAGGTGTCGGTGCGCAGCGGCTTCCAGCCCTCGGGCCCGGCGGGATCGGTCACGTCGACGGCCTGCTCGTCGTCACGGTAGCGGTCCGGGAACAGGATCTGCGCCGTGGTGTCCGGCAGGTCGTCGTAGCTGCGGTCGACGGCCTTCCAGCCGCCCTGCAGGTACAGGTCGCAGCTGAACGTCATGCCCTCGACGTAGGGGAACTCCAGCTCCCTGGCCACGACGTGCGGCAGCTGGTCCAGGCTGGCGTCGGTCTGCGCCGAGGTCGACTGCAGGGCCAGCAGCTCGTCCATCGGCAGGTGCTTGCCGACGAACCGCTGGCTGTACAGCGACGCGTCACCCTCGATGGCGTTCAGCGCCGCGTACGCGGCGTCGGAGCCGGACCGGCGCGCCAGCGCCTGCTGGTCCGGCAGACCGAGCTCGGCGTCGGCCAGTGCGTGCACCAGCTCGTGCGACGTGATGAACGCCCCCAGCCCGTCCATCTGCTTCGAGCCGATGACCAGCTTCTCGGTCTCGGGATCGTAGAAACCGCCGACGCCGGCCTCCAGCGCGTCCAGCTGCGCCTGAGCCAGGTCGGTGCCGGGCTCGACAGCGCCCAGCGCGGCGAGCATGCGGGAGTCGACGCGGGCGCGCTGGCGGTCGATGTCCTCGGTACTACGCTCGACGGCGCGGCGCTGCACCTCTTCGCGGCTGACGAACTCGATGTCGACGTCGTCGCCCGCCGGCAGGCCGCGCTCGGCCTCGATGATGTCCTTGATCGCCGTGACCTGGGTGCGCACGTCGCCCTCGGGGATGGAGCCGTCGCCGCCCAGCCCCATGGCGCCGCCCAGGCACTGCAGCAGGATCGGGTCGAGGCCGCCGGTGCCGAGCAGATCGCCCAGGCCGCCGTCACCGCCGAGCAACTCCTCGAGCCCGCCGAGCCCTTCCCCGGACCCGTCGGACCCGTCGCCCTCGCCGGAGCCGCCGAGCCCGCCCAGCAGGTCCTCCAGACCGCCGAGGCCGCTGTCGGCCTCCTCACGCGCGTCCTCGAGCTCGGCGCGGGCGGTGTCCCGCTCGGAGCGTAGTTCGTCGGCGCGCTGGTCCATGAGGACGTACACGGTCCCGGTCAGCGCCAGGCCCAGCACCGACACGACAGCGGTGGCGACCTTCCAGCGGGCGGCGCTGCGTGCCGCGGGCGGCTGCTCCTGCGGGCTCGACGTCTCCGACGGTGGTGGCGGCGGTGGCGTGTCAGCGCTCATGGTCGTCTCACCGTATCGGGCCCGGCACCGGTGTCACCGAGGTCGTCTCGACCCGCGGGTCCGGTGCCGACGACCGGACGCCCGCGTCGTCGACGTCGATCGCCGACGCCGGGCCCCAGCCTGATTGCGGGCTGTCGAGCACGGCGACCTCGTGCCCGCGGCGGCGCAGGTCGTCGACCACGTGGCCGGGCACGTCCGGCTCGAACCGGACCCGGGACCCGCCGGTCACGCGTGCGTCGTCCGCCGGAGGGTCGACGGTCCAGCGCGGCCGCGCCTGTGCGGTCGCCGGGTCGAGCCCGTCGCTGACGATCGCGGCCGCCAGCTGCAGCACCACCTGCGGCTGTACCGGTCCGCCGCGGGTGCCGAGCAGCAGGCGCAGCCGCTCGTCCTGCGTCCACAGTGTCGGCGACAGGGTGTGCAACGGCCGCCGGCCGGGTGCGAGCTCGCCCGGGTGTCCGAGCTCCAGGCTGAACCCCAGCCCGCGGTCGTGCAGGAGGAAGCCGGCCGTTCCGGCGCCGACACCGGAACCGATGCCGTGGAAGTTCGACTGGCTCAGCGACACCCCCATGCCGTCGGCGTCGACCACGCACATGTACGCGGTCCCGCCGGCGGCGTGCGCCGAGGGGTAGCGCGGGCGGGCCGCCGACGCGTCGATACCGGCGGCGACGGCGTCGAGCTGGGCGGCCCCGAGGAGCTGGTCCGGCGCGCCGGACAGTGCGCCGGGATCCACCGCGACGCGGTCGTACCCGGTGGCCAGCGCCCGGTACGCCTCGATCATCAGATGCTGGCGGCGCGGGTCGCCCGGGTCCGCGCCGTCGCGGCGCAGCCGGTCGAGCACGGCGCAGGCACCGGTCGCCAGGTAGCCCTGCGAGTTCGGCGGAACGGTCCACGCCGTCGCGCCCCAGGCGTCGACACCGAGCGCGTCGACCCAGTCCGCCTGGTCACGCCGCAGGTCGTCGGCCGAGACGACCCCGTCGGTGGCCGCCGTGACGGCCGCGCCCGGCGCTCCCTCGTAGAAGGCCTCTCGTCCGCCGGCGGCGAGCGCGCGCAGCGTCGCGGCGAGCTGCCCGCGCACGACCATGGCCCCGGGCTGAGCGGTGAGCAGTGGCAGCGCCGCTTCCTGCCCGGACAGCCGGTCACGTCCGGCCCGCACCGCACGGACCAGGTCGGCGGAGGCCGGAAAGCCGTCGGCGGCGAACTCGATCGCCGCCGCGAGAACCGCGTCCAGCGGCATCCGCCCGAGGTCGCGCGCCAGCGTCACCCAGCCGTCCACGCACCCCGGGACGGGGATCGCCGCGGGATGGGTCGACGGGACGGCGTGGTGCCCGGCGGCGCGCAACTCGTCGGCGTCGACGCCCGAGCCGGCCCGCCCGGAGGCGTTCAGGCAGTGCGGCCGGGCCAGGCCGGGCACGTGCACCAGGGCGAACAGGTCGCCGCCGACCCCGCACGTCTCCGGGGCGACGACGCCCTGGACGGCGCAGGCGGCGATCGCGGCGTCGACGGCGTTGCCGCCCGCGCGCAGGACGTCCGCGCCGGCAGCGGAGCTCAGCGGATGCGGAGTGGTGACCATGCCGCCGTCGCCGCGTACGGGTTCCGCGACCGCGGGCACGTTCAGCTCCCTTCGGCGACGGCGATGTGGACGTGGTCCAGGTGGCGCAGCGTCACGTCGGTGGTGTCGCCGGAAGGATGAGTGTAGGCCCGCCAGCCCTCGTCGGAGCGTCGCGCGCTCCAGATCCGGTCGTCGTAGATGACGACGGCGATGCCGAGCTCGTCGGCGTGCGCGGTCGCCCACTGGGCCAGCGCCCAGCCGCGGCGGTTCACGGCGGCGTCGTCGTACGGCCGGAACATGACGTCCAGCGCGCGCCCGTCGTAGTGGGCCGAGCCCTCGACGTGCCCGGAGTCGATGCCGCCAGGTCGATAGCCGCCGATGTCGAGGTCGCCGAACGCCTCGACCAGCTGGTCGCGGACGGTGCGGGCCCGCTCGGTGAGCCCGTCGGCCCCCTCGGGCTGGGCCTCGTACGAGTCCCGCTCGAACGTGCAATAGAACGCGGCCTCGGAGTAGCCGGTCAGCGCCGACGCGAGGACCCGGGCGTCGTCCTCGTGGTCGGCGTAGGCGTCCGGGTAGGCGCTGCGCTGGACCTCCTGCGCCGCCTCGGTGATCTCCATGTTCCGGTAGCCGGGAACCTGCTCGAGCGCCTCGTAGAAGGCCCGGGCCGCGTAGACCGGGTCCTGGACCTGCGCGGGCGAGCCCCACCCCTGGGACGGCCGCTGCTGGAACAGCCCCAGCGAATCACGGTCGCCGTAGTCGAGGTTGTAGATGTCGGACTCCTGGTAGGCGGTGGCCAGGGCGATGGTCACCGCGCGGGCGGGCAGCCCGCGGTTCATGCCGACGGTGGCGATGGTGGTGGCGTGCCGGGCCTGTTCCGGGCCGAGCACGGCCGTGTGCCCGTCCGCGGTCGCCCGGCACTCGTTGGCGGGCTGCCACGGCCCGCTCGGCCCGCCCGCCCAGAAGATGAGCAGGGCGGCCACGCCACCGCCGAGCGCGGCGACGGCACCGAGAGTGGCCAGCAGGCGTGCGGGTCGGCTCATGAGGTCATGACAACGGGTTCACGGGTCACGAGGTTCCACCGTCGGCAGCGAGGAGGGCCAGGGTCAGGGTGTGCCGGCTCGGCCGGGCCGCGCGGGCTCAGTTGGCGTGCAGGGCGGCGTTGAGCCCGCCCCAGTCGCCGGAGCGGGCCAGTGCCTCGACCGTTCCGGTGACGCTGTTGCGGCGGAACAGCAGCCCGTCGCTGCCGGACAGCTCACGCGCCTTGACGATGCGGTCGTCCGGCAGGCTGATCTTGGTCCCGGCGGTGACGTAGCACCCGGCCTCGACGACGCATCCGTCGCCGAGGGAGATCCCGACGCCGGCGTTGGCGCCGATCAGGCAGTTGCGGCCGATGGTGATGGTCTCCTTGCCGCCCCCGGACAGCGTCCCCATGATCGAGGCGCCGCCTCCGACGTCGGAGCCGTCCTGGACGACGACGCCGGCGGAGATCCGGCCCTCGACCATGGAGGCGCCGAGCGTTCCGGCGTTGAAGTTGACGAAGCCCTCGTGCATCACGGTGGTGCCGGAGGCGAGATGGGCGCCCAGCCGGACCCGGTCGGCGTCCGCGATGCGCACACCGGACGGCACGACGTAGTCGACCATCCGCGGGAACTTGTCGATGCCGTACACGGTCACCGGACCGGTCCGGCGCATCGACAGCCGGGTCTTCTCGAAGTCGTCGACGGGGCACGGCCCGCGGTCGGTCCACACGGCGTTGTTGAGCACGCCGAAGATGCCGTCGAGGTTCTGTTCGTGCGGCGCCACCAGCCGATGCGACAGCAGATGCAGCCGCAGGTACGCGTCGGCGGTGTCCGCGGGCGGCGCGTCCAGGTCGATCTCGGTCTCGACCACGGCGCGGCGGACACGGCGGTCCGGGTCGTCGCTTTCGAGGTCGCGGAGCTCGATCAGCGCGTCGTCGAGGGCGGTCGGCGGTTTGCCGAGCGCCGGAAACGGGTACCAAACGTCCAGTATCGTTCCATTTACGGCAATGGTGGCCAATCCGAAGCCCCAGGCCGAGCGTGCGTCGGTCATGCGCTCAGCTTACGGGGCGTCCGCCGCGGGGCGTCGACCGCGGATGCGTGACCAGCAAACAAAGGAGCCCCGGGTATGCCTCACCCCCCTCGATCACGGCTGCTGACGACCCTGCTGGCGGTCGCCGCCGTCACGATGACGACGGCGACCGCCGCGCACGCGACCCCGGGTGACGAGCCCTCCGCCGGGACGCCGTCCGGCCCGCTGGCCGCCGAGATGTCGCGAGCGCTGGAACTGCGGCCCGGGGGTGTGCAGGTGTCGGACAACGCGATGGCCTGGGACGGCGGCGACGTCGTGCTGGTGTGGCCGGATCCGGGAGCGGAGGCGGCTCCGGCCGGGCTCGGCGCCAACGTGCGCACCGACCTCGTTGAGCGGATGGACCTCGACGACGCGCTCGCCCAGTCGGCGCCCGCCCAGTCGGCGCCGTCCGACGCCGCGCCGTCCGACGGTGCCGCCGCGGACGGGGTGTCCACCATGGGCGACTGGCGGACCTGCTCACCGGGCTACTACTGCTTCTACACCGGCACGTACTACAACGGGTCCAGGCTCCAGTTCCGCACCCGGTGCTCCGGCGGCGCCGGCGCCTGGGGGTTCAGCAACGTGACGTCCTCGTGGGTCAACCGCAACTACAACATGATCGTGCGGGCCTACGACTACAAGGGCGGCCGCTGGCTGTGGACCATGCGCCCGGGCGCGATGGACACCTACGTCGGCTCGTCGGACAACAACGAGATGAGCTACTTCAGGTGCCAGTACGTGTAGGAGACGTCGGCGAAAGCGCTCCTGCTCGAAGCGTTCGTCACTGGCCGGCTCGTGGGAGCAGGCCGTCGACGAAGGCGCGTAGCCCCTGGAGGTAGGTGTCTCGGGCGGCCAGCGCCGGCCATCTGTCACCGATGGCGGCCAGGTGTGGGTGCTGCGACGCGTCGAGGTTGCTGAAGAAGACGTCGCGGTCGGCGGAGCGCGCCGTCTCGTCCTGTGGCTGGTCGGAGTTGGCGCGGACGACGATCTCGCCGACGGTGTAGTACCAGACGCCGCGGAAGACGTCGACGGCTTGATCGGGTGTGCATCCGCAGTCGATGGCTCCGGCCACGATGGTTTCGACCATCCGGAGAGCTGATTCGCCGAGGCGGTCGAGGAAGCCGTCGGTCGCGATGATCTCGGTGGCCCACCGGTGCGCGGCGAGTCCGTCGTGGATCGCCGCGGCGGCCACGACGATGCGATCCCGTGGTGCGCTGGGCAGCTCGGGGAACGGGGTCTGGTCGGCGATGTCGTTGATCAGCTGAACCAGCAGGTCCTCCCGGTCGCGTACGTGGTGGTACAGCGTCGTCGCCCCGACGCCGAGCTCGGCCGCCAGCCGGCGGATCGTCAGCCGTTCCCAGCCGTCCCGATCGATCAGCCGGCGGGCCGCCGCAAGGATCTGCGCGCGGGAGGTCACGGGAGGTCGGCCGGTGCGGCCTCGTGGTGCGCTGCCGCCTCGCGGTGCGGTGCCTTGGGGCATTGGCTCATCATCCGTTCTCGCCGTTCCGCTCCGCAAAACCGCGGCGCCGCCGCTGCGGCGATGGACAGCGCAGTGGCGACGTTGCTAGTTTAGGAACATGTTCCGAAATACCGCGGACGGACGCACGACGCTCGAGGCGCGCGCCCGGCCGGGACTCGTCCTCGCCGCGGCGGCCGTCGTGACCTTGCAGGCCGTGGGTGCCGTCGCGGGGCTGGCGCCGCTGCTGGCGGTCGTCGAGCTGGGGCGCGCGCTGTTGTCGCCCGGCCCGGTCGACCAGGACCACGTCCGGGCCGCCGTGATGGTGGGCGCGGCCGGCCTGTTCGTCCGGCTGCTGTTCACCGCCGCATCGTCCGGACTCGGGCACGTTCTGGACGGTCACGTGCAACTGGCTCTTCGACGGGCGCTGGCCGCACGGCTGGGTCGCGTGCCGATCGGCTGGTTCTCCCGGCGCCGGACCGGTGAGCTGGCCAAGGTCGTGGGAGAGGACGTGAGTGCCGTGCACCCGTTGATCGCCCACACACCCGGCGAGCTCGTCTCCGCGTTCGTGGTGCCGTTGGTGTCGCTGATCTACCTGTTGACCATCGACTGGCGGCTCACGCTGATCACGCTGACACCGGTGGTGCTGGCGGTGGCGCTGGTCCCACTGCTGATGCTCCCGTCCCGGCAGCGTGAGCAGGAGGAGTACGACGCGGCCATGGGACGGATCGCCAGTTCCGTCGTCGAGTTCGTGCAGGGCATCTCGGTGGTCAAGACGTTCGGTGGATCCGGGCGCGCCCACCGGAAGTTCCGCGCCGCCGCGGACGATTTCGTCAGCGTCTTCTCTCGCTGGGTACGCGGCATGTCCCTGGTCGCCGCCGGCATGCAGCTGGCGCTGTCGCCGCCGTTCGTGCTGGTGGTCGTGCTGACCGGCGGCACGGCCATGATCACGTCCGGGGGCATGGCCCCGGCCGACCTGCTGCCTTTCCTGCTACTCGGGCTCGGGCTGACCGCTCCGGTGGCGGCCCTCGGCCACGGCTTCGACGACATTCAGGCCGCACGGCGCGCGGTCGGACGGATCCGGGACGTTCTCGCCGTGCCGTCGCTGCCGGAGCCTGCGGATCCGGTCGCACCACAGGGTCACCGGGTGGAACTGCGTCACGTCCGGTTCGCGTACGAACCCGGTCACGACGTGCTGAGGGGGGTCGATCTGGTGCTCGAGCCGGGGACGGTCACGGCGGTGGTCGGGCCGTCGGGCAGCGGAAAGTCGACGCTGGTTCAGCTGTTGCCGCGGTTCTTCGACCCGACCCACGGTTCGGTCGTCCTGGGCGGCGTGGACTTACGCGAACTCGGCAGCCGGGACCTCTACGGGACGGTCTCGTTCGTCTTCCAGGACACCTCGCTGCTGCGCGCGTCGATCGCGGACAACATCGCACTGGCGGTCCCGCATGCCGGCCTGGAAGACGTGGTCCGCGCCGCCCGGCTCGCGAACGTGCATGATCGAGTTCTCGAGCTGCCGCGCGGCTACGACACGGTGATCGGTGAGGACGCCGGGCTGTCGGGCGGCGAGGCACAGCGGATCGCGATCGCACGCGCTCTGCTCGCCGACGCGCCGGTTCTGGTGCTCGACGAGGCGACCGCCTTCGCCGACCCGCAGACCGAACAGGCGGTGCGCCGCGCCCTGGCGACGCTCGAGGGCGATCGGACGATGCTGGTCATCGCACATCGCCTGGAAACGGTCGCCGACGCGGACACGATCGTGATGCTGGAGAACGGCGTGATCGTCGAGCAGGGACGGCCGGCCGACCTGCTGGCGCGGAACGGGAAACTCACCGCGTTCTGGCAGGCGCGGACATCGGCGATCGCCGACGAGCACGAACCCACGACGGCGTAGCGGAAGGAGTCGAGCCACGATGATCCGTACACTCCTGCGTGTACTGGGACACGAGTACGCCACGCCGATGCGTCGCACCCTGGCCATGATGACGGCGACGGCGGCGGTCGAGGGTGTGCTCTACGCGCTGCTGGTTCCGATCCTGCGGGCATTGTTCGGGCGCACACCGGCAGACGCGTGGCCCTGGCTGATCGCCTTCGCGGCAGCGGTCGCGGTCTACGCGGTACTGCGCTACATCAGCGATCTGTCCGGCATGCGCGTCGGGACGACGATGTTGCGCGGCATGTACCACCGGCTCGGCGATCACCTGGCTCGGCTGCCCATCGGGTGGTACACCGACCGCCGGGTCGGAGACGTGTCCGTCATGGCCAGCCGTGGTCTGCTGGCGGCGCTGGGTGTCATGGCGCATCTGCTGGCACCGTTCATCTCCGCTCTGGTGACGCCGCTGACGATCGTCGCCGTGATGCTCGTCCTCGACTGGCGGCTGGGGCTGGCCTCGCTGGTCGCCGTGCCGATCGTGGTGGTCACCCAGGTCCGGACCGCGCGTTCCATGGCCACCGTCGATGCGCAGCGCCACGACCGCGACCACGAAGCCGCCGCGCGGGTCATCGAGTACCTCCAAGCCCAGCCGGTGCTGCGAGCCGGCGGCCGGACCCGCGAACGCTTCGGCCTGCTCGACGACTCGCTGCAGCACGTCGAACGCACGTCCCGCCGCCAGACGCTGTCGATGCTGCCGGGCGCAGTGGGCCTGACACTGACGGTGCAAGCGATCTTCACCGTGTTGCTGGCCCTGGGCACCTACCTCGCGCTCGGCGGGAACATCGGTGCGGCGGAGGTTCTGACGATTCTGGTGCTGGCCGCACGCTGTGCCGATCCGTTGCTGTCGCTGTCGGACATCGGCGCCAAGCTCCGCGGCGCACGTTCGGAGCTGGACAGGCTCGACACCGTGCTGCGCACCGAGCCGTTGCCGGAACCGGACGAACCGATCCGCCCGGAACGACATGACGTGGAGTTCGACGCCGTCACCTTCCGGTACGGCGACCGCACGGTGGCGGAGAACGTGTCGTTGTCCGTGCCCGAGGGACAGCGGATCGCCGTCGTCGGACCGTCGGGCGCGGGCAAAAGCACGTTGTTGCAGCTGCTCGCACGGTTCCACGACGTGGACGCGGGCGCGGTGCGTGTGGGGGGTGTGGACGTGCGCGCGATCGACACCGAGGTGCTGATGGCGCGGATCGCCATCGTCTTCCAGGACGTCTATCTCTTCCACGGCACGATCGAGGAGAACGTCCGCCTCGGCCGTCCCGATGCCTCCGACGCCGAGGTTCGAGCCGCAGCGACCGCGGCACGGTTGGACGAGGTGATCGAGCGACTGCCCGGCGGCTGGGCGGCCGATGTCGGAGAGGGCGGCGCACTGCTGTCCGGTGGTGAGCGCCAGCGTGTGTCGATCGCGCGGGCGCTGTTGAAAGACGCGCCCATGGTGCTGCTGGACGAGGTGACCTCCGCGCTGGACCCGCTGAACGAGGCGGCCGTCCACGAAGGCATCGAACGTCTGATGGCCGGCCGGACGGTGGTGATGGTGGCGCACCGGATGCGGACGGTCCGGCGCGCCGATCGCGTCGCCCTTCTCGACCGCGGGCGGATCATCGCGGAAGGCAGCCATGACGAGCTGCTGAGCCGTGGCGGGACCTACGCCGATTTCTGGAACGTCTCCACGACACCCGTCGCCGGCGACGTCGGCTAGCGGAAGACCGTGTAGGCCACGACCGCGGGCGCGTCGACGTCCAGGGCCCCGGTGTCGCCAGTGAGGATCTCCTCGTAACCGAGCACGCGCCCGTCGTCCGGGTCGAGCAGCAGGACGTGCCGGCGCGCCAGGCCGGTGTCGGTGCCGTCGGCGGCGATCGCCACCGCCTCGCGGTCGGCCCGGTCGGTCGTCTCGCCGAGGTAGGTGACGCCGCCCTGCCCGGCCAGCACGGACAGTTCGGCGCCGCGGGTGGCCGGCGCGACCGGGCGCTCGGCGTGGACGTCGCGGACGGCGCGGAACAGCGCGGTCGTCGCGTCGGTCGGTTCCGGGGCCGCGGACAGCAGCTGTGCACGTAGCGGGCCCGGGGCCGTCGCGAGGTCGGCCGGGTACTGCGACTCGATCCGCCCGGCCGGCACGGTCCGGTCGAGCAGGACGGTGCCGCTGGGATCCGGACGCCCGGCCTCGTCCCAGGCGCGCCGGTAGGCCTCGCCGGGGAACTGCGGCTCGCCGCGGACCTCGCGGAGGTGGATCGAACCGTCGTCGTTGCGGGTGCGCTCCCGCAGCGTTGGCACGACGGCGGTGGTGACGCGTTGCTCGGCTCCCTCGCCCGCCACGGACACGGCCAGCTCCCAGTTCTCGGTGCGGACGGTGGCGTCCGCGGCCTGTCCGCCGGAGCCGGCCGCCGCGTCGGCGAGGCGTCGCAGCACCGGCTCGGCCGGCTCGCCCTGGCCGAGCGCACCGTCCAGCATCGGCGGCGTAGCGGCGTGCACGACCTCGTCCCCCGTCCCGCCGAGGTCGCTGACCACCAGCACCGCGGCGGCCGCCGTGCTCGCTGCCGCCAGCGCGACGGCACGCCAGGTCCGGCGCGGACGAGGCCGCCAGCCCGGGCGCGGGCCACGAGGCATCGGCCGCCGGGTGCGCGCGGACCGGGCGACGACGTCCTCGAGGAGGCGCCGGGCCGCCTCCTGCCGCTGCGCGGGGATGTCACGCTCAGCCGGCGGATTGAGGACGAGGTCCATGCTCGGGCTCATGCCAGATCCAACCCTTCAGGTGTCGAGCCGTGGTGACTCGGTCACGCCGGCGTTCGCCGGAACGGATTCGGTCAGTCGGCGCATGTGCGCATGGGCACGGGCCAGGCGGGATCGTACCGTCCCCACCGGGACGCCCAGCGCCACGGCCGCTTCGGCGTAACTGCGCCCGCCCCAGACGCACAGCGCCAGCACGTCCTGTTCGGCATGCGGCAACCGGCGGAACACGCGCAGGATCTGCTGCATCTGCCGTTCCGCGGCCATGACGTCGTCGCTGGCGTCGCCCTCGATGACGGCGGGTGGCAGCCGCGCCAGCAGCCGGCGGTGCCGACGGACGGCCCGGGTGCTGTGCCGGACGACGTCACTGGTGACCGTGAGCAGCCACGGCAGCACGGTGCCCGGCTCGCCGGTCGTCTCCTCGCGGCGCCGCCACGCCTCGAGGAACACGACGGAGGTGAGGTCCTCGGCCGTGGCCCAGCTTCCGGTCAGCCGGAAACACTGGTTGTAGACGGTCTTCGAGTGCCGGGTGAACAGCTCGCCGAAGGCGGAGGGGTCGCCGTGCCGCGCCCGCGACCAGAGCTGGTCGTCGGGTGGTCCCTCCGCTCGGGTGTTCATGTTCCACCTGGCCGTCCGGGGTGACATCCTTGTCCGTGCCCGCGGCTGCCGTGGCCGGCCATGAGTCGGATCGCACCGTACGCGCCTGGCAAGCGTCGTGCCTCGACGCGAGTGACCAGCCACGCCTCGCCGAGTTCCGGGCCGCCGCCGTGCGGCGCCGACCCGATGACAGCGATCCTACGCACGTCGTCCGTGCTGGTGAAAAGGATCAGTTGTGCGCCGGCCAGCGCATGGACGGCGGCCGGTGGTGATCCGCACGCTCGTGAGCGGTCCTGGCAACCGGAACCGACGCACCGCGCCGTAGGGTCGTGGGCCGTGACCATCGCACTGGACCTCGATCTGCCCGCGCCCGCGCTGACGGCCGCGCTGTGTGACCTGCCGTCGGTCAGCGGCGACGAACGCGACCTGGCCGACGCCGTCGAATCCGCGCTGCGCCGTCACCGGCACCTGACCGTCCACCGGGACGGCGACGCCGTCGTCGCGGCCACCGACCTGGGCCGGCGCGCTCGTGTGGTGGTCGCGGGGCACCTCGACACCGTGCCGGTGGCGGGCAACCTGCCCACCGAGCGCGCCGGCGACGTCCTCTGGGGCCGCGGCACGGTGGACATGAAGGGCGGGGTGGCGGTCGCGTTGCGTCTGGCCGCGCACATCGCCGAGCCGGCCAGCGACGTCACCTACGTCTTCTACGACAACGAGGAGGTCGAGGCCGAGCGCAACGGTCTGGGCCGCATCGCCCGCACCCACCCCGAATGGCTCGACGCCGACTTCGCGGTGCTCATGGAACCGACGTCGGCGGTCGTCGAGGGCGGGTGCAACGGCACGCTGCGGGTCGCGGTGACCGTACCTGGCCGCGCCGCGCACAGCGCCCGCTGGTGGATGGGCAGCAACGCCATCCACGCCGCCGGCGAGCTGCTCGGGCGGCTGCGTGACTACGTGCCGGCCGAGGTCGACGTCGACGGGCTGACGTACCGGGAGGGTCTGAACGCCGTCGGCATCGAGGGCGGCATCGCCGGCAACGTCGTGCCGGACCGGTGCGTGGTGACGGTGAACTACCGGTTCGCGCCCAGCGCCACCGAGCGGGAGGCGTTCGAGCACGTGCGCTCGGTGCTCGACGGCTACCAGGTCGAGCTGGCCGACTCCGCCCCAGGGGCACGGCCCGGACTGGACCGGCCGGTGGCGGCCGCGTTCGTCGACGCCGTCGGCGGCAGCCCGCAGGCGAAGGTCGGCTGGACCGACGTGGCCCGCTTCGACGCGCTCGGCGTGCCGGCCGTGAACTACGGGCCCGGCGACCCGCAGCTGGCACATGCCGACGACGAACGGGTGACCGTGGCCGAGATCGACACCTGCGAGGACCGGATGCGGGGGTGGCTCACCGGCGCCGGGAGAGCCGCGCATTAGCCTGCACGGGTGACAGATACCGACCCACGCGCCGGCCGGACCGCCAAGCACAGCGGACAGGTGGTCCTCCGCGGCTCGCAGTACGAGACCAGCACCACCGATCAGCACCTTCTGGACACCGCGGGATCGTCGGACTGGGTCCGGAACGACCCGTGGCGGGTCATGCGGATCCAGTCCGAGTTCGTCGAGGGCTTCGGCGCACTGGCCGACCTCGGCCCCGCTGTCAGCGTCTTCGGTTCGGCCCGCACCCTGCCGGACGATCCGCACTACGAGCGCGCGGCGGAGCTGGGCGCACGGCTCGTGCACGCCGGCTACGCCGTCATCACCGGCGGCGGGCCGGGAATCATGGAGGCGGCGAACAAGGGCGCGAACCAGGCCGGTGGCGTCTCCGTCGGTCTCGGTATCGAGCTGCCGTTCGAGCAGGGGCTGAACGACTACGTCGACCTCGGCGTGAACTTCCGGTACTTCTTCGCGCGCAAGACCATGTTCGTCAAGTACGCGCAGGGTTTCGTGGTGTTCCCGGGCGGTTTCGGGACGCTGGACGAGCTGTTCGAGGCGCTGACGCTGGTACAGACCCGGAAGGTGACCGCGTTCCCGATCGTGCTGGTCGGCTCGGACTACTGGGACGGCATGGTCGACTGGATCCGCCGGACCCTGGTGGACGCCAAGACGATCGCGCCCGAGGACGCACAGCTGGTCACGCTGACCGACGACCTGGACGAGGTGCTGAACGTGCTCGCCGTGGCCGAGGCGGCGCGGCGTGGCCGCGGGACGGACGGCGAGTGATCGGGGGCGCTCTGAGCACGAGCCCTCGCTGCGCGATCAGGTGACGGTGGCGCCGTGCTGAGTGCTCGGCCGTCACCTGATCATGTCCATCACCTGGACCGAAGATGATCAGGTGACGATCCGGCGCCCACGTCCGCGGAAACGTCACCTGATCATCTCCACAACGGGCACGCACCCATCAGGCCAGGCCGCGGTAGGGGGCGACGGGACGACGGTCGCCGCGCACGGCCGCGACCATGTCCAGGACCTGCCTGGTCGCGGCGACGTCGTGGGCCCGGAACACGCGTGCGCCGTGCCATGCCGAGATCGCGGTCGCGCCGAGCGTGCCCGGCAGCCGCTCACCGACCGGCAGGCCCAGCGTCTCGCCGACGAAGTCCTTGCGGGACAGGCTGACCAGTACCGGCCAGCCGGTGCCGACGAGCTCGTCCAGCCGGCGGGTCAGCTCGAGCGAGTGGTACGTGTTCTTCCCGAAGTCGTGCGTCGGATCCAGCAGCAGGCTCTCCGGCGCGACGCCCAGGCCGGCCGCCCGCTCGGCCAGCGCGGTCGTGTCCCGCACCACGTCGTCGACGACGTCGGCGTAGCGCACCCGGTGCGGCAGCGTCCGCGGCCGCTGTCCTCCGGTGTGGCTGCAGACCAGGCCCGCGCCGTGCTCGGCCGCGACGGCGGCGACCTCGGGGTCCGCGCCGGCCCAGGTGTCGTTCACCAGCTCGGCGCCTGCCTCGCACAGCGCCGCCGCGGTCCCCGCCCGGTACGTGTCCACGCTGACGACGACGTCGGCGAACTTCTCGTGTATCGCCGCCACCAGGTCGGCGGTGCGCGCGATCTCCTCGTCCTCGTCCACGGGCGCGCCGGGCCCGGCCTTGACACCGCCGACGTCGACGATGTCGGCGCCCTCGGCGACAACCTGCTCGACGCGCCGCCACGCCTGCTCGAACGCGAAGGTGGCGCCACGGTCGTAGAAGGAGTCCGGCGTGCGGTTCACGATCGCCATCACGGCGAACTCGCCGGGTCCGAAACTCGACCGCCCGAGGCGCAGTACGCTCACCGCCGCTCCTTCCGCATTCGGTGGCATGGCACGATCAGACCTTATGTTCGTGGTGTTCGTGGTCGTGGCGGCTGTGGTCCTCTTCACTGTCGTCGTGGTGGCCGCCGGTCGAGGGGACGTGCTCGACGCGGACGACGCGCGCGTGCTGCCGCTGCGGTTGCCGGAGCGCGCGCTCGCCCGCAGCGACGTCGACCAGCTGCGTTTCCCGGTCACGGCCAGGGGCTACCGCATGGACGAGGTCGACCGGGTGCTCGACCGGCTCGGCCGTGAGCTGGACGAGCGCGACGCCCGCATCGCCGATCTCGAGGCGAGGGCGGCGCAGGTGACTCCGTTACCGCGCCGGCGCCCCGGCGAGGCTCGCGGCGGCCCCTCGTGATCGTCACCGGGCGACGCACCCGGCGAGATGGTCGTTCACGAGCCCGGCGGCCTGCATGGTCGCGTAGGCCGTCGTCGGCCCGACGAACACGAAGCCGTGTGTCTTCAACGTCTTGGCCAGTGCTTTCGATTCCGGCGTGATGGCGGGAACGTCCTCGAGAGTGTCCGGCGCCGGCCGGTCGGAACCGTCCGGCGCGAACGACCACACCAGCCGGTCCAGCGCACCGTCGCCGCCGGACTCGCGTAACGCCACCAGGGCTCGGGCGTTCGTCACAGCCGCGGCGATCTTCGCGCGGTTGCGCACGATGCCCGGGTCCGCCAGCAGCCGCGCGACGTCGTCGTCGCCGTACGCGGCGACGGTGGCGGGGTCGAAGCCGGCGAACGCGTGCCGGAACGCCTCGCGTTTGCGCAGGATGGTCAGCCACGACAGGCCGGACTGGAACCCTTCGAGCGTCAGCCGCTCGAACAGGGCGGTGTCGCCGTGCACCGGCCTTCCCCACTCGCCGTCGTGGTAGCGGACGTAGTCCGGTGTGCTCAGCGCCCACGGGCAGCGCGGACGGCCGTCCGGGCCGGGCGCCGCCGGACGCGGGGCGGGTTCAGCGGCCATGGAACACCGGCTGCTGCTTGGCGAGGAACGCGCGGACCGCCGCGTGATGGTCCTCGGACTCGCCGCTGGCCTGCATCATCGCGGCCTCGTGCTCGATCGACTCGTCGAACGTGTGCGTCGAGGACACCTCCAGCGCGCTGCGCAGCGCCGCATAGGCGAGCGTCGGACCGGCCGCCAGTTGCCGGGCGAGCTCGAGCGTGCGGGCGAGCACCTCGTCGGCGGGCACGACCTCGGTGGCCAGGCCGAGCTGAAGGGCCTCGTCGGCGGGGACCGTCCGGGGGAAGAACAGCAGCTCGCGAGCTTTCGCCCAGCCGACCAGCCGCGGCAGCGTCCACGACGACCCGGTGTCGCACGACAGGCCGATGCCGGTGAACGCGAGGTTGAAGCCCGCCGTGTCCGCGACGACGCGCAGGTCGCAGCCGAACGCGTACGAGGCGCCGGCTCCGGCGGCGACACCGTTCACGGCGGCGAGCACCGGCTTCGGCATCGTCGCCATCGCCCGGACCGTCGGGTTGTAGTGCTCGCGGACGGTGCCGGCCAGCCCGCCGTCGCCGGACTCCAGGGCGCGGGCGTGTTCCTTGAGGTCCTGGCCGACGCAGAAGGCGCGCCCCGACCCCGTCAGCACGACGGCGCGCGCCGAGGGGTCGTCGGCGGCGGCGAGAACGGTGTCGCGCAGCGCCACCTTCGTCCGGGTGTCGAGGCTGTTCATGGTGTCCGGGCGGTTCAGCGTGATGACGCCGACGGCGTCGGTCACCTCGTACCGGACCGGTGCGTCCGGGCCGTCCTGGCCGTCCAGGTCGGCGAGGTCAGCAGGGTCAGCGGGGTCGTTCGGGTCGTCGGTCACGTGTCTTCCTTCCTGCTCGGCCCGGCGATGGCCAGGCAGTGGTCCACGAAACGCGCCGCAGCCGGCAGCAACCGGCCGGCCTGCTCGTCGAAGAACCGGGCCGCGTCGTCGCCGGGCCAGTCGTCCGGTAGCAGGGTCCGCGGCAGCCCCGGGTCGGTGAAGAGGAACTTGCGCCACTCGTGGACCAGCCGGCTGCGGGTCGCGAACGCCTGCTCGTCCGTCGGCGCGTCGGGCAGGGCGGCCAGCAGCTCCCGCGCCTCGGCGAGCCAGCGCTGGTAGGAGCGGCCCACGGCGTCGAGGTCCCACGCCCGGCGCACCAGCTCGGCGTCGTCGCCCTGGTGGCGCGCGTTGAACCGCTCGGCACGCAGCTTCTCCGCGTCGAGCAGCGAGGACAGCTCCGGTGACGGGCGAGCGGCGATCCAGGTGCCGTCGCCCACCGGCGCGTAGCCCAGGTACGCGAGGCCGTTGCGGATGCGTTCACGTGTGGCACGCTGCGCCGAGCGTTGCGGCACCACCACGTGCCAGCGGCCGTCCCACGAGTCGGCGCCGTCGGTGCGGTAGATCCTGGCAGCGGCTTCGCGGAGCCGCCGGTCGGCGCGCTCGGTCAGCTCGTACCCAGGGGCGCCGCCGAGCCGGACCGGGCGCAACCAGTCCTGCTTGACCATCCGGGACACCGCCGTGCGCACCGCGGGCGCGGCGATGCCCAGCGGTTCGAGCAGGCGCACGAGGGCCGCGACGCGGGCACGGCCTCCACGTGCACGGATGTGGTCGCCGTAGAGGTCGAACAGTGCGGACCGGGCATTCACGTCTGCCATCCTGCCCGACGTCGGCATCCGCCGTCGCGGCCGGAGTGACCGCGGTCTCCCTGCTGCGACCGCGATGCGGGATAATGACCTCATCGTGACGCACACGGGGTCGCCCTCTGGCAATCCAGGGGGCCGTGTGCGCGCTGTGAGGAAGGAAGGGGTGCGCGGATGGCGGCGATGAAGCCGCGGACTGGCGACGGGCCGCTCGAGGTCACCAAAGAGGGGCGTGGCATCGTGATGCGAGTCCCGATCGAGGGCGGCGGTCGTCTGGTCGTCGAGCTCACGGCCGACGAGGCCGGCGCGCTGGGCGAGGCGCTGAATGATGTCGTCGGCTGACGGATCGGTGTCGTGAGCCGTACGAGCTCTGTGAACCGCTCCCGTCCGGCGCCGAGTGGACCGGACGGGAGCGGTGATCGTCGAAGACGTACACGGGTGACGAGGAGTGGGCGTGCCAGCTGAGAGCACCATCCGTCCGACCGAAGTGGTGGCCGACGCCAGGCCGGTGCTGGACGTCGAGGCCGGTACGTTGGCGCTGCCGGTGTGGCCGGAGACGGACCCGGAGTCCGGTGAGTCCGGTGAGGCGGGCGGCCCTGGCGGCCAGAATGGTCCGGGTGGCCCGGCCGGCCCGGCGGGCCCGAGGGTGGGAACCGGCGCCGACGAGGTCGCGAGCGCCCTGGGGCTCGACCTGCCGCTGATCCTCGACCGTGAGAACGCGAAGGGTGAGCCGGGCGAGATCGTCTCCGTGCCCGTCTACGCCGCCGGCCGCGGTGCTGCCAGCGTCGACGGCGAGGTCGACGTCACCCGGGTGCTGCTCGTGGGTGTCGGCGACGGCACGGCCGCGTCGTTCCGCCGCGCCGGCGCCGCCGTGGCGCGTGCCGCCAAGGGGGTCGAGCGCCTGGGCAGCACCGTCACGGCGGGCGCCGACGACGCCCGTGTCCGCGCGTTCGTCGAGGGCGCGGTGCTGGCCACGTACGCCCTCGGCGGGTTCCGCGGCTCCGAGGCCCCCGCGCGGACGTTGCCGTTGGGCACGCTCGTGCTCGCCGGCGACGAGGACCGCTCGACCGTGGTGCGGCTGGCGTCCGCGGTGGCGGAGGCGACGTGGACGGCCCGTGACCTGGTGCACACGCCGTCGAACGTGAAAGATCCGGCGTGGTTGGCCGAGCGGGCACGCCAGCTGGGGTCCGCGCACGGTCTCGACGTCCGGGTGCGCGACGAGAAGGCGCTCGAGGCCGAAGGCTTCGGTGGCATTCTCGCGGTGGGCATGGGCTCGGCGCGGCCGCCGCGGCTGATCGCCATGCGCTACGAGCCCGAGGGCGCCGGCGCCACCACACCGCACGTCGTCCTGGTGGGCAAGGGCATCACCTACGACACCGGCGGGCTGTCGTTGAAGCCGCGCGAGGCCATGGTGCCGATGAAGACCGACATGTCCGGCGGCGCCGTCGTCATGGGCGTGCTCTCGGCGGTGCGTGAGCTCGGCGTGGACGTCCGGGTGACCGGGCTGGTCGCGGCGGCGGAGAACATGCCGGGCGCGTCCGCGCAGCGGCCCAGCGACGTCATCCGGCAGTACGACGGCACCACCGTCGAGGTGCTGAACACCGACGCCGAAGGCCGCCTGGTGCTGGCGGACGCCATCGGGTACGCGGTGGCCGAGCTGGAACCGAGCGTCGTCGTCGACGTCGCCACCCTGACCGGTGCCGCCACCCAGGGCCTCGGGCGCACCCACGCGGCCATGTACGCCACCGGTGACGACCTCGCCGCCGCGCTCACCCGCGCCGGCGACGCCTCCGGCGAGCGGATGTGGCGGCTGCCGCTGGTCGACGACTACCGCTCCGCGCTGGAGTCCTCGGTGGCCGACGTCGCGCACATCGAGACCACGAAGGTCGGCGGCGGCTCCATCACTGCCGCGCTGTTCCTGCAGCGATTCGTCCGTGACGTCGCGTGGGCCCATCTCGACATCGCGGGGGTTGGCCGGGCCGACGCGGATCGCGCCGAGGTCGTCAAGGGCGGCACCGCGTTCGGGGTCCGCGCCCTGCTGTACTGGCTCGAGGAGGGCGTCTCGGTCGCGCCCGGCGGAGCGGGGCGGCCTCGGTGAGAAGCCGGCGGACGGCTTCGCACCCCCGTCGGCTCGGCCGGTAGCTTTTGTCACCTGATCGCGATTTCGTCACCTGATCACCGCCGCGTGAACGATCAGGTGACGCGATGCCGGGTGTGGGGCGCGGGGCGTCACCTGATCGCGTCTCAGCATGCGGATGCGAAATGATCAGGTGACAGCAGGGGCCGGATACGGGCGGCATTGTCACCTGATCATCGGCCGACGCGCTGATGCCGGCGCCCGCGGCACTGACGGCACGTCCCGACGTGGAGGTAGGAGATGTACGGACTGACGGTGCGCTGGTCGCTGGCGCAGGCGCCCGAGGGTGTCGACGCGGAGCTGCGCGAATACGTGCACGGCACGTCGCTGGCGAGGTTCAGCGAGATGGACGGGCTGCGGTTCAAGACCTGGCGCACCCGGCCGGGGGAGTGGTTCGAGGGCACCTACGTCTTCGAGACGGCACAGGCGCGGGACGAGTTCGCCGAGTCGTTCGCCGCCACGGCCGCCGACTCGCCGGGCTCGCGGATGATCGGCTCGCCGCCGATTCTGCAGGAGACGTTCGACGTCGTCGCCGTCGCGGAAGGGAAGGCCGGCTTCGCGGCCGGCCCCGGCCCGGACCCCGCCTAGCCCAAGCCCGCCCTCGCGCCCGCCCTGGCGCCCCGCCCCAGACCTCGCCCGCCCCTCCTGCGTTGATCTTGGAGTTTCGGCTCGCAAGGCCGGCGCCGAGAGCTACAGCGAGCAGGGCAAGAAGGGGCTCAGGACCGGACGTTTCGGTCGCTGGAGCCCGCAAACTCCACGCTCAACGGGGCGGGGCGGTGTGGTTCAGCACGGCGTCGACGACGAGGTCCCACAGCTGCTGCGGCGGCATCTGGTGACCGACGCCCGGCAATGCCACGAGCCGGGCGCCCGGGATCTCGCGCGCCAGCGCTTCACCGTGCGGGAACGGGAGCAATGGATCGTCGGTGCCGTGCATGACCAGCGTGGGCGCCGTGATCTCGGCCAGGCGGTGCCGTACCGGCTCGCCGCCCTCGAGGATCCAGTGGTTGGTCTGGCAGGCCACGATGTCGGTGGTGCGGTCGTACATCCGGCCGGCGATCGTGCGGGCCCGGTCGTCGTCGTACGGGACCGATCCGGCGAACGGCCGTTCACTCTGCACGAGGTGCTCCACCGCCGCCGCCCGGTCGGACCAGTCCGGCTCGGGCGCGTCGTCGGTGAACGCTGCCGAGATGCGCGGTTCCATCGGCGGAAGTTCCGGTGCGTCCGGGCCGTGTGGTCCGTCGGGTGTCGTGGACATCAGCGTCAGCCCGGCCACCCGCTGCGGGTGGAGCACGGCCAGATGCTGGGCGATTCCGCCGCCCATCGAGACGCCCGCGACGTGCGCGGCCGTGATCCCGAACCCGTCCAGGACGGCGAGGGCGTCGGTCACCAGGTCGGTGCCGCTGTAGCCGGGCGCGCCGGGCGGGTAGCTGGTGGAACGGCCGGTGTCGCGGTTGTCGTAGCGGACGACGTAGCGCCCGCCCGCCGCGAGGCGCTCGCACAGCTCGTCCTCCCACCAGTCCATGGACGCGGCAGCGCCGGCGACGAGCAGGATCGGCGGGTGGGACGGGGTGCCGAACGCCTGGGCGCACAGCGTCGCGTCGCCGGACGGCAGCAACGTTTCGTCGGATCGGGGGATGTCAGCGGACGTGGTGGGCTCGGTCATGGCGGCCTCCTATTGAATATGAAGAAGATGCTACAGTTTCTGTAGTACTCATGGAAGTGGTGGTTTCCGCATGAGCGTCCGCAGGCGCTACGGCCAGGGCTGTCCCGTCGCGCACGCGCTGGACATGATCGGCGAGCGGTGGGCTCTGCTCGTCGTCCGCGAACTGCGGCTGGGCGGGCGCCGGTTCAGCGACCTGCAGGAGGCGCTGCCCGGCGCCGGTCCGACCGTGTTGTCCCAGCGGCTGCGTGACCTGGAAAGCGTCGGCGTGCTGCGGCGGCGCACGCTGCCGTCGCCCGCCAACGCGCGGATCTACGAGTTGACGGACTGGGGTGCCGAACTGGAGCCGGTGTTCCGGGCGCTGGCGCGGTGGGGTGCGCGGTCACCGATCGTGCCGCTCGAGGGTCCGATCAGTTCCGACTCGATGATGCTCGGGTTGCGGACGTTCTTCCCGTCCACGGTGGATCCTCCGTGGTCGGCGACGTACGAGGTGCGCATCACCCGATCCGGGTCCGGCGGTCCGGAGGGCGTCGACGGGGGCGACGCTGACGGCGTCGACGGTGCGGGTTTCGACTCGTACGTCGTCGAGATTCTGGACGGACGGCTGCAGCGGCTGGCCCGGGACGTGCCCAGCGGTGCTCCGGACATCGTCGTCAGTGCGAGTCGCGACGCCCTCAAGGCCGTGCTGGACGGCACGGAGTCCGCGGCCGCGGCCGTGGCCGCCGGACGGATCGACGTGGCGGGCGACGTCGAGACGGTGCAGCGCCTCGCCGACGCGAGCCGCAGCCTCCCGCCCGCCGCCTCAGCGCGTTGATCTTGGAGTTGTTCCGGGTATCGCGTCCGGAATGTCCGATAGATGAACGAAGAACTCCAAGATCAACGCGAGGCGGGGGTGGCGGAGGGCTCGAGGCGGATGATGACCGACTTGGACGCGGGCGTGTTGCTGACCTCGGCGGTGTGGTCCAGCGGCACCAGCACGTTCGTCTCCGGGTAGTAGGCCGCCGCACAGCCGCGGGCGGTGGGATACGCGACGACGCGGTAGCCCGGCGCGCGGCGCTCCTGGTCGGACCACTCGCCGACCAGGTCGACGGTGGTGCCGTCGGCGATGCCCAGCTCGCGCAGGTCGTCGGGGTTCACGAACACGACGTGCCGGCCGTTCCGGATGCCGCGGTAACGGTCGTCGAGCCCGTAGATCGTGGTGTTGAACTGGTCGTGCGAGCGGATGGTCTGCAGGATGAGCCGCCCCGGAGGCAGCCGCAGCACCTCGAGCTCGTTGGTCGTGAACCGGGCCGCGCCGTCGGCGGTGGGGAAGGTGCGCGAGTCGCGCGGCGGGTGTGGCAGCACGAACCCGCCGGGCTCGGCCACCCGCCGCTCGAAGTCGTCGAAGCCGGGCACGACCCGCGAGATGCGCTCGCGGACGCGCGCGTAGTCGGCGCCGAACTCCTCCCACGGTGTCGGGTCGCCCGGCCCGAGCACTCGGCGCGCCAGCCCGCAGATGATCGCCATCTCGCTGCGCAGCTCGTCCGATGCCGGCGGCAGGGTCCCGCGGGAGGCGTGCACGGCGCTCATCGAGTCCTCGACGGTGACGAACTGTTCGCGTCCGTCCTGCCGGTCGACCTCGGTGCGGCCCAGGCACGGCAGGATGACCGAGCGCCGCCCCGGCAGTGTGTGCGACCGGTTCAGCTTGGTCGACACGTGCACGGTCAGCGGGACCGACCGCATCGCCCGCGCGGTCGCCTCGCTGTCCGGGGTGGCGGTGGCGAAGTTGCCACCCATCGCCATGAAGACGCCGACCCGACCGTCGCGCATCGCGCGGATCGTGTCGACGGTGTCCAGCCCGTGCCGCCGCGGCGGCGAGAACCCGAACTCGGCCTCCAGTGCGTCCAGGAACGCCGCGGGCGGCTTTTCCCAGATGCCCATGGTGCGGTCGCCCTGGACGTTGCTGTGTCCGCGGACGGGGCAGGCGCCGGCTCCGGGCAGGCCGATGTTGCCGCGCAGCAGGAGGAAGTTCACGATCTCGCGGATGGTGGGCACCGACTTCTTGTGCTGGGTGAGGCCCATGGCCCAGCACACGACGACGCGGTCAGCGGCGAGGACCTCGTCGACGAAGCCCTGCAGCGCCTCGTCCGGCAGACCCGTCGCCGTGCGCACGTCGTCCCAGTTCAGCTCCGCCCATGCCGCGGCCGACCGGTCGAAGCCGGTGGTGTGCTCGCGGATGAACGCGTGGTCGAGCACGTCGCCGCGGGCCTCGTCGGCCGCGACCAGCAGGTGGTTGACGGCCTGGAAGAACGCCAGGTCGCCGCCGAGGCGCAGCTGGACGAACAGGTCGGACAGCAGCGTCCCCTGGCCGACGACGCCGCGGACGGTCTGCGGGTTCCGGAACGTCTGCAGCCCGGCTTCGGGCAGCGGGTTGACGGCCACGATCCGCGCGCCGCGCCGCTTCGCCTGTTCGAGCGACGTGAGCATGCGCGGGTGGTTGGTGCCCGGGTTCTGCCCGACGATGACGACGAGGTCGGCGTGGTCGGTGATGTCCTCGAGCGAGACGCTGCCCTTGCCGACGCCGAGCGTCTCGGACAGTGCGGCGCCGGACGACTCGTGGCACATGTTCGAGCAGTCCGGCAGGTTGTTCGTGCCGAACGACCGGGCGAACAGCTGGTAGCAGAACGCGGCCTCGTTGCTGGTGCGCCCGGATGTGTAGAAGACGGCCTCGTCCGGGCTGTCCAGGGCGCGCAGCTCGTCGGCGATCAGTCCGAGCGCGTCGTCCCACGACACCGGGCGGTAGTGGTCGTCGTCGGTGTCGCGGAGCATCGGGGTGGTCAGCCGGCCCTGCTGACCGAGCCAGTGGTCGCTGTAGCCGGCCAGCTCACTGATCGGGTGCTGGGCGAAGAACTCGGGGCCGGCCCGCCGGACGGTGGACTCCTCGGCGACGGCCTTGGCGCCGTTCTCGCAGAACTCGGCCAGGTGCGGTTTGCCCGGCTCGGGCCATGCGCAGCCGGGGCAGTCGAACCCCCGCTGCTGGTTGACCAGACGCAGTGTCTTCACGCCACGACGGACCCCGGACTGTTCGAGTACGGACTTGAGTCCGTGGACCACGCCGGCGGCCCCGGCGGCGCTGCGCTTCGGCGCGCCGACCCGGAGCTCGTCGTCGTTGTCGTCGCGCCGGGGAGGCGGTGTCGTCATGTACTGACGGTAGTACTTGCGGGCACCCTTTCCCATGATCATCGGCACTTTGCCGCTCATGTGGCGGACAAGTGCCGATGATCATGGGAAACGGCTGGTCGAAAACCGGATGAGACCGACGTGCGCCTGCCACTACGATGCCGGTCGATCCACTCGGTGAGGCCCGGGGTGAAGCCCGGGAGTGAACGGAAGGAGGCGACGACGATGGCTGTCCGGTTGATGTCGCGCGCCTCCGACGGCGCCGCCAGCGCCCCGTTCCGTCCGCCCGCCGGCTGATCCGCGCACTCGTCCCGGCGGGCGCCTCCCGGTCAAGGAGACCATCCGCCATGCACGAGCAGGAGAACTTCGCCCGCATCCGCCGTCGCGGCAACCGCCGCGAAGACGACACCCGGTACGACCTCGACGCGGCCTTCGCCGAGTACGCCGCGCGTTTCGGCCAGGACACCGCGTCCGAGGCGGTGCCGCACGCCGCGTCCGGCGCCGCACCGGACGATCCGCCGCACGGGGACCGCTGGTCCACGTGGGACCACTCGACCGCCGGCGAGCGCGGCCCGCTGCCGCGACCGGAGTGGGTCGTCACCGAGCTGGCCGCCGTCGACACCGAGCTCGGCGTCCTCAAGACCGGCAAGGAGGCCGACGTGTTCCTGGTCGAACGCGGCGTCCCGGACACCGGCCCGGCGGTGTTGATGGCGGCGAAGCGCTACCGCGACCCACAGCACCGGATGTTCCACCGCGACTCCGGCTACCTCGAGGGCCGGCAGGACAAGGAGTCGCGGGTCAATCGTGCGATGGCCAAGCGCACCGCGTTCGGCAAGGAGGTGATCGCCGGGCAGTGGGCGAACGCGGAGTTCGCCGCGCTGAGCCGGATGTGGTCCGGCGGGGTCGCCGTGCCGTACCCGGTGCAGATCGTCGGCACCGAGCTGCTGATGGAGTTCGTCGGCGGCGACGACGGCGCGGCGGCGCCCCGTCTCGCGCAGCTGCGTCCGTCGCCGCCGGAGCTGACCGAACTGTGGGACCAGCTGCGCGGCAACCTGTCGCTGATGGCCCGCGAGGGCCTGGCTCACGGGGACCTGTCCGCGTACAACATCCTGGTCCACGACGGCCGGCTGGTGATCATCGACGTGCCGCAGATCGTGGACGTGATCGTCAACCCGAACGGCCCGGCGTACCTCGAACGCGACGTACGCAACGTCGGCAACTGGTTCGTCGCCCGGGGCCTGGACTCCGGCCGGGTGGACGAGCTCGCCGCGGACCTGCTTCGGGACACGCGTCCACGCTGAGCGGACTACCGTGGGTTCATGGGGCAGATGACCACCCGGCGCCCGGTGCTGCGGCTGCGGTCCGGGCGGGCGGCGCAGCGGCCGGACACGCTGGCGGTCGAGGAGCCGTTGGTGGTGCGCGTCGCGGGCGAGACCCTCACCACCACCATGCGCACACCGGGCCACGACTTCGACCTCGTGGCCGGATGGCTGGTCGGTGAGGGCGCCGTCGCCGACAAGGCGGACATCGCCGGCATGAAAGAGTGCGTCGACGAGGACAACACCGTCGACGTCGCCCTCGCCGAGGGCGTCGCGCCGCCGCGGCCGCGTGCGTTCGCGACGACCAGCGCCTGCGGCGTCTGCGGGGCCGACCGGGTGAGTGACGTGCACGCGGCGCTGCGCTGGCCGCTGTCCGGCGACCTCACCCGCGTCGACCTCGCCGCCGTGTCCGCGCTGCCGGAGCTGATGCGCGCCGAGCAGCGGGTCTTCGACCGCACCGGTGGCCTGCACGCCGCGGGCCTGTTCGACGCCTCCGGCCGGCTGATCGTGACGCGTGAGGACGTCGGCCGGCACAACGCCGTCGACAAGGTCGTCGGGGCGGCGCTGCGCTCCGGGCGGCTGCCGCTGGCCGGGCACGTGCTCCAGGTCAGCGGACGGGCGTCGTTCGAGCTGGTGCAGAAGGCGGCGGCCGCGGGCGTGCCGATGCTCTCCGCCGTGTCCGCGCCTTCGAGTCTCGCCGTCGACCTGGCCGACGAGTGCGGGCTGACCCTCGTCGGGTTCGTCCGTGCCGGCGGCATGAACGTCTACACGCACCGCCAACGCGTCCGCACCGGCCCGTGAGACGCTGGCCGCGGCGCCCGGGGGAGCGCCGAGGGCCACGCTCCGGTCACGGCTCCCGTCACGACGTGGACGGCACCCAGTAGCGCAGCTTGCCGTTGCGCTCGTCCTCGAACACCCCACCGGCGCGTTCGATGACCTTGCGTGAGGCGACGTTGCCGGTGTCGCACGTGACGAGGAACGGGTCGATACCCAGCTCGGCCGCCCAGGGCCGGGCCTGGCGCAGCATCTCGGTGGCGTGCCCCTGCTGCCGGGCGGACGGGCGGACGTCGTAGCCGACGTGCCCGCCGTAGTCGCGCAGCCACGGGGTCAGCCGGTGCCGGATGGACAGCCGGCCGAGGAAGATCTTCCCGTCGACGAACCACAGGTGCGTCGAGGGGACCATGCCGCGGGAACGCACCGCGGCGTCGTGCTCGTCGTCGAGCTGGCGGCTGACGTACGTGGCGAAGCCTTCCGGCGTGACCATGTCGGCGAGCTGCAGGTCATCGAGCCAGCGGGGCTCGTAGCCGGGCTCTCCGACGGCCTCGAGCCAGGAGTCGTGAACGTCGACGGTGGGACGGACGAGAGTGGGCACGTATCAATATTGCCCCGGCGCGGCGGTGATCAGGCGCCGAATCGCGACTATTGCTGCGCGAGTCACCCGCGGCGCCGCGGAGTCACTGCGGACGCTTGACCGCGACCAGCATCCCGTCGCTGACCGGCAGCAGCGCCGGCATCAGCCGCTCGTCCTCGCGCACGGTGCGGCACAGCTCACGGATCGTGACCGTCTCGGGGTCACGCTGGGCCGGGTCGGCCACCCGGTCGTGCCACAGTGCGTTGTCGAAGGCGACGACGCCGCCCGGGCGCAGCAGCCGCAGCGCCTGGTCGAGGTAGTCGCCGTACTCCGCCTTGTCGGCGTCGCAGAAGACGAGGTCGTAGGCGCCGTCGGTGAGGCGCGGCAGAACCTCGAGCGCGGCGCCGGCGATCAGCCGCACCCGATTCGCGGCGAACCCGCCCTCCGCGAACGCCTCACGGGCCAGGCGGTGATGCTCCGACTCGATGTCCACACTGGTCAGTACGCCGTCGTCGCGCATACCCGCGAGCAGGTACAGCCCCGAGACGCCGGCCCCGGTCCCGATCTCGACGACCGTGCGTGCCTCCAGGGTCGCGGCGAGCAGGCGCAGTGCGGCCGCGCCGCCCTGACCCACCGGCACCGCGCCGACCTCGGCGGCGCGCTGGCGGGCGCGGGCGGCCGCCTGGTCCTCGTCCAGATAGGCCTCCGCGTAGGCCCACGACTCCGGCGTGATGGCGGTGGTGCTGCCCGTAGAAATGACGGCCTCCTGCGAGTGTCCCGGCATGCCCGGCGAATGTGTCACCGCCGAGCTTAGAGCGTTCCGGGGCGCTGCGGTCGAGTGCGGCATGCCGGAATCCGTGCCGGCGTGGAACCCGCGGGCGGGTCCGGCGCGTTGACTGCGCAGGAACATCGGGGGACGGATCGGTGGTTTCCCTGATTGGCCGGGAAAGGAGCGATGAGTCACGATGGTGACAACGCTCGTGTCGACGAGCCCTGTCGAGGGAGGTCCCCTGGTGGCCGATGCGGATACCGCAGCTGCGTGGACGCCGCCCAGCTGGGAGGAGATCGTCCGCCAGCACTCGGCGCGGGTGTACCGGCTCGCCTACCGGCTGACCGGCAACGCCCACGACGCCGAGGATCTCACCCAGGACGTGTTCGTCCGGGTGTTCCGGTCGTTGTCGTCGTACACGCCGGGGACGTTCGAGGGCTGGCTGCACCGCATCACCACCAACCTGTTCCTCGACACCGTCCGGCGCAAGCAGCGCATCCGCTTCGACGCGCTCGCCGACGACGCCGCCGAACGCCTCCAGGGCCGCGAGCCGACACCCGAACGCGCACTGTCCGACCGGATGCTCGACGCCGACATCCACCATGCTCTGGACGCGCTGCCGCCCGACTTCCGGGTCGCGGTCGTGCTGTGCGACGTCGAGGGTCTGTCGTACGAAGAGATCGCCGCGACGCTGGGCATCAAGCTCGGCACCGTCCGCAGCCGCATCCATCGTGGCCGGGCCCAGTTGCGGGCGGCGCTGGAGCACCGCGCGCCCGACGACGCCAGTGGTCTCGACGTCAGTGGTCTCGACGCCAGTGGTCTCGACGGCGACACCGGGCAGCCGGGAACCCCACGTGGTCACGGGGAGCCGGCATGAGACACCTCGACGAGCGGATCAGCGATCTCGTCGACGACCGGCTCGAGCACGACGAACGCGACCGCGCACTCGTCCACCTGACCGAATGCGCCACCTGCCGTGACGCCGTCGAGTCCGAGCGGCACGCCAGGAACGCGCTGCGTTCGCTGCCCGACACGGAACCGTCGGAGCAGCTGGTCCAGAACCTGCTCGCGCTGGCCGAGCCGGGCGAGCCGCTGCCGCCCGAACCGCCCCAGGGCACCGGTCTGTCCGCGCCGGTGGCGAACTGGCGCCCGCGCGGCTCGCGGCCACCGGCGGGTCCTGCCGACGGCCGTCCCGGACCGCAACGGCGCACGTCCCGGCGCACCCGCACGGTCCGAGTGGCCGCGCTGGGCATGTGCACCACGGGCGCGATGCTCGTGGTGTTCGCCGCGCTGGGCGGGCAGTCCGGAACCACCGAGCCGCCGGCGACGCCGGCCAGCGTGGTCCCGCCGATGGAGGACTTCACGTTCGAGCACGCCCGCTCCACCGGCGGGCTGCCGTTCGTCGAGTCGGCATCTCTGCTGGTGGGCAACGTCGGCAACACCGGATCCACGGGGGCCGGCTGGTGATCCACCACCGGTGGGCGGCACCGGGCGGCTCCGGCGGCCTGGCCGCGATGGTTCTGCCGGTGCTCGCCGTCCCGATGCTGGTCAGCGCGCTGGCCGTGTTCATCCCCGCACCGACGGCGACGCCACTGGACATCGGGGACGACCCGCGCGCCGTCGAGCTGCTGCACCAGTCGGCCGGCGCCGGCGAGCAGGTCTCCTACACCGGAACCCAGTACGTGTCCACGTGGTCGGCGCTGACGAAATCGGCCACGTCCACCAGCGCCATCGTGCAGGTCCGCCACGCTGCGGGCGGCGAGACCGAGGTCGGCCTGCACAACGAGCAGTCGGCCATCCTGCAGGGCCACAGCACCACGAACTGGCTCGCCGGCGACGACCCGGTCGACCTGCTGCTGGACGCGTACAACGTGCGGATGGCCGGAACCGCGACGGTTGCGGGGCGCAGCACCGACGTGGTGGAGGCGCGGCGCTCGGACGGCAGTGTCGCGGTGCGGTTGTGGCTGGACCGTGAGACCGCGCTGTCGCTGCGCCGCGAGTCGTTCGCGCGCGACGGCTACCCGCTCGGGGCCAGCGCCTTCGTCGACATCTCCATCGGCGGCGCGGACATGTGCTGCGAGTTCGAGACCGCCGGCGACACCGAGACGCTAGACCCGGACACGTCGATGCTGCGGTGGTCGGACATCGAGCGGCTGCGCGACGAGGGTTGGCACTGCCCGCCGACGCTGTCCGGCGGCATGGTGCTGTACGAGGCGCGGCGGCTCGGCGACGCGGTCCAGCTCAGCTACTCCGACGGCGTCATGACGGTGTCGGTGTTCCAGCAGCCCGGACGTCTCGACCGAGAGCAGCTCGACGGTTACACCGCCACCGAATACGGTGACGGTCTCGTCTACACCCGTCCGGGGCCGCCGGCCCGGCTGACCTGGTCCACCGGCGAGCACGTCATCACGGTGGTGGCCGAGGCGCCGATGCACATGGTCGAGGTCCTCATCGACCGGATGCCGCCGGAGCGGGTGAGCGAACCCGCCGAGAAGGACGACGGCCTGTTCGACCGGATCGGCCGTGGTGCGCAGCGCGTCGGCTCCTGGCTGAACCCGTTCGGCTGAACGCCCTTCGGCTCGGACCCGTCGATCGAACCGCGCACACAGCGAGCGCGGAGAGCGAGCGCGGCGGCGAGTGCGGCGGCGAGTGCGCGTCAGACGCGTTGGGCAGCGGCCGCCGGCGCTGGAACAATGGCCTCATGAAGGCGGGCTGGACGAGTCTGGGTGACATCGCCTCGGCGCGGTGCCAGGGTGCCGACCCGTGGGCGGGCGGGACGTGGCGCTTCGCCGACGTCCAGGCCGATGCGGTGCGAGCCTCCTCCACGCCCACGCCCAC
Organism: Haloactinopolyspora alba; assembly: GCF_003014555.1. Lineage (GTDB taxonomy): Bacteria > Actinomycetota > Actinomycetes > Jiangellales > Jiangellaceae > Haloactinopolyspora > Haloactinopolyspora alba. The sequence goes on from NZ_PYGE01000012.1 coordinate 115,873, forward strand.
GCCCACGCCCACGCCCACGCCCACGCCGGCGGCGGACACGGCGCCCGCGGCAGCCACGGCGGCGGGCGCGGGAGGCGCGAAGCCGGCGCGACGCCGCCGCGGGCGGATGGTGCCGGCGCTGCTCGCGGTGGCGGTGGCGTCCGGAGCCGCGGGCGGGCTCGTCGCCGACCGGTTCGACGAGTCCGAGGGCTCCACGGACACGATGACGGTCATCGGCGCGGACCCGACCGGGCTCGAGAGGCGCCCGCCCGAGTCCGTCGCGGGCGTCGCGGCCAGCGTGTTGCCCAGCGTGGTGTCCGTCGAGGTGAACGACGCCGCCGGGTCCGGGTTCGTGATCGCCGAAGACGGCTACATCCTGACGAACAACCACGTGGTCTCCGCCGCCGACGACGGCACGGTCGGGCTGACGCTGTTCGATGGCCGGCGGTTCGAGGCCGAGGTGGTGGGCAGCAGCCCCAGCTACGACGTCGCGGTCCTCCGGATCGACGCCGACAACCTCACGCCCGTGGTCTTCGGCGACTCCGGCTCGGTCGCGGTCGGTGACCCGGTCGTGGCCATCGGAAGCCCGCTCGGGCTGGACGCGACCGTGACGAGCGGCATCGTCTCGGCCCTCGAGCGCCCGGTGACCGCGGGCGGGCCGGCGTCGCAGTCGTACATCAACGCGTTGCAGACCGACGCCGCGATCAATCCGGGCAACTCCGGCGGTCCGCTGGTCGACAGCGCCGGGCGCGTCATCGGGGTGAACTCCGCGATCGCCTCGCTCGGCGCCGGCGGCACGGCCGGCAGCATCGGTCTCGGGTTCGCGATCCCCATCGAGCAGGTGCGCCGGACCGCCGAGCAGCTGATCAGCGACGGTGAGGCCGTCTATCCGATCATGGGCGTGCTGCTCGACAACGGCTACGGCGGCCCGGGCGCGCAGGTGGCCGACGACGGCGAGAACGGTCCGGGCGTCACGCCCGGCGGGCCCGCCGACGACGTCGGCATCCGGTCGGGCGACGTCATCGTCGAGATCGACGGCGAGCGGGTGCGCAGCCCGGCGGAGCTCATCGTGCGGTTGCGGGCACACCAGCCCGGCGACGACGTCACGCTGACGGTGCAGCGCGACGACGAGGTCCTGGAGTTCACGGTGACCCTCGATGCGGCGGTCGGTTGACGCGCCACGTAAGCTGGATCGCACGATCGCCCGAGTGGCTGAGAGCCCGACCGAGCTGGGAGCTGGAGCGGCGTGTTCGATATCGGTATCGGCGAGGTGTTCGTCATTCTCGTCGTCGCACTGCTCGTCTTCGGGCCGGACCGGTTACCCGCGATGGCCAAGCAGGCGGCCTCGTTCGTCCGTGACCTGCGCACCATGGTCGCCAACGCGCGACGTGACCTTTCCGGCAGCGTCAGTGACCTCGGCATCGACGAGGACGACCTGCGCACGCTCTCGGACCTGCGCAACCCGCAGTCGTTCGTCCGCAAGAAGGTGCTCGACGGCGTCGACCTCGGTCTGGACGACCTCGGCATCGAGGACGAGCCGAAGAACGGCCACGCCACCAACGGCAAGTCGCGCGACGGCTCCCGGTCGGACGGGTCGGTGGAGCGGACGTCACGCAAGACCGGGACGGCCACCGGCTCGGACGCCTCCGGCGACTCCACCGGCTCGGGCGGAACCGATGCCGACGCCGGCGGAGATGGCTCCGAGGTGAGCCCGAACGGCTCCGAGGTGAACCCGAACGGCGCGGGTGCCGCCGAGTCCGCCCCGTCCGCGGCGGACTCGGCGGACACCGTGAGCGACGGCGCCGCCGCGGCGGATCCGGACACGGTCAGGGCCGGCGCCGAGGCGCCACGGTTCGACCCCGACGCCACCTGACACCAGCCCCGACGAGCCCACCCGTCGGGTCCACCCGACGGGTCCACCCGACGGGCTCACCCGACGGGTCCGCCCACGGTGATACCGATGGCCCCGTGTCACCTCCGTGATCATCAACGATCCACCCCACCATGACGGGGCGAAACGTTGATGATCATGACCAAGGTCCGGGCGACTCGTCGCGGCCGTTCGCACGTGTGAATCCGTATGTTCACCGGTATGACAGGATGTTGTCCATTCGTCACGTTTCGATTGCATTACGAGCGTCGACAGGCAACTGATCTGGTGATCTAATCAATCTGTCGGGTGTCCGTGGACGCCGCTCCGGGCACCCGACGGACTTGCGAGCGCCGATCGCGCCCTGACCAGCCAAGGAGTCGACCGTGACCACCGGAGAGGTGAGCCGGCGCACGCTGGCCGACGAGCTGGCCGCCGGGGTGGTCGATCTCATCTACTCCCAGGGGCTCGAGCCGGGCGCGCAGATGGACACGGTCCGGGCACTGGCGGAGCGCTTCGAGGTGGCGGTGCCGACCCTGCGCGAGGCGTTGCGCCGGCTGGAGGCCATGGGGGTCGTCGTGCTCCGGCACGGCTCCGGCGTGTACGTCGGCGCGAACGTGCACCGTTCGGTGCTGCCCAACCCGCACAGCCAGCTCCTGACCGCAGAGCGGCTGATCGACCTGCTGGAAGCGCGCCGCGTCATCGAGCCTCCGATCGCGGCGCAGGCCGCGCGCGTCCGTGACGCCGAGGGCAGCGCCCTGCTGTCGGAGAAGCTCGCCGAGGCCGAGCAGTGCCTCACCCATGAACGTGACCGGTTGTGGCTGGTCAATCTCGACTTCCACCGCGCGCTGGCACACACCGCCGGCAACGCGGTGCTCGCGGAGGTCGTGGACTCGATCGTCCTCGTCCACGCGCACGAGCAGAAAGAGATTCTCCGCCTGCACGGAAACGAGTCCGAGGACTTCGCCGAGCACCGGACGATCACGAGAGCCGTCCTCGACGGCGACGTCGACGGCGCCTACCGCGCCACGCACGATCACCTGACGAACGTCATCGAGGCAATCCGGGCCCGGGACCAGGGCACGGAGATCTGACCCCGGCCAAGGCTTCCACGCCGATCGGCCGGCACGTCCGCACGTCATTCATCAACGGCACACGAGGTGGTTCAACGTGAGACTCCGATACAGCGCGACGGTGGCCGGGCTGGCTGCGTCGGCGCTGGTCCTGGCGGCCTGTGGCGGGGAGGGCGAAGGCGAGTACGGCGGTTCCGAGGCGCCTGGCACGGTCTCGTTCTACACGGACAAGGCCGCGTGGGAGCCGCAGTTCCTGCAGGTCTCGGACGTGTCCGAGCACAGCCTGGGGCTGGGGCTCGAGTTCACCGGGTACTCCGACGCGGAACAGTACAACGCGTTCATCAAGCAGTCGTTCCGCACCGACGAGAAGCCCGAGCTGTTCACCTGGCACACGGGCAGCCAGCTCGAGGAGCTCGTCGCCGAGGATCTCGTGGCGCCGACGACGGACATCTGGCAGCAGGCCATCGACGACGGCAACGTGCCCGCCGAGCTGCGGAAGAACTTCACCGTCGGCGAGGAGCAGTACTGCGTGCCGATGAACGCCGCGTACTGGGTGATGTACTACAACAAGAAGATCTTCGCCGAGCACGGCATCAAGGAGCCCAAGACCTGGGACCAGCTCATGAACGCGGCGGACACGCTGGTGGCCGCGGGCGAGACGCCGTTCTACGAGACCAACATCCTGTTCTCGTTCGTGTGGTTCCAGACCCTGCTGGCCGGTACCGATCCGGAGCTGTACCAGGCGTTGTCCACGGGTGAGGCCAGTTACACGGATCAGGGCGTCGTCGACGTCATGAACCGCTGGCGGAAGATGCTCGACGCGGGCTACTTCGGCGACCCGGGTGACCAGACGCCGCCGCAGGAGCAGCTCAAGGCCGGCACCGTCTCGATGATCAACTTCGGCACGTTCCTGAGCGGCCAGCTCAACTCCGTCGACATGGTCGCCGGCGAGGACTACGGCTTCTTCACGATCCCGAACGTCAACCCCGACCTCGGCAAGCAGTCGCTGATCTTCGAGACCTCGCCGATCTGCACCGCCAAGGACGCGGAGAACAAGGACACCGCGCTGCAGTACGCGTCCTGGTGGTTCACCGAGGAAGCGCAGACCGCGTGGGCGAACGCGCGCGGCGACGTCTCGTTCAATCCGAAGGCCCTGATCAACGACGAGGAGCTCGCCACGCTGAACGAGGAAGCGGGCACTGACGGATACCAGCTGCTCGAGCGGTACTTCGAGGCAACGCCGCAGCCGATCCTCACCGTGGCGCTGGACGAGTTCAGCGCGTTCGTCACCAACCCGGGCGACCCGATGCCGCACCTGGAGACGATCCAGGCCGAGGCCGAGGCGTACTGGAGCGAACAGGGCTGACAACCCGCCGCCGACACAGCCGCAACTGGGGGAGACGACGATGACGGGGCTGAGCACGCCCGCGCCCGCCCGCACCACCGCCGGGCGCGGGCCGGGCGCCACCGGGCGCGGGCGGAGACGAGGCGGCCCGTACCGGTGGTCGGCGCGGGCGTTCAGCCTGCCGGCGATCCTGTTCGTGGCGGTGCTGCTGTACCTGCCGTTCCTGTGGACGGCGGCCATCAGCTTCACCGAGTACGACGGCCTGGGCTCGCCGGAGTGGGTCGGGTGGGCGAACTACACCGAGATGTTCGCCGACCCGAACTTCACCACCTCGATGCGCAACACGCTGATGTGGGTGGTGGGCACGATCACCGTGCCGGTCGGGCTGGGCCTGCTCATCGCCGTCCTCACCCACGACATGCGCTTCGGCGCATGGTTCCGGCTGCCGTTCCTGCTGACCTACGCGGTCTCGCCGGTCGCGGTCGGCGTCGTGTGGACGTTCGTGCTGCAGAACGGCGGCGGGCTCAGCCAGGCGCTGGACGGGCTCGGGCTGCCCGGCGCCGACAGCCGCTGGCTGCTCGACGAGCCGTTGAACACGCTGATGATGATCGGTGCGTGGGCCTGGCAGCAGACCGGCGTGAACGCGTTGCTGTTCGTCATCGGGTTGCAGTCGATCCCGAAGGAGCCGCTCGAGGCGGCCCGGCTCGACGGAGCGTCGGGGTGGCGGATGTTCCGGCACATGCTCTGGCCGATGCTGCGGCCGCTGACGACGGTGGTGGTCGGCCTGGCGCTGGTGGCCAGCCTGAAGACGTTCGACATCGTCATGGCCATGACCGAAGGCGGGCCGGGCCGCAACTCCGAGACGCTGGCGCTGACCATGTACCGCGAGGCGTTCGTCAGCAGCGCCTACGGGGCCGGTTCGGCGGTGGCGCTGTTCCTGACCGTGGTGACGCTCGTCGCGGCGATCACGTACCTGCGTCGCCAGTTGTCCACCAAGCACGAGATCTGAGGGTGATGACGATGTCTCGTGTGCTGCGCCCGCTGTTCCTGGGCCTGCTCGGGCTGGTCTGGCTCGCTCCGCTGTACCTGCTGCTGGTCAACGCGTCCAAGCCGATGGCCGGATACGTCTCGGACGAGGTGTGGAAGCCGCTGGCCGATTTCGCGTTGTTCGACAACCTGGCCGACGCGTGGGAGCGGGCCGGGCTCGGCGACGCGGTCGTCAGCACCACGATCTACAGCGTGCTGGGCCCGGCGGTGGCGGTGCTCGTCGGCGCGGCCCTCGGGTTCGCGATCGTGGCGCTGCGGCTCCGGCACGGCTTCTTCTGGTTCGTGCTGGTGTTCGGCGGCACCGTGTTCCCGCTGCAGATGATCGTGCTGCCGCTGTTCGTCGGCTACGCCGAGGTCGGCCTGTACGACTCGCGGCTGGGCATGATCCTGGTCTACGTCGCCATCAGCGTCCCGTTCTCAGCCCTGGTCATGCGCAACTTCCTCGGCGGGATCGCGCATCAGGTCTTCGAGGCCGCGGTGGTGGACGGCGCGTCGACCTGGCGGATCTTCTGGCGGATCTACCTGCCGATGTCCGCCAGCGCCCTGGTGGCGGTGTTCATCCTGCAGGCCACGTTCGTGTGGAACGACCTGCTGCTCGGGCTGACGCTGAGCCAGTCCGACGAGGTACGCCCGCTGATGACGGCGCTGACCGGCATGCAGAGCACGTACGGCGGCTCGCAGCTGCCGACGGTCCTGGCCGGCGGGCTGCTGGTCTCGGTGCCGACGGTCGTGCTGTTCCTGTCGACGCAGCGCTTCTTCACCCGGGGCCTGAACCTCGGGCAGTTCTAGGGAGACACGATGACGAATGTGGCCGTGGTGACCGGCGCGGCCGCCGGGATCGGCCTGGCGGTCGTCGAGCGGCTGGCGGCGGACGGCGACACCGTCGTCGCCGTGGACCGCGACGCGGCGGCTCTGGAGCGCCTCGGCGCCCGCGCGCACGACGAGGGCTGGACCGTCGTGCCGACGCCGCTGGACGTGGCCTCCGACGAGGACGTGCGCAGGTGCGCCGCCGAGCTGGCCGAACGGTACGAGAGCATCGCCGCGTACGCCGCGACCAAGGGCGCCCTGTTGTCGCTGGTGAAAGCGATGGCGGTGGACCACGCAGCCGACGGTGTCCGCGTCAACGCGGTCTGCCCGGGGTCGGTGGACACGCCGATGCTTCGTACGGCGGCCGAGCGCTTCGGCGGTGGCCGCGGAGGTGACGAGGTGGTCGGCGAGTGGGGACGGACGCACCCGGTCGGCCGGGTCGCGCAGCCGGCCGAGGTGGCCGACGCCGTCGCCTATCTGGCCGGGCCCGGAGCAAGCTTCGTCACCGGAACGGATCTGCTGATCGACGGTGGTGTCATGGCGGCGCTGGGGGTCGCGCTGCCGGAAGAGAACACGGGGGAGGAGTAGGGCATGCGGATCGTCGACATCCGAGCGACCACGGTGACCGTCCCGTTGCAGGCGCCGCTTCGGCACAGCAACGGAGCCCACTGGGGCCGGTTCGTCCGCACCATCGTCGAGGTCGAGGCGGACAACGGGCTCGTCGGCCTGGGCGAGATGGGTGGTGGAGGGCACAGCGCCGAGGACGCGGTCCGGGCGCTGCGTGACTACCTGATCGGACACGACCCGGCGCGGACCGAGGTCCTGCGGTTCATGCTCGCCAACCCCACCGCGAGCCTGTACAACAACCGCACCCAGCTGCTCGCGGCCGTCGAGTTCGCCTGCCTCGACCTACAGGGCCGCCACCTCGGCGTGCCCGTGCACGAGCTGCTCGGCGGCCGGGTGCGCGACCGGGTGCCGTTCGCGAGCTACCTGTTCTTCCGCTACCCCGCGCCGGACGGCAGCGGCGAGGTGCGGACCCCGGAGCAGCTCGTCGAGCACGCGCGTGAGCTGAAGCAGCAGCACGGGTTCACCGTGCACAAGCTCAAGGGCGGCGTGTTCGCGCCGGAGTACGAGCTGTCGTGCTACCGGGCGCTGGCCGAGGCGTTCCCGGACGACCGGCTGCGGCACGACCCGAACGCGGCGCTGTCGCCGGAGGACGGCATCCGGTTCGCGAAGGGCATCGAGGGCCTGAACAACGACTACGTCGAGGACCCGACCTACGGGCTCAACGGACTGCGCCGGGTGCGCGAGCGCACCACGGTCCCGATCGCCACCAACACCGTCGTCGTCAACTTCGAGCAGCTGGCCGCGAACGTCCGCGACCCCGCGGTCGACATCATCCTGCTGGACACGACGTTCTGGGGAGGCATCCGTGCCTGCGTGCGCGCCGCCGGCGTGTGCGAGACGTTCCAGCTCGGCGTCGCCGTGCACTCCTCCGGCGAGCTGGGCATCCAGCTGGCGACGATGCTGCACCTCGGCGCGGTCGTGCCGAACCTGTCGTTCGCCGCCGACGCGCACTATCACCACCTCGCCGACGACGTCGTCGACGGCGGGATGTTCAGCTACCGCGACGGCGCGATCGACGTGCCGTCCGGGCCCGGGCTGGGGGTGACGCTGGACCGCGACAAGGTGGCCGAGTACGCCGAGCTCTATCGCGAGCTGGGTGGCTACCCGTACGACCGCGACCCCGGGCGGCCGGGCTGGTACCCGTTGCTGCCGAACACCGACTGGGCCGACCCGACCGTCGGCGGTCCCGTCGACCTGTCCGCACCCTCGCGTTGATGCCACGACGACAGATCGGACTGTGATGGCTGAGCGGTTCATCCCCCGGGTGGACGACTTCGACGGTGACGTCGTCCGGCAGCGATTCGACGACATGGTCAACCCGCCGGGGCTGACCAACGGTCTCGGCGCGGCCCAGGTGGACCACGATGTCACCGGCGTGCGCAGCGTCAACGTGCCGCCGTTCTCGCACGGCGACACCGTCACCGGCGTGCTGTCGGTGGACGGGCGGCTGTTCCGGTCGTTCGGCGAGCCGGTGTCGACGCGGTGGCGCCCGGACCGAGTGCTGCGGTGGGCCCGGCTGGGTGACCTGTCGATCACGACGGTGACGGCGATGCCGCCGGACACCCAGGGCGTCGTGATGGCCGTCGAGGTGACCAACACGTCGGACCGGCCCCGGAACGTACGCCTGGGACTGTCCGCCGCGTCGACGGTCACCCGCTCGACCGGCGGATGGACGCAGCCGGTGCCGCCGTCGGAGCCGAACACGCTGACGCCCGCCGACGGCCGCGCGGCGCTGGTGGGCCGGGCGCGGGCGGGCTCAGCGGTCAGCGTGCAGGGCGTCGACGTGCCCGGAGCCCGGGTGCTCGACCGCACGGTCGAGGTGACCGCGGACGTCGCCGCAGGAGAGACGTACCGGTTCGGCTACGTCCACGTGATCGACGGCGACGAGGCCGCGGCGCTGGCCGCCTTCGACGAGGCCGCCGCGGACGTGCCCGGGCGTATCGACGCCACACGAGCCTGGTGGAACGCCACCCTCGAGGCCGCGTTCACGCCCGGGAACGACCGGTTCAGCGGGCACGTCCCGGTGCTCGAGACCAGCAACGACGCGGTGCGCCGGCTGTACTGGTGGGGCGTGCTGGGCGTGATCTGGTTCCGCCGCGACAACCCGGCGAGCGTCCTGGGCCGCGTCTACGACACGTTGACACCGCGGTACTGGCAGACCACCACGTTCATCTGGGACTTCAGTCTCAGCTCGATGGTGCATGCGCAGTTGGACCCGGAACCGATGCGGCGCCAGCTCGAGCACTGGATCGCCCTGGACATCCACCGGCACTTCGGCACCGAGTGGCTCACCGGCGGCCCGGCCGGCTACTGGTACTCCGTCAACGACTACGCGATGACGCGGCTGGTGCGCGACTACGTCCGGTGGAACGGACGGCGCGACTTCCTCGACGTGGAACTGGCGGCCTCGGACGGGCCGCGCCGCCCGGTGGCCGAGCACCTGCGGGACTGGGCGACGGCGTGGGAGTCCTTCCGCGGCGCTCATGCGCTCGCCGACTACGGCGAGATCGACAACCTGCTGGAGTGCGTCAGCTCGTACGTGCACGAGGTGGCCTCGCTGAACGCCGCGAACGTGTGGTGCATGCGGGCGGCGGCGGACGTCGCCGGGTTCCGTGGCCGCACGGCGGAAGCAGCCGACCTGCGGGCGCGCGCGGACGAGCTGCTGACGCAGGTGCGCGAGCTGTACGTCGACGGCGGCGGGTACTGGAACGCGCGCCAGCCCGACGGGCGCATGGTGCCGGTGCGGCACTGCTACGACTTCGCCACCGTCGGCACGACCATCGGGCGGGACCTCCCGGAGCGTGAGCGTGCCGAGATGGTGGCGTTCTTCGTGCGGGAGCTGCAGACACCGTCGTGGATGCGTGCGCTGTCGCCGTACGACGACGACGCGTCGTTCAGCCTGCGCCCGGACCATCAGTGGAACGGCGCCTACCCGGCGTGGCCGGCGGACGCGGCGCGGGCGCTGATCCAGCTGGGCCGCGCGGACGTCGTCGCGGGGTGGCTGCCGGGGCTGGCACGTACTGCCAACCAGGGACCGCCCGGGCAGGCGCATTTCGTGGAAGAGGCCGCGGAGCCGGTCAACGGCGGTGCGGCGAAGGCGCCACCACAGTACCCGTACCTGATCGACTGGGCGTGCTCGTCGGCGGGATCATGGGCGGCGCTGGTGGTCGAAGGGCTGTTCGGCGTCGACGTGGCGCTGGACGGCACCGTGACGGCAGCGCCGCAGCTGGACGGCGTCGACCCGGAGGCGCGGCTGCGCAACCTGCGCGTGGGCGATCGCCTGGTGGACGTCGACGCCGACGGTGTGGTGTCCGACGGAGTGTCGTGACCGGGTGCGGTTCGTCGTGACCGGGTGCGGTTCGTCGTGAACGGGCGCGGGGTGTCGTGACCGGGGCGCGGTTTGTTGATCAGGTGCCGTACCGGCGTCTCTCGCCGCGAGTACGTCACCTGATCGTTTCCCGTCCGCGATCCGAGACGCGATCAGGTGCAGCACCGTCCATGTGACCTCCCAATTGTCATCGCGCGTCGTCACCTGATCGCTCCGGAAGCGACGATCAGGTGAGCAAACGACGATCAGGTGAGCAAACGACGATCAGGTGACCAACGCGCAGGGGCGGGGGCGGGGCCGACGCGGAGGAGCGGTCAGGAGCTGGGCGAGAGGCTCAGCGACATCCCGGCCAGGCCGCGTTGGCGGTGCGACAGCCGCCGCGCCATGTCGTGCATGGCGACCGACGCGGGGGCGTCCGGCTCGCTGAGCACCAGCGGCTTGCCGTCGTCGCCGCTCTCGCGCAGGTGCATGTCCAGCGGCACCTCGCCCAGCATGGGGACGTTCGCGCCCAGCCGCCGCGCGAGCCCGTCGGCGACGCTCTGACCGCCGCCGGTGCCGAAGACGTCGATGCGGTGCTCCGGGCCGCAATGCGGGCACGGCATGTAGGACATGTTCTCGATGACCCCGGCCACCTGCTGATGCGTCTGGATCGCGATGGAGCCGGCGCGCTCGGCCACCTCGGCGGCGGCAAGCTGCGGGGTGGTGACGACGACGATCTCGGCGTTGGGCAGCAGCTGCGCGAGCGAGATGGCGACGTCGCCGGTACCGGGCGGCAGATCGAGCAGCAGGACGTCGAGGTCGCCCCAGAACACGTCGGTGAGGAACTGCTGCAGCGCCCGGTGCAGCATCGGCCCACGCCAGGCGACCGGGGTGTCGCGATCCTTCTTGAACATCTCGGTGGAGATGAGCTTCACCTCGTGGGCGGGGATCGGCATGATCATCTGGTCGACGACGGTGGGTCGTGCCCCGTCGACGCCGAGCATCCGCGGCGCGGAGTGGCCGTAGATGTCGGCGTCCACGAGCCCGACGGAGACGCCGTCGGCCGCCATGGCCGCGGCCAGGTTCGCGGTGACCGACGACTTGCCGACACCGCCCTTGCCGGACGCGACCGCGTAGATCCGGGTGAGCGAGTCCGCCTTGGTGAACGGGATCTCCTTCTCCGGAGCGCCGCCGCGCAGCTGCTTCTGCAGCTCCTTGCGTTGCTCGTCGGACATCACGTCGAGCTGGACGTCCACCGACGTCGACCCGTCGAGCGCCATCACCGCGGCGGTGACGTCGCGGGTGATCGTGTCGCGCAACGGGCAGCCGGCGATGGTGAGGTAGACCTCGACGGTCACCCTCCCGTCGTCGGCGACGTCGACCGACTTGACCATGCCGAGCTCGGTGATCGGCTTTTTGATCTCGGGGTCCTGGACACCCGCGAGGGCAGCGTTGACGTCCTCGACGGAAGGGAGCGCAGTCATGCCCCCGATGCTATGTCGGCGATGCCGGGTGTCCCCACGTTCGGGGCCGGGCGGCTTAGGATGTGGGACCCATGACAGCCACCGACGGCGCGGACCTCCGCGTCACCCCTGAACAGCTCGAAGTGTGGAGGCTGTTCATCCGCGTTCACGCTCGCGTGCTGCGCCGCCTCGAAGCCGATCTGCAGGAGTACCACGGCATGTCCCTGGCGTGGTACGACGTGCTGGCGCGGCTGCTCGAGGCCGACGAGCGCCGGTTACGGATGACGGAGCTCGCCGAGCGCGTCATGCTCTCGCCGAGCGGCCTGACCAGGCTGGTGGACCGGATGGCCGACGACGGGCTCGTGCGGCGGGTGCAGGCCGAGGGCGACGGCCGCGGTTACTTCGCGGTGCTGACCGACGCCGGGTACGAACGGCTGCGCGAGACCAGCGGTACCCATCTGCGCGGTATCCGCGAGTACGTCGTCGGCCGGTTCAGCGACGACGAGCTGCGCACCGTCGCCGAGTTGCTGAAGCGCGTGGACGAGTAGCGCCGGCGTCGCCCGCCGGGGAGTGCTGCGTCACGACAGGATCGGGTTCCACGTCCCGGCGGCGACGGCCAGCACCACGGCGGCCGCGGTGAGCAGGGCCGAGCCCGCCAGCAGCGCCGCGTCGGCGCGGCCGAAACGCGCCTGCCGCGCCGACGTACGCGTGTGCACGGCGTCGAAGCCGCGGGCGTCCATCGCCACGGCCAACCGGGTACCGCGCCGCACGGCACCAACGAGCAGTGCGAACACGCGGCCGCCGAACACCCGGACCGCGGTCACCGGGTTGCGGTCCCCGCCGAACCCGCGAGCGCGCCGGGCCCGGCCGAGGATCTCCCACTCGGCGGCCATGACCGGCGCGAGCCGCAGCGCGGCCAGCGACCCGTAGGCGAACCGTGCCGGGACGCGCAGCTGGCGCGCCAGCGAGTCGGCCAGGTCGACCGGGTCGATGGTCAGCACGGCCAGCACGCCGGGCAGCGCGATCCCGGCCACTCGCAGGCCGGCGGCCAATCCGACGCCAACGCTGTCCGTGGTCACCAGCAGCGCGCCGACGTCGATCAGCGCCGTGCCGCTCTTGGTGCCGGTGAACACGGCGTTGCCGGCGGCGACGGTGACGACGGCGACGGACAGCGGCCAGGCGCGCCGGAACAGCGCCCGCCAGCCGATGCCCCAGGCGGGGACGCTGGCCACGGCCGCCGCGAGCACCACGCCCGCGGTGACCACGTCCACCGTGACCAGCAGCATCACCGCCGGAACGAACGCGGCGGCGAGCTTGGCGACGGGGTTGCGGCGCGCCAGCGGGGCGCCGGCGTCGATGCTGATGCGGGTCTGCAGCAGGGTCATGTCCTGGTCCATGTCGTGGTCTCCGGGTGACGGTCCGCGCGTGCCCGGACGGTGCCGCCGTCGGCGACGACGTGGCGGTCGGCCAGTGCGCCGGCGAAGGTCTCGTCGTGCGTGACGGTGACGAGCGCGGCGCCGTCGGCACGCAGGCTCACGCACAGGTCGAGCAGTTCGGCCCAGGTCCGCGCGTCCTGGCCGAACGTCGGCTCGTCGAGAACCAGCAGGTCCGGCGCCGTCGCCAGGACCGCGGCGACCGACAGCCGGCGTTTCTCGCCGCCGGAGAGCGTGAACGGGTTGGCCTCGGCCAGCCGGTCCAGGCGCAGCCGGGACAGCAGCTCGTCGGCGCGCTCGGCGGCGTACGTGCGGTCCAGCCGGGCCCGTCGCGGGCCGATCAGCAGCTCGTCGCGGACGGTACGGGCCAGGAACTGATGCTCCGGGTCCTGGAACACGGTGCCCACCCGCCGGCACAGGTCGCGGGCGCGCCACGCGTGCAGGGAGCGATCGGGGTCGTCGAGCAGCCGCACCGATCCGGTGTCCGGGGCCAGCAGCCCGGCCATCAGCATCGCGAGCGTGGACTTGCCGCTGCCGTTGCGACCGGTGACGGCCACGGCCTCGCCGCGGTGCGCGGTCAACTCGGTGGGACGCAGCGCGGGCTCGCTGGTCCGCGGGTACGTCAGCGACACGCCGCGTGCCGCGGCCAGCGGTGCTCCTCCGGGACCCGGGAGGTGCGCTGGCGGCGCCGGGCCCCAGGGCGCGGGCACCCAGACGCCGGCGTCGGCCAGTGACCTGCCGTGCTCGGCGAACACCCGTGCCGGCGTGCCGTCCGCGGCGACGCCCCCGCCGGGTTCGAGGACGACGACGCGGTCGACCAGGTCCATGACGTCGTCGACGCGGTGCTCCACGATCAGGACCGTGGTGTCTTCGGCCGTCAGCGAACGGTCGATCGCGGCCAGCACGTCCGCGCGTCCCGGCGGGTCGAGGTTGGCGGTGGGCTCGTCGAGCGCCAGCACGGCCGGCTCGCGGACCAGCGCGCCGGCGAGCGCGAGACGCTGCTGCTCGCCACCGGACAGCGCCGACGTGGCACGGTCGCGGCCGTAGCCGAAGCCGACCCGGCGCATCGCCTCGTCGACCCGCGGCCAGATCGCGTCCGGCGGCACGGCGGCGTTCTCCAGGCCGAACGCGACGTCGTCGCCGGCGCGCGACATCACCAGTGACGCCTCGGGGTCCTGCTGCACCATGCCGAGGCGGCCCCGGACCGACGTGGCCGGTTCGCCGTCGATCAGCACCGCGCCCTCGTGCTCGGCGGCGGTCTCGGGGTCGAGGAGTCCCGCGACGCCGCGCAGCATCGTCGACTTGCCCGCGCCGGAGGCGCCGATCAGCAGCACGCGCTCACCGGGCGCGATGTCGAGGTCGACGCCACGACACGCCCACGCCCGGCGCCCGGCGTAGCGCCAGCCCCAACCGCGCAGGACCACCCTGGCCGGGGCCATCAGACCTCGGCCTGCGCCCGGCCGGACGCGAACGGCGCCAGCACGCCGGTGCGGGCCAGCGCGCGTACCAGTACCGAGCCGAGGACGCCGGCGATGACCACGCCGGTGGTGATGGCGCACAGCGTGTAGACGATCTTCCAGTCCCACGCGTAGGGGGCGTTCAGCACGAAGCCCTCGTACACGCCCATGGCGAGCCCCGCGCCGGCTCCCGCGAACACGGCGGCGACGACGCCCCAGCGCCGGTAGGCCAGCAGCGCGAAGACCACCTCGGCGCCGAGGCCCTGCCACACGCCGGACAGGAAGACCGACAGTCCCCAGGCCGAGCCGAACAGCATCGAGACCGTCGCGGCGACGACCTCGGTGTACAACGCGGCCCCCGGCCTGCGGATCACCAGGCCGCCGACGACCGCGGGAAGCAGCCACACCCCGCCGATCAGCGGCGCCGCCGGCGAACCGGTCAACGGGCCGCTGATGGCCGGATAGATCAGGTTGTTCCAGACGGCGAACAGCACGCCGAACGCCACCGCCAGCACGGAGGCGACGACGATGTCGACGGTGCGCCAGCGCCACCGGCGGATCCGGGACGTGGGCGCGTTGGAAGGATGTGTCGGGTCTTGCGGACTTCTCATGGCGAGCGGCTCCTCTTTCGGCGGGCTCGTCACGCGGCGAGGAGCACTTGAACGCACGGCAGCGCGTCCACGGGCGATGCCCGCGAACGCGCTGCGGCTGATTCGAGGTGTTGACTCCCTGCGCCGGCATGATCCGGATCAGGTTCGAGGGTCTGCGGGTCGGTCCCGCACTCTCAGCGCTGCAGCGCTCCCCTGTCGTGGGTATGAAGTTGTTGCGCCGAGGATACACCGTTGTGACCGGATTCGTCTGCCGTCGGTCTGGTGACGTTTCGGTGACGTTCCGGTTTGTCGGGGGTATGCTCCGTGACGGCGGTCCGCCCGGGCCGCCGACGCACGCCCTGAAGAGTCGAGCCGAACGAGGTCTGCCGCGATGCCACTGGCCCGCCGACAGGTCGCACTCGGTTCCACCGTTCTGCTTGCGGTGGCCGTCGCCGGCTGCGGCGGCGAATCCGAACACCCCTCGGTCGCGCCGCTGGCGCAGATCTCCGTCAGCAACGACGCCGCGGAGAACGGCATCGCCGACGTCGCGCCGGAGAAGGCGCTCGAGCGTGCCATCTCCGCGATGGAGTCCACCGGGTCGTACCGCGTCAAGGGCACCACCACCGACGGCAACGCGCTCAACATCGTCTTCGAGGTCGGCGTCGGCTCCACCGGCACGATCAAGTCGGGCAACCCGGTGAAGCTGGTGTCGGTCCAGGGCGCCGTGTACGTCCGAGGTGACGAAGAGAGCATGAAGGCGCTGGTCGGCGACGACGTCGAGGCCACCATCGGGGACCGGTGGCTGGCCCTCTCGCCGAAGTCGAGCTCCGGGTTCTCGATCTTCTCCGACGGCGCCACCTTCGCCGAGGCCGTCCTCGGCGCCGCCGCTCCGTCGCGGATCACCGGTGTCAGCGAGGTCGACGGCAAGCTCGCGGTCGGGCTGCTGTTCCCGGACACCGGCGCAACGCTGTGGGTCGCCGCCACCGGTGAGCCGCTACCGCTGCGGTTCGAGGAGAAGGGCGCCACCGCCGGCAAGGGCGTGCTGACCTTCAGCAATTTCGGCGCCGACGTCGAGGTGACCGCGCCGGCCGAGGACGAGGTGCTGACGGTCGACGAGTTGCCCGCGCAATAACCCTGGCTGTGCCCCGGCAGGTCGCCGCGAAGTAGCCCGGTTGGTTGCCCGCGACTGTCCGCCAGGGCGTGTCGGACCCCTCCGTTGCGGCGGTCCGCGCCGGCACGGGTCATAATCATGCATTGTGGAACTCGTGGGATCCGTGGCCGTCGGCTTGACGGCGTTGTTCGGCCGGGTCCGCCCGGAGGGCCTGGACCATCTGCCGAAGCGGGGGCCGGCGATCCTCGCCGTCAACCACACGACCATCGCGGACGTGCCGCCGGTGCTGGCCACGTTGTACCGCTCCGGTCTGCGCCCCAGCATTCCGTGCGAACGGCCCAATTGCGGCGCCGACCACGGTCATGTCCGGTTCATGGCGTCGTCGCAGGTATTCGCGAGCCGCACGATCGGTCCGCTCGCACGGCAGGCCGGGATGATCGAGGTCGGGTTGCGGCAGGCCGGCGCGGTGGCGCTGCGGGCCGCGCACGACGCCCTGGCACGTGGCGAGGTCGTCGGCATCTACCCGGAGGGTGACGTCTCGGCCACCGAGGACGGCTCACCACGCCGGTTCCGGTTCGGGGTCGGGCGGCTGGCCGCCGAAGCGGGCGTTCCGGTCGTGCCCATCGCGCACCACGACGCGCGCCGTATCGGCTCCGGCTCCGTCGCGCGTAGCCTCGGAGGTGCGCTCACGTCGATCGTGCGCCGGCCCACCGTCCGGTTGCGCGTCGGCAAGCCGATCCGCCCGGACGAGTTCGCCGGACTCCCGCTGCGCGACGTCGTCGACCTGGTCCAGGATCGGGTCGTCGAGGTCTGGCGCGCGGTGTCCGGTGAGGCGGTGCCCGACGCCGGCGAGGCGGTGCCCGAGGCCGGTGAGGCGGTGCCCGAGGCCGGTCCGCAGGAAAAACCATTGTGACCGGCGGAGCCGCCGGGGCACCGTGGACGGCGACCGGCAGGGGACACCGTTGGCGCAGAATTCGCCGGCGGGTCTCCCTCCTGTCCGGCGTACGACATTAGAGTCGTCAGCAACGAGCTGCGTCAGGCGGGTCGGAGAGGAGGTGCGTGCGTGAACACTCTCGTCCTGAACGCCTCCTACGAGCCGCTCGCGGTGGTCCCCGTCCGCCGCGCGGTCATCCTCGTGCTGACCGAGAAGGCCGTCATGGAGCACGCCGACTCCGGCAAGCTCATCCGATCAGCCACCCGTGAGCTGCCGACACCGCTGGTGGTTCGGCTGCTGCGGTTCGTGCGGGTGCCGTACCGCCGCAAGGTGCCGTGGTCACGCAGCGGCGTGCTCGACCGGGACGGGCGACGCTGCGCCTACTGCGGCGGGCGCGCGTCCTCGATCGACCACCTGGTGCCCACCTCACGGGGTGGAGCATCGCGCAGCTGGCGCAACACCGTCGCCTCGTGCGTGGCCTGCAACCAGGCCAAGGCGGACCGTACCCCCGCCGAGGCCGGCATGCGGCTGCTGGTCCAGCCGTACGAGCCCAAGGCACACCGTGCGCTGGTGCTGGCGCTGGGCGTGCCCACCAGCGAGGCGCTGCCCGACTGGCTCGCCGCCGCCGTTACCTGAGCGAACCGGACGAGTGCGCTCATCAGCGCTGCCCAGGTGGGTACTGTCATCAGTAGACAGGAGGTGTGCCAATGGTGAGTCCGGTTCCGGGTCTGCCGACCGGCATGGTGGTCGGGACGTACGACGATTACCCGACCGTCCAGCGTGCGGTCGACTACCTGTCCGACCAGAAGTTCCCCGTCGAGCAGCTGGCCATCGTCGGCACCGACCTGCGTCAGGTCGAGCGCGTCACCGGACGGCTGACCTGGGGCAAGGCGGCGCTGGGCGGGTTGGCCAGTGGTGCCTGGCTCGGGCTTTTCGTCGGACTGCTGCTCGGCCTGTTCACCAACGAGGGCTGGGCGCAGATCATCCTGTTCAGCGTGGCGTGGGGTGCGGTGTTCATGGCGATCTTCGGGGTCGCCGGGTACGCGTTCACCGGTGGCCGGCGGGACTTCACCTCGAAGAGCGTCACCATCGCCGCACGGTACGAGATCTACTGCCAGCACCAGCACGCCGCACAGGCGCGCGACCTGCTGGCGAAGCTGTCACTGCAGTCCGACCGGCCCACGTCGTGACGCCTACAGCCACCCGCGCCGCCTGACCGCCCACGACGTGATGGTGCGCATGTCGTCGTTCTGCACCACCGACAGCTGCGCCCCGCACGAAGCCGTCGCCCGCGCGGGCCGCCGCGACCGCGTCGTCGTAGCCGTGATCGTCCTGGCGGTTCCCGTCCCGGTACCGACTCCACTCGATCACCGTCGCGCCTGCGCAGCAGCCGAACGCGGATGGGCCGGTTTCGCCGTCCATCCACTCCGTTAGCGTTGCCAGCATGATGCTGTGTAAGACCGGCCGGAAGCGGGACCTCGACGCGGCGAGTCGGCGGTGACACTGGCCGAGCGGTTCCGCTCGCACGCGGACGCCTGTGACCGGATGGGCGCGCCGCTGTACGGCGTCCTGATGCGCGGCATGGCCGGCGACTGGGAGGCCGGCGGCGTCGTGCGCGACATCTGCGCGGGCTGGGAGGACGCCACCGACGCCGACGTCGTCCAACTGCGCTTCCTGGCCGGCGTGCACCGTCTGGTGCTGACCGGGCGGGCGCCGGCGCTCGAGCCGTACTACCGCAACCTCGGCGGTGAGCGCGCCCCTGACTACGCGTGGGAGACCGCGGTCGACGTGGTGGTCCGGCACCGGGACGAACTACGGCACGACCTCGAGATCGTCCCGCAGACCAACGAGGTGGGCCGGACGGTTCCGCTGGTGGTGGCACTGTACGCGGCCGCGGCCGCGACCGGGCGCCGTCGAGTCCGGCTGCTGGAGGTCGGCGCCAGCGCCGGGCTCAACCTGCTGCCCGACGAGTACCGGATCGACACCGGCAGCTGGTCCTGGGGGCCGCCGGACGCCGACGTGCGGATCGACGCGACGGTGGAGGTGCCGGTCACTCCGGTCCCGGTCGAGATCGTGGCACGACGCGGTTGCGACCGCGACCCCGTCGACCCGCGGTCCGACGAAGGCAGGCTGCGGCTGCGGTCGTTCGTCTGGCCGGACGACGTCGAGCGGTACCGGCGCCTCGACGGAGCGCTCGCGGTCGCCGCGCGGCACCCCGAGGTCGCGGTGGACCGGGCGGGCGCCGCGACGTGGCTACGCGCGCAGCTGGCCGAGCCCGTCGGCGACGACGTGCTGACCGTCGTGTGGCACTCCGTCGTCTGGCAGTACCTGTCACAGCAGGAGCGGCGCGAGGCCGATGCCGTGATCGACGCCGCTGCCGCGCGGATGCCACTGGCCCACGTGTCGATGGAACCGGTCGATCCGCACCGCGTCTCCGACATCGCCCTGACGCTCACGACCCGTGCAGACGACGCCGAGCGGCCCGATGCCGCGGTCGAGCGCCTCGATGCGGACCGCGCCGAGCGGACGGTGACCCTCGGCGCCGTTCACCCACACGGCACACCACTCCGTCCCGCGCCACCCCGAGAATGATCACGTCCCGCATGGAATTCCATGCGGGACGTGATCATTCCCAAGAGGCCGGGGAAACGGGGAAGGTGCTTGACGGGCGGTTGCTGTCGCGGAACCGTCGGCGCTGTGAAAGGTGAGCCGACCTGCCCGCGCTGTGGGGATCAACCGCGTCCGCCCGGTGCATGGTCCAGCCGGTGGGTCTGTGCCAGGCACGGTGAGGTGTACCCGGTGGCGCCGCTGGTCGCGCCGTCCGCGCGGCTGGTGCGCCGGCTCGGCGAACGGTCCAGGGTCCCGATGTGGCTGCCTTGGCCGCTGCCGCACGGCTGGGTGGTCGGGGCCATGGTGCACGCCGGCGACGACGCCACCGGCGTGCGGGCGGCGGGGGTGGCGATCAGCGGCCCCAATCCGCTGGGTGGCCCGGCCGATCTGGTGCTGGTCAGCGAGGAGCAGGGCGTCGGCCTCGGCGCGGGACTGGCCGGCCTGGACGGCCCCGACCCCGGGACGGCGGTGCAGGGCGAGCCCAGCGCGAAGGTCCTGGTGCACAACCGCGCGGTTCCGCTGTGGTTCGTGGACGGGCCCGCCGACCGT
Organism: Haloactinopolyspora alba; assembly: GCF_003014555.1. Classification (GTDB taxonomy): domain Bacteria; phylum Actinomycetota; class Actinomycetes; order Jiangellales; family Jiangellaceae; genus Haloactinopolyspora; species Haloactinopolyspora alba. The sequence goes on from NZ_PYGE01000012.1 coordinate 136,075, forward strand.
GCGGTGTACGCGGGGCACTGGGGCGGGACCTGGCTGTGGGCGGTGCTGTCGCCCTCGACGGCGGGGGTGCTGCTGCTCGAGGACGTGGAGGTCGTGGATCTGCGTGATCTCGGCCACGAAGCGGACCTGCTGCCTTACGGAACGCCGCCGCCGTGGCTGTCCCGGGGCTACGATCTGTGAGTTCTCCGGCCCGACGACCCAGGACGCCCGTGTTGCGTATCGACCTGCACACGCACAGCACGGTGTCGGACGGCACCGACACCCCGGCCGAGCTGGTGCGCGCGGCCGCGTCGGCGGGTCTGGACGTCGTGGCGCTGACCGATCACGACTCCCTGGAGGGCTGGGACGACGCGCACGAGGCGGCGGCGGGCTGTGGTGTCGAGTTCGTCGGCGGAGTCGAGATCTCCACCGAGCACCTGGGCCGTGGGGTGCATCTGCTGGCGTACTTCGTCGACCGCGCCGATCCGGCGCTGGGCGCGGAGCTGGACCGGATCCGCGCCGACCGGTGGGGCCGGCTGCACCGCATCACGGCCGCTCTTACGGCGGCGGGCTATCCGGTGGGCGCCGACGAGGTGACCGCGGTGTCGGGCACCGCCTCGTCCGTCGGCCGGCCGCACGTCGCGGACGCGATGATCGCCAAGGGCTACGTCGCCGACCGTGAGCAGGCGTTCACCCGGTTCCTGTCCGAGGGGCGGGTCGGCTACGTGCCGAAGTACGCGCCGTCGACGGTCACAGCGCTGCGGCTCGTCCACGGTGCCGGTGGTGTCGGTGTGCTGGCCCACCCGTGGGGACGGGGTTCACGGCGGGTCCTGGGCGCGGCGTCCATGGCCGGGTTGCGTGCGGCGGGTCTCGACGGCATCGAGGTCGATCACCAGAACCACGACCGGATCGTCCGCCGCGACCTGCGCCGGATCGCTGAGGACCTCGGCCTGCTGGTCACCGGGGCCAGTGACTACCACGGCACCGGGAAGACCGGCCACGATCTGGGCGTCAACACCACCGCGCCGGAGCAGTGGGAACGCCTGCGTGCACTCGCGATGGGGGTCGGTGGCCGATGAACGGGCAGCTGTTCGGCGAGGCGTTCGTCACGCTCTTCGTGGTCATGGACCCGCCCGGGACGATCCCGGTCTTCCTGGCGCTGACCGGCAACCGGCGAGCCGCGGAGCGTAAGCGTGCCGCGTGGCAGGCCGTCGCGGTCGCGTTCGGTGTCATCAGCGTGTTCGCGCTGTTCGGCCGCACGATCCTCGAGTACATGAACATCAGCCTGCCCGCGTTGCAGGCGGCCGGCGGTCTGCTGCTGTTGCTGGTCGCGCTGGAACTGCTGACCGGGCGGGCGGACGATCCGGAGGGCTCCGGCAGCGCGAACGTCGCCCTGGTGCCGCTGGGGACGCCGCTGCTCGCCGGGCCGGGCGCCATCGTGGCGACGATGGTGTTCGTCCAGGAATCCGAGGGCGGGATGGACTACTTCTCGCTGGCGCTCGGCGTGGTGGCGGTTCACCTGGCGCTGTGGGCGTCGATGCGTTACAGCGTCTTCCTGCTGCGCGTGCTCAGGGAGTCCGGCATCTTGCTGGTGACGCGGATCGCGGGGCTTCTGCTGTCGGCCATCGCGGTGCAGTTGATCGCCGACGCGGTGCGCGCCTTCATCGAGGGTGGTGGCTGAGGCGGGCCGCACCCGCCACGGGTGCGACAATGACGGTGATGAGCGGGCCCATTCTCGACGGCATGCCCCGTCGGTTGTACAGAGCCACGCCGACCCGGTTGACGACCTGGCTCGACTGTCCCCGCCGGTACCGGTTCAGCTACCTCGACCGGCCGCCGCCACCGAAGGGGCCGCCGTGGGCGCACAACACGGTCGGGGCCGTGGTGCACAACGCGCTGGCCGCATGGTGGCGGTTGCCGCGGCAGGAACGCACCGTCGCGGTGGTGCCGTCACTGGTCGCCGAGTACTGGGGTGACGAGGGCTTCCGCGACGCGGAGCAGGCCGGCCTGTGGCGTACGCGCGCCGTCGATATGGTGACGCGTTACGTCTCCGGGCTGGATCCGGACGACGAACCCCGCGGCGTGGAGCGCACGGTCGGCGTCGTGCACGAGGGCACGTCGCTGTCGGGGCGCGTGGACCGCATCGACGAACGCGACGGCGTGCTGGTCGTCGTCGACTACAAGACCGGGCGGCACGTGCTGAGCACCGACGACGCGCGGTCGTCGCTGGCGCTGGCCGTCTACGCCGCGGCGGCCACGCGTACGTTGCGTGCGCCGTGCCACCGCGTCGAGCTGCACCACCTGCCGTCCGGCGAGGTGGTGGCGTGGGAGCACGACGAGCGCACCCTCACGCGGCACCTCGACCGCGCCGACGCGATCGCGGCCGAGTGCGCCGAGGCCGATCAGGCCTTCCACGACGGCGACGCGAGTGACGAGACGTTCCCGCCGCGGCCGTCGCCGCTGTGCGGTTGGTGCGACTATGTGCGGCACTGTCCGGAGGGCAGCGCCGCGGTCGGTCCGCGTGCGCCGTGGGCGGGCCTGGCCGCGCAGGAGGCGGGCTGACGGCGACCCGGCGTCCGTCTGAGGGCGACCCGGCGTCCGGCCGGTGTGCATCCGTCTCTTACGCTGGTCCGGCCGGGAACGATGGTCTAGGGTTGATCACGATTGCACACCGGTTTCACGGCGTCGCCGTGCCCGCCCGGTGGTATCCGGGTGGTGTCGTCGATCACGAGGAGTGCGGATGCCCGGACGCTACGGCGTCTCGTCCCGGTCCGATGCTGCGCATGTGCGTGCGTCCCAACGGGTCAGCCGTACCCGTGTCACGCTGCTCAGCTGTTCGGCCGTGGTCGTGGGTGCGCTCGGGCTGGCCGACACGGCGACCGCTCCGGACGCGTCACCGGACGCGCTGGCGGCGCCGCCGGCGAGCGACCGCGACGCCGGCGAGCTCTCGCGCGGGAACCAGCGTGACGAGCCCGTGGCCGCCAAGGCGTTGCGCGTGCCGGGGCCGGAGTTCGCCGCACCGGCGCCCACGTCGACCCCGGAACCGAACGTCAAGCCACCGGCTACCGCTCCGCTCCCGTCCAACAGCGGCTCCGGTCACCGTGTCGTGTTCGACATCACCGGCCAGCAGGTCTGGCTCGTCGGCGACGGCAACGTCGTCAAGCGCACGTACATGGTCTCGGGCAGCCGTTTCGATCAGGTGCCCACCGGCACCTTCGAGGTGTTCTCCAAGTCGCGCGACGCCGTCAGCTGGCACGGCACCGAGACCATGGAATACATGGTCCGGTTCCACCGCGGCGAGAACTCCAACATCGGGTTCCACGACATCCCGGTGAAGACCGAGACGGGCAACGAGGTGCAGACGCTGTCCCAGCTGGGCACGCCGCTGTCCGACGGGTGCATCCGTCAGGACCTCGAGGACGCGGTGGCGTTGTGGAAGCACGCGCCGGTCGGCACGCCCGTGGTGGTCGTGCGGACCTGAGTCAGGCCACCGGCGCGCCCGGGTCCCCGTCGATGCGGCCATCGTGCAGGGCACGGGGAAGCTCGGCGCGGCTCGAGATGCCGAGCTTGCTGTAGACGCGGGCCAGGTGGCTCTCGACCGTGCGGGTCGAGATGCTCAACCGGTGCGCGATGTCGCGAGACGCGAGCCCGGCCGCGGCCAGCGGCGCGATCTGCTGCTCGCGCCGGGTCAGGGTCACCGCGCTGTCGCGCGGCACGACGGTCCACATGCCGTGCCGCGAAAGGCTCGCCTCGGCCGCGGCGATCTCGCCGGCGTCCCCTGCTGCCAGGGCCCGGGTGAACCGGACCACCGGAGCGGTGCGGGACATGCCGTGGCAGTGTCCGGCGACGGACTCCATCCGGTCGGCCAGTGCCGGCAGCGTCACCCCGGAGTCGGCGGGCAGGCCGTCGGCGACGCCCAGCACGGCCACGAACAGCGCGTCCAGCTCCGCCGGCGGCAGTCCTTCGGCCGATGCCCGGTCCGCGGTCCGCAGGGCGGCGGAGACGGCGTCGGCCTCGCGGCGGGCCAGGCCGACCCACAGCAACGTCCGTGGCCAGCCGTGCCCGGCCGTGCCGACACCCGACGCCGTCCGCAGTGATTCGTCACGCTGCCGCGCCGCGTCGTCGAGCTCACCCAGCCGGACAGCCGCCTCGGCGGTGAACGCCAGGACCGCGGGGAGCAGCCCCAGCGGGTCCCGCTCGCGCAGCGCGGCGGCAGCGACGCCGAAGTGTCCGTACGCTTCCGACCAGCGCCCGCGTGCCAGTGCCAGCCGCCCTTCGACCAGCCCCGGAATGGCACGGTGCTGGGGCTCGTGCGCGACGTCGACGACGTCGTCGAGGTCGTCGCGATGCAGCCGTTCGGCGTCGTCGACGTCCCCGGCGAACAGCCGCAGCAGCACGGCCAGGCCGCGTAGCGCCGGCAGGTAGGCGGTGGCCTCGGACAGTGGTGCGCGGGCCGCGGCGACGTACCGGTCACCGAGGCGGAGCGCCTCGCGCACCTGGCCGGTCTGCGCCAGGGTCAGCTGCGCCGGCGCGGCGAGGCGCACCCGCGCCAGCAGCGGCAGCGAGCCGTCGTCCAGGAACTCCAGCGCGTCGGCGAGTGTCGCGCCGGTGTGCCCGGCGGTGAGTATCATCGCCAGCCGGTGCGCTCGCAGGTCGGCCGCCGCCGGAGCGTCGCCGGCGGCGTGCTCCAGGGCTTCGTCCAGCAGCCGGATCGCGCCGGCGACGTCGGCGTGACCGTAGTACCGGACGTCCGCGCCGGTGATGGCGGCGTGCGCGACCAACCTGCTGGTCCATGTGCCGGGCGGGCGCGCGTGGAACCGGTCGAGATCGGCCTGGGCGTTGTCGATCAGGCCCAGCATGCGGTTCGCCCGGGCACGTTCGGCCAGCGCCGCGGCGACGACGTCGCACGGCGCGTCGGCCAGCAGGGCCAGGTCGGCGTACCGCTGCGCGTCGCCGGCCTGTTGCAGGTGGTTGGCCAGCGACGCCGCGTCGACCAGCAGCGCCGGCTCGGGGACCGAGCCGGCTTCCAGCGTCCACGCGACCCAGCGCAGCAGGTCCGGTAGTGACGCGTGCCCCGGGGCGGGCAGCTGCAGCGCCACCCGTTCGCGCAGGACCCGGCGGCGGCCGGGCGGAACGAGGACCCGGATGGCCTCACCGTAGACAGGATGCGCGAGCCGGACCGTCGGCGGCGCCGCGGCCTGGTCGACGGTGAGCATGCCGGCTTCCACCAGGACGTCGACGGACGTGGTGTCCGTCAGTTCGAACAGCAGCGGCAGCGGCAGCGAATCCGCCAGCGACACCGTCTCGAGCACCTCACGCTGGTCGGCGGTCAACCGGTGCAGCTCGGACGTCACGAGCTCGAGGAGCCGGCCCGGGACGGGAGGACCGGTCCACGTCCAGACGCCGCGGCCGCGGTCCAGCTCACTGCGGCTGAGCGCGGAGCGGACCAGTTCGCGCAGGTACAGCGGGTTGCCGCGGCTGGCATCCCACATCCGGCGGTCGGTCTCGCGCGCGATGACGCCGCCGAGTGCGGTGTGCAGCAGCTGCGACGTGGCCTCGCGGTCGAACGGCTCGACGTCGATCCGGGTCAGCTGGCCGTCCTTCCACAGCGCGAGGACGTCGTCGGGCAGCGCCGGCGTGCCGCGTCCGGTCAGGAGCAGGCGGGCCCGTCGCGCGCTTGACAGCATCCGCAGCACCCGCGCGCTGGCGCCGTCCAGCAGGTGGCAGTCCTCGACCCGGAGGACGACCGGGCGGCCGTCGGCGTCGTGTTCCAGCCGCTGCGCGGCTGCCCGGAACACCGCGACCGGGCTGGTCGCGTCGTTGGCGGACACACTGGAGAGCAGGGGAGCCAGCGCACTCAGCATGACGGGTTGAATCGTGCCGGGCGGCAGCACGGTGACCACGTGAGCGGACTCGCCGAGGGCGTGCTCGACCCGGTTCGCGATGCTGGACTTGCCCACGCCGGCGTCGCCGACCAACAGCACCCCCGGAGGTTCCGCCGGGTCGGTCCCGCTCAAAAGCCGCAGCGCGGTCGTGTACTCGGCGGAACGGCCGACGTGCGGCCACGCAAGCGGTGCGGTGGGGCTCGGATCCGCGGGCTCTGCCATGCTCGCCTACCGTAGAGGCTGTCGCCGCTCCGCGCAGGTGACTACGCGGAGAAAATTAGGTAATCACTACGGATGTGCCGCCGTCGGCGCATCCCTAGCATGGGCCGCGGTGCCGATTGGGGCTGCGCGCCCGCTCCGGCACCATCGGGGCGATGGCGGGCTGGTGACGTCGTCGAACTCCCGGTCCGGCGCGGACGTGGACGTCAGCGTCCTCCGCGGCCGGACACCCTCCCGGTGATCGCCGGCGCACTCCACCCCGAGGTCACCCCTCGGCCGGCGGTCACCCGGGAGGCCCGGAGCTCAGGGCCGGCCGTGGGGAGCACTCCGTCAGCGCGAGCTCTCGTCCCGGGGCTGGTCCTGCGAGGACGCGCCCGCTTCGGAGTCGACCGGTTGGCCGCCGCGGGTACGGCGCCGCTTGCGCTGGCGCGACTTGTTCGGCCGCGCCTCGTCGCCCTCGCGCCGCTCGGTCCGCGCCTGCGTACGCCCGCCACCGGTGGATTCGCCCCTGCGGGTGCGCCGGCGGTTGCGCGACGCGCCCGTGGAACGCCGGGAACGCGCCTGGCCGGTCTCGCCGAGGTCCTCGACCTGCTCGGCGTCGAGGCCGGCGCGGGTGCGGGCGCCGCGAGGCAGCGCCCCCTTGGTTCCGGCCGGGATGCCGAGGTCGTGGAAGAAGTGCTCGCTGCTGGAGTACGTCTCGACCGGCTCCGGGTAGGGCAGTCCGAGCGCGTCGTTGATCATCCGCCAGCGGGCCAGATCGTCCCAGTCGACCAGCGTGACCGCGACCCCGGACGCGCCCGCCCGGCCGGTACGTCCGATGCGGTGCAGGTAGGTCTTTTCGTCCTCGGGACAGGTGAGGTTGACGACGTGGGTGACGCCCTCGACGTCGATGCCGCGAGCGGCGACGCCGGTGGCGACCAGGACGTCGACCTTGCCGCTGCGGAAGGCACGCAGTGCCTGCTCGCGTGCGCCCTGGCCGAGGTCGCCGTGTACGGCCGCGGCCGCGAACCCACGGTCCTTCAGCTCGTCGGCGAGCCGCTGCGCCGCGCGCTTGGTCTGGCTGAAGATCATGCTCAGCCCGCGGCCCTCGGCCTGCAGCAGCCGGGCGATCAGCTCTTCCTTGTCGAGCTGGTGCGCCCGGTAGACGAACTGCGCCGTGGCCGGAACCGTCTGTGTCTCGTCCGGCGACTCCGCGCGGATGTTCACCGGATGGCGCATGTAGCGGCGGGCCAGGCTGATCACGGCGGCGGGCATCGTCGCGGAGAACAGCATCGTCTGCCGCAGCTCGGGGGTCTGCCCGATGATGCTCTCGACGTCCGGCAGGAAACCGAGGTCGAGCATCTCGTCGGCCTCGTCGAGCACCAGGACCTTGACGTGTCCCAGGTCGAGATCGCCGCGGCGGGCGAGGTCGAGCAGCCGGCCGGGTGTGCCGACGACGACGTCGACACCGGCGGCGAGCGCGTCGAGCTGGGGCTCGTAGGCACGGCCGCCGTAGACGGTGAGGATGCGGACCTGGCGCGTCGTCGACGCTTTCACCAGGTCGTCGCTGACCTGTACGGCCAGCTCTCGGGTCGGGGTGACCACCAGCGCCTGCGGTTTGCCGGGCTCGGTCGCCTCGGCGTAGTCACGGTCACCCGGCGCCACTATGCGCTGGAGGAGCGGGATGCCGAACGCGAGCGTCTTGCCGGTGCCGGTGCGGGCCTGACCGATGAGGTCGGTGCCGGTCAGTGCGACCGGCAGGGCCATCTCCTGGATGGGGAACGCCTCGGTGATGCCGAGCCGTTCGAGGGATTCGGCCACCGAGGGTAGGACCCCCAGGTCGGTGAAGGTTGTCAGGGCGTCTCGCCTCATTCGTCGCAGGGTTTCCCGAGGCGTCGCGTGACGAGCTCGTCGCGCGGCACGGGGCCACACACCCGCCTTCGACCGGCGGGGAGCACCGCGACCCGGCGCGTACGGACGTCCGGTCCGTCCTCAGGGACGCCCGTTTCGCCCGGACGTCATCTATACCACCCGCCAGTGTACGGCAAGTCCGTATCAGATCCCGGCAGGCGCACCGTCACCCGCTATCGTGGCTGCCGTGACACCACCCGCGAGTCCGTTGTCCAGCGGCGATCCCACGTACCGTGCCGGCGTCGTCGATCTGCTCGGTGTCCTGGGACTCGGCGAGCTCATCGCGTTCGACCGGATGTCCGCCGACTCCGGCCTGGCCCCCACGCTCGCGGACAAGGCGGCGCTGGCGGCGATGGCCGTGACCGAGTTCCACCATTTCGAGCGCATCCGTGACCGCCTCGGTGACCTGGGCGTGTCCGTCGACGAGGCGATGACACCGTTCCGGACGGCCTACGAGGAGTTCCACGCCAACACGGCGCCGTCCGACTGGCTCGAAGGCCTGGTCAAGGCGTACGTGGGCGACGGCATCGCGGCCGACTTCTACCGGGAGGTGGCGGAGGCGGTCGACCCGGAAACCCGTGAGCTGGTGCGCGAGGTCCTGGCCGACTCCGGCCACAGCGACTTCGTCGTCGACCGGGTGCGTCAGGCCCTGGACGACGATCCGCGGGTCGCCGGCCGTCTCGCTCTCTGGGCGCGCCGCCTGGTCGGCGAGGCGCTGGCGCAGGCGCAGCGGGTGGCCGTCGACCGCGAGGCTCTGGCCGCCCTGGTGGTGGGCGGCGCCGACGGCGACGGGCTCGACCTCGCGCAGCTGGGTGACCTGTTCACGCGGCTGACGCGCAACCACGCCGAACGGCTGGGCCGGCTCGGCCTGTCGTCGTGACCGCCCCGCGGGCGTGGCGGTCGTGACCGTCGCGCGGGCGGCCGTGCCAGCCCCGCGGGGAGCCGTGGCGGCCCCACGGGGGCGGGCGGTGCGCGGTCGTCAGGCGGTGCGCGGTCAGGCGGTGCCGAAGCCCACCCGGCGCTCGAGTGGCTCGCCGATCTCGACGTAGGTCAGATGCTCGGTGCGGACCAGGATCTGACGCCCGCGCTCGTCGGTGAGATTCAGCACGCCCTGCGGGTCAGACAGTGCCTGGCGGACCGCGGAGTCGATCTCCTCGGGTGTCTTGCTGGTCTCGAGCGTCAGCTCGCGGGTGGCGTTGTGCACGCCGATCTTGACCTCCACAGGCACCTCTCCTCGTCGTTTTCGCGCCGGCGGCGAGCGCGTCGTGGGTCGCCGCCCGGGTCTTCGTCAACGCCAGGCTAGTCGAGGCGATTCCGGCCCGTCCCCTTGGACCTGACGTGTGCGCCCGGAGCGTAATCGGGCGGCCTCAGCCGTCCCGTTTCGGGAAACCGCGGATGCCCCGCCAGCCCAGCGCGGCGACGAGTTCGGCCGCGGTGGTGCGGGGGATCGACCCGGCCGAGGCCAGCCAGTACCGCGCCGTCACGTGCGCGATGCCGACCAGGCCCACGGCCAGCAGCGTGGACTCCTCCTCGGGCAGGCCGGTGTCCTCGGCGATGATCTGGCTGATCTCTTGTGCGCACACCTCGGTGAGCCCGTCCAGGCGCGCCTTGACGGCCGGCTCGTTGGGCAGGTCCGACTCGAACAGCAGCCGGTACGCGCCGGAGTCGTTGTCGACGAACTCGAAGTACGCGTTGACGGTGGCGATGACCCGCTGCTTGTTGTCGTCGGTCGAGGCCAGCGCCTCGTGTACGCGTTCGAGCAGCTCGTCCTTGGAGGTGTCCAGCAGCGCCAGGTACAGCTCGAGCTTGCCGGGGAAGTGCTGGTAGAGCACGGGCTTGCTGACGCCGGCGCGTACCGCGATCTCGTCCATCGCGGCCGCGTGGAAGCCCTGCGCCACGAAGATCTCCCTGGCGGCGCCGAGCAGTTGGGCGCGGCGCTGGTCCCGGGGCATTCGCACCCCGCGGGCCGGCACGTCGGACAGGGAAGCCACGGCACTCCTCACACTCGCGATATGCCGGGATCGTACCGTCCCACGGTCAACGGAATCAGCGGTAGTCGTCCTCGTCGTACTCGACGATCACCTGTTGTTCGTGCGCATCGGCGGGATCGACGTCTTCCGGGACCGGTTCCCGGTCGCCGTCGACGTCGTTGTTCGCACGGTCGGAGATCTCGCGTTCCTGCTCGTACAGGTCGGCCTCCGCAGCCGCGGAGTCGTTTCGCGGCCGGCTCACGTCGCTCTCGGACACAACTGCACCTCCTTCGTCGCCACGACGGTACCCGTTGCGGCGATGTCGATGTGCCGCTGTGCCAGCATCGGCGTGTGGAGCCGATAGAGACGTGGCCGGGAGAGTGGTACGACCTGTCGACCGGGCGGTCGGTGTTCGTCCGTCGTGCGTCCGCCCCTCGGACGGCCGATGGGCCGGCCGGCGAGCGGATCGTCCACGTGCACGGGCTCGGTGGCGCGGCGACGAACTGGACCGCCCTGATGCGTGAGCTGCGTGCGGACGCCGATCAGTGGGCGCCCGACCTGCCCGGCTTCGGCGAGTCGCCGCCGGCGCCGCGGCACACGGTGGACGGCTATGTCGCCGACGTCGTCGCGTTCCTCGAGCGGTTCGGCTCGCCGTCACACGTGGTGGCGAACTCGCTCGGCGGGATGGTCAGCGTCTACGTCGCGGCCCGCCGCCCGGACCTGGTCCGGACGCTGAGCCTGGTGTCGCCGGCGATGCCGCAGTATCGGCTGCCGTGGGCGGCGCAGGTCACGGCGGTGATGGCGGTGCCCGGACTGGGTGAGCGGATCCTGGCGGCCGCTGGGGCGAACCCGTCGGAGCGGCAGATCGCACAGCTGGCGGCCGTGCTGTTCGCCGACCCGGCGGCGCTGCCGGCCGCGGAGTTCGACCTCGCGGTGCGTGAGCGCACGCGGTGGATGCACCAGCCGTACGCGGACGCCGTCCTGCTGGGCACGCTGCGTTCGATCGTCGCCCAGTACACGATGCCGCCTCGCCGTTCCGCCTGGGGCGCCGCCGCACGGGTGCTGTGCCCGACGCTGGTGATGATGGGCGGGCGCGACACGCTCGTGGGCTCCTGGGGCCGGGCGCGGTGGCGGCGGACACGACCGCGGACGCGGCTGGTGACGCTGCCGAGCTCCGGACACGTCGCGATGATGGAGCACCCGCGAGCGGTGGCCGACCTGATCCGGGAGTTCCTCCGCGACACCTCCGGCCGCAGGTGAGCGACACCGCCGCCGGGACGCGGTCACGCCGGTTCCGACGCCGCGGGGAGATGGTCACGCCGGTACTGTCCATATCGCAAGACGGGTGTCCAGAAAGCGAACAGGTTGCTGGGGAATCACGCGGCCCGTGGCACCGTTGGCGACAGAGACAACGGATGCCACGCACTCATACGGAGCCGATCGTGTCCCTTCCACCGCTGGTCGAGCCGGCCGCCGAGCTCACCGTCGACGAGGTCCGCCGCTACTCCCGGCACCTGATCATCCCGGATGTCGGCATGGTCGGCCAGAAGCGCCTGAAGAACGCCAAGGTGCTGGTCATCGGCGCCGGCGGGCTCGGGTCCCCGGCCCTGCTGTACCTCGCCGCCGCCGGTGTCGGCACGCTCGGCATCGTCGAGTTCGACGAGGTCGACGAGTCCAACCTGCAGCGGCAGATCATCCACGGCCAGTCCGACGTCGGCCGGTCGAAGGCGCAGTCCGCGCGCGACTCGATCAAGGAGACCAACCCGTACGTCGACGTCGTCCTGCACGAGGGCCGGCTGGACAACGACAACGCGTTGCAGATCTTCGCCGACTACGACCTCATCCTCGACGGCACCGACAACTTCGCCACCCGCTACCTGGTCAACGACGCCGCGGTGCTGCTGGGCAAGCCGTACGTGTGGGGCTCGATCTACCGGTTCGAGGGCCAGATCAGCGTGTTCTGGGCCGAGCACGGCCCGCAGTACCGCGACCTGTACCCGGAGCCTCCGCCGCCCGGCATGGTGCCTTCGTGCGCCGAGGGCGGCGTGCTCGGCGTGCTGTGCGCGTCCATCGGCTCGGTCATGGTGACCGAGGCGGTCAAGCTCATCACCGGTATCGGCGACCCGCTGGTCGGCCGGCTGATGGTCTACGACGCGCTCGAGATGAGCTACACGACGCTCAAGATCCGCAAGGACCCGACCGCCGAGCCGATCACGGAACTGATCGACTACGAGGAGTTCTGCGGTTCGATCAGCGACGCGGCCGCCGAGGCCGCCGCCGAGTCGACCATCTCGGTGAAGAAGCTGAGCGACTGGCTCGGCCAGCGCGAGAGCGGCCAGCGCGACTTCGTCCTGGTCGACGTCCGCGAGCCGAACGAGTACGAGATCAACCAGATCCCCGGGTCGGTGCTGATCCCGAAGGGCGAGTTCCTGACCGGCGAGGCGCTGGAGAAGCTCCCGCAGGACAAGCAGGTCGTGCTGCACTGCAAGTCCGGGCAGCGCTCGGCCGAGGCGCTCGCCGTCGTCCAGGGCGCGGGCATGGCCGACGCGGTGCACGTCGGCGGTGGCGTCGCGGCGTGGGTGAGCCAGATCGACCCGTCGCAGCCCGCCTACTGAGGCTGGTCCCGCCGGGTGGCGCGCTCGGGTCCACCGCCCGGGGTCGCCACCCGGGGGCTGCCGCCTGGTTTGCCACCCGGCTTGTTCCAAAGCGGTGTGGGATCACTGCGTCAGTGATGAGGAGTTACTGGGGTGCGAGCCCCACCTACTCCACAGGCCTGCCGTAGTGATCCCACACCGCTTTCTTGCGTGAGCCGACGCCGGCGGGGTTGACACGGCACGTCTGATCTTCCTAATCTCTCACCACATCTGGAAAGCCCTTTCCAGCAAAGGGTGCCGAGCAGTACGACGGCGTGATCCCGACTTGTCGAGGGCGTGGACAGCGAAGTGCCGAACCGGTCGACGGCCGAAGGGTGCACCGTCAACGACCTGGTGCTGGACGAGCGGACGTGGGACACGTACGGGGCGTTCGTCCGGCACGTCGAGAACGTGACGACGCAGCTGGTCGCCGACGGCGTCCTGGACCGGCGCGATCGCGGCGCGGTGATCCGGGCGGCCGCGTCCGGTGAGGTCGGCCGGTAGTCGTCGCCAACGTCGCTCACCAGTGAAATCGTGTGGCGTCACCGTCGTGCCGGCGATGGTGGCGCCACACACTCGTCCGCGTCGATGATCAGGTGACATCTCGGCCGGAGGACGGCGCTTATGTCACCTGATCATTATCGGTCCAGATGTTGGACATGATCAGGTGCAGTCCGGGCGCACATGGACCCGGCGAACTTCACCTGATCGCTGTCAGCACGACGATCAGGTGAACATCTGACGATCAGGTGACATGCCGGGCCGGCGGCGGGCGGTCAGAGCAGGTCGCGCTTCTGCATCTGGGTCCACAGGATCCAGCCGGGCAGGATCGGCATCCAGAAGGACACGATGCGGAACACGAGCACGGCGGTGACCGCGGTCGTCGCGCCGACGCCCAGCGTGCTGAGCCCGGCCGTGAGAGCGGCCTCCACGGCGCCGAGGCCGCCGGGCGTGGGCACCGCCATGCCGAGCGTGTTGCCGACCAACTGGACGACGGCCATCGCCGCCAGGTTGGCGCTGCCGCCGACCGCCTTGAGGCAGGTGTAGAAGCACAGCACCAGGCTGGCCGACTGCAGCAGGATGCCGCCCAGCGCCACCGCGAGCTTGCGCGGGTTGCTCATCACGTCCAGCAGGCGCGGCAGGCCGCGCTCGGCGAAATCGCTCCACAGCCCCCGCAACCGTGCCCGCACCGGCGGTATCAGCGCCAGCAGTGCCGCGGCGAGGAGCACACCGATGACGATGATCAGCGTGTTGATCGACGGGTCGATGTTCGGCGCGGCGGACGAGCCGGACAGCACACCGAGCACGCCGATCACCGGAAACGTGATGGCGACGTTGCCGACCTGGTTGGCGGCCACGCTGGCCGCGGCCAGCGGCCCGGCGACACCGGCCTTGGTGAGCAGCCGGATGTTGATGGCGACGTTGCCGACGGTCGACGGCGTCACCAGGCGCAGGAATCCGAGTGAGACCTGCGCGCCGACGACGCGCCAGAACGGCACCCGCTCGGGCACGAACCCGAGCAGCGCCAACGCCGCGCCGAGGAAGCTGGTGAACATCAGCACGATGGCGACGAAGAGCCACCGCCAGTCGGTCTGTTCCCACAGCGTGCCGAACGAGATGTCGGAGAGCTGGGTCCCCACCAGGTAGACCGCGAAGACCGCGCCGACGCCGGTCAGCAGGGACAGCGGGCGCAGCCGCCGCAGTTGGATCGGCTGCGGCGCCTCGAAGCCGGTGCTGCTGACCAGGCCGTCGCGCAGCCGGGACAGCACCTCGCGTCGGCCCTTCAGGTCCCGGCGTGTCGAGCGGGCGAGCGCGACCGGCTGCAGCAACGGGATGGAGGCGCTGACGACGTCGCGGCCCAGGACCTTGATGGCGGTACGTACCGTGCGATCCGGGCCGACCACCAGCGAAGTCCCGACCAGGGCCTGTGCGAGGTCGGCACGGACGGCGAGCTCCGGAGCGGCCACCTCGCCGCCGGACGGGTCGAGCAGCCAGACCTTCCCGCTGTCCGCGATCAGGATGGTCCGTCCCGACAACCGCCGGTGCGCGACCTCGTTGCGGCGCAGCCGGCCGAGCTGTCGCCACAGGTCCTCGAGCATGGCGTCGGTGACCTCGTCGGCGGTCAGGTTGGCCAGCAACCGCCCGGGAACGTGGTCGTAGACGATGGCCGCGGCGTCGGCGCCGATGCGCAGGACGTTGCGCAGCTTCGGGGTGCGTGCGCCGGCGCGGGCGACGGCCAGCGACTGCAGCGTGATCTGGTTGACCGCGTTGCGCATGGTGACCATCTGCCGCGGCAGCACCTCTTCGCGGGTACGCAGCTGGTCGGCGGCGCGGGCCAGCACTCCGGCGCCGTCCTCGTCGCGGTCCAGCACCAGGATGCCCAGCGAGCCCTGCGAGCTCTCCGCGATGTAGCGGCGGTACTTGTCGACCGGGTCGGTGGTGAGCGAGGTGATGTCGTAGCCGTTCGACCTGAGGACCGCGGCGACCTTGCGCCCGTTCGGCGCGACCGACGGTTGCCCGCTGACCAGCCGGACCAGCAGGCCGACCGCCCGGCCGACACCCAGCGCGACGAGCATGCCGCCGACGGTGACCTCGCCTTGGAGCAGCCACACCGCGAAGCTGCCGGCGATGGCCAGCGCGGCGACCTGCTTGATGCGCTTGAGAGCCAGCCTGGACACGACCGTGACGATCGCGACCAGCAGCGCCGGCATGGCCGGCACCGGCGTGCCCTCGACGCCGCCGGCCGACGGGACGAACGTGTCGTGCAGCCGTTCCGGTGCCGGTCCCTGCAGCCAGGTGGACACGAGCGCCGCGGCGACCGCGGCCAGCACGCCGGCGATGAGCAGCTCGATGGTGGTGCGCATCCGGCCGCGGATCATCAGGATGAACACGAGCGCCGGCGGCAGCGCCAGCGTGGCCAGCTCGGAGGCGAACGACACCGTCTGGACCGGGCCGCTGGGGAAGCTCTGGTTGAACTCCGCGAGGTCCGCGGTCAGCCCGGTGAGGGTGCGCTCGGCGACGACGGCGAGCGCGGCGAGCGCGGTCATCCCGGTCAGGACGAGCAGCAGCTGCAGGCCGTCGATGGGACGACGGGTACGACGCGGCAGCGGCGGCTCGTCGACCCGGATCTTCCCGGGTGGACGGCCCCGCGAGCTCGGCGCATCGCTCGTCTCGGACATCGAGATCCGATCGTCGCACGTGAGCGGACGACGGTGTGGTGGCGACCCGCTGTTGGGCGCGTTTACAGCAGGTCGCGCTTGCGCATCTGAGTCCAGAAGATCCAGCCGGGCAGGACCGGCAGCCAGAAGGACACGATGCGGAACACCAGGACGCCGGTCACGGCGGCCGTCGAGGTGACGCCGAGGGTGCTGACGCCGGCGGCCAGCGCTGCCTCGACGGCGCCGAGCCCGCCCGGCGTGGGCACCGCCATGCCGAGCGTGTTGCCGACCAGCTGGACCACCGCCAGGCCGGCGATGTCGACGACCTCGCCGACAGCGCGCAGGGCCGCGTAGAAGCAGACCACGAGGCTGATGGTCTGCAACAGGATGCCGCCGGCCGCCATCACCAGCTTGCGCGGGTCGCTGAGGACGTCCAGCAGGCGGGGGAGGCCGCGTTCGGCGAAGTCGCTCCAGACGGTGCGTAGCCGTGACCGGATCGGCGGTATCAACGCGAGCAGCGCGGCACTGAGCAGCACGCCGACGATGACGACGAGGGTGGTCGTCGACGGCAGCCCGCCGATGGCCGACGTCCCGGAAACCACGGCCAGCACCGCCAGCAGCGGGAACGTCACGGCCACCTGGCCGACCTGGTTCGCGGCCACGCTGGCGGCCGCCAGTGGCCCCGCGACGCCGGCCTTGGTGAGCATCCGGATGTTGAGTGCGACGTTGGTCACCGTCGTCGGTGCGACGAGCCGGAGGAAGCTCAGCGCGACCTGGGCGCCCAGGACCCGCCGGAACGGCACCCGCTCGGGGACGAAGCCCAGGATGCCCAGCGCCATGCCGACGTAGTTGGCGAACATGGCGGCCCCGGCCGCGAGCAGCCACGGCCACTGCATCTGGGCCAGCAACTGCTCCGGCGACACGTCGGACAGCTGGGTGCCCACGAGGTAGACGGCGACGACCGTGCCGACACCCGTGAGCAGCGACAGCGGCTTGATGCGCTGCAGCTGGACCGGTTCCGCAGGTGCGCCCACCTGATCGATCAGCAGCGTCCTCAGCTGCATCAGCGTGTCGCGGTGGCCCTTGAGACGGCGCCGCGTGCCGGGCGTGAGCGCGACCGGCTGCAGCAGGGGGACGGCCGATCGCACCGGTCCCGGACCCAGCACGCGCAGCGCGGTCTCGGCCGTGCGCTGCGCACCGACGGTGACGGCGACGGCGGTCAGCGCCTGCGCGAGATCGGCGCGAAGCGCGACGTCGGTCGCCGCCACCTCGCCGCCGGACGGCGCGAGCAGCCACGTCGTGCCGTCGTCGGCGATCCGGATGGTCCGCCCGGACAACTGACGGTGCGCGACGTGGTTGCGTTGCAGCTTACGGAGCTGGTGCCACAGGTCGTCCAGGGTGGCGTCGTCGATGTCGTCGGGAGAGAGGTCGGCGAGCGCGCGACCCGCGACGTGGTCGTATACGAGGGCGGCGGAGTCGCCGTCGACCCGGAGCACGGACCGCAGCGGAGGCGTCCGCACTCCGGCCCGGGCGACCGCGAGTGACTGGAGCGCGACCCGGTCGATGGTCTCGCGCATGGTGACCGCCTGCCGCGGCAGCACGTCCTCGCGGGTGCGCACCCGGTCGACGAGGCGGGCCAGGGTGCCGGCGCCCTCGTCGTTGCGGTCCAGCACGATGACGCTCAGCGGACCGTCGGGCGTGTCTGCGGTGAGGTGGCGGTACTGGTCGTCGCGGTCGGCGCGCAGTGCGTCGACCCGGTAGCCGTTCGCCTCGAGCGTCGCCGCGATCTTCTGGCCGCTGGGGGCTACCGACGGTTGTCCGCCGAACAGCCTGACCACCAGGCCCGCGGCGGCGCCGATGCCGAGGGCGATCAGCAGCCCGCCCACGGTCGCCTCGCCTTGCAGCAGCCCCACGCCGAAGCTCCCGGCGATGGCGAAGATCGCGACGTGGCGCGAACGCCGCAGGTCCTGCCTGGAGACGATGGTGACCAGCGCGACCAGCATCGCCGGGTAGGGCGGTACGGGGGTGCCCTCGACCCCGTCGATGACCGGGACCAGGCTGTCGTGCAGGCGCGCCGGCGCGCGGCCGCGCAGCCACGAGGAGACGAGTGACGCCGTCGCGGCGGCCAGCACGCCGGCGACCAGCAGCTCGACGGTGGTGCGGACCCTGCCGCGGATCATCAGGATGACCACCAGGACCGGCGGCATCACGACACCCGCCAGGTCCGCGGTGAACGAGACGATCTCGACCAGTCCCTCGGGCACCCGGTCGTTCAGGTCGGCCAGGTCCGCGGTGATCGCGGTCATGGTCCGCTCGGCGATGATCGACATCGCCACCAGTGCCGTGATGCCCGCCGAGACGACCAGCAGCCAGAGCCCGTCGATCGGCCGTCGCGTGCGCGGGGGCAGCGGCGCCTCGTCGACCGTGCTCAGCACGGCCGACCTGCCTGGCGGTTCCGTGGGCGCGGTCATCGAGATCCGATCGTCGCACGACTCCCCGCCGCCCGTACGCCGGAGGCCACCCGTCCTGGAGAATGACCACGTTCACCATGGAATTCCATGCGTCACCACCCGTACAGCCCTGGTGACGCGTGCGAAAGCCTCGTGATGGACGGACGCCCCAGCGCCTGACAGCAACGAGGGTCGCGGCGCCCGACGGTACCGACGCGTCGTCTGGCGGCAACGCCGTCGTGTCGCCCGACGGACGAGCACCCGGCTCCCGCGGCGTGGACGTGGCGACCCTGTCGGACCCGCGTGGTGGGATGGGCACGTCGTCGTCAGGGAGAGGAGCCGTTGCCGGTGAGGCGATCCGCCGACCAGCCCGCTGTCCGACTCGTCCGTGCCGCATCGTCCGCGGCACCCGGTGCCCGGAACGACGCCCCGGTGGCCGACGCTCCCGCGGCCCCAGGAACGACGGTGGCCCCGGACACGCCGGACCCCGGCGCCACGGCGCACCCCGGTGCGACGGCGGACCACGGTACGACGGCGGACCCGGAGGCATCGCCGATCCGACTCGACGCCGCGCAGCGGCGCGCGGTCGAACGCCGCGGCGGCCCGGCGCTGCTGCTTGCCGGGCCGGGCACCGGTAAGACCACGACGATCGTCGAGGCGGTCGCGCACCGCGTCGAGCAGGACGGGCTACGGCCCGAGCAAGTCCTCGTCCTCACCTTCGGCCGCCGCGCGGCCGCCGAACTGCGCGAGCGCATCACCCGCAGGCTCGCCCGCACGGTGCGCGAGCCGTTGGCTCGGACGTTCCACTCGTACGCGTTCGGGCTGGTCCGCCGCGAGGCGGTCGCCGCCGGCGAGGCCACCCCGCGACTGCTGGGTGGCGCCGAACAGGACGTGCTGGTCCGTGACCTGCTGCGCGGCGACGTCGAGCAGTTGGGTGCGGACTACTGGCCCGAGCGGTTGCGCCCGGCGCTGCTGACCCGTGGCTTCGCGGGTGAGCTGCGCGACCTGATGATGCGCGCGTTCGAGCGCGGCGTCGGCCCGGACGAGCTGGCCGAGCTGGGAGAGCGGCACGGGCGCGACGACTGGGTCGCGGCCGCGCGGTTCGCCCATCAGTACGGCGGCGTGACCGCGTTCCGGCACCCGCCGTCCTACGACCAGGCCGAGTTGGTCCGGTCGGCGGCGGGTCTGCTGCGCGACGACCCCACGCTGCTGGCCCGCGAACGCGCGGCGTACCCGTTCGTCGTCGTGGACGAGTACCAGGACGTCGACCCGGCGCAGGAGGACCTGCTGCGGCTGCTGTGCGCCGGCGGCCGAGACCTGCTGGTGGTGGGCGACCCGGACCAGTCCATCTACGGGTTCCGCGGCGCCGAGCCGGAGGCCATCCGCCGCTTCGACGAGCGTTTCCCGGCCGCCGACGGGTCACCGGCCGAGGTCGTGGCGCTGACCGAGTCGCGCCGGAGTGGGCCGCGGCTGCTGGACGCCTCGCGCCGGGTGGCCGCTCGGCTCGGCGGGCCGTTCCGGCACCGCGAACTCACCGCGGCCGACACGTCCGCGGCGGGGGAGGTGTCGGTGCACGTGCTGGCCAGCGCCAGTCAGGAGGCGGCCTTCATCGCCTCGCGGCTGCGTGCCGCGCATCTGCTCGACGACGTTCCGTGGAGCTCGATGGCGGTGCTGGTGCGGTCGGCCTCGGCTGTTCCGGTGCTGCGGCGCGCTCTCACCGGCGCCGGGGTTCCGGTCGACGTCCGCCTCGACGACGTGCCCCTGGTCGAGCAGGCGCCGGTCCGGGCTCTGCTGACCGTCCTCGAGTTCGCCGCCGGCGTGCGTGAGCTCGATGTCCAGACCGCGCTCGACCTGATCACCGGGCCGTTCGGCGGCGCCGACGCGCTGGCGATCCGGCGGTTGCGCCAGGAGCTGCGCGCCGGCGAGCTGGCCGCGGGTGGCGAACGCTCGTCGGGTGAGCTGCTGGTCGAGGCCCTCACCGATCCGGACGTGCTCGCGGGCCTGGACGACGATGCGGTCCGGCCGGCCGAGCGGATGGCGTCGTTGCTGACGGCCGGCCGTACGGCGGCCGAGGCCGACGGTGCCACCGCTGAGGACGTGCTGTGGGCGGTGTGGAGTCGTTCCGGTCTCGAGGCCCGCTGGACGCGGGCGGCCGTCGGTGGCGGACGCTCGTCCGCGGCCGCCGATGCGGACCTGGACGCGATGGTCGCGCTGTTCGACGCGGCGGCTCGCTACGTCGACCGGATGCCGGGCGCGGGCCCGGCCGGGTTCGCCGAGCACGTGCGCGACCAGCAGCTGCCGGCCGACACGTCCGGCCCCGCCGGCCCGCAGTCCGCGTCGGTGAGCGTTCTCACCGCTCATGCCGCCAAGGGTCTCGAGTGGGACGTCGTCGCCGTCGCGGGCGCGCAGGAAGGAGTCTGGCCGGACGTCCGTGAACGGGGCAGCCTGCTCCGCACCGAGGTGCTGGTCGACCTGGTCGCCCGGCGCGACGACTCCGACGTCACCCGCGCCAGTGCGCGCCTCGCCGAGGAGCGGCGGCTGTTCTACGTCGCGGTGACGCGGGCGAGCAGCCGGCTCTACGTCACGGCGGTGTCGAACGAGGACGAGCAGCCGTCCCGGTTCCTCGACGACATCGATCCGCTGCCGGCCGACGCCGAGCCCGAGCGTGTCGTGCAGAGCCCCGGACGCGGGCTGAGCCTGCCCGCGGTCACCGCGGAACTGCGCGGCGTGGTGTGCGACCCGGACGAGCCGGAGCAGCGCCGTGCCGGTGCGGCGCATCAGCTGGCTCGGCTGGCCGCGGCCGGCGTCGCGGCCGCCGACCCGGACCACTGGTACGGCATGCGTGAGCTGTCGGTGCCCGAACCGCTCGGCGAGCCGGGCACGCCGGTGCGCATCTCTCCGTCCAAGGTCGAAGAGTTCAACCGCTGTGAGCTGCGCTGGCTGCTCAAGGCCTGCGGCGCCACCGACGGCGACCTCGGCCGGGCCGGCGTCGGCTCCCTGATACACGATCTCGCCGAGCGGGCGGCGGCGGAGGGCTGGAGCGACGACAAGCTGCTCACCGAGCTCGACAACGCATGGCCGAGCATGGACGTGGGCACCGGCTGGGTCGCCGCGCGCGAGTACGCCAGGGCCCGCGACATGGTCGAGCGGCTGGGGCGGTGGCTGCGGGCCAACCCGCGCACCCTCGTCGGCGCCGAGGTGTCCTTCGACGTGCCGGTCGGCTCGGCCCGGCTGGTCGGCCGGGTCGACCGCCTCGACGCCGACGGGCAGGGGCGTCTGGTCGTGGTCGACTACAAGACCGGCACGTACGCGCCGACCGCCGCCGAGCTGGGCGAGCACGCGCAGCTCGCCACGTACCAGCTGGCCGTGGAGCACGGCGCGTTCGACGACGTCGCCGAGGGCAGTCGCAGCTCCGGCGGCGCGAGCCTGGTCCAGCTGGGCAAGCCGTCCAAGGGCGAGGCCCGGGAGCAGACGCAGCCGCCGCTGGGCGACGCCGACGATCCGGCGTGGGCGCACGAGCTCGTCGAGGAGACCGCGGCCGGGATGCGCCGGCCCACGTTCCGGGCCCGCAAGGGCGGCTGGTGCGCGGTGTGTCCGGCCCGGCCGTCCTGCCCCGCGTTCCCCGAGGGCGAGCAGGTGACGCCATGACGACCATCACGCCGTCCGCGCTGGCCAGGCGGCTCGACCGGCCCGACCCGACGGACGAGCAGGCGGCCGCCATCGCCGCACCGCTGGAACCGGGCGTGGTGGTGGCCGGCGCCGGCTCTGGCAAGACCGAGACGATGGCCGCCCGCGTGGTGTGGTTGGTCGCCAGCGGCGCGGTCCGTCCGGAACACGTGCTCGGGCTCACCTTCACCCGCAAGGCCGCCCGTGAGCTGTCCGCGCGCATCCGTCGCCGGCTGTCCCAGCTCGCCAGCCGGGGCGTCATCGATCCCGGCGGCGACCTGCTCGACGGCGAGCCGACGGTGCTGACCTACGACGCCTACGCCGGGCGTATCGTCGCCGAGCACGCGCTGCGCCTGGGCCGTGAGCCCGGGGCGAGGCTCATCACCGAGGCGGTGGCGTGGCAGTACGCTCAGCGGGTGGTCGCCACCTACGACGGCGACATGGACGCGGTCGGCTACGCGCCGTCCACGGTCGTCAGCAAGGTGCTCGCGCTGCACGGCGAGCTCGCGGGACACCTCGTCCCACCGGACAGCGTCCGCGAGTTCACCACCGATCTGCGCCACCGCGTGCACGCGCTGCCGAAGGCCGAGAAGCAGCGGACGAAAGAGCTTCTGTACGCCGACGTCGCGAAGGCTCTCGGCGTGCAGGACGCGCGGGTGGCGCTGCTCCCGCTGGTCGACGAGTTCCGGCGGCGTAAACGCGCCGACGAGGTGCTCGACTTCGCCGACCAGGCGGAGCTGGCGGCCACCCTGGCCGCGCGGTTCCCCGAGGTCGGCGTGGCCGAACGTGACGCGTACCGGGTCGTGTTGCTGGACGAGTACCAGGACACCAGCCATGCGCAGCTGGTGCTGCTGCGGTCGTTGTTCGGCGACGGGCACCCGGTCACCGCGGTCGGCGACCCGGCGCAGTCCATCTACGGCTGG
Organism: Haloactinopolyspora alba; assembly: GCF_003014555.1. Taxonomy (GTDB): domain Bacteria; phylum Actinomycetota; class Actinomycetes; order Jiangellales; family Jiangellaceae; genus Haloactinopolyspora; species Haloactinopolyspora alba. Next base: position 158,848 of record NZ_PYGE01000012.1, read on the forward strand.
CGCGGCGCCAGCGCGGGGACGCTGACCTCGTTCCGCCGCGAGTTCCGCACCGCGGACGCGGCGCCGGCCCGGCTCGACTCGCTGGCGACGAGCTTCCGCAACGGTGCGGACATCCTGCGGGTGGCCAACCGGCTGTCCGAGCCGTTGCGGGCCGAGGGCCTGGACGTGCCGGAGCTGTCCGCGTTCGACGGTCTCGGCGACGGCGAGGTGACGGCGTCGCTGCATCTCACCGCCGAGGACGAGGCCGCGGACGTGGCGCGGCGGGCGCGCGCGTTCTGGGACGCGTCGGACGAGGGCCGGACCGCGGCCGTGCTGGTGCGCACCCGCAGCCAGATGCCGCGTCTCGAGGCGGCGCTACGTGCGGTCGACCTTCCGGTCGAGGTCGTCGGTGTCGGCGGCCTGCTGGCCACCCCCGAGGTCGGCGACATCGTGGCGACGCTGCGGGTCGTGAACGATCCTGCTCGCGGCGACGCCCTGATGCGGCTGCTCACCGGCGCACGCTGGCGTATCGGCCCGCGCGATCTGGACGCGCTGGGGCGGTGGGCCCGGCGCCTGGGCCGGCCGACCGGGCAGGGCCCGGCGGCGTCCCGGACGGCGCACGCCGAAGCGGCCGCGCAGGCACCCCAGACCGGTGCGTCCGCGGTTCCCGCCGGTGCGGCGCAGGACGAGATCGACGAGCTGGGCATCGTCGACGCGCTGGACGCGCTGCCGGGGCCGGAGTGGTTCTCGCCGGAGGGCTACCGCCGGCTGACCGCGCTCTCCGCGGAGCTGCGCGAGCTACGAGGGCGCACCGCCCAGTCGCTGACCGAGCTGGTCCACGACGTCGAGCGCACGCTCGGCCTGGACGTCGAGCTGACCGCCAGGCGCGGACCCACCGGCAGGGCCAACCTGGACCGGTTCCTCGACGTGGCGGCGGAGTACGAGGGCGACGGGGCCGGCGGCCGGCTCTCGTCGTTCCTGGCCTACCTCGACGCGGCCGAGACCGCAGAGCGCGGGCTGGCGCCGGGCGAGGTCGAGGTCAGCGGCGACCGGGTGCAGGTGCTCACGGTGCACGGAGCGAAGGGCCTCGAGTGGGACGCGGTCTTCGTCACCGGGCTGGTGGACAAGGTGTTCCCGGCAGGCGGCGAGCGCGACCGCGCCTGGCTGGGCGATCCGGGCGAGCTGCCGTACCCGTTGCGTGGCGACGCGGCCGCGTTGCCGGTCCTGGACGTCGACGGCGCCGCCGACCAGCAGGGCGCGCGGGACGCGGTCGAGCGGTTCTACCACGACGCGGCCGACGCGGGCCGCCTCGAGGAACGACGGCTGGCCTACGTCGCGGTGACCCGTGCCAGACGCGTGCTCGCCTGCAGCGGCTACCGCTGGGACGACGCCGTCCGCCCGCGTGAGCCGTCGCCGTTCCTGGCCGAGATCCGTGCCGCCTGCGACGACGGCGCGGGTGACGTGGCGGTCTGGGCCGACGACCCCGGCGAGAGCAACCCGCTGGCCGAGAACCGGCCGGTGCTGCAGTGGCCGTACGATCCGCTCGGCGAGCGCCGAGTACTGCTCGAGGACGGCGCCGCGCGGGTGCGCGCCGCGCAGGCGGAGCTCGACGGGGCGCTGTTCGTGCCGGACGTTCCGGCCACCGAGTGGGACGACGAGATCGAGAGGCTGCTGGCCGAGCGTGAGCGCGAGTCGCAGTCGCGGCCGGTGGAGGTCGAACTGCCGCGGCACCTGTCCGTGTCCCAGCTGGTGACGCTACGCGGCAGCCCCGACGAGCTCGCACGGACGTTGCGCCGTCCGGTGCCCCGCCCGCCGTCGCCGCTGGCGCGCCGCGGTACCCGGTTCCACGCCTGGCTGGAGTCGCGGTGGGGCGCGCCGCGCCTGCTGGACGTCGACGAACTGCCCGGGTCCGCCGACGACGGCGCGGCGGCCGACCGCGAGATCGCCGCGCTGCAGGAGGCCTTCCTGGCCTCGGCATGGGCACGGCGCACTCCGGTCGAGGTCGAGGCGCCGTTCGAGCTGATGGTGGCGGGGGTGCTGCTGCGCGGCCGGGTCGACGCGGTCTTCGAGACCGACGACGGCGGTATCGAGGTCGTGGACTGGAAGACCGGGCGCCCGCCGCGCGACGACGCCGACGAGACCGTCCGCACCGTGCAGCTGGCCGCGTACCGGCTGGCGTTCGCGACGTTGCACGATCGTCCGCTCGACCGGGTCACGGCGGCGTTCCACTACGTGCCCGACGATCTCACGCTGCGCCGGGCGGACCTGCTCGACGCGGACGAACTCCGCGAGCTGATCACGTCGGTGCCGGTGGCGGAGGGGTGAGTGCGGTGCCGGCGCGAAGGTGGGAGCGGACCCGAGCGGTGCGGCGAAAACGCGGATACTACCGGGTGGAAACAGCCGTTGTCTTGCGGTTTGACCAGTTGTCTCGTCCTCGGAGACTCCCCTTGATCGATGCCGGTCGGCCGGGAACACTCGTATCTCGTGACCGCTGAGCTGACGCCCCTGCGCCGCATCGCCGCCTATGCGGCGTGCACCGACGACAACGGCCATGTCCTGCTCATCCGGGAGTCGGTCCGGTCCGGCACGCCCGGGGTCTGGACGCTTCCCGGCGGCAGCGTGCTGCACGGTGAGCATCCACGTGACGCGGTCGTGCGCGAGGCCGCGGCGGAGTCGGGGCTGTTGCTCCGGGCGAACGCCGCGCTGGACGTGCTGGCCGACACCCGTGCTCGCCGGCAGCGGCAGGTGACGTTGCACACCGACCGTGTCGTGTTCGCGGCTCAGGTCATCAGCGGAGAGCCGGAGCCGTTGTCGCCGACGGTCGACGACGTGCGCTGGATCAGCATGGAGGAGGCCGAGACGCTGCAGCTGCGCCCGTTCGTCGCGCAGATCCTCAAACTGCCGCTGTCCACGGTCGACCTGCCGCCGGAGCAGATGCCGGACTTCCCCGGCTTCGATATCCAGCAGGCGCCGGACGGGCGGCACACGGTGCAGCGTTTCGCCGCGTACGGGCTGGTCCGCGACGTGGCCGGGCGGGTCCTGCTGACTCAGGTCGCGCCGGGCTATCCGGACGCCGGCTGCTGGCACCTACCGGGCGGCGGCACCGACTTCGGCGAGCAGCCCGCTCAGGCGCTGCTGCGCGAACTGGCCGAGGAGACCGGCCAGACGGGCCGGATCCACGCCCTGCTCGGCGTCGCCAGCCACCGTGAGCCGGAGCAGATCGGGCCCGAAGGGTTCGCCATCGACTGGCACGGTGTCCGGCCGTACTACGACGTGGTGGTCGACGACCCGACCGAGGTGGTGCTGGCCGACGTGGGCGGGTCCACCACCGGCGCCCGCTGGTTCGACCCGGCCGAGGTCGAGGAACTGCCGAAGACCGCCGTCACCGTCGAGGCGTTGCGCGCGGTTGGCTGACCTGCCCGGAGTCGATCGCTCACGGTCGCCGCTGCAGCACCGCCACGACGGGCCGGTGGTCGCTGCCGCCCCGCGCGTCCAGCACGTGGAAGGCCTCGACCCGCCAGGTCCGTGCGTCCACGAGGACGTGATCGATCGGCGCGCCGAGCCATCGGGGCAGATCGGCCGGCCAGGTGCCCGTCGCCGCGGCGTCGCGCGCGGCGGCCGCGTCGACGCACGGTTCGGCGTCGGCGAGCGCGGGATGGTCGACGGTGGCGTTCAGGTCACCCGCCACGATGCCGCCCCGGGCCTGCCGGCACGCCCGGACGGCCCAGGCCGTGTCCGTGCGCCAGAGCTGCATCGCACCGGATGCGGGCGGGTACGCGTGCACCGCGGTGATCGGCACACCGTCCGCGGCACGAGGGCGGACGGTGAACGATCCCAGCGCGCCGCCGGGATGCGGCACGAGTGGCTCGTACCGGCCCAGCCGGTCGGCCACGAGCAGGCCGGTCGCCGACGTGATGCTGTCGACGGTGTGGTGGAAGACCTGGAAACCGCCGGCGATCCGGGCGGCCTCCCGCGTCGTCGCACGTGAGGTCTCCGGCAGTACGACGACGTCGGCCGCGTGCTCGTCGATCAGCGCGGCGATGGCGTCCGGGGCGACCCCGTCGTGCAGCGTGTTGAACGTCAGCACCGTGAGATCGCCGCGCGCGGCGGCGTCGAGCGGGTCGTCGGCCGGCCCTCGCACCAGCAGGATCACCGCCGAGCACGCCGTCGCCACGCCGGTCACGGCCGCGAGGGTCAGCACGTACGGCCGCGACCGCCGCCACCACCGGGCTGTCGCCAGCAGAGCGGCGAGCAGCACCAGCCCGGCGAGCACCACGACACCGCGCATCGCCACGACCTGGGCCGGGCCGTAGCGGTCCGCGAGACCCAGCGCGCGCGGCCAGACGGCGGCGAGGGCCACCACGGCGGAGAGCACGCCGGCGACGACGCACCCCGCGACACGAGAGGTCATGCCGACACGGCGCCGAGCGTCAGCTCCACCATCTCGCCGAAGGTGCGTTCGCGCTCGTCGGCGGTCGTCTGCTCGCCGGTCACCAGGTTGTCGCTGACCGTGCACACCGACAGGGCGCGCGCACCGAACTTGGCGGCGATCGTGTACAGGGCCGCGGCCTCCATCTCCACCGCGATCACGCCGTAGTCGCGCAGCCGGTCGGACAGGTCGGCCCGGTCGTGGTAAAAGCTGTCGGTGCTGAACAGCTGCCCGACGTGGAACGTGGTGCCGGCGGCCTCGGCGCGCTCGACGCAGCCGCGCACGAGCGAGAAGTCCGCCGTCGGCGCGTAATGGAAGCCCTCGAACCGCAGCGCGTTCATCGACGAGTCCGTCGCGGCGCTGAGCCCGATGACGACGTCGCGGATCCGCACGTGCTCGACCATCGAGCCGCAGGAGCCGACCCGCACCAGCGTGCGGGCGCCGTACTCGGCGAGCAGCTCGTGCACGTAGATCGCCAGCGACGGCTGCCCCATACCGGTGCCCTGCACCGACACGCGTGTGCCCTGGTACGTCCCGGTGAATCCGAGCATGTTGCGCACTCGCGAGTAGCAGGTGACGTCGTCCAGGTACGTCCGCGCGATCCACTCGGCGCGTAGCGGGTCGCCGGGGAGCAGGACGGTGTCGGCGATCTCGCCGGGCGCGGCGGCTATGTGGGTGCTCACGGGGCACGACCGTATCGGAGGGACGGCGGCGGGCAGCGTAATGTCGGGCGTCGTGCACGATTCCTCCCCGGCCTACCTGTTGCCCGGCCCGTTGGCGCTGTCCCGCGCGACAGCCGACCGCGTGGCGCACCGCCGCACCGACGCGGCGTGGCTGGAGGCGGCCTGGCGCGACCCGGGCACCAGGGTGCTGACGGTGGGCGGGGGGTCGTTCCCCGTGCTGGGCGGCGACCTGCGCTTCGTCTCCCCGGAGGACGCGCCCACGGGTGAGCGGTACCTGCTCGGTGTCGACGACGGTGTCGCCTACTTCGCCGTCGACACCGGCGCTAAGCCGGACGACGGTTCCTCGCTGCGCGAAGCGGGCCCGGTTCTTGGTGACCGTGACGCCGGGCTGGCCGTGCACGCGGTCGCGCTGGCGAACTGGCATGCGCAGCATCGGCACTGTGCACGGTGTGGCGCGGTCACCGAGGTGCGTGCCGCCGGTCACGTCCGTCGCTGCCCGCAGGACGGCTCCGAGCACTATCCGCGTACCGATCCGGCCGTGATCGTGCTCGTGCTTGATCAGGCGGACCGGTGCCTGCTGGGGCGCGGAGCCGCGTGGCCGGAGCGGCGGTTCTCGACGCTGGCGGGTTTCGTCGAGCCCGGCGAGACACCGGAGCACGCCGTCGCGCGCGAGGTCTTCGAGGAGTCCGGCGTGCAGGTGGACTCGTGCCGCTATGCCGGGGCGCAGCCGTGGCCGTTCCCGTCCAGCCTGATGCTCGGCTACTACGCCACCGGCCGGGGGAGTCCGCGGCCCGACGGCGACGAGATCGTCGAGGCACAGTGGTTCAGCCGGGACGAGCTGCGTGACGCCGCGCTCGGGGGCGACATCGTGCTGCCCGGCGGGGTGTCCATCGCCCGCCGCCTCGTCGAGGGCTGGTACGGCGCCGAACTCCCCGGACCGCCCCGGGATTGACCACGTTCACCATGGAATTCCCTGCGTCACCACCCTTGCAGGCCTGGCGGTGTCCATCGGTGTAAGCAACGGTCATGCTGCTGCCGGGTTGGCGAGCAGTTCGTCCAGCGCTTGGGCTGGGGTTTTCAGGTCGAGTGTAG
>NZ_PYGE01000013.1 GCF_003014555.1 Haloactinopolyspora alba
AGTTCACCGGCCGGGGCAGCCGCGAGCGCCTGCACCACGGTGACCAGCCGATCAACCTCAACCGAACCCATGTCCGAAACACTACCGCCCACCACCGACAACGTCCGCCCTCGACATCGGCTCAGCAACATCCAGGCGAATCCGGCCGCATGACCATGACTGCGGCGGCCCACGCCGCCGAACGGGCCCGGGAGCGACCGGTCAATCGGCGGAACCGGGTACGCCCAGGCCCGCCAGCACGGCGGCGGCGTTTCCGGTCCGTTCGTACAGCACGGCTCGCCCGGCCCGGCGGCGGCTGAGCAGGCCGGCCTCATGGAGTTTCCGGACGTGGTAAGAGACCGTGGCCCGGCTCAGACCGTGCCGGTCGGCGAGCTCCGCCGTCGACCGCGCGGTGGCCAGATCCGCCAGCAACGCCGTCCGGCGGGCGCCGACCAGGCCGGACGCCTCCGTCAACGGTACGGGCTCGGACCAGACCCGGCCGCGTCCGTGTGCCGGATAGCCGACCATCGCGTGCCCGGAGCTCCCTCGCCACGCTGCCGGCCGCGGCAGGAACACCGACGGGGTCAGGATGAGCCCGGAGGCGCATCCGAGCCGCATGTCGTACGGGTGGTCCAGGGTGACTCGATCGTCGTCGTGCTCCAGCGACGTGTGCAGGCCGGCGACGATCCCGGACAGCCCGGTCCGGCTCGCGCGGACGGCATGGTGGCGCACGTCCTCGTCGAGCACTCGACGCACCGCGTCCCACGCGTCCGACAGGACCACCGTCCAGCAACGGTGCACCTCGTTGATCACGCAGGCGAGTAACGCCTCCGCTCCTCCACCGTCGAGAACCGCCGCGATCGCGTCCGGCAACGGCGCGCGTGGATCCTGCCCGGGCGCGCTGCCGGTCACCTCGAGCACTTCCGCCGGCGGCTCGCCGATCCGGAACGCCAGTTCGAGCTGGGCCCGGACGCGGTCCGCGGGAGCGGCGGCAACCGCCGCGAGTTCGTCGTCGAACGACGGCTCGTACCGATCCGGCAACGGCACCAGGAAGTCGGGCACGTACCACGACTCGTGCTCCACGAGGGCCAGCAGGACGGCGAGAGACGAGCGATCGACCAGCCGACGGGTCCGTTGCACCCAACGCCTGGCGTACGGAGCCCGGTCCGGGTGAGTCAGCACCTCCAGGGCGTCGTTGAGCTCGACGAGCCGCGACAGCGCGAACCGGGAGTGAGCGAGCCCGTACGGGCCGAGTTCGAACGTGATCACACGGCACCCCACCCGGCGAGTTCGAGATCGTTCGAATCCTTGGCGCGCCGACGGCGGGCCGAGGTCGACTCACCGTAGCGCTGACCCGTCCGGCACCCGCGTTGCGCACCCCCGGACGGCACGCGCCGCCGCTGTAGGAGAGCCGAGGAGAGGGGACCACCGTGGGTCACGTCCGTACCGCAATCGATCGACGAACCTTGATGATCACCACCGCGCTGGCCGGGACCAGCGTCCTGACCACGACACCAGCCGTCGCCGCCGGACATCGTTCCGGGGGTGTGGCGATCACCCGGTCGGTGGGAGCGATCCAGGTGATCTGCCTGCTCGACGCCTCCGGACCGTTCACCCTGAGCTCACCCGCCACGGCGTTTCCGAACGCCACCGAGGCCGACTGGTCGGCGGCCCGCCTGATCGACCCGGAGGCCTTCGGACCCGACGGCAGGTGGCATCTGAGCTTCCAGTGTTTCGTCGTCGCCGGGCCGGGAAGCCGGATCACCCTCGTCGACACCGGCGTGGGGCCGGCCGGCAGCCCGGCGTCGAGCTGGGCACCGGTTCCCGGACGGCTCCCGCAGGCGCTCGCAGAGATCGGGGTCGACGTACGGGACGTGGACCTCGTCGTCCAGACTCACCTGCACTCCGACCACATCGGCTGGGCCGTCCACCCGAGTGGGGAGCCGGTCTTCCCCCGAGCCCGCTACGTCGTCCAGCGCGCCGAGATCGCTGCGCTCGAAGCTGCGGGCAGTGCGCTGGTGCCGTACGTCGTGGACCCGCTGCGCCGGACCGGGCAGCTGACCGAGGCCGACGGCCGGACCCGGTTGGCCGGAGGGCACGGCCGATCCGGTCACCGGATCACCGCCGTGCCCACGCCCGGGCACACTGCCGGCCACCAGTCCGTCGTGGTCGACGACCAGGGCGCGCGGATGGTCATGACCGGAGACGTGCTGGTCCACGCCGTCCAACTGGCGAACCCGGCGGTGACGTATCAGTACGAGGGCGACCCGGAGCTCGCGCACGCGACCCGTCGCACGCTTCTGAACGATGCCCGCCGCCGTCACGCCGTGCTCGCCGCCGCCCACCTCAACCGCCCGTTCGTGAACGTGTGCTGACGGGGGTTCGGGCGGCGCCGCGCCTCTACGGGGACCCATCACGAGGCGTTGACACGCATCACCAGGGCTGCAGGGGTGGTGACGCATGGAATTCCATGGTGAACGTGGTCAATCTCCAAGCCGCGGAACCGGGGGTGGAGGGCCGTGTACACTGGGCTTGGTCAAATCTTGGACGAATTCAGCGGGAGCCAGGCATGTCGCCGCGTCACGGTCAGCCACTGACCGTGGGCTCCACCGTCCTTCCGGCGAATCGTAGGCCGCTGCACCGGCAGTTCTCGGCCGCGAACCTTCCCGCCACACCCCTCACCACATAACGACACGCGCCGGGACCGACGCCGTGCCCGGTAACGAGAACAACGCGGAGTCGACCAGCGACGCCGCACCATGAGCGAGGAACAACACGAAGGAAGAGTGTGACCGTTACTGCTACGACGTCCCGGCGCACGTCACCACTGAGACCGGGCGGGTTCTACGGCTGGCACATCGTGGTGGGCTCCACGGTCGCGCTGGCCGCCACCGGTCCCGGTCAGACCGCGGGCGTGTCGGTGTTCATCGACCCGCTCATCGTCGACCTCGGGGTGTCCCGGTCGGCGATCTCCACCGCATACCTGATCGGAACGTTGTGCGGCGCGTTCACGCTGCCGTGGATCGGACGGGCGCTGGACCGTTACGGCGTGCGCCGCACCATGGCCACCATCGGGCTCGTGTTCGGCGCGGTGCTGATGCTGTTGGCAACCGCCAGCGGGATCGTCGGGCTCACGGCCGGGTTCGTCGGCATCCGGATGGCCGGCCAGGGCGCGCTCGGGCTGACGGCCACCACCGCGACGGCGCTGTGGTTCAGCCGCCGGCGCGGCACCGCGACCGGCATCGTCACCGCCTTCGGAGCGATCGGGATCTCGATGACCCCGCTGCTCATGGAGGGGTTCGTCGCCGAGCACGGGTGGCGCACGGCGTGGCTCGTCGAAGGGTTGGCGATCTGGGCGATCGTCATCCCGCTCGCGTTGCTGGGCATGCGTGACCGGCCGGCGGATCTCGGTCAGCTGCCGGACGGCGCACAGGCACCGGAACCCGGTGAAACCCATGAGCACGTCGAGTGGGGCGTGACCGTCCGCGAAGCCGTACGCACACCGTTCTTCTGGGTCGTGGCCGGCGGGGTCGCCGCGTGCGGGCTGCTGTCCACCGCGATCAACTTCCACCAGATCAGCTTGCTGTCCGAGCGCGGGCTCACCACGGCCGAGGCGGCCGGAAACTTCCTGTGGCAGACCATCGCCGCACTGCTGGCGACGCTGGCCACAGGCGCGCTGTCCGACCGCGTCAAGCCGCGTTGGCTGATCGCGGCGTCGATGGTCGCGCTGGCCGGCAGCCTGGTGCTGGGGAGCCGGGTCGAACCGGGTCTGTCGGCCATCGCCTTCGGTGCGCTGCTCGGCTCGGCCGGCGGGGCGATGCGCGCCCTCGAGGCCGCCACGTTCCCCCGGTACTACGGCACCACGCATCTGGGGTCGATCCGTGGCATGGTGACCGCCGTCAGTGTCGGCTCGACGGCGTTCGGCCCGCTGCTGTTCTCGGCAGCACACGAACTGACTGACGCGTACACGACGATCCTCGTCGCGACCGCGCCGATCCCCCTGGTCATCGCCTTCACCGCGTTCGTGGTCCGCCCACCCTCCCTCGCCCCGCACCACGACAGCACCAGCACCAACACCAGCACCGATACGAATCCATAGGATCGACATCCGATGCCAACACCAGCCACCACGGCCGACGTCGCCGCCGAGGCCAACCGCCGGCGCACGTTCGCCGTCATCAGCCACCCGGACGCCGGCAAGTCCACCCTGACCGAGGCCCTGGCGCTGCATGCACGAGTCATCGGCGAAGCCGGCGCCGTGCACGGCAAGTCCGGGCGCAAGTCCGTCATCTCCGACTGGATGGAGATGGAACAGGCCCGGGGGATCTCCATCACGTCCGCCGCGCTGCAGTTCGAGTACGCCGGCAACGTGATCAACCTGCTCGACACCCCTGGACACGCCGACTTCTCCGAGGACACCTACCGGGTGCTCGCCGCCGTCGACTGTGCGGTCATGCTGCTCGACGCCTCCAAGGGGCTGGAGCCGCAGACGCTGAAGCTGTTCGACGTCTGCCGGCACCGCGGCGTGCCGGTCGTCACCTTCGTGAACAAGTGGGACCGGCCGGGCATGCACGCGCTGGAGATCGTCGACCAGCTGTCCGAGCGGATCGACCTGCAGGCCACGCCGATCAACTGGCCGGTCGGCGAGGCGGGCTTCTTCCAGGGCCTGCTCAGCCGCACCGACGAGACCATGACGACCTTCGAGCGTGCTCCCGGCGGCGCACGAGCCGCCACCGAGTACGTTCTGACCGGCGCCGAGGCGAAGGCCGAGTACCCGGACGAGTGGAGCACCGCGCTCGACGAGGTGTCGCTGATGGACCACCTCGACGTGGAGTCGTTCCACACCGGGTCCACCACGCCGATGCTTTTCGGCGCCGCGGTGGCGAACATCGGCGTGCGCCAACTGCTCGACACACTGGTCGAGCTCGCGCCGGCGCCGTCGGCGCGCGTGGATGCCGACGGGGTTCCCCGCGCGGTGGACGCGCCGTTCTCCGGCCTGGTGTTCAAGGTGCAGGCGGGCATGGACCCCGCGCACCGCGACCGGCTGGCGTTCGTCCGGGTGTGCTCCGGGCGGTTCGAGCGCGGCACCGTCGTCACCCACGCGGCCACCGGCAAACCGTTCGCCACGAAGTACGCACGCGCGATGCTCGGGCGCGACCGCGACACGGTGGACGACGCCTTCCCCGGCGACATCGTCGGCCTGGTCAACGCCACCGCGCTGACGGTCGGCGACACCCTGCACGCGGAGGGATCCCGGGTGGCGTTCCCGCCGATGCCGTCGTTCTCACCCGAGCACTTCGCCATCGCGCGCACCACCGACACCGGCAAGGCCAAGCAGTTCCGGCGTGGCATCGAGCAGCTCGCCGAGGAGGGCGTCGTGCAGATTCTGCACTCCGACCGCCGCGGCGACGGCGCCCCGATGCTGGCGGCCGTCGGGCCGCTGCAGTTCGAGGTCGCCACGGCGCGGCTGAAGCAGGAGTTCGGGGTGCCGGTGGCGCTGGACACGTTGCCGTACAGCCTGGCGCGGCGCACCAGCGCCGAGCACGTCGCGCTGCTGAACGGCGAGTCCGGGGTCGAAGTGACCGAGCGCCGGGACGGGGCGCTGCTGGCGCTGTTCCCGGACAAGTGGCGGCTCTCGTCGGTCGAGCGCCGTCACCCGGACGTGCACCTCGAGCCGTTGGTCGCCGGGACGCAGTGACGACGCGGGCCGGTCACGTGCCCGGCGGCCCCGCGGACCCGGCCGGGTACTCCTCCATGGGCACGGCACCGTCCGACCACGCCGCCAGCACCGGTTCCACGATCCGCCAGCACTCCTCGGCCTCGTCCCCGCGGACGGTCAGACCGGGGTCGCCGTCGATGAGCGCGCGCAACACCAGGCTGTACGGGCCGGGACCCGGCTCGTCGAGTTCCGCGGTCAGCGTCCGCCGGCGTGGGTCGCCAGGCGCGTCACCACCGTTGGTGTTGACCTCCATGCGGATGGCGTCCGGGGCGAGCGACAACCTGAGCACCGTGGGCGGCGTCCGTGGGCCGAACAGCGCCGGCTCGGCGGGACGGAACCGCACGACGACCTCACGCCGGTCCGCGCCCAGCGCCTTGCCGGTCCGCACCCGGAACGGCACTCCCCGCCAGCGCGTGTTGTCGACGGTGAACGTGACCTCCGCGAAGGTCTCGGTTCCCCGCGAGGCGTCCACGTCCGGCTCGTCGACGTAGGCGGGCACCGACTCGCCCGACGGCCAGCCGCCGGCCGTGTATCTCGCCCGGCGGCTGCGCGTACGCATCTGGCCGGGCTCCGGCGGGCGGACCGCACGGAACAGCTCGGCGCGACGGTCGCGCAGCTGCCGTTCGTCCAACCCGGACGGCGGCTCCATCGCCACCATCGCCAGGATCTGCAGCAGATGGTTCTGGATCATGTCCCGCAGCGCGCCGGCCCGGTCGTAATACCCGGCCCGGCCCTCGAGCGCGACGGTCTCGTCCCACACGATGTCCACCGCGTCGACGTTCCCGGCGTTCCAGACGGGTTCGAACACGCGGTTGGCGAACCGGAAGCCGAGAAGGCCGAGCACGGTCCGCTCGGCGAGCACGTGGTCGACCCGGAAGACCTGGTCCTCACGGAACTCGCGGCCGATCAGAGCGTTCAGGCCGGCCGCATCGGCCCGGTCGACACCGAACGGCTTCTCCACCGCCAGCCGGCTCCCCGTTGGCAGCTCCACACGGCTCAGCGCCTCGATGGCGGACTGGAACAACGTGTTCGGCAGCGCCAGGTAGACGGCCACCGGCCCGGTCTCCGCCGGTATCGCGGCGCGCACGTCGTCCGGCTCGGTCGCGCTGCCGCGGCGGTAGCGCAGCCGCCGGCACAGCTCGTCCCGGGCGTCGGCCGGGACCTCCGCCGCGTGTTCGGCCAGCTCCGTCGCCGCCGTCCGGCGGTACGCGCCGTCGTCGAGAGCGTCGCGGTCGACGGCGATGATCGACCCGCCGTCGGGGAACCGGTCGGCGGCGACGAGCTCCGCCGCGGCCGGGAGCAGGTAACGCATGGCCAGGTCACCACAGCCACCGAGGACGACGATGGTGTCGACGGGGGTGGACGCGGCCGCGCGTGTGCCGTCGTCGGCCGGCATGGAACCACCTCCCCACCAGGCCGGAGCACGTGCCTGCCCGGCCGGTCGCCGGACCGGGAGCGGCATACCGTGACCGCGCCTCACAACCGGCGAGATGACCATTACAGTGACCGCCATGACTGCGCAACCGCTGCACGAACTGGTGGATCCCGGCTGGGCACGCGCGCTGGAACCCGTCGCCGGGAGGATCACGCAGATGGGCGAGTTCCTCCGCGCCGAGATCGCAGCCGGACGCGGCTACCTGCCCGCCGGCGAGCACGTCCTGCGGGCGTTCACCCAGCCGTTCGACGACGTCCGGGTGCTGATCGTCGGGCAGGACCCGTACCCGACTCCGGGGCACGCGGTCGGCCTCAGCTTCTCTGTCGCGCCCGACGTCCGTCCGTTGCCGCCGAGCCTGGTCAACATCTTCCAGGAGTACTCCACGGATCTCGGCTACCCGACGCCGAGCACCGGCGATCTGTCGCCGTGGGCGGACAACGGCGTCCTGCTGCTCAACCGTTCGCTCACCGTCGCACCTCGGTCACCGGCCTCACACCGTGGCAAAGGGTGGGAAGAAGTCACCGAACAGGCCATCCGGGCGCTCGTCACTCGGGGCACACCGTTCGTCGCCATTCTTTGGGGACGCGATGCGAGAAACCTTCGGCCACTTCTTGATAACATTTCGTGCATCGAATCCCCGCACCCGAGCCCCATGTCGGCCCGGAACGGCTTCTTCGGGTCACGCCCCTTCAGCCGGGCGAATGAGCTGCTCAGCGCCGCCGGCGCGACACCGGTGGATTGGAAGCTCCCCTGAGGCGAACCGTTCACACAGTGGGATTCGCCCTTGTGCGACAAGCGTTCGGTCATCGTATGCTTCCCGGCGCGGGCTCAAGGTGGTACTGTTCCAGCGGTTGCAGTAACAGTTCCTCGCACGTCCTTGAACGCCCGTGGGATGTTATCGCGGGCGTTTTTCGCTTCTCTGTGCCCAGCACTGTGGTAGCGGGAGACGGCGGCAGCAACCCGGAGTCGCACGGTGCGGCTCCGACACCGTCCCTGTAGGAGGACACGGCACATGGCACAGGGAACCGTCAAGTGGTTCAACGCCGAGAAGGGCTTCGGCTTCATTGCACAGGACAACGGGGAGCCCGATGTCTTCGTGCACTACTCGGCAATTCAGGCAGACGGATACCGCACGCTGGACGAGAACCAGCGGGTGGAATTCGAGATCACGCAGGGCCCGAAGGGCCCGCAGGCGGACATGGTCCGCACGGTCTGAGTAACCTGACAGCACTGCTGCCCCCGCACCGATTCGGTGCGGGGGCAGTGGTGTCTGCGGGTCCATGTCTCCAGTGTCACCGGCGCACATCACCGCGCTGTGACGTCCCGCGACGCCACAGCGACGACTCACCGGCCCATTCCCGCAGCCGCTGCCGCCGGCCGTCCTCATCGAGCACCGGGCAGGTCACGCAGTAGCCCGTGCTCGCACCGAGCCGGTACATGAAGCAGCACCCGCCCCGGACCATCCAGGTGCCGCTCGTCTCGCCGTCACCGAAGGTGAACGTGACCGGGCGCGGCCGGGCGCTCATCGCCGGCACCCGCGCCGCCACGGCATCGATCAACGCTGCGGCGGCCCTCCATGCCCCGCACAGATCGCCCGCGGGCGATGCGCCGCCACCACCCGCACCGGCGAGACTCGCCGTCAGCGCGACGGCGGCGACCGAGTCCGGCAACGCGCTCCAGATCACCCTGCGCCCGATCCGCGATACCCGGTGCACGTTCTCGAACGCGGGCTCGAGCACCCCCACGATCTGCTCGGCGACCCGGTCCTCGAACTCGCCCGGCCGTGCGCTCGCCAGCTGCCACGGCTCGGCGGCCACACGCTCGCAGAACCCGCCGCGGCCGAAGCCGAGCCACAGCCTCTCCGGATCGATGTCGACGGCGACCTCCGCGGCGAGCGCGCCGGCGACGCTCGGCCCCGCGACCGCATAGGACAGACCCTGAGCATGGGCCATGGCCGTCGCGAGCACCGTCCCGTGGCCGGTCCGGCCGGCCCGGATCCGCTCGCCGACGAGGTCCACCGTCTCCGCCGCCCGAGAGGCCGGCACCCACGCCGTCGAGCCCGTACCGACCACCGGGACGGGCTCCGGCACCGGCACGCCTGCCACCAGCCGGCATGCCCGCTGCAGCTCCGCGACGGCCTCCGCTGAGTTCGGCTCCACACCGCACATTGTCGCCGCCGGAGCGGAACCGACGACCGGTCGGTGGGTCATGCGGTACACACTGGTCCGAACCACATCGGTCGAACTTTCCGAAAGGGGTTGATGAGCAGGCACGGACGTGTTTCTGTGATGACGTGGTCAAGCAATCGCCACATCGCTTCGAGCTGAAGAGGTGTTGGCCTTGGCCGTCAAGACGCTCGGCGCTATCGACCGCCGCGAGACAAGCCACGCCGACCGCAACGAGCTGACGAACGATCTGCTCGCCACGGCAGCCGAAGTCGAAGAACACGAGCGGCAGCGGCTCGTCGACGAAGCGGTACTGCTCAACCTCAGCCTCGCCGAGTCCATCGCGCGCCGCTACAGCGGACGAGGCGTCGACCGCGACGACCTCGTCCAGGTCGCCTACCTCGGGCTGGTGAACGCCGCACACCGGTACGACCCGGGTCGCGGCCGCGACTTCGCCTCGTTCGCCGTTCCCACCATCACCGGCGAGGTGAAGCGCTACTTTCGCGACCACGGGTGGACGGTACGCCCGCCGCGCCGCGTCCAGGAGCTGCACGCGGCGCTCGCCGCGGCCTCGGCCGAGATCGCGCAGCGGCAGGGCTCGTCACCGAGCGCCGCGGACGTCGCGGAGCATCTGGACGTGGACGTGAGCGAGGTGGCCGAGGCGAGCGCATCACACGAGTGCTTCACCGTGGCGTCGATCGACTACCGCGGGACGGAGGGCGACGACACGCCGCTCGCCGAGGCGATCGGCGGTGAGGACTCCGGGTTCGACCGGGCGGAGGCGATCGTGGCGCTCGCGGGGGCCTGTCGCGAGCTGCGCCCGCGCGACCGGCACATCCTGTACCTGCGCTTCTTCCGGGGCCTCACGCAGCAGGAGATCGCCGCGGAGCTCGGCGTCACGCAGATGCAGGTGTCGAGGCTCTTGGCACGGATCCTCAGCCAGATGCGCCGGAGCCTGGGGCTGGCACCCACCGCGCGGCACGACGCTCCGACGACACGCCGCGGCGGCGAGCTGCCGCGTCAGCCGGCCGGGTCGACAGGCATCGGGGCACGCGCGGCGGCCTGATAGGCAGCCATGGAATCCTCGAGCGCGTCACCGATCTCGTCGTAGAACCGCGGCTGCGAACCGTTGGCGGCCGCGGAGACCTGCGAGCGGACGCCGTCCTCGCGGGTCACGATGCACACGCCCCCACCGCGGGCCTGCGCGCGACGATGCAGCGCCGCGAGCGCGGTGGCCGCGGACGGATGCACCTCGCTCGCGTTGCCGATATCGAGAACGACGTGCTTGCCACCAGCGGCAGCGGTCGTTGCGTGGATCTCGTCCACACGTCCCGGGTCGACATCGCCCGGAACCGTCACGATCGTGCAGCCGCCGAAGTCACGGCTGGTCACGGTGACATCGCTACGCACGGATGCTTCACCACCATCTGTGTGCGAGAGCGTCGGAGTCACCCGCATGCCTCCTTCGCTCCCTCGTGGCCGGTACCGGCCCGGCGTCGCCCCTCACCGTGCCGACCCATCTGATCCGACGCCTACGATTACTGAGAGTGAGCCACGGTGTCAAGATGCTCTCGGATGATCACACAGGGCGACACTCTGACACGACCGGCGTGGATGATCAAGTTCTTTCGCCGCGAACGTCGACGCACCGCACCTCCGGCCGACCCGTCAGCGCGTCTCGTCGGCCACCCAGGACAGGTACGCCACGCTGCCGCCGGTGACGGGCACCGTCACGACCTCGGGCACGTCGTAGCCGTGGTTCGCCTCCAGATGCTCGATCAGCGCCTGTGCGCGGTCGCCCGCGGTCTTGACCTCGACCCGCCACTCCCGCTCGGTCTGCACGGCGCCGTCCCACCGGAAGACGCTGGTGATCGGGCCGACGATCTGCGCACAGGCACCGAGCCCGGCCTCCACCGCCCCGGAGGCCAGCGCCAGCGCGGACTCCTCGCTGTCGGTCGTGGACATGATGATGACGTGCTCCGCGGACATGCCGGACATCGTATCGACGGAGCGGGAACCCGGGGCCGAAGGCCGTGATCACCGTGGTGCAGTCCCTGATCATCTTCGGGGTGGGTCTGCTGATAGGGGCGCGATTCGACGGCGGCGTCCCCGGCGTGCTGGTCGTGCTGCCGCCGCGACCGTGCTGGCTGGCCACCCGTGCGTTCCGCCTGTACCAGCGCTCGACCTAGAAGGAGGTTGTGGCCCCGGCCTCCGCAGCGAGCCGGGGCCACAACCCGTTTGCCCGACGGGACTGGGGTCGCATCCGTCGGGCGATCAGGGGTCGCACCGATCGGGACCGGTACGACCGTGCTTCATCGCACGGTGTTGTCGAGCCTTCACATACGTCATCGCTACGCCCCCGCACAGGGGTACGCCCTCTGCGAGGGAATCTGCGTCCGGTGTCATCTCCCCCGCGCGTTCGCCGACGTTCCGGGACGTTCCGACGTGTCGTCGCCGCTGCCGCCGTCACCGGAGCCGCCGTTCCCGGCACCGGAGCCGCCGTCGCCGTGTCCGGAGCCGTCGCGCTGCGACGCCGAGCCGTCGGAGTTCCCGTTGTCGGACGTGTCGCCGGGCTCACCGCGTTCCGTGGAATCGCCGGGTTTCGACTCCGGTGCACCTTCCGGCGCGGAGTCCCGGTTGCCCGAATCCGGATTGCCCTGATCCGGCTGGTTCCGGTCCGGGTTTCCCTCGTTGCCCTCGCCGGGGCTCCCGTCGGGTTGGCGCTCCTCGGCATTGCTGCCGGGATCCTCCGGCTGCCCGGGCGGCGTGTCCGGGCGGTTCGGCGTGTCCGGCTCCTCCGGCGGTGTCTCGGGGCGGTTCGGCGTGTCCGGCTCCTCCGGCGGCGTTTCCGGACGGTTCGGCGTGTCCGGCTCCCTCGGCGGCGTTTCCGGACGGTTCGGCGTGTCCGGCTCCCTCGGCGGCGTTTCCGGACGGTCCGGCGTGTCCGGCTCCCTCGGCGGCGTTTCCGGACGGTCCGGCGTGTCGGGACGCCCGACCCCGGGCGGGAACGTTCCCGGGTTCCGTGCCGGCGTGTCGGTCGTGTCGTCGGACGTCTCGTGGTCCGGCTCGCTGCCATGACCCGACAGCGGCGACGCGTCCGCGGGCGACGGCGTCTCGGTCTCCTCGACGTCGGCGACCTCGCCCGACCGGTCGCGAAAGGTGATCGGTGAGACGGACTCGATGAACGACTCCACCGATCGCTGCGCGCCGTCCGGCAGGGCTCCGGCGGCGGCGACACCGGTGAAACCGGTGAACGCAGCCACCACGCCGGTCACGACCCTGGTCCGGGGCCGCCACGCCGACACCCGGGGCCACCAGCGCCGGCGGCCTTGATCGGCGCCGGAGCCGGCAGGCTGTATCCCCGCGAAGTCGCCCGTCGCCATGCGCTCGGCGAGCTCCGGCGTCGGGTCGGGGCAGCCGGTGCCTTCCGAACGGATCTCGCGCACGGCGCCGGACAGCGGCTCGAGCCCGGGCGGCACCGCCTCGCCGCTGAGCAGAGTCTCTACCGCGGTATCGTCGTCGAGCCGGTGTCGTCGCATCTCATGCACGTCATCGCTGGAACTCATCACAGGGTTACGCCTTCCCCCGACAGTTTCTTGCGCAACGCCGTGAGCCCGCGTCGTTGCAACGCTTTCACCGCGCCCTTCGATCGGCCGAGCACCTCGGCGACCTGCTCGACGGTGAGGTCAGCCACGATCCGCAACAGCAGCACCTCGCGCTGGTCCGCGGACAGCTCGGCGCACAGTTCGGCCACGCGGCGCTGTCCGAGCGCCGCCATCGCGTCCTGTTCCGCGTCGCCGGCCGGCCGGTCCAGGACCTCCGGTTCCCCGGTGGGCGTCGACGGCTTGCGAGTGCGGCGGCGGCGCTCGTCGACCAGGCGCCGATGCGCGATGGTGAACACCCACGACCGGAACTGCTGTTCGGTGCCGGAGAACGAGCTCAGGCCGGCGAACACGCCGAGGAACACGTCACTGTTGAGGTCCTCCGGCTCGGCCGCGCCCTGCAACCGCAGGTAGCCGGCGACGGCCGGAGCGAGATCACGATAAAGACGCTCGAAAGCCCACGGCTCGCCAGAACGTGCCGCGTCGAGAATGCCGTCGAAGTCTTCTCCGATGGACAGACTGCCTCCCGGGTACACCGCCTCGGACACAGTGCGTTCAAACTCGGACATCGTGCCGGTGCGGATGAGGGTACGGCCATCCGGGTCGCCCGTGCGAGAGCGGCGGGCGGCGCGCCAGGCGTTCGACGCGTCCGCGTGCCGGCGGACAGAATGGTCCCGTGGATTCCGAGACCTTCGACCTCTCGACCGGCAGCGAACTGGTGACCGAGGTGACCGGCCAGGTGCGTGAGTTCTGCCGCGGCCGCGGCGACGGGCTGTGCCACGTGTTCGTCCCGCACGCGACCGCCGGGGTGGCTCTGATCGAGACGGGCTCGGGGACCGAGCCCGACCTCGCCGCGGCGGTCGACCGGATGCTCCCTCCCGAGGACATCTATCGGCACCGCCACGGCAGCACCGGGCACGGCCGCGATCACGTGCTGCCGGCCTTCATCGCGCCGTCGCTGAGCCTCCCGGTGATCGACGGCGAGCCCGCCCTGGGCACGTGGCAGAGCGTGGTCGTCGTCGACTCCAACGTCGACAACCGCCACCGCCGGCTCCGGCTCTCGTTCCTACCGGGCTGATCAGCCGGAGCCGGGCGACCGCGGCCGCACGATCGACAGCGCACGATCCAGTAGTTCGGCGCGGTCGGCGGACCCGCCCGAGCGGAGCCATTCCCGCTGCGCGGCTTCCAGCGCCGACGCAGCCGCGGCCGTGAGCAGGTCCGCAGTGAGAGCGTCGAGGCGCTCCGCGGCGCGATCACGTACCGCCGCACTGATCAGTTTACGTGCCTCCTCGCGTCGCTGCTGGTAACGGGCCTGTAATACGGGCGTCTGCTCGACCAGACGCAACTCGGCCACGCGCTGCACCGACCCGTCGATTCGGTCCTGCCACGCACGGACGACGTGGCACAGACTCTCCCATGTGTCCTCTTCCGGTGGGCGAGAACGCACGTCGTCGGCGACCTGCTCCCCCATGACCGCGACCGCCCCCAGTACGGCGTCCTCCTTCGACTCGAAGTACCGGAAGAAACTGCGCTTCGACATGCCAGCGGCGCGTGCTATGTCGTCCACGGTCGTCTGGTCGAACCCGTGTTCGGCGAACATCGCCACCGCCAACTCGGACAGTTCGGAGCGCACTGCACGACGGCCACGCTCGCGCAGGGCGTTCCCGTGCTCAGGCATGTCGCTCAGTTTACTCTTCGACATCGTATGCTCGGACTGGCATCAAGTGACAGTAAGAGCAGGAGGTGTCGCATGCACGACGAGACGGTTCTCATCACCGGCGGTACGGGTGGTATCGGCAGGCAGACGGCGCGGGGGCTCGCCGATCTCGGCAAGCACGTCGTGCTGGTGGGGAGGGACCCCGAACGTGCCGCCCGTGCTGCCGGCCAATTGCGTCACGAATCCGGCACCGACCGGGTGGACGCCCTCACCGCCGACGTCAGCCGGCAGTCGGATCTGCGCCGCCTCACCGATCAGGTCACCGACCGATACGGAAAGCTGGATGCACTGATCAACAACGCCGGCAGCACCAAAGTCCAGCGCGAGCTGACCGAAGACCGCGTCGAGACGGTCTTCGCGACCAATGTCGTCGCCCCGTTCCTCCTGACCCACCTACTCCTACCGGCATTGCGAGCGGCGCCGAGACCACGGGTCGTCAACATCACCGGCGGCGTCCCGCGGGGTCACATCAACGTGGAGAACCTTCAAGGTCAGCGTTCCTACGCCGGACTGTCGTTCTACAACCAGACCAAACTCGCACTCATGGCCATGAGCATCACGCTCGCCGGACGGCTCGGCACCAACGGCGTCGCGGTGAACGTCGCCTACCCGGGGCACGCTTCCACGGCGATGAACAAGGGCCTGCCGATCAGCACCTACCCACTCGCGGCACGGCCGATCGTTCCGCTGCTGAAACTGCTCAGCCCGCTCGTGCTCGGCAACCGCGCCGCCGTGCGAGCATCCCGGTCGAGCATCCGGCTCGTGTCCGATCCCGGCCTCGACGGCATCACCGGCGTGTACATCGACCGGAAAGCGCGTCCCGCCCGGTGGCCGGAAGCCGTGCTGGACGCAGGTACCCGTCGAGCCGTGTGGCAGGAGTGCGAGAGAGTCACGAATCGCTCCTGGTGATGAGCGGGAAGTCGCGACGTTGGAAACCGGGACTTCGGGGTACGGAACGGCTGACACCCGGAGGTGAGCGCCATGCAGGCAGTCGAGTGGACAGTCGACGTCTCGTTCCAGGAGGACCCGGACCGCACCGACGCCATCGTCACGCTGACGTTGGCGGACGGGACTGCGCTGCGCGCGCAGGGACACGCCCGGCGGAACCCGGACGACCCGGCACGGCCACGGGTCGGCGAGGAGATCGCCGCCGCGCGCGCCATGTCCGACCTGGTTCACCAGTTGATGGAACGGGCCGCGACCGAGATCGAGGACGTCACGCACCAGCCCGCACACCTGAGCGTGTGAACATCCTTCGCGACGGGTGATGCGTCCGCCGCGACACGGCGTTGCGCAGCAGAGGCGGCACAAAGCGGTCAGGACGTGCATCATGTGGTCGATGAGTTACGAACGTATAACCCGTGCGGTCGCCCTCAGCGGGGCCGCCCTGATGCTGACGGCGACCGCGTGCCAGAGTGGCGAGGAGCCGTCCAGCGCCAGGCCGTCCGAGACGCCCACACCGGGTGCCGGCTGGGAGTTCACGACCCACCCGAACCTGACACCCCCACTCGTCGACGTCTCGCAGACGCGGGCCCCGGCGACCGAGGCGCCGGCCAGGCCCGCCGACGAGGACCTGTTCATGGTCGCGCCCAAGGGCGAGGAATCACCGATGACCGCCCTGATGATCGCCGACTCCGAGGGCGATCCGGTGTGGGTCCATCCGGTGGAAGGGAACAGCTACAACTTCCGTACCCAGGAGTACAACGGCGAGCAGGTCCTCACCTGGTGGCGCGGCGACAACAGCACGCAGGGCCACGGCAAGGGCGAGTTCGTCATCATGAACAACTCGTACGAGGTGATCACCACCGTCACCACCACGGGCACCGCCCGGGCGGACTTCCACGAGATCACCATCACCGACGACGGCACGGCACTGCTGGCCAGCTACCCCACCGTCGGCGGACAGGATCTCACCGAGTTCGACGGCCCGAAGGACGGCTACGTTCTCGACGGCGTCATCCAGGAGGTCGACATCGCCACCGGCGAGGTGCTGTTCGAGTGGAGCGCGCTCGACCACGTCGACCTCAGCGAGACCGAGAACTCCATGGAGGACCGCGACGAGCAGGACGGCAGCGAGGAGAAGCCCTTCGACTTCTTCCACATCAACTCCGTCACCGAGGACGGCGACTCGCTGCTCGTCTCGGCACGCAACACGCACGCGATCTACCGCATCGACCGCGAGACCGGCGAGCTCGACTGGACACTCGGCGGCAACGCGAGCGACTTCAAGATGACCGGCGACTCGTACTTCGCGTGGCAGCACGACGCCCAGCGCCAGGAGGACGGCACCATCACCCTGTTCGACAACCAGAGCTCGCCGCCCATCGGTGATCAGTCGCGCGGGCTGCGGCTCGACGTCGACACCGAGAACATGACGGCGAGCGTGGTGACGGAGTACCTGCCACCGGACGGGCGGCTGGCGGCGAGCCAGGGCAACCTGCAGGTCCGCGACAACGGCAACGTGGTCATCGGCTGGGGCGCCGAACCGTTCTACTCGGAGTACACCGCCGAGGGTGAGCTGCTCTACGACGCAAAGCTCAGCGGCGGCGACAACTACCGCGCCTACCGGCTCCCGTGGGAGGGTGACCCGACCCGGCCGCCGAGGCTCGAAGTCGAGGACCGCATGGCCTACGTCAGCTGGAACGGCGCGACCGAGGTGGCCTCGTGGCGGTTCCTGGGGGGCCCGGACGCCGAGGACGCCACCGAGGTGGCCACGGTGCCGCGAGAGGGGTTCGAGACGACGATGCCGGTTCCGGACCAGCCGTACGTCGCTGCCGAGGCTCTCGACGCCGACGGCAACGTCCTCGACACCGTGAGCGTGCAGACGGACTCGGACTCCTGAGGTCCCGCCGGCGCCGGCGCTGATCGGGAAGGGATTCAACCGCGTCCACCTGGGTACCCGTCGGGCGTGAGTGAGACGAACCTGAACTCCGGCCTGAACATCGCCGAGCTGGGCCAGCAGCTGCGCGTCGACGCCGTGCGCTGTTCCGCGGAGGCCGGCTCGGGACACCCGACGTCGTCGATGTCGGCGGCGGACCTGATGGCGACCCTGTTGGCCCGCCACCTGCACTACGACGTCGCCGACCCGGAGGAGCCGAACAACGATCACCTGATCTTCTCGAAGGGGCACGCCTCCCCGCTGCTCTACGCGCTGTACAAGGCCGCGGGCGCGATCACCGACGAGGAGCTGCTGACGTTCCGCGCCTTCGGCAGCAGGCTCGAGGGGCACCCGACACCGCGGCTGCCGTGGGTCGACGTCGCCACCGGCTCGCTCGGCCAAGGGCTGCCGGTCGGCGTGGGCATGGCCCTGGCGGGCCGGTACCTCGACCGGCTCCCGTACCGGGTCTGGGTGCTCTGCGGCGACAGTGAGCTCGCCGAGGGCTCGATGTGGGAGGCCTTCGAACACGCCGGCTATCACCGGCTCGACAACCTCGTCACGGTCGTCGACGTCAACCGGCTCGGTCAGCGGGGCGCCACCAGGCACGGCTGGGACACCGCCGCGTACGCGCGCCGGATCGGGGCCTTCGACTGGCACACCATCGAGATCGACGGCCACGACACCGAGGCCATCGACCAGGCGTACTCCGAGGCGGCGCGCAGCGAGCGGCCCACCGCGATCATCGCGCGCACCGTCAAGGGCGCCGGTGTCGCCGCCGTCGCCGACCAGGAGGGCAAGCACGGCAAGCCGCTGCCCGACACGGACGAAGCCATCGACGAGCTCGGCGGCGTCCGCGACATCCGCGTGCCGGTGACACCGCCGGGGTCACGGGCGGCCCCGCACGCCTTCGGCGAGGTCGAACCGGTGAAGCTGCCGACCTACGAGGCCGGCGACTCGGTGGCCACCCGGACCGCGTTCGGCGCCGCCCTCGCCGCGCTCGGCTCGGCGCGCCCCGAGGTCGTGGGCCTCGACGGCGAGGTGGCGGACTCGACCCGGATGCAGAAGTTCGCCGACGCCCACCCCGACCGGTTCTTCGAGTGCTACATCGCCGAGCAGCAGCTGGTCGCCGCCGCGCTCGGCATGCAGGCGCGCGGCTGGATCCCGTACGTGGCGACGTTCGCCGCATTCCTGACCCGGGCCTACGACATCGTCCGGATGGCCGCCATCAGCGGAGCGGATCTACGCCTGGTCGGATCGCACGCCGGCGTGGCGATCGGGCAGGACGGTCCCTCGCAGATGGGTCTCGAGGACCTGGCGGCGTTCCGGGCCGTGCACGGCAGCGTCGTGCTGTACCCGTGCGACGCCAACCAGGCGGCCGCGCTGGTCACGGCGCTGGCCGACTACCCGGGAATCGCCTACCTGCGTACCACCCGCGGCGACACCCCGGTGCTGTACTCCGCCGACGAGGAGTTCTCCATCGCCAGCAGCCGGGTGCTGCGCTCGTCGGCGGACGACCAGGTCACCGTGGCCGCCGCGGGCATCACGGTGCACGAAGCCCTGCAGGCGGCCGACGAGCTCGCCCAGCAGGGTGTCCGGGCTCGCGTGATCGACCTGTACTCGGTGAAGCCGGTCGACGCCCAGACGCTGCGCGACGCGGCGGCGGCGACCGGGAACATCGTCACCGTGGAGGATCACTGGCCCGAGGGCGGTCTCGGTGACGCCGTCCTCGACGTGTTCAGCCACGGCGACCCGTCGCCGCACGTGTTGAAGCTGGCGGTACACGGCATGCCGGGCTCGGCCACGCCGGCCGAGCAGATGCGCGCCGCGGGCATCGACCACACCGCCATCGCCGAAGCCGTCCAGTACCTGGTGAATCGCTGATGACCTTCCACGATCGCGACGACGCGGGCCGCCGGCTCGCGCAGCGGCTGTCGCACGAGCGGTTCGAGCGGCCGGTCGTGCTCGCCCTGCCGCGCGGTGGCGTCCCCGTCGCCGCGCACGTCGCCGCGGCGCTCGACGCCCCGCTGGAGGTGTTCGTCGCGCGCAAGATCGGAGCTCCGGGTCAGCCGGAGTTCGGTATCGGCGCGATCGCCGAGGGCGGCGACGACGTCGTCGCGACCCCCGACGCCGACCGCGTGGGCGTCGACGAGAACCGCCTGCGCGAACTCGCCGTGTCCGAACGCGAAGAACTGGACCGCCGCGTCGAGACCTACCGCGGTGCGCTGGCCCTACCGGAGCTCGACGACCACGACGTCATACTCATCGACGACGGCCTGGCCACCGGCATCACCGCCGAGGCCGCGCTGCGGTCGCTGCGTCAACGCAACCCGCGCCGGCTGGTGCTGGCGATCCCGGTCTGCCCGCCGCAGAGCGCGCGGCGCCTGGCCCGCATCGCCGACGACGTCATCTGTATCGAGTCGCACCGCGGGCTCGGATCGATCGGCTCGTACTACCGCGACTTCAGCCAGATCAGCGACGACCAGGTGGTCGAGCTGCTCGCCGGCGCGCGCTCCAGGGACGTGGCCATCACCGTCACCGATGACGAGTCGGTCCACGGTGACCTGACGATGCCGGCACACCCGACCGGCGTCGTCCTGTTCGCGCACGGCAGCGGCAGCAGCCGGCACAGCCCGCGCAACCGGGCGGTCGCGAACACGCTGCGCGAGCACGGGTTCGCCACCGTGCTGATGGACCTGCTGACCGAGAACGAGGCCAAGCAGGACGCCACCACCCGCAGCCTGCGCTTCGACATCGAGCTCCTGGCCGGCCGGCTGGACCTCGCCACGGCCTGGCTGGCGCAGGATCCGTCGACGGCGAGCCTGCCGCTCGGCTACTTCGGAGCCAGCACGGGCGCGGCGGCCGCTCTGGTCTCCGCGGCCCGCGCCGGCGGAAAGGTCGCGGCCGTGGTGTCCCGCGGCGGGCGCCCTGATCTGGCGGGCGAGGCGCTGGCCGAGGTCAGCGCGCCGACGCTGTTGATCGTCGGCGGTCTCGACGACGTGGTGCTCACGATGAACCGGCGCGCCCTCGAACAGCTGGGCGGGCCGGGGCGGGTCGAGATCGTCGAGGGCGCGAGCCACCTGTTCGAGGAGCCGGGAACGCTCGACGAGGTCGGCCGGCTGGCCGCCGACTGGTTCTCCGAGCACCTGGACTGACCGGCCCGGACGTCGGTCAGCCGGCCCACTCCAGCAGCGGCTCGTAGCGAGCGGGATCACGCAGCTCGGCGAGCGCCTCCTTCTCGAGCTGACGCACCCGCTCCTTGGTCAGCCCGACCCGCTCGGCGACCTCCTGCAGCGTGTGCTGGCGGCCGTCGCTGAGCCCGTACCGCAGGCTGACGATCATCGCCTCGCGCGGCGCGAGCGTCTCCACCAGCGTGCGCACCTCCTCGCCGAGCGCCTTGAACTCGACCACGTCCGGTGCCTGCAACACCTCCGTGTCCTCGATCAGGTCACCGACGTTGGCGCTACCGTCGTCGCCGACGGGCATGTCCAGGCTGACCACGTCGCGGGAGATGCGGCGCAGCTCCTCCACCCGTTCGGTGGTGAGATCCGCTTCGGTGGCGACCTCGTCGGCCGTGGGCTCGCGGCCGAGCGAGAGGTGCAGTTTGCGCTCGGTGCGGGCCAGCTTGGAGATGCTCTCGACCACGTGCGCGGGCAACCGGATCGTGCGAGCCTTCTCGGCACGCCCACGCTCGATGGCCTGCCGGATCCACCACATCGCGTACGTGGAGAACTTGAATCCGCGCGTGTAGTCGAACTTCTCGACCGCGCGGATCAGGCCCATGTTCCCGTCCTGGATGACGTCCAGGAAGGACAGGCCGGTGTTGCGGTAGTGCTTGCGAGCCGCGGCGACGACGAGGCGCAGGTTGGCGCGGATCATGTGGTCCTTGGCGTGCTCACCGTCGCGCGCGACGGCGTCGAGCTCTTCCCGCGGCCGGGTGAGCTCGCGCTCGCCGGCGTCGGCGGCGCGCAGCAGCTCGGAGGCGTACAGACCCGCCTCGATCCTGCGGGCGAGATCGACCTCTTCCTGGGCCGAAAGCAGCGGCGTCGAGCCGATCTGCTTGAGGTAGTGCCCCACGAGGTCGTAGTCCTGGTCGAGCTCGCGCGGCTCGCTTCGCACGGCGGCCGTGTCGGCGCCGTGCCCGTTCACGATCGTCATCCGTCTCCTCAGCGCTGAAAGAGTCCCACCAACGTGCCACGTTCGAGCATGGCCGCATCGGCGGCACGATAGATGTCCTCGACGGTGGGGGTGGCGGGCAGGTCGGCCGGTGCCGACAGCGCGTAGACCGTGAAGACGTATCGGTGCGGGTCATCGCCCGGTGGCGGTGCCGGACCACCCCACCCGTCGTCGCCGAATCCGTTGGGCCACGAGCGGCCCCCGGCCGGCGTCTCGTGTTCCGGAACGCCGACGACGTGCGGATCTATTCCCGTCACCAACCAGTGCAGGAACGATCCGCCGGGCGCGTCCGGATCCTCGCACACCAGGAGCAGCTCGCTCGTCTCGGCCGGGATGCCGACCCATTCCAGCGACGGCGACACGTTCTCGCCGTCGCGCCCGTGCCGTGCCGGGATGGTGCCGTGGTCGTCGAAGTCGGGGCTTCGGAGCTGGATACCTGTCATACCGGGGACGTACCCGCCACCCGCAAGCCCACTCAACGTTGGATGATGCCTGGTATGAACAGCACCGAGGCCGCGGACCCGATGCCCACGTCGATCCGTCCGATGGCCGCCACGCCCTCCGCGCTGCCGGCTCAGGAGTCCGGCTGGGGTTTCGAGATCAAGTGGGACGGCGTCCGTGTCGTCACCCACGCCACGCCAGGCCGGTTGCGGCTGTTCGGGCGCGACGGGCAGGAGTTCACCGGCCGCTACCCGGAGCTCGACGCCCTGGGCGAGCAGATCGGCACGCGCCGGGTGATCCTGGACGGCGAGATCGTCGCGTTCGACGACGAGGGCCAGCCGAGCTTCCAGCGGCTGCAGCCGCGCATCCACGCCGCGTCCGAGGCGGACGCTCGCCACGGCAGCCGCACCGCCCCGGTGATCTACGTGATCTTCGACGTCCTGTACGCCGGCGGACGCTCGCTGCTGCGGCACCGTTACGAGGACCGGCGTCACCAGCTCACCGACCTCGGGCTCGCCGGACCCCACTGGCAGGTGCCCACCGTGGACATCGGCGAGGGTTCTCCGCTGCTCGAGGCCACCCGGGCGCAAGGGCTGGAGGGCGTCATCGCCAAACGGCTCGACAGCCCGTACCGGCCGGGCAGGCGGAGCCGCGACTGGCTCAAGATCAAGAACGTGCACCGGCAGGAGGTCGTCATCGGCGGATGGACCCCCGGGCAAGGCAGCCGGGCGGACGACTTCGGCGCGCTGCTGGTCGGCTACCGCGACTCCGGCGGGCTGCGTTACGCCGGCAAGGTCGGCACCGGGTTCGACCTGGCCACCCGCCGCATGTTGCGTTCCGAGCTGGACGCGTTGCACACGCGGGACAGCCCGTTCACCGGCAGGCAGCCACAGCGGGACGCGGTCTTCGCCGAGCCACGGCTGGTGTGCGAGGTGGAGTTCGCGCAGTGGACCAGCGACGGGACGCTACGCCACCCCACCTACCAAGGGCTGCGCAGGGACAAGGACCCGCAGGAGGTCGTGCGCGAGGAGCCGCTCCCGCCACCGGACGCGTGAGCGTTCCCGATGCCGGATCACGACGCGAGGCGGCGCCGCAACTCGCGGCGTTCCCGTGCGTCCTTGCCGCCCCACACACCGAACTGCTCGTCGCGGGCCAGCGCCTCGTCCAGGCAGCGAGCCCGCACCGGACAGGTCGCGCAGATCGCCTTGGCCCGTCGCTCACGTTCACGTTTTCTGCGCAACGGCACGCCGTCGGGCACGCAGAACAGATCCGCGTCCGCGGTCCGGCACGCCGCGAACTCCCACCACGACGGACCACGCGGTGTCGGCACCGCGTCGTACGGACCAGGCGTCGCCCGCCCGGTGTGCGCGCTCGGCGGCGCACCGGAGAACTCGGTACCAGTGGCAGTCATGCGCATCGAGTACCCCTGATCGCGGCGGCCAAACCGATCGTGGAGCCCATGGCGCAGCCGGCCAGGGCGTTTCCGCTCCAGCCGGTCCGGGTAGCGATGCCGACATGGCATCCGAGCACCCACGGGTCCGCGCCCTGTTGGAACGGCACGGCACGACCTACGCCGAAGAGGCCGGCATCACCCTCGACGACAAGCCGTCGCCGCTGTACCGGCTGATGGTGCTGTCGCTGCTGCTCTCGGCCCGGATCAGCGCAGGCATCGCGACCGCCGCGGCGCGCGAGCTGTCCAGGGCCGGCTGTCGGACACCGGCCCGGATGGCGGAGGCGAGCTGGCAGGACCGGGTCGACGCCCTGGGGCGGGGGCACTACCGACGCTACGACGAGCGCACGTCCACGATGCTCGGCGACGGCGCCGAGGCGCTGATCAAGGACTACGGCGGCGACCTGCGGCGGCTGCACCGCGACGCGAGCAGCACCAGGGAGCTCGAGCGGCTGCTCCAGCGCTACCCGGGCATCGGGCCCACGGGCTCGGCCATCTTCTGCCGCGAGGTGCAGGGCGTGTGGCCCGACGTCGCCCCGTACCTCGACAAGCGCGTCCGCGACGGCGCGGGTCGGCTGGGCCTGCCGGAGACCGCTGCCGAGCTGGCCGAGCTGGTGCCCACGGCGGAGCTGCCTCGGCTCACCGCCGGATGCGTCCGCGCCGCACTGGATTCCGCGGTCGCCGACGACGTCCTGTACGCCGGCGCCTCGCGGTGATCGCCGGGCTCACGGCTCCTGGGACAACCGCCCGCTCTCGATGATGCGCCGTGCGACCTCACGCAGCTTCACGTTGTTGTCGCGGGAGTACCGGCGCAGCAGGGCGAACGCACGGTCGGCGTCGAGTCCGAAGCGCTCCATCAGGATCCCCTGGGCCTGGCCGATCAGGTGCCGCGCGCCGATGGCCTGGCGCAGGCCGTCCTCCTCACGTGCCGCTGCCAGCGCGATGGAGGCGTGCCGGCCGAAGATGTCGGCCACGTCGTGGTCGTCCTCGTCGAAGGCGCCCGGCTCGTTGCCGTAGAGGTTGAGCGCGCCGACGGTGGAGTTCAGCGTGTGCAGCCGGACGGAGAGAATGCTGCGCAGGCCCAGCTCGGCGACCTTCGGTCCCCACTCCGGGAAACGCTCGTCGGCGGAGGTGTCGTCGACGACGAACACGTCGTGGTTCCAGATGGCCCGGATGCAGGGGCCCTCGCCGAGATCGGTCTGGAGTTTGTCGGCCTGCATGACGCGGTCGTGCGTCGCCACCGCTGTCTCGATGCGCCCGCGCCCGTGCAGCAGCATCAGACCGGCGTCGTCGCACGCGGTCGCGTGCTGCGCGTACTCGACCACCCGGTCGAGCGTGTGCTCGACGTCGGATTCGTTGAACATGACCAGCGCCATGTTCGCGAACTCTGTTGCGTCCGGGTCGTGCATGACGGTGCCTTCCCCCACATGAGGTCCACGGATTCCCGTGGACACACACCAGGTCGTCCGTCCACAGCCGTCGCCTGCCAACAGACTACCGTCCGGCGTGTCGGATCGCCGTCTCCTGGGTAAGCAACCTCCGACACGCGGGTGTGAGCGGCCGCCGCCCCCGGCGACCGGCCTCGGTCCCGCTGGAACTGAGGGAGTCATGACACACGACCCCGACCGGACCAGGCACGCCGTCGTCACCGGCGGCGGTGGGTTCATCGGATCACATCTGTGCGACGCTCTCGTCCGCACCGGAACCCGGGTGACCTGCATCGATTCGTTCGAGACCGGACAACGGGGCAACCTGGCCCCGCTGCTGGACGATCCACGGTTCGACCTGGTCATCGGCGACGTCGTCGACGGTATGGACATCGAGGGGCCGGCCGACGTCGTCTTCCACCTCGCGGCACCGTCGACGCCCGGCGACTACCTGCTCGATCCGGTACGGGCGATGCGCACGGCGAGTGCGGGCACGATGAACGCGCTGCGGTTCGCACACGACAACCGGGCGCGGTTCATCCTGGTGTCCACGTCCGAAATCTACGGCCCGCCGAGTCCCCACCCGCAGCAGGAGCTGGACCTGGGCGTGGTCGACCCGGTGCACTCCTACGACGCCTACTTCGAGGCCCGCCGCTTCGGCGAGGCGCTGACCAGCTCCTATCGCGCCGCATGCAACCTGCGGACCGGGATCGCGCGGGTCTTCAACACGTACGGGCCGCGGATGCGGCTGGACGACGGGAGGGTCCTGTCCCGGTTCATCCGGCAGGTACTGGCCAACGACCGAGTGACCGTCCCCGGCAGCGGCGCGCAGCGGCGGTCGCTGTGCTACGTCGCCGACACGGTGACCGGCCTGACGACGCTGGCGTACGGCGAGCACCCCGGCCCGGTGAATATCGGCAACCCGGACGACACGTCGGTCTACGAGCTGGCGCGACAGCTGACCGAACTGTCCGGCAGCGACACCGGGATGGAGTTCGTGGACTCACCCACCGACCGCATGCACTCGCGGCGGCCGGACATCGGGCTTGCCACCGAGGTCCTGGGGTGGCGGCCGCGGACGACGGTGCGCGAGGGACTGGCGAGCACGGTCGCCTGGTTCCGGCGCGACGGAGTGCCCGCGTCGGACCCGTACGCGGCCGGCCGGCGCGGCTGAGACGGGCCGGCCACGCCGGCACGCGGGGACACGGTCACTGCTTGCGGGCGGCCATCAGCTTCGAGGCGCCGCCCACGCCCACCGCGGCCAGCCCGACCTGGACCACGATCTCGATCCAGTCGATGCCGGACGTGTCCCGCAACGGGCCGACGATGGCGGTTCCGATCAGCGCGGCGACGATGCCGATCAGGATCGTCAGCCAGATGGCGATCGTCTGCCTGCCCGGTACGACCAGCCGGCCGAGCGCGCCGATGATGGCGCCGACGACGACAGCCGAGATGATTCCGCCGATATCCACGAGTCCTCCCGAGCAGCGCAGTGACGAGGAATCGTTCCTCTTCCTCTCCGTACCCGTCCGTGCCGAACCGAACCGGACATGCTCGTCGTCCCCCGTGGACGCATCCTGCTGTGGCCTAAGCTCGGGACGTGACGAGGAACGAGGCCGACGACTACCCGCAGTGACACGGAGCGCCACCATGGACGTCGAGGCGGAGATCAGCACGCTGTTCGGTCTCCCGCTCGAGGAGTTCGTCGCCGCCCGCAACGCACTCGGCAAGCGGGCCCGCACCGACGTTTCCGCCGATCTGGCTGCGCGCATCAAGGCGCTGCGCAAGCCGACGACGACGGCGTGGCTGGCGAACCAGCTCGCCCGCCGGCACCGCGAGGACGTTGACGAGCTTGTCGACCTCGGCGCCCGGATGCGCGAGGCCACCGCCGCCCGCGACGGCGACCTGCTGCGCGAGCTGACCGCCCGGCGTAAGGAACTGGTGGACGCGTTGTCCCGCGCGGCGCGCGAGCTGGCCGGCGCGGCCGGGTACGGCATGAGCGACGACGTCGCCTCCGCGCTCGGCGAGACGCTGCACGCGGCGCTGGCAGATCCCGCTTCCGGCGAGCAACTGCGCGCCGGCCGACTGGGCCGTGCCCTGCAGCACACCGGGTTCGGCCCGGTGATCGGAGGCGACGAGACGGCAGACGTGATCTCGCTCGGGCAGGCGCGGTCCGTACGCGAACAGCGCCGCGCCGACCCGACCACGGCAACGCCCGCGGCACCGGCCGCCACACCGGCCACCACACCGACCGCCACACCGGCCGCCACGCCGGGGACGGGCGACGAGGGCGGCGCGGACGAGGCACTCGCGACGGCGCCCTCCCCCGACGCCGCGCGCACGGAGCCGCCCCGGCACGAGAACCGGAGGCAGGAACGCGACCGCCGCCGGACCGAGGCGAGCGAGGAGCTCGAACGCGCCCGCTCGGCCGTCGCGGCGGCGGACGAACACGTCGACGAACTGACGGCTGCCCTCGAGCACCGCCGCACACAACTGCACGACGCCGAGGCGACCGTTCAGCGCCTCACCGACGAACTCGAATCCGCGCGCCGACAGCTGGAGCGGACACGCGCCGCCGTCGACGACACCCACGCGGAGCTCGAGGGGGCCGGCGCCGAGGCGGAAGCGGCCCGCAACCGCCGCCGCGAGGCCACCCGGCACCTCGCCCGGCTCGACGGCAGCTGATCGACCGTCGCACGTCCGTCCCCGGCCGAGGCTCCGGCCGGGGACGGACTTCCGCGTGGGCTCGGCTGGTCCTGGTCAGCGGTGTTCGAGGATGTCCCGCAGGACCCCGGGGTAGTTCGTGATGATGCCGTCGACACCGAGGTTGATGTACTCACGCATCAGCTGCCCGCTGTTGATGGTGTAGACGCTGATGGTCATGCCGAGCTCGTGGATCCGCTCGACCAGTGCCGCGTCGGTCACCCGGTAGCTCGGGTTGACCTGCTCGGCCCAGGTGCTGGCCTCGACCAGCTCTTCCTCCGTCGGCTGCGAGCCGTAGAGCAGCCCCACCGGGACCTCCGGCGCGATCTCGTCGTAGGTGCGCATCGAGTCGATGTCGAACGACTGCACCACCAGGCGGCCGGTCCGCAGCGAGCGCTCCATGTATCCGGGGATCGACGAGAGCTCCTCATGGATCTGGGCCTCGATGCCCGGGTAGAGCGAGGGGCTCTTCAGCTCCAGCAACAGCCCGGTACGCGGGCCCAGCGCTTCGACCACCTCGCGCAAGGTCGGGACCGGCTCACCGGCGAAGTCCGGCGAGAACCAGGAGCCCGCGTCCAGCTGGCGCATCTCCTCCAGCGTGAAGTCGCCGACGTTCCACGGCGCGCGGTCGGGGAAGACCTCTTCCACGTTCGTCGTGCGCTCGAGCGTGACGTCGTGCATGATCACCAGCTCGCCGTCCGCCGAGCGCTGCACGTCCACCTCGACGAAGCTCGACCGCTGGTCGACGGCGTACTCGACCGCCGCGACGGTGTTCTCGGGGGCGGATCCGGAGGATCCGCGATGGGCGATGTCCACGACGTCGGCCTCCGGTTTCGCCTGCGCGGGAGCCGCGAGGGCGGCGCCGAACACGGCGGTGGCGCATACCGCGCCGAGGGTCCGCATGGTGCGCATGAGTGCTCTCCTTCGTCCGGACATGACGCCCGGGTGGGGGTCGTGGCACAGCGTGCGTCAACAACAGTGTCATACGGGTGGCCTCGTCCTGAATACCCAGTGACCATCATTCAGGGGATACATAGACCAATGGTCTGCAATTGTCCTCAATGTCGGCGCGCGTTCACCTACGCCGGAAACCATGGCCGGGGCCTCGAGCCCGATGGCCAGCCAGGGGTCTCGAGCCCCGGTGTGCCGCCCACGTCCCCCACTCGAACGGAGCAGCATGGCGCCGACGGATACGCCGCCACCCACCTTCGACCGACGAACGTTCCTCCGGCTCAGCGGCGTCAGCTCGGCCGCCCTGGCACTCGGTGTCGCCGCGAGCGACGCCGATGCCGCGGCCACGCCCGGCGGCCCGGTCCCCGACGGCGTGTTCGGCCTGGGCATCGCCTCCGGCGACCCCGGCCCCGGCAGCGTCGTGCTCTGGACCAGACTCGCCCCGGAACCGCTGGCCGCTGACGGCCACGGCGGGATGCCGCTGCGCCCGGTGCCGGTGCGCTGGGAGGTGTCGCCGGACGAGCGGTTCCGCGTCGTCGCCCGCCGCGGCACGGCCATCGCCTCGCCAGAGCTCGCACACGCCGTCCACCCGCTGGTGGAAGGGCTCGAACCAGGACGCGAGTACTTCTACCGGTTCCGGGTCGGCCGGGAGGTCAGCCCGGTCGGCCGCACGAAGACGCTGCCGGCCGCTGGAGCATCCACGTCGTCGTTCAGCTTCGCCACCGCGTCGTGCCAGGCCTGGTACCACGGCCACTTCAGCGCCTACCGGCACCTCGCGAACGAGGAGCTGGACGCGGTCTTCTTCCTCGGCGACTACATCTACGAGTACGGCATCGGCGAGTCGAACCTCTGGCGCGCCGGCGCCTCCGTCGCTCCCGAGCACGGCGCCGAGATCGAGACCCTGGAGCAGTTCCGGCTGCGCTACGCCCTGTTCAAGACCGACCCGCACCTGCAGGCGCTGCACGCGACCGCGCCGTGGATGGTGACCTGGGACGACCACGAGGTGCAGAACAACTACGGCGCCGACGGCTCCCGGTACGGCATCAGCACCGAGCACTTCCCGCACCTGCGCGCCGTCGCCTACCGCGCGTTCTACGAGAACCTGCCGCTGTCGCTGTCGACGATGCCCGACGGCCCCGACAGCACCGTCTTCCGCCGCTTCGACGTGGGGTCGCTGGCCCGGTTCAACGTGCTGGACACCCGCCAGTTCCGGGACGCGCCGCCGGTGGACCGCGAGGACCAGTACGACGAGCGGCGCAGCATGCTCGGCCGGCAACAGGAACGGTGGCTGTACGAGGGCATGTCCGGCTCGCCGGCGACATGGAACGTGGCGGCCAACGGTGTCACCGTCTCCGCGATCACCGAGGACCGCACCGACCAGTGGGACGGCTACCCGGCCGCGCGCGCCCGCCTGATCGAGGCGATGCGCACCACCAGCAACCCCGTCGTGCTCACCGGCGACATCCACCGCCACGTCGCCTCCGAGCTGAAGGCGGATTTCGCCGACCCGGACTCGCCGACCGTGGGTGTGGAGCTCATCTGCACCTCGGTCGCCTCCGGCGGCGACGGTGCGCCCACCGACGGCTACACGCCGGACTGGGTCCAGCACCCGTACGTGAAGCTCTACGACGGCAGACGCGGCTACGTCCACTGCCGGATGACACCCGACGAGCTGACGTCCCGGTTCCGGATCGTCCCGTGGATCGAAGCCGACGCCGACGCGCCGGTCCGGACGACCGCGCGGTTCGTCACCCCGGCCGGCGCGCCGGGCCTGGAAGGGCAGGAGTGAGATGAGCACGATCGACACCGCGCCGCCGCGACCGGCCACCGGGCTGCAGGGCACCGGCGAACTGGCCGGCATCGTCCTCGACTGGACCCCGGTTCCCTGGGAGACCGTCGTCGACCACTACGCGCTGTACGCGGCCGAGGACGCCGACGACGTCGCCGTCGAGGACGCCACCCTGCTGGCCAAGACCGTCTACCCGCACGCCCAGCACCGCGGCCTCGGCGGCACGGCGCGGCGCTGGGTGTACCGGGTGGTGACCGTCGACGCCGCCGGGACACGCAGCAGGCCGTCAAAGCCGATCACGGTGACCAGCCAGGAGTCGGTGACCGTCTCGGGGACGCCGGTCGCCGTTGTCGGCGAGTTCGACGGCAAGGGGCTGGAGCTCGCGCTGTCGCCCGACGGGTACGCACGGTACACGCAGACGTTCCCGGACGGCGTGGACTTCCGCCACGGCGCGGACGACCCCGCGACCGGCTGGAGCTACCTGCACCCGGGACCGGCCGACGGCTGGGCCGGCCGGCGCGAGCACCGCTTCCGGCTGCGCTTCCCGCTGGACGAGGCCCCCGCCGACGACGTCGACCTCGCGCTGTGGCTCATCGACAGCCACGCGAGCATCCCCGGCTCGGCCGTGCTGAAGGTGAACGGGACGACCGTGGATCGCCTGGAGTTCGCCGGCGGCGCGACCAAGGGCTCGCTGCAGGGCGACAGCACCGTTCCCGGGTCGCCGCTGCGGCCCTCGTACGTGGAGCGCGCGCTGCCGGCGGACCTGTTCGTCCCCGGCGAGAACGTCCTCGAGCTGCACAAGGACGACGGCTCCTGGATCGCCTACGACGCCGTCGGCGTGTTCGCGCGGCCGCCCGCTCACGAGTAGCTCAGCCGCCGTGCCCGAACGGGGCCAGGGTCGTTCCGTCATCCATCCGCAGCCGGAGCGAACCGACCGCGGCCCCGGCTCGGGCACCCGCGTCCGAGCCGGACGCGCCGGTGGTGACGACGTGCCCGAGGCGGCTGTTGTTGTCCACCGGCCGGCCGGCTCGGACCGGGGTCGCCGTCTCCCACCGGTGCACCGCCGGGTCGGCCGCCAGCCGGTCCGTGCCGTCGACGCGGGTCACCGTCCCCGCGGACGGCGAGACCACGAACGCCACGGCCGCCGCATCAGCTCCGGCGGCGACCGGTGCGCGCACCGTCCCGACCGTGGGCGCCCGGCCGAGCGCCAGGTCGATCAGCACCTCCAGCGGATGCGTGCCGGTGACCAGCCGGACCAGGTCGAAGATGTACCCGCCGGCCTGGCGCGGGTTGATCTCGACGATGCGCGGTCCCTGGCCGGTGAGGCGCACCTCGGTGTGGCTGAGCCCGTGCGTGTAGCCGATCGCCCGCAGGGCCGCCCGCACGTGCGTCTCGACCGCGGCCCCGGTGTCCGGCGCGAGCGCGGCCGGGAACCGGTGACCGGTCTCGACGAACGCGCGAGCACCGTCGACGGCCTTGGCCGTGATGCCGATGACGGTCGTCTCCCCGTCGCGGGTCACCGCCTCCACGCTGACCTCGGGGCCGTCGAGCGGCTGTTCCATCAGCAGCAACCGCGCCAGCCGCTGGCCCCGGGTGTTCCGCTCGACCCCGCTGACCTCCCAGAAGGCGTCCTTCAGGGCGGCCTCGTCGGTGACCAGCCGTACCGACGTGCCGGAGTTCAGGTCCACCGGCTTGGCCACCAGCGGGTAGCCCAGTTCCGCGGCCGCGAGCCGGGCGGCCTCCCACGACGCGGCCGTCCGGTACGCGGGCGTCGCCAACCCGGCACGCGCGGTACTGGCGCGGACCTCGTCCTTGCGTGCGGCGCGCCGGACGACCTCGGCGTCGACGCCCGGCAGGCCCAGCGTCGACGCGGCATGCGCGACCGCCTCGAGGTAGTAGTCACAGGTGGACAGCACGCCGTCGACCGTCCGGCGGGCGGCCAGGGCGGTCGCGGCGGCGGCCAGATCCGGCCGGCCGTTGGTCTCCACCACCACGACCTCGTCTGCGTCACGCACGACCGGGTGCGCCGAGCCGTCTGGCAGGTCGGGGTACAGCGACGGGTCACGGGTGAACAGCACGTAGCGGTGTCCCGACTCGCGGATCAGCGGTGGCAGGCTCAACCCGGTGGAGTGCAGCCAGCTCTCGATCATCAGCAACGTCGCCACGGTCACTCCTCCGATGTGTTCACGCGCGCGAGCACGGCGGAGTTGATCACGTCGTTGACCGGGTGCACGACGGACAGCAGCTCGTAGCCGTCCAGCGCGTCCACGTCGACCGCGGGGTACAGCACCTGCCGCAGCCCGCGGGCGCTGCGCGCGAGAACAACGGCGCCCGGTTTCGCCGAGCCGGCCATCCGGCGCAGGACGCGGGCCTTGCCCGCCGCGTCGCCGCCGACCAGTGCGGCCAGGACGACGACGTCGTAGCGCCCGAGGTCGACGTCGGCGGCGTCCGCGCGGACCCGGCCGAGACCACCGAAGCCCAGCGCGCCCGCGACACGCGCACCGGCCTCGAGCGCCTCCGGGTCGTGGTCGACGAGGTCGACGGCGACGTCGAGTTCGCCCGCGAGGTGCAGCGCGCTCAGCGGCAACGGCCCCGCGCCGACGAAGGCCAGCGAACGCACCCGGGAGCCGACGGCCGAGGCCAGCATCCCGATCTCCATCCGGCTGAGCCGGCGGTAGTTGTCCGCGTACGGGAAGCGTGCCAGCTCGTCCCGCGGTGAACGCGCCGTCGCGATCCGCTCGGACCACGCCCGCTCCAGCTC
Organism: Haloactinopolyspora alba; assembly: GCF_003014555.1. GTDB lineage: Bacteria > Actinomycetota > Actinomycetes > Jiangellales > Jiangellaceae > Haloactinopolyspora > Haloactinopolyspora alba. The sequence continues at coordinate 33,191 of NZ_PYGE01000013.1, forward strand.
GCTCTCGCCGCGCGAGCACAACTCACGCAGTCGCGGGCCGGCGGCGCGGACCGTCTCGTCGTCGAGGACCGCGGGGGCGAGCTCGTGCGGGACGCTCAGCACCAGCCGCACCAGACGCCCGAACACGTCGTCGGCGACTTGGCCAGGACGGAGGTCCGGCAACGACTCCAGCTCGCGGTGCAGGGACAGCAGTTCCGTGCGGACGGTGTCCCTGCGAGCAGCGACGATGTCCGAAGTTGGTCGATTTGACAGAGTTTTGGTAGTGAGACTCATGTTCATCAGACGTCATCGTGCCACAGCCGGTCGCGGACGGAGGACGGTTCCGCCGAACAGGTCCGCTCGCACCCGGAACGACGACCGAGAACGACGCGCCCGCCGCGTAACCGTGATGAGACGATCGGCGCCGTGCCGACGCGGACGAGATGTTCGCGCACTGGTTCGACGGAGCCGCGACGGACCCGGCCGCCGGACACACCGCCGACGACTACGCTGACCGTCGTCCGCCGTACCTGACGCACGACGGACGACGGTCAGGAGTCCGGTACGTCAGCGTCCTCGGTTGCCGTGTAGGCAGCGGTGGTCCGCTCGGCCGCAGCGCGGGCCTCGGCGGCGTCGGCGCCCGCCGCGACACTCGCCGCGCCCCAGCGCTCGCTGCTGAGAGCGATGAACCGGTTGCTTTCCTCGCCTGTCACCCATGCCATGACTTGCTCTACGTCGACAGCCTCGCCGGTACCGAGATGCAAGGCCAGTCCGATGAGCGCCATGTCCCATCCGACCCCGACGGCGCCCGGACCGAACTGCGCCCAGCGATCGTCGTCGACGTGGGAGATGTGTTCGAGCTCGAACCTGGTGCGGCCCTCGCCCTCCGCCGTGAGACGCAGCTCGATCCAGCTCACCTCACCGCCGTACTCCCAGGTGGCGGTGAACGCGTGCGGAGGATCGCAGCTCTCGATCGTGCCACCGGCGTTGCCCTCCAGCTGGTAACGACCATGCAGGCGAAGCTCGCCCGACACCGGCAGGAACCAACGCGGAATCCGCTCGGGGTTGGTGCAGGCATCCCAGACGTCCTCGAGATCCGCCGCGTACGTCTGGCTGACCGTGGTGGTCCGCGCTTCACCCGCTTCGAGCACCCGGCTGCCGACCTCGCGGCGCACGGCGTTGATCTGCTCATCGACTTCGATCATGAGTCACTCCTGTGAATCGGGGTCCTGCTCGTCCTGTTCACGCAAGCGGCGTTCGCGCTTGCCCCGCGCGAGCTCGGTCGCGAGAGCCTCGAGCGGCGGTGTCCAGAACTGCCGGAACCGCTCCAGCCACTCGTCGACGTCGCGCAACGGATCGGCGTTCACGGCGTAGAGCCGTCGCGCACCGTCCGGGCGCATTGTCGTGAAACCCGCCTCACGCAGCACCTTGAGGTGCTGCGACACGGCCGGCTGCGAGATGCCGAACTCACGCTGGACGACGGCGTTCACCTCGCCGGCGGACTGCTCGCCATCGGCGAGCAGCTCGAGGATCCGGCGCCGGACCGGGTCCCCGAGAACGTCGAACGCGTGCATGGGAGCCATTTTAAAAGGCAGCACTTATATAAGGCCAGTCTGAACAATGGCGTGCCTCGTCGGAGCGTTCCACATGCCTGGGACGATTCAGGCGCGACAGTGCGCTCCGGCGTGCCAGGTGCACCCCGGCGTGCCACGTCAGCGCCGGTCACCGACACTGGAGACCGACCCCCGGCAACGAGAGGACCCGCGAACGATGAGCGAGCCGTCCAGTGCGTCGCAGCTCGGCCCTATGGTCGCCGTCGGCCGGGTGCGCAACCATCGCACCGACCCGGGCGACAGCGACGGCTGGGGCGACGTCGTCAGCCGCATCGTCCTGGACGAGCGCTTCGGTGACCACGCGCTCACGGGGCTCGAGGAGTTCTCCCACGTCCTCGTGCTGTACCAGCTCGACCAGCTGGACGAGCGCGCCGACTACACCGGCGTGCGCCGACCGCGCGGGCGCGACGACCTGCCTGCGGTCGGCCTGTTCGCCGACCGCGGGCCGCGCCGCCCGAACCGGATCGGCGTGACCGCGTGCCCGATCGTCAGGGTCGGCGCCACCGACCTCGAGGTCCGCGGTCTCGACGCCGTCGACGGCACGCCCGTGCTCGACCTCAAGCCGGTGATGCACGAGTTCGAACCGAGCGACGTCCGCCAACCCGCATGGGTCGCGCAGCTGATGAGCGAGTACTTCGAGCGCTGATCACTCGCCCACGGCATCGCCGACGCCGAGCGGATCGCGGCTCACCGGCACGGTGCGCGGATGCCGTGTCACAGCCACTCACCTCGCACGACTTTCACCGGTGTGTGCACGAGTGAGCCGTCGACGGCTGGTGACGCATGACAGCCGGTGACGACGGCGGCGGCCGCGTCCAGTACGCCGTGCACGGGCTCCTGTCCGCGTGGCGCGAGCACGACCAACGCTGCACCGAGGTGCTGGACGGGACGCGCCGCGAAGCGGAGAACCTCGCCCGCATGCTCGACGGCATCGATGGACTCGCCGGTGTCGATGGACTCGACAGTCTCGGTGAACAGGTCGCAGGGATCATGAAGACCGGCACCGCCCAGGCCGAACACGAACTACGCCGGGCCGGCGAGAGCTACGCCACCGAGACCCGCGCACTGCTCGCGCTGCTCACCGGCGACCCCGGCCTGACCACCGCCGCATTCACACTCCCCGACCCCGGATCCGGCATCGCCGGTATCGTCGCCACCTTCACCACCGACACGTCCCGCCGCTACGTCGGCCACCTGCTCGGCGACCACGACGCCAGCAGCACCCAGCCCGCCGACGCCGCCGGCACCGCTGCGACCACGGGGACGGCCGCGTCGCCAGCACACGTCGACACGTTCACCGCCATGTTCCCGGACCACCTCCGGCCCACGATCACGGCGATGATCACCCATCCGCGCAGCCACGCCATCCAGGCACACGGACCCGACGTCACCGACGACGCGCTCCAAGCCCGCCTCACCTGGCGCAAAGACCCCGTCGGGCGCGACAACCACGCCCACCGCTGGACCCTGCACGACGACGGCACCGTCACCACCAACCACGGCGTCGGCGCCACCGCAGGGCGCTTCAACTCGATCGAAGCACTCGCCAATCCGTTACAGGCCGTCGTCCACGCATGCGGCAACACCACCGACGGCCTCGACACCTACCTGAACGCCAACTCCAAGGGCAAGATCGCCCGCATCTACGTTCCCGCCACGCTCGCCGGCCTCGAACCCGGCGACACCGCCGCCTTCCGCGGCGCCGGAGCGAAGACAGCGAAGATGGCCGACGATTGGCAGAAGGGCCGGACATACGCGATGCACAATGGCGCCGACCCGATGCCGATCGTCCCCACCAACCCGACCGTCGACGGAGCCGATCCCGGAGCAGCCATGATCTTCCGCAAGGCCGGTGACCGCTGGATCATGACCACGTGCTACCCAGTGGCACAGCAACCCCAGGACTTCACACGCTTGCGAGGATCGACCTCATGACGCCGCGAACAGAGAACCTTCGGCTCTGGGTCGGTAACTGGTTCGACGACCAGGGCGATCCCGAGACCTACGTCGAGGGCTGTGACACAGCGCCCGAGTGGTTGGCCGACGACACCGACGACTTTCGAAGCTTCCGCGACGAACTCGCCGCGCACATCCGCGACTCCTCGCACAAGCCACTCGCCGGCAACGAGCCACAGTGGATCAACGACGAATGGCTGCGCAACCTGCACTACGACCTCTTCGGCCCGGAACCACCACCCGGCGACGCCTACCCCGTCGCACCCGAACGCTGGGGCCGAGCCCGCTGGACCCCCTACCTGCTCCACAACGTCGGCCGCTCCGACGAAACGAGCGGCGAAGGCGCCCCCGCCTGGCTACGGGCTCGCGGTCTCACCTACGCCGACATCGACTCCGCACCCGACTCCGAACACTTCCGCCCCGAACCCGACGGGTACCAGGAACGGCTCGAACGGCTCACCCGCGAAGGCGCCCGACCCGCCCACCCCGACGAACCCTGGTACGACCAGCACGCAACCTGAGGCGCTCCGACACCGAGGAAGCTTGGTGTCGCTGGGGCGACCATGTGGAAGCTCGGTGTCGCAGGGACGTCCCGAGGAATTTTGCACGGAGGCGAAGTCGTACTCAGGATCGTCCGCCTCGGCGTGAAGATCCTCGCAGCAGCGACCATCCCGCTCCTCACCGGGCTCTCGTCCCTGAACCACCTCTTCTGAGCTCAGGTAACCAGCGGAGTCGCACGGGACAACCGATCGGCCCTCGTCCACGGACGGGGGCCGTCGTCCGCAGGGCCGCGTCAGCGGTAGCCGGTCGCGTCCGCCGGGCCGTCGACGTCCTGGACCTCGACGATGTAGCGCCACGCGTCCGGCCGGCTGCCGTCCAGGTCGGTGAAGCCATACTCGCGTGCCAGCCCGCCGCTGGACAACGACTGCCCGTTCCACCTCGACGCATCCGGGTCCGTCGCCAGCGCGACGACCGCCCGTCCGACGAACCGCGGCGTCTCCGAGATGCCGAAGTGCGGCACGGCGTCGAGCGCGTCGCGCCAGTTGTCCTCGCGCACGCCGAAGTGCTCGAGCATCATCTCCGAGCGCAGCCACCCGGGCGTCAGCGCGACCGCCGTCGCGCCGCGCGGGCCGACCTCGTGGCCCAGCCCGAACGCCATCCGCAGCACGGCGGACTTGACCAGGTCGTAGAAGAACGACACCCGGTAGGTGCCGGCGTTGTACTCCGCGGTGCCGTCGGTCATCTCGACGACGAGTCCGCCCGGCTGCCGTAGCAGCAACGGCAGCGCGTGATGGCTCGTGATCGCGTGCGTGTCCACGCCGAGCCGCAGCAGCCGCAGCCCCGCGTCCAGGTCGTGCTCCCAGACGGGCGCGTCCCACGCGAACAGGTTCTCGCCGCCCCAGATGTCGTTGACCAGCACGTCCAAGCGTCCGTGCTCCCGGTCGATGCGGTCGACCAGGCTGCGGACCTCGTCGCCGACCAGATGATCCGTGGGCACCGCGACGCCGCGGCCGCCTGCGGCGGTGACCAGGTCCGCCGTGTCCTCGATGGTCTCCGGGCGGTCGTACTCCGAGCGCCGCTCACGGGTGCTGCGACCGCTGACGTAAACGGTCGCGCCGGCTGCCCCCAGCTCCACCGCGATGCCGCGTCCCGCACCTCTGGTCGCCCCGGCGACCAGAGCCACCGCGCCGTCGAGCGTTCCAGCCATTCGTGTCCTCCCCGACAGGTCGTCACCCGCACGGTCACGCGGGCTCCACGATGGTGACGCACCGATCCTGACACCAGCTGTCATCAATCCGGCCGCCTTCCGCCGGACGCCACAGCGGCGGATCATCACCACGCAGGACGCCGAACCACGACCGTGGGAGGACGACCGTCGCCGGTGGAGATCGTTACGGTCGTCGGAACGCTCCCGACCTCGCCGAGGACCGCATGGACGTCCGCAGCACCATCCGGAACACGCTCGCCCTGGCTGCGGCCGGGCTCACGCTCACCACCGCCGGCCTCGCCGCCGCGCCCGGCATGCCCGCCGCCGCGACACCGGCGTCCGACGCACCCGCACGACCGGCCGCTCAGGTACAGGCCCCGGTGCCGGAGCTGAACTGGAAGCCGTGCGAAGAAGGGCTGGAAGCGTTCCTGTGCACGACGGCCGAGGTTCCCACCGACTACGACCGTCCGGACGGCCCGACCACCACGATCGCGCTGACGAAGCTGCCCGCCACCGACCCGGACGCACGCATCGGCACGTTGTTCACGAACCCGGGCGGACCTGGCGGGTCGGGCGTCGATTTCGTCCACACCCGCGGCCGGACCGCCTACACCGACGACGTCCGCGCCCACTTCGACATCCTCGGTTTCGATCCCCGGGCGGTGCACCGCTCCGATCCCGCGACCTGCTACCGGACACCTGAGCAGGAGCAGCGTGAGCTGGCACGACACCCCGCGTTCCCGGTCACCGCCGAGGAGGAGAACGACTACCTCGGGTTGAACGCACGGCTCGGAGCCGACTGCCGCCGCACCTCTCCCGAGCGGTTCGCGCACTCGTCGACGGCCAACGTGGCGCGCGACATGGACCTGCTGCGCCAAGCGGTCGGCGACGAGAAGCTCACCTACATGGGGTACTCCTACGGCACCCTGCTCGGCGCGACGTACGCACGGCTGTTCCCCGGCCGGGTCCGCGCACTCGCCCTGGACGGCACCGTCGTCCCGGAGGACTACACCGGCCGCCCGGGCGAGGAGACCTCGTCCGTCGGCGCGCGGATGCGTCAGGGCCACGGAGCCGCCGAAACGTTCGACGAGTTTCTTCGGCTCTGTGCCGAGGCCGGCCCACGACGCTGCGCGCTGGCAGCGTTGGGTGAGCCGCGAACGGTGGTCGAGCGGACCTTCGACCGGCTGAAGGACGAGTCCGTGCGTATCGTCACGCCGAACGGCACCGAGCTCGTCGTCGACTACCCGACGGCCGTCGCACTGACATTCAGCGGCCTGTACGACCCCGCCGCCTGGACCGGACTTGCCGGCCTGCTCGCACAGTTGGCCACCGCGGAACCTCAGATGACCGGTGCGGCTGCCGCGCTGGTGGAGCAGGTCGTGCCGCAACGTGACCGGCCTCCCCGGCGCGGGGCCGACTACGCGTCCGTCGGCGGCTCGCTGGCCTCGTTGTGCGTCGACGGTGGCACCACCGGCGAGCCGTTCGCGTACCCGGAGATGGTCGACGACGTCGCCGCCGACGCTGCGCACTTCGGCCGGTACCGGGCGTGGGTCGGCGTGCAGTGCGAGTTCCTGCGCGTGACCGACGAGGACGCCTACGTCGGCCCGTGGGACCAGCAGGTCGACGAGCCGGTGCTGGTCATCGGCACCCGGTACGACCCCGCCACGCCGTACGACGGCACCAGCCGGTACGCGGCGCACTTCCCGGATGCGCGGACGATGACGGTCGAGGGGTACGGGCACACCGTCCTGGGCAAGAGCCGCTGCGCGGACCGGGTGATCAGCAACTACCTGGTCCGGCTGGACGCGCCCGCCGACGGCTCTACCTGCGGCCAGGACGTGCCACCGTTCCAGGCTCCCGGCGCCCGCGCGCGGCGACCGCTGACCGTTCCGCCCCTGCCGCCCTTGATCATCAACGGTATGCCACAACATGGTGTGGTCTTATTTCACACGCCTAGTAGCTGACCTGCAAAAACACGACCCACGGCCCGCCACTTGTCCCGGTGGCGGGCCTCTTCATGCGCTCTACTCCCCGTCGTCGCGCGGAGCCTCCACGGCCTGGCGATAGTGCTCAAGCGCCGTCATCAACAAACCGGAAATGGGCATGCGGTGTTGCTTGGCGTGCGCCATGGCCCAATCCCAGAGCGGCACGTCTTCCTCGCGGACGTAAATCGTCTTCTGCGGCACCTTAGGCATACTGTCACTATACCTTTACCTAAGTAGATATAAGTAGTACGTTGATCAGCACACATAAGACGGTCCCGCCAGCCGACGTGACCGGCTGACGGGACCTCGACAGAGACCTAGCGAGGAGGTTCTGCCGTGCCCACCAACGTACCGACACCTGCCCCTGACAGCCCGCCAGACAGGCCCACAACGGCAGTCGCCATTGAAGCCGCCTTCCAAGCTCTGGACGACGCATCGGACGCGCTGGTGGAGCTTCGCCGGAATCTGCGCGTCGTACGTGACCTCGTGACCGCTCAGGGTGGTGATGAGTCGTGACGCGCTCGGACGCGCTTGCCCTGCTTGTTGGGCTGCTGCTCGCCATGGCCGTGATCGTGGTTGTCGGCGTCGTCACCGACACCGGCCAGCCAGCGGAGGACGATCCCGCTTGGGACTGCCGCATCCACGGCAACGAGGTCTGCGGCGGGGGTGGTCGGTGATGATCCTCGCCGTTGTCCTCCGTGCCACCGTCGATGTTCCGGCGCATTGCTGGATCATCGAGGCTGAGCAAGAACCGGCCACGCTGCCCGACATCGCCAAGCGGACCGATCACACCGTGCTCGCCGTGCGGCCGGTGGCTGACGTTGATGCCGCCGACGCTGCCCTAGCCGTGGCTGGCCTCATGCGCACCGCCGAATGGCGCAATCTTGCCGACGGTGCCGACATCGCACCGATTACCGCTATGTCTGGGGTGAATTAACCCAATGTCGACGTATCAAGCCAGGCGACACCGGCCAGACGGCAAGTGCCCGAACTGGTGTGACGAAATCCCGAATCACATCGGCCCGCATTACAACTTCATTGGCAACATTGTTCTCACGAACCGGAAGCCCGATCCGATAGGCGGAATTCGCGGCGCGTCTGCATGGTTGCTCAATGTCAATTTGACCAGCGAAACCAGCTAGCCGGGTTTGCAACTCACCCTCGACTCGAAAGACGAACCGAAATTCTTCATCTCGGCATCGTTGACGTGGAGTGAGGCCAAAGAACTCGGGGAAATGCTGCTCAAGGCGGTTAAGAGGTACAGCAAATGACGACACGTTCTAGGTTCGGCTAGCTGAGCCAGGCCACACCGAACGGCCCGCCACTTGCCCGGTGGCGGGCCGTTTCACGTTGTGCGGCCCTGTGCGCCTTGCTGACGGCATGACAGTGCCCCGCCGGACCTTCCCGGCGGGGCACCAGTGCCGCCGCGCCACATCGGGCGGCACAACATGAATACAACCACCAACCACCCTAGGCGGCAGTGTCGTCGTCCGTCGATTCCTGCCGCTTGTGACGGCCCATATTCGAGAACACGCCTTGATCCCGCACGTTCTCACCGTCCGGCCCGTGCAACCGCGCACCTGGCTGGTCAATCGCCCTGCCATAGTCGTTCATCGGGTGACCGTCACTGGATTTCGCCGTACGCGGTTCGCCCAGCACGTCTTGCAAGGCTTCCGCCTGGCTCTGTTCGTGTTCCTGCTCACTCATTAGCGTGTACCTCCAACTTGATTCGTGAATCCACGACCGTACGCGCGGGCACGAGCGTTCTCGATAATCTCACTCCGCTTATACGGTTCGTCCCAATACTGTTTCCGCTCTTCAACCGTAAGCTCGTTAGCAATCTGACGGTCCGACGTATCAAGCAACGCCTGGCCCCAGCCGTTTTGAATCAGTTCCCGTTCGGCAGCTTCAGTCTTCTCCCGTTCTTCCTTCCGCCGTTGCGCTTCCCGCTGTTCGGCTCGGTGTTGCCTGATCTTCGCCTCTTCGTCTTCCTTATTGAAGCCCAACGGCGACATCTCGGACTGCCGCCGAATCGTGACTTCCGTTTCCCAATGGGGCCGCTTGGCCGGTTTGCGCTTCAACGTGCCGAACGACAACGCCCCGCCAGGACGGGCACCGCTAGGACTGGACCTAGGTGAAGCGAACGACGGTTCAGTAAGCGCGAACGTGTACACCTGGCCAGAATCCTCGAACCGGGCCGAGTTAACCCTGGCTTCCTGATACACCGGCATCCCGGTTAGCGTGACTTCCTGAAGCGTGACCGATTTCGCAATCTGGAACTCGGAATCAACCGGGTCAGTGACGATGGTGTCTCGGCCAGGTTTGACCTCGATACCGACGCTGAACCCGTCGAGCCTGCCGTTCCGGACTTGCTCAAGCGCACGATCACCTTCCGGCGTGTTGTCGATCCGAAACATGCCATACGCGCCGAACTCGGTGTTCTTGATGCTCAGCATCTCACCGATCCGCCGCTCCTTGTCATGATCAAGCACCAGCGGAATCGAGCCGGACCATTTCAGGCTGTCCGGCTCAAACAGCCACCATTGCGCATCCCTGCCACTGGTGCGCGCCTTCCGTCCCCAAGGAACGATCAGACCCGATACGGTGCGAGCCTTCTGATTGGCCCGGAACTCGGTTTTGATAGTCATGCTTTCGCCTTCCTTTGACGCGCCAATACCTGATCCCGGTGTTTGGCGTAATACTCCCGCGACATTGCCGCATCACACTCCCTACATTTCGACGCCAGCCCGTCTGTGCGGTAATCGTCCGGCGCAAAATCGGCCACTGGCAGATTCTCGCTGCATGCTGGACATTTCTTCGTCATAATTCCGCCTTTCTTCAACGAATCGGGCATTTCTTTGGGCTATTTTGAATGATTCCGCCTTTCTGTCGACAATCTTGAAGCGCTCGTAAGCTTCTCACCAGTAAAAACGCGCTTCCGGAGAAAGAGAACAAGGGGCAATCACCGCCCCGACTCGAAAGGTCAAGGGAAAAAACGACCCCCGAATCCCCGTCGGTGCATTCTTGCATTCTCCATTCCTGTTCGCATTCCTCGAATCGGTCAACCGGAATGCGCCGACCGAACCATTCCCTTTGTCCATCTTTGCCTCATTCGTTTGTGCATTCTCATTCGGCTCGGTGCTCGGTGCGGCGGAGTGGGCGGGGGTCGGCCGGAGATGCCCGCCAGGGTGGTTGGCTGGCGTGGCCGGGGGTCCGGCCAGACGGGGAGGGGGCAAGCCAGCCAGGCGGGGCGCGTGTGTGGCTCTGTGTGGGGCGTGTGCGGCCTGCCACGGGTAGGGGTGGCCCGTGTGGGCCGCCCCACCCGGGGGTGGCGGTCCAGCCAGGCTGGCGTGTGCTCGCACGGCGGGCGGGGGGCATGCTTCAACCCCCGGCCCGTTCTGCGGCTTGCTGGTCCGCCAACCGGTTCGCGGCTGCGGCTACAGCAAGCAATGCGTGCACAATGGCGCGATCCCGGTTGTCGTCGGGAATCGGCAGAATCTCTTCGCCACCCATGGTGGGTGGTGTGATCAGCTTGCGCGCATTCTCGTAATGCTCGTGATACACGTCCTCGTTCACTTTGTCGTCAAACATTGGCGCGCGCTCCATTCCCGCTTTGCGTGGCTGGATTGTCGGTGTGCTTGGAGCATGGCCGGTAGTTACGGCATGGCCTACCAGTGGTCGACGTTGGCGCGCCGCAGAGCATGCCCAAGCGCTCAAGGTATTCGCGTGGCAAGCGACCTTCACGCTCGTGTATCGCGCCGTGGTGGCAACCGTTGACCGCACCATGCGCGCAATCGGGGCACTGGCATTTCACCAACCACGGCCAGGCGTTGCCGTCGGCATCGATGACATGTGCAATCCAGTATTCGTTATCCAGCTCCGCCGCTGTGTTCCAATCTGGCTTTGCGCTCATGTCTGCATCCTTCCCGTGTAGATTTCCCGCTCAGGTGGCGAAGCCGCCGGGGCAATGGCTGGCCACGACCGGGCGCGAAGCGCCCGAGGGGTTCTAACTGTCTAATCGCCTTCATCGATAATCATTTCTTCAGGATCACTGGGTAACGTCTCCAACGTCTGCCTTAGGAAACCGACCGGGTATTTAACCTGTTTGGGCTTTTGGTCCCGGTCAAGCTGCCAGCCCAGCATTTCGCCTTCCCAGCCACCGTCGGCTAGCCGCTTCAACTCTCGCCGAATATCCGGATGGTTGATGTTCGCTTCCGGCATCCACTTCTCCGCGAAAAAGGCAAGCATCTTTTCTTCTGCGGTTGGCTTCCCGAGTGCTTCGCCAGGCTTGCCGTTCTCGCGCGTGCGCGCCCCCGCGCGTGCGCGCCCCTCCTCCTCCGTCGGAGGTGGGAGGTCGTGATCCCTGCGGGGGTCACCGTCGGGGTCACCGTCAGGGTCACCGTCGTTGTGACGGTGGTCCCTGCGGGGGTCACCGTCAGCTTCCACGGTGGTCCCTGCGGGGGTCACCGTCACAACCGGGATCGTGAGCCGATAGACCACTGTCCGGCCACGTCCGCGCGTCCCGGTTTCGGTCAGCCAGCCGTGCGCGGCTAGAAACTCATCGACGCGGCGAACGGTTTCGCGTTTGTATCCGAGACGTTGCGCTATCGCCTGTTTCGAGATGAAACAGTTTGTGCCGTTCGGATTCGCATGCAGAACGCGCGCGACGGCTACGGAGAGAATGACGCCGTGTTGTGGCCCGTCTTCGATTTCCTCAAGCCAGCCGTATAGGTACCTCAGCCAGGTAACGACGATGGCCTTGTTCCTGCCGCTCATCGATAATCGCCCGGCCTTCTTCCAGCGGCGTATTTATCGAAATGCGCCGTGGTCTTTTTCCGGGGATCACAGTTGGCGCAATAGGCGTACTGGCGGCACGGTGCGCCACACTTCCGACACTGGCGGGCGAATTTGGCTTGCTTGCGAGACATCACGCGCCACCCGCGCAACGGTGCGCTAGGGTTGGTGGTATTGCTCCCCCGTTGGTCCGCCGTCTCCTCCGAAGCGGCGGGCCTTCCTTTGCCCTCATGCGGCCGAATCCGTGTTCGTCTCGGCCGGGGGTAGCAGGGCGCGCAACCGCTCGATGTTCTCGGGGGTCAGTTCGCCAGCACGGTTCACGACGCGTTCAACCCATGCATCGAGCGACTGACCCTTCTTACCGATGCTCTGCATGTGTTCGCGCTTGAGCTGTTGTGCACGCCGTGCGCGTTCCTGAGGACTCAGCCGCCCGTCTGGGTCGGCTTCCTGCTCGAAACGCTGCATGAATGCGTCACGCGCCGGTTGGGTGTTCTTCGCGCGGCGCTCACGGGTATTCGGGGCATTCCCAGCCAACGGGCACACTCCACGTGTGAGAAGTGCGCCTCACTTTCTAGTTGGGGGTCAACCCGGGCTGAGGCGATACTGACCAGCTTGAATCACTGGTCGACCCTACGGCCGCAACACCCTGTCGTGTTCGCCGCTGCACGGAGTCTCGGCCCACCTATGATGATGGTCCTTACTCACGACCCACAAACAACGCTAACCGCTGTCAGGCTGAGCGCCAATACCCGAACAGAGAAATGCCCAAGTCTTAGGCAAAGGGAAACGCCTAAGACTTGGGCAGAGCGATTGTGTGTCAGTCCTGCTCACGCCGGAAGATGATCCGATCCTCAATCGGAACTATCACGTTCCGTGCGTGCTTACGTGTGATCCGTGCCTCACCAAGGATGGCAGGCGTGAATAGCAGCGCCGCAACTTCCCGCTTGGCGGGCACCGACGCAGCCGCCCAGCGCCGCGCGACATCTTCGCCGGGGCCTACCAGGTCCCGCAGAGCCGACGGCGTCGACAACTCCCGTAGACGCGCCTCAGCAGCCTTCACACGCTCGGTGATCCTCACGTCACGACGCTTGGCGAACTCAACCGAAATATCCATGTCGTCGGCCAGGGCGCGGCGCTCACCATCGAGACGGGCAATCTCGGCGCGTAGCGACGATGCCTCCGTGTCGTCCGTCTCGCGCGTGAGCTGTTCCCCCCGGTGCGGATCACTCAGGTAGGCGAGGATCACGGTCTCAAGCTTGTCGTCCAGCTCAAGCTTGTCGATACCGCTCACGCACCCTTTACCGGCGCACCGATATTCGCCCGTGTCCTTGCGGTTATAGCTCAGCGTCAGACCGGAACCGCACACGTCGCACTTCACCGCACCACCGGTGAACTCATGCGTGAGCTTTCCAGCGTTCTTCGATGACCCCCGTCCGGGCGAGGAAATGATATCCTGGACGGCGCGCCACGTTTCCCGGTCAATGATGGCGGGCCAGTTGCCCTCATACTCTTCATCCTTATATTTCCGCAGAGCCGTATACGCGGGACGCGTCAGCATCTTTCGCAACGTCTGCTGCGTGAACACCTTCCCACTACGAGACCGGATACCACGCCGCTCGAAATCCCGCGAAATGGACGCAATGGTCTCTTTCGCCCGGACACGCTGAAACAGTTCCTCGATAACGCGCGCTTCATCCTCGACACGCTCAGTGCCGATAAGCTTGCCGGTATCGGAGTCGTAAACCTTCCGTAGCCCGTAGTTGGATTGACCGCCGTGCATCTTTCCCTTTTTGGCTGCTTTGGCCATGCCCCTACCCGTTTTCTGCTTGAGCTCCCAAATGAACTTCTCAGCGTTGTTCGCATTGCCTACCAAGTGGTGACGGTCGTTACCGTTGGTTGGGTCGTAAATCTGTTCGTCGTCCACGACGAATACGCGCTTACCCTGTTCGGCGAGCAAGTCGATAAGTAGAACCCATTCACCGACTCGGCGGGAACCGCGCGAGGAATCGGTAATGATCAGAAGCTGATCGGTAAACCGGCCGTTCGTGAGGTCACCAATCAACTGGTCGTATCCCTCACGGGCCTTTGTGGCATGAATGGACGCCGAACGGTCGTTGTCCTCGTATCGCTCGGCGCTGAGCATGACGCCACGCTCGGCGCACGCCAGCCCGATGTCATCGAGCTGACCTTCAACCGACTGATCGTTGTTGCTGGAACAGCGGACGTAGGCGCGGCCGGTGAGCGTGTCTGCGGCTAGGATCGTCATTGCTGGTGCTCCCTGTCACTTGGCGGTGTTGGGAGCACCCGTCTACATGACTAGAACAAGCTCGGTCTATGGTGTGGGAAATCGTTGATGATCAAGGGAAAGCAGCGGCGCGTTCGGCAGTAGGGAGGCGAACCGTATGCGGGTACGGCGTGATGCCGTCGTCGTCAGCATCGCCGTCTTCGCCGGCCTCGGCCTGACCGCCTGCACCAGCGAACCGAGCCTGAACGAGATCGCGCCCCGGTTCGAGCAGGACGCCAACGAGGTGTTCGAAGAACTCGCCGACGACTACAGCGCCGATCCGGAGGCCGCCGAGATCACGAACGACGGCAGCGAGAACGTCCCGTGCGACGACGGCGCCCGACGCGAGTTCGTGGGGACCTTCCCCATGATCGAAGGTGACCCCGACAACACCCTGGATGGCTTCACCAACAACGTCATCACTGCAATATCGATCGATCACGACTACGAGATGGTCAGCGAGGGCGGCGGCAACTACACAGAAGACGGCTTGATGAGCGGGACCGAACGCACTGATTACGGCACCAACGAAGACGAGACGATCACGTTCGAGGTACACGCCGTCGCCGAACCTCCCCGACAGGTCACGTTTACCGGTGAAACCGCCTGCGCGGACACTTGATCGTTCCGGCATCCCATTCGTCACCGAAGATCCGGAGCAACACCGCAGTCGCGTGATCGGTTACTGTTCCGCTGGGACGTGATCCAGGAGCGCCGCTCGTCGGGCGGTACGGAGGTGGAGAGTATGCGGCCGCGCCATGGTGCCGTCGTCGTCAGCATCGCCGTCGTCGCCGGCCTCGGCCTGACCGCCTGCACCAGCGAACCGAGCCTGAACGAGATCGGCCCCAAGTTCGAACAGGACGCCAACGAAGTGTTCGAAGAACTCATCGACAGCTACAGCGCGAACACCGACGCCGCCGAGATCACCAACGACGGCAGCGAGAACATCCCCTGCGACGACGGCGCCCGACGCGAGTTCGATGCGACCTTCCCCATGATGGAAGGCGACCCGGAAAGCAACCTAGAGATCTTCACGCGAGCAGTCGTCGTGAGCTTCGAGAACAATCATGGTTACACCATGGTTGGCGACGACTACCACTCCGGTACCGAACGCACCTACCGGGCCACGAACGAGGACGAGACGATCACGTTCGAGGTACACGCCACCGGTGAGCCCAACAGCGAGGTCACCTTCACCGGCAAGACAACCTGCGCGAGCACCTGACGCAGTTCCGGATCACTCCGGAGGCGTCCAGTCCTCGCCGAGGTCCCACGATCGCACTCGGTGCTCAGAATCGTCCTGCCCGCCGAGGAAGATCATGCTGCCGTGGTCCAGCTTCGTGTCGAACGGCGTGACGTCGCCGTTGTTGTTAGAGTCGGACCACTCCGCGAAAGCACGCATTGCTTCCTCGCTCTTGGCGATGTCCTCCACCGGGAGCAGGTTGCCGGAGTCGTCGGTGATCGCGTCCGGCATCTCTGTGTGCGGGTAGTCGGCGTCGATCAGTGACTCGGCGATGTGGTACTGAACCGTCAGAGCCACCTGGTGGTCTTCGGCCTCGACCTGGTCGACTCGGGTCTCGCCACCCTTCTTGTACTCACCAAGACCCTTGCCCGCAGCGAAGGTGAATGCTTTCCAGGCGAGCTTCGGGCCGATCGACTGCGGCGTCGGCACCTCTGCCAGACCCAACGTCAGCACTGTTGCGATGCCCTCACGCACGCTCTTTTCGAGTTCGTCCAGGTCACCGCGGACGTCGATCATCGCGGTGTTCTCCAGCCCGGCGAGGTTGCCGAAGGCCGTCATCATGTTCTCGAAGTTCCGCGGATCCTGTTCGCCGTCGTTCTGGGCTCGATAGTCGGCGTTGGCGGCCTGAGACGGGAGGGTCTCGAACATCTCACCCATGGCCTCGTCGAACGGTGCCATGAGTTCGTCGTTGTCGGCGAAACCGTGCAGGAACTTGTACGTGTCCTGCGGAGACAGGTAGAACGCAGGGTCGACGTTGTACAGACCGTCGAAATTCTCCGGCGCGGTCGTCCGCGACTCACGGAACTCGGCGTCGTCCATGCTCGCGCCGGTCAGGAACTCCTGTCGGTACGACGCCGCCAGCTCGCTCATGTCGTCCTTGATCGGCCACGGCACTTCCGGATGCTTTCCAGCGGCCTTGATGAACTCCAAGGCGAACCGGGACGCTTCGTCGCTGTGGTCGCGCCAGTACTCGTCGTTGACTCCGGACCCTGAGTTGATGGCCTGGCCGAAGGCGTCGGCGACGTCGTCACCGGTTCCGCGCGACTCGGCGTAACCGAAGACCGAGCCGACGGTGTCGCCCATGTCCCCGGGCAGGCCGTTGATCGCGTTGCGGGCCGCGTCCGGGTGATTGCCCAGAGCTCCGAAGGCCAGCGCGAGCACGTCTTCGGACAGACCGGTGGTCTGGACGTCGAAGGTGCTCCCGCCACGGAAGTCGTAATCGGGGTTGTCGCTGAAGCGGTCGAGAGCATTGGCGTTCACGACGTCCTCGACGAACTCCTGGTCGAAGGTGCCGTGCTGCATCAGCGCCAGCCGGCCCCATGCGGCCGGGTTGACCAGGTGATCGCCCTCGACCGGCGCGGTGGCGAAGGCGTCGACGACTTCGGTGAAGTCCGCACCCGGATCGGTGTCCATCGTGGCGGCACCCAGAGCTCGGCTGAAGGCCCGGATGTCCTCCTGGCCGGTGTCGCTCCCGCTGGCGCTCATCTGGGACGCCAGCATCTGGGTGTTCTGCACGCCCAGCCTGCCGAAGAACTCCGACATCACGTCGGGGTCGCTGGTGTCGAGCTTGCCGGCGACCTCGTGAATGATCTGGGCCAGCTCTTCGTCGGTGTACCCGTGGTTCTTGATCTTATCGGCAAGGTCACGCGCCTCGCTGAGTTCTTCCTCGGTGGGTAGCGTCACCGGCTCCGATATGTACGCCGACAGGCCGTCCGCCTGCCCGCTGTCGGCGACCTTCGCCAAGCTCAACCGCCGTCGCAGCAGCGGCAGCTCGTCGTCGACCCAATCGAAGATGTCCAGGATCTCCTTGGCGTTCGTGGCGTCGACGTCCTCACTCTCGATGCTCGCTTTGAGACCGGACATCTCTTCGCGGGAGTCCTCCGTACGACTCTCGAGCGTCGAGATCATCGAGTCGAACGAGTCGACGTCGATGCTGGAGTAGCTGCCGCCGCCCCCGCCGCCACGCGTCACCGCCATCTGCCGTCCCTCGTCTCAGTTGGGCCTCGTGCCGCCGTACGGTGGCGACTCGATCTCCTCAGGAACCTGACCCATGCGGTCCTCGATCGCGTCGATCACACGGTCCAGCAAGTCAGGCAACTTGTCGTGCCGGCCGCCGACCTCTTCGGCCCAGGGCTCGGCGGCCGAACTGCCGGTCCAGGTCTCCCCGTCGTGCATCCGCGTCTTCGCGTCCTTCAGCGTCCGCTCGATCATCCAGCGATTGTTCGTGACGCGATCCCTGAGCGCTACCAACCGCTCATGCGCCGGATTCGAGACTTTGGACTCGTCGTTGCCGGACATGGTCCCCATTCGGCCAAGGCTGTTCTACGTTCAGATGCGCTGAACAACGTACCGTCCGGTCGCTTGCCCGGCACACCGACTCGAAGCGTCGAAATCCGTCGCCAGGCCGCCCGCTGCGCGGACGCGGTGCGGTGAGCACGTCTCGTCGCGCGGCGGGCGGCCGGCTGGCCATCACCAGGCGTCTACACGCGTCACCAGGCCCGCAGGGGTGGTGACGCATGGAACTCCATGGTGAACGTGGTCATTCCCGAGCAGCGGACTTGAGGAGGTCGGCGCAGCGCTCGCCGATCATCATCGTGGTGATGTTCGGGTTGACGGTGGTCAGCTCCGGCATCACGGACGCGTCGGCGACGCGCAGCCCGCGCACGCCCTTGACCCGCAGTTGCGGGTCCAGCGGCGAACCGTCGTCGTCCGGCGCACCCATACGCACGGTGCCCGCCGGGTGGTAGACGGTGTTGTGGGTACGGCGGATGTAGTCGGCGATCTCGTCGTCGGTGCGCACATCCGGGCCCGGGTACAGCTCGCGCCCGGCCCAGGCGGCCATCGCCGGCTGCCCGACGATCCGGCGGGCCAGCTTGATGCCCTCGACCATCACCCGCATGTCGTGCGGGTCGGTGAAGTACCGCGGGTCGACCTTCGGCTTGTCGCGGAAGTCGATGCTGCGCAGCCGCACCGTGCCCCGCGAACGCGCGTGCGTCACGTTCGGGGTGAGGCAGAACCCGTTCTCCGTCGTCGGGTAGCCCTGGCGGACGGTGTGCATGTCGAACGGCACCGAGCCGTAGTGGAACATCAGGTCCGGCCGGTCCAGCCCGTCCTCGGTGGTGGTGAAGATCCCGATCTCCCACCACTGCGTGGACGTGGCCGGCATCGGCTGCTTCGCCTCCCACTGGATCACGCCCTCGGGGTGGTCCTGCAGGTTCTCCCCCACGCCGGGCGCGTCGACGACGACGTCGAGACCGAACTCGCGCAGGTGCTCGCCCGGACCGATGCCCGACAGCATCAGCAGCTTCGGCGAGTCGACGGCGCCGGCCGAGAGCACGACCTCACGCCTGGCGCCGATCCGCCGGGTGTGGATCAGGTCGCTGTCGAGCACGTCCACCCCGGTGCAGCGCCCGTCGTCGATCACCAGCTTCTTCGCGCGCAAGCCGGTGAGCAGGGTGAAGTTGGGCCGCCGGTCGATGATCGGGTGCAGGTACGACACCGACGACGACGAGCGCACGCCGTCCTCGCGGACGTTGATCTGGAAGAAGTTCGCGCCGTTGACGACCGTCTCGCCGGTGTTGAACCGCACCCGCGGGATCCCTGTCTCCTCGCACGCGTCCAGCAGCGCGACGCCGCACTGGTCGGTCGGCGGCACCGACCGGATCCGCACCGGGCCATCGGTCCCGTGCCCGTCGCCGCCGTCCGCGTTGCTCTCGAGCCGGCGGTACAGCGGGTAGGTGTTCTCGGCCTGCCATCCGTCCGCGCCGTGCTTGCCCGCCCAGTCGTCGAGGTCCTCGCGCGGCGCCCAGAACGCGATGCACGAGTTGTGCGACGAGCAGCCGCCCAGCACCCGGGCACGGGCGTGGCGCATGAACGAGTTGCCGTGCTCCTGCGGCTCCACCGGGTAGTCCCAGTCGTAGCCGGACTCCAGCAGCTCCATCCACCGCGTGACCTGCAGGACCGCGTCGTCACCGACGTCGCTGGGCCCGGCCTCGACAAGCGCCACCGTCACGTCGGGGTCCTCGCTCAGCCGGGCGGCAACTGCAGCTCCGCCGGACCCGCCGCCCACGACGACGTAGTCGTACTCCTCGATTCCGTGCTGTCCGTTCACTGCGCCGCTCACCCTTCGCGCTCCGGGAACCACCCGGTCACCTGTGGATCGATGTTCTGGTAGATGTGCTTGGCCTCCTGGTACTCGGCCAGGCCGGTCGGGCCGAGCTCGCGCCCGACACCGGACTGTCCGTAACCGCCCCACTCGGCCTGCGGCAGATACGGGTGGAAGTCGTTGATCCACACGGTGCCGTGCCGCAGCCGCTGCGCGACCCGCTGGCCCTTCCCCGCATCCTGGGTCCAGACGCCGGCGGCCAGGCCGTAGCGGGTGTCGTTGGCGATGCCGACGGCCTCGTCCTCGGTGCTGAACGTCTCGACCGTCACGACCGGGCCGAAGCCCTCGTCCACGACCACCGACATCCCCGAGCGCACGCCGTCCAGCACCGTGGGCGCGTAGTAGAAGCCGTCGGCGAGCTCGCCCTCGCCCCAGGTCCCACCGCAGCGCAGCACCGCGCCCTCCTCGACGCCGCGGCGGACGTACTCGGTGACCTTGTCGCGGTGCGCGGCCGAGATCAGCGGTCCGGTGTCGGCGGAGTCGTCGAACGGCCCGCCCATCCGGATCCCCCGCGCGCGCCGCACCAACTCGTCGACGAACCGGCCGTGCAGCGACTCCTCGACGACCAGCCGCGCACCGGCCGAACAGACCTGCCCGGAGTGCACGAACGCGGCGTTCAGCGCGTTGTCGAGGGCGGCGTCGAAGTCGGCGTCGGCGAACACCACGTTCGGGTTCTTCCCGCCGAGCTCGAGCGCGACCTTCTTCACCGTGCCGGCCGCGGCCGCCGCGATGGTGCGCCCGGTCGCCAGCCCGCCGGTGAACGACACCAGGTCGACGTCGGGGTGCTCGGCCAGTGGCGCACCGGCGACCGGTCCCGCGCCGAGCACCAGGTTCGCCACGCCGGCCGGGACACCGACCTCGTCCAGCACCTCCATGAGCAGGATCGCGGTGTGCGGTGTGAGCTCGCTCGGCTTGAGCACGAACGTGTCGCCCGCGGCCAGAGCCGGGGCCACCTTCCACGCGGCCTGCAGCAGCGGGTAGTTCCACGGCGAGATCAGCCCGCACACGCCGAGCGGCTCGTAGGCGACCCGGCTGACGACGTTCGGATCGCCGGCGTCGACCAACCGCCCGGCGTCCTGGCCCGCGAGCTTGCCGTAGTAGTCGAAGCAGTTCGCGATGTCGTCCATGTCGATGCGGCTCTCGACGACGCGCTTGCCGGTGTCGAGGGACTCGGCGCGGGCGAACTCCTCCTTGCGCTCACGCAGCCGCGCGGCCACGCGCAGCACCACGTCGCCGCGTTCGGGCGCCGGTGTGCGCGGCCACGGCCCGTCGTCGAACGCGCGCCGGGCCACGGCGACGGCACGCTCGGTGTCCTCTGCCGTCGCCTCGGAGACCGTGCCCACAGGCGTGCCGTCGGCCGGGCAGCGGATCTCGCGGACCCCCGCCGACGCCGCGGCCTCCCATCTGCCGTCGATGAACAGTGTGGCCGGTGTCATCGTCGCCTCCTCACGCCTGCTCGACGGGCCGTTGCCCGTCCTGATCCGGACCGTCGTCCATGGTCCCTGGCGTCGTCGTCTCGGTGTCCGGCAGGGTGCTGCTGTTGCCGGTGGCCTCACGGTGCAGCCGGAGGAACTCGAGGTGACGCTCGTACTGGTCGAGGATGTCACCGATCAGCTGGTCCTGGCTGAACCCCATGACGTCGTAGCCCTGACCGCCCTCGTCCAGATGCACCTCGATGCGGATGTACGTCTCCTCGAACCGCGGGGAGCGGCTCGCGAACGACGGCGTCGGCGCCTCGACCGGATGCAACCGGTAGGCAAAGGGGCGCTCGTCGGCCAGGTCCACCACCAGGTCGATGCACGGCAGGTCCGGCGCCCGCACGACCTGGCCGGCGCTGTCGCTCACGGTCACGTCGGCGCCCTGCGCGCGCAGCTCTTCGGCCACCTCGCGGACCGCCGGGCGGCACACCCCGTCGATGAACGACGCCGCCGCACGCGGATCCGGGAAGCTGGTCGCACGCTCGATCCGCTGCCGCCAGCTCCGCGAGAGACTGCGCGCCTCGCCGGCCGTGCGCATCGACAACGACGACGGCAGAGCGGCCCGGAACGCGTCCTCGCGGTGCCCCTCGACCCGCAGGGCCCGGTAGAGCCCGAGCATCACGAGGAACATCACGAACGAGAACGGCAGCCCCATGATGATGGTCGCGTTCTGCAGCGTCGTGACCCCGCCCACGATGAGCATCGCCAGCGTCAGCAGGCCGGTGGCGGCGGCCCAGAAGATCCGCACCGCCTGCGACGCGTCGGTGGTGGACGACTTGAGGTACGAGGTGAAGTTGCCCATGACCAGCGCGCCGGAATCGGCCGAGGTGACGTAGAACAGCAGCCCGGTGAACGTCGCCACGCTGGCGCTGAGCGTGACGCCCGGGTACTGGTCGAGCAGCGAGTAGAACGCCTGCTCCGGCTGGTCCATCGCGGCCTGGCCGAACTCCTGGTTGCCGCCGATGACGACGTCCAGTGCGCTGTTGCCGAAGATCGAGATCCAGACCAGGATGAACAGGAACGGGATGACCAGCGTCGCCGCCACGAACTGGCGGATGGTGCGCCCACGCGAGATCCGCGCCAGGAACAGGCCCACGAACGGCGCCCAGGCGATCCACCACGCCCAGAAGAACAGCGTCCACAAGTTCAGCCATTCGGTGGGCCGGTCGAACGCGAACGTGTTCATCGTCATGCCGGGAAACCCGCTGACGTAGTCACCGATGTTCAGCACGATGCCGTTCAGCAGGAACACCGTGTCGCCGCTGAACAGGATGAACAGCATCAGCCCGATGGCCAGGATCACGTTCAGCTCGGACAGCCGGCGGATGCCCTTGTCGACGCCGGCCACCGCCGACACGGTCGCCATCAGCACCGCCACCACGATCAGCCCGATCTGCGCGCCCGTCGCCTCGGGCACGTCGAACAGGAAGTTCAACCCGTAGTTGAGCTGGACGACGCCGATGCCCAGCGACGTCGCGATGCCGAAGATCGTCCCGAGCACCGCGGCGATGTCGACGGTGTGCCCGATGCGGCCGTGGATCCGCCGGCCGAAGATCGGGTAGAGAGCCGAGCGGATACTCAACGGCAGGTTGTAGCGGTAGGCGAAGTACCCCAGCACCATGCCCATGAGCGCGTACATCGCCCACCCGCTGATGCCGTAGTGGAACAGCGTCCACACGACGGCCTGACGTGCCGCGGCGGTGTTCTCGCCGTCGCCCTGCGGCGGGTCGAGGTACTGCGACACCGGCTCGGCGACCGAGAAGAACATCAGGTCGATGCCGATGCCGGCGGCGAACAGCATCGCGCCCCAGGTGAACAGGCTGAAATCCGGCTTGGAGTGCTCCGGGCCGAGTCTGATCCGCCCGTACCGGGAGAATCCGATGAACACCACGAACACCAGAAAGATCGTCGCGGCGAGGAAGTAGTACCAGCCGAAGTACTCGGATATCCAGCCCACCATCTCGCCGATCACGTCCGCGGCCATGTCGGGCGCGATCATGGCCCAGAGTGCGATGGCCAGAATGCATGCGGACGATCCGTAGAACACGACCGGGTTCACCCGGCTCGCTGGTTCGCCGACGCTGGTCTCCGTCTGTTCGGGCTCGCTCATGTGCAGCCTCCTCAGCCTTGACCGGGCGGCGCCGACCCCATGACTGCGCCACCGAGTGACCGACCGCTACACCGTAGCGACAATGCGGCTGTGTAGGGACCCGGTGAGCAACCCGGATTCGGCCGTCACGGGGCAGGCGGCCGGGCGGCCACACGCTCCCCGAGGATCGCCGACGTGAGCGCCTCGACCGGCTCGCGCGGCGCCCGCGGGTTCGCTACCAGGGTGATGTCGATGTCCCCCAGCTCCGGCAGCTCCGGCGACGCAGGCAGCGCCTGCAGGTCCGGCGGGACGAGGCTGCTCGGGAACACGGCGACGCCGATCCCCGCTCTCACTGCCGCCAGAACACCGTTGACCTGCAGCGTCTTGCACGATATGCGCCAGGTCCGGCCGGACTCCGCCAGCACCCGCAGCGCGGTCAGCCGGCTCAGCGACGGCGCGGCGTAGGTGATCAGCGGGATCGGCTCTTCGGCCGAGATGCGCGTGCCGGGCAGGCCGATCCAGACCAGCCGGTCGCGCCGGACGATCCTTCCGCTGGTCTCGCCGGGAGGCTCCTTGATGAAGACGAGGTCGAGCTGGTTCGCCGCCAGCCGCCGCTGCAGCGCGCCGGTCTGGGTGACGGTGAGCTCCAGGTTGATCCTCGGGTACAGCTGACGGAACGCGCGCAGCACCGCCGGCAGCTGGGCGAGCGCCAGGTCGTCCGCCGCGCCGAACCGCAGCCTGCCCTGCATGGCGGTACCGGTGAAGTAGCTGGCCGCGTCGTCGTGCGCGGCCAGGATGGTCCGCGCGAACCCCGCCATCGCCTCGCCGTTGTCGGTCAGCGTCACGACCCTCGTGTCGCGCGCGAGCAGCTGCCTGCCCGCGGCCTCCTCGAGACGGCGGACGTGCTGGCTGACGCTCGGCTGGCTGATGCCGAGCCGGCGGCCCGCCTCGGTGAAGCTCAACGTGGACGCGACCGCGAGGAATGTCCGCAAATGGACCGGATCGAACACCGACACCCTCCGATCACGCCTGGCGACACCGCCAGCCTATTACAAATGCTAATGACACTAATAGCCTCCATCCGGACGATGAATCGAGATTCAGCAATTAACGTAGGGGACGGTCCTGGCAGCCGGCATGATCCCACCGCCGCCCAGGCGCTCAGCCCGTGACGACCGAGGAATCCACCGTGAGTTCGGCGACCGCCGCACCGAAACCGTCCCCGTCATCGACCTCGACCACCGCCCACGATCAGTCCCGGCCCGCCCCACCTCCCAGCTGGCGGCACACCTTCGCCTCGCTGCGCGTACGCAACTACCGCCTCTACGTCACGTCCCAGGTGCTCACCAACACCTGCGGCTGGATGCAGCGCATCGCCCAGGACTGGCTCATCCTCGGCCTCACCGGCAACGTCGCCCTGGTCGGCCTGACCGTGACGCTGCAGCTCGGCCCGATGTTGCTGTTCGGGCTGTGGGGCGGTGTCATCGCGGACCGGTTCGACAAGCGCCGGGTGCTGATGATCACCCAGTCGCTGTTCGCCGTCTCCGCGCTGACACTCGGCACGCTAACGCTGGCCGGCGTGGTGCAGGCGTGGCACATCCTCGCCAGCGCCGCATTCCTCGGGCTCGCCACGGTGGTGGACAACCCCGCGCGGCAGGCCTTCGTCCCCGAGGTCGCCGGGCACGAGCACCTGCGCAACGCGATCAGCCTCAACTCGACCGTCTTCCAGATGGGCGCGCTCGTCGGGCCGGCCCTCGCCGGCGCCGGCATCGCCCTCGTCGGCGAGGGATGGGCGTTCGTCGTGAACTCGATGGCGTGCACGGCCGCGGTTCTGCTGCTGGTCGCGATGCGTCCCGCCGAGCTGAACGCCGCGCCCGCGGTCCGGCGCGCCGGCGGCCAGCTGCGCGAAGGGCTGTCGTACGTGGCCGGCAAACCGGAAATCCTGTGGGCCGTGGTGCTGGTCGGGTTCGTCGCGATCACCGGCATCAACATGGCCACCGTGCTCGCGGCGTACGCCGACGACGTCTTCCACACCGACTCCGGCGGCTTCGGGCTGCTGAACTCCTGCCTGGCCGCCGGCGCGGTCACCGGAGCGCTGGCCAACACCCGGCGCCGCTCGCTGCGGTTGCGGTCGCTGGTGTACGGGGCCGTCGCCCTCGGCGTCCTGCAGCTGCTGGCCGCGTCGCTGCGTTCACAGGTTGCGTTCAGCGTGGTCCTGGTCGGTGTGGGCGCGGCGTCGCTGCTCTACCTCACCGGCGGGAACACGCTGGTGCAGTCCGCGGTCGCGACGACGATGCGCGGGCGGGTGATGGCGCTGTACATCCTGGTCTTCTTCGGAGCCCAGGCCGCGTCCGGATCGATCATCGGCTGGGTCGCGCACCACCACGGGGCGCAACTGGCCATGGTTGCCTGCGCGGCGGGACCGCTGACCGGAGCCGTGATCGTCGGGGCGATCCTGGCGCGGCGGGGCGGCCTGGTTCCGCGGATCATCCTGCGCGACCGGCCCGGCCGCGGCATCGTCTACGTCGTTCCCCGCGGCACGGCACACCCGTCCACCGCGGCAAGCTCCGGCCAGCACGGCGGCCCGGCCGAGGCTGCGCACGGCCATGGCGACCACGGAGACCGTCCCCCGCGGGTCGCGCCGGCCGGCGCGACCCGCGGCGGTCACCCGTCGAGAGTGACGACGACCTTGCCGCGGCCGTGGCCCTTCTCCACCTCGCGGTGCGCGTCGGCGATCCGCTCGAGCGGGAACGCCGCACGGACGGTCACCCGCAGGTCACCCGCCTCGTACAGCGCCACCAGGTCGCGCAGCTGAGCGGCGCTGAGACTCGCCCGGATGCCGCGCACCCCGAGGTCGGCGGCAGCACGTCGACGATCTCGAGCACGCCGGCCGTGACGTGCACGGCCATCCGCACGACCCTCAGGCGACGGCATCCGACGTGGGCACGTCCGGGGTGCGCAGCGTGCTCAGCGCCGCGGAGAGCCTGCCGAGCTCGTCGAGCATGCCCGTCGCCGCGTCGTCCATGCCCGGGTCCGCGCGGAGCCGGCCCTCGTCGATGTTCTCGATCAGCGGCACCGCGACCGCCTTCGTCGTCGGCATCATCCGCAGCGACGTGACGATCTGCTTCGTCATCTGCACCGCGTTCCTGCCCGCCGCCGAGAGCCCGTAGCTGACGAAGCCGACCGGCTTGTAGGCCCACTCCTCGTACAGGTAATCGAGGGCGTTCTTCAGCGGTGCCGTGATGCCGAAGTTGTACTCCGGCATCACGAACACGAACGCGTCGGCGGCGTCGACGCGGGCACTCCATGCCTCGGTGTGCGGCTTGGTGTACCGCCGGAACGACGGGTGCTCGGGCTCGTCCAGGAACGGCAGGTCGATTTCGGCAAGATCGACGGCGACGACGTCGAATCCGGCGTGCCGCTCGGCTCGATCGACGAACCATTCGGTGATCGTCGGACCGACGCGGCCGGGCCTGGTACTGGCGGTGATCACGTTCAGCGTTGGCATGACCCACTCCTCGTGTTGATGCGTCAACTCGAACGCTAGACCGGGCGAGTTGATGTGTCAACCGCGAGTGCCGTAGCATGGCCCCATGCCCGAACCGGGATGGCTGACCGAGCGGGAAGAACGCACGTGGCGTGGATATCGCCGGATGAACGACTTGCTGGCCGCCCAGGTCATCCGTGAGTTGGCACGCGACAGCGGGCTGTCCGATGCCGACTACACGGTGCTCGTCGTCCTGTCCGAGGCTCCCGGCCACCGGATGCGCTCGATCGAGTTGACCCGGCGGACAATGTGGTCCAAGAGCCGCCTCTCCCACCAACTCACCCGGATGGAGGGGCGCGGGCTCGTCCGGCGCGAGGAACCGGCCGACAACGCGCGCGCCTGCGACGCCGTCCTGACCGAGGATGGGCTGCGGCGCATCGAGACGGCCGCCCCCGCCCACGTGGAGTCGGTACGCCGGCACTTCATCGACCTGTTGACCGATGACGAACTGGACATGCTCGGCGCCGTGACCGAGCGCGTCGTCGCACACCTGACGGAGACCGGCGAGCACGCGGCCGAGCCCTAACGCGCCCCGGGCTGCGCACCCGCGTCCTCCCCGGCACGATCGCCGCCGAGGGCGGACCGGTAACCTGCTGCCCGGACGCGCGCCGCTCACCGCCCGCCGAAGACGCACGTCCGTACCGTCATCGAAAGGGGCATGCTGTGGGCGAGCCGCTGACCGTTGGCATCATCGGCGCGGGCGCCATCTCCGCGCAGTACCTCGACACCTTCGACACACTGCCGTCCCTGCGGCTGGCCGCGGTCGCCGATCTCGATCCGGACCGGGCGGGCGCCGTCGCCGCCGAACGCCCGGGCACCCGTGCCGTGACGCCGGACGAACTCGTCGTCGCGCCCGACATCGACCTCGTCCTGAACCTGACCGTGCCGGCAGCGCACGCCGACGTCGCCGGCAAGGCCGTCGCCGCGGGCAAGCACGTCTACGGCGAGAAACCGCTGGCCACCACGGTCGCGCAGGCCACGGAGGTGCTGGCCGCCGCCGACCAGGCCGGGGTGCGCGTCGGCTGTGCCCCCGACACCGTGCTCGGCACCGGAATCCAGACGGCGCGCCGGGCCATCGACGACGGATCCATCGGAGTGCCGGTCGCCGCCAGCGCCGTCATGGCGAACTCCGGACCCGAGAGCTGGCACCCCAGCCCGGACTTCTACTACCTGCCCGGCGGCGGCCCGCTGTTCGACATGGGCCCCTACTACGTCACCGCCCCGGTCACGCTGCTCGGGCCCGTCACCAGGGTGACCGGCACCGCGGGACGCCCGCGCCCGGAACGGACCATCGGCTCCGGCGCACGCGCCGGGGTGTCCGTCCCGGTCGAGGTGGACACCCATGTCAGTGGCGCTCTGGTGCATGCCTCCGGCGCCATCTCGACGATCATCATGAGCTTCGACACCGTCGCCACCCGCGCCTCCAACCTCGAGGTCCACGGTGAACACGGCTCGCTCATCGTGCCCGACCCGACACCTTCGCCGGAGACACGTCACTGCGCCGCCCGGGCGACGACGACTGGCAGGTGCTACCGGTGAGCGCCGGTTACCTGGACGGCTCCCGCGGCTGCGGTATCGCCGACCTGGCCGGCACGCCCTCCGGCGCCACGCCGCGCACGGACGGTGCCGTCGCGTTGCACGTCCTGGACGTGATGGAGTCCCTGCTTCGGTCCGCGGCCGACGGCGTCGCGGTCGACGTCGCCAGCACCTGCGAGCGGCCGTCGGCCGTTCCGCTGGGTCGCGCCGCCGACCTGCCCTGAGCCCTCCGCCCACCGTGGCGAACGCGAGGGCACGCGGAGCACCGCACGTAGTTGCCGTCGTCCGACGAACGGCGCGAGGTAGCCCCAGCTGGTGAGGGGCGGCGAAGTCGGCCGACCACCGCGACAGCGCCAGGCTCGGTGCGGGACCATGGTGGTGACACCACCATGCCGGGCGCACAGCCGCAGCCGGGTATGCCCTTTCGCGACGCGGGTACGCATCACCGCACCGAGGCGTTCCCGCCGACACGACGTACCGGCACCGGTGTCACCCGCGTGCGACCGACGACGAACAAGGAAGGACCACGTCCCCGCATGATCGCGATTCCCGACGTCACCCTGAACAACGGCATCACCATCCCGCAGCTTGGCTTCGGGACGTTCCAGATCGAGCCCGAGGACACCAAGGACGCCACGTTGACCGCGCTCGACGTGGGCTACCGCCACATCGACACCGCGCAGATGTACGGCAACGAGAAGGAGGTCGGCGAGGCCGTCCGGCAGTCCGGCCTCGACCGCTCCGAGGTCTTCGTGACCAGCAAGCTGAACAACAGCTTCCACGCCTACGACGATGCGCTGAGCGCCTTCGACCGGACCGTCCAGGAGCTGGACATCGACTACGTCGACCTGTTCCTGATCCACTGGCCGCTGCCGGAGGTCGGCGACTACGTCGAGACGTGGCGCGCCATGGAGGAGATCTCCCGCTCCGGCCGATGCCGCGCCGTCGGCGTGTCGAACTTCCAGCCGCACCACCTGCAGCGTCTGCTGGACGAGACCGAGATCGTCCCTGCGGTCAACCAGATCGAGGTCCACCCGTATCTCGTCCAGGACGACGTGCGCGCCTTCGGCACCGAGCACGGAATCGCCACCGAGGCGTGGGCGCCGATCGCCAAGGGCAAGGTCCTCGACGACCCCGTCATCGGGAAGATCGCCGAGCGGCACGGCAAGACCGCGGCGCAGGTGACGCTGCGGTGGCACCTGCAGCGCGGCGACATCGTCTTCCCCAAGTCGGTGACCCGCAGCCGCGTCGAGCAGAACGCGGCCGTGTTCGACTTCGAGCTCAGCGACGACGAGATCACGACGATCGCCGGCCTCGACCGCGACGAGCGGACCGGCCCGCACCCCGACTACTTCAACTACGTCCCCTGACGCCTCGCCTCCCGATGATCATCGGCAGTTTCCGGGCCATATGGCCGGTAACTGCCGATGATCATGGGAGTGGCGCTGACCGCTAGGCGGTGATCATGCCGCTGGTGGCGTTGACGAACGTCCCGGTGATGGCGCCGGCCCGGTCCGAAGCCAGGAACGCCGCCGTCGCGGCGACCTCCGCGACGGTGGGTGAGCGCTTGGTCATCCGCATCGAGTCGAGGTTCTGCACGAGCCCGCGGAACGCGTCGTCGTCCATCTGCTGACCACCCATGAACGGCGCGAGTTTCTCCGGCGACATCGTCTCGGGCAGCCCCGCCGTCCAGATACCCACCGCGCGCACGCCGGCGGGCCCGAGCTCCGCGGCCAGGTTGCGCACCAGCGTGTCGGTGGCTCCGTCGGCCAGGCCGGTGCCACCCATCATCGGGCTGCCGTTCGCCGACCCGCTGTTGAGCGCGAGAATGACACCCGAACCCCGCTCGGTCATGTGCCGGGCAGCCGCTCGAGCGGTGAGGAAGTTCGCCGTCACGCCGTTGACGACCGGGCGGAGCACGTCCTCGGGCGTCATCTCGGCCAGCGGCATCCCCTGGACGTCGCCGCGGGTGACCAGGTTGAACGAGACGTCGATGCCGCCCGCGTCGGCCGCCACCGCGGCAGCGTGCCGGTCGACGGCCTCCTCGTCGAGCGCGTCGACCGTCTCCACGTGCGCGGCGCCGCCGGCGGCTTCGATGCGCGTGCGCACCGTCTCCAGCGGCTCCCGTGTCCTGCCCGCGAGGTGGACGGTCGCGCCCTCGGCGGCGAACGCCTCGGCCACGCCCGCGCCGATCGACCCGCCGGCGCCGTAGATGATCGCGTTCTTGTTCTGCAGCAACATGGTCGCCTCCGTGAAGTCTCGGTTGGTGTCACACGCCCGGTGCGCGTGACGGTCGACCATTGAGACGCACGGGACGCCGCCGACTCATCGCTCCCGCCTGTGTTGATCGTGCAGTTCTTCGGCCGAGGATCGGACATTTCACCCGCTGGAGCCGAACTTCTCCGCGCTCAACGCGAGGAGGGCGGGTCGCTGAGCTTCATCGGCAGCCCGAATGCGGGGAACAGATGCGGCTCGAACGCGGTGATCTCGACGACGGCACCATCCACGATGCGCAGCACATCGAGGACCTGGGCGCGGTAAACGGCCGTGCCCGGCCGGCGCACGTACCCGGCCGCCGCCGGCATGCTGTTCGCGACCGTGGGCACGTGCCACCAGTCCCCCAGGAACTGCGGCGACGCCGGATCGGCCGACGGCGTGATGAACGACACCATCGCGTCCCGGCTGACGAACCAGAACGGGTTGGGCGGCATCGTCAGCACGACATCCGGGCTGAGCAGGTCGGCCATGGCGGAGATGTCGGCACGGTCCGAGGCGTCGATGTAGCGCTGCAGGACCTCACGTTCGGTGCCGGTGGGCCGGGTCACGCCGGACCAGTCGACGCCGGCGCCGTGCTTCGGCAGGTACTCGCGCATGGTCGGCCGCGCCCGCTGCAGTGCGCTGTTGACCGAGGCCACGCTCATCTCGAGTAGCGCCGCAGTGTCCACGGCGGACCAGTCGAGCACGTCACGCAGGATCAGCACGGCGCGCTGCTTCGGCGGCAGATGCTGGATGGCCACCAGGAACGCCAGCTCGATGGTCTCGCGCGACTCGGCCACGTCGTCCGGTTGCGCCTCGGCGGTGGACAGCTGCGAGAGCGCCTCCTCCGGATACGGCTGCAGCCAGGTCACCTTCGGCGGCGGGTCGCCGTGGCCGGAGTCGATCCCCGGGACGGGCTCGTACCGTTCCGGCTGCCGCTTGGTGCGGCGCAGGAAGTCCAGGCACGCATTCGTGGCGATGCGGTACAGCCATGCCCGGACGGTGGAGCGTCCTTCGAACCCGTCCCGGTTCCGCCATGCACGCAGCAGCGTCTCCTGCACCAGGTCGTCGGAGTCGTCGTACGAACCGACCATCCGGTAGCAGTGCACCTGCAGCTCACGTCGGTACTGCTCAACCAGGCCGGCGAAGGCCCACTCGTCTCCCGACAGCATGGTCGCAGCTTCGTCACCGGCCGTCTCGCCGGTTTCCGTCACGGACGTTGGCGTGACGGAATCAGCATCGCCCGTGCCGCCGGCTGCGGCATCGCGCGCGACCCGGGCGATGCGACGCAACCGGCCCACCGACGACGACAGGTCCGTCACGTCGCCGTAGAACGTGTCCGGCACTCGAGGCTCCAGCGCCCGGACCCGTCGTTCGACCTCGGCGATCAGCTCGTGCACGTCGCCGGTCGCGGACGTGCGACGGGACCGGTACGCCTTCTGCCGGCACGCCGGCGAGCAGTACAGCGACGAACGTCCGCGCCGTTCGGACCGGGCCGGCAGCGGCCCTCCACACACCTGGCAGCGTTCGTCACTCATCGCCCACCTGCCGGGCCAGCGCATCGTTTCGTCTCACGTGACGCAATTGAGCCACACCCGACCGCGCCACGTGACTTCGGGGGCAATCACCACAGCTGCAGACGGCTTGGCGCCGTGACGCGTCGCGGCGACATCCACCTGGCCACGCTCCACCCGGCTCGGAGCACCGAGGCGGACAACCGTCGACCAGTCGCCATCGTCAGTAACGACGGCGCGCACACGACGGCCGCGCGCCTGGGCCTCTGAGCGGCCGTCACCGTCGCCGGCCGCGCCGAACCCGGTACCCTTCGAACGGACGAGCCCGGGGCTCCCCGCAACCCTGGCCCGTCCCGCGCGACCGGGTCTCACACCGTCCGGGGTGCGAGCACGCGAAGAACGGTCCGAGCCAACGACCAGCGGAGGCGAGCCGTGAGCATCGAGTTCTTCCTGACGTCACTGGTCGTCGTGCTCACACCCGGAACGGGCGTGCTGTACACGATGGGCGCGGGCCTCACCCGGGGCACCCGTGCCGGTGTCGTCGCCGCGGTCGGCTGCACACTCGGCATCGTCCCGCACATGATGGCCGCGATCACCGGGCTGGCGGCGCTGCTGCACACCAGCGCGCTCGCGTTCCAGGTGCTCAAGTACCTGGGCGTCGCGTACCTGCTCTACCTGGCGTGGAGCATGCTGCGCGAGACCGGGACGCTGACGGTGAGCCCGGACACCGAAACACGGTCCACGGCGAGGGTCGTCACGTCCGGCGTGCTCATCAACATCCTCAACCCGAAGTTGACGATCTTCTTCTTCGCGTTCCTACCGCAGTTCGTCCACGCGGGCGCGTCCAATCCGGTGCTGCCGATGATCCAGCTCAGCGCGGTGTTCATGGCCCTGACGTTCGTGGTCTTCGTCGGCTACGCGAAGCTGGCCTCGTTGGTGCGCCACCACGTCATCTCGCGCCCGCGGGTGCTGACCTGGATGCGCCGCACCTTCGCGGGCGCGTTCGTCGCACTCGGAGTCCGCCTCGCCCTGGCGGAACGCTGAGTCCATGTCGTCTCGTGCTACGTATCCGTGCGAAGGAGGGGCCGTTGCACGTCCAGCACGCACCCGAGCTCCGGCGTGACTTCCCGGAGCTCGCCGCCGGAGCGGTCGTCGCCGGAGGCATCACGCCCGACGTCACCGTCGACGAGCGCGCCGCCGCGTTCACCGCGATCGCCGAGTCCCGCCTCGCGGTGACACCCGAGAGCGAGTTCCCCGAGATCCAGGCGTGGCGGCGCACGTTCACCGCGATGGGCCTGAAGTCCACGCAGTACCGCTGCGCGGCGGAGTCGCTGTTGCGGCGGTTCCGCAAGGAAGGCCGGCTGCCGCGGATCCACCCGCTGATCGACGTCTGCAACGCGATGTCGCTGGCGTATGCGGTTCCGGTGGCCGTGTTCGACCTCGCCCGGATCGACGGGTACGTCGACGTCCGGCGCGCCACCGGCGACGAGACCTACGAGACGTTCACCGGCTCGACCGAACATCCCGACGCCGGCGAGGTGATCTTCGCCGACGCCGCGGGCAGCGCGCACGCGCGGCGGTGGACGAACCGGCAGAGCGGCCTCTCCGCGGTGCGCGAGGCCACGACCGATGTGCTGATCGTCGCCGAGGGCATGCACGACGGCGCGGCCACCGACGTCGAACGCCTCGTCACGACGGTCGCCGACGAGGTCGCCGCCGTCTGGGCACAGACCGCCGCGACCGCCATGCTCACCGAGTCGGCGCCGCGGTTCGATTTCCAGAACCGGTGATCATGCGTGTTCGCGCAGCACGCGACCTGCACGCAGCACGCATCACTGCCGGTCCACGGTCAGCACGGTCTTCCCCAGGACGGTGCGGGCCTCGATCGCGGCGTGCGCGTCGCCGGCACGTTCGAGCGGCACCATCTGACCGATCACCGCGGTGACGTTGCCGGACGCGAGCTCCTCGAGTGCCTGCTCGGTCAGCCGCGTCCACTGGTCCGGGGTGAGTTGACCGATACCGACGACGGTGATGCCGCGCCGTGCCGCGTCGTCCGGGTCGATCTCGGCGAAGTCGCCGCTGGCGGCCCCGTACGAGAAGAACCGGCTGCCGTCTGCGGTCACCCGGTAGGCGGAACCACCAACGGCCCCGCCCACGCCGTCGAACACCACGTCGACGCCGTTCCCGCCGGTCTCGGCACGCACCTTGTCGCCCCAGTCCGGCTCGGAGTAGTCGACGACGGCGTCCGCGCCATGTTCGAGCGCCAGCCGTTGTTTGGCTTCGCCGCGGACGGCGGCGACGACGTGCGCGCCGGCGGCGTGGGCCAGCGGGACGAGCCAGCTGCCGAGGCTGCCCGCCGCGGCCGTGACGAGCACCCTCGAACCCTTCTCGATGCCGCTGTTCTCGAACCTGCTCAGCGCTGTGGGGCCGTCGTGCAGCGCAGCCAGCGCGGCGTGCCCGTCCAGCGCCGCCGGCACCTCGAAGAGATCGCCGGCCGCCACCGCGACGCGCTCGACGTAAGCGCCGCCGTCACCCGTGCGCACCACGACGCTGCGCCCGCGCCACCGCTCGTCCACCCCGTCGCCGAGCGCGGTCACCACACCGACGACTCCGGTGCCGGGGACGTACGGCGGCTGGAACGAGAAGTACTCCTGCCCCCAACCGGCGCGACACTGTGTGTCGAGGAAGAGCACTTCGACCGCGTCGACGTCCACCACCACCTGACCGGGCTCGGCGACGGGGTTGGCGAGCCCGGCAACAGCCAGCACCTCCGGACCGCCGAATCGTGTCACCTGTACCGCACGCATGCGCTCACTCCCTCGTTCGGACGCTGTTCGATGCAACGTGGGACGACGGTAAAACCCAAACTAAAGTTCAGGTCAATTCGGTCCGCTCTCAGCGCACGACCGAGACGTGCGAGTATCCGGTGCCATGGACCAGCCAACGGCGACGCGGCTGCTCGACGACCTTCATGCGGCGCAGAACACGTTCTACGCCGGCGGCGACGGCACGGCGCTGCGTCACCTGCTGACCGAGGACGTCGTCTGGACCGTACCGGGGCGCAACCGCATCGCGGGGACCTATCGCGGCCTCGACGAGGTCTTCGCCTACTTCACCCGGCGCCGTGACCTCGCCTCCCGGACCTTCCGCATGCACCGGGCCGACGTGCTCGTCGGCTCTGGCGACAAGGTCGCCGCGCTGACGGACGGCACCGCCGTCGTCGGCGGCGAGCAGCGGCGATGGTCGACGGTCGGGTTGTACGGGCTCCGCGAGCTTCGCATCGAGGCGTGCTGGCTGTTGCCGCTGGACGCGGCGCTGTTCGACGAGATCTGGGGCCCGGAGCCCTCATGATCATCAACGATGCTCCGCGACATGGCACGGACGATCGTTGATGATCATGAGGTGCGGAGTGGTCCCGGTCCGGTCTTACTTCGTGTTTCCGGTGTTCGCGACGCGGAACGTGTAATCCGCGTCCAAGAACGTCAGGTCACCGGTCGGCAGGTTGGAGATGGTGACCGCGAAGTCGTCCTGGTTGCCGTTGGCGCACTTGGTCTCCAGTCCGCCCTGCTCGAACGCGTCACCTTCGAACCGGTACACGTGGTTTCCGGCGCCGTCGCTCGACTCGCCGGGCAACGTGGTCCCCGGGGTCAGGTCGCAGGCCGCGATGGTCTGGACCGTCCAGTTGTTCTCCTGGACCCCGGTGGTCCGCGTCCAGTGGCCGGCGTCGGAGTCGACGCTCGCCTCGGCCCCGTCGACCCGGACGTCGTCGACGAACCAGCCCGTGTCGAGGTACGCCGCGTCGGTCGAGTAGCGGAACCGCACGTCCGTGGCGCCGGCGGGCAACTGCGCCGTGAGGTGCACGTAGACCGGGTCGTCCACGAAGTACTCACCGCCCGACGTGCCGGTCAGGCCGTTGCCCTCGGTGTTGTTGCCGTGCGGGTCGTCGTCCGTGGTGACGGTGTTGCCCTCGTCGTCGACCAGCGGGACCGTCACCCACTCGCCGCCCACGAGCGCCTCGACGAAACCGTAGTCCCAACCCTGCTCGATGAAGTTCCAGCTCCAGAAGTCGAGCGTGCTCGGAGAGGTGCCGGCGTCGACGTTCAGCACGTTGTCGGCCTGGCTCTCGTAACCGCCGTACCAGTGCGTGTCACCGGCGTGCGGCGCCACCTGGGTGCGGTCGTCGCCGTCGAAGTCGACGCGGACGGACGGCCCGGGGTTGCGGAAGCGCTCCACGGACATGCCGAAAGGCACGGCGGTGGTGTCCGGCCGGTTCTTCAGCCGGCTCCACTTCGCCTCCGGCTGCGAGCCCTGGTACGAGCCGCGGCCGCCCCAGAACGTGTCGTCGGCGATGTCCATCGTCCAGGACGTGTCCTCCGGGTCGCCGAAGTCGAACGCCTTGATGTCGTAGACGGGCGACTGCTCGTCGTCGAGGTACACGGCGACGGACCAGTCCTTGAACAGCGCCTCCGCGCTACGCAGGTCGGACCCGGTGGCGGCGTTGAACGTGTCGATCGCGTTCTGCACGCCGGCCATGCCGTTGGCCTGCTCCTCGAAGATCGTCTTGATCAGCAGGTCACCGGCGGCCGCGTCGTACTGCTGGTCCGGCGTGAAGGTGCCGTCGCCGTTGCCGCCCGCCTGCTCCCACAGGTATTGGAAGTAGGTGAACGCCGCGCCGTAGTTGGCCAGCGAGCCACCCCACCTGGTCAGCGACGTCTCCTCGTAGAACACCTGGTGATTGCTCAGGTGCGAGCCGCCGGCGTCGAAGCCGTTGAGGAACACCGCGAGGTCGGCCAGGCCCTCGTCGACCCAGGACAGCTCGCCACCGTCGCCGTAGTTGTGCAGCAGGTGCTCGAGCTCGTGGGCGACGACGCCCTCGTAGAGCTCGGGCCGGTCGTTGGCGGGGTCGCCGTCACGCCATTCGGCGTCGTTCGGGCCGACCCGGTTCGCCCAGTCCAGCCCGTCCACGACGATCGTGTTCATCCCGCTGGAGTCGATGAAGTCCGGCGCGAAGTAGCCGGCCGTGTACGACGTCGCTGCGCAGTCGTAGTACGCGTCGTCCTGGACGTTGTAGACGAGCATCACCAGCGAGTCACTGGCCGGGTCGGACGGGTCGGCCGCGTCCATGGCGCCGAAGTGCTCCTCGTCGACGGCGACGATCCGCTCGGCGAGCATGTCGCCGACGTAGTCGATCTGCGCCTGCGTCAGGGTGAACTGCCCGGCGGTGGCGGTCTCGCACGGCACGAACTCGTCGTCCGGGTTGTGATCGAACTGCGGGTCGAGGCTCGGGACCCCTGCGGGGGCGGAGCCGTCGAGTGGAGTGCCGGCCGGCACGTACACGTAGACCGGCGTGCCGTCCGGTGTCTCGCCCGCGTAGGCGCGGGTGAAGTCCTGGTCGTAGGTGCCGCCGGCGGCGCTGTCGTTGATCGGAAGCGTGATGGTCGGCTCTCCGGGCGAGTTCTCGTGGTCGTCGGCCTGAGCCGGGATCGCCACGGCGATCATGGCGAGCGCTGTGACGCTCGCACCGATCGCCGCCGAGCTTCGAGATCGCGATGGTCTCATGTGCTGGCTGCCTCCTGCCATGTCCGTCACACGTGCAGAGCGACCCCAACCTGCGTCGTGGACATCCCGCTTACGTCGCATCCGGTCGGAATGCGTGACATGACACAACCATCAGCCATCCGGAGAGTGAACATCCGAGCTGGTCACAGAATCATCACAACCTGGCCACCGCGCTCCGGCCGCCGCGCACGGCCGCTTCGAGAAGGTCGAGCGTGCGGCGGGCGGCCGGGTGCTCGGCGACCGACTTCTTCACGGCGACGTTGATGCGCCGCACCGGTGTGGGCGACACGATCGAGACCGTGGTCAGGCCGGCCGGCAGATCGCCGACCCCCAGCACCGGAACGACGGTGATGCCGATGCCGGTCGTCACGAACGAGATGGCGGTGCGGTAGTCGTGCGTCTGGACCGCGAACTGCGGCGAGAACCCGGCCTCGGCGCAGGCCTCGAGCAGCACCCGCCGGCATGCGCCGTCGGCGAGATCGTTGTCCACCCAGCGCCGGCCGGCCAGGTCAGCGAGCGCGACGTCGGCGTGCCCGGCCAGCGGATCGTCGTCACGGACGACGGCGACGAACGGGTCGTCGATCAACCAGCGCACGTCCACCGCGGTCGGCGGTTCGGCCCGTCGCGCCTCCACGAAGATGTCGAGGTCGACGTCGTGTGGGCCGGGACCGTCGAACTCGGTCAACTGCAGGTCGAGCCGCAGTTCAGGGAACTCCGCGCGCAGGGTGGACGCGATGGTCGGCAGCCAGGCCGCGCCGGCCGAACCGAAGTAACCGATGGACAGACTGCCGACGCGTCCGGCACGTAGGTCGCCGACCACGCCCTCGACCCGGCTCAGCTCCTCGAACAACGGCTCGGCCTCGGTCGCCAGGATGCGCCCGGCCGCGGTGGGCTCGATGCCTCGCCCGGCCCGCTCGAACAGCCGGAGCCCGGTCTCGCGCTGCAGCGCGGTGAGCTGCTGGCTCACCGCGGACGGGGTGTAGCTCAGCGCCTCGGCTCCGGCGCGGATCGACCCGGTGGCGATGACGGCGCGCAACAGCCGCAGACGGGAGACATCCAGCATGACGCCTTATCGTACAGCTGAGCTGAACAATCGTGAAGTAATATCCGCTTGTGCTGTTGATTCGCCTCGGTGACGATGGCTCTCGTGACCGAGACGCTCCAGACCCCCACCACACCTGCCCGGTTCTCCGACGGACAGAAGGCGGCCGCCGCGGCCAGCGTCACCGTCGTGCTCTGGGCGTCCTCCTTCGTCGCCATTCGCGACATCGGGCACACGCTGTCGCCGGCGCCGATGGCGCTGCTGCGGCTGGCCGTCGCGGCCGCGGCCCTCACCCTGCTGGCGCTGGCCAGGCGTGGTCGCGAACGGTCCCTGCCCCGGTCGCCGACGTCGATGCTGCTGGTCGCCGCCTACGGAGTGCTGTGGCTCGGCGCCTACACGGTCGCGCTCAACACCGCCGAGCGCCACGTCGACGCCGGCACCGCGGCGCTGCTGGTCAACGTCGCCCCACTGCTGGTGGCGTTCGGCGCCGGGCTGGTCCTGGGCGAAGGGTTCCCACGGCCGCTGATCGTCGGCTCCCTGGTGGCGTTCAGCGGGGTCGGCGTCATCGCGATGGACTCCTCGGGCGAACGGGACGGCCTGGGTGTCGCGCTGTGCCTGCTGGCCGCCGTGCTCTACGCGGGCGGGGTGCTGATCCAGAAGATCACGTTGCGCAGCGTCGACGGTTTCACCGCGACCTGGATCGGCTGCGTGATCGCGACGGTGGCGCTGCTGCCGTGGGCACCGGCGCTCATCGACGAGCTGCGTGTCGCCTCGGCCGGCCCGATCCTCGCCACCGTCTACCTCGGCTTGTTCCCGACGGCCATCGGCTTCAGCACCTGGGCCTACGCACTGAAGCGCACCACCGCGGGACGGCTGACCGCGTCGACGTACGCCGTGCCGACCGTCTCGGTGCTGCTCTCGTGGCTGATCCTGGCGGAGATCCCGTCGGCGTACGGCCTCGTCGGCGGCGCGGTCTGCCTGATCGGGGTCGCCATCTCGCGCCGCAGGCCACGCCGGCCGTGATCAGTACGCGACGGTGAACCTCTGCCGGTGCTGCCGCGGCCGCTCGGCCTCGTCCAGCAGCGCGACGGCGAGATCCTCCATCGAGATCGCCGACCGGCCCGCGTCGTCCACCAGCAGCTCGTCGCCGCCGACGCGGTAGGTGCCGGTACGCGCGCCGGGCGCGAGCATGGCGGGCGGGCTGAGGTACGCCCAGTCCACCGTGGTCTCGCCGCGGCACACCTCGAGCTGTTCGGCGCAGGCCAGCGCGATGTCCCGGTAGTCGACCGGTAGGAACGCCGGGTCGTCCAGCACCGTCGTGCCACCGTCTCCGGGGACCGTCAACGTGGCGGCCCCGCCGACCAGCAGCAGCCGCGTCCCGGTTCCGGCGAGCCCGCCGACCAGTGCCTTCGCCGTGGACACCAGGTCACGCTCCCGGCCGGCGGGCGGGCGGGTCGCGCCGATCACCACATCCTGGCCGGCGCCGAGCTGCGCCACGGTGGCGGCGTCGGAGGCGTCGCCCGTGCGCGGGCGGGCACCACGCGGCAGCTCCGCGGTCCGAGCGGACGTCCGGGCAACCGCGGTGACGTCGTGCCCGCGGGTCAGCGCCTCGGCCACCACCCGCCGGCCGACCTGTCCGGTGGCTCCGAACACCGTGAATCGCATCATCGTCGTCCCTTCGTTGATCTGTCCGGTGTTCCGGGTGGCGCGCGCGTTCATCGGACGGCCCTCCGCGCCCGTCCGAGCGCACGCGGCGTGAGCTGAGCAGCCGCGATCGACACCAGCGCGAGGGTGAAGCCGGCCAGTTGCGCCGGGGTCAGCGACTCGTCCAGGACCAGCCAGCCCAGTGCGGTGGCCATGGCCGGCGACAGCAGGGGCAGGAACGACGTCGGCGCCACTGGGAGCCGACCCACGCCCTGGAACCACAGCGCGTACGCGACCATGGTGCCGGCGACGCCCAGCCACGCGTACCCGGCGAGCGCGGACACGTCCAGCGGCGGCGGCGCGCCCTTGACCACCAGCGCGATCGGCGCGAGGAACAGCCCACCTGCCGTCAGCTGCCAGCCGGTGAACGTCAGCAGCCCGACCGGGCGCCCCCACCGCTTCGTCAGCACCACACCGGTGGCCATCGCGGCGGTGCCACTGAGCCCGGCCACGACGCCGACCGGATCGAAGCCCAGGTGCCCGCGCAGGACCATCAGCCCGACGCCGGCCACGCCGGCGACGCCCCAGCCGAGCCGCCAGCGCGTCGGGCGCTCGTTCAGCAACACCACGGCGATTCCGGCGATCACCAGGGGCTGGACCGCGCCGAGAGTCGCGGCGACCCCACCGGGCAGGCGGTAGGCCGCGACGAACAGCAGCGCGAAGAACGCGCCGATGTTCAGCGTGCCGAGCAGGGCGGCGCGCCACCACCAGTCGCCGCGGGGCAGCGTCCGGGTGAACGCGAGCACCACCAGGCCGGCGGGCAGCGCCCGGATCGCGCCCGACAGCAGCGGCCGGTCGGGAGGGAGGAGCTCGGTGGTCACGAGGTAGGTGGTTCCCCAGGTCAGCGGGGCGAGGGCAGTGAGCGCGGTCAGCCCGGCCGTTCGGGTCGGGGCGGCGACGTCACCGGGGGTGACGGCGACGTCGTCGGTTCGGGCCGTCATACTAACTCCTCAACATTGAACAATTTAACATTGAGGAGCGTAGTCCGACTGGTACCTTAGAGTCAAACACTTCAACGTTGAGGAGTAGTTCCGGTGGGCGACAGCGTCGACATGTACCTCGGCCAGTGGCGAGCCGAGCGACCCGACCTCGACCACACACCGATGGGCGTCGTCGGCCGGATCTCCCGGGCGGCGCGATTCCTCGAACGCGGCATGCAGGACAACTTCGCCGCGCACGGCCTGCGCGGGTACGAGTTCGACATCCTGGCCACGCTCCGCCGGGCCGGGCATCCCTACCAGTTGACCGCCGGCGACCTCGTCGGCACGTCCATGAAGACCTCCGGCGCGATCACCAACCGGATCGACCGGCTCGCGGCGAAGGGCCTGGTGAGCCGCGAGACCGACCCCACGAACCGGCGGAGTGTGCTGATCACGCTGACCGAGCACGGGCACCAGGTGGTCGACGACACCGTCGCGGACCACCTGGACAGAGAACGACAGTTGCTGGCCGCGCTCCGGCCCGAGGAGCAGGAGCAGCTCGCCGGCCTGCTGCGCACGCTGCTGCTCGGACTCGGCGACACAGCGCCGGAGCGCCCCGCACCACCGTCGCCGTAGCCTGTCCGCTCGCGCCGTCCGGGGAGCGGGTCCGGGGTCCGGGAGGGCCGGTCCCGTGTCACCGGTCCCCGCAGCCGGGAACGATCCCGAACTCGTACCCCTCGTCGGCGAGCCGCGGCAGCGCCTCCCGCAACGCGTCCACCGTCCTCGTACGGTCACCGCCGCCGTCGTGCAACAGCACGACGTCGCCCGGCTCCGCCTGCAACAACCGGTCGACGATGCCGCCCACCTCGGGCGCTTTCCAGTCGCGGGTGTCGACGTTCCACAGCACCTGTTGCAGACCGCGCTCGTCCAGCTCCGCCTCCAGCTCTTCGTCGGTCGCGCCGTGCGGCGGGCGCACGCAGCGGCTGCCGGAGCCGAGCTGTTCGACCAGGTCGGCCGTGCGTCCGAGCTCCCGGTCGAGGCCGGGCCCGTCCAGCTCGGTCAGATCGCGGTGGTTCCACGTGTGGTTGGCCAGCGCGTGCCCCTCGGCCACGATGCGGCGGCCCAGATCGCTGTTGTGCGCCAGGTTCTGGCCGAGGGCGAAGAACACCGCCTTGGCGTCGTACTCGCCTAGCACGTCCAGAATGTCGGCGGTCTCGTCGCCGGGTCCGTCGTCGAACGTCAGGTAGATCGTCCGGTCGCCGTCCGCGGCACCTGAAGGAGCGCCCGGAAGGGTCCGGGTGGAGCACGCGGACGCGGCCACCGCGATCAGCGCAGCGCAGAGACCGGCGACGAGGGCACTGAGGTGT
The DNA here is from genome assembly GCF_003014555.1 of Haloactinopolyspora alba. Lineage (GTDB taxonomy): Bacteria > Actinomycetota > Actinomycetes > Jiangellales > Jiangellaceae > Haloactinopolyspora > Haloactinopolyspora alba. The sequence goes on from NZ_PYGE01000013.1 coordinate 75,930, forward strand.
CTGTTCATGTCCCCGACGCTCACGTCCGCCCGTCGCCACCACGTCCACGGAATGTCGCAACCGTGTCGCGGTCCGGGCGAACCCGTGGCCGCGGTCCCGGCGGCTGGCCGATACTCGACGTCGTGTCGCGAATTCTGCTGGTCGAGGACGACGAACCGGTGCGGGTCAGCCTCGCCATGGCGATGGATCGCTACGGGCACGACGTCACGGCCGCGGCGACCGGTGAGGATGCGCTGCGCGCGTTGCACCGGAATCCGCCTGACCTCGTCGTCCTCGACCTGATGCTGCCCGGCATGGACGGGTTCGAGGTGTGCCGGAGGGTGCGGGCGGCGGGAAACGTACCGATCGTCATGCTCACGGCACGCGGGGACGACGTCGACGTCGTGGGCGGGCTGGAGGCGGGCGCCGACGACTACGTCGTCAAACCGATCGAGCCGCGGGTGCTCGACGCGCGGGTCCGTGCCGTGCTGCGCCGCGGAGCATCGGAGGCCGCGCCCACCGCCACGGCGACACACGGCGATCTCGTCATCGACCGCGCGTCGATGACCGTGACGAAGGGCGGGCAGGACGTGTCCCTGACACCGACGGAGCTGCGGCTGCTGCTGGAGCTCTCGCGCGCGCCCGGGCAGGTGCTGAGCCGTCAGCAGCTGCTGGAGTCGGTGTGGGAGCACCGGTACCTCGGCGACTCCCGGCTGGTGGACAACGGCGTGCAGCGCCTGCGCGCGAAGATCGAGACCGACTCGGCCGCGCCCGTGTTCATCCAGACGGTCCGCGGCTTCGGCTACCGGTTCGGCCCGGTGTGACGGCCCGGACGCGGATGCGCGGCGCGTCGTGGTGGCCCAGCGGCCTGCGCGCTCGCATGGTCCTCGCGTTCGTGCTGGTCGCGACGGTTGCCGCCGCGGCCGCGTCCGGCGCCGGGTACGCCGCCGCCCGCAGCTCGTTGATCGACGAGACACAACAGCGCGCGGTGGACGCGCTGCGCAACCAGATCGGTCAGGCCGCACCGGCCATCGGCTACCCGCCCGAACGCAGCGACCTCGACCAGCTGCGCAGATCGATCGGCGGCGACGCGCTGATCACCTTCGAGGGCCTGACCTCCTCGGCGGGCGACACTCTCGGGCTGCTCAGCGACGACATCCGCGCCGCTGTGGCCGGCGGCGACGACGTCGTCGCCCAGCGCGTGGTCTCCGACGCCGGCCCCAAGCTCGTGCTCGGAACGCCGATCCAGCTCACCGAGCTGGACGGGAGCCGGCGCGACTCCGGCGTCCGGGTCTACGTGGTACGCGACCTTCGCCCCACGCAGGAACAGCTGGACCGGTGGGAGCGGGTGGTGATGCTGACGATCGCGGCCGCGCTGCCCGTGGCCGCCGTCCTCGCGCTGGTGATCTCCGGCAGCGTGTTGCGTCCGGTGCGGCGGCTCGGACAATCGGCGCGTGAGCTGGCGGCGGGAAACCTGCACACCCGGCTGTCTCCGCGCGGGCACGACGAGCTGGCCGAGCTGGCCACCACGTTCAACCACACGGCGGAGACACTGGAACACACCGTCGGTGAACTGCGCGACCGGGAGGCGCAGGCGAGACGGTTCGTCGGCGACGTCTCACACGAGCTGCGCACCCCGCTGACCGTGCTGACCTCCGTCATGGAGATGCTCGAGAACGACGCCGCCGACCGCTCGCCGCAGGACCGGGAGCTCACCACCATGGCCGTCGGCGAGACGCGCCGGCTCGCCCGGCTGGTCGAGGACCTGCTGGAGATTTCCCGGTTCGACGCGGGCGCCTCGGCGCTGCGCCTCGAGGAGATCGACATCGGCCGCGCCGTCGCCGACACGCTGCGCACCCGAGGCTGGACCGAGCGGGTCGAGCTGACGGTGCCCGGAGTGGTCCGGGCCCGGGTGGACTCGCGCCGGCTGGACGTGGCGGTGTCCACCCTCGTCGCCAACGCACTGCACCACGGGGAGCCGCCGGTGGTGATCGACGTGCGCGCGGACGCGGACGACGTCACGGTCTCGGTCACCGACCATGGCCCGGGGCTGCCCGACGGCGACCCCGACCAGGTGTTCGTCCGCTTCTACAAGGCAGACGTCGCGCGCGCCCGCTCCGACGGCAGCGGGCTGGGGCTGTCGATCGCGCGCGCCAACGCCCGGCTGCACGGAGGCGACGTGACGGCCGCCGACGTGCAGGGCGCGGGCGCACGATTCGTGCTCCGGCTCCCCCGCGGGCTGAAGCGAAGCGGCGCGGAGGGCGTGGCCGACGCGGAAGACGACGAGGCAGGAGACGACGATGAGAACCGTTGACCGGCTCCGCCGCGCCTTACTCGTCGTCGCCCTGGCCACGATGCCGATCGCCGGGTGCGGCATCGGGCCGAGCGTAGTCACCGACAGTGGACAGGCACCGACCGGCCTGGCCGCGGGGACGACCGTCTTCTTCGTGGACGGCAGCGGCGATCTGCGGCCGAGCACGCGTGACACCGGCCGGCTGGGCACGGTGCACAGTGCCGTTCAACTGCTGCTGACCGGACCGTCCGGCACCGAGGTCGACGCGGGCCTGCACAGCGACCTGCCGTCCAGCGACATCCGGTCCGGTGTCGTCGACGCCGGCGACCGGATCACCATCCATCTGCCGTTCACCGCCGACGAGACCGGCCCGAACGGAGTCGAGCAGGTCGTGTGCACGATACTGGCGGTGGTGGTGGCGTCCGGACGGGACCCCGGCAGAGTTCGGGTCTCCGTCAGCCTGACCGACGCCGGCACCGTCGACGCCACCTGCCCCGTGATCACATGACGCCTTCTGAGAATGATCACGTTCCGCATGGAATTCCATGCGTCACCACCCCTACAGCCCTGGTGACGCATGCACTCGCCTAGTGACGGCCGGACACGCTTCTTCTGCGCTACGCGGCTACTCGCTCGATCCGTCGCGCCGCATCGATGTCGTACTCGGTCACGCCGCCGGCATCGTGGGTGGTGAGCGTGACCGTCAGCTGGTTGTAGTCGTGGACCGACAGGTCCGGGTGGTGATTCATCGCGTTGCACACGTGCCCGACCGCGTTCGCGAGGACGAGCGCGCCGAAGAATCCCTTGAGCTTCCAGGTCTTGGTGATGGACCCCTCCGCGCGTGACCAGCCGGAGAGCTCGTCGCGCAGGATCGTGGCCAGTTCTTGGTCGGTGAGCAGTTCAGGCATGGCGAGCGACTCCTTCGCAGCACTCGGCGGACCGTTCGTTGGCGCGTGGACGCGGCGGCTTCGACGTGATCGTCTCAGAGACGTCGACGATGCTGCCCGGCCACGGTAGGGCGCGGTCCGTCAGGCCGCCATGCTCGTCTGTCCGTCGTCGAAAAGGGCTACGGCTTGATGCGACCAGAGTCCGACTCAACCTCTGCGTCGCTGTTCGAGTGCTGAGGTGACGAGTTGGCGGGCAGGTTCTCCGACGACGGCCTGTTTGGCGAGTTCGTCGAATGCTCTGCTGTAGAGGGCGATCTCGCGGGGTTGGCTGATGGTCAGCTCCGCGGAGATGGTTTCGACGTGGACCAGGCGGTTGTCGAACATGATGAACTGGTTCGCCGGGACATGGTACTCCGCTGTGGGCGGGATGATGCCGAACGCGACGCGGGGCAGGGACATGACGGCCAGCAGCCGGTCGAGTTGCCCGATCATCACGTCGTCGTTTCCGACCGTCGTGAGCAGTGCTTGGTGCGCGATGATGAAGTGGAATCGGTGGTCGCCCCGGTAGAGGGTCTGTTGCCGCTCCATCCGCGCGGTCACTCCTGCGTCGAGGTCGTCCGGGATGTCGTAGAACGCGATCACACGCCGCATGACGGCCTCGGCGTATTCGGCAGTGTGCAGGAGCCCCGGAATGAGTGTGGGCTCGTACCAGCGCATCAGGCGGGTGTCGGCCTCGACCGTCTGTGAGGCCTGTTGGCGCCGTCGGGTGCCGGTGCCGAGCATGCGGCGCCACTCGACGTACATGGCCTCGATGTTGCGGACGGTGGCGATGAGGTCCGCGCGCTGGTTACCCGTCCCGGTGTGCTGGCACCAGGCGTGGATGTCCTCTTCGGAGGGTGTCTGCCGTCCGTACTCGATCTTGGACACTTTGGAGCTGTGCCAACCGGCAAGCACCGCGAGGCCCCTGCCGGTCAGCCCTGCGTCCTTGCGCAGGTCGCGCAGCCGCTGCCCCAGCGCCTCGCGCGCCTGGTGGATCGAGTTCGTCACGGTACAGCTCTACGCGGACGCGTACTCGCTTTCAACATACGTGCGGTGCGGAATGGCAGCCGCCCACGCGCGGTCTCGCACGGCACGGCAGTGCGACACGATCACCGGGTCGGTCGTGACGGCACCGCCGGCGAACCGTCCGCCCGGCTCGAACACGGTGAACGCCACGAGGTCGTCGTCGAACAGCCAGTAGTCGTCGGTCGTCAGCTCTGAAGCGTCGGTGAGGTGGCGGGGAAGCCAGCGGATGTCCTCGCCGGCGCCGATGTTGTGCGGTGCGACCGTGAGGCCCCAGCGGGTGTAGTCGACGTGCGGGACGGTCACGACCCGGACCCGTCGGAAGGCTCGCCCTGCCGCCGTCGCTGTGCGCACGACATCGAGCCACGGCTGATGCCAGGCGAAGTCGTCTTCCTTGCCCGCCAGGAACAGTCCGAACGGCTCGGCCTCGCCGGGAGTGTGGTACGTGTCCTGCACTTCCAGATGGAACGCGAGTCGGTCGAACTTCTGGAACAGGGAGTCGAACGCCTCACCCTGTAGCAACTCCACCGAACCAGACCTCCTCGTTGCTCGGAACCTCTACGCATGTCTCGTGGCCAGGAATGTCCATCTGCGCGAGCACGTCCTGGTCGGTGACCGCCCGGCCGGACATGAAGAAGCTCCCCCGCCCGGAGTCGACCATCTGAGAGCCCAGGTAGCTGCCCGTCTCGACATGCCGCAGCAGTCGGTGCGGTATCTCCACGCTCTGCTCGTCGACGTCGACCTTCCACCCCTGCACGACATACGTGCCCCGGTCCGTTGCGTACAAGGTTGGCGAGCCTCCGCCCTGGGTCTCCGTGCCAAGAAACCGTAGCTCCATGTTGGGTCCTCCCCTGCGAGGTTGCTGGAGTTTGCTCGTGCATTACATAGGCCATCATCTGCGTGGCGCGAACAGACCCCGTCGGGGAATAGCTCCGGACGTGACGTGGGTTGGCGACGGCATGCCTTTGAACGGTGAGTACGAACCGAGCACCTCCGACTGGGCGCGTCAGCAGGCGGAGAAGTACGAGCAGTCCGGCGGCACCGCCGCACTCACGTTGCGCGGCCGCCCGGTCGTCGTTCTGACGTCGGTCGGCGCCAAGACCGGCAAGCTGCGCAAAACCGCGTTGATGCGGGTGGAGCACGAGGGCGAGTACGCCGTCGTGGCGTCGCTGGGCGGCGCGCCGAAGCATCCGGTCTGGTACCACAACCTGGTGGCGAATCCGCACGTCGAGTTGCAGGACGGGCCGGACAAGCACGATTATCTCGCCCGCGAGGTCACCGGCGAGGAGCGTGAGCTCTGGTGGCAGCGGGCCGTCGAGGTGTGGCCGGACTACGCGACCTACCAGGAGAAGACCAGCCGCGTCATCCCGGTGTTCGTGCTCACCCGGCTCACCGACTGACGAGGTGGCATTGGTCCGCAGCCAGGAGGGAACAGCGATGTCCGATTCGGTCACGTCCGGCCCCACCACGCCCGAGCCTTCGGACCGGAGACGATCCACGAGCCGGAGGTCGTCGCGCCCGAGCTGATCGTCCGCGCCAGCACCGCGCCGCCGCCAGGCTGAGCGGCCCTACGCGCTGGTTGTGCGGGGCCGGACGTTTCGACACAGGAACGTGGCACGCCGTGGGCTCGCGATCGGCCCACGCAGTCGGAGCCGTGCCTTGAGCTCTCGGCGCGAACTGGAGCAATGCTTGAAACCTGTGGATCGGCCGGTGTTCCCGCAGACGAAGGAGCAGCGCTGCTGGATGCCCAAGACTGGCCACGATCGATGGACTCCAGCGCTGCTCCGCGGCGGAGGAGGCCACGCGCTGACGTCGCAATCGAACAACGACCGAACGGCCGGGGCCCGGTGACGACACCGCGATCGTCACCGGGCCCCGCCGAACGTCGGCACATCGTCACTACGTTCCCAGGCGATAGGGATTGTCCCGAGTATGCGGATCATCGTCCAGCTGACGCGGTTCGGTGGCCAACTCACAGTCGCCCTCGACCGGGCAACGCACCAACGCCGCCTGCGTCGTGTCCTGATAAGCACCGAACACCAGTGAATCGTCGGACTCCCACCGCGGATGCTCCGGAGTTTCCACCATGATCCGGCGTACCTCCTCACCGGTACGCGCATCCCTGATCACGACGTGCGTGTTCTCGACGATCGCCGCATACTGACCATCCGGGGAAAATGCCAGCGTATCCAGCGGGGTCGCTATGGTGCGCTCAACGCTCCAGAGCACCTCCCCGGATTCGACGCCGACGATCTCCGTTGGGCCGCCACGGGGACGGACGGCGGCGAGCCCGGCCGACGCCGACACAGCCACCACACTTCCTCCGTCTCGCCAACGTGAGGTGTCACCGCCGATCTCCCACAGGAAGGTTCCGAGCGGCGTCTTGTTCCTGTCGGACGCGTACAACACTCGGTCCTCACCGAGGAAGCCCGCCGGACTCGACATCATTGCCGGGATCTCCGTGATCTCGTCTATGACCTCACCGGTGCGCACGTCGGCGACGGTGAGGCTGGACCTCATGTCGTCCTGGTCGTTGAAATCGCCCGACGCGTCCGTGAGATCGGCCATGCCCCACGCGACTCGCTTGCCGGACGGCGACACGGCGACCGTCGTGACCCGGCCCTCGGCCAGGACTGTGGCTTCGCCGTCCTGGGGGACGAAGAACAGTCGAGCGTGCGGCCAGTCCGGTACCGTTTCGACATCATCGAAGGGCGCGTCGGCGGGTGGGACTGCTTTGACGACGTGGCCACCATCGACGCGGCGTATGGAGACCGCGCTCACATCGACGCCGAACGATGTCGAGCCGGAGACGTCGTGGATGGCGCCGTCGGCCAGCCATGGGACTTCGGGAGGCGAGCCGAGTGGCAGATCGTCGAAGTCGATACGAGTGTCCGACGCGGCAGGAAGTGGTGCGTTCGCAGCCGGCGTGTCGAAGCCGTCGCGCAGGCCACCCGGGTCGACGACGAGGAATGCCCCGAGCCCGGCCACCGCGGCCGTACTGCCTGCCACCGCGATACGGACTCGACGCCGGCTCGTGTGGGCTTGGCGGATAGCGTCGTCGGCCAGGCCGGTCCGCGGGTGGACCGCTCGCGTCATATGGTCGACGTTTTCCCTGATGGTGTCTTCGACTTTCATGGTCGAGTCCCTTTCTCGACGGGCAACGAGGAATTCTCACCGTTGAGTTCAGGCGCGAGCTGACGGAGACGACCTAGCGCACGCGACGTCTGGCTGCGGACGGTGCCGACCGAGCAGTCCATGACGACCGCGACCTCACGCTCGGGCAGATCCTCGTAGAACCGGAGCACCAACACGGCGCGCTGCCTCGGCGCGAGCAGCCACAGCGCACGCTGGACGTCGAGACGCCGCTGCACGTCGCCGGCCGGATCCGCGGACTGCCGTTCCGGTACGTGCCCGGCCGGGTCCTCTCGGACCACCCCGCGCCGCCGCCACCGGCTGGCCTGATCGTTGTAGATGATCCGGCGCACATATCGCTCCGGGTCGTCGATCTTGCGCCATTTCTTGACGAGTTTCGCCAGCGCACCCTGAACGAGGTCCTCGGCGTTGTACATGTCGCCACTGATGACGTACGCGAAACGTCGCAACGCGAGGGAGCGGCCTTCGACGAACTGTCGGAATTGCTCTTCCGATTCCGAGTCCATCTGCATCCTTGTCTTGTCACATCTGGACTTGTCTGTCGCCCTCAATGACGCACGAGGCCCCTCGAACCATGCACGGCAAGACCAACGAGTTCCAAACGGCGGCCTACGTCTCGACGATCGCCACGACGCTCGTCGGGAGTCCGTGTCGGCGGCCCTCGCCTGCTCTGTCGCCTCGCGTGGGCACGGCCGCAACCGTGCTGCTGGAAGCCGAGCACGTCGACCCTGACGAGATCATCGAGGACTTCAAGACGGCTCGGCGCAGAGAGGCGCAGTAGTGGAGATTCAGCGCCGGCTGGTGCTCGACGCGAACATCCTCATCCGTGCAGTTCTAACGCCGAGTCACTATCGATTGGCCGATCCTCGCCACGACGATCGCCCTGCAATGCCCGATCTGGACCGATGCGCTGGCCGGATCCGGCGAGAGCCTGCAATGGCCGGGCCGATGAGCATGATCGGCTGCCTTGCCCCCGGGCTGCTCGACCAGGCGGCGGAAACCACGACAGCATTGATGCGGGCCGCCCCCGACGTCACCCGGCGGGCGAGCGCGCCGCGGGCCGCCAGAATGCCGAAACGTTACACGTCAGCGCAGGCCATACCGCGTTTTTCGGAGGTACGTTTGACATATGGACGTTGCGTCGGCCGTGGTCGTCGTCGCAGCCCTCGGGTTCGCGCTGTGGGCGACATGGTATGTGCGCCGGACAGTCACGGCGGTGACCCGGCCGGAGCAGGCGAGCACGCTGGCGGAGCGCATCTGGCCAGGCGCGGTCTTCGGTCTCGAACACGTGAGCCACCATCGTTACGTGTTGCGTAACGACGGCAACGACACCGCCTACGGCGTCCGCGTTGACGTGCGCAATCTCGTCCGGCATGAGGGTTCGATCATCGTGGACCGCTTCCCACCCGGGCATGCGGAGCGATACATGCTGATCCAACCCCTTGAACTGCGGGTCAGCGAGATCACGGTGTCCTGGCACGATCGCCCCGACCACCTGGATGCGCCGCGCTCGGTTCGCCTGCCGTTGCACACCGTCACGGACCCGTACGAACGCCACGGCATGTGACGTCGCCGGCGGGCCTGCTCACGTGCTTGCCCGGGGCCGAGCATTGGACAGCGCTTCGGTCGACGTCGGCCATCTCCAACGCCCGGCGATCGTTCTGCTGGGCAGCAGCACCGCCACACCGTGCTGGCGGATCCGATCGGAACACGCTGCGAACACTCTCCAGACGCGAGTTCGTGCTCGCCGTCGTCGGGTGGCTGGTTGACCCATGTGCCGGTCGTACGCCGGCGGCGAAACCCACTCCTACCGCCGTGTGCGCACCGATAGCGTGAAACCACCCGCGTCAGCGGTGACGGCGCCCACGCAGCCAGGAGGGAAGATCGATGTCCGATTCGGTCACGTCCGGCCCAACCACGCCCGAGCCTTCGGACCGCCCCCTGCTGCGGACCACCCTCGGCGAGGTGCTGCGCCGCACCCGCCTCGAACAACGCCGCACGCTCGCCGACGTCGCCCGCGCCGCCCGGGTCTCCATGCCGTACCTCTCCGAGGTCGAACGCGGCCGCAAGGAAGCATCGTCGGAGGTGCTGGCCGCCATCAGCGACGCGTTGCGGATCGAACTGCCGGATCTGATCACCGAGGTCGGCCGTGACATGCTCGACGAGCGCGCCGCATCGGCCGAAGTCATCCGCCTGGACGTGGCGCGTGGCCGGCGCCGTTCCGTGGGAACCGCTCCGACCACGCACCGTCCAGGCGACACGCTCATGCAGGCGGCGTGATCACGCCGCCAGTCCTGACGCTGCCGCCTCGCGGGTACTGATGACCCGGTCCGCGAGGCCATAGGTGACGGCCTCGCGGGCGTTGAAGGTGATGTTCCGGTCCGTGTCGGCGCGGATCTTCTCCACCGGATGGCCGGTGTGCGCACTGAGGATCGCGTCCATCTCGGCACGCACCTTCGCCATCTCCTTCGCCTCGATGGCCAGGTCCGGCAGGGTGCCGCGGGCCTGGCTGGAAGGCTGATGCAGCACGACCTTGCCGTGCCGCAGCACGGACCGTTTGCCGGGCGCTCCGCCGGCCAGCAGCACGGCCGCGGCCGACGCCGCCTGCCCCATGCAGACGGTGGCGACGTCCGGACGGATGAACTGCATCGTGTCGTAGATCGCGGTCAGCGCACTGTACGAACCACCCGGTGAGTTGATGTACAGCCCGATCTCCGCGTCCGGGCTGGCGAACTCCAGGTGCAGCAGCTGCGCCATCACGACGTTGGCCACACCGTCGTCGATCTCGGTGCCGAGGAAGATGATGCGCTCCGACAGCAGCCTCGAGTAGATGTCCGAGGCACGCTCGCCGGTTGCCGTCTTCTCGACGACGGACGGGATCGTGTACTGGCTCATCGGCTCACACCCCCACCGAACGGCCCGCAAACGCGGGACGGACGTCGTCGACCTGCTCCACGATCCGGTCGATCATTCCGTACTCACGCGCCTCCTCGGCGGTGAACCACCGGTCACGCAGGCCGTCGTTCTCGATCGTCTCCTCCGTCTGTCCGGTGTGCTCGGCGGTGAGCCGGTTCATCAGCGCCGACGTCCGTTCGAGCTGCTCGGCGTAGATCTCGATGTCCGCGGCCGTGCCGCCGAACCCGGCCGAGCCCTGGTGCATCAGCACCTGGGTGTGCGGCAGGCTGTAACGCTTGCCGGCGGTGCCCGCGCACAGCAGGAACTGGCCCATGCTCGCGGCGAAGCCCATCGCGAGCGTGCTGACGTCGTTGGGGATCAGCCGCATCGTGTCGTAGATCGCCAGCCCGGCGCTGACCGAGCCGCCCGGCGAGTTGATGTACAGGCTGATGTCGGTACGCGGGTCCTCGGCCGACAGCAGCAACAGCTCGGCACACAGCCGGTTGGCCACCTGATCGTCGACCTCGGTGCCGAGGACGATGATGCGTTGGTGCAGCAACCTCGCCGCCAGCTGGTCGTCGAGCGTTCCGGCGCTCGAGGTGGATTGGGCAACGGAAGTCCGCATGGTCTCTCCCAGCGTCTCGTCGATCGAAGCGAACCGACGCCGGACGACCCGGCGTCAGTTCGATCCTGAGCCGCCGCAGGTGAGCGGACCAAGACAATCTGCTGGCAGCAGAGAATCAACACGCAGGGCGGTAGGACTCCTCCGTCCTCCAGAAATCGGCCTTGCTCCGGAACCGGACCTTGCCGGGCCGGATGTCGGGGTGGATCCGGTCGTCGGTGCCGCCGTGAGCGTAGTGAATGGTGAGCGGACAGCGGCCCTCGACCCCGGTGTAGTCGCGGACGGACATCGAGATCGTCCCGTGTTCGCCCTCCTCGCTGGCGAACGTCTGACCGACTCCGGTCGAAGCCTCCAGCTGCACTCCGTGCGTGCGGCACCTGTCCGGAGCGGGACCGGCATCACAGACAATGACGGAGCCGCCCAGCATCGTGACCGTCTCGTCGGCGTGGACGACGACGGCGTCCCAGCCGTTCTCGAGGTCGCGGTCCGCCTGCCACCGCACGGTCACCACCGTGCAGTCGCAGTGCGAGTCGTAGCGCACGGTCGGCTTCGAAAGCACGACGTCCTCACCGGTCGTCGGCGTCGTTCCCTCCGCGTCCGTCGACCACGGCCGCGCCACCACCGTGGCCGCCACCAGCACAGCGACCAGTGCGGCGACGAGCACCGCCGAGCGGCGGGTCCGGGCGTGAGCGAGTCCTGCGTTCGGCATGCGGCGTCCCCCTCGGTCGGCTGCGCTGCACCGCCGTCACGAGGCGGGTTCAGGTCGCGTCCACGTGCTGCGGGATGCTTCCCTCACGATCAACGATCGTGCCAGAACCCGGCGAGTCCCGTCGAGATCCGCGGACTCCGCTGCGGCCCGCACGGCCGCTCCGTGACGCGACGGCGTAGCGTCGAGGGACTCGACGGCCGGAAGGACGGGATTCGGGATGATCATCATCGCCGGGACGCTGCGCGTGGACCCCGCCGACCGCGACCGCTACCTGGCCGCGGTCGCCGACGTCACTCGCGCCGCGCGAGCCGCACCGGGCTGCCTCGACTTCGTCCAGGCCCCCGACCCGCTGGACCCGGAGCGCATCGTCATCCACGAGCAGTGGGAGTCCGACGAGGACCTGCAGCGCTTCCGCTCCTCCGGCGGGCCCGAGCCGGACCTGCCGCCGCTGCGTTCGGCCGACGTCCACAAGTACCGCATCGCCGCGGTCGAGCCCCCGTGACGATCACTCCGCGGCGGGCAGGGCGACGTCGAGCGTCAGCGGTTCGTCGGTCTTCAGCGGGTAGTTCTGGTCGTAGACGCTGACGCTGCCGGTCGGCCGGTACACGACGGTGCCCTTGGTGAACGTGTCGTTCACCTGGAACACGGCCCAGGAATCACGGCCGGCACCGGACTGCGCCGCGATCCGCTGATCTCCCACCTTCAGCGTCATCGTCGCGGCCTCGTCCAGACTCAGTTCGCCACTGCTCAGGTCGTCCGGCCGGTTGATGATCGGAACGGTCAGCCACGCCTTGCCGGACGGTGCCCAGCCCTTGGCGTAGTCGAACGGGGACAGGAAGACCTGCTGGACGGCGCCGCCGTAGTTGTAGGTGATGTCGTCGAAGAAGACCGCGTCCTCGACCTCCTTGTCGAGCTGCTCCTCGGTGCGGACGACGATCGTCTTGTTCGGCCAGGTGGTCGAGACCTGCTGCGACAGCCGCTCCCGGTCGTAAGCGACCTGCGACACGTCCGACGTCAGCGTGCCGTCGTCCAGCGACAGCGACTGATCGGCACCATCGACGGTCGCCACCAGTGACGGCGACGCGTCCTCGGCCATCGACGCGAGCAACAGGTACTGCTGCTGCTCGTTCGTCTGGCAGGGCACCTCGTCGCAGCCCACGCCCAGGGTGTCCACCTCCATGCCGGTGCCCATGTCGAGGTTGCCGCGCACGGTCAGCCGCTGGTTCCCGGCCGCCAGCGCGAACGACGTCGAAGCGTCCCGCGGCTCCGCGGAGCCACCGCCGAACCCGAAGTACTGGTCGTCCTCGGCCGGCGCGATCTCCGGCGGCGGGCCGAACGTGACCTGCCATGCCTGCACCTGCTGCCCCTCGGCGGGCCGGTAGAACGGCACCGACGGCTCCCCCGTCGCCGTGTCATCGGATTCCTCGGCCGCACCGGTACCCCCGACGGTGCTGGAGCTCTCACCGGATTCGCTCACCTGATCCACCACGTCCGCCGGTACCGCGTCCAGCGTCGCCGCCGCTTGGACGGTGACCGTCACCGACGGCGTGATCAGCGTGTACGGCTGCTCCAGCTGCTCGAACTCCGCGTCGACGCCGGACTGGTTCAACGGCAGCGCGACCGCCCGATCGGCGAACGGAGCCTCCGGCGCCTGCGGCTCGTCCAGCGAGTCCGCCGCCACCGGCTCACCACCGTCCGGTCGGAACAGCTCGCCACTGTCCACCGCCGTCAGCTCCGACGTCTCCGTCGCGGCCACCGTCAGCCGGAGACCGTCCTCGGTCGAGCCGTCCGCCGCCAACGGGACCGGCAACCACGCCTCGTCGGCGTTCCCGCCGATCCGCCGTACCGGCCCACAGAACGCGGTCCGATCGACCCCGTCCTCGCCGGCCTCGCGGAAGTAGCAGCGCGAATCGTCGGACACCGTCGTCGTGCCCGCGCTCACGCCGGCCTGGACCACGCCGTCGAACGCGTCGTCCGCGGAAGCCAGCACCTCCTCGGCGTTCGCGACGTCCTCGCCACCGAACCGTACCGACTCCCCTCCGCACGAGCTCACCGCCAGAGCACTGGCCGCGACCATCACAACACTCGCGGAACGGACACGACGCGGACGCACATGCATGAGGTCTCCTCCGGAACTCCACTGGTCCTGCTCGTACGGCCGACCGTTTCGGGTGGCCACATACGTAAGTCACGGATGCGGCACATCCGTGACAGAGCAGTACCCTAAACGCTCACATGCGGCCGGATCGCCGAGCCCCGCCGTGAGATCACGAGTTGTTCCCGCGGGTACCTCGTCGCCGGCGACGGTTGACGCATCACGTGTCCGCCACCGCCGGCTACGCGCTCGCCGCCAGGGCGTCGTCGTCCGCGGCAGCATCCTCGTCGGTCCACGCGCCCTCCGCGGGAGGGTGCTCCAGGTGCCACCGCACGGACTCGGAGACGCGGTGCGACGGTTCACCCGGAGTCCAGCCGAGCACCTCCTGCGCCCGCGCGACGGAGACGAGCAGGTGTTGCTGCTGGACGGCTGTCAGCGCCAGGTCCTGTGGCAGGGCCGCGTCGGGCACCCGGACGAGTTCGGCGTCGGCTCCGGCGGCCCCGATGATCTGCGTGAACCAGGCAGCCAGCGGCCAGGTGCGACTCTCTCCGAGATTGAAGGTCAGTCCGTCGGCTGCCCGCGTGTCCAGGGCCGCCAGCACACCGGTGGCGAGATCGTCCACGTGGCACCGGGTCCAGAGCAGGTTACCCGCGCCGATCGGGATCTGTCGCCGGCCGGCACGGAGCCTGCGCAACACGACGTCCTCCCGCCGTTGCCAGTCGTGCGGGCCGTAGACCAGCGGCAGCCGCAGAATCGTGGCTGCCCGGGAACACCACCGATCCTCGACGTCGAGCTTGTCGTAGTCGTCGGGCACGTGGTTGATGCCGGCGCCCCGGTACGGATAGCGCTCGCGACGCAGCGTCGAGCTCTCCGTCAGCGGCACCGGCGACTCGCACCTGCCGTGGCGCAGTCCGGTGTGCGCCTGGTAGACGTCCTGGCTGGACAGCACCACGGTCGGCACCTCGGGCAGGACCGGCAGGACGGCGTCGACGTCGGCGGCGCTCAGCGCCAGCGTGTCGACGACCGCGTCCGGCGCGAACGAGCGGACCCGGCCGGCGTGTGCGTGCAGGTCGCGCCGGTCGGTCCGCAGATGCTCCACCGGGACCCAGCCGTCCGGCTCGCTGCGCCCGCGGTGGACGACCAGCACGTCGTCACCACGCTCGTGCAGACGCTCGACGATCCGCCGGCCGATGAACCAGGTGCCGCCCAGAACCAGAATCCGCATGCGTCCCATTCTCCGGCGCCCGACGTCAAATGCACCCGTCGCCGGCGGCGGAGAAGTTGCTGCGCCGCGCCGCCGACGATGGTCGCCGCCGAACATTGTGAACGGGTACGTCTACGGGCCGGTCATCGGGTGTTCACCCACGGGCATGGCCGGAACCACTTGACCGCACGCGCGTTGCCGGTGACCCTGGTGCTTGACGGCCGGAAGTACGGGGGCCGCCGGGGCCGGGCCACGCATCCGCATCCGCATCCGGCGGACCCCGCCACAGGCATCACAGCCTGCGCAGACGCAGGAGGTCACGAGTGTCCGAGACATACGGACGGCCACATCCGCTGGCCGGCATGCGCAGATGGATCGCACACCCGCGGCGCGGGTCACAGACGGTCGGGTTGCTCCTCGGGGTACTCGCCGTCCTGGCATTGCTGCTGATGATGAGCATGTAGCAGCAGCCGCACGGCTTCGTCCACGCCGAGAACTGCGGTATCCACGACGATCCTGTCGCGGTCCCATCGCTCGTATTCGCGGTTGACGATCTGCTCCCACCTCGGCAATGCGAGCCCTTCAAGGTCCGACACCCGCTCCTCGGCACGCCGGCGATGCTCGTCGGTGTCGGAGCAGACGACCTCCACCTCGAGGACGTCCGCGCCAGCCGCGAGCCCGGCGTCCCGCCACGCGTCCCGGCTGGCACGCAGCGGGTTAACGGATTCGGCGACGACGTCGAGACCGGTACGCAACTGGTCGGCAGCCACGGCGTAACCCACCGCGTAGCCGGGCGGCGCGTCCCAGCCGTTCGTCTCCCGCGACCGGCCCTCGGCACGGTCGATGGCGACCTCGATGCTGTCGATGCGCACGTACGCCGCTCGTAGTCGCGGAGCCAGCGTCCGGGCGACGGACGACTTCCCGGCCGCCGGAAGACCGCCAACGACGATCAGCACCGGAGCTCGACGACTGTACCCGGCTTCGGACGGCATCGGTGCACAGTATCGAACGTGTGGTCGCCGTTCGAGGCGACCGCCGAGTCACCTGCCCAGGTCGACATGCTCCTCGACGTCGTCGACCTCGTACTGCGGCCCGGCCTCCCGCCGCGTCTGCGCACGCCGGTGAACCGCCCGCGGCTCCTCGTACTCGACCGTCACACCCGGCACGCCGGCCTCGACGACGAACTCCGCCGCGGTCCGCACGGTTGCCCCCTCGGGCTGCCACACCGTGTCGACGAGTCGAAGCGAACTCAGCATCCGGTCGCGGTCGACGTCGCACACCATGTAGCCACGCTGGTTGTCGAAGTACTTCCAGTGCGGGCTCTCCGCCGCGATCGGCCGGTACGTCGCCTGGAACCTGTCCGGATCGGAGTTGCCGCCCGACGAGATCGACGTCCCGGTGATCTCGGCCCCGACGGCTGCCGCCGACGGGTCGTCGAAGTCGGGCTCGAGGTCGCAGACCCACGTACAGTGCCGGTCACCGGTCAATACGACCGGGTTCGACACCTGGTCGGTTCCGAACAGTTCCAGCATCCGCCGTCGCTGAACCCGGTAGCCGTCCCAGTTGTCGAAGTCGAAGACGTCCTCAGGGCCTGCCCGGCGGTCGTTCTGCGCCCACATGACCTGGTTGGCCAGCAGATTCCAGCGTGTGGAGCCGTCGGTGAGCCCGTCCACCAGCCACCGCTCCTGCTCGTCTCCGGTCATGGTCAACGAGGTGTCCGTCTCGGCAGCCTCCAACGTGGACGGCTGGTCGGAGCGGTACTGCCGGGTGTCCAGAACATGCAGGTCGACGAGGTCGCCGAACCCGAGCCTGCGGTACAGCTGCATGTCGAGACCGCGCGGACGGGAACGCCGCCGCAACGGCATGTGCTCGTAGTATGCCTGGAACGCGGCCTCCCGCCGGGCACGGAACTGCGCCGGGCTCTGCTTGTCCGGGTCCTGTGGGATCTCGTCGGCCCAGTTGTTGTCGACCTCATGGTCGTCCCAGGTGACGATCCACGGAAACGCCGCATGCACAGCTTGCAGGTGGACGTCACTCTTGTACTGCGCATGGCGGTTCCGGTACTCCTCGAGCGTAGTCGGTTCACCGGAGCCCTCATGGGTGCGAACCGTCGTCGTCCGCGGCTCGGACTCGTAGATGTAGTCACCGAGAAAGGCCACGAAGTCGAGGTCTTCCGCCGCCAACGCCTCGTATGCGGTGAAGTACCCGTCCTGCCAGTTCTGGCAGGACGCGAACGCGAACCGTAACGCGGACGTAGCGCCGGCCGGGGCGGTTCGGGTCCTTCCCACGGGAGAGATCCGGCCGCCGGCCCGGAACCGGTAGACGTAGTCGGCGCCCGGACGTAGGCCGTCGACCTCGACGTGGACGCTGTGCCCGAACTGAGCCAGCGCGACCTCGCGGCCGCGGCGCACGACGCGAGAGAAACGCTCGTCCTCGGCGACCTCCCACTCGACCGGGTATGCCCGAGGCGGTAGCCCGCCGCCGGCCAGCGGGTCGGGCGCCAGACGCGTCCACAGCACGACACCGTCCGGAAGCGGGTCGCCGGAGGCGACTCCCAGCGAGAACAGGTCATCGGGAAGTGCGCCACCGGTGCCGGGCGCGGCGGCGTGCGCACCGTCGGCGCGGATCAACGCCGGGCCTGCGACGGCCGCGGCCGAGGCCCCGAGTCCGGCAACGAACAGACGACGGGACAGGGGTTCGGCGCTCGATCGACGCCGGCGCGAATCGTCCATGTCCGCACGATTCCGCCCCTGGGTAACCGCCGCTATGACTCCCGGTGACCGATCGCTGAACGGTACTGGGCAAGTCCGCCGGCTGCTGCGGGTCAGCCTTCGCGGATGGTCATCGAGGCGATGCGGTCGCCGGCGAGGCGGAAGGCGAAGCTGCTGCGTCCGTTGGCGTGCGTACTGCGCCAGTCGCCCACGACGGTGACGGTGTCGCCGTCCGTGGTGACCTCTTCGGGCGTGAGCACGCCGTCGGCACCCAGGAACTCGCGGTCGCTCCAGCCCTTGATCGCCTCGCGGCCGGTGAACGTCCGGCCCCAGTCGTCGACGAATCCGTCGGCGGTGAACGCGGCCAGGAACGCCTCCTCGTCGGAGCGGTTGACGGAGTCGACGAACGCCTGCACGGTCTCGGGCATCTGCGGTGTACTCATCGAGTCGTGAAACCCCCGTTCGCGAAGTTCGTCCGGCCGCTGACGCGCCGGTTGGGACGCGTGGAACTTTACTGCGTTCCGGAGCCCGGGGCCGGGAAGTCGCCTAGGTTCGCCAGCTCATCGAGAGGTCGGGGTGCTCGGTGAAGCCGAGCTTGCGGTAGAGCGGCTCACCGTCGGCGGAGGCGTGCAGATCGACTCGGGGGATGCGCTGCTCCCGGAACCACTCGAGCAGCCCGTCCATGATCGTCCGGGCGTGCCCGAGGCGGCGATGTTCCGGATCGGTGACCACACCCATGACGTGCCCGATGCGGCCATGAGGCAGATGCGGGCCCGGCACCCATTGCTCGATCGTCCCGTATCCGCACGCCGCAAGGCCGCTCGTGCCGTCCACGACGAGGATGCGCATGGTCTCGGCCGCCAACTGGCCGGCCAGGACGGCGGCACAGTTGTCTCGCCATCGCGAATCAGCGGAAGGCGGGTTGAAGCTTCCACCCATGGCCTCGGCGAACACGACCCGCAACCGGACGAGCTCGCCGATGTCTGCCTCGGTTGCCGCGCGGACGTTGCTCACCCGACGATCCTAGGCTCCGGGTTCGAGCAGGCGTCCGACGACCCCGCTGGTGCGGACCTGACGGATCCCGCGCTCTACTGCCAGGTCGCGGTGTCGGGGTCGATGCCGTGGGCGCGCGCACTGGCGTCGACGATCCGGCGGAACCACGTAGCAAGGCCGGAGCGGATGCCGTCGTAGTGGGCGGCGAATCCCGGGTCGGCCTCGTACATGCGACCGAGACAGACCTGCATCTGCCTGGTGAGGGGAAAGTACGAAGAGAAGACCTCGCGGTGCCGCTCGACGAGTTGATTCGCTTCTGCGCTCCCCGGCGTGACGCCGGAGTCCATCGCATGCACGAGAGCGCGGTCGAGGTCGGCGACGGCGTCGGCGATGGCCTGCCAATCTTCCGGACCGCGAGAGGCTGAGCGTTCGGCGTACTGCTGCCACTGCGCCGTGTCTCCGTAGCGCTGACGAGCTTGGGCAGGCCAATCCGGGTTCCATTGGGGGCCCAGGATCTCGGCCTGCTGCTCGATGGTCAGCAGCAGGCCGCGTTCGTGAGCGTCGATCATCCGATCCAGGGCGGCTCCGAGCTGCTGGAGGCGGTCAATTCGTTCGGCGACCTGGGTGCGCTGCGTGCGCAATGCGCCGGGCACGTCCGCGGTCGAGTCGTCCAGGACCACCCGAATCCTGTCCAAGCCGAGACCGAGTTCACGGTAGATGACGATGCGATGCAGACGTTCCAGATCACCGGCGGTGTAGAGCCGGTATCCGGCAGCCGTGCGCAGTGACGGTCGCGCCAGACCGGTCTCGTCCCAGTGGTGCAACGCACGGACCGTCACGCCCAGATGCGTCGCGACCTGACCGACGGTCAGTCCGTCGGTGTCGGCGGGATCAGGCATGCTCCTCATTGTCGCCGCGACCGACGCCCGGGGGTGTGATCCCGACGGCTTCAAGGTTCCGCGCCTCCTGACTGTCCGGGTCGAACGGCTTCGCCGCGGTGAAGACGATCCGTGCGTTCTCGGGGGTGATCACCTCCGCATCGCGGGTGTTCCAGGGGGTGTCACGCGGACCGTCGACCGAGTCCGGGCGCAGCGCACGACAGGTCTCGACGACGGAGTCGACCTGGCTGAGCACGCACGCGAAACTGAAGCTCACCGCTGGTGCCTGCTCCGGGACGCTTTCCGCCGAGACGAGGAGCACGTCCTGGAACGCCCACCGGCGCAGGTGCACGAGCGTGCCGGGGATGCCGAACAGCTCGAAGAACCCGAGCCCGCGAACCCAGAAGTCCACGGACGCCGCCAAGTCGCTGGTGGGGATCGTCGCGAACGCGGGCATTCCGTAGATGCCACGGAACGGCTCCGGCGGAACCGCGTCCGGGCCGGGTGCGGGCACGGGACTCATCTCGAACGCGTTGTAGTGGTCGCTCATGCGCCTCACCCTTCAGCCTCACGCTGCGTGAGGGTCAAGCCGAGTCCGTGAATCCCATCCTGGGCCGGCGACGCGGCCAGCGCCGGCCCAGGCACATCCGGAGCACCACACGGTCGCCCGGCTCACCGGCCGTCGGTGCGTGCGGCGTCGATCACCCCGTGAACCGCGCGTTCGACACGCGCGGCGGCGCCGTCCGCGTCGGGCTGCCCGGCGTCCAGCCAGGCGATCACCGCCTCGAGGGCCATCGTCGGGGCGAGCTGGGCCGCCCAGTCCCGCCACGGACCCTCGGGTATCGAGTCGGCGAGATGGCGGTCGGTGACCTCGGTCGAGGCGGCCCGGAGCGCGTCGGTCACGTCGCGGAACTCCGGCTCGCGGGCCGCGTGCCGGAACAGCAGCCGGAACCCGTCCGGGTCGTCGGCGGCGGCACGCAGCATCGCGGGGATGCTGCTGTCGTCGAAATCGTCGGTCCCGACGGTGTCGGCGAGCCGGGTGCATGCCCGGTCGAGCACGGCCCGGTACAGGTCGGCCTTCGAGGCGAAATGCCGGTAGACGATCACATGCGTGACGCCGGCCTCGGCGGCCACGTCGTCCAGGCCGGTGGCGGCGAAGCCCGCGCGCGCGAACGCTCGGGTGGCCGCGGCGAGGATCTGCTCGCGCCGTTCGGCCCGCGGCAGGCGTCGCGCCTGTTGCCTGCGGCCGGCTGCCGCTGTCCGGTCGGGACGACCGTCGGTTGCCATCACCCCTCCTCTTGTTAAAGGCAGGATATACACGTAGTTTGTTTATGTTCTCTTATACAAGATTGAGTAAATGAGACAGAGGAGGCCACGATGAGTGCGCCGGTCCAGTTGCCGTTCGAGCAGACGCATCCACTCGCCATCGCGCCGCAGCTGCGTGCGCTGCTGGAACAAGGGACGATCCACCGCATCCGCACCGCGGTCGGCCACGATGCGTGGCTGGTCACCGGGTACGCACAGGTGCGGCAACTGCTGGACGACAACCGGCTCGGGCGCGCGCACCCCGACCCCGAGGCGGCGGCCCGCACCGGCGAGTCGGCGCTGTTCGGCGGCCCTCTCGGCGATTTCGACACCGAGCACACCGACCACGCCCGGATGCGATCGCTGCTGCAGCCGCATTTCTCCCCCAAGCGCATGCGCGCGCTGCGTCCGCGGATCGACGCGCTGACCATCGAACTGCTGGACACGATGGCCGCGCAGGGGCCACCGGCCGATCTGCACGCGGCGCTGGCGATCCCGCTGCCGGTGCTGGTGATCTGTGAGCTGCTGGGTGTGCCCCACGAGGAACGGGACCGGTTCCGCACGCTGACGCAGGCCGCCGCCGATGTCCGGGACCGTGCCCGGTCCGAACAGGGTTTGGCCGATCTGTTCGGTTACGGCGTGCAGCTCGTCGCCCGCAAGCGAGCTGAACCCGGCGACGACGTGATCTCCCGGCTGTGCGCCACCAACGGTGTCTCCGACACCGAGGCAGCCGGGCTCGCCATGGCGCTGCTGTTCGCCGGGCACGAGACCACGGTGGTGCAGATCGGGCTCGGCACGCTGCTGCTCCTGGACAACCCCGAGCAGTGGCGTGCCCTGCACGACGATCCCGCCCTGATTCCGGACGCGGTGGAAGAGCTGCTGCGGGCGCCGGGCAAGGGAGGCGGCGGCATCCCCCGCTACGCGCGCACGGATCTGGAGGTCGACGGGGTCGGCATCCGCGCAGGAGAGCTCGTGTTGCTGGACAACGGCGCCGCGAACCATGACCCCGCCGTCTTCGCGGACCCGGACCGGGTGGATGTGAACCGCGCCGGGCCAGCGCACCTCACGTTCGGGCACGGTGCGCGTTACTGCCTCGGCGCGCCGCTGGCCCGCATCGAGCTGCAGGCCGTGTTCGCCCAGCTCGTGGCGCGGTTTCCGACCCTGCGCCCGGCCGTCGACGTCGACGAGCTGACGCTGCGGCACGACGTGGTGACCGGCGGGCTCGCCGAGCTGCCGGTGCGGTGGTGACCGGCACGACGGCCGGCACAACCGAACTGGGCGGTCAGGAGGCGTCGGGCGACGTTCCGTCGCGACGTGGCAACTGCGGGTTCGAGTGCCGGTCCAGCGTGTCGAGGTAGATCCGGTCGGCGCGTTCCTGGGCACGGTCCTCGGCCTCGAGCCGCAGCCGCAGCCGCTCGGTCTCTTCGCGTTCGCGGGCCATCTTCAGTTCGCGCGCGCGCTCACGGCTCTGCACGACACCCCAGACGATCCATCCACCGCAGCTGATCGCCACGATGAACAGCAGGCCGAGAATCATGCTCAGAGGGTCCATCAGGCCTCCTTGCGTCTGCGCTGCCGCCAGCTTACGGCCCACCACAGGAACAGCGCGACCAAGATCGCTTCACCGAGCAGGAACGCCACCGCGCCGGCCGTGCCCCACAGATCGGCCAGCGTCAGATACCACAGCCGGACGAGCAGAACCGCGGCCGGAACCAGGATCGCCGCGGCGAGCAGGACGTAGCCGCCGAAGATCACGCGGGCGCGGGTCGGGTACGCCGACACCCCGGCGGGGCCGCCGCGGACGAACCGGCCCACGAAGCGGAACGACTCCGACTGCAGGTTCATCGTCGCCGTCGCGTGCTCGAGCATGTGGTAGCCGTCCAGTTTGAACACCGGCACGAGGTTCGCCACCGTGCTCGCGGTCCCCACGATGAGCAGTGCGCCGGCCAGACCGTGCCACCATCCGGACGCCGGCCCCCACCACCACAGCGCCGCGAAGGGCAGCAGCGCGATCAGGTTGACGTAGATGCCGGCGAACGACGTCGTCACCCGGTGCGAGCGCCGTTCGAAGGTCACGACGTCGTCGACCTTGCAGTAGGGGGCGATCAGCGGGAACCGCCACATCAACCCGATCTGGGTGGGCCGGCCGCCGTATCGGTGGCAAGCGATGCCGTGCCCGAACTCGTGGCAGCCGATCACCAGCCAGGTCACCACGACCGTCACCACGGACACCGACCAGCGCGACGGCGCCGCGCCCACCGCGTCGTACAGCTGCGCGAAGTTCGACACGACGTAGAGCGAGATCAGCGCGCCGAGCACCGTCAGCGGCACCGCGACCGCCGGCGCCAGCAACCAGCCGACCCGCCGCGACACCGCGGGCACCCGATCGGCGAGCCCTCCGATCGGCATGCGCCACAGCAACGGCGACCGGCCCTCGCCACGGCGGGCCTGCTCGGCGCGGTCGCGGACCTCCGCCAGCTGCTGCTCGCCGGCCGGTTCGATGAGTGCGCGGGAGGCCAGCATGCCGAGCAGCTGCTGCCAGTTCGCGGCGGCGAGCCGCTTGCCGAACCGGTGCGCGTACTCGTCGCCGATCTCGGCCAGCGTGTGCTGACCGTCGAGCCGGCGCATCAGGAACGCCTCGCGCGCGCCGACCTTGAGATACGCCTGGGTGTCGCGGTCTCCGACGATGTGCACCCGGGCGTCGCCCCGCGTCACTTCCGGTCCGATGCGGACCGCGGGCCGCAGCGCCGGCCGCGCGTGCTGCAGCCAGTCGGCCGGCACCCCGCCTTCGGTGCTGTCGACGGTGGTCACGCCGGCACCTGTTCCCCGCGCGTCTCGAGTGCCCGCTCGACCAGATAGGACAGGTAGATCTCGTCGAGGATCGCGACGCCCAGGCGGTTGTTGGTCATGTGGACGTACGAGCTCAACAGCACCGTCGCCAGTGCCTCGGGGTCGTCGATCGGAGCCTTGCCCCCCAGCCGTTCCGAGGGGAACACCAGCTGTCCGCGGCCCGCGGCGTCCAGTACCCGCTCGCGCAGCTCGGCGCAGTGGGCCAACCACGTGCGTTCGATGCCGGACAACGCGTCGGCGGGCTCGGCGCCCGCGATGCCGCGGATGCGGTCGATCCGTTCGACGAGCGAGTCGCGGGTCAGCTCGAAGCTCTTGTCGAACGAGCCGTGGTAGTCGTCCGAGGGCTCCTGGTACGAGGTCTCCCAGAAGGTGCGGTAGCGCTGGAAGAACCGCTGCACGGATCGGTCGTCGCCCAGGAACGTGTACGCCGTCATCAGCGACAGCTGGGTCGCCAGCCCGAGCAGCACCGGCCGGACGTGCGTGTTGGACGTCGCCAGCAGCTTGGCGACCATGTCGCTGGAGTGCTCGAAGTGCCACTCGGCGAGATCGATGCCCGCCGGGCCGCCGTACCGGTCGTACTCCGGCTCGTAGGGCAGGTTCGCGATGCTGTTGTTCGGACGGAACGGCATCGCCCCGTCGCCGTACTCCCGCGCCCAGCGCTCCTCCCCGTACTCGGCGATGTACATCCTCTTGTACAGGTCACCGAGGCCGGCGATGTCGGTGTCGTAGAGCGCCGGGCGCCGGTCGAGGAAGGCCTGCAGGGCCGACGTCGCGCGTTCGGTGACCTCGCCGCGCAGCTCCGGTGTCCGGGGCCGGAACCGCACCCGCAGGTGCGGGCCCTCCATCCAGTACTTGATGAAGAACCAGCCGTCGATGACGTCGTCGCGCCGCAGCTCGTCGACCAGCGGGCGGACCGCCTCGACCACGATCGGGTTGGCGTCACTGGCGTAGAAGACGTGCAGGGCGACCCATTCACCGGACATGATCGTCCCTCCTGTCGGCGGAGTCTGGTCTGTCGTACAGCTCGATCAGCAGCTCGCCGACGTACGGCCGGCCGTGCTGGTCGTGCAGCCACAGCTGGTCGACGTCCGGGTCGGGCTCGGTGAGCACGATCCGGTTCGACGCGCCGAGAACCATCTGCTCGAACAGGTGCAGCGACAGCCAGCTGTCGAAGTCGACCGGCAGCGGCTTGCGGCCGGTCTTGCGCTCGCCGCCGGCGCCGGGGTCGCCACCGGCGCCGGGCGCCGGATCGTCGTCGGCCTCGGCTCCGTCGTCGGCCGAGCGAGCGGCCGCGGTGTCGACCTGGGCGAACACCCGCGCGGGCAGGCCGTTCTCGCGACGCCACCGCTGCACGCGGAGCAGGTGCTCGGCGTCCGAGTCGGCCGGGTCGCGCACGGGTAGCGCGGCGACGTTCATCTTCCACATCCGCCGCTGGAGCACGAGATCGCCCAGGACGAGCCGCGGGTACATCGTGATGCCCTCGTCCGGCACCGGCTCACCGGTGCCGGCCCACAGGTCGATCTGGGCCATGCCCGTCGGCGAGAAGCACATCAGCACCTGCTGGATCTCCGGCAGCGCCATCGGCATCAGGAAGCCCAGGTACACCGGCACGACCTCGCGATCGAGACGGACCGAGCGCAGCCGGACCCGGTCGGCGTCGGCATCGTGCTCCAGGACGAGGTCGTCCAGCGGGATCTGCTCGTCCGGCGGGCGTGTGCTGGCGTCGCCGGGGCAGACGATCTCGTAGTCCGTGACGTCCGGGTGGATGTTCAGGTTCGTGGTCTCGTATCCGCCGCGCAGCTCGGCGAGCACGGCACCGGCCGGCGTGTAGTCACGCAGCGTGCGGCGGATCAGCTGCTCGGCGCGGCCGCCGTTGGCGTCGAGGCTGTGCGCGAAGCGCGAGAACATCAGCGTCAGCCCGGCGTAGGCCTGGTTGAGCACCATCCGGCCGGGGCCCGCGGCGGCGTCGTCCCGGGCGAGCTGGACGAAGAACGACCACGGCTGATGCAACCGCGAACCGGCGGGCAGATGCCGGCGCACGGCGTCGACGAAACCGTCGTCGAGGCGGACCTCGTCCGGCGTCCCGCTCGTCCCGGCGCAACGAGCGCGCAGTTCCGCCGAAGCGGCCTCACGGGCGTCGTCGACGGCGTCGATGTCGGCGAGCTTGAACCAGTTCTCCTGGCGCACGAAGGCGTTGTCGTCGTCGAACGGGCGCCGTCGCATCGAGCGCTGGGTGTATGGCTCGAAGAAGTCGCGCTGGAACTCGTGACAGAACCGGACGACGTCCTCGCACCGGCCGCCCACGCCGTAGCGGGCCCGGAAGAACCCGTTCGCGGTCAGCCGTCGCGACACGTTGAGGTCGAACGCGGGCAGCAGGTCGGCCAGGTCCGCGAGGTCCGGCAACACGGTCTGCTCCCAGAGCCGCGCGTCGACGTCCAGCCCGCCGTCGGCGATGGTGGTGTCCTCGTAGACGAGCGTGCGCGGGACCAGCTCGCGGGGCGCACCGACCGCGTCGAAGCAGGCCCGGATGTGCTCGCGGATCTGCGCGAGCACCCCGGCGCGTGCACGTGCGGGGGTGCTCGGGTACTCCTGCACGAGTCCGTCGGCGGCCGCGAGCCGCCCGGCCACCGCCTGCAGAGTCGGGTGGTCGTGCGTGGCCAGCGCCGCGGCGAACACGCCGGCCGGGTCGGTCGAGCGCAGGTCGATCTGCAGGTCCGGCGCCAGCAGGAAGCCGAGCCGGAGCAGATGGCCCAGCAGCTGGTCGACCTCGCCCACCTCACGACCCTCGCCGGCGGCCGCGACCTGCCGGGCGAGCTCGTGCAGGCTCGGCCGCGTGTCGCCCCCGGCGTACGCGACGACGTCGGCCAGGGCCGGGCCGCTGGGCAGGAAGAACAGGTCCTCGTGCACGCTGTCGATGGCGACCACCGCGTCCGGGTCGGTGCCGGCGGTGGTGCGGCGGCGGACATAGCGCATCGATTCCCCGTCGAGGCCGGCTCCGGGGGCGGTCGAGACGTGGATGTCCGAACGCAGCTGCGGGTCGGCCAGGATGACCGCGGCCAGCCGGGCCGGTACGGCGACGTTTAGCCGGGCGGCGGAGTGCTGTTGCAGCGACTCCGGATCCGGCCGGGCGCGCCGGGTGTCCGGGCTGAACCGGCCGAGCCCGACCGAGGTGAGCGTGCTGAACGGGCTGGTCTTGAGCGCCGCGCGGTACAGCAGCTCCAGCAGCGTGCGCTCGATCTGGCGCCCGGCCTTGTCCAGCTTGCGCTTCGGGTCGAGGTAGCGGTCCATGGTCGACTCGAGCACCTCGGACTGCAGCAGTACGGCGCAGCGCAGGTCGTCGTCGGCGAGCAGGACGCGTGCACGGCTCCTGGCCTCGGTGACGTCGTCGGCGAGGATCGCCGTCCCGTTTTCGAGTTCGTCGCGCAGCGCGGTCACAGAGTCGGCCCAGCGCGACAGCAGTTCCTCGCGGGCCGGATCGAGTACGGCCCGCGCCTTCGTGACGGTGGCCGGGCGGGGACGGCGGCTGTTGTAGACGTCGCGGCGCAGGTTGATCAGCGCGGCACGGCCGGGATCGTCCTCGTCCGTCGCGGCGACGGCGGCCTCGAGCTCGGCCCGCAGCGCCGCCCCGGCGGTGTCGCGGGCGGCCTCGAGATCGAACACCCGCTGCACCCACGCGGCCGCCTTCTCGGTGCGCAGCGCCGCGGTGACGTCGGCGGACTGGCCGGCCACCCGCAGCAGGAAGGCCTCGCCGAGCCGCCATCGCGACAGCGCGGAGCCGGCGTCGGCGCGGGTGGTCGCGTCCTCGATCAGGTCGGTCATCGTGGCGTCCCTTCGTCGGGTACCGCGGGTCGCAGCGCGTGGTCGTAGCCGGCACGGCCGACGCGGTCGTGGCCGAGGAGGAGGAAGAGCATGCTGCGCTCGTCGGTGTCGCCGATGCCGAGCAGCTCGTCCACGGCGAGGTTGTCGATACCCAGGACCGCACCCACACCCAGGCCGCGGGCCGTGGCCGCCAGGTAGGTCGACTGCGCCGCCTGTCCGACCTCGATGCCGAGCATCCGGTAGCCGCGCGCGCCGTACGCCTCGACCAGCGGCCCGAGCCGGCCGGTGACCACCAGGACCGCGGCGACCTCGCCCAGGTTGTAGTTGGTCAGCGCGTAGTGCCGTTGCAGTGCGCCGACGTCGGCCCGCGGCCCGCCGACGAGCCGGTGCCCGGTGTAGGCGTAGGCGCGCTGTTCCAGCCCGTCGACGGCGCCGGCCAGCACCCACAGCCGGGTCCAGGGGTCACGGGGTGCGGGCGCGACATCGGTGCCGGATCGAGCCGTCTGGTCGACGGCGGAGAGCACCCAGCCCAGATCGTCCAGCGTGAGCGGCGGACGCGGCGCCAGCTGCCCGAAGCTCGACCGGCGCCGCAGCAGGCTGGTCCGCAGGTCGAGGTCGCCGGCAGCGGCGTGCGACGGGGGCAGTTCGACCACGTCGCCGTCCTCCTCGGCCGGTGCCGCCACCGAAGGCGCCGCCGACGACGGCGTGGGCGCCGGACGCGGCTCGTCACCCACGAGCGCGGCCGCATGTACCTGGTCGACCAGGTCGAACGTCCGTGGTCGCGCGGATCGTTCCCACACCCGGTGGTGCTCGACGCCGGCCGGCCTCGGGCGCAGCGGTCCAGCGGTGCCGGACGGACGCGGAGGCCGCGTGTCCGGCGGTCCGCCCGGGCCCCGCGGGCCACGCTTGCCGAGCGGGAGCACCACGAACGGCGCCTCCGCATGGCCGTCCACGTCGAGCGCGGCCGCCACCGCGGCGTCGTCGAACCACAGCACCGGCTCGGCGGGAACGTCGTGCGCGCCGAGGACCAGCCGCCAGGACCCGAGTAGGGCGCCGACGTCCTGGGTGACGACGTGGTAGCAGAACGAGTTGTACTTGAACGCATTCTTCCAGAACCGCAGCGTCGCCACCAGGTACAGGTCGGCGGCGACCCCGCAGGCCGCGGCGAGGTCGTGTCCGCGATCGGCCACGGTGAGCCGGTCGAGCCCGTGGTGGGCGGTGTCGTAGTGGTACACGCCGGTGGGCAACGGCGCATCCGGACCCGCGACGACGTAACTCTCGGCCGGATACATGCCGCCGCCGGACGCGGTCGGGCGCGCCCACACCGCGCCGTCGGAGCGCAGCTTGCGCCGGCTGTCCTCGTTCCAGTTCGGCTCGGTGCGCCGGTCGACCAGCCCGTAGCTCCCCAGCACCGAGGCCAGCACGCCGAGGCCGGGCATGGTGTGCACCGGTTCGGCGCCGGCCGCCTCGGCCGCGGCGCCGACGCCGACGTCCGGCATCGGCTCGAACGGCGCCGGCAGCGCCAGCTTGACCGTGTCGAGGTAGAGCTTGTGCCTCGACGGCTGGTCGGCCCAGTCGACCCGGTACCCGAGCGGCGGCAGCGGAACGCGCTGACGCTCGAACATCCGCCGCGCGTAGTCGAGCGCCACGTCACGGCCGGACGGCGGGCCCGGGGAGGCCGGGGCGAGTGGCGGTTCGACGGGGTGCGTCTCGGTCGGTGTGCTCACGTGGACGCGCTCCTTCACGGGAACGGGTGCGGGACGAGGTGCAGGTCGCCGGGGTCGAGCGGACGCGGCACGTGCCCGCCGCGGTAGGGCGCCCAGAGCGTGCGCGGCATCCGCAGCACGCGTTGCCGGTGCCAGCCGAAGTCGATCGGAATCAGCCCGGGCACGATCGTCGCCACGGTGGACAGGCCCAGCGCCTGCTGCTCGGGCGTGGTCTGGTCGACGACGACGGTGTCGTGGCCACGTTCGGCGAGCAGCGCGACGATCTCGTCCACCGGCTCGCGCAGGTCGGTCACCGGGGCCCGCGACGTGGTCCAGTCGGCGAACACGTCGGCGATCGGCGACCGGTGGTCCTGGCGCAGCCAGTGTTCGGCGTGCCGGGCCATCTCCGGCATGCCGAACAACAGCG
Source organism: Haloactinopolyspora alba (assembly GCF_003014555.1). GTDB lineage: Bacteria > Actinomycetota > Actinomycetes > Jiangellales > Jiangellaceae > Haloactinopolyspora > Haloactinopolyspora alba. Next base: position 105,518 of record NZ_PYGE01000013.1, read on the forward strand.
CATGGTGCGCGAGCTCGGTGACGTGCCCGTAGTCGGTGACCATGAGTTCGTTGTGCTCGATGGACTCGCCGACCCGCTCGGGGAACCCGGTGACGTACGAGGCGACCTCGCACACCGCGGCGCGGACCGCGTCGTCCGGGTCGAGCGAGGCACCGCCGGCGAAGCACAGCGTGCCCGGCCCGCCGTCGCGACGGACCGCGACCGCGCCGACGGCCGGCACCGGCAGGTCGACGCGGATGTCGAAGCATCGCAGGTCGTACCCGAGCAGGTCGACGTGCGCCCGCATCTGTTGCACCAGCGGATGGTCGACGGTGTCGAGGTCGATCTCGGCCCGGGTCAGCCCGTCGTACCAGCTGATCAGGAACGCGTCGCGTTCGACGAGCTCGAGCAGGCCGTGCAGCACGGCCTCGGTGACCGAGCTGCCGGAGGCGCAGCCGTTGGAGCACTCCTGCACGGTGTTGCGGTGGTCCTCGCGGTGGTCGAGGTAGTAGGCGATCTGCTCGGGGACGAGCAGCGCGCGGCCGTCGCGCAGCGACCAGCCCCAGACCCAGGGGACGCTCGGATTCTCCGACCACGGCACGTACTTCTCGGCGTGCCGGTCGTAGAAGTCCTGCGTGTACAGCCCGCACTGCTCCATCTCGACGTACGGAGCGTCCAGCTCGGTGACCGCCGCCCGGCGGGCGACCTCGACGCGGCGCGGGCGCTGACCGGCGTCGCGCTCGAGACCCTCGAGGGCGCCGAGCAGCTCGCTGCGCTGGTAGCTCTCGGCGTGCCCGCTCCACCACATCTCGTGCAGGCCGTACTTGCTGCGGACCTCGAAATGCCCGCTGACCGGCGCCGTCGCGGTGGCATGGTAGGCGCGGATGCCGGGTCCGCCGAGCATCCCGCACACCGGGTTGGCGAGCGCGTCCATGGGCAGCCCGAGGTCCTCGGGCCGGCCGCTGCGGGTGGCGCCGGGACGCAGGGCGGGCACCGATCGCAGGTGGATCTCGGCGCCGGAGCTGGTGTCGGCGACGGGCGCGGCGCAGGCGTCGCACGACGAGTCGCGGAGCAGGCCGTACCGGCGCACCGATGCCGTGCGGGTGTCGATCTCCCACACCGGGTGGCCCGGCTCGCCCGCCGGAGGCGTGGCGGCGGCCTCGACCAGCACCGCGGCCACGGCGACGACGTGTGGCGGCACCGCGCCGGGCTCGCCCGGCAGGACGCCGTGCGGCTCGTCGACGATCCGGCGTTCGATCATCGGGCGGCACACCGTCCAGCGGCGGTCGAGGCAGCGCGGGCACGGACCGCCTCCACCGGGAGTGGCGGCGACGATCACGGCGGAGCCGTAGCGGCGCAGGCTCACCGTGGCGGTCGACGGCGACCGGTCGACGGGAACGGTCACCCGGTGCTCGTGCCCGGGTACTCCGAGGACGGCGACGTCGATGGCGGGGCACCGTGCGGCGAGCTCCGCCGGAAGCAGGTCGGCGACCTGCCGTCCGAACGCGGCGGTCGAGGTGGCGGTGTCGCCGGCGGCATCCGTTGCGGGCCGGTGTGCGTCGCGGTCGTCCTGCAGCGTGGTCACGGATTCAGCACCTCTCCTCGGGCGCGGCGGGGCAGAGCGCGAGACGTAGGGTCGAAGGGTGCTGCGGGCCAGTCCGAGTGGCCCGCAGCACCCGATCCAGGTGTGCTCAGCCGCAGCTGGACGTGCTCGTGCTGCACGAGCAGCAGCTGGACGTGCTGCAGGAACTGCAACTCGAGCAGCTACAGGACGAGCTGCTGGCCGCCATGTCGGCGGACGGGTCGGTGATCTCGTCCACCTCGAACGTGACCGCCTCGAGCTCGAGCAGCTCCATGCCGAGTGTCGTGTGCGCCATGGTTCACTCCTTTCTCCGGATCGATCGATACTGGTGGGCCGGTAGCGCCGGGCGGGTCAGCCGCCGCCGCAACCGGTGCTGGTGCTGGTCGAGCAGCAGCTGGACGTGCTGCACGAGCTGCAGCTCGAGCAGCTGCAGGACGAGCTGCACCAACCTGCGGCGTCCTGACCGATGTCCGTGATGTCCTCGATCTCGAACGTGGCCGTCTCGAGGACGAGCAGCTCTTCACGAAGCGCCATGTCGTTCACCCCCTTCCCTGCGGGTGCCTTTCACCGCCCGGGCCGGCGGTGAGGTCGCGGAGCCTCGTCAGCTGGTGCTGCTGCAGCTGCAGCTCGAGCAGCCGCAGCAGCTCGACGTGCTGCACGAGGAGCAGCTCGACGTGCTCGTGCTGGAGCTGCACCAGCCGGCGGCGTCCTGGCCGACGTCAGCGATCTCCTCGACTTCGAAGGTCACGGTCTCGAGAGCCAGCAGCTCGGTCGTCAGGTCGGTCACGGTGCCTCCTCGGGGCGGGTGGGCTGGCGGAACGGCTCCGGGCGGGTGGGCTAGCGGAACAGCTCCGGGCGGGTGGGCTGGCGGAACAGCAGGACGCGGACGATGCGGGTGACGCCCGCGAGGTCCGGGGTGCCCAGGTCGACGGCCGCTGCGCCGCGGCCGTCCGCGTGCAGCCGGGCCACGACGGTCTCGGCGTCCGCCTCGTGGTGCAGCCACGAGGGGTCGGTGACCGGCGGGCCTACGGCGGCGTGGTCCAGCACGTCGGTGCTGCCCGGCCGAGGTTCGCCGGCGGCCAGGGCGGTGCCGGCGATCTGCCGGGGCCCGACGACGCGCAGCAGCGCGCTCAGCGCGGCCCGGGTCCACGACGTCCCCGGGGCGGCCGTGATCCGCTCGCCGGCGCCGTCGACGACCCGTACCACCGCCATCGGCACCGGGCCGGTGGCGGCGTGCAGCGCGATCCTGCCGCCGGCGTCCTCGATCTCGCGGATCAGCATGGCGAGGTGACCGGACCGGTCGGTGCCGTCGTCGGCCAGGTCGGCGGGGACCGGGTGCACCGCGTGCTCGCCGCGGGCGAGTGCGGTGACGGCGGCCGCTCCTGCCGCGTCGACGAGTGCGCGCAGGCTCGCCTGCTCGAGCGACTCGGCCGCGGCGATGCCCACCCGGTCCGGCTCGAAGCAGGCGGCGGCGCGGTCCCACGGCCCGGCGAGCGCGGCCGCGCGGTCGACGGCGAGGGCGCGCCCGGTCGCGAGTTCGGTCGCCGCCACCGGTGCGGCGTCGGAGGGAGGCACGCCCAGCCAGGTGTCGAGCCGGTCGTGGCTCACCCGCTCCGCCTCCGGGCTCGGCGCGGGCAGCAGCGAACAGCGCCGGTGCGTGACCAGCGCGTACCGGGCGGCGGCGGTCTCGAGCGCTTCGAGGCGCGCTTCGAGGACGTTGCGCGCCCCGAACGCGACCACCGGTTCCGCGTCGGCGGCCGGGGCGATCAGCCCGGCGACCTTCACCGGGATCTGCACGATCGCATCGTCGTCGAACCTCCGGAAGATGCCGACGGTGTCGGCGACGACGGACTCGAACCGGGTGTAGGCGCGCTCGACGGCCTCCTCGTCGCCCTCGTCCTCGTCGGCGGCGGAATCCGTGCTGACGGCGCCGGCGGCCGGTCCGCGCGGCACCGCGCTAGCCGGACCGCCCGGGGCGTCCGCAGCCGGATGGGCGACGAGACGCTCGTTGCTGACGGTGAGCCGGTGCGGGTCGACGAGCACGACGGAGCCGTCGATGTCACTGCTGATGGTGCCGGTGAGGGACTTGAAGATCTCGAACCCGGCCATGCTGACGGCCATCGATGCGGCGGTTCCCGGCAGCACCGGCCGCGGTGGCACGGACGCGGCGCCGGCCGTCGCGGCCCGCCACACGTCGGCGCCTCCGTCGATCTCGTTGTCGCTGATGCGGAGCATGGCCGTGAGCACGTCGGTGCCGCCGGCCTCGCGCGGGCCGAGCACCAGCAGGTCGCCGACGCGCGTGAGCGGAACGAACGAGACGCCGGCGGAGCGGCACGCGTCCGCGACGGCGAACAGGTCGGCGCCCGGGCCCCTCACCGCGACGAAGCACACCAGGTCGAGGCCCGCGTCGAGGTCGCCGCGCACGGCCGCCGCCGACCCCGCACGGACGAACCCGTCGCCACTGCCGACGCCGTTCGCGCTCAGCCCGGCCGCCAGCGCGGCGCCGGCCGTTTCGTCGTCGGCGAGCACCGCGACCCGCGCCGACGCCGCGCGCCGGAACCCGTCGCCGTCGTCGCCGTGGTGGTCGAGCAGCGCGAGCTGGCTGCCGAAGCGGGCGCGGACGTCGTCGTCGTACTCCGCCTGCAGGTCCGGGCCGTCGACCACGACGCCCCTGCTCGCCAGCGTCCCCACCAGCGAACGCACCGCGTCGGCGTGCCCGTCGGGCAGGCCGGACAGCAGCTCGGACAGCGGCGTGGATCCGTCGAGGTGCGGCAGCAGCGCCGTCAGGTAGCGGTAGGCGCTCGCCCCGCGGATGACGAAGGCGTCGTCGTGCCCGCGGACGTAGACGCCTTCGAGCGTCTCGAGGAAGGCCACGTCGCGTCGCATGCGCGGCCGGACGAGCTCGGGCGTGTCGGTCGTCAACGTCACTCCTCGGGTCGGTTCGGCTCGGGGACTCAGGTGATGTCGCGGCGGCGGACGAGGGCCACGGCCAGGACGGTGCTCGCGACCAGGTAGACGGCCAGTACGGCGCACGCCGCCGCCGGGGTCAGGTGGTCGACGACGCCGGGTGTGCCGCCGTCGCCCTGGGTCGGTGCGCCGAGGCCCGCGACGAGCGAGCCGCTGGCCGTTCCCAGCAGCACCGCCCGGACCGGCTCCAGCGCCCCGATGACGCCGGCCAGCCCGGCGATCGCGTTCTCGAGGCCGAGCGTCCAGACCAGCCCGACCGCCAGCGCCACGCTGGTGCCGCGGAACAGGACGCCCAGGGCGGCACCGACGCTCATCCAGGTCGCCGAGATCAGTACCGCGCCGCCCAGTGACGCAAGCATCTCGACCGGGGCGGGCCAGTTCAGCGGCTCACCCTCGACGGAGGCGATGACCGCGGACGCGACGGCCGAGGTCACGGCGGCGGCCACCGCGATCGCGATGACGGCCAGCACACCTGCTGCGATCTTGGCGAGCACGACCTGCGCCCGGCCGGGCCCCTGCGACAGCCGCGCCGTCCACGTTCCCCACCGGTACTCCGGCCCGGTGACCAGCACCCCGAGGATCAGCATGATCGCTCCGCCGAACATCGGGTAGCTGCTGACGGAGGTGCTGTCGACGGCGGCGGGCACGAGCGTCTCGAGCAGGTCGGCGCGGTCGGCGGTCGCATCGGGGTCGAGCGTGCTGTAGACGATGTAGGGCACGCCGAAGGCGAAGGCCAGGACCAGGGCGATCCAACTGCCGCCGACGACGAGCGGCGCGAGCCGGTGCCGCAGCAGCAGCGTCTCCGCGTTCAGCGCGGCGATCATGACCGCACCTCCGCCGCATCGTGCCGGGTGAGCTCGAAGAACACGTCCTCCAGCGACTGGCGTTCGTGCCGGACCTCGTGCACGTCGACACCGCCCTCGACCAGCGCGCGAACCAATGCCGGAACGTCGCCGGGGTCGACGTGCAGGCGCAGCGTGGCGTCGTCGCTCTCGGGCACCGTGGCCTCGCCGAACCGGGAGCGGGCGATGGTGCGCGCCGGCGCGGGCGGATCCGCCCGGAGTTCGACGGTGAGCGCGCCCGGCCCGGCGCGGAGGTTCTCGACCGTGTCGTCGGCGATCGTCCTGCCCCGGTCGAGGACGACGACACGCTCGCAGATCTGCTGGACCTCGCCGAGGATGTGCGAGGAGAGCAGCACGGTGGTGCCGTCGGTGCCGAGGTTGCGCACCAGTTCGCGCATCTGCACCACGCCGTCGGGGTCGAGCCCGTTGGTGGGCTCGTCCAGGACGAGCAACGGGGGCCGGCCGAGCAGCGCCGCCGCCACGCCGAGGCGCTGGCCCATGCCGAGCGAGTAGCCGCCGTAGCGATCGTCGGCCCGCCCGTCGAGTTGGACGATCTCGAGAACCCGCTGGACCTCGCTGTCGGGCAGGCCACGCGCACGGGCCAGCACCCGGAGGTTGGTGCGCCCGGACAGGTGCGGGACGAAGGCGGGGGTCTCGATCAACGCGCCGATGCCGCGCAGGGCCTCCGGCGCGCCCGGGTGGCGGCCGGACACCCGCACGGTGCCGGTGTCGGCGTGCACGAGCCCCAGCAGAATGCGCAGCAAGGTCGTCTTGCCGGCGCCGTTCGGCCCCAGGACGCCGTAGACCTGGCCACGCTGCACCCGGAGGTCCACGTCGCTCAGCGCAGGCAGGGTGCCGAACGATTTCGACACGCCGGCGACGTGGACGGCGGGAGTGTCTGGCGGGGAGGGCGCGAGGGCGCCGACGTCAATGCTCACAGCACGGCCTCTCGGACTGCGGTTCCGGGTGCGCGTGGTGCCGGGGACGGAGCGGGCGGTTGTGGGTCGGGCGGATCGTGTCGTAACCGGGCGGTTCGCTGGTGCGGACGTTCACGGCGTGCCCACAACCGGAAACACTCGAAATGTCAAGAGAATTGACAGGTCGACGACTGTCCTCGACAAATCGCATGTATCCGATCGGCCGTTATATATGGCCTTGAACGTAACGGACGTCGCACAAAAGAGACAACCCCTGTGCGCCGAATTTTTTCGAGCGACAGCCAGGGTCGCCGTCGATGATCTCGCCCTTCACCATCCGTTGACCTTGTATTTTCCGTCCGTCAGCGTGCGCGGGATAGACGTCCGGCACCCGTGCGCCCATTCGCCGCGGCGAGCACACCCCGGTGGCCACTTCAACACCCGGTGAAAAAATGCAACGAAGGAAGATATTGACAAGTCATCCTTACTGGGGACCGTTTCTGGCGCACCGAACCGCGACCACCACAACCGGCCCGGCACGACCGAACCGAGCGCGGCAGATCAGCGGATCGGTCGCGACACGTTCCTCAACGCAGCACTCGGCCGAGGAAGCCGCGCAGGTATCCCGCGACGACGTCCAGGTGGCTCTCGAGCAGGAAGTGGCCGCCGTCGATCAGATGCACCTCCGCGTCCTCGGCGTCGCGGGCGAAAGCCGTGGCGCCCGCCGGGCCGAAGATCTCGTCGTTGCGGCCCCACACGGCGAGCACCGGCACCTTGTTGGTGCGCAGGAACTCGTGCAGGCGCGGGTAGAGGGGGCGGTTGTTCGCGTAGTCACGGAACAGCGCCAACTGGACCTCGTCGTTGCCTTCACGGGAGACGAGGGCGAGGTCGCGCTCCCAGGTGTCCGGGCTGACCAGGCTCGGGTCGGGTACGCCGTGCAGGTACTGCCAGCGGATGGCCTCGACGCTCAGGGCGGCACGGACGGCGGGTTCGGTGTCGGGGCCGGGGTTCGCGGCGTACGCCCAGACGTCGGTCCAGAACGACTCGACGAACCCGTCCTCGTAACCGTTGCCGTTCTGGGTGACGACGGCGGAGATCCGTTCGGGGTGCTCGAGCGCGAGACGCCACCCGATGGGGGCGCCGTAGTCCTGCACGTAGAGGGCGTAGCGGTCCAGGCCCAGGTGGTCGAGCAGTCCGGAGGTGAGCTCGGCGAGAGCGTCGAAGGTGTACGCGAACTCGTCGACGAGAGGAGCGTCGGAGCGGCCGAAGCCGAGGTGGTCGGGCGCGATGACGTGGTAGTCCCCGGCCAGTAGCGGGATGAGCTCACGGAACATGAACGAGCTGGTCGGGTAGCCGTGCAGCAGGACGATCGCGGGGGCGTCGGCAGGGCCGGCCTCACGGTAGAAGATCCGGTGTCCGTCGATGGTGGCGGTGCGGTGATGAACCGAGCCCACTTCTAACTCCTTCAAATGTCTGATCTGGTTAGGTCCTGGTCATGCAAGCACGGAGCGGCTAACCTGTCAAATAGTCCGATCTGGTTAGGGAGACGGGAGCGGCATCCGATGGACCTGCTGCTGGACCTGCTCAACAGCAGGCCACTGGTCAACGGCGAGGAACAGGACGCGCTCGGCGATCCGGCCGCGGCCGGACGCTGGGCACGCGAGCACGGCGGCGACGGCAGCCACGCGGAACTGGTGCTGCTCCGCGAGGCGCGGGACGTCCTGCAGAACGTGGTGCGCAGAGATAGCTCGCCGGTCGCGTTGAGCCCGCTGCTCGAAGGGGTCCGCCAGACCCCGGAGCTCACGCCGGACGGCCTTCGGTGGACACTCGAGGCTCCTCCTCACGCCCGGCTGGCCGTCGACGTGGTCCTCGCCTGGGCCGCCACCGAGGAACAGCTGCCCGGCCGGCTACGCCCCTGCGCCAACGACGAGTGCCGGCTGTTCCTGCTCGACCGCAGCCGCGCCAACCGCGCCCGCTGGTGCTCCATGGCAGCCTGCGGCAACCGCGCGAAAGCACGCCGCCACTACGAACGCACCCGCTGAGCTGTCCCCTACTCCCTCGGATCGAGGGTGACCGCCATCGCCCGGGCCAGCGCGAGACCGGTGGCCAGCAGGGCTGCCGCACGGATGGCCCCCGCGACCGGGAAAGGCGCGCGCAGGCCGAACACGTGCGCCACGAGCCCACCGGCCAGCGCACCGAGCGGGATCAGCCCCCAGCCGACCATGCGGTAGATGCTGTTGACGCGGCCGAGCAGACGGGACGGCACCAGGCGCTGGCGCAGGCTCACCGTGATGATCGTCCACAGCGTCGTGGCGAAGCCGTTCACGGCGAGCAGCGCACCGAGGACGGTCGCGTCGGGGCTCACGCCCACGCCCCCGAAGACGGCGGCGTTCGTGCCCAGTGCGGCGAACAGCGTGGCGCGGGTGCCGAGCCCGGCGACGATGCGCGGTCCGGCGACGCCGCCCAGCAGGCCACCGACGGCGGCGGTCGCCAGCAGCAGTCCGTACCCGGCGGCGTCCACGTGCAGCGTCCGTGTCGCCAGCAGCACCAGCGTCGCGTTGCCGAGGTGGAAGCAGAAGGTGTTCACGCCGAGCAGGACCGCCAGCAGCCGCAGCAGCCGGTGCCGAGCCAGCCAGCGCAGGCCCTCCGCGATCGCGGTGCGGACCGGCGGGTGCCCGGCTGGCGGATGCCCGGCTGGCGGGTGCGCCGCCGACCGAGGGCCGGAGTGCGCCAGCGTGGCCAGCAGCATGGCGGCGATCGCCAGCGCGCCGGCGTCCGCGACGAACGGCAGCGCCGCCGCGGCCGCGAACAGCACGCTGCCGACCGGCGGTCCCGCGAACTGCCGGCCCACCAGGACGATCGACTGCTGATAGCCGTTCGCCGCGTGCAGCAGCCGCTGGCCGACAATGTCCGGCAGGACCGCCTGCCCGGCGTTGCCGGCGACCACCTGGCACGTGCCCAGCCCGAACACGAGGATCGCCAGGGTGGGGATGCCAAGACGATCGGACGCCACCAGGATCGCGACGACACCGGCGATCACCGCCTGGACCGCCTGCGCACACCACATCAGGCCCACGCGGTCGTACCGGTCGACCACCGCGCCCGCCACGAGCGACAGCAACAGCCAGGGCAGGTACACCGACGCGGAGACCACCGAGACCAGCCGGGGATCGCCGGTGAGCGTCGCCGCCAGCAACGGAGCAGCCGCGGCGAACGCGCCCTCCCCCACGGCGCCGACACCCGCCGCGCCGGTCAGCCGCCAATAGGCTCCGGGCAGGTCACGTGGGCCGGCCGAGCGCGTCATGCCGGCATCGTTCCGGCGCCGCGCGCCACGGCGACATCATGTAGCTCCCTGCTACATACTCGGCCCATGGCGCTGACCGTCGATCTCGGCGTGGACGAGCTCGCCGCGACCAGGTTCGCGGTCTCCCCGTTGTCGGAGACCGTGGCCGGGCTGCAACAACTCGCCGGTCAGGACCGGCACGCCGTCAACCGGCGGTGGCTGCGGTGGGCGGCCGACGCCCTGGCCGCGGAGCCGTTGACGCTGTCGAGCACCTGGCCGCTGCTCGTCAGCGAGCAGCCGGGCTGGCCGGAGTTCCTGGTCCCGGCGCCGGCGCACGCCGGGACGTCCATCGACGACGACCTGGCGGCGCTGCGGGACACGCCCGCACGCCACGTCCGCGCCAGCCTGCGGCGCGTCTTCGGCGACGCGCCGCCGCGAGCCGCGGCCGACCTCGCCGCCGACCCCGCCGCCGGTCTCCGTGACATCGCCGCGGAGCTGCGCGCGGCGCACGACCGCCTGGTCGCGCCGCACTGGGCACGGATCCACGCCGCCCTCGACGCCGACGTCGCCCACCGCGCGAAACGGCTCGCTCGCGGCGGCGCCGCGGCGCTGTTCGCCGACCTGCACCCGGACCTGCACTGGCGGGACGGACGGCTGGTGCTGGAGGGTGCGCGGTGGCGCGAGGACCGGGTGGTCAACCGCGGACCTGGCGGGCTCGTCCTGATGCCCGTCGCGCTCGGCTCACCCTACGTGCTGATCAAGAAGAACACGTCCACCCAGACCACCGTCCGCTACCCCGCCCGCGGCGTCGCCGCGCTGTGGAGCACCGGCACCCGAACACCACCGGAAGCCACCCGGCGGCTGCTCGGCCGGGCCCGCGCCGAACTGCTCGAAGCGTTGCGTTCTCCGGCGACCACCACCGACCTCGCCGGCGCACTCGGCATCACCCCCAGCGCCGTGTCCCAGCACCTGCGGGTGCTGCGCGAGAACGGGCTCGTCACCCGCGAGCGGTCAGGGCGCACCGTCCGGTACTGCGCCAGCGCACTCGGGCGAGCCCTCGCGGCCGGTCCGGACGGCGCACCCTGAATCGGGGAGCCGACTCCGCCTACCCCTGGTCGACAGCGCGCAGCACCGGCCTGCCCAGTTCGGTGTCGAACGCCCACACGTCGGCGAAGTCCCAGCCCATCGCCTCGTACGTGTCCTGACTGGCCGCCTGCGCCGCCGTGCGGGTCGCGCCGTTGAGGGTGTCCGGCCCGGTCTCGGGGATGGACTGGGTGGCCGCGTCCACGTTCTCGGAGGCGGCGTTGCCGACGAGCGTCGCGGTGTCGCCCCGGAGCACCCGGGCGACGACGCGGTGAGCGTAGCCGGTGGCGACGACCCGCGAGTTGAGCGCCATGTTGTGCCGCACGGTGGTGCCGGTGTAGGCGTAGCCGCTGATGCCGCCCGCGTTCCTGTCGTCGACCACCTCGACGTGCCCGGTGGCGTAGGTGCGCTCGGTGAGGCTGCCGACCCCGGTGATGCCGGCGACACCGCCGGCCTGGCGGCCACGGGTGGCGTACACGTCGGCGGCGGAGTAGCTGTCGCGGAGTTCGCCGTAGGAGTAGCCGACCACACCGCCGACGGTGCTGCCGCCGTAGATCGTGCCCGACGTCGTCACCCGCTCGACGGTGCCGCGGCTGGTGTTGACCAGGATGCCGACGTTCGAGGCGGTGGTCTCGACCAGGGCGCCGTCGACGGCGACGTCGTGGATGTTCCCGTCCTCGGTGACCAGCGGGAACAGTCCTCCGGTGGACGAGGTGAGCCCGGTGATGCGGTGCCCGGCGCCGTCGAGCTCACCGGAGAACCCGGTGCGGGCGACGGTGAGCCCGGCGTGCTCGCTCAGGTCGAGGTCGGCCGCCAGGCGGAACCGCTGGTCGGGGAACTGCGTCACCTGGTCGAGGTCGGCGACGCTCGACACGAGGTAGGCGCCGTCGCCGTCCTGCGGCAGCTCCGGGGTGTCCGGCTCCGACGACGGCGGCGCGACGTCCTCGGGGACCGAACGCAGCGTGGGGCGCATCCCGTCGGAGTCCCAGGCCCAGACACTGTCGAAGTCCCAGCCGAGAATGTCGCGGTAGAACGCCGGATCCCGGGTCTGCGCCACGGTCGCGGTCGCGCCCATCAGGTTGTCCGCCGCGGGCGCGTCCGGCACGCTCTGCACGTCGGCGACCACGCTCTGCGCCGCCCAGTTGTTCGCGAGGGTGGCGGTGTGCCCGCGCAGCACCCGACCGAGCACGCGATGGGCGTACCTGGGCGCGGTGACGGTGGGGTTCAGCGCGACGGAGTCACGCAGCACGGTGCCGGTGTAGCCGTACCCGGCGACGCCTCCGGTGTTGCGGGTGGAGGCGCCCACCGCTCCGGCGGCGTAGACCCGCTCCGTCGTCGAGCCGGCGAGGGCCACCCCCACGGTGCCGCCGGCCTCGGTGTCGTAGCTCTGGACCCGGGCGGTGGAGTACGCGTCCCGGAGGACGCCGCCGTTGTCACCGATGATCCCGCCGGCCCGCGACGCCGCGGTGACGAGGCCGCTGGTGTGGACCCGCTCGATGGTTCCGGTGTTGGTGTCGGCGAGGATGCCGCCCCGCGCCGTAGCGGTGGACACGTCGGCGTCGACGATCGCCAGGTCGTGGATGCTGCCGTCGTTGACGCCCACGAGCCCGCCGTTCGTGGTCCGCAGCCCGGTGATGACGTGTCCGGCGCCGTCCAGGTCACCGGTGAAAGGCTGGTCCGCGCCGATCTTGGGGGCGTCCTGGCCGGCCAGGTCGAGGTCGGTGGTGAGGCGGTAGTGCGCGTCCGGGTCGTGCTTCACCTTGCCGAGGTCGTCGGCGGAGTCGATGAGGTACGGGTCGGCGGCATTGCCGCTGCCGCTGAGCCCTTCCTGCAGCACGAGCACCGGCCGCAGTTCCTCGTCCCGCTGCGGGCCGGCCCAGAAGTGCAGCTTCACCGTGTCGTTGGCGGCGACGGGCAACGGGGTGTCGAAGCCGGCCCACTGCTCGGCGCCGCGGTGGTCGAGCTCGACCTCGGTGACGCGCCGGTCGAGAACCTGCTGACCGGTGGCGTCGTAGCTCACCGCCTCGACCGTCACGCCGTCGCCGCTGCCCGGGTGGCTGACCAGCCCGACGCCGGCGAGGCCGCCGTCGGTGATCTCCGCCGTACTGACCGTCCAGTCGCCGTGCGGACGGTCGAGCGTGGTGTCGTCGACGAGCCGGCCGTCGGCCGTGTACGTCGCCAGCGACAGCCGGTCGCCGTTCGCCCGCAGCACGCTGCCCATCTGGGTGTTCTCGTCGTCGACGACGTCGTCCCACGGCTTCTCGGCATTGTCGCCGAAGTGCGGCCCGGCCGAGCCGAGCGTCACGAAGGTGGTCCCCGCCGCGACCTCTTCCGGTGTCCGCGCGAGGCGGCCGTCGACGATCGTGGAGCGCTTGTACACGTTGTCGTGTCCGCCGACGTACAGGTCGATGCCGAGCCGCTGGAACAGGCCGGAGAACCTTCTCGCGTTTCGCGCGCATCCCGGGCCCCTCGGCGCCGGCGCCGCCGAAGAACGACCGGTGGCCCACGACGACGTTCCACGGCTCGTCGGCGGCGCGGATGTCGTCGACCAGCCAGTCCAGCTGGGCGTCGAGGTCGTAGTTCGTGTTCAGCACGGCCACGTGCACGTCGCCGCGGTCGAAGGAGTAATTGCTCTCGCCGATGGGACCGTCGTCGGGCAGCGCGTACATGCTCGAGAAGATGGCGTTCCGGCGCGGCGAGAGGATGTTGTACTCCAGGTCACCGTCGCTCTCCGCGTCGCCGGCGACCGGCGCCACCTGCAGGCCGAGGCCGTCGAGGACGTGGTCGAACGCGTCCGCCCAGTACTCGCGCTGAACCCCCCGTGCGACGAGGTCCCCGGTCTGCACGACGGTGCCGCCGCCGGGTCGCTCCGCACGCAGCCGCGCCAGCATGTCGGGCAGCAGCCGTAGGTCGGCGGGCTCACGGGAGTCCGCCGCCAGGTCGCCCAGCAGGTAGATCGGCCGGTTCCGCTCGCCTCCGGCCAGGAACGAGCCCCGCACGTCGGTCCATGCCGGCTCCCGCGGTCCGGGCGCGGCGCCGTCGACGGCCACCCCGAAGCGGTACTCGTAGCGCGTCCCGTCCCGCAGGCCGGTCAGGTCGAACTCGTGGCTGCGCAGCGGCTGCCCGGTCACGGTGTTCTGGTAGACCTCGCCCGGCTTGCCCACCGTGTTGATCTCGTAGGTGGTGTCGTCGGCCGAGGTGAGCACCGGGGTGCTGCGCCATGTGCGGTGCCCGGCCCGCCGGACCTGCGCGTACACGCGGTCGACGGTGGCGTCGGTCGTGACGCTGAGGCCCGCGGTCCCGGGCTCTTCACCCACCGTGGCGACGCTGCCGAGGTAGCCGAACACGCCGGCCGGGTCCGCGTCGTCCTGGGTCACCGTCAGCCGCAGCATCCGCGACCCGACGTTCCCGGCGCCGTCGGTCGCCTTCATGACGACGAAGTGGTCCGAGTAGCTGCGGACACGGAAGCCCTCGTCGGTGACGGGCACCTGCCCGTTGTCGTCCCACACCTGGTAGCGGACCGTCGGCTGTGCACCGCTGTCGTCCTCGGCGACGACGTCCGGCAGCGCGACCCGGTCGCCGTACGCGACCGCGGACGGCAGGTCCGAGCCGAGCGTGATCGTCGGCGCGTAGTCGGCGCCGCGGGTCGTGCCGCCGACCCATACCGGTGCGGAGACGACGGTGTCGCCGTCGGCCTGGGTCGCGACCACGTAGAAGAAGTCGCCGTCGTCCGCGTCCAGCTCGTGCGTGACGTTCACGTCGCCGCCCGAGACGCCGGGGACCTCGTGCGCGACGGCACCGCCGTTGGTCAGCACCCGCACGGAGGTGAACGACTCCCCGCTGCCCGGGTCGGTCAGCCCGACGTCGAGGGTGACGCTCGAGGTGCCGGAGGCGAGCACCGACCCCATCATCTGCCCGTTGCCGCTGTACGTCAGCACGGTGTCGACGTCCTGGGTGGAGTACATGCTCCGGTCGCGCATCGCCTGGTAGGCGGCGTTCTGGCTCTTCTGCTCCGCCCAGACGCCCGTGGTCGACTCGTTGCCGGTCACCCAGTTGGCGCTGTGCTCGTCGCCGTTCCACACCGGCGCCAGGTGCCAGCCGGCGTCCAGGGCGAGCTGGTACTGCGCCAGGTTGGTGGCGTTCTTCACCTCGATCAGCTGCATCCGCTCGTCCACCTCCCGATCGAGGTGGCCGAAGGCGGCGAAGTTGCCCTTGCCGTCCGGGTCCGGGTGGTTGAACTGTGCGATGGCGTCCGGATCCTGTTTGAGCCGGGCGTAGAACGTCGGCAGATCGTACTTCAGGTCACCCGTGGCGGCGCCGAACGAGAGCGAGTCGCCCTCGCTGCGGGCCGTCGTCAGCCAGTCGGTGTTGAACAGGTTGATGTGACCGGAGTCGTCGTACCAGGTGATCTCCTCGGCCGGGATCGTCACCAGCTCGTCCTGCGCGGCGTTGAACGACGCCGACGCCTCGTGCAGGTGGCGCCACTCGTCGGAGACGGCGTCACGCCAGTCTGTGGTGAAGTCGTCACTGTTGCGCCGGTCGAACAGCACGTCGTGGTCGGAGACGGTGAAGAAGTCGGCGTCGCTGCGCGAGGCCACGTGCTCGAACGCGTCCCGCGGCATCTTGACGCCGTCGCTGATCGAGGTGTGCGCGTGGAACTCCCCGGTGTAGTGGGTCTTGCCGAGGTACGTCGGGCGCTCGTCCGCCGCGGCGGCCGGGCCGGCGGGCAGCGCTGCCAGCGCGGGTGCGGCGACGGCCAGCACCAGTACGGACGCCAGTCGGGAACGTGCGGATCGTGCAGCCATGGATTCGTGCCACTCCTCTACACAGGCGGGGACGATTCGGCGCAATGCAGACGAAAGGCTTCCGGTCGAACGTGACAGCCGACGGGTGCTCCGGGACGACCGGAGGTGAAGCCGTGGTGAACGACGGTGCGCACGCCTGCCGCGCGGCCACGCCTCCGCGCGACAGGGTCAGACGGTCCGTGGTTCGCTGATCCAGCGGGCGGCCAGGAGCCCGGACGCCGCGGTGATGACGGCCGCCGCGACGACGGTGGCCTCGAGCCCGGCGAGATCGGCGAGCAGCCCCGCGACCAGGGCACCCGCGGCGTAACCGACGTCGCGCCAGAAGCGGTACACGCCCAGGGCGTTGGCGCGCCAACTCGGATGTACGTGGTCGCTGACGGACGCGATCAGCGCGGGATAGACCATGGCGGTGCCGATCCCGAGAGCGATGGCGGAGGCGACGCCCGCCAGCAGGGGCCGGGACAGCAGGGCAAACGCGAGGACGAATCCGGTGGCCTGCACGAGCATGCCGGTGACGATGAGCGGCTTGCGGCCGACCCGGTCGGCGAGGTGCCCGGTGGGGATCATGCCGACACCCCACAGCAGCGGGTACAGCCCCTTGATCACACCGACGGCGGTCAGGCCGAGTCCGTACTCGGTGAACAACAACGGAAAGACACCCCACGTCAGCCCGTCGTTCAGGTTGTTCGCCAGTCCGGCCTGGCTGGCGCCGCGCAGACTGCGATCTCGCCAGGACGTACGCGCGAAGGCCTGCGCAACCCCCGGGGCCTCCGACGCTGCGGCCGGCGCGGGATGCCGAGACAATTCGAGGGCGACGTGGTCGCTGGTGTCGCGCGCCACGAGCGAGAGCGCGAGCCCAGCGACCACGAAGACGACCCCGATCAGTTCGGGCGCGGGACGCAGCCCGTACGCGGCGGCGAGATAACCGGTGCCCAGCGCGGTCGCGCCGACCGCGACGTAACCGGCGGCCTCGTTCAGCCCTGTGGCCAGGCCACGCCGGGCGGGCCCGACCAGGTCGATCTTCATGTTCACCGTCATCGACCAGGTCAGGCCCTGATTGATGCCCAGCAGCACGTTCGCGGCGACGATCCAGCTCCAGCCGGGCGCCCACGCCAGTGCGAACGGCACGGGCACGCCGATCAGCCAGCCTGCCACCAATAGTTGCTTCCGGCGGAACCGTGCGGTCAGCGCGCCTGCGACGAGATTGGTCATCGCCTTCGTGACGCCGAAGGCGATGATGAACGAGAATCCGGCCAGGTTGCTGGTGAGACCGAAGACGTCAGTGCCGATCAGTGGGACGGTGGTGCGTTCCAGCCCGACCAGGGCGCCGACACAGACGTTGACGACGATCAGCAGCGTGAACTGCGGCCAGTTCTCTTTCAACCCCAGCCGCACCGGTCGGGACGCGGCCGACATTGGACTCACCGGCGGGTTGTCCGCTCGGTGTCGTGCGCCAGCGCCCGCCCGTGCGTGGCGGCCCAGTCGTCGGGTCCGCCGTCGAGAACCGCGAGATCTGTGTGCCCTGCTCGTTGCAGCAGACTGGCGGCGGTCATGGCGCGTTCGCCGTGTCCGCACGCCACGACCGCGTCGCGTGGGACGTCGTCGGCATGTTCGGCCAGGTCGCCGAGCTCGATGTGGGCGGCGGCCGGAATGTGGCCCGCGGCGTGTTCGGCGTCCTGTCGTACGTCGAGTACCGGTCGCCCGCCGACGCGCTCGGCGGACAGCAACTCGATGTGCTGCTGATCGCCACCTGCGGCCGTCCATGCGGGCATACCCCCGGCCAGGTGTCCGGCCAGGCGCTCGTATCCGATCTTCCACGCCTGCCAGACGATCTCCGTGACGTCCTGGTCCGCGCCGGTGACGAACACCAGCGGCGAGGTGTCCGGGAGCAGCCAGCCCAGCCAGGTCGCGAACTGGGCACGCAGCGGGATGGAGATCGCGCCGGGAACGTGCCCGGCAGCGAAATCCGCGACCGGCCGGACGTCGACGACGTGGCCGCCCTCGACCCGCACCCCCTCGATCTCGTCGACCGTGAGCGCGGGCAGAACCGCCGCCACGGTCAGGACCGCGGGACCACGCCGGTTGACTTCGGTCAGCCGGTCGAAATATGCCGGGTAACTGCCGAGGCCGCCGAGCAGACGGGCGACGAAAGCGTCCTCGTCCGCCTCGGCCAGGAGCGGGTTGGCCTGCTTCTGCGCGCCGATGGTGGACGTCCGTTCGCGACCGGCGGGCGCCGAGCAGAACGAGCCCGCCCCGTGGGTGGGCCAGACCGCGGCCTCGTCCGGCAGCGTGGCCAGCCGGCGCAGGGAGCGGTACTGCGCACGCGCCAGTTCTTCGGCCCGGTCCGCGCCGAGGAGGTCGGTGCGTGCGGCCGAGTCGACGATCAGCGACCCACCGGTGAACACGCCCAGTTCACGCACCCCGTCCAGCAGCAGGAACGACAGGTGCTCATCCGTGTGCCCGGGTGTGGCCAGCGCGCGCAGTGTCAGTCCGCCCAGGTCCGCCTCGTCGGCGTCGGCGAGCGCGACGTGCGGGAACGCTCGCCGTCCCGCGGCCGAGGCGAGCACCGTGGCGCCGTCGTCGTGACCGAGCTGCACGGCTCCGGACAGGAAATCGGCGTGCAGGTGGGTGTCGGCGGCGAACCGGAGCGTCAAACCGCGCCGTTCGGCGGCGGCGCGCAAGGCACGGAGGTCGCGGCTGGCATCGACGGCGAGCGCGCTGCCGTCGCCGAGGTCCACGAGATAGGCGCTGTTACCCAGCCCTTCGTCCACCAGCGGGATCAGGTGTTCGTCAGTGAAACCCATCGTGGTCCTCCGAGACTCGTCGCCTCGCGGTGCCGTCCGCGCGACCGCAACTCATTACAATATTCCATGGATATATGGATTATGCTAGTCGCGAGGATGCTGTTTTCCTCTCGAGCCGACCGACCCGCCGGGCGCACCCGGTGATCGAAGGAGCAGACACGTGAACACCGCCGAACATCCGGCGCTGGCAGACGGGCCCGTCTACCTGGACTACAACGCGACCACGCCCGTCGACCCCCGCGTCGTCGACGCGATGTCCCCGTATCTGACGCGGTACTTCGGCAACCCCTCGAGCGACCATGCGTACGGCGCGCCGCCGGGGGACGCCCTCGACATCGCGCGCGCACAGGTCGGCGCACTGATCGGCGCCGACGCCGGCACGATCGTGTTCACCGGCTCCGGATCGGAGGCCGACCAGCTCGCGATCCGCGGCGTCGTCCTCGGCGCCGATGTGCGACGGCCGCACGTGATCACTCAGGTCACCGAGCATCCGGCGGTACTCGAGACCTGCCGGTCCCTCGAGCGCCTGCACGGTGTGCGCGTGACGTACCTGCCGGTCGACACCGACGGTGTCGTCGACCCCTCGCAGCTGGCGGCGGCCCTGACCGACGACACCGTGCTGGTCACGGTGATGGCCGCCAACAACGAGACCGGCACGCTGCAGCCTGTCCCACAGATCGCCCACATCACCCACGCGCACGGCGCCCTCCTGCACTGCGATGCGGCACAGGCGGCCGGGAAGATCCCGGTCGACGTCGCCGAACTCGGCGCGGACCTGCTGACGGTCGTGGGCCACAAGATGTACGCACCGAAGGGCATCGCCGCGCTCCACGTTGGCGACGGCGTTCGACTCGAACCGGTCATCTACGGCGGCGGGCAGGAGAACGGACGGCGCGGGGGCACCGAGAACGTGGCGCTCGCCGCCGGGCTGGGGACCGCGGCCCGGCTCGCCGCCGACGAGCTCGGCGACAGTGACGAGCGCATCGACGCGCTGCGTGACCAGTTACTCATGGATCTCTCGCAGCGGTTGCCCGGCCGGGTCACGGCGAACGCAGCGGGCGCGGCACGGCTGCCCAACACGCTGAGCGTCAGCGTCGAGGGCACCCGCGGGCACCAGCTGCTCGCCGCCGTGCCCGAAATCGCGGCGTCGACCGGTTCGGCCTGTCACAGCGGGCAGCATTCGCCGTCGCCCGTGCTGGCCGCGATGGGCCTGGAACCCACGCGCGCCCTGGCCACGATACGACTGTCGCTGGGCCGCTGGAGCACACCGAAAGACGTCGACACGGCAGCAGCACTGATCGCACGTGCCGCCGCCGTCAGCAGATGATGAGGAGAAAACCATGGGTGACCGCGCCGCGAAGACGGAACTGTTCGAGCAGTTCGCCCGCGTGGGCAAGGCTCTGGGCAGCGGGAAACGTCTCGAGCTCCTCGACCTGCTTGCGCAGGGCGAGCGCACGGTGGAGACACTCGCCAAGACAGCCGATCTCGGTGTGACCACGACGTCGGCGCACCTGCAGACACTCAAGCAGGCGAACCTGGTCAGCACCCGCCGCGAGGGCGCCAAGGTTCACTACCGGCTCGCAGGTGCCGACGTCGCCGCGCTGTACGCCCTCGTGCGCACCGTGGCCAACGAGCACCTGGCCGACGTCGAAGCGGCCCGCGCCACCTACCTGGGCCCGGGCACCGAGGAGGTCACCCGGGCCGAACTGGTCCGTCGTGCCGAGACCGACGACGTCGTCGTGCTCGACGTCCGGCCGCGCGAAGAGTACGAGGCGGGCCACATCCCGGGCGCGATGTCCGTCCCGGTCGAGGAGCTCGCGGGCCGCCTCGCCGACATCCCCTCCGACCAGGAGATCGTCGCGTACTGTCGCGGCGCCTACTGCGTCCTCGCCCACGACGCCGTCCGCCTGCTCACCTCGCACGGCCGCCGGGCCCGCCGGCTGTCCGACGGCATGCTCGAATGGCGGCTGGCGGATCTTCCCGTGGCCACCGCTCCAGCAGCGGAGGGCGGCACACGTCAGGCAATCGAGGACTGACCCGCCCACCAGCATCTCCGTAGTCCTGCAGGCGGCCACCCGTGCGACGATCGCATCGTGAACGCAGGTCCCTTCGTGCGTGAGATCCGCTTGGATTCGGTGCCGGAGCCGGGCGTGTACCCGTACACGTTGCCGGTGGTACAGGGGCTGGCGCGACACGGTGGGCTGGAGTTGCCGTCGCCGGTGACGTTTCTGGTCGGTGACAACGGCACCGGCAAGTCGACGCTCGTCGAGGCGATGGCGGTGGCGGCGGGCTTCAACGCCGAGGGCGGCAGCCAGTCGTTCGGGTTCTCCACCCGAGCGAGCGAGTCCAGCCTGGGTGAGCATCTGGTGTTGTCTCGCGTGGCCGGCAACCGGCCGCGGACCGGGTACTTCCTGCGGGCGGAGTCGTTCTACAACGTCGCGACCGAGATCGAGCGCCTCGACCAGGATCCGGGGTCGCCGCCGCTGCTGCCGGCCTACGGCGGGGTGTCCCCGCACGAGCGCTCACACGGGGAGTCGTTCCTGGACCTGGTGGTGCACCGGTTCGGGCCGAAGGGCCTGTACCTGCTGGACGAGCCGGAGGCGGCGCTGTCCGTGCACGGCTGTCTCGCGGCGCTGTCCCGGATCCGTGAGCTGGTGCAGGCAGGGTCGCAGTTCGTCATCGCGACGCACTCGCCGATCCTGCTGGCCTGCCCGGACGCGACGATCGTGCAGATCGACACCAGCGGCGAGATCGAAACGGTCGAGTACGACGACGCCGAGCCGGTCGCGCTGACCCGGGCCTTCCTGGCCGACCCGCAGCGGTATCTGTACTACTTGTTCGCCGACGACGCATGACCAGCGACGGCGGAACGGACGGTGTCGACGTGCGCCAGGACGATCGTCCGGGCAGGCTCCGAGTCGAGGTCGCCGCGGGCGAGCATCCGCGCGGCCACATAGAGCTGACACAGCAGACCGTCGCGCCTCGGTGGTCATCACCCCGTGTGTGCAACGGGGTCCCGAATCGGCGTAGCAGTGTGTGCAGGCCAGTTGGCACTTTCCCGTGATCTAGAGCCCAACGAACGACACCGAGACGATGCTTCCCAGGGTCGGAACGAATGATCATTTCAGGCTCTGCGTCCTCATCCGCGGGTGGTGGGTTGCGCGTCGACGTGCACGAGCGCCGCTCCGGCTGCGGGGGCTTGTCGAAAGGGCCAGCGACCCGGAGAGTGGACAACTGTTTGCGAAGCGCCGGCGTGTGGGGTGCTGTCGCTTCCGTGGGCTCGTCGGGCGGATGCGCCCAGGGCTCGCTGATACTGTTCTGAGCGTCCCATGTGTGAAAAACGGACGCACCAACCGCCGAAACGGGCCCGCATCCGTCCGTTTTTCGCGCATGGAGCCGGATTCTCGAGCACGAGCCACCACCACAGCCCTCGAGCCACGTCCCCCGGCACGAAGGGCACGACAGCCCAGATCCACTCACCTGAGCCGTTGGCCGCATATCAGCCCAGCCAGGACAAGTAAACACACCGATCACCTGATACTGCCCACGCGGGCTCACCAGCCAGCGGCGTAGCCAGGCAGTGCGCGTCGCCGTCCGTGCCGTGCGCGGGCCTTCCTACGTGAGGCGCGGAGAGCGTTTCGCGGGTAGTTTCGTGAGTCTCGTCGGCAGGTGTAGCACCATGGAAGACGCGTGTTACACCGGTCGCATGCCAACCACCCGTCCCCGTCATTTCGTGACGGAGACCGACGATCTCTCTGCGGTCCTGGATGCGGCGACGACTCCGTGGCCGGGGTATGCCACCTATTACCTCGATCGGCTGCACGAGGAGTGGCCGGCGTGATCGTACTGGCCGCCACCGCACGCCACGTCGTAGCCATAAGCCGCTGACGCGGAAGACGCGCGTGTGAGCCCGGGCCCCCTGCGGAAGGGCCCGGGCTCACTGTCCCGCCGCTGTGCTGCTACGGCTCAGCGGCCGGACAGCCCGTAGGCGTCGATGATCTCCTGCTCGACGGTGTTGCCGGCGCGGTCCTCGGCCTCGATGCGGAGTGAGACGGTGCCGGCCGTGTTCTCCGGCCCTTTCCGGGGCAGGTGCGCGACGAATCGCCCGTCCTCCACCTCACGCAGGTTGCGGACCCTGCTCCAGCTTTCCCCGCTGTCGTAGGAGACCTCCAGCGACGCCGTGCTGCGGATCGGCAGATCTGGTGCTCCGGCCTGGTGGCCCACCGTGAACTCGAGGGCGTGCGGGCCGGTGCTGCCCTCCGGTGCCGGCACGCGGTTGTGCAGGTCCACGTCGACGTCGTAGTCGACGGTGAGCAGCGGCTCGACGCGTACCTGCCCGTCGGCCGGGGTGGAGGACGTGAACGTCCACACGGACCTGGTCCGCGGCGACAGCTTCGCCCACGACGCGGCGTTCTGGACGTCGTACTCGAGTCGGAAGTTCTCGGCATCCGGCGGAACGGCGGCGATGCCGTCCGTCGCTCCCGAGGTTTCGATGACCTTCTGGTCGTCGGCGTACACCCGGAACCGGGTGGTGAACCCTGGTGGCCCGTGCTCCGGGGTGGTGGAGGCACCGGCGACGTGGCCGTCGCCGTCGGTGACGGCAGCAAAGTTGAAGCTCATCTCGTCCCCGGAACGCCGCACCGGGTCCTCCGACCACAGGCCGGGCCGTAGTGGAGCGTTGAACCAGGACTGCTGCACGCGCTCGCCTGGCTGGAACGACCGCTGCTCGCCCCGGAGGATGATCTCCGGCTCCGGCCACCGCACCGACTCGGGCGTGGTGACAGTACGCAGGTACTCGGTTTCGGAGCTGGGCACGTAGTAGTCGGTCCGGGTCTGCGCACCGCCGCGGGTGGGGAACCCGAAGCTCAGCGAGAAGTCCTCCCACGGCTGCAGCGCGAACCAGGTCTCGGTGAAGGTGAATTCTTCGCCGAGCTGGCTGTGGAAGCTGTTCTCCACCGCGGCCAGCTCGTCGGTGTCGGCGACGTAGTGCAGGTCCTGTGGGATCCGCCCCTTCTCGGTGTAGGTCAGGTTGTACTGGTACGGGCTGACCGGCTGACCGACGGCCTCGACCGTGACCTGCTGCTTCTGCAGCAGGTCCAGCAGGCCGGTGCCCTCCGCGTGCGACAGCCGGACCGTGGGCACCTGCAAGTCCCCGGGCACGCCCGGGTCCGCGTTGGAGCCGGGCACGTCGTTGTAGATCGCGACCATCGCGGCGCCGGCCTCGGCCGCGTTGCCGGACTGCTCGGGCACCGGGACGGCATCCGAGCGGCGGACCAGCGCCAACGCTCCGTCGAGGTCCAGACCGTCGATCTCGTCCGCGGTCGCCGTCCCCGCGTCGACCACCGGCAGCTCGTGGGTACCGTCCAGCATCGGGTACTGCCGGGAGTTGTCGCTGAACCAGGCACGGTCGTAGTACATCGGGTTGAGCGGCACGCTGTCCGAGCCGGCGACGTCGAACGTGATCGCCGGGGCCGCCAGCCCCCATTGCGTGTAGGCCGCGAGCTGTCCTTGGGTGACCTGCTCGGTGGGCTGCACGAACAGCCGTTCCTGCAGCTGGGTCCGGGGATTGATCAGCAGGCCGTCCCCGATGGCCGGCCCGTTCTCGGGCGTCCTGGTGAGGCTGAGATACCGGGCGGCGCCGTCGTTGCGCTTCGTCTCGTGGTCGGGCGTCTCGATCTCCACCTCGACGGCGTCGCGGGCGTCCAAGGTCAGCGTGGTGTCGCTGTCGATGGTGACCTCGGGCTCGCTGACCAGCGAGGTGTTCAGGTAGTCGGCCAACGGCCCGGGTACCTGACCGGCCGGTGCCCACTGCGGCAGTGTGGCGATCAGGCCGCTGATCGAGTAGGTGCCCGGTGGCACCCGGATGCAGTTGGTCCTCGCCCGCTGCTCGGTGGTGCAGGTGGTCTCGTTGTCCTTGCCCCAGGCGCGCTTGGCGGCGACGCTGCCGTCCACCACGTCGAGCACGCTGAAGCGGCCGTACGCCTCGCGACCGTCGCGGGCGATGCCCTTGACGTGCAGGTCGTAGCGCTCCGGCTCCTTGTAGTAGCCAACCGGCGTGCGCAGGGAGTCTCCGTCGGCGGTCCGTGCGACGAGCGCGCCACCGAACTGGCCGAAGCCGGGCAGGGTGGTGTCGAGCGTGAGCGTGGCGGTGGCGGATCCACCCGCCGGCACGGTGAGGGTCCGCTCGGACAGGGTGAGCGCGCCCTCCGGGGCAGGTTCGCCGTCGCCGTTCTCGACGTCGATCGCCAGCTCGACCGTGCGGGCCTCGTCGCCCGGGTTGGTGTAGGTGATGGTCCGCTCGACCGGATCGCGCTGCGCGTGCGGGTAACGGAAGTTCCCGAGGCTGACCGAGGTGGGAGCGGTCAGCAGTGGGGCGGTGAGCGCGGCGGCGACGTCGACCTCGCCGGCTCCCTCGGCGTAGATCGACAGGTCGTCGCTGGGCGACGCCGTGCTCATCAGCCGTGACTTGAGCTGTGTCGCCTCCAGGCCGGGATGCGCCTGCGCGACCAGGGCGGCCGCGCCGGCCACGTGCGGGGACGCCATCGAGGTTCCGGACGCGGCCGTGTAGTGCTCGTTGATCGGCCCGTCCTCCGGCTGGGAGCACACGAACTCGCACAGCGCGGTACCGTCCGCGCGAGCTGCGCCGATGTGCACGCCGGGCGCGGTGACGTCGGGCTTGAGCGCGCGGTCACCGGCGCGGGGTCCGCGGCTGGAGAACTCGGCGATGTCGCCGTCCTTGTCGACAGCGCCGACCGTCAGCGCGCGGTCGGCGGTGGCCGGGGTGGTGACGGTGCTGTCGCTCGGGCCGTCGTTGCCGGCGGCGACCACGAACAGCGTGCCGTACTGCTCGGTCAGCGCGTCGACGGCGACGCTGCCGGGGTCGGTCCCGTCGGTGTACCCGCCGCGGATGCCGATGCTCATGTTCACGATGTCGGCGCCCTGCTTGGCGGCCCACTCCATCCCGTCGATCATCTGGCTGGTCGAACCGGTGCCGGCGTCGTTGAGCACCTTTCCGTTCAGCAGATCCGCCCCGGGGGCGACGCCGGTGTAGCGCCCGTCCGACGCTGCGCCGGACCCGGCGACGGTGGAGGCCACGTGGGTGCCGTGCCCGCGCCGGTCGTCGGCGGTGTCGGAGTCGGTGAAGTTCCGGGACGCGACCACGTTCTCGGCCAGGTCCGGGTGGTCGGTGTCGATGCCGGTGTCGAGCACGGCGACCGTGACACCGGAGCCGTCGTAACCCTGCTCCCAGGCCGACGGCGCGCCGACCTGCGCTGTGCTCTCGTCCAGAGCGGGCTCGATCCGGCGGTCCAGCCAGATCTTGTCGAGGCCGGCGTACGGACCCGAGGACAGAGTGCGCGCCTTCGGGCGGTCGGCGAGCCGGTGCAGCGCCCGCCTGATCGCGGCGGTGTCGTCCTCCTTGTCGATGTGCAGGCCGAGCCCGTTCACGCTCTCCAGCTGCCGGACGTCACCGCTGCCCGGCGCGGCCTGTGTGCGCAGCCGGGCCCGGGAGCGGTAGGTGACGATCACCTCGAGGTCATCGCTCTGCGTGTCGGTATGGCCGTTCTCGATCAGTCCGCTGACGTTGAACAACGCGGGGTCCAGCCGGCGCGGGACCAGGTCCGCGACATCCTGCGGTATGACGTAGAGGTCGTCACCGCGCCGGTGGGTCCAGAAGCCCGGGCTCGATCCGTCCGGCCGTGGCGCCGGCGAGACCTCGGCGCGCTGCCGGCCGTCGGCGTCGACGGTGACGTGCACGGTGTCGCCTGTGACGAGGGTGAGGTCGTAACTGCCTGCCTCGGTTTCGGTAGCGGCGCTCGCTTCGGTCGTGTCGGCCGTGCGCGGTTCTCTCGACTCGGTGCCGGTGTCCGGCGCGGTGGTCGGTGCCGCGGACGCGCCGGCCGCACTGAGCCCCGCTACCGGGAGCAGGAGCGCCAGCAGTCCGGCGGTCGCGCGTGCCGGGCGCGGGCCGGAACGTCTGGGGGTGCGATGGAATAGCGGCGGCATGGGCTCTCCTCCGGGAGGGGCAAGATCGTCCGTTCTTACCGCGCGCTCTGTACGGCAGTAAATGCCCATACGGTGGCGTAAGTTCGACATGTCGAGAGTTGGCCAGAGGTGGTGGAGATGTCGGAGACCGAGAAAGGGCTGCTGGCAGGGCTCGGCGTGTCGGCCGCGGAGGAGGCGGCCTACCGGGCGCTGCTGCGGCACGGCCCGTTGCCGCTGTCGAAGCTCGCGGAGCCGGCCGGACTCTCGACGGACGCGCTGCGCCGGCTGGTGCCGAGCCTGGAACAGCTGGGTCTGGTCAGCCGGCTCGCCGGCCGGCCGCTACGGCTGACGGCCACGCCGCCGACCGTGGCCATCGACGCGCTCGCGGCGCGACGCCAGGACGAGCTGGCGTCCAGCCGTGCGGCGGCGACGGTGCTGGCCGCCGAAGAGACCTGGAGCCCGGACGGTGAGCCGGAGCAGCTGATCGAGATCGTCAACGGGCCCGACGCCGTGGCGCGGCGCTACTACCAACTGCACGAGATGGCGCAGCACGAGGTGCTGGGGCTGATCAAGCCGCCGTTCGCGATCGACACCGGCCAGCCGAACCTCGCCCAGGAGGCAGGGATGCGGCGCGGCGTCCGCGCGCGGAGCATCTACGGGCCGAGCGCTTTCGAGGACCCGGCCATCCTCATGCACGTCAAACGGTGCGTCGCCGCCGGCGAACAGGCGCGTATCGGCGAAGTGCCGATCAAGCTGGCGATCGCCGACGCCAAGGTGGCCATCCTGCCGCTCACGTCCAAACCGGTGACGGTCGAGAGCGCCCTGGTGGTCCAAGCCAGTGCGTTGCTCGACGCCCTGGTGTCGCTGTTCGAGGCGCTGTGGCGCACCGCCGCTCCGCTGGAGCTGTCCGAGTCCGGCACCGCGGCCACGTCCGGCTCCACGTTGGACCTCGACGTCGTGGCGCTGCTGGCGAGCGGGATGCAGGACGAGGCGGTCGCCCGCCAGCTCGGGGTCAGCGCCCGCACGCTGCAGCGCCGGCTGCAGACGATGTTCGACCAGCTCGGAGGACGCACGCGGTTCCAGGCCGGGTTCCGCGCCGGGCTGCGGGCGGCCGGCGACGTCGGCAGGGACTGACGCGGTCTCAACGGTGCCGGACGCCGCCGAGCTGCACCGTGATTGAAGTCACCGGCATTCGTGGTGTGCCCGGATCGCGCCGGACCGCTTCGTCTTCCAGGGTGCTTTGTCTTCCGGGGTGACATGAATGGCAACCGTTGACCGCTGTGTCACCGTCTCCGAATCCATAGCCGAACCCGTGCATCAACATCGCATCAACGAACCGTCCGCCTGCCCGGGCGTCACCTGCGATCTCTGATAGCCAGGTCGGTGATTCCTTCCAGTCCGCCCGTGCCGCTCACGCGGCCCGCCAACGAAGGGACAGCGACGATGATCCATCGGACGAGAGCGCGCGCCGCCCTAGCTCTGGGTACGGCCGTGATCGCGACGGTAGCGGTGGCTCAGGGCGCCGGCACCGCCGCGACGCAGGAGCGGCCGGACGACGTGTACACGGTCGAAGGGCTGTCGGAGCCGGTCGACATCCTGGTCGACGACTACGGCGTGCCGCACATCTACGCCGGTGAGCATTACGACTCGTTCTTCGCGCAGGGGTTCAACGCGGCGCGGGACAGGCTGTGGCAGATCGATCTGTGGCGCCGCAAGGGTCTCGGGCAGCTCTCCGAGGTGTTCGGCCCGGCGTACGTCGAGCAGGATCGCGCCAATCGGATGTTCTCCTACCGGGACGACATGTACTGGGAATGGCTGTCCTACGGCAACGACGCGAAGGAGATCGCCGAGTCCTACACGGCAGGCATCAACGCCTACGTCAAGCTCACCCGGAAGAACCAGGAGCTCATGCCATGGGAGTTCGAGTTCCTTCGCTACGAGCCCGAACTCTGGAAGCCGGAGGACGTCGTCCGGCTCCGGTCGCACGCCCTCGTCGGAAACCTCCGGTCCGAGGTCGAACGCGCCTACGTCGCCCGTGACCTCGGGCTGCAGTACGAAGACATCCGGGAGCCGCTCGATGCCGGCTGGAAAACCCAGGTGCCGGATGGTCTCGATCTCGAAAGCTTCCCCGAGGATCCCGACGAACTCCTGCGCACCTACGACCTCGCCACCCAGGGCGTCGACTTCGACCAGGCGGAGCTGGAGTCGCTCGGCGGATTCGGCGAGGCGACCGTGAACGGGCGGACAGTCGAGCCGGCGCCGCCAGGCAGCCGCAAGGCCGGGGACCAGATCGGGCAACTGCCGGACAACCCGGACGACCTCGATCCCGGCTCCAACACGTTCGCCGTCTCTCCCGAGCGCACCAAGACCGACGGGGCACTGATCGCCAGTGATCCGCACCGGGGGCAGTCGGTTCCCTCGCTTCGCTACATCGCACATCTCAACGCGCCGGGCATCGACGTGATCGGCGCCGGCGAACCGGGCCTGCCCGGCCTCTCGCTCGGCCACAACCAGGACATCGCCTTCGGGTTGACCATCTACGACATCGACCAGGAAGACCTGTACGTCTACGAGACGCGCCCCGGCAAGCCGAACCAGTACCGCTACAAGGGCCGCTGGGAACCGATGCGGGTGAAGACCGAGGAGATCCCGGTTCGCGGCGGCGGGACCGAGACGGTCGAGATGAGGTTCACCCGCCACGGGCCGGTCATCTATCAGGACCCGAAGAGCAAGGTCGCCTTCGGAGTACGCACGGTATGGACCGAACCGGGTACCGCCGCGTACTTCGGCAGCATCGAGTACATGCGCGAAGGCGACTGGCGAGGCTTCCACACGTCGCTGAACCGGTGGGGAACGCCCGGCGAGAACCAGCAGTACGCCGACGTCGAGGGCAACATCGGATGGAAGCCGGCCGGCCGCACCCCGATCCGCCCGAACTGGGACGGCCTGCTGCCCGTGCCCGGCGACGGCAGCTACGAGTGGGACGGCTACTACGACATGGACCAGCTGCCGGTCAGCTTCAACCCCGAACGCGGGTGGTTGCAGACCAACAACGAGTCCAGGCTGTTCGACGACCACGAGACCGGTCCGCTGCCCGAGTACGTCAACCGCAAGATCGGGTTCGAGGCGTCCGACCCCTGGCGCGCGATACGCACGCGTGAGGTTCTCGGCGAGATGGACGACGCCACCCAGGAGTCGATGCTGGCGCTGCAGACGGACCACGTCTCCGTCCCGGGCAGGCTGATCACCGACGAGCTCGACGAGGTCACCTCCGACGATCCCGGCGTCCGGCAGGCGCTCGACCTGCTCCGCGGCTGGGACCACGACATGAACGCCGACTCCGGCGCGGCCGCGGTGTTCGACGTCTGGACGGACATCCACGGCGCACCCGGCACAGGGGACGGCTTCCTCGGGAAGGCGCTGCTCGAGGCGGCCGTCGACGACCCGGCCGTGGTGGAGCAGATCGGGGCGGTGGCCGACACCACGGCCGTGGACATGATCCGGAACCCGGAGAAGTGGTTCGACGGCGACGCCGTCGCGGTGCGGGACGCGGCGATCACCTCGAGTCTCGCGGCTGCCGCGCGGAAGCTGACCGAAGACCAGGGGTCCGACCCGGACCGCTGGCGATACGGCCACTACAACCAGCTGGAGTTGATCCATCCGCTGTCCGCGCTGGTGGACCCGCAGACCCGGGAGGCGATCGACATCGAGCCCATGGAGAAGGAACCGGTGAACAACACCGTCGGTGACGCCGGGGCGTCGTGGCGCTACATCGCCGAGCC
Organism: Haloactinopolyspora alba; assembly: GCF_003014555.1. Lineage (GTDB taxonomy): Bacteria > Actinomycetota > Actinomycetes > Jiangellales > Jiangellaceae > Haloactinopolyspora > Haloactinopolyspora alba. Next base: position 135,545 of record NZ_PYGE01000013.1, read on the forward strand.
GGGCAACTGGGACGATGCCCAGGCGATGACCAACCCCGGCCAGTCCGGCGACCCGGAGAGCCAGTTCTACGAGAACCTGTTCGTCCCGTGGGCGAACGGCGAGACCTTCCCGCTGTACTACAGCCGGGAGGAGGTCGAGAAGAACACGGCGCTGACCATCCGGCTCGAACCCGCCGGCTGATCCGCCGGCACGCATCGGCTACCGCTTCGTGGGCGCCCACCGGCTCACCCGGCGAAGCGGTAGCCGATGCCGCGTTCGGTGACGAGGTACGTCGGATTGGCGGGGTCCGCCTCGATCTTGCGCCGCAACCGGTTCACATAGACCCGGACGTAATGTGCTTCATCGCCGTACTTCGGTCCCCAGATCTGACGGAGCACCCGGGCATGACGCAGCGTCGTGCCCGGGTTCTCCATGAACAGACGCAGAAGTGCCAGCTCGGTCCGGGTGAGAGTGACCCGGCGGCCTCGCACGCGCGCGGTCATCGCGTGCATGTCGAGCTCCAGGTCGCGGTGGCGCAGCACGATGCGCTTGGGGCTGGTGATGTCCTCGACCAGGTAACCGACACCGAGCGTGACGGCCCTGCTGTCGCGGACGGGGAACGAGCGCAGGCGCAGCTTACGGCGCCGGCCCGCGACGGTCGCGGTCACGTGCATTGACGTCGAGGGCTGCGACGCCGTGGAACGGATTCCGAGCTGACGCCCGATTTCGTTGAGGCACGCACCCGCGAGCAGGCCGCCGGTGACGCCGAGCAGCCGGGCGGCCGCGGCGTTGTGGAAGGTGACACGGCCGTCGAGCCCGGCGATGATCAGCCCGTCATCGAGACTGGCGAGGACAGCGTCCAGCGCACCGGCTCCGGACACGGAAACCGCCGGCTCGTCGTGAGCATGGCGTGTGGAGTTCTCGTGTCGTGACAGGTAAGACATCGACATCACCGTCCTGTCACGCCATTGTCGACAGACTTCGCCTTCCGTTGTGTCAGAGGAATCCCAAGAATTGTTCCGCCCACCACCGAAGCGAATCCCGCCGCGGCGGCTCATCCACCGCGAGACTCCGACGGCTCAGTAGCGCCCGAGCGTGCCGCGGCGCTTGGCGACCCGCTCGCCGAACCCGAACGCGACGATGCCGGCGGCCAGGTAGCTGAACGTCACCACGAGCAGCGGGACGAGCCCTCCCATGCCCCACGGCTCGGTGACGGATCCGTCGGTGAACAGGGCTGTGTACAGGCTCCCGACGCCGTCGGTGAGCGGGAACGCGTGGCTCGCGTCGGCCCACCAGGCCGGCACGTCGATCAGCGGGACCGCGCTGGCGCTGAAGAGCATCACGACCAGAAGCACGGTGTCGTTGACGAACTGGATCTGCTTCCACACCAACGTCGCTCCCGCGACGATCAGCGAGACGCCGACGGCGGCGAGCATGATCATTGCGGCGGGAAGCAGTGCGGCGGCGTTCCAGTCCACCCGGATCGGCACGAACGGCGCGACGATCGCGACCGTGCCGGCAGCGACCAGCAAGGTCTCCAGGAACGCCGCGACCACCCGGCCGACGGCGGCGACGAGCCAGGGCGGCAACGGCGACAGGTAGACCTGCTCGATCGTGCCCGCCTGGATCTCGCCAAGCAGCCGCCAGAACATCTTGACGACCTGCATGTAGAAGAAGATGAACGGAACGAACCAGACCAGCATCACCGAGGTCGTCGCGCTGTCGAGCGCCCACTCGACCTCTCCGCCGACGACGACTTCCCCTTGGCCGAGCAGCGGGCCGAGCAGCAGAATGAACACACCGAACATGGGCAGCTCGATCAGGATCTGCAGCCGCTCCGACCAGGCGAACCGCAGGCCCTTGCGGATCTCGTTCCCCACGGCGACCAGGTATCTCGTGCTCATCGCGGGCTCAGTCCTCCTTCCCGCTGCGCGTGTCGGATGTTGACGATGTACGTCACCAGCCCGAGCGCGACCAGCACGCCGGCGTGCACCACGAGCCAGGGCAGCGTCCCGTCGGACCATGTCGCCGACAACGGCTCGCCCGCCATCGTGGTGTTGACGGCCTGGACGCCGAGGGCGGTCGGGACGAACTGCGCGAAGGTCTCGAGGGCGTCCGGGAAGACGGTGATCGGCACGATCATCCCGCCGAAGAACATGACCACCATGTTGAACACGTGTGTGATGGCGCCGATGCTCGCGATGCGCACCGTCAGCGCCGCGAGCAGCAGGCCGTATCCGAGGGCGTCGACGACGGTGAGCACGCCCGGCACCAGGGCGGCCGGGTGCAGGTCGTAGTCGAGGCCGAACCCGAGCGCGAACACGGCCCCGAGCACCACCGCGCCGGCCAGCCCTTCGACCGCCAGCGCGGCGATCCGGCCGAGGATCTGCACCTGAGGTGTGGCCGGACTCATCTGCGCCTGCTCGAGCGTTCCGCCGTAGATCTCTTCCGCGATGCCGCCGCTGCCCTGAACCGCGGCGGTACTGGCCAGAACCACCGCCAGCAACGCGGGCAGCGTCTCGACCATCAGTGGCTCGACGACGTGCCCGCCGCCGATGAAGAAGGTGATGCCGAGATAGTTGAGCGCCAGCATGGCCATGCCGACGACCACCATGGACCGTCGTCGCCACATCAGCCGTACGCCCTTGCCGGTCTCGTTGGCGACCAGCCGGGTCTGCAGGACCACCCACGACCCTCGCGTACTGGCGACAGGGGCGGACAGCGACATCGTCACGGCGTCGTCCCCTCCCCTCCGGCCTCCGGCGTCGGCGCCGCACCTGCGTGGTGCAGGAGGCGGATGAAGACCGCCTCCAAGCTCGGCCGTGCCTGCGCCACCGACACGAGCTGCTGGTCCGCCGCCGCGAGCTGATCGAGGACCGCGTACACGGTGGCGCTGTCGGCGTCCGGCAAGAGCACCCGGGTCCCGGAGCCGTCCGGTTCGACCCGCGCCCCCGCGGGCAATCCGCCGACGTTCCCGTCCAGCGACCCGGCGACGCGTATCTCGTATCGGTTCTCGGCGTGCCGGGCCAGCAGTTCGGTGGTGGGCAGATCCGCGATGATCTCGCCCTCCTTGATCACCGCGATCCGGTCGGACAGCTCTTGAGCCACCTCGAGCTGGTGCGTGGTCAACACGACGGTCTTGCCGTCGTCCGCGGCCAGATGCGCGATCCAGTCCTTCACGGTGCGCGCCGCCTCGACGTCCAGGCCCAGCGTGGGCTCGTCCAGCAGGATGATCGGTGGGTCGGTGATCAGAGCGGCCGCCACCGCCACCTTCTGCTGCATCCCCCGGGAGTACGAGCCGACAGTCTCGTGCCGGCGCTCCCACAGCCCAAGATCGGTCAACAGCCGGCGTGCGCGCGGGCGGACCTCCGATCCGCGCAGGCCTTTGAGTCGCCCGAAGTACATCAGGTTCTCCCACGCCGACATCGGCCAGTACACGTTGCGGGACCCTTCCAGCACCGCGCCGATCTGGCGGACGGCGTGACTGCGCTGTCGCGCCACGTCGTAACCGCCCAACGTGATCGACCCCGTACTCGGCGTGATCAGGCCGCAGATCATCTTGATCGTGGTGGTCTTGCCCGCGCCGTTCGGGCCGAGCAAGCCGATCACCTGCCCCCAGGGCACCGACAGTGTCGTCTCGCGGACTGCCGCGAACGCGTGCTCGCCGCGTCCGTAGGCCTTTCCGAGTCCGGACAGCTCGATCGCCGCGCCGGGCGCGGTGCCCGCCGACGCCGGATTCTCGGTCAGTACCGCTTCCATGACGGCTCCTCACTTATGCCGTAAGCCCATGTTCGGCGACGCTAGAACTTATGGTGTAAGTTGTCAACCATGGCGACGACACGAGCGGCAACGGACACCGGACGCGCACCCCTGACCCGGGACCGGATCCTGCGCGCCGCGCTGAACTACGTCGACGAGCACGGCCTGGAGTCGCTGAGCATGCACAAGCTCGGTGCCGAGCTGGGCGTCAAGGGCATGTCGCTGTACAACCACGTCGCCGGCAAGGACGACGTCCTCGACGGCGTGGTGGAGACGCTCTGGACCGAGGTCGAGGACGCCGCGCCGCCCGACCCGGACTGGCACCGCGGCTACCGCCAGTTCGCGCACGCGCTGCGCGACGTCCTCCACCAGCACCCGAACGCGGCACCGCTGATCACCGCCCGGCAGGTCATGCCCATTCCCGCCCTACGCGCCGTCCGGGCACACATCACCGCGGCCGTCGACAGCGGCGTCGCCGAAGATCGCGCTTACGAGCTGTTGCGCACCCTCACGTCGTACGCTCTCGGCCACGCGCTCGCCTACCTCAGCTGGGGCCTCGGTTGCCCCGGGTGCGTTCCGTCCGTGCGTGACCTGTTGCGCCCGGGTACCCCCGACGACCTCGCCGGCGTCGCGGACGTCTTCTGTGGACAGTCCGACCCGGACGCGCAGTTCGAGCTCGGCCTCGACCTGATGATCCGCGGCAGCTCCTGAAGGCCACATCGCACCGGCTCAGCGATCGAGCAGCGGGCCGAAGATGAACCGCCCCATCTCGACGGCGTCGGATTGATCGTAGATCTCGCCCGTCACCGCCGGGTGCGCCCGCAGGTACGCCTCGGCGTTGACCGGGTCGGCAAAGAAGTTGACGTGCCCGCAGGCCGCTTCGGCGGCGGTGCCGCACCCCGTCGTGGCGCCGACGAGCACGACCGTGCTGTCGGGTTGCCACGTGAACGCGCCGTCGCGGCACTGAATGTGGATCCCTTCGCCGGTGTGCGGATCGGCGCTGGAGATGGTGGCATCGCGGCCGGCCATCAACGGAATCCCCAGAGAGTCGCCGGCGCACATGGCCCAACTGGTGGCACCGTCGTCCAGCTGTACACGGTGCGGCGTCGGCACGCCGGAGAACGGGTAGGCGACGGTGACGGCGCCGTCGGCGGTGTGCACGAGGTCCGCCCGGTCGAGGGCTCCGAGTGCCTGGTCCGGGTCGAGTCCGAACCGAGCCGCCTGCTCGCTCACCCAATTCGTGCTCGGCGCCTCCCCGGTGTTCACGAACGCGGTCAGCACGGTCCGGTGCAGATCACGCAGCGGCGGCGGAAGCGCTGCCTGCGAGTCGTTCATGAGGGTGATGCCGAACTCGGCGTTGAACCTCGTTATGCGATCGTCGGCACTGGTCATGACTGTTTCCTCCAGGAGATCCGGCGCCGGGTCAGGCGGCGCAGCAGGACAGCTTGGTGACGTCGCGGGCGAAGGCCTGGGCGGCCAGCTTGAGGCCTTCGGCCATGGTCAGGTACGGGCTCCACATCTCGGCCATCTGATCAACCGTCATCCGGTTGGCCAGCGCGTAGCCCGCGGCGGCGATCACGTCCCCGGCGCCCTCGGCGACGACGTGGGCGCCCAGCAGCCGGCCGGTGCCGGTTTCGGCGACGAGCTTGATGACGCCGCGGGTGTCCCGGTTGACCAGGGCGCGGGGCACGTACTGAAGCGGCAGGACGCGGCAGGTGCAGGCGTGTCCCTGCTCGACCGCCTCGGCGTCGGTGAGCCCGACGGAGGCTGAGGCAGGGCTGGTGAAGGTCACTCGTGGCAGGTGCCGGTAGTCCAGCGCGCGTGCGGCTCCGTCGAGCGCGTTGTCGGTGGCGAGACTGCCGTGCGCCGCGGCCACGTAGACGAACTGAGGGTGGCCGGTGACGTCGCCGGCGGCCCAGATGCGGTGGTTCGTCGTGCGGAGTTGTTCGTCGACGACGATCTCGCCGCGCGGTCCGGTCTCGACGCCGACCGCCTCCAGGCCGAGCCCGTCGGTGACGGGGTGGCGCCCGGTGGCCACGAGCAGCTGCTCAGCCCGCAGTTCGACGGTGTGCCCACCGCACTCGCCGGTGACGACGTAACCGGTGTCGTCCCGGCGCACCGCCGTGACCGCAGTACAGGCATGCACCGAGATTCCCTCGTCGGCGAACACCCCGGCGACGGCGGCGGAAACCTCGGGCTCCTCGAACGGCGCGAGCCGATCCAGTGCCTCGACGACCGCCACGCTGACACCGAGCCGGGCGAACAGCTGCGCCTGCTCCAGGCCGACGGCGTTGCCACCGACCACGATCATCGAGGCCGGTAGTGCGTCGAGCTCCATCGCTGTCGTCGAGGTCAGGTACCCGGCCTCGTCCAGGCCCTCGACCGGTGGCACCGCCGGAGCCGAGCCGGTGGCGACGACGTACTGCTCGGCCTCGACCCGTTCCCGGCCGCCATCGGCGAGCGCCACCTCCAGGGCCGGCCCGGGAACGAACCGGGCGGTTCCCGATACAACCCGCCAGCCGTACTCGGCCGCCAGGTCGACGTACTTGTCCGCACGCAACTGCTCCACGAGTTCGGTCTTGTCGCTGATCAGCGCGGCGACGTCCACCTCGCCGGCGCTCGAGTCGATGCCCGGGAACCGCGCTTCGAGGGCGACCCGCCGAGCGTCCGCGGCCGCCAGCAACGCCTTGGACGGCACACAACCGGTGTTGACACACGTGCCGCCCACGGTGTCGCGCTCGACCATCACCACGCTGCGGTTCTTGCGCCGCGCCGCGATCGCCGCCGCGAACGCCGCACCACCGGAGCCGATCACCGCGAGGTCGTCCGTTGCCGTCATGAGTGCGACGATAGAGATTCCAGCGCACTGGAAGGTCAAGCCGAGGGAGCGCCCCATGCGGATCGGCGAGTTGGCGCAGCAGACAGAGGTCAGCACGAAGACGCTGCGGTTCTACGAGGACGAAGGGCTCCTGCCCGACCCGGGGCGGACACCGTCCGGATACCGCGACTACGACCGCGGCACCGTCGACCGTGTCCAGTTCATCCGCGCCGCACAGACAGCCGGGCTGACCCTTCGTCAGATCGGCCAGATCCTGAGCATCCGCGACGGCGGTACGACCCCGTGCAGCCACGTCGAGCAGTTCGTCGACCAGCGGCTCACCGAGGTCGAGCGTCGCATCGCCGAACTGGAGCAGACCCGCGGCCGGCTGCTCGAGTTGGCCCGCCGCGCGCGGGAACTCGACCCGGCCGACTGCGGCGGCCTCTGCGACATCATCCCACACACCGGCACCGATCCCGGCATCAATCCCGGCATCAATCCCGGCACCGACTGAACGAAGCGCACATGAGCCGCATTCCGTACCGCTTCGACGGCCGAATTGCGGGTAAAGGCGCATGGACAACGACGGGCGTGCCTCTCGACGTGCCGTGGTGCGTCGCAGAGTGCTCACGAGAAGAGAAAGGGTGTCGGCGTCATGGCTCAGATCCGGCTCCGGAACGAGCTTCGTCAACTACTCACTGTGGGCGCGGCGGTGTCGCTCGCGCTGCCGCTGACCGCCGCGGCTGACCATCCGGGCGAACGCCCGGCGGCTACCCCCGCAAAACACGACCGGCAGACACCGGCGCAGATCCCGACCAAGAGCATCGGCTTCTACGTGGGCAGCAACCTCACCGAGGACGGCTCGGTCCTGCTCGGCGGCTTCGGCCACGAGCCGTCGAGCCATTGGCTGGAGATCGTGCCGTCACGCACGTTCCCCGAGGACGCCACCACCACCGTCGGCATCACCGGCGAGGCGCGCATGCCCGGCGAGCTGACCGAGATCCCGCAGGCGCGGGAGACGAACCGGTACATCACGTCGCACTACTCGGAGTTCGCCGGCTTCCCGGCGCCGCTGACCAACGGCGGGCTGAACGAGCACGGCGTCGCCGCCCGCGACATCTGGTCGCCCACGAGCGACCGGTTGCTGGCCTTCACCGAGCAGCCGCAGACCGGGCCGAACTACAGTGACCTGTCCCGCATCGCCATGGAACGCGCGACGACCGCACGCGAGGCCGTCCAGATCGTCGGCGGGCTGATCGACGAGTACGGCTACTCCAGCTACGGCGGCAACTCACACCTGTTCGCCGACGAGAACGAAGGCTGGGTGCTGGTCAACTACGGCGGCAACCAGGGACTGTGGGCGGCCGAGCGGCTCGGACCGGACGAGGCCCGCGTCTCCTATCCGGGCTATCTCGAGCCGTTCCCGGTGGACTTCCAGAACCACCCGGACGAGTACCTGGCCTCGGACAACTTCGTCGACTTCGCCGTCGAACAGGGCTGGTTCGATCCGGGGGCCAGCGACGTGTTCGACCCGCAGGAGGTCTACGCGGGCTGGCAGCCGAACGACCGGCAGATCACCGAAACCCACCCCTGGGGAAACAACGTGCAGGCGGTCCTCGAAAGGGAGCTGTCCGAGGAACTCGCGCCGGTGTCGCTCGAGGACATGCTCGCCTACGTCCGCGACCCACGGTGGTCGCACGACCGGTCCGGCTACGGCCAGGTGGCGCAGTTACGGGATGTGAAGCACTCCGAGCTGCGCGTGCTGTGGACCGCGGTCACCGGTGCGGTGACGACACCGTACGTGCCCGTCTACCTGGGTGCCGACGACGTCCCGCCGGAGTTCAAGCAACACCGCTACCTCACCAGCGACACCGCGTCCACGCATCTGGCGGCCGACTACGCACCACAGGAGGCGACCCGGTACGCCACCCGGACGTTCAAGCGGCTGATGTATCACACCTGCGAGAACCCGGAGACGTTCCTCCGGCCCGTCACGGCCGAGATCGAGAGCTTCGAGCGCACGCTCCTGCGAGAGCAACGCCGGATCCGTGGACGAGCGCACGGGCTGTTGAGGTCCGGCCAGGCTGAACGGGCTGAGCAGATGCTCACGCGGTACGTGCAGGACCGCCTACTCGACTCCCTCGACCTGGGCGAGGATCTGACAGAAGCGGTGGAGGAACGGACTCGCGAACAGTTCGGGATCCGGATGCCGAGCGGACGCGACCTTCCCGGCGAGACGTACCGGCCGGAGAGCCAGAGCATGAATCGCGGCGACGGGCTGCAAGGCGAGGCGAACGACATCGTCTGGTGCTACCGCGAGGGCCTCGGCGACTACCCACGCGAACACGGAAGCTACGCCGGTCAGGCAGGACAGTTGCTCGGATCGGGCCACGGGCGGGGTCGCGCGGGTGACGTCAAGGCGGAAGATCTGCGCGCGGCCCTACGTGACGCGCGGAAGGACCACGACCCCGGGACCGACTGGGACGCCTTCGCCGATACCGTCATGCGCGAACTCGGCGAGTGAGTTCGCCTCCCAGCCCGCGACATACCGACGAGGAGACAGCACATGCCGGACGGAACCTACGACGTGATCGTGATCGGAGCCGGATCCACCGGTGAGAACGTCGCTGCGCGTGCGGTCCAGGGCGGGCTGTCGGCGGTCATCGTGGAGTCCGGCCTCGTTGGCGGTGACTGCTCGCACTGGGCCTGCATACCGAGCAAGGCACTGCTGCGTCCACCCGAGGCGCTGCGGGCGGCGCAGCAGGTGGACGGGGCCCGGCAAGCCGTCGCCGGCAAGGTGGACGCCAAGGCGGTGCAGGCACGGCGCGACACCTGGGCCGACCACGACGATCAGGGGCAGGCCGAATGGCTGGCCAGTGTCCCGGTGGACCTGGTGCGAGGGCACGCACGCGTGTCCGGGACCAGACAGGTCTCGGTCACCGGTACCGACGGGCAGAGCACCACCCTGACGGCGCGTCACGCCGTCGCGGTCTGCACCGGCTCCGAGCCCGCGGTTCCCGACGTCGACGGCTTCGACCAGGTCCAGCCGTGGACCAGCCGTGAGGCCACCACCGCCTCCGAGATCCCCCGCCGGCTCGTCGTTCTCGGCGGCGGCGTCGCCGCGTCCGAGATGGCCAGCGCCTACTCCGACCTCGGCAGTAACGTCACCATCATCGAGCGCGGTCCACGGCTGCTCGGCCGCTTCGAACCGTTCGCCGGTGACGGGCTGGCCGACAGCTTCACCGACCGCGGCATCGACGTCCGCACCACCACCTCGGTCACCGCCGCCGAACGCGACGAGCA
>NZ_PYGE01000014.1 GCF_003014555.1 Haloactinopolyspora alba
TGCTGGTCGTGAGGATGCTGGCCGCGGTGGTGGCCGCGACATGCGCACGTCCGCGCAACGACGCGCCGACGCGCTCGTCGAGCTCGCCCGGCGCCAGCTCGACAGCGGTGAGCTGCCCACCGCCGGTGGCGAGGCGCCACACCTGAACGTCACGTGTGACCTCGACACCCTGCAGGCACGGACCGGCGGACACGGCGAACTCCCTGATGGAACGATCCTCCGCGGCGAGGCCGTGCGCCGGCTGGCCTGCGACGCGGACATCACCCGCATCATCACCGGACCCGACTCACAGCCCCTCGACGTCGGCCGCACCCGCCGCACCGCCACCCCGGCACAACGCAAAGCGCTACGCATCCGCGACCGCGGCTGCCGCTTCCCCGGCTGCGACCGCCCCGCCGCATGGACCCAAGCACACCACGTGACCTTCTGGTCGAACGGTGGCTCGACCGACATCGACGAAATGGTGCTGCTGTGCAGGCACCACCACACCACCGTCCACGAAGGCGGCTGGCACATCCACACCATCGGACCCGGCAGATTCGTGTTCACCAACCCAGCCGGACAGCCCGTCTTCGCTGCCCGGGCCGAATCGACACGGCACCTCGTCACCCGACTCGTCCACCTCACCACCCAACCCCGCGCCGGCCCGAACCATCGCGCGGCATGATCACCACGACGGGTGCCGCCTGATCACCGCACCCATGAGCACCACGACAACGGATCAGCGGAATCGGCACGAGCTCTGACGTGAGCTCGGTGGAACGAGAGGTCGTGGACGTTGAGTCAGTCAGGTCGACTCGATGAAGCGCTCACCCAGCTGGCGTAGGTGGTCACGCAGCTCCGGCGGCTCGACGATGGAGAAGTCGGCGCCGACCGTCCCCAGCACGAAGGCCGGCCAGTCGAGGGCGTCCACGTTCATGGTCAGCCGACTCGAGCTCTCGTCCAGCGCTTCGACGGTTCCCCAGTCCCACACGGCGCGCTGCACGGTGGCCGCCGGCGCCTGGACGTCGACCACGACCCGGTACCGCGTCGGTATCGAGGTCAGCCGGTCGCGGACATAGGTCGCGGCGTCGTCGGCCGGCAGCTCGCGGGGACGGAACCGGGCGCCGGTAGTGGTCGCGCCCGCGAGCCGGTCCACCCGGAAGGTTCGCCAGTCGTGGCGTTCGACGTCCCAGGCCACGAGGTACCACCGGCGCCCGAGCGAGACGAGACGGTGCGGCTCGACCTGACGGGTCGCCTGTTCGCCGTCCCGCGTCCGGTAGTCGAAGCGCAACCGCTCGTCGTCACGGCACGCCTGCGCGATGACGGTGAGGTCCTGCGCCTCGACGGTCGGGCCGCCACCGAACACGGCCGGCACGGTGTAGGTCTGCAAGGCGTCCACGCGCCGGCGCAGCCGTGGCGGCAGCACCTGCGTCACCTTCGTGAGCGCCCGCACGGACGTCTCGCCGATACCCGCGACGGCGCCACCGGCGGCATTGCGCAACCCCACGGCGATGGCCACGGCCTCCTCGTCGTCCAGCAGCAGCGGCGGCAACGCGGCACCGGCCCGAAGCTGGTAACCGCCCGCGACCCCTCGGGTGGCGTCCACGGGGTAGCCCAGCTCGCGTAGCCGGTCGACGTCGCGGCGCAACGTCCGTGCGCTGACCGCCAGCTGCTCGGAGAGTTCCGTCCCCGGCCAGTACCGATGCGTCTGCAGTAACGACAACAGCCGCAGCATCCGTGCGCTCGTGTTCGCCATGAGACTCATCCTCGCGGTCATTGAGGTCAGAAAGTGGCCTGAATGAACTCTACCGTGGTCGACATGGACACAGCGATGATCCGAACCCACGGACTGACCAGGCATTTCACGGTGAAGAAAGAGACGGTCGAAGCCGTACGCGGACTCGACCTGCAGGTCGACGAAGGCGAACTCGTCGCCGTGCTCGGCCCGAACGGCGCCGGCAAGTCGACCACGTTGCGCATGCTCACGACGCTCATCCCGCCGACGTCGGGGACGGCGCGGGTCGCGGGGCACGACGTCGTCGGCGAGCAGCGCGAGGTACGGCGACGTATCGGCTACATCGGCCAGGGCAACGGCGCCGCGCACAGCCAGCGCGGCCGCGACGAGCTGATCAGCCAGGGCCGCGCCTACGGCATGTCACGCACGGCGGCGCGGCAGCGCGCGGACGAGCTCGTCGAGTCGCTGGACCTGTCGGGCGTCGCCGACCGGACCGTCTCCTCACTCTCCGGCGGACAGCGCCGGCGCCTGGACATCGCCATGGGTCTCATCCACGCACCCGAACTGCTGTTCCTCGACGAGCCGTCCACTGGCCTGGACCCGCAGAACCGGGCGCGGCTGCAGGAGCACATCGTCCACCTGCGCGCCGCGTACGGCACCACGATCGTGCTGACCACGCACTACCTCGACGAGGCGGACTCGATGGCCGAGCGGATCGTCGTCGTCGACCACGGCCGGGTGATCGCCGACGACACCCCCGCCCGGCTGAAGGCGAACCACTCCGGCGACCACGTCACGTTGGGCTTCGGCGCCGAGATCGACGCTCGCGCCGCATCCGACGTCGCCCGGCGGATCCCCGGCGCGAATGTCGAGACCCTCGGCGCCACGGTGCACGTCCGGGTCGTCGGCGGCCCGCAGGTCGTCCCCGGGCTGCTGCGGGGCATCGGGGAGCAGGGCGTGGCCGTCTCATCGGTGGAAGTCGCCCGGCCCACACTCGATGACGTCTTCCTCAACCTGACCGGCCGCAGCCTGCGCGAGGGCGGCGCCGAACCCGCGGGCACGCACGAGTCCGCCACCACAGAGCAGGAGATCGCAGCATGAGTACGACCATCGCGCCCGTGAGCGCCACCACCATCGTGTCCGACACGGCCACCGTTCTCAGCCGCGAGTTGCGACCGGTCCTGCGGGACCCGTTCTCGGTGATCTTCAGCATGATCCAGCCGCTGATCTTCCTCGGCCTGTTCGCGCCACTACTGCCGGACCTCGGCAGCCAGGGCTCCGCCCTGCAGTGGTTCGTGCCCGGCATCGTGGTCATGTCATGCCTGTTCAGCACCTCGTTCACCGGATCCAACCTGCTGTTCGAGATCCAGACCGGCTCGCACGAGCGGATGCTGGTGACACCGTTGCGGCGGCCGGCGCTGATCATCGGCCGCGCGCTGAAGGAGACCGTGCCGCTGATCGTTCAGACAGCGATCATCGTCGGCGCCTGCCTGCCGTTCGGCTTCGACCTGCATCTGGGTGGCGCGGTCCTGGGGTTGCTGATCCTGGCGATCACGGCGGTGGGGCTGGGCGCCCTGTCGTACACGCTGGCGCTCGCCTCGAAGAACCAGGAGTGGCTGTTCTGGACCGTCCAGCAGACCGTGCTGTTCCCGTTGCTGTTGCTGGCCGGGATCCTGCTGCCGGTGGACGGCGGCCCGGGCTGGCTGCGCACCATGGCGGAGTTCAACCCGTTGAGCTACGTGGTCGACGCGGAACGCGCGCTGTTCAACGGCGACTTCGCCCTGGACACCCTGGGTGCCGGCGCACTTGCCGCGGTGGGGGTCGCCGCACTCGGCCTCGCGGTCGGCACGCGGGCGATGCGCCGCTCGTCCTGAGCCGGCACCCGAAGACGACGCAACTCCTCGTGACCGTCGACCTTCCGCGCCGCGGTGCGGAAGGTCGACGGTCACGAGGACGGCACGGCGAGCAGGCGACCGCCGGCGTACATCGCCCCGGCCGCCGACGCCGCGGCGGCCGCAGCCAGCACCCAGGCCGCCGAGTACGAGACGGACTGGGCGAGCGCTCCGAACACGATCGGTCCGAGCGCGTTCCCGATCGCCAGCCCGGACAGCCCGATCCCGGCCACGGCTCCCGGCCGCAGCGGGTCGGCACGGACGAGCGTCAGGAAGAACAGCGCCGTCCACCCCCAGCCACCGGCGATCGCTCCGACCGCCCCGACCTCGAGAAGAACCGCCGTCCCGGTCGCGCCGAGCAGCATCGTCACCGAGCCGGCGACGAGCATCCACGGCATCAGCGCCGTGGCCGCTTCGGGGCGGCGATCGGCGAGCATCCCCGATGCGATCCGGACGACCACGCCGACCACGCTGGCGACCCCGAGCAGGAACCCCCCGTACGACTGGCTCAGCCCCGCCGAGACGGCGCTGTCGGTCAGGAACACGCTGATCCCGGTCGCCGCCATCGACGCGAGAGCGGCCCCCAGCGCCAGCGCGAGCGTGGCGGTGCGTCCGGGACTGTGCTGCGGCCCCGACCCCACAGCGGCAGCGGGAGCCGCGTCACGCGGCGACGGCCCGGCGGTGGCGAGCAGGAGCATGACGGCGGCGAACGGCACCAGCCCGACGGCGAAGACCCAGCGCCAGCCGACCGTCACCGCGATGGTCGGCACCGCGAACCCGGCGACCATCGTGGCGAGCGGGATCGACGCCTCCTTGATGCCGAAGACCATCCCTCGGCGGCCCGCGGGGACCGACCCGGCGACGAGACGGGTCAGGCCGGGGTCGACGAGAGCGATCCCGACACCGGCGCACGCCATCAGAATCATCAGTCCGCCCCACCGCTCGGCGAACAGCGCGATGCCGGTCATGGCTCCGGCACTCACCATCGACCCCAGTGCGATGCTCGTGCGGGCGCCGCGGCGGTCGGCCAGGATCCCGGTGAACGGCGCGGCCGCGGCTCCGGCGATGTACAGCACGGCGACGGCGGCCCCGAGCACCACCTCCGACACGCCCAGGTCGTCGCGGACCTGCGCGGCGGTCGCGCCGATCAGGAAGGCGGGCAGGGACGGCACGACCAGCCCGATGCCGACGGTGAGGACGACGCGTACGGACAGCGATCGCGCCTGGGCTGTGTCGGTCACGCTCGTCTCGTTCGCTCTCGGCGGCAGTGCCTGTTGATGATACGCAATATATTGCACTCTTCATATTGTTCGGAAGCTCTGCTATGTTCACCGCGTGTCCGGAGTGAAGCTGAACCGACTACGGCGGGTGTCCCTGCGCGAACGGGTGCTCACCGAGCTACAGGGCCACATCGTGTCGGGCACGTTCGCCCCCGGCCAGCGGCTGAACGACTCGGAGCTGGCCGAACAGCTCGGCGTCAGCCGCACGCCCGTGCGCGAGGCCCTGCAGCAACTTCAGGCCATGGGCCTGGTCGAGGCGATCCCGGGCGCGTCCACCAGAGTCACCGAGGTCGACGCGGCCGATGCGGCGGCCGTGTTCCCGGTCGTGGCCCAGCTGCACGCGCTGGCCACCAGGCTCGCCGTCGACGCGCTGACCGCCGCTGACGTCGAACGTCTGCACCGGCACAACGCCGACCTGCTCGAGGCGACCAAGTCCGGCGACCGCGACCGCATGATGGACGCCGACACCGCCTTCCACGACGTCTTCATCGAGCTGTCCGGCAACCCCGTCCTCGCCGAGCTGCTCGACCAGCTGACGCCGCGGGTGCGCAGATTCGAGTACGCGCTCTTCGACGATGCCGCCGGCCACGCCTCGGCGCACGACCACGAACAGATCATCGCCGCGTGCGAGGCATCCGACGTCGGCCGGATCGGCGAGCTCGTCGAACGCAACTGGCTCAGCCTCGGCGACGACGTGGTCCGCCAGCTCAAGATCCAGGAGACGCCGTCGTGACCCGGGAGACCACTCAGGGCACCTCGAGGGCTCCGGCGCACACCGGCGTCGTCGGCAGGTCCCTCCCGGCCGACGACGCGGCGGCGATCGTGGCGGGCGATCTCGAGTACGTCACCGACCGTCGGGTCGACGGCATGCTGCACGGAGCGGTCCATCGCTCGGCACACCCCCACGCCCGGATCGTCTCCGTCGACACCGCCCGGGCGGCCTCCGAGCCCGGCGTGGTGGCCGTGCTCACCGCCGGCGACGTGCCGTGCAATCAGCTCGGCACCGACTCGGAGAACGGCGCCGTGCTGGCCGGCGACGTCGTCCGCCAGGTCGGCGAGGCGATCGCCCTCGTCGCCGCGGCCGATCCCGAAACGGCGCGCCGGGCGGCCGACCTGATCGAGGTCGGCTACGAGCCGCTGCCGGTCGTCGACGGACCGGACTCGCCCGCGCCCGTCACCGTGCACCCGCGGGGCAACGTCGCCGGCACCCTCACGTTCGAGTCGGGAGACGTCGCCACCGCTCTGTCGTCGTCGGACCTCGTCGTGGACGTCGACACGACCACGTCGGCGCAGGAGCACGTCGCCATCGAGACGCCGGGCGGGATGGCCGAGTGGGATCTCGGCAAGATCACCGTCTGGTGCGGATCACAGAACCCGGGCCTGCACCGCAAGCTGGTGGCGCACGCGCTGCGCCTGAATCTCGACGACGTGCGGCTGGTCAGCAACCCCGTCGGCGGCGCGTTCGGGTCACGCAACGACGACCCCGCACCGGTGTACCTGGCGTTGCTCGCGTGGCACACCACCCGCCCCGTACACCTGCACCTGTCGCGGCGGGAGACGATCGTCGCCGGGCCGAAGCGGCACCCCTACCGCACGCGCGTCCGGCTCGGGTTCGACCGGGCGGGGACGCTGCGCGCGATCGACAGCCGGGCCGTCGCCGACACCGGGCCGTACGTGACCGCGGGCCGCAACGTCCTGAAGACCTCCGCCGAGCTGTCCAGCGGGCCGTACGCGGCGCCGAACGCGCGCTTCGACGGCACCGTCGCGTACTCGAACAACGCCAACGCCGGCGCGTTCCGTGGCTTCGGCGCGCCGCAGGTGGCGTTCGCGCTCGAGACCGCCGTCTCCGAAGCGGCGGTCGAGCTCGGCCTCGACCCGGTGCAGATCCGCCGCGCCAACCTGACCCGGCCGGGGGACGCACACAGCCTCTACGGGCACACCGTCAGCCGCAGCCTGCGCGCCAGCCAGACGCTCGACGCGGCGGCCGCGCATCCGTGGTGGCGCGACCGCGACGCATGGGCCGCCGGTTCGGCCGG
Source organism: Haloactinopolyspora alba (assembly GCF_003014555.1). Classification (GTDB taxonomy): domain Bacteria; phylum Actinomycetota; class Actinomycetes; order Jiangellales; family Jiangellaceae; genus Haloactinopolyspora; species Haloactinopolyspora alba. The sequence goes on from NZ_PYGE01000014.1 coordinate 6,926, forward strand.
TCCCTGGCGCCGTGGCACCGGCATCGCGATGGCGATCAAGGGTGTCGGCATGGGCAGCGGGAAGGGCGACACGGCACGGGCCCGGCTCATCGTCTCCGCCACCGGGACGGTCAACATCTGGGCCGGCCCCAACCACACCGGGCAGGCCATCGGCACGGCCTACCGGCAGATCGCGGCGGACACGCTCGGCATCGACCACGACCGGATCCGGGTGCACGTCGGCGACTCCGAGCTCGTGCCGGAGTCGGGCGCCACCGCGGCCTCGCGCAGCATGTACGCCGGAGGCTCGGCGGTGCACCAGGTCTGCGGCCGGCTGCGTGCCGTGCTCGACGAGCCCGGTGTCGACACCGGGGCCTCGTTCGACGACGTCGCCGCGCATCTGGTGGCGTCCGGCCGCGCCGAGTACGAGGCCGAGTTCGTTCTCCCCGACGTCGACGACATCGGCCGGATCCCTCCCGAGGCGCTGGCCGACTACGCGCCGCACGCGGTCTACGGGTGCAGTGCGCAGGTGGTCCGGCTGGAGGTGAACACGCTGACCGGTGAGATCAGGCTTCACGGCGTGGTGTGCGCGGTCGACGCCGGCGTCGCGGTGAACCCCGGCGCCACGGTCGGGCAGGCCGAGGGCGGCGTCGCCCAGGGCGTCGGCTTCGCGCTGTTCGAGGAGTACCGGCTGGACGCCGGCGTCCCGGTCACCACGAGCCTGGAGAACTATCTGATCCCCACGGCCATGGACGTTCCGCCCATCGAGACCGTTCTGGTCACCGGGCACGAGAACACCGGCCCGTTCGGCGCCAAGGGGATGTCCGAGGTGGTCGTCGTGCCGACCGCGCCGGCGATCGCGGCCGCCGTGGGATCCGCCACCGGCTTCTGGCCGCGGCACCTGCCGATGACGCCGGAGCGGGTGCGGGCCGGCCTGTCGGCGATGAGCGGCGAGGGGACGAGCGAGCGGAGTGGCCGGCGGAGCGCAGCGGAGCGAGCGAGGACCCGAGCGCGACCAGAGAACATGAGCGCCGAGCCCGCGGAGGGTGCGTCATGAGCGGCGACAGCATGAGGGTGAACGGGACCCCGGCGCGCGGGCACGACCCCGGCGCGCGGCTGCTCGACGTGCTCCGTGACGACCTCGGCCTGCGCGGTGTCAAGGAGGGCTGCGGTATCGGCGAGTGCGGTAGCTGCACCGTCCTGCTCGACGGCGAGCCGGTCTGTTCCTGCCTCGTGTTCGCCGGGCAGGCCGAGGGGCGCGACGTCGTCACCGCGGAGGGCCTCGCCCCGGCGGGCGAGCTCGGCCGCCTTCAGCAGGAGTTCGTCGACCACCAGGCGTTGCAGTGCGGCTACTGCATTCCCGGCGTCGTCGTGTCCGCGGCGGCCCACCTGGCCGGGGCGGACCACGTCGACGAGAGCAGCGTCCGCGAGGCCCTGTCCGGGAACCTGTGCCGTTGCACCGGGTACTCGAAGCTGGTGGCCGCCGTGCTCGCCACGGCCGACGACGGGGACCAAGCATGACCGGCCGCGCCCTGGCCCGTGCCGACACGCCCGCGGCGGCGGATGCGCTCTGCGCCCGCGGCCGTCCGCTCGCCGGGGCCACCGACCTGCTGGTACACGGCCTGGACGGCGTGCGCGGCGAGCTGGTGGATCTCACCGCGATCCACGACCCGCGGCCACCGGTCGAGCGATTGGCGGACGGCCGCGTCCGGGTGTCGGCGACCGCACCGATCAGCGCGATCGCCCGCTCGCCGGAGCCGGTCCCGGTAGCGCTGACCGACGCCATCGCCCAGTTCGCCTCTCCGCAGATCCGCAACCGCGCCACCCTCGGCGGCAACATCGCCAACGGCTCACCCGCCGCGGACCTGGTGCCGCCGCTGGTCGTGACCGACGCCGTCCTCGGCGTGCGCGGCGCGGACGGACGCCGGTCGGTGCCCGTCGGCGAGATGCTGGCCGGCCCCGGGCGCACGACGCTGCGGCCGGGTGAGTGGATCGAGTACGCCGACCTCGCGCCGGTGCCGCACTCGGGTTTCCGCAAGCTCGGCTACCGCCGGGCACTGGCCGTCGCCGTCGTGAGTCTGGCGTGGTCGTGGTCGCCGGGTTCTCCCCGCTCCGGCACGGAGCCGGGCGGCGCCGTCGCGCTGCACGACGTCCGCCTCGCCGCGGGCGCGGTCGCACCGACCGTCGTGCGCTGCCCGCGCGCCGAAGCCGCCCTGAACACGCTCGACGCGACGTGCGTCGACACCGCGGCCACCGCCGTCCACGACGACATCGCGCCCATCGACGACCTGCGCGCAAGCGCCTGGTACCGCGCCGACGCACTGGCCGGACTGGTGCGAGAGCTTGCACCGGCCGCGACGCGGCAGCTACGAGAAGGGGACACCGCCCAGCCATGAGATACGGCATCACCATCCCGCTCGATCGACCGATCGGCCACGTCGGTGCCCTGGCGGCGCACGCCGAGAAGCTCGGTTTCGACGAGCTGTGGCTCGCCGACCACTACTACAACCGCGACGTCGCGGTGGCCCTGACGCTGATGGCCGAGCACACCGAGACGCCGACCCTCGGCACCGCGGTGGCCAGCCCGTTCCTGCGTCACCCCACGCTGCTGGCGAGCCTCGCCGGGACCATCGGCGAGCTGGCCGGCGAGCGTTTCGTGCTCGGCCTCGGCAGCGGCGGCTACGAGTTCGGGCAGGAGATGGAGATCTCCATCAAGCGGCCGCTGGCCGCCATCGCGGAGTCCACCCGGATCGTCCGGGAGCTCCTGGCCGGCCGCGCCGACGTCGCCGGTGACGTCTTCAGCGCCCGTGGTTCCGCGCTGCGCTGGCCCGCCGCGCGCACCCCGGTCCACCTGGCCGCTCGCGGCCCGAAGATGCTGGCCCTGGCCGGTGAGATCGCCGACGGCGTCATCACCCACGGCATCTCGGACACGCACATCGACTACGTCCGCGACAAGACCGGCGGCGGCACCGACGTGTGCCTGATGCTCGACGTCGAGGTCGGCGACGACCAGCGCGGAGCCTACGAACGGCTGCGCCCCCGCTGCCTGATGATGGCCGGCGGCTCCTACGCGGACGAGCTGATCGACGTGTACGGGCTACCCCGCGACCAGGTCGCCGCACTGCGCGAGGCCGTGCGCACGGACGGGCGCGAACGCGCCGCCGAGCTGGTCACCGACGACATCGCCGCCGCGTTCGGCATCGCCGGGCCGGTCTCGCACGTCCGCGAACAGCTCGGCCGGCTCGACGCGCGCGGGGTCGACTCGGTCATCCTCTCCGTGGGTGGCGGCACGGCCGACGAGGTCGCCGACCACATGACCCGTCTCGCCGAGGCGGTGCACGGATGAGCGCGCTGCCCTCGACCGCCACCGTCCTCGGCTCCGGAGCCGGCGCGCTCGCCTGCACCGTCGAGCTGTCGCACCACGGCGTGGACGTGACGCTGGCCGACCTGCCGGCGTTCGCGTCCGGCCTCGACACGATCGCCGCCGCCGGGCAGGTCGTGCTGAAGACGCCGTGGCACGGCGCGGTGCCGGCACCCGTCGCAGCCACCAGCACCGACCCCGCCGCGGCCGTCGGCGGCGCCGAACTGATCGTCGTCTGCGTCCCGGCGTTCGGTCACACCACGTTCGCCGAGCTGCTCGCCGCGGCCGTCGTGGACGGTCAGCGGGTGCTGTGGGTCGGAGAAGGCGGCGGGAGTCTCGTGTTCGCCGACGCGCTGCGCCGCGCGGGCAGGCGCCCGGACGTCGAGATCGGCGAGACCAACAGCCTCCCGTACGGCGCGCGCGTCCGCGGGCCCGGCATCGTCAGCGCCTCCCGCAAGGCCGGCGGCACGCTGGTGTCGGTGCTCGGACCGGACCGCGGCCTGGTGGACACCGCCCGCGCGGTGTGGCCCTGGATGTCGGCCGCCGACAACGTGTGGGAGACGGTCCTGCTGAACTTCAACGCCATCGACCACGTCCCCCCGATCATCTGCAACCTCGGCGTGGTCGAGGGCCGCAACGGCAAGATGCTCCTCTGGGGCGAGGGTGCGTCACCGAGTGTCGCGCGGATCATCGAGACCCTCGACGGCGAGCTGTTCGAGCTGCGGAAAGCCCTGGGTGTGCGTAACACGAAGCGCTACGCCGACTACCTCGTCGAGCAGGGGTTCGCCCCGGCCGGCACCTCGTCGTTCTTCGAGCTGCTGCAGGCCAGCACGTTCTCGGACAGCACCTTCCGGTGCGGGCCCGACGCGCTGTCCAGCCGGTACGTCACCGAGGACGTCCCCTACGCGCTGGTGCTGTTCTCCTCCATCGGCCGCGCCGTCGGCGTGCCCACCCCGACCGTCGACAGCCTGACCCACCTCGCGTCGATCGCGCTGGGCCGCGATCTGTTCGCCGAGGGCCGCACACTCGCCCGCGTCGGCCTGGACGGGCACGACCGGGACGGTCTCGTCGCCGCCGCCGAGGAGGGCTGGTGGTGACCGGCGTCCGCCTCACCGGCGGCACGGTGCTGGCGGCGGACGGTGACACCGGAACCACGGACGTCACGGTGCGCACCGGCCCGTCCGCCGGTGCCGCGGAGGCGGCCGGCGACGTCGTCGACGTGACCGGGCAACTGGTCCTGCCCGGTCTCGCCAACGCCCACGATCACCTGCGCTCGCTCCTCCCGGCCACCCGCGAGGCGGAGACGATGCCGCTGCCGGCCATCATCGAGCGGGCCGGGGCGGCCGGCGCCGCCGCCACCGCCGAGCACTACCGCGACCTGACCGCCCAGGGCGCGGCCCGGATGGTCCTGTCCGGGGTGACCTCGGCGATCGACCACATCTACCCGGTTCACGTCCCGGGCATGATCGAAGCGGCCGCCGCCGGCCACGATCGTGTCGGGCTGCGCGCGTCGCTGGCCGTCGGGCTCATGGACTCCGGTCATCCGGCCGTGCTGCAGGACCCCTCGGTGACCATCGACGACGTCGCCCGCATCGCCGACGACGCCGTACCCGCCGACCGGTTGTTCCTGGCTCCCGTCTCGCTGCGGCAGTCGTCGCCGGACGTCTACCGGGCGGCGGTGTCCGCCGCCGACCGGCTCGGGATGCGGCTGTACACCCATGTCGCCGAGTCGGCCGCGGAGGTCGACGCCTGCCTCGCCGAGCACGGCATGCGCCCGGTCGAACTGCTGCACTCGCTCGGGTTCCTGCGTCCGGGCACGGTGCTGGTCCACTGCGTGCACCTGGACGAGCGGGAGCGGCAGCTGGTTGCCGACACCGGCACGGCCGTGGCCTACTGCCCCTCGAACCATCTGCGCTTCGCGAAGGGATTCGCGCCGATACGAGACCTGATCGATCGTGGCGTCACCGTCGGGCTCGGCATCGACGGCATGGTGGACGGCTTCACCGAGATCCGGCAGGCCGTCTACGCCCAGGCGCAGGCCGCAGGAGCCACGGGTGTGCTGACCTCCGCCGAGGCGTTCCGGATGGCGACCACGGCCGCGGCGTCCCTCGCCAGCGGCGACCGTGCCGACCCCGCGGCCGACCCCACACCCGGCGCCTGGCCCGACGCCGTCGTCGCGTCCCCGAACCGTCTCGAACTACAGCCGGTCGCCGACCCGCTGTGGACCCTGATCCACCGCATGACCGGCACCGACGTCACCGACGTCTACATCGGCGGCAAGGCCGTCGTCCGTGACGGACAGTTGACCCGAGTCAGCCATGACGAGGTAGCAGAGCGCGCCGCGGCGGCCACGGCCGCCATCGCCTCCGCAGCAGGCGTCGACCTCCGTCCCGGCGGTGAACACGCCGCCACCCCGCCCGGCCCGGCTGGGCAACGTGCGAGTTCTCGATGACACGAGGAGGCACCACATGACACGCAAGAGCAGCGTCGCCCTTGGACAGCACCGTGCCGGCAATCCGTTCGCCCTGGACAGGCGGCGGTTCCTCGGCCTCGGCGCCGGAGCGCTGGCCGGGGCCGCCCTGGCCGGCTGCGGCGGATCGTCGAGCACCGTGGGCTCCGGAAACGGAGGCAACGGCGGCAACGGTGGTGGTGGTGACAGTCTCACCGTGTGGGGCAGCAACGCCTGGTCCGAAGGCGACGCCCCGTTCGTGAAGGCTCTCGAGAACTACTCCGACGCCGACGTCACGTTCGAACCGTTCCCCGCGAACGACCTCGTCAACAAGATCACCACCGCGATCAACGGCGGTGGCGGCCCGGACGTCATGCTCCTCGACGTCAGCCAGGTGACCCAGTTCGGCGCCTCCGGCCTGTTCGCCGACATCACCGACCGGTTCGCCCCGATGGCCGGTGACTTCTTCGAGGCCAACGTGCTGTCCGCGCAGTACGAGGGACGCCAGTACGCCGTCCCGTACGACACGAACAACGTCGGGCTGTTCTGGAACAAGCGGATGTTCTCCGAGGCCGGGATCGACGCCCCGCCGACGAGCTGGGAAGGCCTCCTCGACGCCGCGCTCGAGCTCACCCACGACGAGCAGTACGGCTTCATGATGGGCGCGCTGGGCTACGGCGCGTACCTGTGGTGGCCCTGGCTGTGGCAGAACGGCGGGCGGATCCTCACCGACGACCTCACCAAGGCCGCGTTCAACGACGACGCGGGCCGTGAGGCGTGGCAGTTCTACGCCGACCTCAACCTGGTCCACGGCGTCGTGCCGCCGACCTTCCTCACCGTCACCCAGTCGTGGGACGCCTACACCGACCCGTTCGTGACCGAGAAGGTCGCGATGATGACCACAGGCGGCTGGGGGATCGCCTCGATCGACGCGATCAACCCCGAGCTCGAGTACGCCGTCGCTCCACTGCCCAGCAGGGACCGCAGCGCGACCGTCGTCGGTGGCAACGCGCTGGCCGTGTCCGCCGAGTCGGCCAACGCGGACGCGGCCTGGAAGCTGATCGAGTACCTGGTCAGCTCCGAGCAGCGCTCGGTCCTCGAGGGTGTGTCCCGGATGTCCGCCCGGCGCGACGTGCTCGAGACCGACTACGTGCAGGGCGACCCGACCCGGCAGACGTTCGCCGAGCAGGCCGAGGTCGCCGTCGCGCGTCCGTCCATCCCGAACTGGGGCGAGATCGAGTGGGGCGTCATGGCCGAGACGTGGGACAGCGTCATCCACGAGAAGGCCGCACCGCTCGATGCGCTCGCGCAGGCACAGACCCGGGTCGACAAGGTGCTGGCCGGCTAGAACCGGAGGTCCTCCGATACGGGGGTTCGACATATGACCGTGACCACGCCTGTCCGCGACTCCGCTTCGCGGCCGCCGCCGGCGCAGCAGCGCCCGATCCCGCTGCGCCGGCGGCTCACCCCGTTCGCGTTCGTCGCACCGGCCGTCGTGATGCTCGTGATCATGCTCGCGTACCCGGTCGGGAACGCGATCTGGACGAGCTTCAACCACGAGGTCGCCACCGAGCCCGGCCAGGGCGAGTTCGTCGGGCTCGACAACTTCCGGGCCGTGTTCGGCGACCCCGACTTCGCCGGCACCGCGGTCAGGAGCGTGCTGTGGGTGTTCGGCAACCTGGTCCTCCAGGTGCTCGTCGGACTCGTCATCGCCTCGGTGCTGAACCAGCGGATGCGCGCCCGCGCGGTGGTGCGCAGCGTCGTCATCATCCCGTGGGTCGTGCCGACCGTCGTCGTCGCGCTCATGTGGCGGTTCATGCTGGACCCTTCCAGCGGCCCGCTGAACGAACTGCTGCTGTCCACGGGCGTGGTCAGCGAGCCACCGCTGTGGCTGGCCGACACCGAGCTGGCGTTTCCCGTGCTGATCCTGATCAGTGTCTGGAAGTGGACCCCGTTCGTCGCGGTCATCCTGCTGGCGGGTCTGCAGTCGGTGCCGGACGAGGTGCGTGAGGCGGCCCTGATCGACGGCGCGACGATGTTCCAGCGGTTCCGTTACGTCATCATGCCGCACATCAGCACCAGCATCGCGATGGCCAGCGTCCTCACCATCGCGTACTCGATCAACAACTTCGCCGGCATCTGGCTGTTCACCCGCGGCGGCCCGGCGGGGAGCACCGAGACGCTGACCACCCTGGCCTACAGGTACGCGTTCCAGGCGTTCGACTTCGGCAGAGCCTCCGCCGTGGCGGTCGTCCTGTTCGTCTTCGTGTTCCTGGTCAGCTGCGTGTACTTCTACATCGTCGAGGGGAGGCGGAGATGAACGCACACGCATCCCACCCCCGCCTGCGCCGGACCGGGCTGTACGCGCTGGTCGCCGTGGTCCTCGCGACCGTGCTCGTCCCGTTCGGGTGGATGGTGCTCTCGAGCTTCAAGACGCCGGCCGAGATCCGCGGCCTCACGGACAGCTGGCTGCCCGGCGGGCTGTACCTGGGCAACTACCAGGGACTGCAGGACACGTCGTTCGTCACCTACTTCGTCAACAGCATGGTCATCGCCGTCGGCACCACGTCGATCGCGATCCTGATCGCCGTGCTGGCCGGCTACGGCCTGGCCCGGTTCAACTTCGTCGGCAACCGGATGCTGCTGATCGCCATCGTGACGATGCAGATGTTCCCCGCCGTGCTGCTGGCGGTGCCGCTGTACAAGATGCTCAGCACGGCCCAGCTGCTGGACACACGGGTCGGGCTGGTCGTCGTCTACACCACGTTCGCGATGCCGTTCTGCATCTGGATGCTGCGCAACTACTTCCTCACCGTGCCCGTCGAGGTGGAGGAGTCCGCGATGATCGACGGCTGCAACCGCCTCACCGCGCTGTGGCGGGTCGTGCTGCCACCGACGATGCCGGCGGTCGCGGCGGCCGCCGCGTTCTGCGTGATCCAGGTGTGGGAGGAGTTCCTGTACGCGAACACGTTCATCGACTCCGACGAACTGCGGCCGCTCTCGGTCGGGCTGAACTCACTGATCGGGCAGTACTCCACCGAGTGGGGACGGCTGATGGCTGCCGGAGTGCTGATGGTGATCCCGGTGGTGCTGATCTTCGCGTTCCTGCAACGGTTCCTCACCCAACTCGCCGGGGGCTCGGTCAAGGGATGAGAATCACCGACGTCCGATGCGTGCGCTACACCGGCGAGCTGCACCATCCCGAGCCGTTCTGGCCCGAGCGGCTGCGGCGCCCCACCGACGCGTACCCGGAGTTCGCCGCGACCGGCCCCGTCGACCTGCCGCGCACCGGGCCGGGCCGCTACCGGGTCGAGAGCATCTTCCTGCACATCGACACCGACGAGGGCGTCACCGGGTCGACGGCGCACATCTCCGCCGACCAGGCGCACATCATCAACGCCACGCTGCGCCGGCTTCTCCTCGGGGCCGACCCGCTGGCGACGGAACGGATCTGGGACATCGGGCGCCGCTCGTCCATCCATGCGCGGCGCGGCGCCGGAATGCTCGCCCTGTCCGCCGTGGACTGCGCGCTGTGGGACATCCGCGGCCGGCGTTTCGGGGTTCCGTGCCACGTCCTGCTCGGCGGGCCGACCAGGCAGCGTGTCCCGGTCTACGTGTCGACGCTCGGGACGCCGCTCGATCACGACACCGTCCGGCGCGTCACCCGCGAGGTCGTCGACTCCGGGGCGAAGGGCGTCAAGTGGTTCCCCCGATGGGGACCGCCGGACGGGCAGGCAGGGGTGCGTGCCGTCGCCGAGCTGGTCGAGACCGTGCGGGCCGAGGCCGGCGACGACCTCGAGATCATGCTGGACGCGTGGAGCTCGTGGGACGTCGAGTTCACCGTGAACGTGGCCCGGGCCTGCCGCGACCTGCGGCTGCGCTGGATCGAGGAGCCGCTCGACACCGACGACATCGGGGGCTACCGTCGGGTACGCGATCTGCTCGGCCGCACCGGCAGCACGGTCGCCGTCGCCGGCGGCGAGCACGAGTACGGCCGATGGGGGTTCGCCGGGCTGGTCGCTGACGGCGTCTTCGACGTCTGTCAGCCGGACCCGCACTGGGCCGGTGGGATCAGCGAAGTGACCAAGATCGGCGCGATCCTCGGCGCGGCGGGCGTGCCGATGGTTCCGCACGGGCAGTCCCTGCAGTGCAACGCCGCGCTGGCGTTCGCCACGTCGCCGCATCTCACCCCGGAGATGGAGTACCTCGCCAAGCTGGGCCCGCTCTACCAGCACTTCCTCGCGGAGCCGATCGCGCCCTCCGGCGGCATGATCGACGTGCCCTCGCAGCCCGGCCTGGGCATGGAGCTGGACCAGGACCGAATCGTCGACGCGGAGCCCTTGCCATGACCGGCGCGATACCCAGCACACCGGTGGTGGCGTCGCTGTGGCGCTACGACGCCGACACGGTCGGCGCGATGGCCGCACCACACGGCGTCAGCGTGCTCGAACCGTCGCCGGGGGTCGCCACCACGGATCTCGTGCGCAACGCCGACATCGTGCTGGCCGACCCGTCCGGCGAGCGGGCCCTCACCGGTGACGTCATCGCGGCGATGCGCAACTGCCGGCTGATCCAGCAGCCGTCGGTGGGCCTCGACACCATCGACCTCGCCGCCGCGGCGGCGCACGGCGTGCCGGTGGCGAACACGGCCGGCAGTAACAGCCGGTCGGTGGCCGAGTGGGTACTGATGGCCACGATGACGCTGTTGCGCGACGCCCACCGCTCCCACGCGGCGATGGCCGACGGCGACTGGCCGCGCCCGGACCCCGGTCGCGAGCTCGGCGCACTGACCGTCGGGCTGGTCGGCATGGGCGGCACCGCCCGCGCGGTGGCGCACCTGCTGGCCGGGGTCGGTTCTCCGGTGCTCTTCCACCACCGCAGGTCCTGCGCGGACCCTCCGGACGGTGCGCGCCAGGTGCCGCTCGACGAGCTGCTGCGCGACAGTGACGTCGTCAGCCTGCACGTGCCGCTCGGACCGGCCACCACCGGACTGCTCGGCGCCGACCGGCTCTCGCTCATGAAGACCGACGCGGTCCTGGTCAACACCAGCCGCGGACCGGTGGTCGACGAAGCGGCCCTGGTCGACTGGCTCGCCGCCGCCCCGGACCGGAGGGCGGCCCTCGACGTGTTCGACGTGGAGCCGCTGCCGCCGCGTTCTCCGTTGCGGTCCACCGCGCAGGTGCTGCTCAGCCCGCATGCGGCGGCGCGGACCGTCGACGCCCGCCGTCGCCTCGACGACGTGGTGGCGCAGAACCTGCGACGCGCGCTGTCCGGGCGCGAGATCCTGCACCTGGTCGACACTGCCGGAGGCCCGTCATGAGCAGTCTGCGTCTGCACTCCATCGACCTGCTGGCGACCATGACCGGCGCGGAGATCGGCGACGGCGCCCTGCTGGTCCGCGACGGCTGGATCGAGAAGATCGGCACGACCAGCGAGATCACGGACGCGGCCGACGAGTCCGTCGACCTGTCCGGGCACGTGGTGCTGCCCGGCCTGGTGAACACCCATCAGCACCTCTGGCAGAGCCTGGCCAGAGCCGTGCCGGCCGCGCAGGACGCGGCGCTCGTCGACTGGCTCATGGCGCTGTTCCCGCTGTGGGAGAAGCTGACACCCGACGGCGTCCGGACGGCCGGGCGGCTGGGCGCCGCCGGGCTGGCGCTGTCCGGGTGTACGACCGTCGCCGACCACCACTACGTGTGGCCGAACGGCATCCGGATGGACGACCTCGTCGACGGCGTCGCGCCGGTCGGTGTCCGCGCCCATCTCACCCGCGGCGGCATGAGCGTCGGCGCGTCGCAGGGCGGCCTGGCCGCCGACGTGCTGACCGAGCGCGAGGACGCCATCGTCGACGCGACCGAACGGGCCGTCAGCGCGTTCCACGACCCCGAGGCCGGCGCCATGATGCGCATCGCCGCCGGCCCGCCGTCCGTCCTGTCCACGTCGGCGGAGCTGATGCGCGAACTGGGCGCGCTGGCGCGCGAGCACGGCATCGGACTGCACACGCACCTCGCCGAGACCGCCGGCGAGTCCGAGCGGTGCGTGGCGGCCGTGGGCGCGCCCGCCCTGCCCTACCTCGAGTCGCTCGGCTGGAGCGGAGAGCACGTGTGGTTCGCGCACGCGGTGCACCTCGCCCCGGACGAGATCCGGTCGCTGGCGGGGTCCGGAACCGGGGTCGCGCACTGCCCGACCTCGAACATGCGCCTGGGGTCCGGGATCGCCCCGCTCGGCGAGTTCCTCCGAGAGGGCGTCCGGGTCGGCCTGGGCGTCGACGGCGCGGCGTCCAACGACTCGACCGACATGTTCGCCGAGGTGCGGCAGGCGATGCTGCTCGCCCGGGTCATGGCAGGAATGAAGGGAATGGGGGGAATACGGCATGGTTCCGCCGGGCACCGCCTGCTGACCGCCCGCCAGATGCTGCGCCTGGCCACCGCGGGCGGCGCCGAGGTGCTGAGCCGTGACGACATCGGCACGCTCGCGCCGGGCAAGGCCGCCGACATCGTCGCCGTCGACCTCGACCGGCTGCGCTTCGCCGGTCAACACGACCCGCTGGCCGCACTGGTCCTCTGCGGCACCGCACACGTCGACCAGTCGTGGGTGCACGGGCGCCGGGTGGTCGAGGACGGGCGACTGCGCACCGTCGACGTCGACGAGCTGACCGCCGAGCATCGGGCCCGGTCGGCGGAGCTGACGGCATGACCGCCGCCACGTCCGGCATCCGCGAGCTGCTGGCCTTCGTCTACGACGGACGGACCGCCGACGACCTCGCCGACCGGCTCGAGAAGCGCTACCCGGTCGCCGTGAACGACCGGCGGGTCCGGTTCGACAGCGCGGACGCCGTTCTCATCAGCTACGCCGACACCGTCCGGAACGGGCCGGTTCCGCCGCTGCGGACGCTGCGGCGGGTCGTCGGCGAGCACGCGCCGGAGTACACCCACCTGCACGTGCTGCCGTTCTTCCCGTCCTCCGGCGACGGCGGCTTCTCGGTCACCGACTTCACCGCCGTCGACCCGGCCCACGGCACGTGGGACGACGTGACCGCCCTGGCCGGCGACCGGCGGCTCATGGTCGACCTGGTGCTCAACCACGTGTCCGCGGAGTCGGCGTGGTTCCGCCGGTTCCTGGCCGGCGACGCCGAACACGCCGGCTGGTTCCACGTCGTCGACCCGGCCGCCGACCTGAGCGCGGTCTTCCGGCCACGCACGCACCCGCTGCTCACCCGTTTCGAGACCGCCGACGGCCCGGCGCACGTGTGGACCACGTTCTCCGCCGACCAGGTCGACCTCGACTTCTCCAACCCCGCGGTCCTGGAGGCGGTCCTGGACGTGCTGGCCGGATACGTCGCGAACGGCGCCCGGATGCTGCGCCTGGACGCGGTCGGGTTCGTCTGGAAGGAGCTCGGCACACCGTGCCTGCACCACCCGAAGACGCACGCCATCGTCAAGCTCGTCCGCGCCTTCCTGGACCGGATCGCCCCGGGTGTCCAGGTGGTCACCGAGACCAACGTGCCGCACGCGGACAACGTCGCCTACTTCGGCGACGGCCACGACGAAGCACAGATGGTGTACAACTTCTCGCTGCCGCCGCTGGTGCTCGACGCGTTCACCCGCGGCAGCGCCGCTGACCTGTCGAACTGGGCGGCGAACCTGCAGACACCGGGCGAGACGACGTTCTTCAACTTCCTCGCCTCCCACGACGGCATCGGCATGACACCCGCCTCGCCGATCATCGGGCCCGAGCGGGTGGCCGCCCTCGCCGAGCGCGCTCGCCGGCTCGGCGGTGACTGGTCCGGGCGGACGACCGACGACGGGACCGTCGTGCCGTACGAGCTGAACATCAACTACGCCGACGCACTCGCCGACCACCCCGGCCAGGACGGGCGCGAGATCGCCGGACGGATGCTGGCGGCGGCGTCCATCCAGTTCGCCCTGCAGGGCGTGCCGGGGGTCTACATCCACAGTCACCTCGGGTCGCGTTCGTGGCGGGACGGACCGTCGGTGACGGCGGAGAGGCGCTCGATCAACCGGGAACGGCTCGCCCTGGACCGGCTCGACGCGGAGCTGGCCGATCCCCGCGGCGCGCGGGCCGTGACGGTCGAGGGTCATCGCCGGCTGCTGCGAGCCCGCCGCGACCACCCGGCGTTCGACCCGTACACGCCGCATCACGTCGAGCCGGTCGATCCGCGCGTGTTCTCGCTGATCAGGCAGAACGAGCACGGCGAGATGTGGTGCGTCACGAACGTGTCGGCCGGCACGGTGGACGTCGACTCGTTACCCGGCTGGGCCCGGCGCCGGGACGTCCTCACCGGACGGACCGAAACGGGCCGGGTCGAGCTCGGGCCGTACGAGTACCGCTGGTACCGGCGGTCGTGACCGCGGCAAGTCCTCAGCCGGTGGGGCGCCGGAACACCAGGCAGTAGTCGCCGGTCAGCCACTCCGGCTGCTCGTCCCAGCACAGGAACGTCTCGCCGACCATCGTCAGATGCGCGGACACCTCGCGCGCGACGTCCCATGCCAACGGCGTGAACACACCGTCGTCGCGCATGTTGCCGACGTTGATCACCACGTGCCCTCCCGGCCGCATCAGCTGCGCCACCTGCGCGAACACGTCCGTCAGCTCGCGCAGGTACACGGCGTAGTCGCCGTCGAGCGTCTCGTACGCGTTCAGCGGGTTCTCCGGGTGGTTCACCATCGCCATGTACGGCGGCGAGGTCAGGCACAGGTCCATCGGCCCCTGCACCAGCGACGCCACCCGGCGCGCGTCGCCGCGGATGACCTGTCCGGTGCCGCCGAGACGACCGCGCACCAGCTCGGCCCGGTCGCCCAGCAGCTCGACCCCCACGGCGCGGCGTCCGAGCCGGCCCGCGACGACCAGCGTGGTTCCGTACCCGGCGAACGGGTCGAGGACGACGTCGCCGGGCCCGGTGAACTCCTCGATCACCGTCCGCGCCAGGTTCTCGGTGAAGTGCACGTCCTCGTCGGCGTGCCGGAAACGCTCGTTCGCCAGGTCCGAACTCCACTGGCGCAGCCACGGTTGCATGAGCACATCCTTGTCGATGCGGTCGGCAGCGCGCCCGCCGGGCAGCCGAGTGCGGTTATTCTTCCCGGCGTGACAACGGATCGGACGAACTGGGCCGGCAGCTTCAGCTACGACGCCCGGCGGGTGCACGCGCCGCGATCGGAGGACGAGCTGCGCGAGATCGTCGCCGCCTCCACCAGGGTCCGGGCGCTGGGCAGCCGGCACTCGTTCAGTCAGGTCGCGAACACCGACGGCGACCTCGTGTCGCTGGCGGACCTACCGCGGACCGTCTCCGTCGACGCCGCGGGTTCGACGGTGACCGTCGCCGCCGGCATGCGCTACGGGGAGGTCTGCCGCGAGCTGCACGAGCACGGCTTCGCCATGCACAACCTCGGGTCGTTGCCGCACATCTCGATGGCCGGCGCGGTGGCCACGGCGACCCACGGCTCGGGTGACGGCAACGCCAGCCTCGCCTCCGCCGTGTCCGCCCTCGAGATGGTCACCGCCGACGGCGAACTCGTCACCGTGGACCGGGACGCGGACGCCGAGCGCTTCGGCGGCATGGTCGTCGCGCTCGGCGCGCTGGGCATCGTCGTCCGGATGACCCTGGACGTCGTCCCCACGTTCGAGGTTCGCCAGGACGTGTACGAAGGGCTGGCACTCGACACTTTCGAGAAGAACGCCGACGAGATCTTCGCCGGCGCGTACAGCGTCAGCCTGTTCACCGACTTCGTCGCACCGACCATGACCGCCTGGTTGAAGAGCCGTGTCGACGACGTGGACCCCGCCGGCCCCGATCCGGACTGGATGGGCGCCCGGCGCGCCGCGAGCGCGCACCACCCCGTTCCGGGGATGTCCGCCGAAAGCTGCACCGGCCAGCTGGGAGTCCCGGGACCGTGGTACGACCGGCTCCCACACTTCCGGCTGGACTTCACGCCGAGCAACGGCGCCGAGCTGCAGTCGGAGTACCTGGTCCCGCGTGCCGCCGCGGCCGACGCGCTGCGGGCGCTGCACGGCATCGGCGAGCACATCGCTCCGGTGCTGCAGATCTGCGAGCTGCGGACGGTCGCGGCCGACGAGCAGTGGCTCAGCCCGGCATACCGGCAGGACGTCGTCGCGTTCCACTTCACGTGGGTCCGGGACGCCGCCGCGGTGATGCCGGTGCTGAAGCTGATGGAACAGCAGCTCGCGCCGTACTACGCCCGCCCGCACTGGGGCAAGCTGTTCACCCACGAACCGGGGCACCTGCGGTCGCTGTTCCCCCGGCTGAGCGACTTCCGCGCGCTGCGGCACGAGCTCGACCCGAGGGGGACGTTCGGCAACGCGTTCGTCGACCAGCACATCGGCTGAATCACCGACGGCGTCGGCGGCGGAACCGTCGGGCCGGGCATGCCGTCGAAGCACCATGAGACGACGGTGGTTCGCCGGTCTTGCCGCCTGTGGGCTGATTGCCGGCTGTTCGTTCGGTTCCGACGGTGACGACGCCGCCCCGGTCGCGACCATGGGCCTGGTGTCCTTCGATGCGTGCGACGAAGTGCTCGCGCATCTGACCAGCGAAGCGCGCCAGCGCGTCGGGCCGTACGGGCTCGGCCACGGGAACCGGATGGTGACCCTGGACTCGGGTGCCGTGGCCGAGGGCGCAGCCGCGTCCGCCGAGGTGCCGCACTCGACCACCAACGTCCAGGAGGCAGGTGTCGACGAGCCAGACGTCGTCAAGACGGACGGCCGGATGATCGTCACCGTCACCGGCTCGGACCTGCGCGTCGTCGACGTCGCCGACGGCAGCCCCGAAGCGGTGGGCCGGCTGTCGCTGGGCACCGAGTACGTGAACGCGAACCTGCTGCTGTCCGGCGACCACGCGCTCGTGCTGCTGCGCGAACACCGGATGGTCCCCCTGGATGAGCCCGCGACGTCTTCGTCGGGCGCGTCCCTGGAAGGATCCGTCGCTCCGCCGGCCCACGGGCCGTCCCGAGCGTCGACGAAGGTCCTGCTGGTCGATCTGGCCGACCCGTCCGATCCCGAGGTCGACTCGACGCTGCGGGTCGACGGCGACTATCTGGACGCGCGGATGGTCGACGGCACGGTCCGCCTGGTCGTGAGGTCGCACCCCGGGCTCTCGTTCCCTCTGCCCAGAGGGGCGGACAGGCCGGACGAGGACGAGCTGATCGCCCGGAACCGCGACATCATCGCGTCGGCCACGATCAACGACTGGCTGCCCTCGTACCAGCTGACGAACGGTGACCGGGAGACGTCCGGACAGCTCGTCGGGTGCGACCGCCTGGACCGGCCGCCGGAGTTCGCCGGCTTCTCCACGCTCAGCGTGCTGACCTTGGACATCACCGCCGAAGGGCTGTCCGACGGCGACGCAGTGGGTGTGCTCGCCCGCGGCGAGACCGTCTACGCGAGCGCGGAGCGGCTCTACGTCGCCACCACCCGCTGGGGCGACTCGGCCCCCTTGCCCGAGTGGTCGGCGATGATGGAACCGCGCGGCGACGTGGACACCGGGATCCACGCGTTCGACATCGCAGGCGACGACGCCGCCGACTACCTGGCCTCGGGTGAGGTCCGGGGCCGGATCATCGGACGGCACGCGATGTCCGAGCACGACGGCATCCTGCGGGTGGCGACGACGCACCGAAGCGAATCGTCGGCCGGCAAGAAGGTCAGCGCACTGGTGACGCTCGACGAACGCGGCAACGAACTGGTACGCGTCGGCTCGGTCGGCGGTCTCGGCAAGGGCGAGGACATCTACTCGGTCCGCTATGTCGGCGACACCGGCTACGTCGTCACGTTCCGCCAGATCGATCCGTTGTACGTGCTGGACCTCTCCGACCCGGCGAACCCGGCCGTGCGAGGCGAGCTGAAGATCACCGGCTACTCCGCGTACTTGCACGACGTCGGCAACGACCGCCTCATAGGCGTCGGGCAGGAGGCCACCGCCGAGGGACGAACCGTCGGCACCCAGGTGTCGCTGTTCGACGTCGGCGATCCGTCCGCGCCCACGAAGCTCGACGGGCACGTCGTCCCGGACGCCTGGTCACAGGTGGAACGAGACTCGCGCCGGTTCCTCTACTGGCCGGACACCCGGCAGCTGGTCGTCCCGCTCGACGCCGGCGGTTCCAGCCGTGCGCTGGTGCTACGGGTGGACGACGAATCTTTCGCCGCGCAGGGCATGGTCGCCCGCAGTGACGACGCCCCGTCCGGCGGCCACGGCGACCTGGAACGCTCACTGGTCATCGGCGACACGCTCTACACGCTGTGGACCGACGGGCTGCAGGCCAACGACCTGGACGACCTCGAACCGCAGGGGTGGACCGACCTGTGACGATGCCCGGCGCAGGTGACGAGTTCTCCGGTCGGTGAGAGGCACGACGCCGCGTAGCCGTCGTCCTTCATCCGCCGTGCACCCAGGCCCGGACGACGTCGTCGAGGACGTTCAGCGGCAGCAGACCGTTGCCCAGCACGACGTCGTGGAACGCGCGGATGTCGAAGCGCTCGCCCAGCGCACGCTCGGCCTCGGCGCGGATCCGCTGGATCTCCAGCC
Source organism: Haloactinopolyspora alba (assembly GCF_003014555.1). GTDB lineage: Bacteria > Actinomycetota > Actinomycetes > Jiangellales > Jiangellaceae > Haloactinopolyspora > Haloactinopolyspora alba. The sequence goes on from NZ_PYGE01000014.1 coordinate 25,274, forward strand.
GGCCCGTCATGTACGACAGCGCCTGTCCCGGCGCGGCGATGTAACGGTCGACCTCGGTCTCGATCTCGATCCGGCTGGTGGCCGTGTGCGCCAGCATGAAGTCGACGGCCTGCTGCCGGCTCCACCCCATGGCGTGCAGGCCGGTGTCGACGACCAGCCGGGACGCGCGTAGCGAGTCCTCGCTGAGCATGCCCAGACGGGCGATGTCGTCGGAGTACAGGCCCATCTCGTCCGCGAGCCGCTCGGAGTACAGCCCCCAGCCCTCGATGTAGGCTGTCACGTCGACGATCTTGCGCAGCAGCGGGAGCTCCGACTGCTCCAACGCCAGCGTCAACTGGAAGTGATGCCCCGGCACCGCCTCGTGGAACGCGACCGCTTCGGAGCTGAACCGGTCACGCTTCTCGGCCTGGTAGGTGTTCGCGTAGTAGGTCCCCGGCCGGCTGCCGTCGATGGCCGGCTGCATGTAGTACGCGGCTCCGACACCACGTGCCTCCGCGGGCGGCACCGCTTCGACCACGCACTGCTGGTCCGGGAGGGTGCCGAACCACCGGGGCGCGACCTGCTCAGCCCGGCGAATCGCCGCCCGGGCCGCCTCGAGAAGCTCGTCGCCGTCCTTCCACCGCATGGAGGGGTCGTAGCGCAGCCGGTCGAGGATCTCGGTGAGCTCGCCGGTGCGGAACACCCGGCCGCCGACCTCGGCGTACTCGGCGTTCAGCCCGGCGATCACGTCCAGGCCGGTCTGGTGCAGCTCGGCGGGGCTGCGGTCGGTGGTGGTGTGCACCCGGGCCAGCCGGGTGTAGAAGTCGTCGCCGTCCGGCAGCCAGTGCAACCCGGCACGATCGTCCGGGCGCCCGTGCGGCAGTACCTCGGTAGCCAGCACGTCGCGGTAATGCGCCACCGCCGGACGGACCACTTCGTCCAGCAGCCGGCTGCGCTCGGTGTCGAACCCGTCGACGTCGACGGAGCCGTCCGCCGGCGGTTGCGGCATCAGCAACGGGTCCGTCTGCGGGTCCGCCAGATACCTGTCGAAATGGTCGACCGTGGCCTCGGTGAGCCGGCGGACCGGCACCCGGCCGGCGGCCATGCCCTCGCGGTGCCGCTCGGCCAGCGCCTCCAGCGCTGCCGGAACGCCGGCCAGGCGTGCCAGATACGCGTCGGCGTGCTCCTGGGTGACGAGCCCGACCATCGACAGCGACGAGAACATCCCCACGGCGGGGGCGAAGAACGTGTCGGTGATCGTGTACTCCGCCGCGCGCGTACGCAGCCGGTCCAGCTCGGCGCCGGCCTGCTGCACCACGACCGCGTGCGTGACCCGATCGGTGCTGCTCAGCGTCGCCGTGTCGATGGCCCGCGCGCGCTCGAGGACGACCTCGACGCGCCGCCGGTGCTCCTGCTCGGCGTCCTCGCCGAAGTCGGGCAGCAGCTCGTCACGGTCGCGGACGCCCAGCAGCGTGGCCTCGATCGGGTTGGCGTCGAGAAGGACATCGACGAACTCGTCGGCGAGCTGGACCACAGTCATCACACAACCCCCAAGCGGTCGTCTACGAACGGTCCAAGCGACCGTACACGCATCCCGCTGAGTCAACCCCAGATGTCGTCCACCCACGCCGGATGGTCGACGAACGGGTTCCGGTTGTGCTGCCAGTCCTCGAAGATCACGTCGTTGCGCCGCCGCTCGTCGGCATCCGGCGGGTCCTGACGATGCCATTCCCGCAACACGTCGAGACGTCCGGTGAACGGCTCCGAACCGTTGCCCACGCGGTCGTTCACCTCGAGATCGGCGAAGCCGTCGCCACCTTCGTAGCGCACCGCCATGTAGAAGACCGCCCGCGCCACGTCACCCTTGACCTCGTCGCGCGGCTCCCACGAGTCGTCGTCGGTGTAGCTGCCCGGGGCTTCGGGAACCGCGGACCCGCCGTCGTCGAAGTCCTTGTTCCCCCGTTCGGCGTTCACCGCCACGTCGGTGGGACGCAGATGGTGCAGGTCGGTGCCGGGACCCGGTGCCGTCCCCAGGTCGCCGTGCGACTTCGGCCAGACGTGCTCCCGGTTCCAGTCGCCGGCGGAACCGCCGTTGGCGTCGTCGTCGCGTGGACGGCCGGAGTAGAACAGGCGCACCGCGGACGGATCGTCCGGGTGCTCGTCGGTGGCGCGCAACGCCGCCCACACCTCGTCGTAGGTGACCGCGGTGCTGTCGGAGACGATCTCGTGCAGTGCGGCGGCGAGTTCGTCACCGCTCAGCCCCATCGCTCCGGAGTAGTAGTCGGCCGGCGGCTCGGTCGGCAGGACCGACTCGTCGGGCTCCCGCGGATCGGGGTCCAGCACCACCACGGACGCCACGGCCGCGCCGACCGTCAACACGATCGGGACGGACCGCTTGAGCAGTGCGGAGGGCATCGACGTGACCTGCCTCGAGAAGTGGTGCGCCAACCGGTGGTAACGCGTCCACTGTCGGCACCGATCGTCGCGAAGTCAACGAACCGGGGTGAGTCGCGGCGTGAACGGTGCGTGACACGCGAGCCGACGCCGAAAAAGCCCGCTCGCGAGAGTGAGGACACCACCCGCGGCGGCACCCGATACTGGTGGAGCAGCCACACCCACCGATCCGGGAGCAGATCACGTGTCCACACCGGCGGCCGGCGAACGCTGGTACTCCGAAGGAGCGCGCCGGCTCCAGAACAGGCTGCGTGCGCTGCCGCCGGTGGCCGTCGACACCGGGATCGCCGCCGTGTGCGCGGTGTACATCGTCATCCAGAAGGGCGTGGAGGGCGACCTGACCTGGTGGATTCCGCTGCTGGCCGTGGTCAACGCCGTCCCGTTGCTGTGGCGGCGCCGGTTCCCGTTCATGGTGACGCTGCTCACCGGGATCAGCACGACCTGGCTGGCGATCCTGGGCGCCCTCGGGCACTTCCCCGCCGCGCAGCTGGTCGCGACGTACACGTTCGCCACCCTGTCGCCGCCGTTCAAACGGCTGGTCGCGGCTCTGGGAACGATCGCCGGAATCCTGATGTCGATCCTCATCCCGGACGAGGACGCGCTCAACCTCGGCCTCGTCGGTATCGCGTTCGCCACGACGTACGCGCTCGGCACCAACGCGCGGGCTCGCCGCGACCGGATCGAGATGCTGGAGGAGCGGACCCGCAGGCTCGCCGAGCAACAGGACGCGGCCGCCACGCGCGAACGCGAGCGGATCGCCCGCGAGATGCACGACATCCTCGCGCACTCGATGGGGCTGGTCGTCGTGCAGGCGGAGGCCGGGCCCGTCGCCGTGCGACGTGACCCGGACAAGGCGTCCGAGATGTTCGACGCCATCTCGGAGACCGCCCGCGACTCGCTGACCCAGCTGCGCCGGGCGCTGGGGGTGCTGCGCGCGGAGGACGGAGCACGCGTGCCGGTACCCGATCTGGACGCGATCCCGGGCCTGCTGGCGCACGTCCGCGACAGCGGCATCGCCGCCACGCTCGCCGAACGCGGTGACCGCCGAACCGTCGCGCCGGAGACGGCGGCCGCCGTGTACCGCATCGTCCAGGAGTCGCTGACGAACACGCTCAAGCACGCCGCGGCCAGCCGCGTCGACGTCACGCTCGACTGGCACGACGACGCCCTCGACCTCGAGGTCCGCGACGACGGCAACGGCCCGGCCGGCAGCGCGAACGGCACCGGTTCCGGAGGGCACGGCCTGTCCGGCATGCGCGAACGGGCCGCCGCGCTGGGCGGTGAACTGTCGAACGGACCGGACGACGACGGCGCGGGCTTCCGTATCGCGGCCCGGCTGCCCCTACAGTAGGGCGTGCCCGCTCAGCAGACCACCAGCGTGCTCATCGCCGACGACCAAGCACTCGTCCGCGGCGGCTTCGCGATGATCCTGGACGACCAGCCGGACCTGACCGTCGCCGGCGAGGTCGCCGACGGCGCCGAGGCCATCCGTGCCGCGCGCGAGCTGTCTCCGGACGTGGTGCTCATGGACATCCGGATGCCCGAAATCGACGGCATCGAGGCCACGGCCGCCATCTGCCGCGACACCGCCGCGAAGGTGCTCGTCCTGACCACCTTCGACCTGGACGAGTACGTCTACGACGCGCTGCAGGCAGGGGCCAGCGGCTTCCTGCTCAAGGACATGCGCCGCGACGAGCTGGCCCAGGCGGTCCGGGTGGTGGCGTCGGGCGAGGCACTGCTCGCTCCGACGGTGACGCGGCGGCTCGTCGCCGACGTCGTCAGCCGCCGGCGCCCCGCCACCGGCTCGGGTCACGCGACGAAGGCCCTCGCCCACCTCACCAGCCGCGAGACCGAGACGCTGCGCCAAGTGGCCCGCGGCCGGTCCAACGCGGAGATCGCCGAGGAGCTCCACGTCACCGAGCACACGGTGAAAACCCACGTCAGCAGCTTGCTGAGCAAGCTCGGCCTCCGCGATCGCGTCCAGGCCGTGGTGCTCGCCTACGAGTCGGGGCTGGTTCTGCCCGGCGAGGCACCGCCGCCGGATCACTCCTGAGAGCGAGCCGAGCCACTCCCGGGAGCGGGACGAGATTCCGCTCTTCACGGCGATCCGCCGGACCCCGGCCGCGACGCACGATGACACGGCACGAGGAGTTTCCGGCATCGTCCACGGAGGCAGTCATGATCCGCACCATCTCCGGGTTCGCGGTACGCCGCCCGGTCGTCACCATCGTCGCGTGGCTCGCCGTGGTGGCCGCTGGTTTCGGCATCGGCACCGGCGTGTTCGAACGCCTCAACCCCGACGTGGGAACCGTGTTCGGCAGCGAGTCCGACCAGGCATCCGAGCGGCTCGAGGAGACCTCACCGACCCCCGAAACGGTGACGGCCGTGGTGGTCGACCCGTCGGCGCAGGACCCGGCGCTGCAGCGGGACGTGGCCGACGCCGTCGAGCAGACCCGCGACGTGCCCGGCGTGGCCGAGGTTTCCGAGCCGCGGCCGTCCGAGACCGGCGAGGCGCTGCTCATCCAGGTCGTGCTCGAGCCCGGCGACGACGAAGAGGACGCGGCCGAGGCCGCCGCCGACCGGCTCGGCGCGATCGACGCGGAGTCCGTCTCGGTCGCGGGCGGACCGCTGTCCGCGTCGGACTTCAACACCCAGGCGCAGGAGGACGTCGCCCAGGCGGAGATGCTGAGCATGCCGGTCGTGCTCGTCCTGCTGCTGATCGTCTTCGGCGGCGTGCTCGCGGCGGGACTGCCGCTGCTGGTGGCCGGGGTCGGTGTCGGCGCCACCTTCGGCGTGCTCTACACCTTCAGCCTGGTCAGCGACGTCTCGGTGTACGCGATCCAGATCACCACGATGCTCGCCGTCGGCCTGGCCGTGGACTACGCACTTCTCGTGGTCAACCGGTTCCGGGAGGAGCGCGCCGGGACACCCGACGTGCCGGCCGCGATCGCCCGGACGGTCGCCTCCGCCGGCCGCACGGTGATGTTCTCCGGGTTGACGGTCGCGGTGGCCCTGTGCGGACTGGTGGTGTTCCCGGACCCGTTCCTGCGCTCGATGGGGCTGGCCGGCGCGGCGGTCGTGCTGGTGGACATGGCCGCGGCGCTGACCCTGCTGCCCGCGTTGCTGGCGCTGTTCGGGCACCGCATCAAGCCGGCACGGCCACGATCGGGACGCGGCGTCTTCGCCCGGATCGCCGGGCAGGTGCAGCGACGGCCGATCATCACGCTGGTCGCGACCGCCGGCGCCATGGTGACCCTGGCCGCACCCGTGCTCGACCTGCACGTCTCGCAGGGCGACCCGCGGATGCTGCCGACGGAGACGTCGACGCGCCAGATGTTCGACGACCTCACCGCCCATTTCCCCGATCAGGCGCAGTGGACCGGCGACCTCCAGCTGGTCGCCGAGGCACCCGCCGACGACCCGGGTGTGCAGCAACTACGCAACGACGTCGCCGACGTTCCGGGGATCGCGGATGTCGGGATACGCCCCATCGGGCCCGACGCCAGCGCGCTGACCGCGGTCCCGCAGGGCCGGCTCGGCGACGACGCGGCCAGCGAGGCCGTCGAGGCCATCCGCGCCATGCCGGCGCCGTTCGAGGTCGCCGTGACCGGCGACGCGGCGCGACTGGCCGACTACCAGCAGATGCTGGTCGAGCGGACGCCGTGGGCGGCGGCGATCGTGGTGATCGGCACGATGCTGCTGCTGTTCGCGTTCACCGGGTCGGTGCTGCTTCCGATCAAGGCCGTGCTGTCCAACCTGCTCAGCATCGCCGCCGCACTCGGCATCGTGGTGTGGGTGTTCCAGTACGGGAACCTGGCTGGGCTGGTCGGCACCCAGGGCCTCGACTACGTCCACCTCACCGTGCCGGTGCTGATCGGGGCGATCGCGTTCGGGCTCTCGGTGGACTACGAGGTGTTCCTGCTGTCGCGGATCCGCGAGCGCTGGCTCGCCGGGGTCGGCCCGGAGCGCGCCGTGGCCGAGGGTCTGCAGCGTACCGGCGGGATCGTCACCGCCGCCGCGTTGGTGATCGCGGTGGTGTTCGCCGGGTTCGTGTTCGGCGGTTTCGCACCGATCAAGGCGATCGGGCTCGGCCTGGTCCTGGCGATCGCGCTGGACGCCACCATCGTGCGGATGCTGCTGGTCCCGGCGACCATGACGCTGCTGGGCAGGTGGAACTGGTGGCTGCCGCGGCCCCTGGCGCCCGTCCACGCCCGGCTGGCGATGTCCGAATCCGCGGACGAGGCGGCACCATCGGACGACACTGGGACGGACAGCGACCCGGTGGTCGCAGGACGTGAGTGACGGACGGACGAGGGTGACGCGACGAGGCACGGACCGGACGGGCCGCACCGCGCACGCGGTGCGGCCCGTCCGGCCGTCACTGTCGAGGGCGGCGATCGCGGGTGTCGCGGCCACCGTGCTGTCGGGCGCACCGTCGACGATGCACGCGCTCGCTACCGGCCGCGACCCGTTCGCGGCGACACGCGCCGCCGGAACACTCGTTCCGGGGCGGCGCGACCGTCCGGGCCTGGCTCCCGGCGCGGTCGTCCACGTCCTGGTCTCGGCGACATGGACCACGGTTCTGTCCACGGTCGAGCGGCGGCGGCACCTCGGCCCGGCCGGCGGGATGCTCGCGGGCGCCGCGGACGCCGTCGTCGATCTGGAGCTCGCCGGGCGCCGCTACCCGGCGATCCGGTCGTTGCCCCGCTGGCCGCAGTGGCTGGACCACCTGGCGTTCGGCGCCGTCGTCGGCGCGATGACCGGGTCAGCGTCGCCGACGCCGGGCGCGCCGGCCCGGCGTCAGAATCGCCAGCGGGTCGCGGTGAGACCGTCCGGACCATAGCCGAACGCCGTCGTCGGCGAGATCGCGAAGAACACGTACTCCGGCGCACCCGGCAGGGTCTCGTCGTACAGGCGACCGTCGCGCACCGCCATCCGCCAGCCGTACTTGGCGTCGAACGCGGCGATCACGGGGTCGAGTTCGCGACCTCCGAGTCTGCGGGCCTTCCCCTCCACCACCAGATCGATGACCTCGGTGCCGACGGTGACGACGCAACGCGGGTCGCGGACCAGGTTCTGACCCTTGATCGACCCGGGCCGGGTACTGACGTGGACAGCACCGTCGGACCACACGGCCAGCACCGGCATGACGTGCGGTCGCCCGTCCGCTCGACTGGTGCTCAGCCAGGCTTTCGGCGCCGCGGCCAGCTCGTCGCGGGCCTGGGCCCAGGGTTTGATCGTGGCCTCGTCGGTGCTCATCGGCGTCGCGTCCGCGGCGCTGAACAGCAACTCCGCCGTGGGTTCGGTCTCCGGCATCGCTCGCCCCTCGCGTCAGTTCGTGGCTTCGTACTCGTCGTGCAGCCGCCACCAGGTGTACGGCGGCGTCTGCGGCCACCCCTCCGGCGAGTCCTCCCAGTCCTCCTGGCGGCCGAACGGGGTGAGATCCAGGATGTTGAACTGGAACAGCAGCCGGTCGACACCGCGGGCAGTGGTGAAGTACGTCCGGTACACGTCGTCACCCTCGCGGAGGAACACGCTGAGCCCGAAGCCGTCGCCGGCGCCGCAGTCGGCGGCGAAGCCGTTGCCCCGCGACGAGTACACCGGCGCCGTCCAGCCCATGCGCCGCCAGTACTGCGCGAGCTGAGCCATCGGCATGTCCGAGGTGACGGCGAACGTCGTGTCGCGGGCGTTCAGATGGGCCAGGTGCCCGACGTTGTCGACGAAGGTCGCGCAGCCGCTGCAGTAGTCGTCCGGGCCCAGATCCATCATCTGGTAGACGACGAGCTGCCGGCGGCCGTCGAACAGGTCGCGCAGGCTCACCGTCCCGTCCGGGCCCTCGAAGACGCGTGCCGCGTCGAACGGCGTCATCGGCAACCGGCGGCGCTGTGCCGCCAGCTCGTCCAGGGCCCTGGTCGCGGCCTTCTCTTTGACCAGCAGTTCGTCTCGGGCCGCCTGCCACTGCTGCGGCGTCACGACGGGTGGAAGAGACACTTGGCACCTCCGACCTGTTTAGTCTCTTGAAGGAACTTAATACGTCGGACTCTAGCCGACTGGGTTCCTTCAAGCAACTGACTTAGGATGGGATCATGCAACGGACGAACTTCAGCGACATGACCTGCTCGATCGCTCGCACGCTCGACGTCGTCGGTGAACCGTGGTCGCCGTTGATCATCCGCGACGTCTGGGTGGGCATCACCCGGTTCGACGACATCCAGCGCGATCTCGGCATCTCGCGCAAGGTGCTGACCGAGCGGCTGCAGTGGCTCGTCGCACACGGAGTTCTGCGCCGTCGCCAGTACTCGGACCGGCCACCCCGCTACGAGTACGAACTGACCGACAAGGGCGACGAGTTCTGCGACGTCCTGATGGCCATCACCGCCTGGGGCGATCGCTGGACCGCGGGTGAAGCGGGCCCGCCGGTACTGGTCCGACATCGGGGCTGTGGCGAGTACGTCCACGCCGAGGTGCGCTGCTCGCACTGCGGCGAACGGCTGCGTGCCACCGACGTCGACCACGAGGCCGGCCCGGGAGCACTCGATCAGCCGGAACCGAAGTGATCGTCAGGGCTCCGCTACTGCCAGGGCGGTAGTAGATCCCTGACGATCACGCGGATTTTCGGTCGAAGAAGCGCAGCAACTCCCGCGCGGTGCCGTCCGGATCGTCCTCGGCGACGAAATGTCCCGCACCGGCCACCCGGCTCTGCTGCGCACCGGGGATCGCCGCCGCGAGGCGGTCCGCCGTGGACGTGTCCAGCCAGCCGTCCTCCTCGCCCCAGAGCACCAGCGTCTCCGCGGCGATCCGGTCGAGCCTCGCCACCACGTCGCGCGTGTCGTCGAAGCTGACGCTCGCGACCTGGTCGACCCAGCGTCGCTGCCCGGCCTCGCCTCTCCACGGCCACAAGTAGGCGGCGGCGACGTCGTCGGGCATCGGCCGATGGACGGCCGTGCGCAGACGCGGCGCGACGATGTCGCCGAAGACGTGCGGCGGCATGGTGCGGTAGGCCTCGGCGTGGCGCTGCATGTGCTCGGTGAACGTCGTGTTCCACGGCCCCAGCACGGCGGCGTCCAGCAGCGCGAGCTGCAGCGCCGGCACCCGCTCGATCAGGTGCGTCCGCAGCACGATCCCGCCGCCGATGTCGTGCCCGACGAGCCGGGGCTCGTCCAGACTCCAGTGCTCGATCAGCTCGGCGAGCGTGCGCGCCTGGGTGGCGATGGACGGTTCGGCACCGTCCGCGAGCCGCGAGTCACCGAAACCGAGCAGATCCCAGACGTGCACGGTGTACCGCCGCGCCAGCAGCGGGACGACGTCACGCCACAGGTACGACCACGCCGGAGTGCCGTGGACCAGCACCACCGGCGGCCCTTCCCCGAACACTCCGGTGGCCACCTCGCCGGCGGACACGCCGACCGTGCTCGGGAGCCGCCACGTCACCGTTGCCTGCTGTGTCACCAGAACCTCCCGACTAAGGGGTAACGTCTATCCAAGACAGTTACATTAGGAGAGGTAAGAATTGAAAGCAAGTTTAGACAGTTACACGGACGGTGCTCGGCTGGCGACCGACCTGGTGAACACCTCGGCCCGGGTGCGCACCGCGGGCGACGTCCTGGCCGATCCGGACGCCCTCGCCCGGTTCCTGGCCGAGCACGACCTCGAGCCGGCGGCCCTGGCCGGCGGGCGGTCGCCGGGCCACGACGACCTGGAACAGGTCCGTCAGCTCCGCGAGGACGTGCGCGCGGCCATCGAGCCCGGCACCGAGGAGCAGGGCATCGCCGACGCGACCGCCCTGGCGGCACGCGCGGCCGGCACCCCGGGTCTGCACCGCGATCGCGCCGGGCGGTGGCAGTGGCACCTCACCACGTCACCGCAGGCGTCCCTGGCCGACGAGCTCGCCGTCACGATCGGCATGGGCCTGCTCGGCACGCTGCAGGCGCTGAACCACGACCGGTTCCGTCGTTGCGCGTCACCGGTGTGCGACGGCCTGTTCGTCGACACCAGCAAGTCCGGCCGGCGCCGCTACTGCATGCCCGAGGTGTGCGGGAACCGGCTCAACGTCGCCAACCACCGGGCCCGGCAACGCGCGCACGCGTCGGGCGGGCGCGGGCGCGGCTGATGTCCCAGCCCTCCGGACGCGATCCTCGTCGATCAGTTCGTGGCACGAATAGGCCGGTACAATGGAGGCGTGGGCTACGAACAGCTCACCGTCCAACTGCTCGGGGGGTTCTCGGTCACCGTCGGCGACCACACCACCCCGGACGGACGATGGCGCCTCAAACGCGCTGCCGACCTGGTCAAGCTGCTGGCCCTGGCGCCGCGGCACCGACTCCCGCGAGAGAAGGTCGTCGAGGCCTTCTGGCCGGACAGCGACCCCCAGTCCGCCGCGGTCAACGTTCGCAAGGTCGCCTTCCACGCCCGCCGGGTATTGCAGTTGCCGGACGGCATCGTGCTGGAGGAAGGGATGGTCCGGTTGGCGCCGAACCGTCGCGTCAGCACGGACGTGCAGGACTTCCTGGCCGCGGCCGACAGGGCTCTGGCGGCGCACGACCCGGAGGCCTGTCGTGCCGCAGCTGCCCAGTACGGTGGCGAGCTACTCCCCGACGACCCGTACGCCGAGTGGTGCTCCGACGAACGGCGACGCCTACGCTCTGTCTACCTCGACGTGCTTGCCTGCGGCCAGCTGTGGGGCCGGCTGGTCGGTGAGGACCCGACGAACGAGCGCGCACACCGCGAGATCATGCGCGTCCAGCTCGAGGGCGGCGACCGCACCGCCGCGATCCGCCAGTTCGAGCAGCTCAGCGAGACGCTCCGGGATGAGCTGGGGGTCTCCCCGGATCCCGAGACCGTCTCCCTGTACGAGCGGATCCTCGACGCGGAGGGCCGCGCGGCCCCGACCCCCGCCGAGCGGGCACGGGCCCTGCTGGCCTGGAGCCTCGTGCATTGGCAACGTGCCGATCTCGAGGAGACCGAACGTAGCGCCACCGAAGTTCGCGCTCTCGCCATCGACGCTCGCCTGCCGCGCGAGCTGACCGAGGCGAGTGAGTTGCTCGGCCTCGTCGCCTATACCCGGGGCGCATGGCGTGAGGTCTTCGCCCGTAGCTTCCTCGAGAGCCTGACCACCACGCCTGACCTCGCTCCGTTCATCCTCGACGCGAACATGTGCATGAGCGAGTTCGCCCTCGGTGAGGTCACGGGCATCGGCGACGTCGCCCGGCTGGGCGAGGAGATGATCAACGCGACCGGCGATGCGGATGTCACGCAAGCGAGCGCGCTCGGCCACCTGCTCCGCGGGGAGGCCTCTCTGCTGTCCGGAAACGACGCCGATCAGGCCCGGACCGACCTCGTGCAAGCATCCGAGCTGCACGAGCGAACATCGTCCGTCACCGGTTGGGCACTGTCCGTCGCACGGCTCGGCCAACTCGATGCTGTCGAGCACGACCAGCGGGCCGCTCACGATCGGTACCGGTCCGCGCTGCGGATCGCGTACGAGACGTCGGTGCCCGAGCATCTGCTGCCCTGCATCTACGGCGCGATGTTCGAGGGTGCGGGTGACGTCGAGGCGCTGGCGATCATCACGACGGCCGAATCCGGGATGAGCGGGCTCGCCGTCTGTGACCCTTGCGCGATGGCGTTCCGGATCGGCGCCTCGATGGCCTGCTCGCGATCAGGCGAGCCGGACCGTGCCCGCGAATACCTGAGCGAGGCGTCACGAGTGGCCACGATGTGGTCTGGCGGCCCATGGCACGCCGCGGTCGACGAGGCCGAGGCCACCCTGCAACAGGCACAGGGAGCGGAAGCCTCGACGGTGGGCGGACTGCTCCGGCGCGCCGCGGACGCCTTCGATGCCGCCAGCCGTCCACGCGACTCGACGCGCTGCCGCGCGTCACTCGCCGCCCTCCGGTAGGAGGAACGCCCACGGAACGGCCGCTGCCTACGGTACTCGGTGCGGGATGAAGGCCATCGCGCATCGAAGCAAAGGAGCACGTCATGCCGTTGTTCATGGACGTCCACCACAGCATCCCCGAAGGCGCCGACGCCGCAGCCGTCGCGAGCGCGCACCTGGCGGACCTGAGGATTCAGGACAAGTACCACGCCCGCTACCTCAACTACTGGCTCGACCCCACAGCAGGCAAGATCTTCTGCCTGGTCGACGCACCCGATGCCGAGTCCGCGCATGCGGTCCACCGGGAGGCCCACGGCCTCGTCGCGGACGAGATCTTCCCCGTCGTTCAGGGCTGATCGCGCTGCCGTCCGGAGGGAAGGGTGACGGCGGTCAGGCCGAGGTCTCCGCGGCCGGCGCCGATCTCCAGGTCCAGAAGACGGGAGACGTCGGTCAGTCCGCCGTCGCCGAGGGCGGACCCGGCACGCTGCGCGACGAGCTCGTCGACGACCATACGGTGCTCCCGCAGGTCCGCCGGACCGCGCGGGTACTCGCCGTCGAGCACCTCGCCGGCCGTGTCCGCCGCAGCGGCGACGACGTGTCCCAGCTGGATCGCGGCGGTCTCGGCGAACCCCGCGACGTCGAGGCCGGCCTCGCGCGCCGCCGTCAGCGCCCGCAGGAGGCCGAGCTGCGCGTCGTACCACACACCGAACAGCGTGAGGTCCCACACCGCCGCCGCGGCCGGGTTCTCGCCGACGTGCCGGGCGGTCGAGAGCAGCTCCAGGACGCTGAGGTGCCGGTCGAACGCGTGCCGCGAGCCGCCGTACAGGATCGTCGCCGCCGGCGTGCCGATGTCCTCCGGAGCCGTCTGCACCCCGGCGTCCAGATAGAGCGCCCCGGAGGACTCGGCACGGGCGGCGGTGCGGTCGGCGTCGGCCGCCGACCCCGTGCACAGCGCGACGACCGTGCGCCCGCCGAGCCCGCCGGGCACCGCGTCGAGCTCGGCGAACACGTCGTCCAAGGCCGAGTAGTCGGTGACGGTCAGCAACGTCAGCTCCGACGCCAGGACCGCGTCGCCGACCGAGTCGACCGCCGTCGCGCCGTCGTCGACCAGCGCCGACGTGCGTGAGCTCGTCCTGTTCCACACCGTCACCGTGAGTCCGGCCTTGAGCAGTGTTCTGGCGACGGCGGTTCCGATGGCGCCGGTGCCGGCGACGGTGACGGTCCGGGTGGGCGCGTCCGAGGAGTTCGTCATGCCGCCACCGTGCAACCTCAAGTCTTATTGAGGTCAACCGCCGGCCGTCAGCCGTCGTCGCCGGACCACCCCGGGCGCAACTCGACCGTCTCGCCGGGGCCGGCGAACTGCGCCGCGACCTCCTCGGCACGCTCCCTGCTCTGGACGTCGATCAGGAAGAAGCCGGCAAGATGCTCTTTGGCCTCCGAGTACGGGCCGTCCGTGACGACGGAATCGCCGCCGGACCACCGGTAGAGCCTGGCGTCGGCGGGATCTCCAAGCGCCTCGCCGCCGGCGAGCTCCCCGTTGGCCTGGAGCTCGCTGAGCAGGGTGTCGAAGTCGCGGTTCAACGTGTCCCGCTGCTCCTGAGGCATCGCTTGGACCTCGGCGACGTAGTCACCGGTCGGGTGGCCCCAGGGCTGGGGGTTGGAGTGGATGAGGATGACATATTTCATCGGTGACTCCTGCGATCGTTCGGTGGCCGTGCGGCCCTTTCACGGGTGACGTCGGAGCCCGATCGCGGCGCTCGACACGGTGGCGCGAAATCGCCGCGGAAAATGCCGTGTGCTCCCATCAATCCAGCGACGCGCGCAACGCGGCCGCGAACGCGACCGGGTCGCCGTGCTGGCCGTACTCGCCACCGAGAAACCCGGCGTGGTCACTGGGATACTCGACGACGGTCCGGCCGAGCTCGCCAGCGACTGACCTGGCGCCTCGGGCGGCGATCTGCTCGCCGGACTCCGCACCGGCCACCAGGACGAGCCGGTCGCCTAAGTCGGTCAACGCCGCGAAATCGGGCTCGTAGATGTTGCATACCGGCATGTTCCGCATCAGCGGAGCGTCACGGGAACCGTCGTCCTCGGCCGGCAGACCGAACGCGGCCGGGTCGGGCGCCGGCTGGTCAAGGTAGTCCGCGGGCAGCGGCCCGTCGTACATCACCAGCGCGATGAACTTCGCCATCGCCGGGCCGAGCCCGGCGTCGCGGTACGTGGCACGGATGTCGTGCATCGCCGCCACCACCATCTCGCGGTCGGGCAGCAGGACCACGGTCGGCGGCTCGTGCGCGACGACCCGGCGCAGGTCGCCGGGGTGCGCTGCCGCCAGCGCGAGCGCGTTGATGGCGCCGCCGCTGCTTGCGAACATGTCCACCGCCCCGGCGTCGAGGTCCTGGATGACGCGGTGCAGGTCGTCGGCGTGCTGCGTGGGTTCGAGATCGGTGGTGTCGGTCGGGTTGCGTCCGGCACCACGAGGGTCGTAGGTGATCACTGGACGGTCGGTGAAGTGGCTCGCCAACGTACCGAAGCCGACCGCGTCCATCGGCGATCCGATGAGCAGCAGCGCCGGCCGATCCGGGGCCGCCGTACCGAGGTCCCCGCGGACGTCGTACGTCACCGCCGCCGCGCCGCTTCCGACCATGTGCGTCCGCACGGTGCTGTTCTCAGCCATCAGGCACGTCCTCTCCAGGCTGTCGGCTCACTGTCATGGTGCAGGTGTGCTCGGGAGATTACCGCCGTTCCGAGTGACCGCCGTCACTCACGCCATACCAGCGTGCCCGAGAACGATGGCGGTCACCTCGTGGACAGAGTGGACGGAGGTGTCGATCACCAGGCAGGCTCCCGCACTCAACTGCGGCCCGACGGTCTCGCGCAGGTTCAGCTCGCGGCGGAGCTCGTCCGGGCCCTTCCCGTACTCGTGAACCGTCCTACTGGCCAGCCGGGACATCGCGACATCCGTCGGAACCATCAACGTGACCACGTGTTCGAGAGCCGGATAGAAACTCGCCTGCCCGGTGGAGGTGCCGGCAACGAACAACGGCCCCGGTGCCGCGTCCAGCAGCGCGCGGACCTCGCCCTCACGCCATCGCCAGTCGAGCGGGGTGTCCGCCTCCGGGTCGGCGTACTCCGAGCCGTCCGGCACGAGGTGTGACCACTCGTCGGCATCGAGGTCCACGGCATGGTGCCCGAGCTCCGCAAGTCGCCGGATCGTACTGGTCTTCCCGGTGGCGGACATCCCGGTGATCAGCGTCCGGGTCGCTGGCACAGACACGGGTGCGCTTCAGGCGTCGTCGGGCATGGGCGCGTCCAGGAACGTCAGCACCGTGTCCCGGACCAGGTCAGTGCGGGCGAGCCCGGAAAAGTGGGTCGTGCCGGGGAACACCGCCAACTGCGAAGCAGGGACGCCGACGAAGTCGCCGTTGACGTCACCACCGCGCAGCTGCAGGAACCGCACGGCGTGCTCGAGCCGGACGGCGTCGCAGTCGCCGACGGTGATCAGCGTCGGCGCGGCGATGCCGCGGATGTCGTCGTCGGACCAGCCGGGGAAGCCTTGGTCGAAGCTGCCGAGCTTGTCGAGCAGATCCTGCAGCCGGTCCGGGTGCGGCGACTTCTCGCGATACTCCTGCTCCATGGGGGTGCCGGCGACCATGTCGACGGTCATCTCGCCCACCGCCTCCGCGTTCTCCGGGCGGTCCCCGTCCGGATGGAACGACACGGACGAGACGATCAGCTTGCGGACCAGTTCGGGCTGCCGGATCGCCAGCTGCAGGGCCACAGCGCCGCCGATGCTGAAGCCGAAGACGTCGGCCTGCGGTATGTCCAGATGCCGCAGCAGACCGGCAACGTCGGAGGCCAAGCCGGCGCTGGTCAGCGGCCGGTCGATGTCGTTCGTCCGCCCGTGCCCCTGGAAGTCGGCCGCGACGACCTGGCGGGTCTCGGCCAGGTGCGGGAGCAGTTCGCCGAACTGCAGATCGATGTTGAACAGCCCACCGTGCAACAGCAACAACGGCGTCCCGCCGGACCCGTGGATCTCGTAGTACATCTGCAGGCCGTTGACCGGAGCGTATCCGGACTTCAGCGCGGACGGTGCTTGCGTGGTCTGGTCGGCCACAACAGGCCTCCTCGTCTGTCAGTACGAGCGGAGCGATGTGTGTCGTAGCCAACATCCGCGGCACGGGCTCTGTCCAGTCCCCCGACGCCGCGCGGCACCGCCGCTCTAGCGCAGGCGTCGCGCTCGCAGAACGGTGTCGTGGGTGTGGTGCGTGCCCGCCGGGGCAGGAGCGCTGCGGGCACGGGTCTCGTCGACCAGGACGGTCCAGTCGTCGGCGAGCAGGGCGGCGATCTCGCTGGGCTGGTAGTAGTCGCTCGGCTCGAAGCCGTCCTCGGGGCGCGGCGGCACTTCCGCGAGGTCGTGACCGACGAACAGGAGAGTGCCGCCAGGCGCGACGGCGGCGAGCAGGCCGCGCAGCCCATCGTGGCCCGCCTGGCGCAGGAGCGGGAAGTACTGGACGGACACCAGGTCGAACGCGCCCGGCGGAGGTGGCGCGGTGGTCAGGTCGCCGTACTTCCACGCCACGCGCCCGTCGACGTCCGTCCCCGCGGCGGCAGCGCGCTGCAGAGCGACTCGGGAGATGTCGACGGCGGTGACCTGCCAGCCGCGCCGAGCCAGCCAGAGTGCGTCGGCGCCCTCACCGCACCCGACGTCGAGTGCCTGCCCTGGTGCCAGCTCGCTCACCTCGGCGACGAGCACCCCGTTGGGTTCACCGCTGAAGAGCTGGTCATGACTCTGATACCGCTCGTCCCAGAACTGTGCGTCCATGCGTGTCCTCACCTCGATGTCGGTTCCGGTACCAACATCGCTCTCGCCCTGCGCGATCGACAAAGTTCGTTGCCAGGACGGCAAAGCAGTAAGTGTGCCAGCGCTCCCGCACAAACTGAAGTGCAACTCATGGGTTGCGCATCCATCCCGTGTCGTGCAACGCTGGGGTTGCACATTCCGGGAGGAAGAGGAGTCCTGATGGATCTGGACCGGATCGAACGCGAGACCGTGATCGAGGCGCCCGTGGAACGGGTGTGGTCGCTGGTGACCGAACCCGGGTGGTGGGCGGCCGATGACGCGAACCGGCCCGGCACCACCGCCGTCGAGGGCGAGTCGATGGTGGCGAAGAACGCCGAGCACGGCGACTTCCCGGTGCGGGTGGAGCAGGTCGACCCGCCGACGTACGTGGCCTACCGCTGGGTCTCCGCGTTTCCGGGAGAGGAGCTGCGCGAGGACAACAGCACCCTGGTGGAGTTCACGCTGACCCCCGAAGGCGAGCGGACACGACTTCGGGTGGTCGAGAGCGGGTTCACCGGGCTGACCACGTCCGAGGAGAACCGCCGCAACATCATCGACGACCACACCGCCGGCTGGGCGGAGTGCCTCGACTGGCTGCACAAGCGCGCCGAACACCCGTCGGCGTGACGGACGGACCACTCGGTGGCGGCGAGGACACCGTGGACAGCGTCATCGCCGCGCTGGCCGACTCGACCCGACGCCAGTTGCTCGACCTACTCTCCGAGCAGGGCGAGGCCACCGCCACCACGCTCGCCGAACGGATGCCCGTCTCACGGCAGGCCGTGGTGAAGCACCTCGCCGTCCTCGACGCCGCCGGGCTGGTGACCGCCAACCGGGCCGGACGCGAGGTGCGCTACACCGTCCAGCCGGCCGCACTGGCGCGGACGGCGCAGTGGATGGCCGCGCGCGCGGCTGCCTGGGACCAACGGCTGGCGAGGATCAAACGGATCGCCGAGCTGGACTCGAACTAGCAACGTCTTCGACAGAAGGGGAATCCCGTGAACACCGACACGAGCACACCGGCGCCCCGAGTCGCCGATCGCGCCACCTACCAGGCCGAGATGGACGCACTGCGGATCCGGGAGAAAGCGCACACCCACGAAGGAGACGCGATCGCTGCGGCTCGCCGACGGCTTCCGATGGTGGAGGTGGACGCCGCCGCCGAGCTGACCGGCCCGAACGGCCGGACCACGTTGCTGGAGGCCTTCGAGGGCCGCCGGCAGTTGATCGCCTACTTCCAGATGTGGCACACCGGCCAATCAGCAGCCGAACAGTGCGAAGGGTGCACCTTCTTCAACAGTCAGGTCCGCGAGCTGTCCTACCTGCACGCACGCGACGTCACGTACGCGACGTTCTGCCAGGGGCCGTACGAGGAGAGCGTCCGCTACCGCGACTTCATGGGCTGGGACGTGCCCTGGTACTCCGTGACGGAGTCGATCGAGGCGCTGATGGCGGGCCGCGGCCCGTTCATGCTGGCGTGCTACGTGCGGCAAGACGACCGGGTCTTCGAGACGTACTGGACCACCGGCCGCGGTGTCGAGGTGATGGACCAGACGTTGGGTCTGCTCGACCGCACCGTGTACGGGCGACAGGAGCCGTGGGAGGACTCGCCCGCCGGCTGGCCGCAGGACCCCGACCACGCAACGTGGCGCACCGACGGTCGGCCCACCGCCCAGTGGTCCCGCCTCCGAGCCGGACGGTCCGACGACCTCGGCGTCGTCGAACGCACCAGCTGACGGAACCGACGCCGGCTCGGCTCACCGACCTGGCGTGTCCGGCAACCGGTAGACGGAGACATGGGACCCGGACTCGGCGGTGAACTCCGTACCGGACCAGTCGGCATGCCGGCTCTCCAGCTCCATCCCGGCAAGCTGCGCCATGAGATCGAGCTCGGCGGGCCAGATGTAGCGCTGCGGGGTGCGGAACAGTTCGGCCTCGCGGCCGTCGCCGAACGTGAAGTGGTGCGAGACGAGGTGCTGGTTCACGGTGTCGTAGGTGTCCACGCCGAGATAGCCGGGCTCGTCGTGAAACACCATGCCCCGCTGCCCGGGCGGCAACACACGCAGATCCGGAACCCCGAGTTCGATGACGAACCGGCCGCCGGGCACGAGATGACGTGCCGCGTTGCGGAAGCATTCGACCTGTTCGGACTGGGTGAGCAGGTTCGCGATCGTGTTGAACACGAGGTAGACCAGCTCGAACTCTCCGGGGACTCGAGCCGTCGCCATGTCACCCGGCACGACGGGGATGCTCGCCTCGTCCACCTTGGTACGAAGCTGTTCGATCATCGGTGCGGACAGTTCGATTCCGGTCACCGGCACGCCGCGATCGGACAGCGGCACAGCCACCCTGCCGGTGCCGATGGCGAACTCGAGGGCATGGCCACCGCCGGCCAGCTCAGCGAGCCGGTCGACCGCCGGGTCCAGCACGTCCGGTGCGAACATCCCGGTGCCCGGGGTGTCGTACGCACGTGCCGCCACGACGTCCCAGATCTCGTCCTGCCTCATGCTGCATGACCTTGTCAGCCGGGCTGCCGGCCGTCGAACCGTTTTCCGGCCATGGCGAGACCGAGTCGTGGGGAGGACGCCACTGCTGGAGCAACGGGTCTACGTTCAGCGCCCGCAGCGGTCGGCGCGCTCCCACGGCCACTCGGACACGAGCCAGGAGGCGACGGCGTCGGCGAGCGGCACGTCGAGATCAGCATGCTCGGCGCTTACCCACGACTGGACGACGACGTCAAACTCCTCGGACTTCGAGGGGTACAGATACACGCAGCCGATGACCCCGCCGCTGGTCGGGTCGAGCACGGTGAACGTGAATCCGTTACCGGCGGCGAAGTCGGCTTCGTGTCGGCGCAGGTCGTCGAGGTTGGCCTCGAGCGTCATCCCGTCGAGCGGCGGCCAGCTGCCGTCGGGGTAGCCCGACGTCGCCCGGATGTGCTCGATGCTCGACATCCACGCCGCATGGTCGGACTCGTTGTGCTGCGGGCCCAGCGGTTCGAGTCGGAACCGATCGGTGACCAGGGAGGTCGGCGGGTCGAAATCGACCGGAACGAACGGGTCGGAAGACATGGCTCGACGGTAACCGCAACCGGTCACTGCGCCATGTCGACGAAGCGGCTGTAGTGGCCCTGGAACGCCACGGTGATGGTGGCGGTGGGGCCGTTACGGTGCTTGGCGACGATGAAGTCCGCTTCACCGGCCCGCGGCGACTCCTTCTCGTAGGCGTCCTCACGATGCAGAAGTAGGACCATGTCCGCGTCCTGCTCAATCGATCCCGATTCCCTCAAATCGGACAACATGGGCTTCTTGTCCTGCCGTTGTTCAGGACCGCGGTTGAGCTGACTCATCGCGATGACCGGGACATCCAGCTCTTTGGCCAGGAGCTTCAGCGCCCGGGAGAACTCCGAGACCTCCTGCTGGCGGCTCTCCACGCGCTTGCCGCTGGACATCAGCTGCAGGTAGTCGATGATGATCAGCCGGAGATCGTTGCGCTGCTTGAGCCGGCGGCACTTGGCGCGGATCTCCATCATGGTCATGTTCGGTGAATCGTCGATGTACAGCGGCGCGCTGGACACCTCGCCGGTGCTGCGGGCGATGCGGTTCCAGTCGTCGTCGGTCATCTGGCCGGAACGCATGTGGTGCAGCGGGACCTTGGCCTCGGCGGACAACAGCCGCATGGTGATCTCGTTGCGGCTCATCTCCAGCGAGAAGATCACCGAGGCCAGACCGTGCTTGATCGACGCCGCCCGCGCCACGTCCAGACCCAGGGTCGAATTGTGTGTCGGCACGAAGGAGCGTCCGGCGAGGTAGAGGTGATCGTGCGCCGCAACTTGCACACATCGAACGGGGACCGACGGAACCGGTCGTACGTCCACGACGGTGCGCGACATCGGTCCTTCGCCGACCCGTACGCGGTCAGCCTTGCGGCGCAGCCGGAAGACCTGATCACGTGGCGTGAACGTGATGCAGTACGAGGTCGATGATGCCTCGTGGCGGCCACGCACCGGCTTGGTGGTCAACTGTGCGCGATAGCCGAGGGACTGAATCAGCTCGAGCGTGTCTCTTGCGAGTCGCTCGCTGGTGACCGCGAACTGAACGACTCCATTGGAGTTCACGTAGCCGTCGGTGTCGAGCAGACCGGCAAGCAGAGCTTTACGTTGAGCGATCGAAGCTCGCAGATACTCGGCCGGAATGTGCTTGTTCCCGAGGACACCCATCGTACGCAGCACGGCCTGGACGGTCCCGTGCCGGGAATGGTCCTGGCCGGGTATCTCCGGGTCGTCGGAAGTGAACCGCGCCGCATCGGCATGACCATCGCCCAGCCACACGCCAAGCGCGTACGGCGGCATCGGAAGGTCGAGATCCGGTAGGTCGACCGCACCGGCCAATCGGACAGTGTGGTTCAACCGGCTGTCGCCGGACTGACATCGCAGCGTTCGGGCCATCTCCGCTGTCGTGACGACGCCACTGTGGTCGGCAGCATGTCCGGCACCGACCGGCCGTGAAACTCGCGACGCGAGCTCACGCAGCAGTGCTCGGCGAGAGTAGACGGGCGCGTGCCACCCGTACGACCTTCGTGCGCCGGCGACCCGACGCGGAGCGCGGCGCCCGGATCCGACCGTCTGCACCGCGCCGTGAATCGCGTGTGCAAACTCGCTTCCTGCCTCTTCCACGGCCTCTGCAGCCGTGATCACCCGGTCCGACTCACGCTCTGATCGATCCGCGATCGCACACACACGCTGCACCGCCTCGCGCGCCCAGTAGTAACGGGGCTGGCGACGCTCGGACGCCGCCTTCCGGCTGGCCCGGGTGGATGTCGCCCACTGATGCTCGGCGTCGGCCACGATGACCGTCCCGTCCGAGAACTCGACCTCGTAACAGGGACGGCCATGCATGACGTCGGTCGCGGCCACCACCCGAGTCGGCCGCCCGTCGGCCCCGAAGAGGTTGTCGCCGACCTGAACGTCGCCCATGGTCGTCCACCCTGTGGGGGTCGGAAGAGGCGTGTCCAGCGCCAACGCCTTGCCAACGGCAGGTCGCGCCGCCAGGATGACCATCTGCCCGGGGTGCAGCCCGTTGGTCAGCGCGTCCATGTCGGCGAAACCGGTGGGAACGCCGACCATCTGCCCGCCGCGGGACCCGATGGCCTCGATCTCGTCGAGAGCGCCCTCCATGATCTCGGACAACGGGAGGTAGTCCTCGTTCGCCCGGCGCTCGGTAACGGCGTAGACCTCGGCCTGAGCACGGTCGACGATGTCGTCCGCGTCGCCGTCGTCGCCGTAGCCGAGCTGGACGATGCGGGTGCCGGCCTCGACCAGGCGGCGCAGGATGGCCCGTTCGCGGACGATCTCGGCGTAGAACGCGGCGTTGGCCGCCGACGGCACCGACGAGACCAGCGTGTGCAGGTAAGGCGCGCCGCCGACCCGGCCGATCTCACCGCTCTTCTGCAGCTGCGCGGCGACCGTGACCGCGTCGGCCGGCTCGCCGCGGCCGTACAGATCGATGACAGCTTCGTAGATGGCCTCGTGCGCGGGCCGGTAGAAGTCGTGGCCGCGCAGGATCTCGACCACATCGGCCACGGCGTCCTTCGACAGCAGCATGCCGCCCAGCACGGACTGTTCGGCGGCGACGTCCTGCGGCGGCGTGCGCCCGCGCTCCGCGGGTGGCTCATCGTGCCGATCGGGCAGCTCCGTGACGCTCACCAGACCCCCATTCGACGACGACCTCGCGGCCATACACGTGTTCTAACAGGCGCCACCGACAAGACCCCGTGCATCGACGACGGCACCGGCAGCCGGTACGGACTGACGTCGAACGTACGGCTGATCGGGAACCCGCACCAAGCCTGCCACGCACATCCCCTGTGGGCGGCCTGTGGACGATCATCCACAAGTCCAGGCCGTTCGTGGAAACGATCATCCCCAGCTGTGGACAACACTGGGGAAACTCGCCTGCCAATCAGCCGCACGATCACCATCGAGCGCCACTGACCTGCGATGACGTCAATCCACCGGGGTGTGGACACAGATCCCCACCCTTGGGGATCTCGCATACCGAGATGAGACCCTCCGACGTCAGGGGTAACCCCTAGCGTCGGTGCTGCCATGCGTCGACGTCTCCCCCAGTCCCTGCGCCGTCACCCCGCGGACCACGAGATCCTGCGGCTCGCGCTCCCCGCGCTCGGCGCCCTCGTGGCCGAACCGCTGTTCCTGCTCAGCGACTCGGCGATCATCGGGCACCTGGGCACGCCACAGCTGGCCGGGCTGGGCATCGCGTCGACCGTGCTGTCCACACTCGTCAACGTCTCGATCTTCCTGGCCTACGGCACCACGGCCGCCGTCGCCCGGATGCTCGGCGCCGACGACACCGCGGGCGCGCTGCGCGCGGGCCTGGACGGCTGCTGGCTGGCCGTCGTGGTCGGCGGCGGGACGCTGGCCGTGGGCTGGCCGCTCACGCCGTGGATCGTCGACCTGTTCGGGCCGTCCGCCGAGGTCGCCGACCACGCCGTGACCTACCTGCGGATCAGTCTGCTCGGCATCCCGTCGATGCTCCTGGTGCTCGCGGCCACGGGGGTGCTTCGCGGACTGCAGGACACCCGCACGCCCCTGTACGTCGCCGTCTCCGGCGCCGTCGGGAACGTCGCGCTGAACGTCGCCCTGGTCTACGGCCTCGGGCTCGGGATCGCCGGCTCGGCCATCGGCACGGTCGTGGCCCAGACCGCCATGGCCGCCGTCTTCGTCGTCATCGTCGGGCGTGCCGCGACCCGGCACGGTGTGGCGCTCACACCACACTGGCCCGGGGTACGGCGCGCGTTCGGGGCCGGCGTCCCGTTGCTCGTGCGCACCGTCGCCATCCGGGTCGCACTGATCGTCACCACCGTCGTGGCCACCGGCCTGGGGACGGCGGAGCTCGCCGCGCATCAGATCGCCTTCACCACGTGGACTCTGCTGGCACTGATGCTGGACGCGGTCGCGATCGCGGCGCAGGCACTGGTCGGCAGGGCGCTGGGCGCCGGCGACACCGCAGCGGCCCGGTCGACGACCCGCCGGATGGTCCAGTGGGGCGTGCTCGCGGGGTTCGGCCT
The DNA here is from genome assembly GCF_003014555.1 of Haloactinopolyspora alba. Taxonomy (GTDB): domain Bacteria; phylum Actinomycetota; class Actinomycetes; order Jiangellales; family Jiangellaceae; genus Haloactinopolyspora; species Haloactinopolyspora alba. The sequence goes on from NZ_PYGE01000014.1 coordinate 49,513, forward strand.
GGCAGTCGTCCTGCTCGCGACCGGTTCGGTCTACGCCCAGCTGTTCACCACCGACCCGGAGGTCCGCGCCCTGCTGTTCGACGCGCTCGTCGTCGCCGCCGTGCTACAGCCGATCGCCGCCTGGGGGTTCGTCCTGGACGGCGTGCTCATCGGCGCCGGCGACGGCCGCTACCTGGCGTGGGCGTCGGTCGTCTCGGTGCTGTTCTTCCTGCCCACCGCGTGGCTGGTCGACGCCCTCGACCTGGCCGGCACGACGGGCATCACGGCGCTGTGGGCCGCCATCGGCGTCTGGATGCTCGCCCGAGTGGTGACGCTCGCACTCCGCGAACGCGGGGACACCTGGATGGTCACCGGCGCCTCGCTCCCATGATCATCGGCACTTTCCCGCCCATATGACGGTGAAGTGCCGATGATCATGGGAACGGTAGCCGGGCAGTCCTGCCACACTGTCGGCAGTTGAACCCGGCCGGCCGAGGAGCGCACCAACGACATGCACCTGCTGACCCTGCCGTTCGCGCTGGCCTTCGGCCTCGGCGTGGCGCTGCTCATCGGGCTCGCGGCGCAGCGCCTGCTCGGTGTGCGTCTCGGACTGTTCCGGCTGCTGCTCACCGGCGTGTTCGCGATGTCCGTCGGGCCGCTGATCGTCTACGCGATGCTCACGGAGTTCGTCGCGCCGGCCGACGAGCTGACCCGGCAGAACGGGTCGACCGCGTTCTGGTTCGTGCTGCTCGCGGCGGTGTGCACGATCCTGTCGTCGATGGCGTTCCTCGTGATCATCGAGGCGTTCGTGCCACTGGGGTCGATACCGCCGGCGCTGGTCTGGGGACGCGGCCTGCTCGGACGGCTGAAACGGTCGCGGCGGTACTGGCAGATCGTCGGCATCGCCATGCGGCACGGCCTCGGCTCGTACGTCCGCGGCACTCGCGACCGCGCCCTGGACGTGCCCAGCGGACGGGCTCAACTGGGCCGCTCGCTGGCGACGACGATGAACGCCGGCGGCGTCACGTTCGTGAAGATCGGCCAGATCCTCGCCACCCGGCGTGACCTGCTGCCCGCTGAAGTCGCGGCGGAGCTGGCGAAGCTGCAGGACCAGGCCACACCGGTGCCGTGGCCGGACGTCCGGGCCGTCGTCGAGGCGGAGCTGGGCGCGCCGGTCGACCAGGTGTTCGCGGAGTTCGACCCCCAGCCCCTCGGCGCCGCGTCGGTGGGGCAGGTGCACGCGGCCCGGCTGCGCACCGGAGCCGAGGTCGTCGTCAAGGTGCAGCGTCCCGGAATCCGGCCGGTGGTCGAGCGCGACCTCGACATCGCCGCACGGCTGGCCTCGCGGCTCGAGACCGGCACCCGCTGGGGGCGCCGGGTCGGGGTGCGCTCGCTGGCCGCGGGCCTGGCGACGGCGGTCCGCGAGGAGCTCGACTACCGCATCGAGGCCGACAACATCACCGCGATCGCCGGCTCGACCACCCGCGCCGAGGGCGTCGTGCTGCCGGAGCCGCACCTCGCCCTGTGCACGGAACGGGTGCTGGTCATGGACCGCGTCGACGGAGTCCCACTCACCAAGGCTGCGGCGGTCGTCACCGAGCACGACCTCGACCGCGAACAGCTGGCGACGACGCTGCTGGACTGCCTGATGCGGCAGATCATCCTGGACGGCGTCTTCCACGCCGACCCGCACGGCGGCAACATCGTGCTGCTCGACGACGGGCGGCTCGGTCTGCTCGACTTCGGCTCGGTGGGCCGCCTCGACGGCGCGCTGCGTGAGGCGTTACAACGGCTGCTGCTCGGCGTGGATCACAGTGACCCGCTGGCCGTGAGCGACGCGCTGCTCGAACTGGTGCCGCGACCGGACGAGATCGACCAGCAGGAGCTCGAGCGCGACCTGGGCCGATTCATGGCCCGGCACACGAGCGGAACGCTCACGTCCAGCGCGCGGATGTTCGGCGACCTGTTCCGGGTGGTAGCCGACCACGGGCTCGCCGTCCCTCCGGAGATCGCCGCGGTGTTCCGGACACTCGCGACCGCCGAGGGCACGATCTCCACCGTGGCGCCCGAGTTCGACCTGTTCACCAGCGCGAGGCGGCTGGCCTCCGGATACGTCGACGAACAGTACGGGCCGGAGAACCTCAGGAACGCGGCGTCCGAAGAGCTGGTGGCGCTGCTGCCGATCCTGCGCAGACTGCCGCGGCGGGTCGAACGCATCGCCAGCGCCGCCGAGCACGGCCGGCTGGGGATGAACGTCCGGCTGCTGGCCGACGACCGCGACCGCTCGTTCCTGCGGGACATGCTGCACGAGGTGCTGCTGACGTTCCTGGCCGCGACCACCGGCATCATGTCGGCGATGCTACTCGGCACCGCCGGCGGGCCGATGGTGACCGACAGCGTCTCGCTGTACGAGCTGATCGGCTACAACATGCTGGTCATCAGCGCGATCCTGGCGCTGCGCGTACTCGCCCAGATCTTCCGCCGCGGTCCCCGTCACGATTGACCACGTTCACCATCCCCGGGTCAGTCGCGCGGCGTCTCACTGTCGGCGCGTGCGTCCAGCGCGTCCTCGAGCCGCTCGACCTTCGCCGTGAGCTCGCCGCTGTAGCCGGGCCGGATGTCCGCCTTCAGCACCAGGCTGACGCGGGCGCCGTGCCGGCCGACCGCCTCGCACGCCCGCCGTACGACGTCCATGCACTCGTCCCACTCGCCCTCGATGGTGGTGAACATCGCGTCGGTGCTGTTCGGCAGACCGGACTCGCGCACGACGGCGACGGCGTCGGCCACCGCCGCGGACACCGACTCGCCGGAACCTGACGGGGCGACGGAAAAGGCTACGAGCATGGATCCTCCGATCTGCACGTCGAAATCGCGGCAGGATGACCGCTAACCGAGGCGGCCGCGTCCCCGCCGAAGTTTCAGGGCTGCCATGGTGACGGTAACCCGTGACGTCGGTTCACCTGATCGTCGTACTTGTAGTCGAACTCCCACGGGATCGATCGTCCGATACGTGCCGCGACGACTCCCCAGTCAGGACCGGGGCTGCTCTTGTCGACAACGAGTTGCACGGCGGCGACGAACTCGTCCGGATTCCAGCGCTCCATCAGCCAGAGACCAGAACCCGGCGTGATCGTGTCGCTCATGCCCCAGAGCGCGCCACCAGAGAGCAACTGCCAGTTCCCAGCAGATGCCTGCTCGCCAACCAACTCGGCGAGCACACGAGAACGTCGAAGCTGTCAACCTCGTCAGCACCGACCATTCCGATGAAGATCTGTGCCTGAACACCGAAATGGGCCGCCCCCGCCGGCGCTTCCTGAAGATGCGGCCAGAAGTAGAGGACCTGCTTGACCTCCGCGTGCACCGAGGCGGTCATCGCAACGACCCGTCGTCCGACCCTTGTCCGACCCTTCGGACCAGTAGAAACTCGATCTGGAACGTCTCGTCACGAGGCCACGCCTCCAGCAAGCGCATGCCGCCGTCCTGCCACTCTGGCTATCGACCGCCGGTGCACCACGACCGCGCCACGGCCGCACCTACGTCGCCGCGCCCCGCCCGCACACCCGGCACGTTCCACGTCGACGCAGATAGTAGCCGAGCGCCCCCGCGGCCAATGCCACGCCCCACAACGGCCACAGCAACTCCGGGCCGATCGCGGCCCACGTGTCCGTGCGCAGACTCAGCAGCGCCGATCCGTCGAAGGCGGACCGGTACAAGCCCAGTCCGGCCGACGTCACGATGGCCGCGACGAACATCGCCGGCCCGACCGCCAGGCCGATCGGCACGCGCCTGCCGCGCAGCACCGGGATCCAGCGCGGGAACACCTCACCTCAAGGCCGTAGCAGCCCCACCGTCAACACGCTGCCGACCAGGGCGAACGATCCCAGCCAAGCGCCGGCCCACAGTGACCCGTCGGCCAGGCCGTCGGCGTGCACACCCTCGGGGATGCCCATCGGGACGCCGGCGACCCAGATCCACCGCATGCTCACCACCATGCGTGCGTGCACACGTCGACGGGTTCCCGCATGCTGGTGACCGCGGTCCCCCGCCGGTGGGAACGGGCGTCACCCGGGGCTGATGAAACCGGACTCGTAGGCGGCGATGACGGCCTGGGTCCGGTCACGCACGCCGAGCTTGGTCAGCACGTTGCCGACGTGGGTCTTGACGGTCTCGAGACCGAGGAACAACTTCTCGGCGATCTCGCCGTTGGACAGCCCGGCCGCCATGAGCCGCAGCACCTCGGCCTCGCGCTCGCTGAGACCGGCCCCGGCGAGCGCGTCGCCGTCCGCGCCCCGGTGCGCGGCCGCCAACTGGCGGATCGCGGCCGGGAACACCAGCGAGTCGCCACGCGAGACCGTCCGGATCGCCTGCACGATCTGTTCGGGCCGGGTCCGTTTCAGCAGGAACCCGTGCGCGCCGGCACGCAGCGCCTCGTACACGTAGTCGTCGTTCTCGAACGTGGTCACGACGAGGATGCGCGGCGGCTCGTCGTGTCGTTCCATGAGCAGCCTGGTCGCGTGGATGCCGTCGATGGCCGGCATCCGCACGTCCATCAGGACCACGTCCGGACGCACCCGCGACACGATCGGGCCCACCTCCGCGCCGTCGGCGGCCTCGTCGACGACGGTGAGGTCCGGCTCCGCGTCGATGATCGCCCGGAGTCCGGCGCGCACCAGCGCCTCGTCGTCGACCAGGAGGACGTTCACCGGTTCGGCGGTCATGGCCGGTCTCCGGAGCCGCGCGCAGGGAGGTGGACGTGGATGTGCCAGCGCCCGTCGTCCACTCCGGCCGTCAGCGTTCCCCGCAGCAGGCGGGCGCGCTCACGCATCCCGCGCAGGCCGCGGCCACCGCCGGAGCGGGCCCGGGCCGAGCCCGCCGGCAGCGGGTTGGACAGGTCGATGTCGAGGCCGGACGTCGCCGCCTCCACGCGCAGAGCAACAGGCACCTGCCCAGCATGCCGTATCGCGTTGGTCAGCCCTTCCTGGACGACCCGATAGGCCTCTCGGGACAACGCCGGCGGCACCATCGCCAGGTCGCCCTCCACCGTCATCTGCACCTCCACACCGGTCGCACGGGTGTCGTCGACGAGCCGGCTGAGGTCGTCGAGCGTGCGTTGCGGCGCCGTGCGCTCATCGGTTCCGTCACCGCCCGCCCGCAGCACGCCGAGGACGTGGTCCAGATCGCTCATCGCGGCGCGGCCTGCCTCTTCGACGGCGCTCAGCGCGCGCCGCGCGAACTCCGGGTCGCTGTCGAGCACGCGCCGGGCCGCGGACGCCTGCAGGGTGGTCACGGTGAGGGCGTGGCCGACGGAGTCGTGCAGCTCCCGCGCCAGGCGGTTGCGCTCGGCGAACTCCTCGGCCTGGGTCTCCAGCGCGAGCATCAGCTCCGCCGGCGACGGCCCCAGCAGCAGCGGCGCCAGCATCGCCAGGACCCGCCCCAGCAGCGCGAACACGACCCCGACGGCCACCAGCATCAGCGGCGCGACGACCAGCGCCCACCCGCCGGTGACCTGATCGAACCACAGCACGGCGTCGTCATCGCCCCACGCGCTGTCCGCGTCGAGGCCCTCCGCCACCAGGAGCACCGACATCGGCACGCAGAACAACAGCGTGAACATGGCGATACCGCCGCACAGCAGATGCAACGCGTACCAGGCAGCGCCGAGCAGGCGGGTCTCCCACGGCGGGTCCGCCACCGGGTCGGGCAGGTCGACGTCCAGCAGGCTACGGGTCGCGGTGATCTCCAGCGCGCGCATGGCGGGCAGGAACGGGGGCACCGCCGCGATGACGAACGTCACCGCCACCAGCACCACCAGCGCCGGCCGCGGGACGTTCGGATCGGCGAACATCTGCGCGAACCCCGTCACCAGCAGCACGTACGGGATCAGCACGACGCCGCCGAGCAGCAGGTGCACACCACCGCGCACCGTCGTCCGCACGAGCGTGCGCACGGGCCCGCCCACCAGGTCCGGCAGCGTCGTCCGCCAGGCTCTCACGTGCCGATTCTCGCAGCACCGCCGTCACCGGAGGGTGACACCGTGCTCACGGCGCACGTCTGCCCACGGGCCCGTGGTCGGGCCCGTGGGCAGACGGGTGCACACGGCCGGACGCGGACGACGCCGCGACCGGTCAGGACGCGGCGACGACCTCGAGTTCGACGTTCGCGGCGACCTCGGGGTGCAGCCGTACGGTCACGCTGTGCGCGCCGACGGTCTTGATCGGGTTGCCGACCTCGACGCGTCGCTTGTCGATCGCGGGGCCACCGGCGTCGGTGACCGCGGTCGCGACGTCGGCGGCGGTCACGGCGCCGAACAAGCGGCCGCCGGGGCCGGCCTTGGCCGACACCCGCACCGGCTTGTCCTCGAGCCGCGCCTTCACCGCACGGGCGCTGTCCAGGTCCTCGAACTCACGAGCCTGCCGCGCACGACGGATCGAGTCGATCTGCTTCTGCGCGCCCTTGGTCCACGGGAAGGCGAAGCCCCGCGGGACGAGGTAGTTGCGGCCGTAGCCGTCCCTGACCTCGACCACGTCGCCCGCCGAGCCGAGCCCGGCCACTTCCTGGGTGAGAATCAGCTTCATGACGTCCTCGACCTCCCTCAGCGAGCCGTCGAGGTGTACGGCAGCAGTGCCATCTCTCGGGCATTCTTGATCGCCGTCGCGACGTCACGCTGGTGACGAGTGCAGTTGCCGGTCACGCGACGGGCGCGGATCTTGCCGCGGTCGGAGATGTACTTCCGCAGCAGTGCCGTGTCCTTGAAGTCGACGTAGTCGACCTTGTCCTTGCAGAAGGCGCAAACTTTCTTCTTCGGCTTGCGCACAGCGGTCTTGGCCATCGTGGTGCTCTCCTTCGAAGAGCCCGGTCGCCTCGCTGGCCGCGGCGGACCGGGATGGGTCGGTTACGGAATTTCAGAACGGGGGCTCGTCGGCAGCCGCTGCGCCGCCCTGAGCCGCCCATGGGTCGTTGCCGCCGCCCTGCGGCGCTCCACCGCCGCCGACCGGCGTGGCCCAGGGGTCGTTGCCGGCAGGCGCGCCGCTGGGCGAACCGCCGCCGCCGAAGCCACCGCCACCACCGCCGGAGCGCTGAGTCTTGGTGACCTTGGCGGTGGCGAACCGCAGACTGGGGCCGACCTCGTCGACCTCCATCTCGACGACCGTGCGCTTCTCACCCTCGCGGGTCTCGAACGAACGCTGCCGAAGCCGGCCCTGCGCGATGACGCGCATGCCGCGCTGCAGTGACTCCGCCACACTCTCGGCCGCCTGCCGCCAGACCGAGCAGCGCATGAACAGCGCGTCGCCGTCCTCCCACGTGCTGGTCTGCCGGTTGAACGTCCGGGGCGTGGACGCGATGGTGAAGTTCGCGACGGCGGCCCCGCTCGGCGTGAACCGGAGCTCGGGGTCGTCGGTCAGGTTGCCGACGATGGTGATGACGGTCTCGCCTGCCATGGATGCTCCCAATCGTTGCGGGCGCGGTTCTTGGAGGAACCGGCAGCTCAGTGAGCCTCGGGCCGCACGACCTTGGTGCGCAGCACCGTCTCGGACAGCCCCAACTGCCGGTCGAGCTCGGCCACGGTGTCGGCCTCGCACGTGACGTCGAGCACCGCGTAGATGCCCTCGCCCTTCTTGTCGATCTCGTACGCGAGCTTGCGGCGGCCCCAGATGTCGACCTTCTCGACCGAGCCACCGGCCTCACGTACGACCCCGAGATACTGCTCGAGGCTGGGGGCAACGGTGCGCTCCTCGGCCTCGGGGTCGAGGATCACCATGACCTCGTAATGACGCATTGCCGGATCACCTCCTGTGGTCTTCACGGCCACGGCATCTCCGCGGCAGGAGGGCTATGTCGTCTGACGGCCCGGGCGAACGTCCTCATGTCGTACGCACGTCCGGACCGAGTGCAAGGCTACCAGCGTCACCGGCCAACGCCGACCCGGTCGTCCACAACCACCGCGGACGGTCCGGCATGCGGCAATTCTCGGAACTGTCGGCGTGGCGCGGGATACTACGTTCGCCGGCCGTTCCGACCGCGAAAGGATCCGCATGCGCGTCAACCGCGGCGACGCCCCCACCGGTCCCACCGACCACCTGGCCGCCGTTCAACGCCGCACGCTGACCCTGCTGGTCGTCGCCCAGGTGGTCGGTGGGCTCGGCATCGGCTCGGCCATCTCCGTCGGCGCGGTCCTCGCGTTGCGGCTGTCGGGCTCCGAACAGTGGTCCGGCCTCGCCGGGACGATGATCACCCTCGGCGCCGGAGCGCTGGCCATCCCGCTCGCGCGGCTCGCCGCCGCCCGCGGACGCCGGATCAGCCTCAGCACCGGTTGGGCCGTCGCGGCCGCGGGCGCCCTGGTCACATTGCTCGCCGCCGTCGTCTCGTCGTTCCCGGTCTTCCTGGCCGGGCTGCTGCTGTTCGGGGCCGGCTCGGCCACCAACCTGCAGTCGCGTTACGCCGCGACCGACCTGTCCGCGGCAGGCTCGCGTGCGCGGCACCTGTCCGTCGTGGTGTGGTCGACGACCATCGGCTCGGTGCTCGGGCCGAACCTCACCGGTCCCGGCGAGGTCGTCGGCAGGTTCCTCGGTATACCCGCCATCGCGGGACCGTTCGTCTTCTCCGCCGCGGGGTTCGTCTGCGCGACGGTCCTCGTCGCCGTGCTGCTGCGCCCCGATCCGCTGCTCACCGCGCAGTCGGCGCGCACCGCTGCCACGTCACCGACCGAACCGGCGGTGACGAGAGCGCGCGGCTCGGCCTGGCGCCGGGTGCGGAGCACGCCGGCGGCCACGGTCGCGCTGTCGGCCATCGTGCTCGGTCACGCCGTGATGGTCGCCGTGATGACCATGACACCGGTGCAGATGACCCGGCACGGCGCGGAGCTCGAACTCGTGGGCCTGACCATCAGCCTGCACATCGCCGGGATGTACGCCCTGTCGCCGGTCTTCGGATGGGCGGCCGACCGGCTCGGGCGCCGTCCGGTCATCGTCACCGGGCACGTCCTGCTCGTCGCGGCCGCGGTCGTGGCCGGCACCGCGGGTGAATCGACACCGCGTCTGGTGACCGGGCTGGTGCTGCTGGGGCTGGGCTGGTCCGCCGGACTGGTGGCGGGGTCGGCGCTGCTGGCCGAGTCGGTGCCGGACGACGAGCGACCGGCCGTGCAGGGCGTGTCCGACCTGCTGATGAACCTGGCCGGTGCGCTGGGCGGCGGACTGTCCGGCGTCGTGCTCGGCTGGCAGGGCTACGGCGGCCTGACCGTGGTGGCCGGGCTGCTCGTGCTGCCCACGCTGGCGCTGCTCGCGGCGGAACGGACGCGTCACCTCCGTGATCATCAACGATGATCCGGGTCACGGCACGGAGGATCGTCGATGAGCACGGCGTCCGCCCGCCTCGTCACGGAAAGTCGGCTCCGGCCGCCGCCCGGCGCGCCAGCAGCTCGTCCAGCGGCATCGACTCGCCGTCGCGCGCGCCGGCACCGACGATCAGCGGCGGGTCCGACGGTGTGATCACCGCTCCGAACAGCCGCGCACGCACGCTGGCCGGCACGTCCAGGATGTAGAACTCGCCGTCGGCGCCGATGGCCAGCGACCGGTTGCGGCGCACGTACCAGCCGGTCAGCCCGGTGCGGTACGTCGCCCTGCCGTCGCCGGTACGAGCACGCAGCGGGTGCGCGGCGACGCCCTCCTCGCGCATGCGGGTCACGAAGTCCGCGATCTGCGCACGTGCCCGCTGCGTCTCGGCCGCCTTGCGCCGCTCCAGGGCGGCGGCGTGCGCCTCGAACGCCTCCTTGCGGTGCTCGCGCCAGTCGCCGTTCATCGCCGCGCTCCGGTCCGGTCCGTCACGCCGTGCAGGCCTCGGCGACGTCGGCGCGCGTCGACCGGTTCCGGATCCACGGGATCGTGGCACCGTGCCGGTCCTCCGGCCAGTCCAGAGCCCAGTCGACCCGGTCGGCGTACATCTCCGAGATCTTCTCCGGCTCGCCCGCCCCGATGCGGCGCAGCAGCTCGTCGATCGTGTGTCGCGTGGTCATGCTCGCTCGTCTCTGCCGGGAACGGTGCTCTGCCGGGAACGGCGCCGCGGCGTGGCCGGCCGCATTCCATCGTGCCGTCCGTGCCATCCGCCCCCGGACGCGACCCGGTCCGCGGCCGCCGCGCTGGGGACGTACGCCTCGGGCTGTCGGTGCCGCACGATACCGTCGACGACATGGTTGAGCAGCGCATCGGAGCGCACGTGAAGCAGGGCGACCCGCTGGAGGAGTCCCGGGCCGGCGGCGCCACCGCCGTGCAGATCTTCCTCGGCGACCCGCAGGGGTGGAAGGCACCCACCGTCGACTACCCGGGCGGCGCCGAGGCGCTGCGCGCCGACGCCGAGGCCGCCGACATCGCCCTGTACGTGCACGCGCCCTACGTCCTCAACGTCGCCACCACCAACAACCGCATCCGCATCCCCAGCCGCAAGATCCTGCAGCAGCAGGCCGACCTCGCGGCCGAGATCGGCGCCCGCGGCCTCGTCGTGCACGGCGGGCACGTGCTCAAGGACGACGATCCCGAGGTCGGCGTCGACAACTGGCGCAAGTGCGCCGAGCGGCTCGAGACGACGGTTCCGGTGCTGGTCGAGAACACCGCCGGCGGCGACTACGCCATCGCCCGCCGCGTCGAGCGCATCGCGCGGCTGTGGGAGGTCGTCGGCGATCTCGGTCTCGGCTTCTGCCTCGACACCTGCCACGCTTTCGCCGCCGGCATCGACCCGGCCGAGATGGTCGACGCGGTGCGCGGGGCAACCGGCCGCATCGATCTGGTGCACGCCAACGACAGCCGCGACCCGTTCGACTCCGGCGCCGACCGGCACGCCAACCTGGGGTCGGGCACCATCGGCGCCGAGGCGGTGGCATCCGTCGTGGCCGCGGCCGGTTCCGACGCCATCGTCGAGACTCCCCGGGACGGTCAACGTGGCGACGTCGAGTACCTGATGACGCACGTCCCGTCGGCCTGACCGTCGCCACCGGCGCACCCGCGCCACGTCACCCGGGCGTGGCGGCCGACGTCTCGGCGCCGGCGACGGCGTCCGGCCAGACGGCGTCGCGGACGATCCGCAACGCCTCCGTCAACGCGTGCAGCTGCTCGGCGCTCAGCAGCCCGGTGTACCAGCGCTCGATGTCCCCGACGTGGTCGGCCACCGCGGCCGACACCCGCTCCATACCGTCCGCGGAGATGCTCGCCCAGGTTCCGCGCCGGTCGCTGTCGCAGGTCACCCGCTCGACCAGACCGGAGCGCTCCAGCCGGTCCACGACGCGGGTGACGCCACTGGTCGTCAGCGTGGTCTGCGCGGCCAGATCGGACATCCGCAGCTGCCCGTTCGGGGTCCGGCCGAGCCGCAGCAGGATCTCGAGCTCGTTCTCCGACAGTCCGTGCGCAGCGAGCCCGGGCGCGAACTTGCTGGTCAACCCTTCGTGCACCTCCATGAGCAGTCCCACGGCGGTGAGGCGGTCGTCGTCGAGCGGGTGTCTGGGCGCCATGCCGCTCGATCTTAGGGATTGTCGCGATTGCGGTCATCACCGCGTGTTCCACGCGTCACCGGCGAAGTGACTCCGACGACACCGAGGACGGAGCCACCGACCGACATGATCGTTCTCGAGCGGCGCGGCGGAACGGGTACTCTCGGCGCGTGACGCACGCCCCAGCACTTCTCGTACGACGGATCACCCGCGCCGAGCACCTCGCGGCCATCGGCGAACGGTCGGCCGTCAGCTTTCTGCAGACACCCGCATGGGGCGACGTCAAGCGGGACTGGCGCTCGGAGTCCGTCGGCTGGTTCGACGGCGACGCACTGGTCGGCGCGGGCCTGGTGCTGTATCGCAAGGCGCCGCGGATCCGCCGGTATCTCGCCTACCTGCCGGAGGGCCCGGCCATCGACTGGGACGACGCGGCGAAGCAGGACGGCCTGCAGCGCTGGCTGGACCCGCTGGTCGAGCACGTCAAGGGCCAGGGCGCCTTCGGGCTGCGGATGGGGCCGACGGTCGTCAGGCGCCGTTGGAGCAACGGCACCGTCAAGGAAGCATTCGCCGACGACGGGGTCCACCGGCTCAGGGACGTCACCCCGGACGAGACCACCCCGGTCGGCACCTCGGTGACCGACCAGCTCACGGCGGCCGGCTGGCGCCCGCCGCCCGAGGTCGACGGTTTCGCCGCGGGGCAGCCGCAGCACGTGTTCCAGCTTCCGCTGTCCGGCCGGTCCACGGAGGACCTGCTGCGCGGTTTCAACCAGCTCTGGCGGCGCAACATCAAGAAGGCCGACAAGGCCGGCGTGACGGTGACCCTGGGGACGGCCGACGACCTCCCTGCGTTCCACGAGCTCTATGCGCAGACCGCCCATCGGGACGGGTTCACCCCTCGGCCGTTCTCGTACTTCCAGGGCATGTGGGACGCGATGACCACGGAGGCGGCAGAGCGGCTCCGGCTGTACCTCGCTCACCACGAAGGCGACCTGGTCGCCGCGACGACGATGGTCCGGGTCGGCGAGCACGCGTGGTACTCCTACGGCGCGTCGTCGACGGCCAAGCGCGACGTGCGCGGGTCCAACGCCGTGCAGTGGCGCATGATCCGCGACGCCCTCGACGACGGCTGCGAGGTCTACGACCTGCGTGGCATCACCGACACGCTGCGCGAGGACGACCCGCACGCCGGCCTGATCCGGTTCAAGCTCGGCACCGGCGGGGAGGTCGTCGAGTACGTCGGCGAGTGGGACCTGCCGATCTCACGGGTGCTGTACTCGGCGTTCGACCTGTACATGAAGCGGCGGAGCTGACACCCGTGCCCCTGACACTGCACATCGACACTCCCCGCTGGCGAGAGCACGTACGCGACCGGCTCGCCGACCCGTCCGGTCCCGACGACGGCACGGCCGCGGTCCGCGTGGTGCCGGTCACCAAGGGCAACGGATACGGCTTCGGCAACGGCCTGCTCGCCGCCGAGGCCGCCGCGGCGGACGTGCCGACGCTGGCCGTGGGGACCTCCGACGAGGTCGAGACGGTCAGGCGCGCGTTCGACGGTGACGTCCTGGTCCTGGCTCCGTTGCGGCCGTGGGACGCCGCCACCGCTGACGACCGGGTCGTGCGCACCGTCTCACGGGTCGAGGATCTGCGCCGCCTCGCCGCGGCCGGCGGCCGCCCGCGGGTCGTCATCGAGCTGCTGACCAGCATGCGCAGGCACGGGGTCGCACTGGCGGACCTGCCCGAGGCGCTCACCGCCTGCGAGCCGCTGCGGGTCGAGGGGTTCGCGTTGCACCTGCCACTCGCCGGCCAGCACGGCGCCGAGGCACGGTCCCTGGCCGAGCAGGCGTTCGCCGCGGCCGGCGAGCACGGGCCGGACGTACCGCGCCGGCTCTGGGTCAGTCACCTGTCCGCCGCCGAGGCCGCCGACCTGGCGCGGCGGACGGCCGCGGACGTGAACCTGCGTGTGGGTACCGCGTTGTGGCTGGGCGATCGCGCTGCGCTGACCGCCCGTGCCACCGTCATCGACGTGCACGACGTCCGCAGGGGCGACACGTTCGGCTACCGGCAACGACGGGCACGGCGCGACGGCACGGTGGCCGTGGTGGCCGGCGGGACGGCGCACGGGGTCGCGCTCGAGGCACCGACACCGGCGACGGGTGTGCGCCAGCGCGCGGTCGCCCTGGCGAAGGGCGGGCTGGAGTCGGCGGGACGCGCCCTGTCGCCGTTCCGGGTCGCCGGACGGCAGCGCTGGTTCGCCGAGCCGCCGCACATGCAGTGCTCGATGATCTGGCTTCCCGGCGGGGTCGAGGTCCCTGCCGTGGGCGACGAGGTCGACGTCGACGTCAGGTTCACCATCACGCACGTCGACCGGATCGCCTGGGACGGGTGAGCACCGGGCGCTCGACCACGAGATCCGCGGCGCCGGCGCTGGATCGGACCGGGCGGGTCAACCGGCCCAGCGGCCGGTGAGGAACGCCGCGGCCCACACCACCATCAGCGGCCCGCTGACCGCGAGATAGGCCCACAGGACCCATCGACGTCGAGCCGCCAGCACGGCGATGCCCACCCACAACGGCCACCACAACAGCGTCGCGCGGGGAACCGAGAAGTACCAGGTGGACGTGCCGAACGCGACGACCTGCAGACCCACCCAGGTGGCCTCGCCCCAACGGCGCCACCACAGCATCGCGACCGTCACCACGACCCCGACCAGCATCGCGACGATCTCGGCGCGGAACATCCAGGCGAAACCGGGCGACTGGGTGCCGCCGAACGCGGCCTCCCAGGTCCGGTCGAACGACGCCCACGGTGTGGTGAACTCCCGGTTCCATCCCTCGGACTGCGCGTGCAGCCAGCGGAGCCAATCTCCCGAGCGCTGCTGCAGGTACAGCGACCACGCCAGCAACGGGACGGCGGGCAGGAACAGCCAGCCGAATCCGGACCAGCGCCACCGCGGCGTCGCGGCCTCGTCGTCACCGGTACCGCTGCTGCGCCGCGTCACCAGCCAGTGCACGACGATCGCCGCCGCCAGGAACACCCCGCTGACCCGCACCGTGCACGACAACGCCGTCAGCACACCAGCGGCCAGCCAGTGGTCACGACGGGCGGCGAGCCACGCGGGCAGCGCGAACGCGAGGAACAGCGCCTCGGTGTACGGCGCGGCGAGGAACACCGCGGACGGCGCCGTCACCCAGACCAACACCGCCAGCCGGCCGACCCGGCGGCCACCGTCCAGCGCGCCGATACGTCCCATCGCGACCGCCGCGACCGCGCCGGCCACCAGCGAGACCAGCAGCCCGGCAAGGACGTGGCGCATGCCCACCGCGTTGCCGAGCCAGAGCAACGCGGGAAAGCCCGGGAAGAATGCTTCGTTCGGCACGCCGGTGGGCTGACCGCCGTAACCGTGCAGGGCGATACCCCAGTAGTGGTGGAAATCCCACTGCCGCCACCGGTCCAGCGCCGGGACGACACCCTGGCCCTGGGTGGCGAACATCCACCCGGTCGTACCGGCGATCACCCAGATCGAGACCCTGCTGGCCAGCCAGACGCCCAGCGCGTCCAGATCCACACCGCGCAGCCGCCGCAGCACGCGCTGCGGCATGCGTCCGCCTATGCCACCCGGGCTGCCGCGGTCCGCCGGGACCGACGTCGTCACGTCGCCACCGCCGTCCGCTCACCCGGCCGTGACGGCGTCGTGAACGGCCGGACCGGGTCGCGGCCCGGACGGAGCACGTCACGGACGACCACCCCCACCAGCCACAGCAACGCCGCCACGCGAAGCACGATCAACCACGCGTAGCTCTGCCCGGAGACCAGGACGTTCTCCGGGTCGAAGAGACCGGCGAGATACCACCACACGCCCACCACGTACGCGACCTCGACCACCTGCCAGATCGCCAGGTCCCGCACCCGGGGCCGGGCGAGCGCCGCCAGCGGCAGCAACCACAACGAGTACTGCGGCGACCACACTTTGTTGACCAGCAGGAACGCCGCCACCGCGAGGAAGGCCAACTGCGCGAGCCGTGGCGGCTCCGGCGAGGCGAGCGCCAGCGCGACGATGAGCACCAGCGCGAACACGCCCCCGCCGAGAACCAGCGGGTCGATCTCGTCCGGCAGCACGCCCGGCCACAGCAGATCGGCCGCGTACCAGGTGGACCCGAAGTCGGCCGACCGCTCGGCGTTGAACTCGAAGAACATCCGCCACCCGTCGGGCGCCCACAGCACCACCGGCAGGTTCACCGCGCCCCACGCGACGATCGCGGAGGCGAACGTCAGGACCGTGTCACGCAACGCGGCACGGCGTTCCGGATCCCGCAGCGCGACCAGCAGGATCGGGCCGAGCAGCAGGACCGGGTACAGCTTCACGGCGGCCCCGAGCCCGATCAGCACGCCGGCCGCCACCGGTCGCTCGCGCGTCCACGCCAGGATCGCCAGAGCGGCGAGCGCCACCGCCAGAAGGTCCCAGTTGATCGTGGCGCTGAGCAGCAGCAACGGGGATGCGGCGAACAGCATCCCGTCCCAGGGCCGCCGTGGCACCGTCCGCGACGTCGCGACCACGACGACCAGCGCGCACAGGGCCATCAGCGCGGCAGTGAGGTCGAAGAACCTCCGGCTCTCCGCGACGGCCGCCTCGGCTCGGCCGGCCTCGGCCGCGACGTCGCTCACGGCACCGAGCGCGTCGACCCCGTACGCCGTGGCCTGCATGACCGCACCGGTCAGAACCGGATACTCCAGGGAAGCCTCGCGGTAGGCGAGTTGATCGTCGGCGAATCCGCGTTCGCGGTACAGGAACGCCACGTCGCTGTAGCACAACGACGTCCACATCGAGCGGTCCGAGCGGTCGGCCCACCCGTCGGACCGACACGGCTGGTCGGCCACGAAGCCCAGCGCCACCGTCACGCTCGCCACGGCCAACGCGATCCGCAACGGCGTCCACCAGCGACGTGCCGGCGCCGCTCGCCGCCCGACCGGCCCGCCGATCCACTCACTGGCCGCGGCGACCGTCGGATCGTCGCGGCTCGGTGTCGCGATCGGGTCGGTCATCGGCGCCATGGTGCCTCACCGGTTCGCCGCCTCGGCATACGGCCCGTCCGAGCTGCGCTCGGACGCCGCGGACCGCTACCCCCACTCGGTGCCGGTGTCGGATCCGGTGTCAGTGCCGGTGTCGGATCCGGTGTCAGTGCCGTCCTCGGTCCCGGTGTCCGCACCGGTGTCGGTGCCGCCCTCGGTGCCACCCTCACCCCACTGGCCGCCGGTCTCGTTCCCACCGGTCTGGTCGCCACCAGTCTGGTCGCCACCGGTCTCGTCGCCACCGGTCTCGTCGCCACCGGTCTCGTCGCCACCAGTCTCGTCGCCACCAGTCTCGTCGCCACCAGTCTCGTCGCCACCGGTCTCGTCGCCACCGGTCTCGTCGCCACCGGTCTCGTCGCCGCCAGTCTCGTCGCCGCCAGTCTGGTCGCCGCCGGTCTCGTCGCCACCGGTCTCGTCCCCGCCGGTCTCATCGCCCGACTCGTCACCGGACTCGTCCTCCCCTGGTGGCGTCGGCTCGTCGGTCGGCGTGGGTGTGGGCGTGGGCGAGGGGTTGACCGCCTCACCGACGTCGGCGCGCTCGGGGAACTCCTCGGCCTCGGTCCCCTCG
This sequence comes from Haloactinopolyspora alba, assembly GCF_003014555.1. Taxonomy (GTDB): domain Bacteria; phylum Actinomycetota; class Actinomycetes; order Jiangellales; family Jiangellaceae; genus Haloactinopolyspora; species Haloactinopolyspora alba. The sequence continues at coordinate 66,600 of NZ_PYGE01000014.1, forward strand.
AGAGCGGCTTTCATGAACGCCGTCCAGGTCCGGGCCGGGTACTCGCCGGCGAAGAAGGTCTCCATGCCCGCGACCCCGTCGAGAGTCACGGTACCGCCCGTCTCGCCGGAGCCGCGGAAGTACACGACCGAGGCCGCCAACTGTGGCGTGAAGCCGGAAAACCACGCGGTCAGGTCCTCATGTGTGCCGGTCTTGCCCGCGGAGGGCCGGCCGAGCTCGCGTGCGGCCTGGCCGCTGCCGTTCTCGCCCTCGACGACCTGGCGCATGGCGTAGGTGGTGTCCGCGACGACATCCGGGTCGAGCACGCTCTGCGTCTGCGGGTCCGCCTCGTAGCGCACGTTGCCGCCGGGAGCGGTGACCGAGCGCACCGTGTACCAGTCTGCGTGCCTGCCGCCGGCGGCGAGCGTGGCGTACGCCTCGGCCATGTCGACCGCCGGTGTGGGCGCGATACCGATCGAGACCCTGGGGTTGTGCCGCAGATCGTCGGTGTCCTGGTCCGGCGGCGGTATCGGCAGTCCGGCGGACTCCATGGTCTCGACGACCTTGTCCGGTCCGACCTGCATGGTCATGTCGACATAGGCGGTGTTGATGGACTGCTCGGTGGCCTGGATCAGGTCCACCGGCCCGCCGTACTCCGTGTCGTTCTGGTTGTGGACGGGAGGACCGAGGCTCGGGTCCTCCAGCGTGTTACCGGAGTACCGGCTCTCCAGCGAGATGCCCTGCTTCAGCGCGGTGGCCAGGGCGAACGGCTTGACGCTTGAGCCGCCCTGCACCGCACCGTCGACGGCGTCGTTGAACGGGCGCTTCACGAAGTCGGGCCCGCCGTACATCGCGACCACGCCACCGTCGCCCGGATCGACCGCGGCGAGGCCGATGCGCAACTGATCGGCGTTCTCGGTGGGCCTCTCGTTCCTGACCGCCTTGAGCGCCGCGGCCTGCGCCTTGCGTTCGAAGGTCGTCACGATCCGCAGCCCGCCGGTGTCGAGCTCGTTCTCGGTGAACCCTTGGTCCAGCAGCTCGTTGCGCACCAGGTCGAGCAGGTATCCGTTCGGCCCGCCGTACATGTTCGTCTTCTGCTCGGGCAACACGGCCGGAGGCTTGACCTTCTCCGCCTTGGCGGGTTCGAGAGTGCCCATCTCCACCATGCCGTCGAGGACGTAGTCGACACGCCCCCTGAACCGCTCGGCGTTCTGCTTGCCGAGCGTGGGGTCGTAGCGCGCCGGCGAGCGCAGGATCGACGCCAGACCCGCACACTGCGACAGGTTCAGCTCCGACACCGGCTTGCCGAAGTACGCCTTCGACGCCGTCTGCACGCCGTAGGTGCCGCGGCCGAACCAGATCGTGTTCAGGTACGAGGCGAGGATGTCGTCCTTGTCCAGCTGGCGGTCGATCTTGACCGAGATGAACAGCTCCTTCACCTTGCGGGTGACGGTCTGCTCGTGCGTGAGGTAGTAGTTCTTGACGTACTGCTGGGTGATGGTCGAGGCACCACCGCCCTCGGCGGAGCCGCTGTTGCGGACGTAGTCGATGCTCGCCTGGATCGTGCGCAACGGGTTGAAGCCGCTGTTCTCGTAGAACGTGCGATCCTCCGCGGCCACGACGGCGTCCTGGCACGTCTGCGGGATGGCCGATATGTCGACGGTCTCGCGGTCCTGGCTGCTGAACCTGCCCAGCTCGGTCTTGCCGTCGCTCCAGTAGACGATGGTCGACTCGGAGCGGGCGAAGTCGTTCGGCGCCGGAACGTCGGTCATCGCGTAGGCGATGCTGACGCCCGCGAGGACCGCGAGGACCATCCCGAGGAAGTACAGCGTGAACGCCTTCAGGGAGACGAACTTGCGCCATCCGCGGCGTCGGCGCTTCGCGCTCCTGCCGCCGGCCGCGTACCGACGCGCCGTCCGCCCGCCCGCACTCGACGACGGGTCGGTCCCGGACTGCGCCGTCTCACGCGGCGTGGCACCTCGGCCGGCACGGTCACCCGCGCGGCGTCGCCCTTGATTGGTCACGTGGTTCTCGGTCGGGTCGGGGACAGGAGCACGGTGTTGCGCATCGTCAGGCACCCCTGACAGACGCAGAGCCTACGACGACCAACGTCCGGGACGTCATTTCCGCTCCTTCGCTCCGCGTCACACACCTCGCCAACGGTAAGCCCGAAAGCTCCCGAGGGCTCGGGTGTTGCACGCCACACCTCGGACACTCTATCGTCTGGAGCTATCATCGCGATGTATCAGTTCGATACATCGGCTCGAGACGGTACAGAGGAGCGTACTTCGTGGGCAGGCGTGCCGAGGCGTTGGAACTGGCCGTACTCGGCCTGCTCCATGACGCGCCGATGCACGGCTACGAGCTGCGCAAACGGGTGAACGCACTGCTCGGGTGGGGTCGCGCGTTCTCGTACGGCACGCTGTATCCGACCCTGAAGGACATGGTCCGGCGGAACTACCTCGCCGAGGACGAGGCCGTCACCGACGTCACCTCCCAAGCCGCCCCACCTCGCGGTGGCCGTCGCGGCAAGGTCGTCTACAAGCTCACCCCGGAGGGCAAGGAACGCTTCGCCGACCTGCTCTCCGAGACCGGGCCGTCGGCGTGGGACGACGAACACTTCGGCGTGCACTTCGCGTTCTTCGGGCGCGCCGACGCCGATACCCGGATGCGGATCCTGCTGGGACGCCGCAGCCGGCTACAGGAGCGCCTCGACCACTTCCGTTCCTCGCTCTCTCGCACCCGGGAACGGCTCGACGCGTACACGCTGGAGCTGCAGCGGCACGGGCTCGAGTCCGTGGAACGCGAGGTCAACTGGCTCGACGACCTGATCAACGCGGAGCGGCGTTCGATCGAGTCCGCAACCACCGCACATTCGCGGGGCGAGCCGCCCCGCACCGAAGCCGGCACGCAGCCGGCGGCTGCCACTGACGACGAAGGAGAGTAGGGCCGATGAGCTCGGTTCGTGTAGGCATTGTCGGCGTGGGCAACTGCGCCGCGTCACTCGTGCAAGGCGTGCACTATTACGCGGACGCCGCCCCGGACACCAAGGTTCCGGGGCTGATGCACGTCCAGTTCGGCGACTACCACATCAGCGACGTCGAGTTCGTCGCCGCGTTCGACGTGGACGCCAAGAAGGTGGGCCAGGACCTGTCCGAGGCCATCACCGCCAGCGAGAACAACACCATCAAGATCTGCGACGTCCCGCCGACGGGCGTCACCGTCCAGCGTGGCCACACGCTGGACGGGCTGGGCCAGTACTACCGCGAGACCATCACCGAGGCCGACAGCGACCCCGTCGACGTGGTGCAGGCGCTGCGCGCGGCGGAGGTGGACGTGCTCGTCTGCTACCTGCCGGTGGGCTCGGAGGATGCCGCCAAGTTCTACGCCCAGTGCGCCATCGACGCCGGCGTTGCGTTCGTCAACGCGCTGCCGGTGTTCATCGCGGGCACCACGGAGTGGGCCGACAAGTTCACCGCGGCGGGCGTGCCGATCGTCGGCGACGACATCAAGTCGCAGATCGGCGCCACGATCACGCATCGCGTCCTGGCGCGGCTGTTCGAGGACCGCGGCGTCACCGTCGACCGCACGTACCAGCTCAACGTCGGCGGCAACATGGACTTCAAGAACATGCTCGAGCGCGACCGGCTCGAGTCGAAGAAGGTGTCGAAGACGCAGTCCGTCACGTCTCAGCTGGCCAACGGGCTGGAGGCGCGCAACGTCCACATCGGGCCGTCGGACTACGTCGAGTGGCTCGACGACCGCAAGTGGGCGTTCATCCGGCTGGAGGGGCGCAACTTCGGCGACGCCCCGGTGAACCTCGAGTACAAGCTCGAGGTCTGGGACTCGCCGAACTCGGCCGGCATCATCATCGACGCCATCCGCGCCGCGAAGATCGCCAAGGACCGCGGTGTCGGCGGGCCGATCCTGTCGGCGTCGTCGTACTTCATGAAGTCGCCGCCGGAGCAGTACTCCGACGATCTGTGCCGGTCGAAGGTCGAACAGTTCATCGCAGGAGAGATCGAGCGCTGAAGGAGCTGCAGCGGAGGTGGTCGGCCGAGGAACGAGTGCCGCCCGCCGAAGCGGAGGCGACGCGCAGCGCGAGCGGAGAGATCGAGCGCTGAGCGAGCGGAGGTAGCGGCGTCGCGATGCCGGATGATCAGGTGACGTAAACGGCGCGATGGCGTCCAGTTGGTCACCTGATCGTCCGGTATCCACCATTTGGACACCGCGTGGGGGCCGAACGGTCAGTCCCCACTGGCGCGTGTGCCCCTGTTCGTCCGTTCCCGGCTGAGGAGATGCCCTGAGCACGGCACGCTGTCCGTCGTGACCGATGACCACCGGCACCGGCGCCGACCCCGACCGTCGACCTCGTCGTGCAAACGGCCCGGGACTCCTCGTCTACCATTTCCGTCATGCTCGGATGGCTGGCGTATCGAACAACGGTGTTCCATCCATCGGTCGCCTATTGACAGAACGCGGACGGGAAGCAAGCGTCGTCTAGCGGCGCGTGTGCGGCCCGACGCACAACGGTGGCCACGAGGAGCCTGTGTCGCTCACCTCAGAGCGGCCACGGGGGACGACAGAGGAAGGAAGCATCGATGACGCGGACCGCGCGAGGACGTCGTGGGAATGACGGCGCCGCGAAGCGGGCGCGCGCGAGCCAGCGCCCCAGCGACAAGTCCAGCCGCGCGAAGGAGGCTGCGTCCGACCAGGAGCCTTCCCGCTCAGCTTGGCGCACGTTCCTGCACGACCGCAGTGTGCGTTCGCGTGTCGCGGCGCTCGTTCTGCTGCCGCTGCTCGGCACGCTGATCCTGGGCTCCCTGTTCTTCCGGACCGCGCTCGACGAGGCGTCGTCGGCCTCGCGTGTGGAGAGTCTCTCCGAGGTGGGCCTGTCGGCGGTCGAAGCGCTGCACGCCATCCAGGACGAGCGTGACGTCTCGGGCCTGGCCGAGGCCGGCGGCACCGGAGCCGGAGCGGTCAGCGATGCGCGCGCGGCCACGGACGAAGCCCTCGCGGCACTCGAGGAAGAGATCGACGAGCGGCGTGACGACGAGCTCGGCTCCTCGTTCGAGGGCGCGGTCATCGCCTTCGACCGCGAGATGGGCCGTCTCGACGGTTACCGCGCACAGCGCGACGACGCCAACCCGCCGTTCGACCAGGGCGGCACGAACGGGTACCACCGCTTCGCCGAGGCATTGCAGCGCGTCGTCACCGCCTCCGGATCGGTCGCGGACGACCCGCTGCTCACCCGGCGCATCGACTCGCTGGCCGACATCGCCCAGGCGGTCGAGTCGGCGTCGATGGAACGGGGTCTGGTCGCCTACTTCATCCAGCCGGGCGAGGTGCCCACGGACGAACAGCGCGACCAGGCGACGGTGCTGCAGGGCGAACAGGACCTCCTGCTGGTCGGCCGGTTCATCAACGGCTTCGGCTTCACCCAGCAGGCGCGCATCTACTCCAACCAGATCTTCGTCGCCAACCGCGAGATCGCGACCGCGCGCAGCGACATCAGCAACGGTGCTCCTGCTCGCACGACGAAGGAGGAGTGGTACTCCAGCGCCACCACACGCATCGAGAACCTGCGTGAGATCGAAACGCAGACCGCCCAGCGCGTCGTGAACCGTGCGTCCGAAACCGCACAGTCCGCGCAGCTCACGGCGTTGTTCATCGCCGCCGCGGTGCTCCTGGTGCTGGGGCTGACCATCTACCTGACGATCGTCGTCGCCCGTTCCATCATCGGCCCGCTCCGGCGGCTGCGCGCGACGGCTCTCGAGACCTCGCAGAGCCATCTGCCGGAGCTGGTCGACCGGGTGCGGCGCGACGGCCCGGCGGCCGCCCGTACGAGTGACAACGCAGTGGAGGCCGAGGGCCGCGACGAGATCGGCCAGGTCGCCACCGCCTTCAACGACGTGCACTCCACCGCTGTCGACGTGGCCGCGGGGCAGGCGCTGTTGCGCCAGAACCTCGACACCATCGTGGTCAACCTGTCCCGGCGCACCCAGTCCCTGGTCGACCGCCAGCTCGGCGAGATCGAGGGGCTCGAGCAGCGCGAGCGTGACCCGGACCAGCTGAGCACGCTGTTCCGCATCGACCACATGGCCACCCGTGTGCGCCGGCACGCCGAGAGCCTGCTGGTCCTCGCCGGTGTCGACGAGATGCGCAAGCAGACCTCCGCCGCCGGCATCCTCGACGTCGTCCGCACTGCCGTCGGCGAGGTCGAGCAGTACCCGCGGGTGAAGTTCGGCGTCATGCCGACCGACCTGGTCGCCGCAGGCGCCGTTGACGACATCGCCCACCTGCTCGCCGAGCTGATCGACAACGCCACCGAGTTCTCGGCACCTGCCACCCCGGTGCGTGTCACCAGTCAGCCGTTGCTCGGTGGCGGGTTGCGCCTGCAGGTCGCCGACTCCGGCATCGGCATCGGCGAGGAGCAGCTCGAGGAGTTGAACGAGCGGCTGCGCAACGCCGGTGACATCGACGTCGCGGCGTCGCGCACGCTGGGCCTGTACGTGGTGGCCCGCCTGGCGGCCAAGCACGGCATCCAGGTACGGCTCGAGCCCGTCCCCGAGGGCGGTATCGCCGCGCAGGTCGACCTGCCTTCGCACCTGATCCTGTCGGCGCTGGACACCGGTGAGGGCGTCATCGCGCCGGTGTCGGCCGAGGCGGAGCCCGAGCCGGTGGGCCCGGCGCACGACGGTGACGACGTCGCCGCCCTCGAGCCGGCCACGTCCGGCCACGGCACCGAGCAGGCGCCGGCTCCGCTCACGGCGGCCGGCCTGCCCCGGCGGGACGCGACCGACGACACCGGCGAGCAGCGGGCGGTTCCGGAGCAGGACGCACCCGCCGAACGCCCGGCCTGGCCGGAGCGCCCGGCCTGGCCGGAGCGCCCGGCCTGGCCCGCAGCGGCGCCCGGCACGCCGGAACCGCAAGCACAACCGGAAGCGACGCCGCAGCCCGAGCCCGCCCGGCAGGTCGAGCCGCTGTCCGCGCAACACGAGCCGCAGCCCACGGCCCGCGACGACGCTCAACCGGCGCAGGCAGCGTGGAACCAGCCGTCCTGGAACCAGCAGCCTGCACGGCCTGCCGCCGGTGCTCGCGGCGAGCACGCCGAGCAGTACCGCTCCCAGGCGGATGCACTGCCCGGAACCACCGGCGGGGCCTCGGGCAACCAGGCCCGGCCGTCGCTGCGTGCTCCCGAGCCGGAACTACCCGAGAGTGACTCGCCGATCTTCGACTCCGTCGCCTCCGCCTGGTTCAGCAGGTCGAGCACCGAGCACGACTGGTCGAGCCCGGCCGACGAAGGCTGGCGCAAAGCCGCGGAAGCCCTCCGGACGGCCGAGGAAGCGGCGAGCGCCCGGCGCAGCCAGCGCGACACCGAGCCGATCCCGGACGCGACCCGTCCGGCGGCCCCGGCGGCGAGCGGGAACGGCGGCTCCGCCGCACCGGCTCCGCCCGCCGAGCCCGAGTCCGCGGAACCCGCGGTGAACGCCTCCGGGCTTCCCGTACGGCGGCGCGGGGCCTCGCTCGTCCCGGGGTCGATCGCGGACGCCCCCGAGAACGCCCGTCCCGAACGTCCGGCCGCTACGGAGGGCAAGGACGCCGAGACGGTCGCCTCCACGCTGTCCAGCCTGCAGCGCGGCGTCGGCCGCGGACGCGAAGAGACAGGTGGCTGGGTTCCGAAGCGACCCGGTGACCCCGAGAGGAGCAATTCGTGACCAACGCCTCCCAAGACGAGCTCGGTTGGCTGCTCGACCGGTTCGTCGATCGCACGACCGGCGCGGCGCACGCGGTGGTCGTGTCGGCCGACGGCCTGCACCTGGCCGGTTCCACCGGCATGCCCCGCGAACGCGGCGAACAGCTCGCCGCCGTCGTATCCGGTCTGGCCAGTCTGACCGTCGGCGCGTCGCTGATCCTGGGCGCCGGTGAGGTCCAACAGACACTCGTCGAGATGAGCAACGGTTTCATGCTGGTCATGGCCGTCCGCGACGGTGCTCACCTGGCCGTCCTGGCGGCGGCGGACGCCGACCTCGGTCAGGTGGGCTACGAGATGGCCCTGCTCGTCGAGCGGGTCGGTGCGGCACTCAACCCGGCAAGTCGCGTGGGATGATCCGGCATGAACGGGCGCAGGATGTGGTGGGATCGGGTCGGTACGAACGTTGTTGACCCGGCGGTCTCTTCACTGGGCTGGAGGTAAGTATGGCGACATCCGACGGGCGGCGAGTCCGGCCGTACCTCGCGACGCGGGGACGGACCCGGCCGGTGCAGGACATCGCCATCGAAGCGCTCGTCTCGACCACCACGAACGGCCGCGATCACGGCGCTGACCCGGAGCCCGAGCGTGAGCGCATTCTCCGGCTGTGTCATTCTCCCCGGTCGGTCGCCGAGGTGGCGGCCATCGTCTCGACGCCACTCGGAGTGGCCCGTGTCCTCGTCGCCGATCTCGAGTCGGAGAACCTGGTACGGGTGGCGGATCCGCATGCGGCGTACGCCGGTTCGTCCGAGCCGGCCCGAAACCTGAGCGTCCTGGAAAGGGTGAGGGATGGCCTTCGTCGACTCTGAGGTGTCCGGTGGCACAGCTGCCGACCAGGACGCGCTCTCGGTCAAGATCGTGGTCGCCGGCGGGTTCGGCGTCGGGAAGACCACGTTCGTCGGCGCGGTGAGCGAGATCGAGCCGCTGCGCACCGAAGCACTCATGACCGAGGCGTCGACCAGCGTCGACGACCTGTCGATGCTGCCGGAGAAGCGCACGACGACGGTCGCGATGGACTTCGGGCGCATCACGCTCGCGGACGACCTGGTGCTGTATCTGTTCGGCACGCCGGGACAGAACCGCTTCTGGTTCATGTGGGACGACATCACCCACGGCGCCATCGGTGCCGTGGTCCTGGTCGACACCCGGCGGCTGGCCGACTGCTTCGGCGCCATCGACTACGTCGAACAGCGCGGTATCCCGTTCCTCGTCGCCCTGAACGCGTTCGACGGCGTGCAGGAGCACGATGTCGAGGACGTCCGCGACGCGCTGCAGATCGGGCCCGAGGTGCCGTTCGTCGTCACGGACGCGCGCGAACGCGAATCGGTCAAGGTCGTGCTGGTCACGTTGGTCGAACACGCCATGTCGCTGATCCAGCAGCCCTGATCCCGGCCGCGGGACGCACCCGGCGGGCGGTACGGCGGCGGCGCCGGCCGAGCTCAGCGCCGTTCCGCGTCCGTCCGGCCGGTCCGCGGCATCGACAGCAGCCGCCACCCGATCAGGAACACCCCCAGCACCACGGTGGCCACGACCACGAACGACGGCGCCGTCCCCTGCCCGGACACCGCGCGCAGCAGCATCCCGACGAGGACCGTCGCCGCCCAGACCGTGACACCGGTCGGCAGGACGGACCGAGGACGGCGCCAGGCACGCGCCGCCAGCCATCCGGACGCGAGGCCCGTCAGGAACGGCCACGCCGTCGTCGCGATCCCGGCGAGATCTCCGACGCCCTCGTGTGTGCGCCTTCCGAGCAGGACGAAGGCGACGACAAGCAGGACGTCGACGAGCGCGGCGACGGCCGCACGGCTCACGACGCGCTCTCGGGCTGTTCGGCCCACCACTTCAGCAGTTCGTCACGCGCCTCGTCCTCGTCCAGACCACCGCGGTCCAGGCGGACCTCGAGCAGGTGCTGGTAGGCACGCCCGACGACCGGACCGGGCGCGATGCCGAGGATCCGCATGATCTGGTTGCCGTCCAGGTCCGGGCGGATCGAGGCGAGCTCCTCCTCCTCGGCGAGGCGCTCGATGCGTTCCTCGAGGCTGTCGTAGGAGCGCTGCAGGGCCTGCGCCTTGCGCCGGTTCCGGGTGGTGCAGTCGGCGCGGGTCAGCACGTGCAGGCGGGCCAGCTCCTCGCCCGCGTCGCGGACGTACCGCCGGACCGCCGAGTCGGTCCACTCGCCGCTGCCGTAGCCGTGGAAACGCAGGTGCAGCCGCGTCAGCTCGGTGACGCTGTTGACGACCGCGGTGGGGTACCGCAGGGCCGTCAGCCGCTTCCGGGCGAGCTTCGCGCCCACGACGTCGTGATGGTAGAAGCTCACACCGCCACGGGTCTCGAACCGGCGCGTCTTCGGCTTGCCGATGTCGTGCAGCAACGCGGCGAGCCGGATCACCAGGTCCGGCCCATCGCCCGGAAGCCGCTCCTCCAGCTCGATGGCCTGTTCGAGCACGGTCAGCGAGTGCTCGTACACGTCCTTGTGCCGGTGGTGCTCGTCGATCTCGAGCCGCAGTGCCGGCAGCTCCGGCAGCACCCGCGCCGCGAGACCGGTGTCCACCAGCAGCGTGAGCCCCGCCCGCGGGTCCGCCGCCAGCAGCATCTTGGAAAGCTCGTCGCGCACCCGTTCGGCCGAGACGATGTCGATGCGCTCGGCCATGGTGCCCATGGCGGACACGACCTCGTCGGCCACCTCGAACCCGAGCTGCGCGGCGAACCGGGCTGCGCGCATCATCCGCAGCGGGTCGTCGGAGAACGACTGCTGCGGCGTGCCGGGCGTGCGGATGGTCTGCCGGCCGAGATCGACGAGGCCCTGGTGCGGATCGACGAACTCGTGCCCGGGCAGCATGACGGCCATCGCGTTGACGGTGAAGTCCCGGCGCACGAGGTCGTCGGCGATGGAGTCTCCGTACGCCACCGCCGGCTTCCGGCTCTCCTGCTCGTAGCTGTCGGCACGGTAGGTCGTGATCTCGATGTGGAAACCGTCCTTGGTCCCGCCGATGGTTCCGTACGCCCGCCCGACGTCCCACACCGAGTCGGCCCAGCCGGCCAGCAGCCGCTTGGTGTCCTCGGGCCGCGCCGACGTAGTGAAGTCGAGGTCGTGGCCGAGCCGGTCCAGCAGCGCGTCCCGGACCGACCCGCCGACGAGCGCCAGCTCGTGTCCGGCCCCCTCGAACCGGGCACCGAGCTCGTCGGCGACCGGCGCGATGCGCAGCAACTGCCGGACCGCCTGACGTTGTGCTTTGGAGAGCAGCTGCGTGGGATCGTCACGTTCGGTCACGACCCACCAGCGTAAACGGTGCGGGGAGCAGCCACGCCGACACGTCGCCGACCAGCGGCGAGCAGGAGCAATGCGGTTACTCTGGACGTATGCCCGGCTCGCCGTCCACCCCAGGAAGCCTGGGTGACGGCCCTCACAACCGGCGGCGCCGGGGAGCGAAGCGGCGCCGGGCGAAGAACCGCCCGCGACGACGGGCCGTCACCGAGACGTCGGCCGGCGGTCTCGTGGTCGACCAGCTCGAGCAGGCCACCATGGTCGTGCTGATCGGCCGGATCGACCGCCGGGGCCGACTGGAGTGGGTACTGCCGAAGGGACATGTGGAGGCAGGTGAAACCGCTGAGCAGGCTGCGGTGCGAGAAGTGTCGGAGGAGACTGGTCTGACGTCACGCGTGGTGGCGGCGGTGGGGGACATCGACTACTGGTTCGGAGCGAACAACCGCCGCATCCACAAAACCGTGCATCACTTCCTCCTCGAGGCCACGGGTGGGAGTCTGAGCACCGACGACGTGGAGGTGAGCGAGGTGGCCTGGGTTCCGCTGGACGAGCTGTCCGGCCGCATGCGCTATGCCTCGGAACGCCGGCTCGCCCGCCGCCTGCCCGAACTGCTCGCCGAAGTCGCCGCGGCGCCGCACGGGGACGGCCGATGAGGCGGCACGCTCGATCCCGGTGGCTGCTCGCCGCCGCGGCACTCGCGGCGCTGGTGCCGGGGATTGCCGTCGCGGCGCCGGGTGCCGCTGTCGCGGCGAACGCGGCCCCGGCTCCTGCTGCCGACCCGGCTGCGCCTCCCGCCGGCCCCGCCGCGACCATCGCGTTGCATTCGGCCACACCGAGCGTGCTCCGGCCGTCCGACGACGAGCTGGTGCTGACCGGAACGGTCCGGAACACCGGAGACGAGCCGGTGCGCAACGCCCAGGTTCTGCCCCGGTTCAGCCGGGTGCCGCTGGAGTCACGTGCCGAGATCGGCCGTGTCGGCACCGACCAGAACCTGAACTGGGGCGCACGGTACAGCGACGGCTACGACCCGGTCGACGCACTGCAGCCCGGCGAGACCCAGCCGTTCACCCTGCGTGTACCGGTCGAGTTGCTCGACTTCGCGCAGTCCGGGGTGTACATCGTCGGCGCGGACGTCATGGGCTCCCCGGTGGACAGCGAGCAACGCATCCGCCTCGACACCGAACGCACCGTGATCCCGTGGCTGCCGAGAGCCGGCGATCTGCCGACCGTCCCGGTCGGCATGCTGTGGCCGCTGGCGGACCGGCCCGCGCTGATGCCTGACGGCACGCTGCTCGACGATTCGCTGGCCGCACAGGTGGGCGCGGAGGACCCGCTGTCCACGCTGGTGGACGCCGCGGCGGACGCGCCGGTGACGTGGGCGGTCGACCCCGATCTCGTCGACACCGCGGACGCGATGACCGACGGGTACGGCGTCGTCTCGCCGTCCGGTGTCATCGAGGGCTCTCGGGCCAACAGCGACGCCGCACGCGCCTGGCTGACGTCCCTGCAGCAGGCGACGGACGGCAGCAACGTGCTGATGCTCCCTTACGCCACGCCGGATCTCGCCGCCCTCGCGACGACCGAGCCGGGACTGGCCGGGACCGTTGCCCGCCGCGCCGTCTCGGTGTCCGAGCAGGCCGCCCGCACGTTCGGCGCGTCCGCGCCGGCGGGATGGCTCGACAGCGGCTCCGTCAGCACGGACGCGCTCAGTGCCCTCGCCGAGGCCGGCGCCGGCTCGGTCGTCGTGCCCGGCGACGCGGTGCGGCCACGGCCCGACGGCCCGTCGGCTACGTTCGACCTGGGCGAGGGGTCGCTGGACGCCGTGGTCACCGATTCCGGGCTCAGCGACGCCGTCGCCGCCGCGGCGGTCGCGCCGGATCCGCAGGCGGGCGCGCTGGAAGTCCGGCAGCGCTGGTTCGCCGAGACCGCGATGATCGCCATGTCCGCCGCCGACAGTGGCGCCACCCCAGATCCGCTCGTCGTGGCTCCTCCCCTGCGATGGCGGCCCTCCAAGGCCGCCGCCGAGGCGGTCATCGCCTCGTGGACGTCGATTCCGTGGGTCGAACCCACCTCGGTCGACACCGCCAGCAACGGGACCGCCGGCACGGACACAGACGCCGTCACGCCCGACCCGGCCGAAGGCACCAACAGGCTGCCGGAGAACAACGTCGAGGCCACCGCCGAGTTGCACCGCCAGGCGGGCAGCTACGCAGGGCTGCTGGCCGACACCGGCACGGCCAACCAGGACCTCGCGCTCGCGGCGGTACGCGCGGCCTCGACGGGCTGGCGCTCCGACCCCGCCGCGGGCCGGGCCTACGCGAACTCGATCGCCGACGACCTCGCGGCGCAGCTGGACGAAGTGAGCGTGACCGTTCCCGAGTCCGTCACGCTGTCGAGCCGCACCGGCACGTTCCCGCTGACCGTGACGAACGATCTCGACCAGGCCATCGTCATCGGACTCGACATCACCTCCGCGAACGTCGACCGGCTACGCATCGACGACGTCGCCGAACGGCGGATCGAGCCGGGCGCCCGCGAGCTCGTGAACGTCACCGCACAAGCCGCCGCGAACGGGAAGGTGCCGATCGACGTCCAGCTCACCACCGGTACCGGCACCGCGATCGGACCGGCCCGGCCCACGGTCGTCAACGCGACGGACTACGGCACCATCGGCTGGCTGATCGTCGGCGGCGCCGGAGCCCTGTTCGCCGCGGCCCTGGTACGCCGTACGACCCGGCGGCGCACGCCCGAGGACGCCGAGACTGCTGAGGGCACCACCGACGGGACCGCCGAGGACACCGACGCCGCGGGCACCGGCCCGCCATCCCCGACCGAGCCACTGCGGGGGACCAGCCGGTGACGTCGACACAGCAACCTCGCAGTTCCGGGCTGCTCGGCTCGAGCGCCATCATGGCCGCGGGCACGGTCGTCTCGCGGCTCACCGGATTCGCCAAGGCGGCGGTCATCGCCGCCGCCATCGGGCTGACCGCAGTAACGGCCGACGTCTTCAACGTGCCCAACGTCATCCCGAACATGATCTACATCCTGGTCGGCGGTGGCGTCCTCAACTCGGTCCTGGTGCCGGTCCTGGTACGTGCCATCAAGAACGACGCCGACGGCGGGCACGCCTTCTCGCAGCGGCTGTTCAGCCTGGCCGTCACCGCGCTGGGCCTGGCCACCGTGGTGGCGATCCTGGCCGCGCCGTGGATCATGCAGGTGATCGTTGACGACCGGTACCTCGAACCCGGCAACCGGGCGTACTTCGACGACATGGTGATGTTCGCCCGGTTCTGCCTCCCGCAGATCTTCTTCTACGGGTTGTACGTCCTGATCGGGCAGATGCTCAACGCCAGGGGCCGCTTCGGGCCCATGATGTGGTCGCCGATCCTGAACAACGTCGTGGCCATCGGCGTGTTCGCCGTGTTCCTCGTGATGTACGGGCAGAAGGGGCTCGAGCCGTTCACCACGTCCGAGAGCCTCCTGCTGGGCCTGGGCTCCACGGCGGGCATTGCCACGCAGGCGCTGATCCTGCTGCCGGTCCTGCGCGCCACCGGCTTCACGCTGCGGTTCCGCACCGACTGGCGTGGGCAGGGGCTGGGCGAGGCCGTACGCCTGGGCCTGTGGACGTTCGGGTTCGTGGTGCTGAACCAGGTCGCGTACCTGGTCGTGGTCAAGGTCGCCTCCGGGGCCAGTACCGTCACCGCGGGCGGCAGCGGCGCGGGTTACTCCGTCTACTCCAACGCGATGCTGATCATGATGGTGCCGCACTCGGTCATCACGGTGTCGCTGGCGACGGCGCTGCTGCCGCGGCTGGCCGACCTCGCCTCCGAGGGCAGGCTCGACGAGGTCCGCTCGAAGCTGGTGTCGGCCATCCGGATGTGCCTCGCGGTGATCATCCCGCTCGGCGCCCTGGTGGCCGCCCTGGCGTTCCCGCTGACCGCGATGATCTTCGACTACGGGTCCGCCGAGGGACAGACCGGCCGGCTGGCGCTCACCCTCGCGCTGCTGATGCCCGGCCTCGTCGGCTTCACCGTCCACTACCTGGCGCTACGCGGCTTCTATGCGGTGCAGGACACGAAGACGCCGTTCTTCACCCAGATCTGGGTGGCGTCGGTCATCACGGCCGGCGCGATCGGCGTCGCCGTCGTCTCGCCCGGCAACGACTACGTCACCATGGCGTTGGCCGGCGGCTACAGCCTCGCCTACATCGTCGGCTCGGCCGTGGGGATGCTGCGGCTCCAGCGGCGCATCGGCGCGCTCGGCGGTGGTGAGCTGGTCCAGCACATCATCCGGGTGCTGTTCCACTCGCTGATCGCGGCCGGGCTGGCCTGGCTGGTCTGGCGCGGCTGGAGCGGCCTCGGCGCCCTCGACGGGATGCCGTCGATCATCACCAACCTGGTCGAGCTGGCCGTCGGCGGCACGGTGGGAATGGTCGTCTTCGTCGGGCTCGCGTTCGCCTTCCGCGTCGACGAGGTCCGCCGGGCGGTGGCGATGGTCATGGCCAAGCTCCGCGGCGCCCCCGCCCAGCCGGCCGAGGTCGACCCCGGCGAGCTGCTCGAGGACACCGCCGAGTACGCGCTGCCCGCCGAGACCGGCACGCTGAGCATCTTCCGCCGGCCGGTCGACCCGGACATGACCTCGGAGTTCTTCCTCGACGAGACGCTGCCCGGGGTGCCGAGCTTCTTCGACACGACCGCGGGAGCCCCCCGGTCCCGGACCGGATCGAACCGGCCCGCTCCCCCGACCGGTGCCAGATCGGACCGGTCCGGCACCGCCACCTCGGACACGCAGCCCCCACCACCGGGCGATCTGCCACCCACACCGCTCGGCGGTACCGTCCAGCCGGGCCAACGCCGTACCGTCGCCGGGCGTTACCGGTTCGAACGGCTGCTCGACGACTCCGACGGCGTGTACTCGTGGCAGGCGGTCGACGACGTGCTGCGGCGTGCGGTGTTCATCCAGGCCGTCGGCTCCGACGACCCACGTGCCCAGGGCTTCCTCACCGCGGCGCGCGTGTCCTCCACGGTCGGCGACGCGCGGTTCCTGCGGGTGCTCGACGTCGGCACCGACGACGTCGCCTACGTGGTGCGCGAGTGGACACCCGGGCAGAGCCTCGAGGCCCTCCTCGGCACCGGAGCCTTCCACCCCGACCAGGCCGCGGCCGTCGCCCGCGACGTCGCCGAAGCGCTCGCCGCCGCCCACACCCAAGGGCTGGCACACCGGCATCTCGACCCCGCCCTCGTCTTCGTCACCGCCGACGGATCCGTCAAGATCGCCGGCCTCGAGACCGAGCACGCGTTGCGCGGACCGGCGCCGACACCCTGCCCGCCGGTCACCGACACGTCCCGCCCGGACCCCGCCGAGCTCGACGCGATCGGCGTCGGCGGCATCCTCTACGCGGGACTCACCGCGCGCTGGCCCGCCGAAGCGTTCGGCGCGCTGGCTCCCGCACCGCACATCGACGGGCGCATCGCCTCGCCGCGGCAGGTGCGCCCCGGCGTGCCCGGACACCTCGACGCGGTGGCCGACCGCGCCATCGGCCACGCCCGGCGGCATCACGCCCAGCCGTTGCTCAGCCCGTCCGCCGTCGCGTCGGAGCTGTCCACCACGACGAAGCCGCCGCGTCCCACGGTGACCGAGCCGCCGGGACCGCAGGAGCAGCCGCCCGCACTGCTCGACGAACCCGGAACGCCGCCGCCACCGCCGAGCCGGATCGAGCAGCGCCGCGAACGTCGCCGCTCCGGCCGGGGTGCGCGCGTGCTCGGGGTGATGGCCGCGACACTGTTGCTCGTCGGATCCACCCTCGTCGGACTGCAGCTGCTGCTCGGAGCGATCGACGACGAAGGCGAGGGCGAGGGCGGCGGCGCCGCGGGAACCCCGTCCGCCGAGACCACCTCGCAGACGCAGCCCACGCCCACCGGCGATCCGACCCCGATGCCCGTCGCCGAGGCCTCCGACTACGACCCGACGCCGGAGTTCGGTGGTGAGGGCAACGGCGAGGAGAACCCCAGCGACGTCGGCAACGCCGTCGACGGCGACAGCGAGACGGCGTGGACCACGGTCAACTACTACGACCCGATGGAGGACCAGAAGCCCGGCGTCGGGCTGGTCCTCGACCTCGGCGAGGCCGTCGACGTGCGGGGCCTCCGGCTGGATCTCATCAACGAGGGCGCCTCGCTGGAGATCCGGGCCGCCGACGCGGAGGCCGAGGAGGCGCCCGACGATCTCGCCGAGTGGACAGTGGTCGATCAGATCGACTCGGCTGAGCAGAATGTCTCGCACAGTCTCGACGAGGCCGTCACCACCAGGTACGTCCTCGTGTGGTTCACTGCTCTGCCGTTGGACGGCGAAAACTATCGTGGCGGCATCACGGATGCGGAGGTGTTGGGGTGACTCGGCCCTCGCCGGCGCCTCGTCCGAGCGACGAGGACCTGCTCCGCAGGCACGTCGCCGGCGACGCCGACGCGTTCGGCGAGCTGGTGGCCAGGCACCAGGACCGCCTCTGGGCCGTCGCACTACGCACGCTCGGCGACCAGCACGACGCCGCCGACGCACTCCAGGACGCCATGATCAACGCGTTCCGCCGGGCCGGCTCGTTCCGCTCCGAGTCGGCCGTCACGACGTGGCTGCACCGGATCGTCGTCAACGCCTGCCTCGACCGGGTGCGCCACAACGCCGCCCGGCCCGCCGATCCGGTGGCCTTCGACGGCAGCGAGGTCCCCGGGGTGACGCCGTCGACCATGGCCGTCGACGATCCCGCCGAGCGGACCTCGATGCGTCTCGACCTCGAACAGGCGCTGGCCACACTGCCGGACGAGCAGCGGGTCCCGCTTGTCCTGGTGGACGTCGAGGGCTACCCCGTCGCCGACGCGGCCCAGATGCTCGACCTGCCCGCGGGCACCGTCAAGAGCAGATGCGCCCGTGCCCGAGCCAAACTGCTGCCGTTGCTGGCTCCGGGGCGATCGGGCACGACCGGGAACCAACCCGGCAACGACGACGTCCCATCACCGACCACGCACGGACCTGGAGGTGAGCAGCGGTGACATCAGCCGGGACTCATCCCGCTCCCGTGACGCTGGCCGAGTACGTCGAGGGCGTCCTCGACGACGACTCGGCACGCAGTACCGCCTCGCACGTGGACGAGTGCCCGACGTGCCGGCAGGTCGTCGACGATCTGCGCGGCGTACCGGCGGCGCTGCGCGACCTGCCGGCCGAGATGCCGGTACCGGAGCACGTCTCGGCCCGGCTGACGGCGGCCATCGCCGCCGAGCACGCACGGGGCTCGCAGACGCACGCCGGCGACGACCACGGCACCGTCGCCTGGTTCCGGCGCGGCGTCCCCCGGGCGGTGGCGGCCGCCGCGAGCATCGCCGTGCTCGGCCTGGCCGGATACATCGCGGTCGGCGGCGACGGCGGACCCGACGAGGCCACCACGGCCGGTTCGGGGGCGGAGTCGCTCAGCGAGAGTGCCGGCGAGAACGCCGGCTCCGGTCCGGGTCCGCGGGTGGCCGAGGATGGCGGCTCCCCCCTCGACGGCCAGATGCAGGAGCTGGAAGCGTCGACCGTCACCGAGCTCGAACAGGCGACGCGAGGCGTGTGGGAGAACCGCACCGAGATGGCGCCGGGATGCGGCAGCGCCCTCGCCGACCAGGTCGGCCTCGAGCTGGTCGGCTCGGTCGAGCACGGCTCCGGCGTCCTGGTCGTGCTGGAGAACCCGGACGCCGCGCAACTCGAAGGCAGGCTCGTCTCCACCTGCGGATCCACCACGGCCGAGGCGCTTGCCGCGCCGGTCACCGTCCCCGTCCCCTGAAGCCGGCGGGTCCGACCCGCACACACACGGCGGGAATGCGCGCCACCTAGGATCGGTTGAGCCAGGTGAATGCGTGAGCGAGGAAAGGCGCCAGCGTGACCGACACGAGAAATCTCATCATCATCGGCTCGGGTCCAGCCGGATACACGGCAGCGGTGTACGCCGCGCGGGCCCGGCTCGAGCCGCTCGTCCTCGAGGGCGAAGTCACGTGGGGCGGCGCGCTGATGAACACCACCGAGGTCGAGAACTACCCCGGCTTCCGCGACGCGATCATGGGTCCTGAGCTGATGGACGAGATGCGCGCGCAGGCGGAGCGGTTCGGCGCCGAGATCGTCACACGCGACGCCGTCGAGGTCGACCTCACCGGCGACGTCAAGGTCGTCAAGGACAGCGACGGAGCGGTGCACCAGGCGCGCGCCGTGATCCTCGCGACCGGCTCCGGCTACCGCGAGATCGGCCTCGAGAACGAGAAGCGGCTGTCCGGGCACGGCGTGTCGTGGTGTGCGACCTGTGACGGGTTCTTCTTCCGTGAGCAGGACATCGCCGTCGTCGGCGGCGGAGACTCCGCCATCGAGGAGGCGACGTTCCTCACCCGGTTCGCCCGCAAGGTGTACGTCATTCACCGCCGCGACGAGCTCCGGGCGTCGAAGGTGATGCAGGAGCGCGCGTTCGCCAACGACAAGATCGAGTTCGTGTGGAACACCGTCGTCACGGACGTGCTCGGCAACGACAAGGTCAGCGGGCTGGCGCTGCGCGACACCGTCACCGGTGACGAGCGCACGCTCGACGTCACCGGGCTGTTCGTCGCGATCGGACACGACCCACGGTCCGAGCTGCTCGAAGACCAGGTCAAGCTCGACGCCGAGGGGTACGTGCTGGTCGACCACCCGTCCACGCGCACCGACCAGACCGGCGTGTTCGCTTGCGGCGACGTCGTCGACCACATCTACCGGCAGGCGGTCACCGCGGCCGGTACGGGCTGCCAGGCGGCGCTCGACGCCGAGCGGTACCTCGCCGACATCGAGGTCGCCCAGAACGTCAAACCCGAGCTCGTCGTCTCCTGACGCCGATCTCGATCCGTCACAAGGAGTGATCAATGGGGAACATCCAGCACGTCACCGATGCCGACTTCGCCGAGAAGGTGCTCAAGAACGACAAGCCGGTGCTCGTCGATTTCTGGGCTGAATGGTGCACGCCGTGCCGCATGATCGCCCCGGTGCTCGAGGAGATCGCGGGCAAGCAGGACGACCTCGACATCGTCAAGCTCAACACCGACGAGAACCCCGAGACCGCCGCCGCGTACCGCATCACCTCGATCCCGGCGCTGAAGGTCTTCGACGGCGGCCAGGTCGTCAAGGAGATCATCGGCGCCAAGCCGAAGGCGGCCCTGCTCAACGAGCTCGGCGACTACGTCCCCAGCTGACGCCACCGCTGCCTGACCTCGGATGCCCGTCGGACACACCAGTCCGGCGGGCATCACCTTGCGCCCGGCCTGTAAATGATCCACGTTGTTGAAGCATGGATGGAATCCCCTGCGTCACCACCCTTACATGCCTCGTGATGCGTACATACGCCTGGTGATGTCCCACGCCGGCCGCAGTGCCGACCCCGGCCGCGGCGTCCCGTAACGCCTCCGTACCACAGTGGCGAGAATCACAGCACCGCATCGTGACGAGTGGTGGTCGCCACCGCTCATGCACGATGCATCACGAGGATCCTCTGCGCATCACGAGGACTGCAGGGGTGGTGACGCAGGGAATTCCATGCGGAACGTGATCATTTTCGGCAACGTGCAGGCGGGGACAAAGGGCGCATAAGGGGGCGAATCGCGCGATAGGCGATTCGATGCGCAGAGCGCGACCTCTTGCTCATCGCGCCGTTCAGTCATTCAATGGCATATCCGCCCAAACAATCCGCTCCGTTTGCCGACACACGTGTTCTCCCGGATCATCTCGTCACGGAAGTCCTTGCGCCGACACCTACGCCGGCAGGGACCGTGAACCACGCAAGATCGCCACGGCGAAGAGGTATGCATGGAATACAGGGACGATTTCTCGAATGCCGAGAGCGCCGCCATCGAGGCGTACACCTCGATGGCGGTGCGGCACACGATGCTGTTGTTGTTGGGCATCGCCACGATGATGGCCTCCATTCTGGCCATCGTCCTCGCAGCGGTCGGCACGGTGCTCGACCTGGCCGGCGTGGCCGATCTGCACCCCGCGTTCACGCCGGTGGCCGTGTTCGGTCTCGTCTGCGGGGGTGTCGACTTCATCGCTCGCCGTCGTGACAACGATGACATCGCCGGCCTGGCCACCATCGGCGGGCAGGGCGCACTCACGACGGCCGGAGTGGTGGCACTGCTCGGCTGGTTCTCCAGCGGAGCCTGGGTGCTCGCCGGCGCGCTCGCCGTCGGAGCGACAACCAGCGCGATCCTGTTCAAGTACCCCGAGTGGGAGACCCGGGCGGACATGCTCGAACGGTTCGTCCGCGTGCCCGACGACGGCGACGACGACCACCGCTGACGCCGGCACTTCACCCGTCACAAATCGGCATCCTCGGACACCTTCGTAGAGGACAGCCACCAGCGTGACGGGAGGAAGTGCACGATGCGTCTTTCCGCCCTCCGTGCCGGACGGCGTGCGGGCACCGGACCCGACGACCCGCCGGCGCGGCTCGCACACGCCGTCGACACCACCGACCACGCCGCCGAGCAGCTGCGTGTCCTGGCGGCTCGGGCCGCCGAACGCGAGCGCCGGCGGTTCGCCGAGCAGCAGCAGACCCTCACCCGCGACGCCGAACGCCGCCACGCTCGCACCAACGCGCTGCTCGCCGCCGCCACCGACCGGGCCCGTCTCGACATCACCGAACTCCTCGGCCACGGTCCCGGATACGCCCATCAGCCCTGGGACGCCGCAGTCTGGGAGGAACCCTACGACGAGCCCGTCGAGCCACCCCGCGTCGTTCACGTCGCCACCCTCGGGCTCGCTTCCCCGAACTCCATCGTCGAGCTTCCGTTCGTGCTGCCCGCGCTCGGCGCCAACGTCGTCATCACCCACACGCCGGCCGGTCGCGCACCCGCGCACAACCTCGCGCAAGGGTTCGTCACCCGCGCGCTCGCCGCGGCTCCGCCGGGGTCACTGCGTGCCCATCTGCTCGACGCCGGCGGGCTCGGCCAGAATCTGGGCATTCTCAGCAGACTGCCGGAGCCACTGGTCAGCGGCGGTGTCCGCGCCACACACGACGAGATCGCCGCGGAGCTCACCACGCTGCGTGAACACGTTCACCGGCTGAACAGCCGCGTGCTTCTCGGTGACGGCGACTCGCTGGTCTCCCGCTGGCACGACGGCAGCGCCCAGGGCGTTCCGTGCACGCTGGTGTTCGCCGCCGGCCTCGACGGGAGTCTGCACACCGACGACGCACAGCAGCTGTGGTCGCTGGCGCGCACCGGAAACCGATGCGGCGTCGCCGTCGTCGCGGTGATCGACACCGGTCGCGACCTTCCGCAGGGCGTCTCCCTGTCCGATCTCACCTCGACCGCCGAGCACGTGCACGTCGACGACGACGGCGGCGCATCCTGGGAGTCGGCTCCACCGGCGTTGCATCACCACACACGTGTGCGCTGCCCGAACCCGCCGGGCACCCGGCAGCACCGATTCCTGGCCACCGTCCTCGCGCCCGCCGCGGCTCGCGGCTCGAACCGGCCGGTCCGGCTGACGGAACTGTTGCAGAGCGAGCCTCCGGAGTCCGCGTCCACCACGACCACCGTCAGCGCACCCGTCGGTCTCGGCGCCGACGGCACCCCCATCGAACTCGCCGTCGGCGACGACGAGGACGTGCCGATCGGCGGGCTTCTGGTCGGGCCCTCCGGCTCGGGCAAGACGACGCTGCTGCACGCGTTCATCCATGCGCTGGTCCACCGCTACCCCCCGGACGAGCTCGAGCTGCACCTGCTGGACATGAAAGCAGGCGTCGAGTTCGCCGAGTACGCCCCGCGCCCCGGCAGTCCGGCGCTGCCGCACGTGCGCACCGTCGGCATCGAGGCCGACGCGACCTTCGCGCTGGGCGTCCTCCACCACCTGCGTTCGGTCGACGCACGGCGCAAGCAGCTGTTCAAGGACGCTTCGGCCGCCTTCGGACAAGAGATCAAGAACATCGCCGAGTACCGGGAGGTCACCGGCGCCCGGTTGCCCCGTGTCCTGCTCATCGCCGACGAGTTCCAGTTGATGCTGGCCGGTCCCACCGAGGACGAGGCGTGGTCGAGCCTGGACGTCCTCGCCAAACAGGGCCGCAGCCAGGGCATCCACCTGCTGCTCGCCACCCAGAGCCTCAACTCCGTCGGCCAGGGACGGGGTCTGCAGAAGGCGTCCGTGTTCGACCAGCTCGAGCTGCGTCTGGGACTGCGCTGCAAGCCGGACGAGCTCAGCACGCTCCTGGACCGCACGGTCCGCGACCGTCTCGACACCGGACGACGTGGCTCCGGCGTCCTGAACCGCAGCCACGGCGACAGGGACGCCGACCAGCTGTTCCAGGCCGGCCTGCTCGAACCCGACGAGCGCCGCAGCATCCGCGCCGACATCGACGCCCGGCACCTCGCCGGCCCGCGACCGATCCGGGTCAGCCGTGGTGCCAGCGCGGTCGAGCTCGCCGACGTGGCCGACACGCTGACCGCGGCCACGACACCGTCGATCTACGTGGGTGCTCCCGTCGGCGTCGACCCGCCGCTGGTCGGGGTTCCGGCCCACCCGGGCGGTGGACGCGGCCTGCTGCTGTCGGACCGGGACGAGAGCCGGGCGGTGAACTCCGTCGCTGCGATCCTCGCCGGCCTCGCACTGCAGCCGGGCTGCCGCGATGCGCGCTTCGTCGTGCTGGACCTGCTGCCCGAGACGGTCCCGGCGCGACGCCCGCTCGACCGCGTCGTCGAACTGCTGGGCGAGCGCGTCACCACCGTGACCGAGAAGGACGCCGGCACGCTGCCGGACGTCGCCGCGGATCACGGCGGCGCGGCGTTCGTGGCCGTGCTCGGCCTGCAGTACAGCGACCTCGAGGTGCCGTTCTACGCCGCCACCGACGAGCCGCACCCGCTGAGCTGGCTGTGCTCCGACGCCCCGGCCCGGTCGGTGTTCCCGCTGATCTGGCTCGACACCCCCGACCGGCTGCGATCGCTGGGTCCCGACGGCGAGCGGCTGCAGCTGCGCGCCGATGCCGGAACGGACGTCGTCGACACGGCGACCTTCCTGGGTCGACGCCCACCGTTCGCGGCGGCCCGCGGCCGGATGTGGTTCCACGACCTCGCCGGTGACACCGATCCGCGGCTGGTCGACCCGTTGACGGTCGGCACTCACCTGCCCGAACTGCTGGACGGAGCACTCCGGTGACCGCGCATGCCGAAGCCGAGCACGAGGACCACACCGGACACGCCGGCCCGCCGCGCGGTCCGGCGATGCGGGCCTACTGCGCGTCGCTGACCCATTTCACCTCGTCGGTCCACAGCAGCGAGTTGGCCCTGCGCCACGACGAAGCCGCCACCGTCGAGCAGCGCGAAGAGCTCGAGACCGCGTCCGGGTCCCGGCTTCGCGGCATCGACAAGGCCGGAGCGGAGGCCGCAGCCGCAGCCGAGCACGTCGTCGCCGTACGTGAACGGCACGGCATCGGCCCGGCGGACACCGGCGCGAGCGCACCGGTTCCTGATCCGCGGGCCATGGGCGCCGATCTCGGCGCGGCGCTCGCGTCTCTGGCCCGGCGCCGTGACCAGCTGCGCACCGCGGAGGCCGAGTTCGACACCTGGCGGCGAGCCGCGGACCGCACGGCGCTGCGCGTCGTCGTCGCGATCGCGGGGGTCCTGGGCACCGTCGGCGCGCTCGTCCTGGCGGCGAGCGCCGCGTCCTCGACGACGACGATCGTCGCGCTGCTGGCGGGCACGGCGGTGGTCACGGGCGCCGCATTGCTCGCCGCCGTCGTGCTGCGTCTCCCCCAGGTGTGCGCCGGGCCGAGCCTCGCACGCAGCCCCGATCCCGCGGCTGTCTCGCGCTTCGGTGCGCTGGTCGCGGCGGTCGCCATCGTCGGACTCGCGCTGGTGTCGGTGCTCACCACGGCGGTCTGATCGGCCGATTTCGCCCTGGGGCGTCACAACGGTGCCACGCAGGACACCTACACGGACAGCACGCCCACGACAGGGGCGCTGCGGTGAGTCGACATCGTGGAAGGGTGGGCACGGCATGCCGAGCATCAAGGAGTCCGGCGAGATCCTCATCGGGGTTTCGAACGACCTCACCCGCGGCGGCGACGAGACCGCGCGCGGCCTGACCGAACTGCAACGGCAGGCCGATGCCGCCGTCGAGGCGTTGAACGCGCTGCGCGGACCGGCCGAGGAGGCACGCACCGCCACCGCCACGTTACGCGCCAAGGCCGACGAGGCGCGCGCGAAGTTCGACGAGTTGAAACGCTCCGCCGCGACGACCGAGCAGGCCGCGGGTGTGCTGAACACCGCATGCAGCAACCTCCAGCGTGGCGACACCGACCTGGCGGCCGCGCTCGAGCCACGTATCCGCCCGATCGCCGCACAGGTCACGACGTTCACCGAACAGCTGCGCGAGACCGCAACCCGCCTCGAGACGGCTGTCGACGGCCTGATCGAAGGGGCCGATCACATCGGCAAGAACACCGAGCAGCTCAAGGCGGGCGGCGACGAGGTCGGCAAGGGCGCCGCCCAGGTCAGTGATGGTCTGGGGCAGGCCCGGTCGCGGCTCGGTCAGGTGATCCCGAGCGCGGCGAAGGCCGTGGGCGACCGCGGCCGCGAGGCCGTCCACGTCGCGCGGCGCTGAACGCGGCGAGCACACAGGTCCGGCCCGCCGTGTCGACCCCGCCTCCGCAGACAGTGCAGGCCCTCGAGGCCGAGGTCCGTCAGCTCGACCGGGCCCGCCGCGCGCTCGAGCACGCCCTGGCGCATGCGCGCCGCGCCGACGAACGCAGCGCCGCCGACCTGGCCGCCGCGCGCACACGCATCGTCGACGCGACACACCGCTCGGTTCCGGCGGCCGACGACGCGGGCATCCCGCAGCGCGTGGCGGACGCCGTCGAACGAGCTTTCGCCGCCGCGATGCGTGCCTTGCACGAACGTTGGGACCGCATCTGCGAAACGATCCGGCGGGCGCTGGAACGCACTGCCGGGACGTTGGCCGAGAAGGACCGCACCTTGCGGCGGCTGGACGACGCCAGGAGCCGGCGGCGATCGGCCGCGGGCTGACCGGTCGTTCCCTGGTCGCCGGTCCTCCGTCGTGGCGTTCGTCCCGATGGCGTCCGTCGCCCGGTGCGCTCGGACCTGTCCTCGACGTCAGGTGTCGATCGACTCGTCGCTCGGGCCCCGCCGCGCCACCATCGAGCCGACGACCATGATCAACACGACCAGGCAGGCGCCGAGGACGATGTGGGCGCTTCCGACGCCGGCTCCGTCCCAGCCCGGAACGGACCACACGGCGTCCTCCGGCGAGGCGATGAAGCCACGCTCGATCATCCATTGCCGGCCCTCCGTCCAGGCACCGAACACCAGCGGCGCCGCGACCGGCAGCGCCAGCGGCGCCGCGAGCAGCATGACCAGCGCATCGTTGCCAGAGGTCGCCTCGGCCATGGTCGGTGTCACCTTGCCCGTTTTGTGTCGATGGTTGTGTCGATGTCAGTACACCCCGTCACTCAGGTGGCGGATACGGACGGTGCGGGTGCGCGACACCTCGGCGGTGCCGGCCCCGTCGGAGCCTCGCCACTGGATCCGCAGGCGAGTGCCGTCGTTCTCGACCGCGTCCACCTGTTCCACGACCACCCAGCCGGTGTCGTCGTCGATGCGCGCCAGGTTGCCGGGTTCGAGCTGGGAGACCATGACGATCTCGGACCACCCGCCGGCGTCGCGTCCCGCGCCGGCAGTGTCGTCGGACTGCTCCGTCCGGCGGGCACGGCCCCAGTCGACCAGCCCGCTCGCCGCACTCGCGTACCCTTCGGTGAGCTCGCCTGACAGCGTGGCTCGCCACGTCGCGGCAGGGCTGTCGCTGCGCGCACGCGGGCGCTGCACGTGCAGGACGGGGTGCGTGACGACATGTGGGCGGAACGCCTCGATCAGCCGGAGATCCTGCTCGTCACCGATGCGTCGCGCCTCGCGCGGATCCGGCGTCCAGTAGCACTGCACCGTGGCGGCCGTGCCGTCACCGACACGAACCACGCCCCGGCCGGGAACCGGCTCGGCCGACTCGTCCGCGTCGGCGCCACGCCACAGAACGGAACTCGCGGGTGCGTCCAACCGCCCCAGCGCGACGACCGTGCCGAGGTCGTCCCGGTGCTGCTCGCGTAGCAGCGGATCGTCCGCGCGTTGCACGCTCAGCACGACGACGACGTTGACCTGACCCCCGTGGCGCAGCAACTGGGTGACACGGTCGGACGCGAGGGCGGCACCCGCAGCGCTCTGGTCGGCGCGGGCGGCGGCCTCGGCGACCGCGGTGGCGAACTCGCGGAAATGGTGGACCATGACGACCAGCGGCTCCAGGTCCGCCGGGCTGGTGCCGGACTCGACCAGCTCCACCCGGCTCTCCATCTCACGCCAGGCGTGCTCGAGGACGACGATCTGATCGTCCAGTGTCGACGCCACGATCTGCACGTTCGGCCAGTCGCGCAGCCCGTGCAGGTCGACCCGCCGATGGTCGATGATCCACACCGGCCACCCCCGGACCGCGGCTTCGAGGGCGACCCCGGTCAGCAGCACCCGCTTGCCCGAACCCGACCGGCCGAGCACCAGCAGGCTGCCGTGCGAACCTCCGGGATCCCACGTCACCTGTGCGCCCGAGGCGTTCACGCCCAACGCGACGGGGCGCCCCGGACGCTGGTCGCCCGGTGGTGGCGGGCGATGGATCTTCTCGGTCGTACGGCGTGCCGGTTCCGGATCGGGCGTCGCCTCCGGCTCCGGCTGTGTACTCAGCGGCCCCGGTGAGCGGCTCGGATCACGGAGCGTGAGCCGTCCGTCACGGGCGTTGTGCCTGGCCACCACGTACTGCTCACCCAGGTGGGCGTGCACCGCACGGGCGACGGCCTCGGCCCAGCCGGGAGCGGCGTCGTCGACGACCGTGGGATACCGGACGTTGAGCAGATGCGGGATGCCGACCCACCCGCCCTTCCACCGTCGCGCGTCCACCTCGAGATAGGTCGTGTCCGGTACACCGATGGGCTCGGTCATGGAGCCCGCGAGCCCAGCCGTCGCCTGGTCGCGTCGCCGGCGTCGCGCGGCCAGCACGCCCAGCACCGCCGCGCAGCCCAGAACCGGTGCCGCCAGGACCAGCCCCGGGCCAGGCTGATCGAGCACCACGAGGATGGTCCAGACCGCGACAGCCAGGACGGCGACCGCCGCGGCTGCAGCGGTGAGCGCGGCGGCGCTGAACCCGGGCCGGGTCGCTGCCACCGGCCGGGTGGCCTCGAAACGGGCGGCGTGCTCGTCGGCGGCGCCCGCCGTCCCCGCGGACTCACCCGGTCGTGCGCGCGCCGGTTCCTGGGCCGTCACCGCACCCTCCCTCGGATCGATCTCTCGGTTACTGAAGGTCGGTTCCGGCCCCCGGCTGTGACACCGGACCACGGACGAGTCGCCGCCCCCTCGATGTCACAGCCGGGACGTTTCGACCACCTACAGAGTCAGGCGAGGAGAAGCGGGACGCCGCCGTGCACGACGAGCCGAGCGAGGTGGCCGGACATGTGGAAGAAGGTCGCCGTCGGTGGCGTGCTCTTCTTCCTGGTCGCCCCGATGCTCATGCTGGCCGCGGCGTTCGGTCTCGTGTCTGCGGCCGCGTGCAAGTCGATGGACGACATCCCGTTCGTCGAATGCGAGTTCCTGCTCGAGGGTGGGAACGGCGACCAGTGCCAAGGCGAGCTGCCGACGGGCCTGTCGGCCAACGTGCCGAAGCCCTGGCGTCCGCTGATCGGCGATGCCGCCGAGGCCTTCGACGTCAACCCGAACTTCCTCGCAGCCATCTTCCTCACCGAGAACGGCAACGTGTGGCGTGCGCCGGACACGGACTGGCCCACCTCGTCGGCCGGCGCGGGCGGGCCCATGCAGTTCGTTCCCGGCACCTGGCGCGACTACGGCATCGACGGCGGTGGCGACGGCACCGCCGACCGCAACGACCCGGCCGACGCGCTGCACTCCGCCGCCAGCATGTTCTCGGTGTCGCCTGCGAAGGGCGCGCCGATCTACGGATCCACCACGGTCGGCATGCCCGTGGGATCGATCGGCAAACCATGGCTCCCCGGCACGCTCCTGCACGCGTCCGCGATGTACAACGCCGGGCCGGGAACCATCGCCAACAACACCCGTCCCGGCGACACGCTCGACGGGCCGGAGTGGGGCCGTGCGTGGGAGGTCCGAAGGTACCTGCACAACGTCCATGCACTCCTGCACAGCGACCTGACCAAGAGCGGCGTCACCCCCCAGAACGGTTACACCGGACAGGCGGGTGGCCGGTACGACCACAACGGCGACTTCATCGCCGCATGGGCCGATCCGCACGGCCTCGGCGTCGGTGACGGAGGTAGCCGTGACGGTCCCGCACCCGATCCCTGCGCACCACCGACCGGTGACCTCGGCTCCGTCGTGCAGATCGCGCGCAAGGAGTTCGAACGTGGCCCGCGTGAGCAGACGCACTGCGGCCGCATCTGCGACGTCTACATCGACGACGGGCACGAGGATTGGTGCGCGGACTTCGTCAGCTGGGTGTTCAAGGCGGCGGGCGTCCCGTTCAAGCCGACCCCCGGCACGAAGATGTACTTCTGGCGCCACGACTGGCAGATTCCCGCCGTCATGGGCATGGAGGAATGGTTCCGCCGTGGCGCTCACGGCAGTCAGTTCTTCACTCCGGGCCAGCAGGATCCACAACCCGGCGACGTCGCCATCTACGCCGGCCACGTCAACATCGTCGTCGCCGTCAACCCGGAACAGCAGACGCTGGTCACGATCGGCGGCAACGAGTCAGACACCATCCAGCAGTCCACCGGGACCTTCGCCACCGGCACCAGCTCCGGCCTGGTCGGGTACGGGCGTGTCGCCGGTGGGGCCGCGCAGGAGCCCGGCGAATGAATGACGAAAGCACGCGCACCGAACGGCTCAGCACCGGCCAGCTGGTGCTCGCCGCCGCTGCGCTCGCGGTCCTCGGGCTCATGCTGATCTTCGGCTTCGGCAGCTCCGGTGAGGCCGGGGAGGCCGGTACGGGTGAAACTGCGGCACAACCGAGGGCCGCGACCGACGACGACACGGATGCAGGAGAGCACGACTCCGCGCCCGAGAGTCAGGACTCGCCGACACCCGCGGACTCTGCCTCACCGACCTCGTCGTCGCGGCCTCCACTCACCCCACCGCCCGGAATCGAAAGACCCGGACCAACACAGGCGCCGGAGCCGTCCACCGTCGACGAGACCTCACCGTCCCAACTGGCGCTCGCCGCCGTGACGGCCGCCTACTCCATGGACTCCACCACCGACGCCGATCCGGAAGAGGCGCTACGCCGCGCCGAGCCATGGCTGGCCGAGCCGTACGACGCCGACGTCTACGACCTCGAGCGTCTCGGTGAAGACGTCGAGGACGACTGGGACACCTGGGCCGAGCACGACGCGTACGCGTCGATCAACACGATTCAGGACGTCATCTCGAACGACCAGACCGCACCCGCTGAGCGTGGCGACACCGCGACCACCGCCATGCGAAAGATCGCCGTCAGCTTTACGCCGCTCGGCCGGGACGGCTGGAACGGCTCGGTGAGCGACGACACCTGGTACGTCCACCTGGAACGTCAGTCCAAGTCCGATCCGTGGCACATCACCGAGATGCGCCGTCCCGAGTTCTCACCCACGTTCCAGCCGCTGCCGACCGGCACACCCTCCTGACGGGTCCGGGTACCACGGGTCCACGCCGGTTATCGACGCCGAATACTGGTCGGCCCCGCCGATGCTCATGCCTAGATCCGTCCACGCGCCGCCCGCTGTTCGGCCTCGTTCACGACGCCGATGATGAAGAGCGCGACGAGGTACAGCAACCAGGCCAACGCAAGGCCGCCGTAGGTCCATCGCTCGGCCGCTGTAGCGATGTCGCCGTAGGCGAACGGCCAGGCAATCAGCCCGATCGCCACGATGCCGTGCGGCAGTACGGAGGCTTCGAGTACGCCCATGTCTCGTGGATAGAGGAAAAACAGGTACAGGCCGGCCAATCCGGCAGTGACCGGGGGAAGTTGAAGTAGCCACATGAACGCGTCTGGCTCCGCCCGATCCGGCCGGATAAGGTCCGGGATCAGCAATACGGTAAGGCAAGTTGCGAACAGAACAACCATTGCGATCTTGCTGACCCGCTTTGCATGGTGCGCTGAACGACTGCGTGCGGCCCAGGCAAGTAGGCGGATCCGCGGAGACTTCTTGACCTCGAAACCCCGGTCCGCGTTCCAGGTAGTTTCGGCACCCCAGCCAGGGTCCGAGACGTGATGGAAGTTGTCGTCGTTCGTTACATCGGTGACACGATCGGAACCAGGACCGTTTCGGATGGCGTCATATGCAGCCCGCTCGGTTGGATCACTGAGCGTCTCGTAAGCCCGTGTGACCAGATGAAACAGACCGTCGGTCCCACCTTTGTCGGGATGCGCGGAGACGACCACTCTCCGGTGAGCCGCCTTGATCTCCTCAGCGGACGCGTCCGGCGCGACGCCCAGCAATTCGTAATAGTCCGGATCTGGCACCATCAGCTACGACGTCCGGCCATCGCCATGCGATAGCTCTGCCCGATTCACGCCAACCGCGTCGCCGAGCGACCGGTCAGCGTCCAACTCGATGATCCGCTCGGGCCCCAGTTGTGCCGTTACCGTTGTCACATCCCAGGGCGCGACCGCCAGTTGTCTCTCGGCCTCGTCGGCGGGCATACGCCGGCGCACCTGGATAGTCTGAGTCGCCGACACAGCGATCATCATGTTCGCCGTCGCACGCACCAGCCCGGCTTCGTGATCCGCCGGCACGCCACGCTCGTTCCCCTGCAGGAGAACATCGAAGTCGACCTCCGGCTTCGGCACGACCGCCCGGACCTGGGCCCGCACCGGGGCAGGCAGTAGATCGATAACGTCGACCCAGCCCGGTCCGCCAGACGTGTCAGCGACATCGGTATCAACGGCACGGTCGGCGGGTACCGTGCCGGAACGCTGGCGGACCTCTCCGACGAACGGTCGACGGCGCACTGTCAGCTGCCAAGACTCGACGGGCCGGAACCGTGCCCCGTCCATGCGCTCCAGCTGCCGCGAGGCATCGACCACCGCCAACGACTGGTGGTCCACCGACCACGCATACGCGCGTTCGACGTAGCGGTCCCCACGTTTACGTACGACGGGCTCCTTGGCCCCGTTCACGATGGCCACGATCGGGTCGAGCCTCGCGTCCACCTTGAGCCGGACCTGCACCGATGGCGGCATCAGCTTCCACGCTGACCACGCGGGCGCGGCCGCAAAGTCGACGTCGCTCGTGGAGGATGCGCCGGGGTCAACGTCGACGGCCCGCGACGGCATGCCCGCGGATCGCCGGACCACCTCTCCCGGACCTGCGTCGCGACGTGGCGGCATCTCGCATACTCCTTCGATGGTTGACCAGCGAGTTTACTCAATCGCACGCGCATCAGGGAATGCCTCGGCCGCAGCGTCGAACAACAACAGCGCCGTCCCGATGCCTTGGCTCACCACCAATTCCACCTGCTCGGCCGTGGGAGCGGCCGTCAGGTCGACGGTGGTTTCACCGAAGATGCCCACGACGTGCTCCACCTCCTCGATCTGGGCGTATGCCTTCGGCCAGGCGTTGACAGCGTTCCATTCGTTGCAGAACAGTGCCGCCTGTGGGTACGCGTCCTCCGGCAAGACGAGTTCCCAGGTCCCGTGCACCTGCAGCACGGGTTCAGCGTCCCTCTCGCCGAGGTCGCTGAACTGGAAAATCCCCTGTTCCCAACGCCCGTAGACGTCGCCACCCTCGACCGTGTAGTCGGCGTCCATTCCGTCCAAGACCGCGAGTACCTGTTGATGCGCAGACTCTCGCCCTGGGGAGCGCGTGGAGTCCGGGCCGCTCGCCGAGTCGCTGGCGTTCGACGGGGTGGATCGCAGGCGCGCGCGCAACCGACCGAGCTGATCCGCCGACGTCTCGTGATCACCTCGTCCGATGTCGCTCATCCGAAGCCACCCTTCCTCCGTGCACGCTTCCGATCCATGCGCTTCAGTTCCCTCTTGGACTTCGCCCACAGCCAGTCGACGTTTCTGGACTGTTGCTCCGGCGTCATCTTGGACCAATCAGCGTCATCAGCCGCGAAGTGCTCCGCACGCTTCTCCATGAATTTCTTGTCCTTCTCGTCGACCTTCGCGCTGCGCGACGCTCTTCGGTTCTGTGCCCAGAGGGCTGTCCCGAACCGCCCGTTCGTCGCCCGCGCAGCGACGTCGGCACCTCTGGTGCCCATGTCGTAGCGCGACATGCTCGCGGCATCCCGGCGGCGCTGAGCGGCCAAGCCGCGGCGTCGGTTCGTCTGTTGTGCCCGACTTGCTCGGTCCCAGTCGTTCCGTGCTCGATGGAACGCATAGCTGCCTCGGTTTCCAGCCCAGCGGGCACCGCGGCCGGCGTTGGCCGAGACCATCTTCGCTCCGGAGCGGAACGCGCGTGACTTGGAGAGCACCGCGCCGCCGCGGACGGCAGCAGCGGGTGCCTGGACGAGCAGCGAACTGCCACCCGTGGCAGCACCCAGCGCGGCTCCGGCCACCACCTTCCGAGCGCCTCTCGCGGCGCCGGATCGCATCACCGCTCCTGCGGCACGGCCCGTCCGGCTACCGGTGCCGCCGCCAGGCCGACCGCCGGGTCCGCCGTCACCCCCGGCAGCCCCGGCCCCGCTGCCGAAGCCGCCACCGCCGTTGCCTGACATCGTCATGCTGCCCGGGCCACGGAAGTACCCGCCGCGGCGACGGCCCATGACGTCGTGCATGTGCCGTCCGCCGGTCAGATCACGCTGCACGTCCATGGCGGTGTGGAACCGGCCCAATCCGCTGCCGTTGGCGCCCTTGGCGAACCCGCCGCCTCCGCCGCCACCACTGGCCGTCGCCTTGCCCATGGCGTCGGCCATCTTCTCGTTCGACTGTGCGACGGATTTGCGACCCCGCCAGAAGATGATCAGTCCGACCACCAGCAGGATGTCGACCAGCAGGAAGGTGCCGATCACCTCGCCGACCGGTGTGTTCTCTCCCACGTTGAGGATCTGCTGAACCACCGCGAGGAACGTCCCCAGGAAGATGATCGTGAAGACGACGATCAGCAGTGACGTGGCTGCCGAACCGATCGTGACCCACAGCGAGCGCCTTCCACCGCGAGGCAGGATCGCCACCAGCAGCGCCAGCAGTAGCTTGAAGCACTGCACCACGGCGTTGATGCCCGCGAGGACGACCGCGCCGGCCATGACGAGGATCACGAGGGCGAGCAGACCAACGGACGGGCCGAGGAACCACTGGGTGATGACGCCGTCGATGTTCGCCTGGTCCTTGTAGTACTCCTCGTCCTCGTGCTCGCAGGCGCCGGGAACGGCCCACGCTTCGCTGTCGTACTTGACGTCGTCGCCGACGGCGTCGGCGGCCCGCTCCCCCTTGTCGCCGGGAACTCGGTCCCGCAGCACCGACGCGAGTTCATCTCCGTCGCCCTCGCCTTTACCGTTACCGAGCGCTCTCAGGACGAGGGCGTAGGCGGTCTGGCACTCGTGGGACAGCACCTCACCGAAGTTGACCAGTTGGACCGGGTACCAGAGGAACGACTTGACGATGCTCTGTCCCGGCGACATCGCCACATAGCCCTCGTCCTCGCCGTGGGATTCGATCTCGTTGTCGAGTTGCCCGACGACGCTGGTGCCGAAGTCCCGTGACTCGTAGACCAGACCGTCGTGGCCGCCACCGCCGATCATCAGCTCGATCGGCGACGTGGTCACGACAGGGGTGGTGTCCGTTTCGGTCGACCCGACCGACGCGATTGCGTAGTTGGCGATGACCAGTGCCACGAACAGCTCGAGGATTCCTTGGCCCCAGCGACCGCGGGCCATCCAGATGATGCAGATGAACGCCGTGATGACCAGCATCGTCGCGTAGAGGTTGTAACTGCGCAGGATGTCCTGGAGCACGTCCTCGATGGCTTCGAACGGCCCGCGGATCGTCTCCAGCCAGGTCATCTCCATCGCGAAGTTCGCGAACCACGCGATCATCCGCATGCACGCCTGGTAAGCGGCCCAGAGCATCTCCATGATGAACTTGAAGAACACCGTGCCGAGCTCGGTCAGGCCGCCACCGTTCAGAGCCAGTTTGATCGCCGATGCGGGAACGTTCAGCGGGCTCCCGTCGGCGGGATCGTGCGAGTACACGAGGTTGTCGAAGTTGGCGTCCGTGGCCACACCGGCCAGGTGGCCGGCCCCGGTCGCCAGCGCCGACAGGCTCATGGCCGCGCCGTCTCTTCCAGTTGCGGCGGCTCGGCCTCCCCGGCGATCGAGACCTCCGGCGGGGAGGTCTTCATCGCCTCGAAGCGTTCCGGACGCGACGGCGGCATGATCTTGACCCGTGCCACGTTGCCCAGCGCGTCGCGCATCAGTGCCTCGCCGCGGCGCATCTCGGCGACGCCGTCGGCGCCGACCGGGCTGGTGTGCTCACTGACGAGCTCGATCAGCGACTCGTCGTCCGGATCCAGATCGAGCCAGCTCAGCCCGCGCCGGGCGAGCGTCTTGTCGCGGTGGCGCATCAGGATCCTGGTGGGAATGAGCCCGCGCAGGGTGGCGTCGCCGAAGTCGCTCTCGGGGTCGTGGCTGCCGAGCGCCACCGCCGCCTGATGCTTGCGGCCGTCGCGCACGAACGCGGTGATCTCGCGTTCACCCTCGGGACTGGCCGTGACGTGGTGCGCCTCGTCGACGATGAACAATGACAGCTCGGAGCGGTTGTGGAAGCAGATCTGGCGGCCCATGCTCGCCATCAGCGCGTACATCGCCCGCCCGAAGATCTTCTCGAGCTTGAGCTGCCCGAACAGGTGGGCGTGCTGCAGCTCCTCGCGATCCGGCAGCTCCAGCGTCCGCGTCAGGAACACGATCGCGCGGTCGTCCAGCTCGAGCGGCGGCAGGGACGAGTCGAAGATCACCCGGCCGAAGTCCTTGCGCGCGAACACGTTCATCAGCCGGCCGAGCTCGTACGCGCCGTCGAGGGTGCAGCTCTCCTGCAGGTGCGCCGTCAGGTTGCCCAGACCGCGGATGCCGTGCCGGCTCAGGTATCCCGGGTCGAGAACGTCGGACAACAGGACGCCGCGGTCGGACGTCGGCGCGATGTTGAGCAGCGGGGTGAGGAACGACTGCGCGACACGGGAACCGGTCTGGCGGTCGAACACCCGTAGCGGGTCCATGCTCATGGCCGGGTCGGCCACCGACACCAGGGTCGGCCTCGTCAGTGCCTGCGCCATGGTTCCCCACTCGCCGGAGTCGGTCCGGTCGAGGGCGATGAACCGGCCGCCCCGGTCCAGCGTGTCGGCGGCGATCTTCTTCAGCGCGACGGACTTGCCCGCTCCCAGCTCGCCGGCGATGGCCAGCGACCCGGACACGTCCAGGCGGCTGGTCGCACCGGCAGGGTCGTGGTGCACGGCGCCGACCTGGCCGGTGGAGATGTTCAGCGCAAGCAGGCTGCCGCGATTGTCGCCGATCTCGCAGGTCACGACGGGAACGGCCGCCGAGAACGAGTGCGAGGTGGTGATCTGCGCGAACTCGCGGACGGACTTCGTCAGCGGCGTGCCGGGCAGCATCGCCCACCACAGGTCCTCCTGGTTGCCCACGGGATGGGTGAGCTTGAACCCCGAGGCGCCGTAGAACGACTGCAGTTGGCGTGCCTGCTCCATGGCCTCGTCACCGGTACGTCCGGACACGCAGAACACCGCCGTCGCCTCCACCTCGACCTCGAGGTCGTCGGAGGACAACAGCGCCTCGTACTCGGCGAGGTCGCGCGCGGAGCGTTCGATGGCGTGCATCCCGGTGCTGAGCTGCCCCTCCTGCTGCTGGAACTGGTCGTTCAGGTTGGCCACCGCCCGCCGGTTGCGCGCGATGACCTCCTCGCGGGAGCGGGTGTGCAGGCGAACCGCCCAGTCGACGTCCAGGCCGGTGTCGTCGATGCGGCCCAGGTACTCGCCGCCCGGAAAGATCATGCCGTCGGCCGGGGTGTCCGCAAGGGCGAGCAGTGCCTGGTAGGACGGCGCTTCCGGGTGATCGGGCTGGGTCACCTTCAGGTACTTGCGGCGTAGCGGGTTCCAGGACTTCAACTGCCGCCGGTCGAGCTCGGCCTGCCCGCCCTCGTCCAGCAGTGCGTCCGGCCACAGCACACCGTGGCGCGGCGGCGTGGGTGCCTCTCGGTCGGGCTCGCCCTCCGGCAGGTCGACGTCGGCGTACAGGCCGCGCTGCAGGGCATGCTGGTAGAGCCAGACCAGCTGCGCCACCGTCGCCGGCGCCGGACGGAACACGCCGGGGATGCCCGCCTCGATCTTGCGGGCCTGTTCGGTGCGGAGCTTCAGTTCGGCGGGTGGGACGCCGCCGCGCGGCAGTGCGAGCTGGTCGCGGAAATCGTCGGTCGCCGCACGCAGCGACGTACCGAGGCTGCCGAGGCGCCCCGAGTTGCGCAGCGGCACGCTCAACCAGAACGTCCGTTGTCCCAGCGCGAGCTCGTCCAGCGTGTCCAGCGTGGCCTCGCACTCGGCGGCCCATTCGGGGCAGTGCTCCAGCGGGATCCCGCGGACCATGCGCTCCACCACGGCCGCGGGGTCCAACGCGGCGCAGGTACCGAGCAGCAACGCCTCGCCGGGCAACGACCGCAGCAGCGCCTGGTGAGCGGCGCGGACGGCGTGCTTGTCCTTGTCCGGCCGGAACCCGTACGGCAGCGCGTGCAGCCGCCAGGTCGCCCACACCGTTCCGCCGCGGGCCCACAACACGTGTCCGGCCATCGCGCGGGCCGGGCTGCGCATCGCCATCAGCGCACCACCTTGCCTGGTTCGTCGGCCGTGTCGTCGGCCATGAGCTCGGCTTCGTCCTTGGTTCGGTCGTCGCCGGCCGCGTCGTCGTCGGCCAGGGCGAGCAACGCCTGAACCCCGGTCAGCGGACCACTCGACGCTGTCGCGGGTGTCCGTGCCGGCGACGGACGCATGTCACCGGGTCCGTCGCTGCGGCGGGCACCACCCGCGTCGACACCCCCTGCGTAGACACCGCCCACATCGACACCACCCGAGCCGATGCCAGCCGCGTCGGCGGCGGACACGACCCGCGCCCGGCGCCGCAGCCGGCCCGGCAGCACGTCCGCCGTCTCCGCCGGGACCGCGTCACCCGTGCGCTCGGTGCCCGGCAGCGGTTCGAGGTACACGTTCGTCCGATGCGTGAGACGACGCGGACGCCGGATCCGGATCGGGCGACCGCGGTAGCGCCCGGTACGCGGTGCGCCGACCGCACGGAACAGTCCGACCACCGCGAAGAACGGGTTCCGCCCGTTCATCGGCACCCGCCCGACGACGAACACCGCGCCGAACGCCGACCCGAACAACACCGCGATGTTGCCGAAGAAGCCGAAGACACCCCAGGTGCTGATGGTCATCCCACCGACGACGATGATCGCGATGGCGACGATCAGCTGCTGCACCGTGTAGGGCCCACCGGGGATCTTCGTCCCGTCGGGCATCCGCCCCAGCAGCTGGGGGAACTTGCGTGCCCGGGTGTAGTACTTGACGGTCTCCACGTGCTCCTGGTCGTCCGTCACCGGTCCTCACCTCCCCTCGGCATCAGCGGCATGGTGCTGGGCCGGTCGACGCGGCCCGGCGGGATCACCCGCCCGGCTGTGTCGCCGTGACGCTGACGGTCGAGTCGGGCAGCGACCCGGGCATGTCCTCGCCGACGGTGTCGCGCAGGGACGTGACGTTGTAGACGATCCAGATGAACACGCCGGCCGCCAGCGCCGAGACGACGATCGTCCCGATGGCGAACTTCGACTGGACGGCCTTGAACACGACGAACAGGACCGCGACCGTGATGGCCACGACGCGCAGCACTGTGCGCAGGCTCGTGGCGGTGTCCGACGTCCAATCGAGGATGCCGGCCTGGATGGTCGTGCCGGCCGCGACGTCGGGCGCCGCGGCGGCGAGGCTGGTGATGATGGTCATGGCTGGTTCTCCTTGCTGGGCGGGCTGTACGGGTGACATCTAGGGCGACCGGGTGGCCGTGGAGTCGCCGCCGGTCTCCGGTGACCGGCTCGGTTCCGACGGCGGGTCCGTCGGCTCACTCGTGGCCGTCCCGCCCGTGGTCGTCGGCGTCGGTGTCGGTGTCGGCGTGGGGACGGGAACGGGTTCGGCCAGGACCGGCGCCGGGCTCATCTCGGCGATCTCCCACCGGTTCTCACGGGCACGCAGGACCAGCGCGTACTGCGCGCCGACGGCCTGCTCGTGTGCGCCGTACACCAGGACGTCGGCCCGGATCTCGAGCCGGGCGCCGTCGTCCGGGCGCGCGCTCGGCGCCTCGTCGCCGGTCACGTCGATGGCCTGCACCTCGATGGCGCTGTATCGCACCTGACCGAGCGGGCGGAACGACGTGCCGGGGCTGCTGTAGGCCTCCAGCTCGGACTGGTCGCCGGTGACGAGCATCGCCTCGAGGAACTTCGCGACCCACGTGAACGCCGGATGGTCACGCTGAAGCTCCATTTCGTAGCCGTCGGCGAGCGGCTCGACGGTCGCCGGAGCGGGAACCGGGGCCGGCAGCGCCTGCGCGACCAGCTCGCCCGACACGTACAGCACCGGCAGCTGGAAGTACTGCCGACCGGACCGGACCTTCGCCTTGCTTCCGGGGGGACGGCCCTGCGTCGTGTCCACGCCGACGACCACCGACCACAGACCGGTCTCGTCCTTCACCACCTCGGCGACGGCGGGCCGCTCCGCGGTCCAGGGGAACTCGGGCCGTTCGGTCGCGAGGTCGCCGAAGTACCGACGCAGGGAGTCGGCGCGCTGTTCCGGTGTCTCCAGCCAGGCGACGACGGCGCTCTCGGCGAACTCGCTCACCGCGGCCGCCTCGCCGAGCCGTTCTCCCGGACCGTTGCTCTCGACGACCGGTGCCAGGGCGGGCGGTGCCAGCAGCTGTAGCCCGAGCGCTGTCGGACCGGCGACAAGTGCCGCCCACAGCAGCCCGACGACCGCCTTCGTCGTCAGGTTCGACCCGGCGGTCCAGGCGTGCTGTTCCGACGGCGCGGCGTCGGTGGCCGACGCGTCACGCGCGTCGTCCTCGCCGCCCGAGCCGTCCTTCGGCGGGCCGAAACCCCAGTTGATCTTCATGGTGACGGTTCCTCGCGTCCGGAGGTCTCCGCGGGCGTCCATGCGTCGTCCTGCCCGGACAGGTGCTCGAGGCGATCGAGCGCCCGTTGTGCCCGTTCGGCATTGGCGCCGACGGCGTCCTGCAGACGCTCGGCGGCGTCACGATCGAACGGATCGGCCACCAGGTGGGCGATCTCTCGGTCGATCGCGCGCCGGGCGGCCAGCACCGTCGCGGCGTCCACCAGGGACTGCCGGTTGCTGAAGGGCTCTGGCATCTCGGGCACCTCCGTCGGCGGGATCGGCTTCGCCCGAGTAGGTACGCGCAGGCATCGTCCTGTGACGGCGTCGTCGCATCACGGTTCGCGGCCACAGGCGGGCCCAGCACCGGAGTCAGTACCGGAGTCGGCACCGGGCAAGCGTCCCGGCGGGCCCGACGACCCTGCGGGCAAGAGGCTCGGCAAG
Organism: Haloactinopolyspora alba; assembly: GCF_003014555.1. Taxonomy (GTDB): domain Bacteria; phylum Actinomycetota; class Actinomycetes; order Jiangellales; family Jiangellaceae; genus Haloactinopolyspora; species Haloactinopolyspora alba. The sequence continues at coordinate 107,217 of NZ_PYGE01000014.1, forward strand.
GGCGCGGCAGCAGCCTGATCGGTGTCCGGTCCCATCCACCATCCGCTCTTTGGGGGCCCGCATGCCGACCATCGCCGACCTCGAGGTCACCGACACCAGAGATGCCGCCACCGCGCCCGGAGCCGCGGCACCCGGTGTCACGCGGGCTCGCAGGCGCACCGACGGCAGTCTGGCCGGCCGGCTCAACGTCGAGTGGGCGCGGCTGCGCCACGACGACACCGCCGCCGCGGCCGTCGCCTCGTGGGCGCGTGTGCATCCCGCTCTGGCCGGCTGCGCGTCACCCGGAGACGTGGAACACCGCGTCGTCTCGGCACCCGAACGGGCCGACGACGTCCTGCTCGCGCTGGTCCGGCTGGCTCACGACGGCGACGACCTCGCCGGGCGGACCGTGCTGCAGCTGATGCTGGGCAAGGCGCTGCGGATCGCCGGGACCCGAGCCGGGCAGGACCCGCGACCGGACCTCGAGCACGCGGCCATCAGCGCGCTGTGGACGACGATCGCCACCTACCCGGTCGAGCGGCGCCCGGGCCGGGTCGCGGCCAACATCGCCATGGAGACGCTCCGGCTGGTGTCCGCCGAGCTGGCCCACCGCAGGTGCGAGACCCCGGCGAGCCCGGACGACGTCGACCTGACCGCAGCGCCGGCACGTCCGCGCGCGGACGTGGAGCTGATGAACCTGCTCGTCTGGGCGGTCGAGCGGGGAACGGTCACCGCGGCGGACGCCACCCTCGTGCTCGACATCTACAGTCCGGCACCAGGGGAGTCCGGCGGCACGGCAGCGGCCGAGCGGCACGGCCTGAGCTGGCCGGCGGCGCGCCAGCGCGCGAGCCGGGCGGCCCGCCGTATCGCCGACGCGGTCCACGCCGACGGGTCGTGGCCCTGGGACCGGTAGCCTCGTCCGCGCAGCGCCACCGCGGACGAGCCGCCGGATGAGACATTCGTTCGTCGAGCTGCCGTCAAGGCTTAACATTTCGTGCTCTATGCGGTTGTGTGCCCAGTCACATACCCTCGTCCTCACGAGACCGACCCCGGATCGGTCTCGACGTGCACGAGGAGGGCGGCTTCGTGACCATCGAAGGTTCGAATCACCCGGTACGCGAAGCTCCGTCGGGCGAGACCGGCGGAGTCGTTCCTGTGTGTCCGTGCGCCCGCGGCGCACGGACCGGCCGGTCCATGGAAACGGCTGCTCGCCGCGATCGCACGCAGCAATTCTCCGGGCGCCCATGATCCGCGAAGCCCGCCGATAGCCATCAGGACGGCCCCGATGAGTTCGCCCCCCGCCCATCAGCCGACCGCGGAGCAGCAGCCTGAGGACCCCGACCTCGAGGCGAGCGAGTCCACGCTCAAGCCCGCTGTCGCGGCCCCGCCGAAACAACGCCGCCGCCCCGCCCTGATCGGGCTCGGCGTCGCCCTCGTGGCGCTCGGCGGTCTCGGCGCCGCGTGGCTGGCCACCAGCGTCAGCGACAGCGTCTCCGTCATCGCGATGAGTACGGACGTTCCGCGCGGCCAGGTCATCGAACGCGCCGACCTCACCACGGCGGACATCAACACCGACCCCAGCCTCGAGCCGGTACGCGCGGGCCGTATCGACGAGATCGTCGGTCAGCACGCCACCAGCGACCTGTCCAGCGGCAGCCTGCTCACTCTCGACGCCGTCGCCGACACCGTGCGACCGGGCGACGGCGAGGCGCTGGTCGGGGTGGCCGTCACCGCCGCGCAACTGCCGGCCGAGCCACTCCGCCCCGGCGACTCCGTCCGCATCGTGGACACGCCGAACCCGCAGGACGACCCGCCGTCGGACACGCCGAACTCGATCGAGGCCGTCGTGGTGCGCTCCACCGTCGACCAGGAGTCGGGACAGCGCGTCGTCGACGTCGTCGTTCCCGAGGGTGACGCCGCCTCGCTCGCGGCCCGGGTGGCCACGGGACGGATCACGATCGTCCTGATGTCGCGGACGGAGGGCGAGTGATGGCCGTCGTCGTACTGACTTCCGCACGTGGGGCCCCCGGCGTCACCACCAGTGCGCTGGCCATGGCGATGCTGTGGCCGCGGCCGGTGGTGCTGGTCGAGGCCGACGTCGCCGGCAGCAGCAGCATCCTCGCCGGCTATCTCCGCGGGTCGGTACCGCCGGACCGTGGTCTGGTCAGCCTCGCCGTCGCGCACCGCCGCGGCGTGCTGGCCGAGCAGTTCTACGAGCAGACGGTCAACCTCATCGAGGACCGGGTACGGCTGGTGCCCGGCCTGGTCAACGCCCAGCAGGCGGCCAGTATGGACCGGCTGTGGTCCCCGCTGAGCATGGTGCTGTCCGGCCTCGAGCGCGCCGGCACCGACGTCATCGTCGACGCCGGGCGGCTCGGCATGGTGCACGGACCCCAGCCGCTGATCCGTTCCGCCGACGCGGTTCTGCTGGTCACCCGCACCACCCTGCCCGCGGTCAGTTCCGCCCGGGCGCGGGTCGAGTCGTTGCGCACCGAACTCGTCGACTTCGGCCAGGGCGACGACACGCTCGCGGTGCTGCTGGTCGGCGAGGGGCAGCCGTACCGTTCCCGCGAGATCCACTCCGCGCTGCGGACCCCGGTGCTCGCCGCCATGACGTGGGACCAGGCGGCGGCGGAGTCGCTGAGCCACGGCGCGGCGTACGGACGCCGATTCGCCGCCGCTCCGCTGTTCCGCGGCACGCGGGTCGCCATCGGCGCCGTCCACGAACTGATCGATCGGCACCGTACCCGGCTGGCGCCGGCCTCCGGCGAGCAGCTGATGCAGGAGCCGACCTATGGCTGACCCGGACAACGCCGCCTCGAATCTCGAGAACCTGCCGCTGTTCGCCGACAGCGGCTCACCGGACATCGGCGAGTGGGGCGACGGCCGCACGTTCGGCTCGGAGCGCGACGGTGCGACGGACCTGCGGCGCTCGTTGCAGGCCAGGCTCGCGTCGGCCGGCTCCAACGGGCACGGCCAGCCGACGGCGACCGGCCCGAACGGGCGGCACGCGTCCGGGCACGCCGACGCCGACGACGAGCCGGGCCTGCGCGCCCGCGACATCACCGGCCACGGCGACATCGGGCGGGGCGAGAACATCGACTGGGCCCTCGTCCGCGCCTACCGCGAACAGGCCGCCGACCAGCTGGCGCACGCCCTGCGCGACCGCGAGGGCCTGGACGAGGCCGGCCGGCGCGAACTGGGCCGCAGCATCGTCGTCGAGCTGCTCGCCGACCACGCCGAGCACGCCCTCACCAAGGGCCTGCCGATCATCACCCAGGACGAGCAGATCCAGCTCGCCGAGGCGATCATGGCGGCGCTGTTCGGCCTGGGCCGGCTGCAGCCGCTGGTGGACGACCCCGACATCGAGAACATCGAGATCAACGGCCACGACAACGTCCACCTCATCTACGACGACGGCCGCATCGAGGAGGGCCCTCCGGTCGCGGACAGCGACGAGGAGCTCATCGAGACGCTGTCGTTCCTCGCCTCGCGCACCAGCTCGAACGAACGGCCCTTCTCGCCGACCAACCCGCGGCTGCACCTGCGGCTGCGCGACGGCTCCCGGCTGGCGGCCACCGCTTGGATCACCCCGCGGCCGGTCGCGGTCATCCGCAAGCACCGGCTGACCGACATCGGCATCCGCGAGCTGGTCGATCTCGACATGCTCAGCCCGGCGGCCGCGGCGTTCCTCGCCGCCGCCGTGCGGGCACGCAAGAGCATCGTCGTCTCCGGCGCCCAGGGGGCGGGCAAGACGACGCTGGTCCGCGCCCTGACCAACGAGCTCGACCCGCTGGAGCGCATCGGGACCATCGAGACGGAGTACGAGCTCCATCTGCACGACATGCCGGACCGGCACCGCCGCATCGTCGCGTGGGAGTCGCGGCCCGGCAGCGGTGAGCGCGGCCCGGACGGGCGCGCGGTCGGCGAGATCACGCTGGACGACCTCGTCTACGACTCGCTGCGGATGAACCTGTCCCGCCTGATCGTCGGTGAGGTCCGCGGCCGCGAGGTGCTGCCGATGTTCAAGGCGATGCAGTCCGGCGCGGGGTCGCTGTCGACCACGCACGCGCACTCCGCCCGTGCGGCCATCGAGCGCATCGTCACCTGCGCCATGGAAGCCGGTCAGCACGTCACCGAGTCGTTCGCCTACCGGCAGATCGCCGAGCACATCGACCTCGTGGTCCAGATCGAGCTGCGCGACGAGAGCAACGCCGGCGGTAAGCGCTGGCGCTACCTGACCGAGATCGTCGCGGTCGAGCCCGGTGAGCACGGCATGCCGGCGGTCACCGACGTGTTCCGCCCGGGCCCCGCCGGGACCGCGGTTCCCGGCACGCCGCCGATCTGGCTGGCCGACCTCGAGCGGGTCGGATTCGATCCACGGCTGCTCGACCAGGAGGGCTGAGGTGTCCGCGTTCACGGCAGCACTGTCGGCCATGCTGATCCTCGGCGGGATCCTGCTCGTGGCCGTCGGGCTGGTGCCGCGGTCGGCGCTCGCCCGGCCGACCACCCGTACTCAGCGGGTCAAGGCGAGGTTCGTCTCGGCGACCGGCGGGCGCGGTCAGGCGGCGCGGCGGACCCGGAAGCTGCTCGGCGTGGGACTCGCCGTCGGCATGCTCGGGTGGCTGCTGACCGGGTGGCTGATCCTCGTGCTGCTCGCTCCGGTGGCACTGATCGGTCTTCCGGTCCTGCTCACGCCACCGTCGTCGTCCACGTCGGTGGCGAAGCTCGAAGCCATGGAGGAATGGACCCGGTCGCTGGCCGGCGTGCTCACCGTCGGTGTCGGCATCGAGCAGGCGATCATGGCGACGATGAAGTCGACGCCGGAGGCGTTGCGGCCCGAGGTCACGACGCTGGCGGCGCGGCTGCGCGCACGGTGGCCGACAGTGGCAGCGCTGCGCGCCTTCGCCGACGACCTGGACGACGCCACCGGTGACCTGATCGCGTCGTCGCTGATCCTCGGCGCCACCCGGCGCGGTTCCGGTCTCGCCGCCGTGCTCGAAGGCCTGGCCAGCACGGTCGCGCAGGACGTCCAAGTCCGGCGCAACATCGAGGCCGACCGTTCGAAGCCGCGCACGACGGCGCGGATGGTCACCATCGTCACCCTGGTCGCCCTGGGGTTCATGGCGTTCAACAGCGGATACATCGAGCCGTACGGCACACCCGTCGGCCAGATCGTGCTGATCATCCTGCTCAGCTGCTACGTGCTGTGCCTGCTGTGGATGCGCCAGATCACGCGGCCGCAGCCGCTCCCCCGGATCATGGGCTGGAACCTGCGCGCCTCGAACCGCGGCAGCCCGGCCCGAAGCGAGGCATCATGATCTGGGAGCTGGGCATTCTCGCCGGAGCCCTGGCCGGGCTCGGCCTCACGCTGGTCATCCGCGAGCTGGCCCCGTCACATCCGCATCTGCGGGCCACCCTGGGCCGCCTGCACAACGACGCCGGTCCCGCGCCGTCCGTGCAGGTGCCGACGTCGCGACAGACGTCACTGTTCCAGGACCGGCTCGGGCGGATGCTCGAGCAGCGGCTGCCCACGCTGGTCGGCTTCCGGCTCCCCCGCCGCGAGCTCGACCTGCTGCGCATACCGACCTACCGGTACTTCGGCGAGAAGGCGCTGTGGGCGCTGCTCGGGCTGTGCTTCCCGGCGATCCTCACGATGACGCTGATGATCATGGGGGTGACGCCGCCGTTCAGCATCCCCGCGTTCGTCGGGCTGATCCTCGCGGTCGTCATGTGGTTCCTCCCGGACATCGAGACCCGGCAGAAGGCGAACCGGGCACGTGAGGACTTCACCCGCGCACTGGGCGCCTACATCGACCTGGTGGCGCTGGAACGCGCGGGTGGGGCCGGATCGACACAGGCGATGGAGAACGCCGCCGAGGTCGGCGACTCCTGGGTCTTCCAGCGGCTTCGTGAGGAGCTGGCCAGGGCCCGGTGGTCCGGAACCACGCCGTGGGAGGGGCTGCACACGCTGTCCCGCCAGCTCGGCCTCAACGAGCTCGACGATCTGGCCGACATCATGCGGCTGTCCGGCGAGGAGGGCGCCACCGTGTACGAGAGCCTGCGCGCTCGCGCCGAGGGCCTACGTAACGCTACGTTGTCGGCCGAGCATGCTCGAGCGAACGCCGACAGCGAGCGGATGGTCATGCCGGTGGCCCTGCTCGGCGTCGTCTTCATGGCCATCCTCGCAGCTCCGACGGTGATGCGTATGCTCGAATGACAGCCGACCCAGCCGCCCGCACCGAGAATTCACCACCTCCGTCGTCACAGAGGCCGGCCGCCAGGGGCCTACTCAGTGTGACGGAGCGGACAACCGCTTCCCCGAGAGGACACCGACCATGCTGCAACTCCGGACATGGATGACGGTCATGTCAGCTGAGCTGCGCGACCGCTACGAGCACGCCACCCGACAGCGCTCCGAACGCGGAGCCACGACGCTCGAGTACGTCGTCATCGCCGCCGCGGTGTTCGTCGCCGCCACACTGCTGGTCGGCGTGATCATCGGCGTCATCAATCGCGAGCAGGCGAAGATCGAGTAATCACCATGGGCCGGACAGGACGACGGGTGCGGCGGCGGTGGCGACGCCGCCGCGCCGACGGGCGCGAGCGCGGGGCCGCGACCCTCGAGATCGCGATCGTCTTCCCGATCGTCCTGCTCATCACGTTCGGCGTCATCGAGGGCGCGTTGTGGTACCACGCCCGCAACGTCGCGCTGGCGGCCGCCGAGGAGGGTGTCCGGGCGGCCACCGGCGACGGCGGCACGCCCGGCGCCGGCGTGGAGGAGGCGCGGGACTTCGCTCTGCGTGCCGGCGCCGACGACACGCTGAGCGCGGTCACCGTCAGCTCGACCAGCACGCCCAGCGAGGTCAGCATCACCGTCACCGGGCACTCACTGACCCTGTTCCCCGGCTGGTCCGGCCACGAGGTGACACAGACCGCCAGCGGACCGGTCGAACGGTTCACGAGCCCGGACGGGCCATGACCCGCCGGCGCCCGCACGACCAGCGGGGCTCGGCGACCACCGAGCTCGCGGTGGTCGCGCCCGGACTGTTGATGATCATCGCGCTGCTCGTCATGGGCGGCCGGATCACCATCGCGGGTGGCTCGGTCGAACACGCCGCGGCCGAGGCGGCCCGCGCGGCCTCCCTCGCCCGCAGCGCATCCGAAGCCGTCGCCGACGGCGGGGCGGCAGCCAAGCGCTCACTCACCCAACAGGGACTGAGCTGTGTCGGGTCACCGTCGATCACCATCGACGCACGCCAGTTCGCGCGCCCGCCCGGTGAGCCCGCCACCGTGACCGCCACCGTCACGTGCGAGGTGCGCCTGTCCGACCTGGCGATTCCCGCCGTCCCGGGCTCGCGCAGCATCACCGAGACCGTGCGCAGTCCCATCGACACCTACCGGATGCGCCGATGAGCGCCCGCGGGCTCCGCCTCCGTGGTGACGACGGCGCGATCGCGATCTTCGCCGTCGTCATCGTGATGGCACTGTTCCTGGCCATCGGCCTGGTGGTGGACGGCGGCGGGCGGCTGCGGGCGATGCAGCGCGCCGACGCGCTCGCTGCCGAGGCCGCGCGCACCGGCGCGCAGCGGATCCTCATCGGCGGCGACACCGACCGGCCGACCATCGACGTCACACCGGCCTGTCAGGCCGCGTCGGCCTACCTGGTCCAGGCCGGCGTCCAGCCGTCCGGGTGCGGCCGTGTGGACGGCGAGACGTTGCGGGTCAGCGCGACGGTCTCGTACGACAACGTCTTCCTGTCCCTGATCGGGCAGTCGACATCCCAGGTCACCGGCAGCGCCCGCGCCCGGCTCGCCCGCGGTGTCGACGAGGAGTACTGAGGAGAACCCGTGAGCACTCGAGCAGCGCAACCCCATCGGCCACGACGCGCCGTGTCCGTCGTCCGCGGCCTGCTGGCGCTCGTCGCGATCGTCGTCCTCCTCGTCGGTATCCCGGCCGCGCTGGTCGCCATCGCCGGCCCGCCGTTGCCGGACAGCATGCCGTCATGGGCGGATATCCGGTCCGCGCTGACGTCGCCGGGCGACGGCACTGTGTTCCTGGGCGCTCTCGTGGTGCTCGCGTGGCTGGGATGGGCCGGTTTCGCCATCGGTGTGCTCGTGGAGGTTCCGGCGGCGTTCCGCGGCCGGCGCGCCCCGCAGCTGCCGGTGGTGCGTTTTCAGCAACGCGCTGCCGCCGGCCTGGTGACGGCGGTGGCGGCGCTGTTCGTCGCGGGTCCGGTCGGGGTCGCCACGGCGGGCACGATGCCGCCGGACAGCGCCGGCCAACCGTCGGCACCGGCCACGTCGTCGTCCGCGTCGGCCACTGCCGATCCAGGACCGGGCACCGGGACCGGCGCCCGGACGGACAGCGGGACCGGCGCGAGGACCGCCGCGAACAACGCTGCTTCGCCGTCCGCTCCCGCGGCGCCGACCCGGCAGCACGTCGTACGCAGCGGCGAGTCGCTGTGGCGTATCGCCGAGGAACAGCTCGGCGACGGCGCGCGGTGGACCGAGATCGCCGAGCTCAACTACGGGGTCGAACAGCCCGGGGGCGGCGCCCTCGACCGCACGCACTGGCTCGATCCCGGCTGGCGGCTCTCGTTGCCGGCCGCGACCGGCGACCAGACCGGCGCGGCCGTGCCCGCGGCCGACACGTCGTCGCCCGACACGCCCGCGGCGGATTCGGCGCGGTCGTCGACGCACATCGTGGCCGAGGGCGACACCCTGTGGGACATCGCCGAGCAGCGTCTCGGGGACGGCGCCCGCTACCCCGAACTCGTCGAGGCCTCCCGCGACACCGTGCAGCCCGACGGACGGCAGCTGCGCGACCCCGACGTCATCCTGCCGGGATGGAAGATCACCGTTCCCGGTACCGGCGCGCCGGTGAGCGAACCGCCGGCCGCGCAGCAGCCGGACGACACCCGGCCGCAGCAGCCGGAACAGCCGGCACCGGAAGAGCCGCCGGCGGCCGAGCAGAACCCGCCCGCCGAGGACGAGCCGCCGGCCTCCGAGGACACCGGGGCGGGCGACACCGACACCGAGAACACCGGCGCAGGTGACACCGGAGCCGAGGAACGCCCGCCCGCGGACGACGCCGTTCCCGACGAGAACGACGTCCCGGCAGGCGGGGACGCCGAAGGCGAGGTCGGCGCCGACGCGGACGCGGCCACCGCCGCCAGCGGTGATGCCGACTTCCCGGTCCGTACCGCTGCGGGCGTCGGCTCGCTGCTCGCCGCCGGCGTGCTGGCCTACCTGGCGGCCAAGCGCCGAGGCCAGCAGCGGCGCCGCCGTCCCGGCGAGCGCATCGCGAAGCCCACCAGCGCCGCCGCCGTCGCCGAACGCGACCTGCGCACGGTCACCGACCCGATGAGCGTCGAGCATGTCGACGTGGCGCTGCGCGAGCTCGCCGTGAGCTGCGCACGCCGCGGCGTCGCGCTGCCGCCGCTGCGGGTCGCCCGCCTGACCTCGGAACAGTTCGAGCTGTACCTGACCGAGCCCGCGAGCCTGCCGTCGCCGTTCGTCGCGACCGACCAGGAACACGTGTGGTTCCTGCCGGCGGGTGCGCGCGCCGAGCTCGACGCGACCGAGATCGCTGAGGTCGCCGCGCCGTATCCGAGCCTGGTCACCGTCGGGCACGGGCCCGAGAACGGCCACCTGCTGCTCGACCTCGAACGGCTCGGCACGCTCGCCGTCACCGGACCGCCCGAACGCACCCGGGCCGTCATGGCCGCACTCGCCGTCGAGCTGGCGACCAGCCCTTGGGCCGACGACGCCCAGGTCACGCTGGTGGGTACGTCCCCGGAACTGGCCGACGGGCTGGACACCGGCCGGGTGCGGCATCTCGATGCCGTCGACCCGCTGCTCGACGAGCTCGCCGGTCGTGCCGAGGCCGACCGGCTCGCGCTGCACCGCTCGGGCGCCGCCTCACTCGACGACGCGCGCGCCCGAGGGGTCGCCGCCGCGGCATGGACACCCGAGATCGTGCTGCTGGCCGAGCCGTTGACGCCCGAGCAGCACCGGCGCCTGGACGAGCTGGTCGACACCGTGCCCCGAGTCGCGGTCGCCGCGGTGACGCACGAGGGCTCCGCCGGGCGCGACCACGACGGCTGGTCGCTCGAACTGAGCCCCACCGACGCCGACCTGGCGACACTTCTCCCGGTCGGCGTCGACCTCAGTCCGCAGCGTCTCGACCACGAGCAGTACCGGCGGATCCTCGGCCTGCTCGGCATCGCCGAACAACCGGCCACGGCGCAGCGGAGCGCACCGCCGCGCGAGCACCCCCGGCCCGGTGCCACCACCGGCACCGTTCAGCCGGACGCCGGCACCTCGGCGTTCGACAACCCTGCCGGCGCGCCGTTGCTCGCGGACCTGCCGGACGGCGAGGAGCCGGAGGCACCGCCGACCGGGGCTCCGCCGGCAGCGGCTCCGGCGGGTCCAGCGGATCCAGCGGATCCAGCGGGTCCGTCCGCCGTGCCGGACGTCATCGATGCCGGCGCCGTCCCAGTCCGTACCGAACCGCCGTCGTCCGACGGGCCCACGATCATGTTGCTCGGGCCGGTCGAGGTCGAGAACGCCGAAGGACCCGTCGAGCAGTCGAAGTACCGGCAGCTGACCGAGATCGCCGCCTACATCGCGCTGCAGCCGGGGCTGAGTCACACCGCACTGGACGAGGCGATCTGGCCGGGAAGCCGGGTCACCCAGAACACCCGGAACACGGCGATCTCCAAGCTGCGCCGCTGGTTCGGCAGCGACGGCGCCGGCGCCGACTACGTCCCCCGCGTCGACACTGGCTACCGGTTCCACCCCGCGGTCAGCACCGACTGGGACCTGTGGATGCACCTGGTCGGCGCGAACCCGGTGGTCGCCGGTACCGACCAGCTGCTGCGCGCGCTGGAGCTGGTGCGGGGGCAGCCGTTCACCGGGGTGAACCCGCGGCGGTACGCCTGGGCCGAGAACATCAAGCAGGACATGATCTCCGCCATCGTCGACGCCGCGCACGAGCTCGCCCGGCGCGGGCTCGAGGCCGGCGACGCGCATCTCGCCCGCAAGGCCGCGACCATCGGCCTGCAGGTCGAGCCCGGCATGGAGGTGCTCTGGCGAGACCGGATCAAGGCGGAGCACATGGCCGGGAACCGCGCCGGCATCACCGACGCGGTCGCGCGCGTGACGGCCATCAGCGACGACCTCGGCGACGAGCTCGAGCAGGCCACCGTCAACCTGATCAACCAGGTCGGGCTGCGCGCGTCCGGCGACGTGGCCGAGTCGACGGGCGCGGAGCTGTCCGGTCAGTACTAGTACTCAGCTGTAGATCGTGATCTTTCGTCGCCGGTCCCGGCCGAGTCGGATGTGCCGTCTTCGTGTTCGAAGGGGTGACATGCGTGGCAACTCTTGCCCCTCATGTCACCGCCTTCTGACAACGAGGCTTGCCACTACGTCCCGGGCCACTACCAAGCATGAGCAGCGGCGCGGTCGGAGGCGCACAGGCTCAGAAGGACGGATCTGCTCGGGTACGAGCCCGGCCTGACGGAGTAGGCCGTACAGATCGGTCTCCCCCCAGAACTCGACGATCCGTCCATCCTCGAGTCGGTAGGACTTGATGCCCCTCAGGGTGATGCCGTCCCCGTACGTGCTGCCCCGCGCCGTGCACGGTCACATCATCAGCGACGAGATCCGTCAGCTCAGCGACCTGCCGTGTCTCGAAGACACGAAGGTAGCGCCGGACGATGTCGATGTTTCGCTCGATAGTGGCTTCAGCCGAGGCAGACATGCGGGCACCTTATCCAGGCGCGCGGCGTGAGCGGCCGGAAGCGGCAGCTCCGGCGACGGACGTGCATGGTGTGGGGCTGGTGTCGTTCCGGGAACGACGGTGCGAGGTACGTGTCGCCATGACGACACCGGCCTCACACACAGCGTCACCGTCTGCCCGCAACCGGACCTAACGGTTCCGATGTCCGTCCCGGGACCGTTACTGGACGAGGACCTGGATCTCTCCCACCGGGACCGGCACGCCGTTCCACGGGCTCTCGAGGGTGTCCGGCACGCCCGGCATCGAGATCTGCTCGCCGTCCATGTAGTAGGTGACGTCGTAGACGAGCCGGGCCTGAGCGTTGTACGCGGCGCGTCCTTCGAGGTCGGTGGCGATCTCGTCCGTCGACGTCGCGAGGTAGACGTACGTGCAGTCGTCGGTGTCGGCGTCGTCGTCGCACTCGACGGTCGCGCCGCCGTCGCCCGGGTCGAGCTCGACGTGGCTGAACGTCCCACGGGCACGCAGGCCACCGGCTTCGCTGCCGACCAGCTCGCCGTCACCGATGCCGTCGACGGCGAAGGTGGTGTCGGCGCCCACGTAGGTCATCCCGGCGGGTTCGAAGCTCAGCGTGAAGGCCGGGGTCTGCAGTCGGCCCCAGGCCGACCAGATCTGGTCCGGCAGCGAGTCCTTGTACGGCTCGAACCAGCTGTATCCGCCGTACGGTTCACCTTCCGGCGGCTTGCACTCGTAGTAGGTGAAGATCTCCTTCTCGGAGTCCTGGCCCTTCTCCGGCCACCTGTCCTCGGGGATCGGCGACGGGAACTCGGCGCGGCACGCGTCCAGCTCGTGCTCGTCGTGGCAGAACTCGGTGTACGGCTTGTTCGACAGGTCGCAGGTCGGTCCCTCGGGCTCGCCCTCGCCCTCGTCGCCGTCGTCATCGTCGTCGCCGGGCGACTCGCAGATGTTGACGTACTGGTGCACGCCGGGCAGGACCTCGACGAGGGTCCAGCAGTCCGAGGCGGCGTCGACCTCGGAACCCGGCGGCGGCGTGGCGTCGAGCACCGCTTCCGGGGTGGACGACAACGTGGGCGTGGCCGTCGGCGAGTTGAACTGTCCCGGGGTCTTGCCCGGCTCCTGTCCGTCGGCGACCGCTACCGCCGACGAGGCCGCCAGGGCGGTGACGGCTCCGGTCGCTGTCGCCGCCACCAGCCGGCCGATCCGCGCGAACCTCAGCATGTGATCGTCCCTCCTGCGTCCACCGGCGAACCGATGAGCCACGTGCCGCCCTGCTTGACCACGTCGAACTTCACGGGATGCGGTTGCTGCTGGTGATCCGGCGGTGGCAACGTTCGGCCCTGCACCACGGCGCGCCACTCGGACTCGTCGACACACGCGGCGACCGTCGCCGCCCCGTCGTCGAGTGTGACCTCGACATCGCTGATGACCGGATCACCGACCCGGACCAGACCCTGCCGTGCGTATCGCTCGGCCACGGCAACATTCTGCTGGATCTGCGCATCGGTCGCGACGCCTTCGAACAACTCCGCGGGATCGCCGGAATCACCGCGCTGAGCGCGTGCCACCGCGTCCCAATAGGCCGAGAAGGCCGCCTCGATCCGTGTGACAGGGGTGTCCGAGGTCGTGGTGGCTGAACTCGTCCGGACGCCGTCCGGTTCCGTACGCTGCTGGTCGGCGCCGTTGGCCGCACTGCAGCCGGAGCCGACGAAGCCGAGGACGGCGATGCCGACGAGTGAGCACCGACTCGCCCGGGGATGCGAGCCGTTCATGCTGGGACGATAGCCAGCATCGTCGGTCGGAGCAATACATCGTCCATGAACGCGTAGTGACATCGGAATTCACGAGATTTCCTCGGTCAGCGGCCGGAACGGCACCACGCGCGAGGCTCCGGTACACCGGCCGCAGTGGGTAGACTCACGACCGGGCCGCGGTTGGCGCAGGCTCGGGCGGCACGACGCCGTCGTCGGTGTGCGCCGATCGGTCGATCACGGCTCAGGGAGGAACACGCCGCGGATGACTTCGCTTCGCTACCAACTGGGCGACACCGGACCGGCGATCGCGGAGATACGCTCCAAACTCACCCAGCTCGGTCTCCTGGACGACACCGCGCCGGGCCCGGAGACGTTCGACGAGGACGTCGACCGTGCGGTCCGGCATTTCCAGCAGGAGCGCGGGTTGACGGTGACCGGAACCGTCGACGCGACAACGTACCGGGTGCTCGACGAGGCGCGATGGCGTCTCGGCGACCGGCTGCTGTCGTACGTCGTGACGAACCCGCAGGCCGGTGACGACGTCATCGCGCTGCAGCGGCGGCTGTCCGAGCTCGGCTTCGACGTGGGGCGTGTCGACGGGGTGTTCGGAACGCGTACCGGCGACGCCGTCCGGCAGTTCCAGCGCAATGTCGGCATTCCGGCCGACGGCACGTGCGGCCCGAGCACGTTCAAGGCGCTCGGCCGGCTGGCTCCCATCGTCACCGGCGGACGGCCCGACAACCTCCGCGCCTCCGAGGCCCTGCGCCAGGCCGGCAAGCGGCTGCCCGGCAAGGTCGTCGTCATCGACCCGGGCCACGGCGGGGCCGATCGCGGCAACTCCGGAGACGGGTTCGACGAGGCGTCCGTGGTCGAAGACCTCGCCGCCCGCATCGAGGGCCGGCTGACGGCCACCGGCGTACAGACCTACCTGACCCGCGGTCCGGGCGCGGAGGCGTCGCCCACGGAGTCCGAGCGCGCCGCGTTCGCCAACGACACCGACGCGAACCTGCTCATCTCGCTGCACGTCGACGCGCACGACAATCCCGAGGCGTCCGGCGTGGCCACCTACTACTACGGCGGCCACCAGCCGGGAACCACCAGCGCCATCGGCGAACAGTTCGCCGGGCTCGTGCAACGCGAGGTCGTCGCCCGCACCGACCTGGTCGACTGCCGCAGCCACGGCAAGACGTGGGACCTGTTGCGTCATGCCCGGATGGCCGCCGTGCGTATCGAGCTCGGCTACCTCACCAACGAGGGTGACGCGGCCCGCCTCGCCGACCCGGACTTCCGCGACGTGGTGGCCGAAGCCGTGGTCATCGCGATCCAGCGGGTGTACCTGCCGTCCAGCGAGGACGCCGCGACGGGCGCGCTGCGCATCCACGACCTCGCGACTCACTGAGAACGTCGCGTGGGCCCGCCCCGCCGGTCCTGTCGTGACCGCTGAGTGGTATGGATTCGCCTCGTTCGGATTGATAAGGCATCGTTGTCCACTAAGGAGTCCGACGGGCGCAACTTCGTACGCTCTCGTCCCGGGCGTCAGTCGATCATCGGTGGAGGTGTGACGTGAGCCAGCAGCCAGGCCCCGACCGGAAGACGACTGACGCCGCAGCAGCCACCGGGTCACGGCTCGACTCCTACGTCGACCGGTACGCCACGCGCACGCACGGCATGACGGCGTCGGAGGTCCGGTCGCTGTTCTCGGTCGCGGCTCGGCCCGAGGTCGTCTCACTGGCCGGCGGGATGCCGAACATCTCGGGGCTGCCCCTGGACGTCGTCGGATCGATGATGCACGAGCTCGTCGACCGACGCGGCATGAGCGCCCTGCAGTACGGGTCCGGGCAGGGCGACCCGGAGCTGCGCGAGCAGATCTGCACGGTCATGCAGCCCACCGGCATCTCGGCGCACCCGGACGACGTGACGGTGACGGTCGGGTCCCAACAGGCGCTCGACCTCGTGACCAGGATCTTCATCGATCCTGGTGATGTCATTCTGGCCGAGGCGCCGTCCTACGTCGGCGCGTTGGGCACCTTCCGCTCGTACCAGGCCGACGTGGTGCACGTCGAGATGGACGACGACGGGCTGATCCCGGAACGGCTGCGCGAGGCCATCACGTCCGTGGAGGCCTCCGGGCGGCGGATCAAGTTCCTCTACACGATCCCCAACTACCACAACCCGGCCGGCGTGACGCTGACCGAGTCGCGCCGCGCCGAGATCCTGGAGATCTGCCGCCGCGCTGACGTGCTCATCATCGAGGACGACCCCTACGGCCTGCTCGGTTTCGACGGCGAGGTGCCGCGAGCGATGCGGGCGGACGACACCGAGCGTGTGGTGTACCTCGGCTCGTTCTCCAAGACGTTCGCGCCGGGTTTCCGCGTGGGCTGGGCACTGGCTCCACACGCCGTCCGCGAGAAGCTGGTCCTGGCGGCCGAGAACAGCGTGCTGTGCCCGCCGGCGTTCAGTCAGCTGGCGGTTTCGGAGTACCTGTCCGGTCACGACTGGATGGGCCAGGTCAAGGAGTTCCGCGAGTCCTACCGCGAACGGCGCGACGCGATGCTGGACGCGCTCGACGACCTGATGCCCGAAGCCGCGCACTGGACCCGCCCCACCGGCGGGTTCTACATCTGGCTCACGTTGCCCGAGGGCATCGACGTGAAGGCCATGCTGCCGCGCGCGGTGACCAACCGCGTCGCCTACGTCCCGGGAACGGCGTTCTTCGCCGACGGCTTCGGCTCGCGTTCCATGCGGCTGTCCTACTGCTACCCCACGCCGGAACGGATCCGCGAGGGTGTGCGGCGGCTGGCCCAGGTGGTCGAGCAGGAGATGGAGCTGCGCGCGACGTTCGGAGCCTGGGCGTCCCCACGGCGTCCGGGGCTCGACGGTCCCGCACCCGACCAGAGCTAGAAGGGCTTGGAGCACATGAGCGACCTCGGCCGTGTCGTCGTTCTCGCCGGCGGTCTGTCCCACGAGCGTGACGTCTCGTTGCGATCGGGCCGGCGCGTCAGCGAGGCCTTGCGCGAGATCGGCGTCGACGTCGAGCAGCGCGATGCCGACAGCGAGCTGCTGTCGGCGTTGCGTGCTGATCCACCGCACGTGGTGCTTCCGCTGCTGCACGGCGCCCAGGGCGAGGACGGCGCCATTCAGGAGGTTCTGTCGCTCGCGGGCCTGCCGTACGTGGGCTCGTCGGCCGCCGCCTGCCGGCAGGCCTTCGACAAGCCGGTGGCGAAGTCGGTCACCGAACGTGCGGGACTGTCCACGCCGGCGGCGGCGGTGCTGCCGCAGTCGACGTTCCGTGAGCTCGGCGCGGCGGTGCTGCTGGATGCGCTGATCAGCCGGCTCGGGCTGCCGGTCGTCGTCAAGCCCGCACGTGGTGGCTCGGCGCTCGGCGCGACGGTCGTCCGTTCCGGTGACGATCTGCCCGCGGCGATGGTCGAATGCTACGCCTACGGCGAGGCGGCGCTCATCGAGCAGTGGATCGACGGCACAGAGGTCGCCGTCTCGGTCGTCGACACCGGCGGCGGCCCGCGGCCGCTGCCGGCGGTCGAGATCGTGCCGGAGTCCGGCACGTACGACTACCACGCCCGCTACACCGCCGGGACCACCGAGTTCTTCGTTCCGGCACGGCTGCGGCCGGAGACCTCGGACACCGTGGCCGACGCCGCGGTGACTGCCCATCGCGCACTGGGCCTGCGGGACATGTCCCGCACCGATCTGATCGTCGACGGTCACGGCCGGGCCTGGCTGCTCGACGTCAACGTTGCACCCGGAATGACCGAGACGTCGCTGCTGCCGCAGGCCGCGCACGCCGGCGGCCTCGATCTCGGCGTGCTCACCCGCGAGCTGTTGGCTGCCGCGGCCGGGCGCGGCCACACCGACCGGGTCTGAAACGCCGCGACAACCGACGCTGCCCGGACCGGCTCAGTGCGCTTCGGCCGAGCCGGTCCCACTCGGTGACGCGACGGCCGACGGCACCGCGAGCCGGTCAGTTCGTTTCACGTGAATCCAGATCGGATTCCGTTTCACGTGAATCGAGGGAGTCGCGGCCGGGGACGTTCATGGTCGGACCGATCGTGCTGACGATCCGTTCGAGGTCGTCGATGCTCGCGAACTCGATGGTGACCTTGCCCTTGCTCCGCCCGAGATCGACCCTCACCCGGGTGTCGAGCCGCTCAGACAGGGCGTCCGCGATGTCGGACAGCCGTGGCGCGACCGGCTTGGCCGAGTTCTTGGAGTTGCGCGACTTCGTCGGCGTCTCGCCGTCGCCCATCGCCACGATCTCCTCCACCGACCGGACGCTGAGCCCTTCGGCGACGATGCGCTGAGCCAGCCGCTCCTGCTCCGGCCCCTCGGACACCCCCAACAACGCCCGTGCGTGCCCGGCCGACAGCACGCCGGCCGCGACCCGCCGTTGCACCAGCGGCGGCAGCTTGAGCAGCCGTAGCGTGTTGGAGATCTGCGGGCGGCTGCGCTTGATGCGCACCGCCAGTTCGTCGTGCGTGCAGCCGAAGTCGTCCAGCAACTGCTGGTATGCCGCGGCCTCCTCGAGCGGATTGAGCTCGCTGCGATGCAGGTTCTCGAGGAGCGCATCGCGCAGCATGTCGTCGTCGCGCGTCGTCCGCACGATGGCCGGGATCGTGGCGAGGCCGGCCTCGCTCGTCGCGCGCCACCGCCGCTCCCCCATGACGAGCTCGTATCGGCCGTCACCGAGCTCACGGACGACGATCGGCTGTAGGAGGCCGATCTCCCGGATCGAGGACGCGAGCTCGTTCATCGCGTCCTCGTCGAACACCTGGCGCGGCTGCCGCGGGTTCGGCGTGATCGCGTCGACCTCGACCTCGGCGAACCGCGCGCCCTGGACCGGCAGGAGATCCGCACCGTCCGGTGCGTCTCCGGTGGGGACGTCTCCAGCCGGAGCGTCGGTCACGGTTTCACGTGAAACCGTTTCGGCGGCCCCGTTGCCGTTCGGCGGCTGCTGGTCCGGGAAGTAGACATCCACCGGGGAGTGCCGGCCCGCGCCCGCGTCGTTCGGTGCCTCGGTCGGAATGAGCGCACCCAGACCACGCCCGAGTCCCCGACGCTTCTCAGCCATGAGCCGATTCCCCCTTGACTTCCGTTGACGGGACGCCCCGCTCCGCGATCTCGCGGGCCGCCTCCAGGTAGGACAATGCACCACTCGACGCGGCGTCGTACGTCATCACCGTCTGGCCGTAACTCGGCGCCTCACTGATCCGCACCGAACGCGGGATGGTGGTCTGCAGCACCGTGTCACCGAAGTGCTGGCGCACCTCTTCGGCCACCTGCGCCGCCAGCCGGGTGCGGCCGTCGTACATCGTCAGCATGATCGTCGAGATGGCCAGCTCGCGGTTCAGGTGCGCGCGGACCATGTCGATGTTGTTCAGCAGCTGGCTCAGGCCCTCGAGCGCGTAGTACTCGCACTGGATCGGGATCAGCACCTCGTCGCCGCCCACCAGAGCGTTCACCGTGAGCAGTCCCAGCGACGGAGGGCAGTCGATGAGCACGTAGTCGTAGTCGACGTCGTCCTGCGCCAGGTGCTGCTGAAGTCCCTTGCGCATCCGCGACTCTCGCGCTACCAGTGACACGAGCTCGATCTCGGCGCCGGCGAGATCTATGGTCGCCGGCACACACCACAGCCCGTCGAACTCGTCGACCTTCTGCACGACGTCGGACATCGGGCCTTCTTCGACGATGACGTCGTAGATGCTCGGGATCTCGGCGTGGTGGTCGATGCCCAGCGCGGTCGACGCGTTGCCCTGAGGGTCGAGGTCGACCACCAGCACCTTGAGTCCGCTGACGGCGAGTGCCGCGGCCAGGTTCACCGTGGTCGTCGTCTTCCCGACGCCGCCCTTCTGGTTGGCCACCACCATCACCCGGGTCCGGTCCGGGCGTGGCATCGGTGACGTGCGCCGTCCCACCGCCATCAGAGCCACGGCCGCTTCGCGCGCGATCGGGGTGTCCATGTCGGCCAACGGGCCCGACATCGAGAAGTCCGTCAGTTCCGACGCAGTATCGACGTGCGCGTTCGCCGTCGGCTCCGCCGCACCGTCACCCGTACTCACAGAATCCTCACGCTCCAGGTTCGACGGACCGTCCGTCGGCTCGGTGGTTCCACGTCCCAGTGGCCAGCCAACTGCGCTCCGGCCTTCCCCCGTTGCGTCCCCGTTCGCGACATCCCCACCCGTCACCGGCCATCCGAGCCCGGTGACGACAGAGGTATCGCTCATCTGTTCTTCCTCCGTTGCCGTCCTCGTCGGTCCCGTGTCCGCTTTGTCGGCGGTGTCCGCTGTGCCTGCTGTGTCCGGCCGAGCGTGACGACGGCGACTCGCGCCGCCGGCTCGCCCGCGTCCGAACCGACCTCTTCCACTGTCCACGACTCCGCGCCCATTTTCGCCAACGACGCGGCCGATTCGCCCAACTCTTCGGCAACGGATCGACCTTTCAGCGCCAGCAGCCGTCCCCCCGGCCGCAAAAGCGGCAGCGTCCATCTCGCGAGCTTGTCCATCGGCGCCACCGCGCGGGCGGTGACCACGTCGAACCCGCCGTCCGGCCGGACCTCCTCCGCGCGCGTCCGCAACACCGACACGCGGTCACGGATCCCGAGGTCGGTCACCACCTCGGCCAGGAACTCACTGCGTCGCAACAACGGCTCGACCAGCGTGACGTGCAGGTCCGGACGCAGTACGGCCAGCGGCACTCCGGGCAACCCCGCACCGGAGCCGACGTCGGCCACGGTGGCGCCGGGTTCGACCAGGACGGAGATCGCCACCGAGTTCAGGACGTGCCGATCCCAGAGCCTCGGGATCTCACGCGGACCGAGCAGCCCGCGCTCGATTCCGGCACCCGCCAGCCACTCGACATACGCACGGGCCGTCGGGAGGCTCTCACCGAAGAGTTCCCGTGCCTGCTCCGGAGGCTCCGGGGGCGAGGTGATGGCCGAGCCCACGTCGTCGTCGGCAGAGGCTGTGCTCGCCGGTCCGGGCGGCGTCGACCGTCCATCGCCCCGTCCCGGCGTCGGCACGACTCCCACCTCCGAAAATCTGCGCGCGGCGTTTCACGTGAAACCGCGGCTGCTCACACCGGCGGCATGACCACCACGTACCGCCGCGGCTCTTCGCCCTCGGAACTGCTCTGCAGACCGGCCTCGGCCACGGCGTCGTGCACGACCTTCCGTTCGAACGGGGACATCGCGCCCAGCGACTCGGACTCGCCCGAGGTCCGCACCGCTTCGATGACACGCTTCGCCAGATCGGACACCTCGGCACGCCGACGCGCCCGGTAGGCACCCACGTCCAGCATCAGCCGGCTGCGCTCACCGGTCTCACGCACCACCGCGAGCCGCGTCAGCTCCTGCAGCGCCTCGAGCACCTCGCCGTTCTCGCCCACCAGCACGTCGAGGTCGTCACCGAGGACCGACACGACGGCGCGGTCGCTCTCGACGTCCATGTCGATGTCACCGTCGAGATCGGCGATGTCGAGCAGTCCCTCGAGGTAGTCCGCAGCGACGTCGCCCTCGCGCTCGAGCCGCTTCGCCTTGCTCATTCCCTGGTCCTCGTCGCGATCGTCGTCGACCACGGCGCCGCTGTCAGCTTCGCTCACGATGTGCTTCCTCCAGATCGATTCCCCGGACCGGCCGAGCCATGGCTCCGCGGTCCTTCGAGTCTCACGATCACTCGGCGTTCCCGCTCCGTCGACGGCGCCGGACACTGCCGGCAGCACCGTCTCATTTCTTCTTGCGCTGTGAACGCGTGGTCTTCTTCGGTTGCTGGCGCACGACCTGGGGCGGGACCTCGACCTGTTCCTTCGCCTCTTCGGCGGGCGCCTCGATGGGCTGGCCCTTACGCTTCGCCTTCGCCTCTCGGCGACGCTGCTGGGCTTGTTCTGCCTCGGTTCCGGGCGCGGGCATCCGCCGGATGACGTACAGCTGCTGCGCCATGGTCCAGATGTTTGACGTCAGCCAGTACAGCACCGTGCCCAGCGGGAAGTACACACCGGAGAACGCGAAGACGAGAGGCAGCACGTACAGCAACACCTTCTGCTGCTGCGCGAACGGTCCCTCCAGCGACTCCTTCGGCATGTTCTTGCGCATGATCTGCCGCTGCGTGATGAACTGGCTGGCCACCATCAGCACGACCATCACCGCGGCGATGATCCGGGTGTTGAGCACGTCCGTGCTCAGGAACGAGTCCGCCAGCGGCGCCCCGAAGATCTGCGCGCTGCCGGCCGACTCGAACAGCCCCTGGTGATTGGTGAAAGCGCCCCGCGGATCGTCGTTCGCGATACCGTCGAGCACGCGGAACAGCGCGAACAAGAACGGCGCCTGCAACAGGATCGGCAGGCAGGACGCGAACGGGTTCGTGCCGCTGTCCTTGTAGAGCTTCATCGTCTCCTGCTGGAGACGCTCGCGGTCGCCCTTGTACTTCTTCTGCAACTCACGCAGCTGCGGCTGGAGGACCTGCATCTTGCGCTGGGAGCGGATCTGACGCACGAACAGCGGGATCAGCAGCGTGCGGATCACGATCACCAGGCCGATGATGGACAGCGTCCAGTTCACGCCGTCGTGGCCGATGCCGATCAGCGTGTCGAACAGCCAATGCCAGCCGATCATGATCCAGCTGACCAGATAGAGCAGCGGCGAGAGGACGGTATCCACGGGTGTATCAGACTCCTCTGAGAACGGCTCGTTCGTCGTCCGGTGGCACGGTCAGCGGTGAGGACTCGGCATGGCCCGTCCCCGTGGTCGGCGGCGGATCGTCACCGTCGGTGCCGGCGGCCCGTCCCCACCATCGATAACGATCCGGGCTCGGCACGAGATCCACGCCGCCGGCGCACCACGGATGGCAACGTCCGAGCCGGCGTAACGTCAGCCAGCTGCCGCGCACCGACCCGTACGTCTCGACAGCCTCGAGCGCATAGGCCGAGCAGGACGGGTAGTAGCGGCACGTCTGCCCGTACATCGGGCTGATGACCAGGCGGTAGCCCTTGAGCAAAGCAATGAGCAGGTATTTCATCGCCGCTGACCTCCGCGTGTCAGTGCCCGGTCCAGGGCTGCGTCGAGATCGGCGGCCAACAGTGCGCTGCTGGCGCCTGCGGCGGGAGGAAGAGCCCGGACCACGACCCGCGCACCTTCCGGAATGCGGCCGACCCGCGCGGCCATCAGGTGGCGCAGGCGTCGCTTGACCGTGTTGCGTGCCACGGCGTTGCCCACGGCGCGGCCGACGGTGAACCCCACCGTCGGCGGACCGGTCGACGCCGTGACGTCAGGGGGAAGGAAGTGCACGACGATACGCGGCCGCCCGACTCGCACTCCCCGGCGTGCCGTGGTCCGGAAATCCACCGGCCGCCGCAACCGATGTTCCGCCTTCAGCACCTCGGATCGTCGTGCGAGTGCACGCCGGTCTGCCTGGTCAGGCCGACAGCTTGGCACGGCCCTTGCGGCGCCGGGACGTCACGATGGAACGACCGGCGCGTGTACGCATACGCAGCCGGAAACCGTGGGTCTTCGCACGACGGCGGTTGTTCGGCTGGAAGGTGCGCTTGACCACGTCCGGGCTCCTGTGTCTGTGAGCGAGCTGTTCGTACTTCGGATGTCTCGTCCAGGACCCGCGCCGCCAACGGGCAGACTACGCCCAGGCAGGTTGAAAAGAGCCCTCGTCGGACCGATTTACGGTACGCGCTGGCCGGTGCTCAGGTCAAACTAACGCACCCACCGGTCCCGTGGCCTGCGAACCGACCATACTGACATCGGCACGGGCTGATGGTCGCACAACGACACGCCGCGGACTTCTCCACAAACCTGTGGACACCAGTTGAACCGGCGACCGCATGTTGTTAGCGTCACGGTCTCCGGAGACGGCCACAGGGACGCACCATGCGTCCGGAATTCCGTTGTGTTCATGCAGGTCATAACAGACGAACGAAGGAACGGACCCAAGCTGCGCACGCTCTCCACACGCTGTGGATGATGGTGTGGACAAAGGCACGACGGGGGTGGCGCTTTCTACAGCCGCCAGTTGGGAGACAGACCGTGGCAGACGAGGCCGCCGACGACTTCATCGCCGCGTGGACGAAGGCGCTGGCCGACCTCGACTCGGTCGAGATCGGGCCGCAGCAGCGAGCCTTCCTCTCCCAGGCCCGGCCCATCACGCTGGTGGAGGGCACCGCCGTCGTCGCGGTGCCGAGCGACTTCGCGCGGGCACAGATCGAGCAACGGCTGCGCAACCACATCGTCGACGCGCTCTCCGCGACGCTCGGCAAACCCGTCGGTCTCGCCGTCAGCGTGACGCCACCCTCGGACGACCCCGAAGCCGCCGACCCGGCCGCCTCCCCGTCCGACGCCGTCGCCGCGTCCACCTCGGCTCCCGGCGCCGACAAGCCGCCGTCGGACGACACCGAGGAGATCCCCACCGTCACACCGCCGCCGGAGCCCACGTTCGTCACGTCCCGCGCGAGCACCGACACGCCGCGGCGTACCGAGCCCGAGGGCCCGCACCTCAATCCGCGCTACACGTTCGACACGTTCGTCATCGGCGCCAGCAACCGGTTCGCCCACGCCGCCACCGTCGCCGTCGCCGAAGCGCCGGGCAAGGCGTACAACCCACTGCACGTCTACGGCGAGTCCGGCCTGGGCAAGACCCATCTGCTGCACGCGATCGGTCACTACGCCCGGACGATGTATCCCGGCACCCGTGTGCGCTACGTCAGCTCCGAGGAGTTCACGAACGACTTCATCAACTCCATCCGCGACGACAAGGCCTCCGCCTTCCAGCGCCGGTACCGCGACGTCGACATCCTGCTCATCGACGACATCCAGTTCCTCGAGGGCAAGATCCAGACGCAGGAGGAGTTCTTCCACACCTTCAACACGCTGCACAACGCCAGCAAGCAGATCGTCATCTCCTCCGACCGGCCGCCCAAGCAGCTCTCGGCACTCGAAGACCGGCTGCGTAACCGCTTCGAATGGGGCCTGACCTGCGACGTTCAGCCGCCGGACCTCGAGACCAGGATCGCCATCCTGTCCAAGAAGGCCTCACAGGACGACCTCAACGTCACGCCCGACGTCCTCGAGTACATCGCCAGCCGCATCGCCACGAACATCCGCGAGCTCGAAGGCGCACTGATCCGGGTCACGGCCTTCGCGAGTCTGAACCGCCAGCCCGTCGACCTGTCGCTCGCCGAGATCGTGCTCCGCGACCTGGTGCCCACCGACACCGGACCGGAGATCACGGCGGCGACCATCATGGCGCAGACCTCGGCGTACTTCGGGCTGACCATGGAGGACCTGCAGGGCACGAGCCGCAGCCGGGTCCTGGTCACGGCCCGCCAGATCGCGATGTACCTGTGCCGGGAGCTGACCGAGCTCTCACTGCCGAAGATCGGACAGCACTTCGGCGGACGCGACCACACCACGGTCATGCACGCCGAACGCAAGATCCGCACCCTGATGGCCGAACGACGCAGCGTCTTCAACCAGGTCACCGAGTTGACGAACCGCATCAAGCAACAGGCGAGGCAGTCATGACGATGCCGCTCGGACGGACGGCCACCGGCGCACCCGAATCACACCGAAACCGCGTGATCGACTTCGCACAGGGTGTGGAGAACACTGTGGAAAGTGTGGCCGACGCGGTGGACGCGTCGGGGAAAGTTGTCATCCACCGGTGGACACGGGCCGGCGGTCCACGTCACCCACAACGGCGACGCACATCCGAGGTGGACGGCCACAACCGATGTGAACTGCGACGATCATCGTCGTCCACAATGTCCACCGGCCCTATGGACACGACGAGACCAGCCATGTGATCCGACGCGCCGCACAAGTGGGGACGGCACGTTCCTGTGGACGGCGGACGACAGAGGAACCTGAAAGACCTCTTCCACAGTTGTCAGGGCTCCGTGGAAGGATGATGTGTGAACCACAACGACCCGGGCGGATGCCCGAGGGGAGGGCGGTGGACCGGTGAAGTTCCGGCTCGATCGTGATGTACTGGCCGACGCGGTCGCATGGACCGCGCGGACCCTGCCGAACCGGCCGACCGTGCCGGTGCTCGCCGGACTGCGCATCGACGCGTCCGACGGTCAGGTCTCGTTCTCCTCGTTCGACTACGAGGTGTCCGGCAGGGTCTCGCTCGACGCCGACGTGGCCGACGGCGGCACCGTCCTCGTGTCCGGCCGGCTACTCGCGGACATCGCGAAGTCACTGCCCAACAAGCCCGTCGACCTGCACTCGGACGGGTCGAAGGTCACCATCACCTGCGGCAGCGCCAGGTTCACCCTGTTGACCCTTCCGGTCGAGGAGTATCCCGAGCTCCCAGAGCTCCCGGCCGCTTCCGGCACCATCGAGGGCACCGCCTTCGCCGAGGCCGTTGCCCAGGTGGCGGTCGCCGCGGGCAAGGACGACATGCTGCCCACGCTCACCGGCATCCGGATCGAGATCGAGGGCGAGAAGGTCACGCTCGCGGCCACCGACCGGTACCGGATGGCCGTGCGCGAGCTCACCTGGCAGCCGGGCCGCCCGGACCTGTCCGCCATCGCCCTCGTCCCGGCCCGGACCCTCGTCGACGCCGCCAAGACGTTGGCGTCGTCCGGGCAGGTCACGGTCGCGCTCGGGGGTGACTCCGGCGACAGCCTCATCGGCGTCGCCGCGGGCGGCCGGCACACCACCAGCCGGCTCATCGACGGTGAATGGGTGCCGAACTACCGGCGCATCTTCCCCACCGAGACCGCCACCGTCGCCAGGGTCGAGATCTCCACGCTGATCGAGTCGGTCAAGCGGGTCGCGCTCGTCGCCGAACGCAACACGCCGGTGCGGCTCTCGTTCGACGAGGGCCAGGTGGTGCTCGAGGCCGGCAGCGGTGAGGACGCGCAGGCGTCGGAGGCGCTGCAGGCCGAGGTCGACGGCCCGGCCATCGCCACCGGGTTCAACCCCACGTACCTGCTGGACGGCCTGCAGGCGCTGGGTACGACGTTCGCGCACCTGTCGTTCACCGAGACGCCAATGAAACCGGTGGTCATCCAGGGTGTGGACAGCGCGGAGTCGGAGCCGGACGGAGGGTATCGCTACCTGGCGATGCCGATCCGGCTGTCCGGCTGACGCCGTCGGCCGCCGACGCCCAACGCACAGATCACGAAGGGACGCACATGGAGCTCGGTCTGGTCGGACTCGGCAAGATGGGCGGCAGCATGCGCGACCGCCTGCGCCGGGCCGGGCACACGGTGGTCGGCTACGACCACGACCCGGAGGCCAGTGACGCCGGCAGCCTGCCCGACCTGGTGCGCCGGCTCAGCGCGCCGCGAGTGGTGTGGGTCATGGTGCCGGCCGGTCCGGCCACCAGGTCGACCGTCACCGAGCTCGCTGAGTTGCTCGACGAGGGCGACGTCGTGGTCGACGGCGGAAACTCCAGGTACACCGACGACATCGCGAACGCGGAGGTGCTGAGCACGCGCGGCGTCGGGTACGTCGACTGCGGTGTGTCCGGCGGCGTCTGGGGTCTCGAGGTCGGCTACGGGCTGATGGCCGGCGGCGACGCCGCGGACGTACAGCGCCTGATGCCGGTCTTCGACGCGTTGCGTCCGGACGGCCCGCGCGACGAGGGGTTCGTGCACGCCGGCGGTGTCGGTGCAGGTCACTACGCCAAAATGGTCCACAACGGCATCGAGTACGGGCTGATGCAGGCCTATGCCGAGGGCTACGAGCTGTTGCACGCGTCCGAGCTGGTCACCGACGTTCCGGGGGCCTTCAAGGCGTGGTCGCGGGGCACGGTCGTGCGGTCCTGGTTGCTCGAGCTGCTGGTGCGCGCCCTCGAGGACGACCCCGGCCTCAGCGAGCTCGAGGGCTACGCCGACGACTCCGGCGAGGGCCGGTGGACCGTCCAGGAAGCCATCGACCACGCCGTTCCGGCGCCGGTCATCACCGCGGCGCTGTTCGCCCGGTTCGCCTCCCGGCAGGACGACTCGCCCGCCATGAAAGCCGTGGCCGCGCTGCGGAACCAGTTCGGCGGGCACGCGGTGCGTGCCGCCGACGAAGCAGGGCCGGCCTCCGGCGCCGCCGACCCGCGACCCTGACCAGCCGATGTACGTCGCGCACCTG
Organism: Haloactinopolyspora alba; assembly: GCF_003014555.1. GTDB lineage: Bacteria > Actinomycetota > Actinomycetes > Jiangellales > Jiangellaceae > Haloactinopolyspora > Haloactinopolyspora alba. The sequence goes on from NZ_PYGE01000014.1 coordinate 134,811, forward strand.
TCCCTGGCGGACTTCCGGTCGTACACCGAGGTCGAACTACCGCTCGAGCCCGGTGTGACCACCTTCGTCGGGCCCAACGGGCAGGGCAAGACCAACCTCGTCGAGGCGGTGAACTATCTCGCCACGCTCGGCAGCCACCGCGTGGCACAGGACGCGCCGCTGGTCCGGTTCGGCACCGAACGTGCGGTGATCCGCGCTGACGTCGTCGACACGTCGGCCACGACGCCGCGACACAACCTGCTCGAGGTCGAGATCACCCCGGGCAAGGCGAACCGTGCCCGGCTGAACCGGTCGCCGGCCACCCGGCCGCGGGACATTCTCGGCATCGTGACCACGGTGCTGTTCGCCCCGGAAGATCTCGCCCTGGTGAAGGGTGACCCCGCCCAGCGCCGGCGGTTCCTCGACGACGTGCTCGTGGCGCGGGCACCGCGGTTCGCCGGCGTCCGCGCCGACTACGACCGGGTGCTCAAGCAACGCAACGCCCTGCTGAAGTCGGCGGGGGCGGCCACCCGCGGCGCCAAGCGCGGCGGGCAGGCGCCGGACCTGTCCACGCTCGACGTCTGGGACACGCACCTGTCCACCGCCGGCGCCGAACTGCTGGCCGCCCGCCTCGAACTGGTCGATGCGCTGCGCCCGCTGGTGGCCAAGGCCTACGACGCGGTCGCCGCCGGCGGAGCGGGCGACGCCCAGCTGACCTACCGGTCGTCGCTCGGGCCGGAGATGGATCAGGCGGCGGATCGCGACACCCTGGCGCGAGAGCTGCTCGCAGCGGCGGGACGGGCACGACAGGACGAGATCGAGCGCGGCGTGTCGCTGGTGGGGCCGCACCGCGACGATCTGGTGCTGGGCCTCGGGCCGATGCCGGCCAAGGGGTACGCCAGCCACGGCGAGTCCTGGTCGTTCGCCCTCGCGCTCCGGCTCGCCTCCTACGAGCTGCTGCGCGCGGGTGGCAGCGATCCGGTGCTGGTGCTCGACGACGTCTTCGCCGAACTCGACACCGGCCGACGTGATCGGCTCGCGCGGCTGGTGGCGGACGCCGAGCAGGTGCTGGTGACGGCGGCGGTTCCGGACGACGTGCCGGACCGGCTCGAGGGCTCCCGAGTGGACGTCGGATCCGGCTCGGTCCGGCCCGTCGGGTGAGATCCGCCGGCACACCGGCCGACGCGCACCCGCGGCACGGCCTCCGGCAATTACGATCGCATCAGGACGTGGACGGACACGGCACAGCCGGACATCAGGGTTCCGGTGGGCCGACCGGCGCTCGTGCGTGGCTTCATCGGCCGGGGAGGTGAGATCGGAGCGTGAGCTCGACCGAGGACTCGGACCCGCCGGAGACCGGCGACACCGCCCCCGCGCAACCGACGCCGCAGCCGGCCGAGGCCGATCCGGGCGGCGGTGCCGTCAGCGCCGACGATCTCGCTGCCGCGGCCGGTTCCGGTTTCACGTGGAACCCCGACGGCGACGACGTGGCGAAGTCGCTGGTCTCGCGGGCGAAGGCCGCGGGACGCGCCGGTGGGCGCCCCGGATCCCGTGCGGACCGTGGCAAACGCGGCGGGCAACGGGGCCACCGGCGCCGTGCCGCCCGGGCGCCGGGCTCGGGGTGGAGCGGCCCTGGTGGCGACGATCGCGACCCGCAGTCGCTCGAGGCGACCATGGACCGGCTGGTCGGAGAGCACGGATGGGAGGAACGGCTCGCGGTCCACGGCGCCGTCGCGCGGTGGGACCAGGTGGTTGGTCCCGACGTCGCGGCGCACGTCCGTCCCGAGGGATACGCCGAAGGCGTCCTGACCGTGCGTGCGGAGTCCACGGCCTGGGCGACCCAGGTCCGGCTGTTCGCGGCCGATCTCGTGGCGAAGCTCAACCGCGAGGTGGGCGACGGCACCGTGGTCCGGGTGCAGGTGCTGGGTCCGCAGGCGCCGAGCTGGAACAAGGGGCCACGCCGGGTCCCCGGCCGCGGACCGCGGGACACCTACGGCTGACCTGCGCCGTCGTCCGCGGACCGGCATGGCGCGGCCGGGACGTCCGGCACGGACGGGTGCCGGAGCCACCGCCGGAGATCGGTGGCGGCGCGAGATCGCCCTCAGACTCCGTCGGCCCACGGGTGCGGGTATGGGGACTCATGAGCGGCCCGCCACGCCATTGTCAGCCCCGTTGTGGGCCGCAGAATGCGCACTGTGGGCAGGTCGCGGGGTAGACTTGGGGTTGTCCATCCAGGCCGCTCGGTCTCACTGGGCCGTCAGCGGCCTCAGGTGGTCCGGGGCGGCCTGATCCCTGGCAGGAGGTCCCCGTTCGTGACGGACGACAACACGTCCTACAACGCCAGCGCCATCACCGTTCTCGAAGGGCTCGAAGCGGTACGCAAGCGCCCCGGCATGTACATCGGTTCCACCGGCGAGCGAGGTCTGCACCACCTGGTCACCGAGGTCGTCGACAACTCCGTCGACGAAGCGCTGGCGGGCGTCTGCGACCTGATCGAGGTCACGTTGCTGGCCGACGGCGGCGTCCGGGTGGCGGACAACGGCCGCGGCATCCCGGTCGACGAGCACCCGGTCGAGAAGAAGCCGGCCGTCGAGGTGGTCATGACCGTGCTGCACGCCGGCGGCAAGTTCGGCGGCAGTGGCTACAAGGTCTCCGGCGGCCTGCACGGTGTCGGCGTCTCGGTCGTCAACGCGCTGTCGACGCACCTCGCTGTCGAGATCTACAACGACGGGTACCGGTGGACACAGTCGTACTCGCTCGGCGCTCCCGACGGCCCGCTGCAGCGACACGAGGAGACCGACCGTACCGGAACGGTGACGACGTTCTGGGCCAGTCCCGACATCTTCGACACCACGACCTACGACTTCGAGACCCTGTCCACCCGGTTCCGCGAGATGGCGTTCCTCAACAAGGGGCTGACCATCACGCTGCGCGACGAACGTCCACAGGCGGCCGACCCCGGCGTGGAAGAGGACGTCGCGGTCGAGGAGCAGGCCGGCCCGCGCGAGGTCCGCTACGTGTACCAGGACGGGCTCGTCGACTACGTCGACCACCTGAACACGGCGAAGGCCCCGGTGCACCGGACGGTCATCTCGCTCGAGGACGAGTCCAAGAACGGCGACGGCCAGGCGATGAGCCTCGAGCTCGCACTGCAGTGGAACGACCAGTTCACCGAGTCGGTGCACACGTTCGCGAACACCATCAACACGCACGAGGGTGGCACCCACGAAGAGGGCTTCCGTGCGGCGCTGACCTGGCTGGTCAACAAGTTCGCGCGCGATTGGGGCGTGCTCAAGGAGAAGGACCCCAACCTCACCGGCGACGACGTGCGTGAAGGTCTCACCGCCATCATCAGCATCAAGATCGCCGAGCCGCAGTTCGAGGGCCAGACGAAGACCAAGCTCGGCAACACCGAGGCGAAGAGCTTCGTCCAGCGGGTGGTGAACGAGCAGCTCGGCTCGTGGTTCGAACAGAACCCCACCGAGGGCAAGCTGATCGCCCGCAAGGCGCAGAGCGCGGCGGTGGCCCGCGTAGCGGCCCGCAAGGCCCGCGACGCCGCACGCAGCCGCAAGGGCCTTATGGGCGGTGCCGGCCTGCCCGGCAAGCTCGCCGACTGCCAGTCCACCGACCCGGAGGAATGCGAGCTGTTCATCGTCGAGGGCGACTCGGCGGGCGGCCCGGCGAAGCAGGGCCGCGACCCGAAGGTCCAGGCGATCCTTCCGATCCGGGGGAAGATCCTCAACGTCGAGAAGGCGCGCATCGACCGCATCCTGCAGAACCAGGAGGTCCAGGCGATCATCAACGCCCTGGGCACCGGGGTGCACGAAGAGTTCGACCTGAACCGTCTGCGCTATCACAAGATCGTGCTGATGGCCGACGCGGACGTCGACGGCCAGCACATCCAGACGCTGCTTCTGACCCTGTTGTTCCGGTTCATGCGGCCGGTCGTGGAGCAGGGACACGTCTTCCTCGCGCACCCGCCGCTGTACAAGCTGAAGTGGAGCGGGCGTGACGTGCCGGCCGAGTACGCCTACTCCGACCGCGAGCGCGACGCTCTCGTCCGGGCCGGGCGAGAGGCGGGCAAGCGGCTGCCGAAGGACGAGGGCGTCCAGCGGTACAAGGGTCTGGGCGAGATGAACGACGACGAGCTCTGGGAGACCACCATGGATCCCGAGCAGCGCCTGCTGCTGCAGGTCACGCTCGACGACGCGGCCCAGGCGGACGAGATCTTCAGCACGCTGATGGGCGAGGACGTCGAGAGCCGGCGGAAGTTCATCCAGCGCAACGCCCGCGACGTCCGCTTCCTCGACATCTGAGCGGGCATGGCACGACACGCAAGACATTGACGTCAACCGCGGGCCTCGCTCGCGCGTCATACATGATGTGCGGCCACGACGCCGCACCTGGAGGAACGAACACGTGACTGACGACATCACCGCGGCCGACGACGTCGTGGGTCCCGGCGGCCGGATCGAGCCGGTCGACCTGCAGGTCGAGATGCAGCGCAGCTATCTCGACTACGCGATGACCGTCATCGTCGGACGGGCGCTGCCGGACGTGCGCGACGGGCTCAAGCCGGTGCACCGCCGGGTGCTCTACGCGATGTTCGACGGCGGCTACCGGCCGGAGCGCGGGTTCTCGAAGTGTTCGCGTGTCGTCGGCGACGTCATGGGCAACTACCACCCGCACGGCGACACCGCGATCTACGACACCCTGGTCCGGCTGGGCCAGTGGTGGTCGATGCGCTACCTGTTGGTGCAGGGCCAGGGCAACTTCGGCTCGCGCGGCGACGACCGCCAAGCCGCGATGCGCTACTGCGTCACCGGCGACACCCGGGTACGGACCGCGGATCTCGGCACCGTGCGTATCGCGGACATCGTTCCCGAGGCGGAGCCGAATTCCGATACGGACATCGACCTCAAGCTCTTCGGCCGCAGCGGAGAGCTCGTCCACGCCTCGAAGTTCTTCCACTCCGGTGAGCACCCCACTCTGCGGTTGCGCACCAAGAACGGGTACGAGGTGACGGGGACGCACAACCACCCGGTCCTGACGCTGTCCCCTGTCGATGGCGTACCCACGCTGACCTGGAAGCTTCTCGGCGAGGTCGAGGCCGGCGACGTGGTGGTCGCGGCTCGTACCGAGGCGGCCGAGATGGGGTTGCCCGACGCTGCCGAGGTCGATGCCGCGGTTCTTGCCGGCGCGTTCGTCAGCGAAGGATTCGTCTCGTCCGAACGTGCCGGGTTCAACAACGTCGACGCCGAGTACTTCACCACGGTGCTCGACGCGTACGACGCGGTCGTCGGCGGTCCGCGATATGTCAGTGAGCGGCAGATCGCGTCCGGTTCCACGTTGCACGAGCTGGACGTGCAGGACCTCACGGCGCTCCGAGCCAGCGTGCTGGCGCCGATGACCGGCGACCGTAGCGCCGACAAGCGGGTCCCGGAGTTCGTGTGGGCGGCGACGGCCTCGGTGAAGGTCGAGTTCCTCCGCTCACTGTTCACCGGCGACGGTTCGGTGTCGAGCCTGCCCCGCGATTCGGTTCAGATCAGCTACTCCACCCGGAGCCGGCAGCTGGCCGGAGACGTCCAGCAGCTTCTTCTCGAGCAGGGCATCGTGTCGAGCCTGTGTTTCTACGACAACGGCGAGATCAAGGTCGTCATCGGGAACCGTCACGGCGCCGAACGGTTCGCCGAGCGTGTCGGATTCCTGGGGACGAAGCACGACAAGCTCGGGGCGGTACTCGGCGCATTGCCGGCCGAAGCGCGTGGGCTCGGCGCCGACCATGTTCCGCATCTGGCCGAGTTCCTGCGGCGCCCGGAATCTGCTCGGCGCTCCCCAGACCACACGTGGCTGAAACTCCACAACGTCGACCGTGTCGACCGGTGGGAACGGCGCTGGCCGGAGATCGCCGATCGACTCACCGACGAGGCGCTGGACGTCGTCGAACCGTTGGTCGACGGACGGTTCTACTACGCGGAAGTGGCCGCGGTCGAGGACGCGGGTGTCCGCCCCGTGTACAGCCTCCGGGTCGACACCGACGATCACGCCTTCATCACCAACGGACTGGTCAGCCACAACACCGAGTGCCGCATGGCGCCGCTGGCCATGGACATGGTCCGCGAGATCGACGAAGAGACCGTCGACTTCTCCCCGAACTACGACAACCGCGGCGCCGAGCCGGACGTGCTCCCCAGCCGCTTCCCCAACCTGCTGGTCAACGGTTCGGGCGGAATCGCCGTCGGCATGGCCACGAACATTCCGCCGCACAACCTGCGCGAGGTGGCCTCCGGCGTCGATTGGTATCTGGAGAACCCGGACGCCGACAACGAGCAGCTGCTGGACGCACTGCTCGAGCGGGTCAAGGGGCCGGACTTCCCCACCAGCGGCCTGATCGTCGGCACGAACGGCATCGAGCAGGCGTACCGGACCGGACGCGGCTCGGTCACCATGCGTGCCGTCGTCGAGGTCGAGGAGGACAGCCGCGGCCGGACGTGCCTCGTCATCAGCGAGCTGCCCTACCAGGTGAACCCGGACGCGCTGACCCGCAAGATCGCCGAGCTCGCCGACAGCGGCAAGGTTCCCGGTATCGCCGACCTGCGTGACGACTCGTCGTCGCGTACGGGTATGCGGCTGGTGGTCGTGCTCAAGCGCGACGCCGTGCCGACCGTGGTCCGTAACAATCTTTACAAACACACGCAGCTTCAGGACACGTTCGGCTGCAACATGGTCGCGTTGGTCGACGGCGTGCCGCGCACGCTGTCGCTGGACGGGTTCGTGCGGCACTGGGTTGCTCACCAGGTCGAGGTGATCCGGCGGCGGACCGAGTTCCGGCTGCGCAAGAAGCGCGAGCGGCTGCACATCGTGCTCGGCCTGCTCAAGGCGATCGACGCCATCGACGAGGTCATCGCGCTGATCCGCCGGTCACAGGATGTCGACGAGGCGCGGACCGGCCTGATGCAGCTGCTGGACATCGACGAGGTCCAGGCGACGGCGATCCTGGACATGCAGCTGCGCCGGCTCACCGCGCTCTCGCGGGACGAGCTGCAGAACGAGCACGACACGCTGATCGCCGACATCGCCGACCTCGAGGACATCCTCGCCTCCGACGAGCGCAAGCGGAGCATCATCCGCGAGGAGCTCGGCGAGATCGTCGACAAGTTCGGCGACGAGCGCCGCACCCGCATCGTCGCGGCCGAGGGTGACATGACCGCCGAGGACCTCATCCCCGAGGAGCCGGTGGTGGTGACGATCACGCGCGGCGGATACGCCAAGCGCACCAAGGCCGAGCTGTACCGCTCGCAGAAGCGCGGCGGCAAGGGGGTGCGTGGCGCCCAACTGCGTGAGGACGACGTCGTCAGCCAGTTCTTCGTCACGACCACGCACCACTGGGTGTTGTTCTTCACCAACCGCGGCCGCGTGTACCGGGCGAAGGCGCACGAGCTGCCGGAGCTGGCGCGCGACGCCAAGGGCCAGCACGTCGCCAACCTGCTCGCGTTCCAGCCGGACGAGAAGATCGCGCGGGTGCTGACCCTGCGCGACTACGAGCAGGAGCAGTATCTCGTCCTGGCCACCAAGAACGGCATGATCAAGAAGACCCGGCTCACCGAGTACGATTCCAGCCGCAGCGGCGGTGTGATCGCGATCCTGTTCCGTGAGGAGGACGACGAGCTCATCGGGGCCGAGCTGGTCGGCGCCGAGGACGATCTGCTGCTGGTCTCGCGCAAGGCCCAGGCCATCCGGTTCACCGCGACCGACGAGCAGCTGCGGCCGATGGGCCGGGCGACCGGAGGCGTGGTCGGGATGAAGTTCCGCGAGGGGGACGAATTACTCTCGATGTCCGTTGTGCGTGATGGAACCGATTGGTACGTGTTCACCGTCACAGATGGTGGGTTCGCCAAACGCACCGCCGTCGAGGAATATCGTGTTCAAGGTCGGGGTGGTTTGGGTATCAAGGCCATGAAGATAAACGAGGATCGAGGTTCGCTGGTGGGTGCGTTGGTTGTCGACGACAACGACGACGTGCTGGCGATCCGCGCTTCGGGCGGTGTGACGCGTAGTCCTGTGCGCGACGTCCCCGCCAAGGGTCGTGACACCATGGGAGTCAAGTACGTTGCGCTCGGCGAGGGTGACGCGGTGGTCGCCATTGCTCGCAACGCGGAGGACGAATCGGTGGTGGAGCCTGGACACGACAGCCCTGACACCGACGCGGAAGGTGATGGCTCGTGACGAGCAGCGGTGGGACCGGACGTCCCGCGAGCGACCAGGACGCCCGTGACACCAGCGTGTCGCCGTCCGACTCCGGGGCGAACGACGCGCCAACTGGCGGGAACGCCAAGGCCAGTGGTCCCATCGCCGCCGAGATGGCGGCCACCCTGCGGGCACAGGACGAGGGCAGATCGCCCGACGCCAGCGGGAACGGCCGGCCGCCGCAACCACCCGGCTCCGGCTCTGGCGGGCAGCGGCGGAAGAACGCCGACCAGTCGAGCAACGGGCGCGGGCAGAATCCGCAGGAGAAGCAGGCTCCGGACCCGGCTGTGAACACCCGCCGCCAGGCGCAGCAGGCGGCCGAGAACGAGCAGCCACGCGGCGCCGCGGCGGCTCGCGCCGCGACCAAGGCTGGGCGTACGCGCCAGGACAACACACCACGCACGGCCGAGAACGCGACGCCGAACCCGTGGGCTCGTCCGCCGTCGCACGACAGCGAAAGCGGCCAGACGGAGTCGGCGGCGAACGCCGAGCCGCAGCAGGGGCAGCAGCAACCGGCCGCGCCGTCGGCACCGGCGCAGCCGCCGCAGCCGACCACGCAGCAGCAGGACCAGCAGCAGGGCCAGCAGGCGGCCGCGGCGCCGGATCCCGCGCAGCGGCCCGCTCCGGTCCCGCCTCCGTCGTTGTTGGCCAAGCAGCGCCGGGAGTCCGGTTCGGCCGCGGCGGCGCCGGAGGTCTCGCCGCCGACCGCACCGCCGGCGCCGACTCCCGCACCGGGTCCGGCGCAGGCTTCGCCCGGTCCCGGCCAGGCCGCACCTGGCCCCGGTCAGGGGGTGTCCGGCCCCGGTCAGCCTGTGGCCGGCCTGGCCCAGGGCGCTCCCGCCGCGGCGCAGGAGCAGCCGCCGGCGGCGGACACACAGGCCAGCATGGACGCGGTCCCCGCGGTCGAGGCTGCATCGGCGCGGCAGGCCCGTCCGGCGTCGGCTCGGCGCAGCGGTCGCATCCGTAAGGCCCGGCTCCGCCTGCTGCGGGTCGATCCGTGGTCGGTGATGAAGACGGCGTTCCTGCTGTCGGTCGCTCTGGGTATCACGCTGTTCGTGGCGGTCGCGGTGCTGTGGTCCGTTCTCGACGCCGCGGGGGTGTTCTCGTCCATCGACGAGATCGTCACCGACATGACGGCCTCGGACAACAACGCGGGTATCGACATCAACCAGTATGTCGAGCTTTCCCGCGTGCTCGGGTTCACCACCCTCATCGCCGTGGTCGACGTCGTGCTGCTCACGGCGCTGGCGACGCTCGGCGCGTTCCTGTACAACCTTTCGGCCAGTCTTCTCGGCGGGCTCGAGTTGACGTTGGCCGAGGACGACTGATCGGTACGGATCGCAGCGACGGCGGCGAGTTTGGGTAGACCCGCCGTGGTGCGGTAATCTGCTTCGGCACACGAGATGTGTCCCCGGGCCTATAGCTCAGACGGTTAGAGCGCTTCCCTGATAAGGAAGAGGTCACTGGTTCAAGTCCAGTTAGGCCCACCAGCACGATCACCACCGCCACGATTCGTCGTCAGTGACCAGCACGGATCTCCGAGCATCCGTTGCGAGAGGCGAGAATTGGGTACTCCCCAAGCATGGTCACTCTTGTAGTCGTCTTGCTGGCTGGCTGGTTGGTGCTGTCGATCGTGGGGTTCGCGATCGAGGGCCTTCTCTGGCTCGGCGTCATTGGAGTCGTACTGTTCGTGGCCACCGCGATCGTCGGCTGGCTGAGGCGTTCCGCCCATCGAAAGGCGTAATCAGCCTGCGGGTCGTCAGCCGTGAAGGCATCTCCACCATCGTCAGCTCGTCAGTGGACACGACGTGAGTGTGCAGGTGCGCATCGCCGCAGCCGGCGACGTGGACGCGATCGTCTGGCGCCGGCTGGAGTTCGGCGGTTGAGCCACGGCACGTCGATCGCGACCGTTTGCGACGCCACATGTCGCGGGAGAGACCGGCTGCGTTAGTCTCACCGGAGATGGCGACCACCGTCTGGAGGGCGGATCACGTGTTCAACAAGAAAGTCCTGCTGGGGGCTCTGCTGGCAGTTGCCGGGTACCTCGGCTACCGCCGTTACCAGTCCGGGCAGGCTGAGCAGGATCTGTGGGCCGAGGCCACGGATCCGATTCCGCCGGCCGACCCATGTCCGCAGACGCGCACGTTCCGAACTTGAAGTTGACGCATCGTCAACCAATACCGTCGTCGTCGGATCGGAGAGACCGATCCG
>NZ_PYGE01000015.1 GCF_003014555.1 Haloactinopolyspora alba
CCGTCGATCAGCGAGTGCCGGCAGCCGTACTTGTTGTCGAACTTCGACTTGGTGACCGCGTCGTTGACGTTGATGGCCGGGAACAGCAGGTCACCGGACTCGGCGAGCTGGTACAGCCGGTGCACGCCGGTGGTGGTCTCCTCGGTGACACCGCGGATGCCGCCGGCGATCGTCGTCCACTTGGTGGCGTCCTTCGCCAGCGACGAGCGCAGGACGCTGAGCACGACCTTCCACTCGTCCGGGTCGTTGTCCGCAGCGGACGGCACGGCGCCGGCCTTCTCGTACTCCGCGCCCTTGTGCACCAGCACGGTCGCGTCGCCGCCGTCGTCGAGGATCATGTTCGGGCCCTCGAGCTCCGGCCAGGTCAACATCTGCTCGGTGCACTGCCAGTACTCCTCCAGCGACTCGCCCTTCCAGGCGAACACGGAGATACCGGAGGGCGCCTCGGGGGTGCCGTTCGGGCCGACGACGACAGCCGCGGCCGCGTGGTCCTGGGTGGAGAAGATGTTGCACGACGCCCAGCGCACCTCCGCGCCCAGCGCCACCAGCGTCTCGATCAGCACCGCCGTCTGGATCGTCATGTGCAGCGAACCCGAGATCCGGGCGCCCAGCAGCGGCTTGGTTTCGGCGTACTCACGGCGCAGCGCCATCAGGCCGGGCATCTCGTGCTCGGCGAGACGGATCTCGTTGCGGCCGTACTCGGCCAGCGAAAGGTCGGCGACGGCGAAATCGATGCCGTTGAGCGTTCGGAACTTGTCGGTGGACATCTGTCGGATGACTCCTCGTGTAGACACAGGGGTGGTCGGTCTCGGCGTGGGCGCCGGCGGTCCTCGTGGAACCCGCGACGCGGTCAGGTATCAGGCCTTCGGAAGGAACGGTTCGACGTCCGCGCCCGCTTCGTCGCCGTAGGCGTCCGCGAGCCGCTGCACGAACACCTTCGGGTCGATCGAGTACTCCTGCGGACCCATGGTCTCCAGGACCGTGGTGGCCATCAGGCAGCCGAACTGCAACGACCGCTCCACGGACAGGCCCCAGGACTGCGCGGCGAAGTACCCGACCCGGAAGCCGTCGCCGACACCCGTCGGGTCGACCTCCTGCTTGGCCGGCACGCTCGGCACGGTGATCGGGTCGGAGCCCTTCGACTCCCACCGCACACCCGCGCCGCCGAGCGTCGTCACCCAGGTGCCGACCTGGCCGAGCACGTCCTCGCGCGTCCAGCCGGTCTTGTCGAGCAGCAGCCCGCCCTCGTACTCGTTGGTGAACAGGTACTGCGCACCAGGCACGAGCTTGGACACCTCGTCGCCGTCCATCCGGGCGATCTGCTGGGAGAAGTCCGCGACGAACGGCAGCCCGAGCGACCGGCACTGTTCGGTGTGCCGCAGCATGCCCGCCGGGTCGCTCGCGCCGATCAGCACCAGGTCCAGCTCGCCGGCCTGACCCGACACGGCGTTCAGGTCGATGTTGCTGGTCTCGGACATGGCGCCGGGGTAGAACGACGCGATCTGGTTGTTCGTGCTGTCGGTGGTGCACAGGAACCGGGCGGTGTGATGGTCCTCGGACACGTACACCGCGCCGGTCTCGACACCGTGCCGGTCCAGCCAGGCACGGTACTCGTCGAAGTCCTGCCCGACCGCTCCGACGAGCACCGGACGCAGGCCCAGCGTGCCCAGTCCGAAGGAGATGTTCCCGGCGACGCCGCCGCGGCGGACGTCGAGACTGTCGATCAGGAACGACAGGGACACGTGCTCGAGCTGGTCGGCGACGAGCTGGTCGGAGATTCTTCCCGGGAACACCATCAGGTAATCGGTGGCGATCGATCCGGTCACTGCGATACGCACTGGGCGGGCCTCCTCGGTCTGGCCTTTCTCACGGCTGACGATTCCGGTGTTCCGTCAGACGTGGGCCGCCTCGCGCAGCTGCTCGACGCGGTCGGTGCGCTCCCACGGGAGGTCGATGTCCGGCCGGCCGAAGTGCCCGTACGCGGCAGTCTGAGCATAGATCGGACGGAGCAGCTCGAGGTCCCGGACGATCGCACCGGGACGCAGGTCGAAGACCTCCTCGATGGCCAGCTGGATCTTGGCCGGGTCGACGGCCTCGGTGCCGAACGTCTCGACGAACAGCCCGACCGGCGCCGCCTTGCCGATGGCGTAGGCGACCTGCACCTCGATGCGCTCCGCCAGGCCGGCGGCGACGGCGTTCTTGGCGACCCAGCGCATCGCGTACGCGGCGGAGCGGTCGACCTTGGACGGGTCCTTGCCGGAGAAGGCGCCGCCACCGTGGCGGGCCATGCCGCCGTAGGTGTCGACGATGATCTTGCGGCCGGTCAGCCCGGCGTCGCCGACCGGGCCGCCGGTGACGAACCGGCCGGTCGGGTTGACGAGAATGCGCGTGTCGGACGTGTCGAGCTCGAGCCCGTCCACCTCCGGCTTCATGACCTGGTCACGGACGTCGACGGCCAGCATCTGGTCGAGATCGATGTCCGCGGCGTGCTGACTCGACACCACGACGGTGTCGAGGCGCACCGGGCGCTCGCCGTCGTACTCCACCGTGACCTGGGTCTTGCCGTCGGGGCGCAGGTACGGCAGCGCGCCGTCCTTGCGGACGTTGGTGAGCCGCCGCGAGAGGCGCTGCGCGAGGGCGATCGGCAGCGGCATCAGCTCGGGCGTGTCCGAGCAGGCGTAGCCGAACATCAGGCCCTGGTCGCCGGCGCCCTGCGAGTCGATCTTGTCGGTCGCGCCCTCGACGCGGGTCTCGTGCGCGGTGTCGACGCCCTGGGCGATGTCGGGCGACTGGGCGTCGATCGCGACGTTCACGCCGCAGGACGCGCCGTCGAAGCCCTTGGCCGACGAGTCGTAGCCGATCTCGAGGATCCGGTCCCGCACGATCTGCGGGATGTCCACGTAGGCCTGCGTCGTCACCTCACCGGCGATGTGCACCTGGCCGGTGGTGATCAGGGTCTCTACGGCAACACGGGACTTGGGGTCCTTCTCGAGCAGCGCATCCAGGACGGAGTCGCTGATCGCATCGGACATCTTGTCCGGATGGCCTTCGGTGACCGACTCGCTGGTGAACAGTCGTCGAAACGTCATCTGGGAGATCATCCTTCACATGGTCGGGCGCGGTGAGCGCACTCGGTCGTGGTATCGGGCCGGGTCGGCCCCTGCGCCGCGTCGTCGCGACTTCGTCGAACTGCGGGTCAAGTGTCGTACATGACCAGGAGACCCTGCACGTCCGCCCGGTGTCTCGTGACACCGGGCGGACAGCGGGCCAGGTGGCCGTCCGGGGTCTCGCCCGTCGGCGTCAGGACCTGGCGGTGAAGATCCCCCAGGCGAGATGGCCGGAGTTGCCACCGTTCACCCAGTGCTTCAGGCCGGCCCGCATCTTGTCGAGGTAGTCGTCACTGACCTTACCGGCGAGCTGGTCCGCGAGCCGCAGCGACTCGTCGTGCACCCGCTGGTAGTGCCTGGCCAGGTTGGCCGTCTGCTCGCGGAACTCGACGTCGGTCAGGCCGAGCCGGCCGAGCTCACGCCGGTAGAAGTCCGGCGAGGCCATGGTGTCCAGCTGCAGCCGCTTCAGGATCGGCTCCAGCACGCCAGCCGGGCAGCTGTCCGCGGACATCGGGTCGGTGAAAACCATCTGCCCGTCGGGGCGCAGCACGCGCACCGTCTCTTCGAGCACCCGAACCCGCTCGCCGCTGTGCAGGAACGCGTCCTGGGACCAGACGAGGTCGAACGCGTTGTCCTCGAACGGCAGGTTCTCGAACGAGCCGTCGACCACGTCGATCAGGTGGTCGAGGCCCTGCTCGGCGTTCATCGTGCGGTTGCGGTCGTTCTCGACCTCACTCAGGTTGAGGCAGCTGACCTGGCAGCCGTAGGTCTTCGCCAGGTAGCGCGCGGCGCCGCCGAAACCGGCGCCGACGTCGAGGATCTTCGTGTTCTCGTCGATGTCGACCAGGCCGGCCATCGACTCGACCGTGCGCCGGCTCGCCGTCGCGATGTCCTCGGTCTCGCTCTGGTAGGTGCCGACGTGGATGTCCTCGCCGCCCCACACCGTGGCGTAGAAGTTGTCGGCGTCCTCGGAGTTGTAGTAGTCGCGGGCCGTGTGCACGGCACTCGAATACAGCTCGTCGAGCTCGTCGTCGCGGCGGTAGTGCTTCTCGGCGACATGGATGTAGAAATCCGGGTCGTCGTCGGCGTAAGTCTGCTGGAAGTCGCCGTACGTCTCGACCTTCTGGAATCCCACTTCCCGCATCAGGCGACGCACATAGTCCTTGCGCAGCGGGTACATGTTGAGGTGATACTGCTCACCGTCGGAGAATTCGTAGCGGAATCGCGCGAGACCGTCGTCGACGTATTCCGGCTCCGCGGAAACGTCCTCTCCGGCGTAGTAGTACGTGTGCTTGCTGGAGAAGCCGTCGTCCAGGATCGAGTCGTAGTTGCGCTGGTCGAGGATCAGCACGCCGTCATGCTTGAGCATCGCGTAGAACTCGGCCAGGGCCTTGCGACGGTCGCGCTCGGAGAACAGGTGCGTGAACGAGTTCCCGAGGCAGACGATCGCGTCGTACTCGCCGTGCACGTCCCGGTTGAGCCAGCGCCAGTCGGCGTTGACGACCCGCAGGATGTGCCCGCCGTACTCGAGGCCGTTGGCGAACGCCTTGGCCAGCATCTCCGGACTGCCGTCCGCGGAGACGGTCTCGAAGCCCTCTTCGAGCAGCCGCACCGAGTGGAACCCGGTGCCGGTGGCGACGTCGAGGACCTTGTGTACGCCCCGTGAGGTGAGCTGGTCGATGAAGAAGCTGCCTTCGCTCTCGTAGCGCTTCTTCCAGTCGATCAGGGCATCCCACTTGTCGACGAAGCCGGTCACGTACTCCTCGGTGTAGTGATCGGTCGTCCGGACCTCGAGCGGATTGCTACCGAAGTCCTGGACGTAGCCGTCCTCAGATGACTCGTCGGCGCCGTTGTTCGGCGCCTTGTCGAGGCTGACGTGTTCGCTTCCGGGCATACGACACTCCCCACGTGTTCGCGCGGCAAAATTGCACATCGTCACCGGCGCCTCGTTGCGCCGGTATCGGTCCGCCGACACGTCAGGAACCGCGGAACCAAAAACACCGCGGCGCGGGCGCTCACGCTGCCCGCACATGGCCCGACATCCGTCGACTACTCACTGGCGGCCACCAGCGGCACGCTGTGAAGACCTCAGCCTCGCGGCGGGTTCAACGCACCACCACCAAGTTAGAGGGTTCCTATCGAGATAGCAAGATCTGGATCATCTTGCCCGCTGACCAGCGGATTCACAGGCACGCATCGGCAAATGCATGGAGATCATCTTCTCTCGAGCGGGGGTGAAATCTGCAGGTGAACTCCGTGCTGTATAGTCGGCTTGTTAGGCAAAAACGAGATCGCGTTAATTAATGCGCAACCGTTGCGCTATGAGAAACGCAATTTCCACGGATCGCACGCCGACTTCACTGCCGTCCGACATGCGGACGCCTCGGTTGGCTCCGACCGTACCCCGTGGCCCCGCCCGCGAGCCCGCTCGCCGGCGGGGCCTTTGCATGGCCTGCGCGAACACGGGTACCAAGGGTCGTAGGGTCACGTCCGGCCGCAACCGGGCGGCGGGCACGGCCGACCCGAAACGAGAGGACGTGAAGGATCATGGTCTTCGAGAAGGTCAAGAACAAGATCAGCGAAGCGGTCTCCGGTCACGGCGACAAGGTCGACCAGAACATCGACAAGGCCAAGGACTTCGTCGACGAGAAGACCGGCGGGCAGTACGGCGAGAAGCTCGACACCGGCGCCGAGAAGGCCAAGGGCTACGTCGAGCAGTTCGACCAGGGCGAGGAAGGCGCCTCCGGCGAGAGCACCGGCCAGGGCACCGAGGGCGCGTCCGGCGAGAGCGGCACGGGCTCGCAGGGCCAGGGCACCGAGGGTTCCGGCGGAGACGACTCCGGCAGCCGGCCCTGACCCGTGAGGATGTCCCGGGCTCCGTGGAACTTCGGTGGCGGGCCCGGCGAGCGTCAGCCTGCGCTCACGTCTTGAGTGTTGCAGTCATATCCGACAGTTTCGGCAGCGACTGCCGGTCCAACGCGTCACGGAGCGCAGCTGACCGCAAGGTCATTTGACGACCCGGTACGTGAGGTGCGTGACGTCTCGGTTGGCTGCGACCGAGAGGCATTCGAGTTCGACGGCCTCGGGCAGGTCGCGGAAGAAGGGATGGCCGCCGCCGAGTAGTACCGGAACCTGGTTGATGACGATCTCGTCCAGCAGGCCCGCCTTCAGGGCTTCGGTTGTGGTGGTGCCGGAAGCGATCTTGACGTCCTTCCGGCCTTCTCGGCGACGTCCTTGGCCTGCGCGATCGCCGACTCGATCCCGTCGGTGACGATGGGCTGCCCGGGAGCGGCATCCGGGATCGGGTCGCGGCTGACCACGAAGAGCGGCGCTCCGGCGACCATGCTGTCGCCGCCCCATCGGCCCGCGTGCTCGTAGGTGTTGCGCCCGGATACGACGGCGTTGCCGGCCCGGGCGCCGCGGCCGGAGACGTACCCGTCGACTGATGCCGACAACGTGGTGAAGACGAGTGTCATGGTCGTGGTCCTTCCCGTGGTGTGGATGCCGACCGAACGCTCCGGGAATCGCATCGCCGACGTCGGCCCGAGATCCGTGGACCTCGGTGGCGGTTTTCGGTGAGCATCAGGCTGCGCTCACGTCTTGAGTGTTGCAGCCGGCACAGCTCCCGGACGGTCGCGGTCGCCACGCCACGGCCGGCAACGTGCTGCGCCACCGGGTAGCCGAGTTCGGCGGCGTGATCTTCGATGCCGACCAGGTTGAACCGGCCCGGTACCGAGCCGGCGCCGTCGACGACGGGAAGTACTAACCGTGGCGTTCCCACACGACCACGGAGTACCCCACGCCGAACGGCGCCGCGTCGTAGAGCATCTCGGCGTCGAACAGGCCGTCCTCGGCCGCACCGCCCAGCACACGCAGCGGCGGGATGCCGCCTGCCCGGCTCGCGGCGGCCGCCGCGTCGTCCAGGGCCAGTATCGCCCGCGGATCGCCCGACTCGAGCGCGCGCACCAGGTCGGCGTCGTGCCGGCGCGCCAGGGCTCGGTCCGCGTCCGCCTGCTCGTCCGAGCGCTGCGCCGAGCCGTCCGCCATGACCAGCATCGCCACCCGTTCGCGGCGCCAGGCGAGCCGTTCGCCGAGGCGGGCGCAGTCGTCGGCGGCTGCCGAGGGCGCCACCGACGCGCCCGTGACACTGCCGGACCAGCCGTCGCGCTCGAGCAGCCAGGCGGCCACGCACAACGACAGCGGCAGCCCGTCGTCGCCGGCGTGCGCGCCGGGCAGGGCGACACGGCGGTCGACGCCGTAGTCGGCCAGGCTGCCGCCACCGGTCACCTCGTCGGCGGTGTCCGGTCCGACCCCGACCACCACCAGCAGCTCCGGACTGCCGTCGCGCAGCGCGTCGAGAGCGGTCCAGCAGGCGCCGCGGAGCAGATCGATGTCGTCGTCGCGCGCCGGCCCCACGCCCGCGACCAGCAGCGGCGGATGTGGACACACGGCAGCCGATACCAGCACTCCCCCAGCCTAGGTCCTCGCGCCACCCGCGGGCCCCACAACGACACGCCGACCGGGCGGCCGGCCGCGGAACCGGCCCGGCATGGTCGAATATCAGACATGTTCGACACCGACGACGTCTACCGGCTGCTGATCGCCGGTGTCGTCCTGCTGGTCGGCGTCGGCAGCTGCCTCGCGTGGATATCCGCCGGCAGGCGCGACCCCGCGGGACCGGCGGCACGCGTGTTCATGACCGTCGGACTGGTCATGGCCGCACTGGACTTCGGCGGGGTGGGCGCTGTGCTCGGCCTCTCGCTCGCCGCTCTGGGCGGCCTCGTCGCCTGGGAGGGCCAGCCCGATCCGGAGGTTCCGCGGCCGCGACGCGGTGGCATCGTCGTCGCGGCCGCGATCACCGGTCTCGCGACCCTGGCCATGATCGAGGGCTTCGGCCCGCTGGCGTCCGTCCCCGAGGAGGCGCGCGCGGTCGCGACCGTCGTGGTCGCCAGCACCGGGGCGCTCGGCACCCTCGCCGTGGCCGACCGGGCTCGTGTCACGCTGCGCGACGCCCTGCGCCGCCGTTTCGACACCACCTCGCACGCACCTCACTGAGCGGGGCGTCAACCCGCGAGTCACACCGTCCGGGCGGCGGGTCTTGACCGTCTCGCCGCGCCACCGGTAGCGTCACCTTGAGGAAAGCGTTTTCCGTGCTCGCCGACCGCTGCCGACGACAAGGAAGAGTTCTTCGATGACGTCTGACGTGTCCAGCCGCGACGGGCTGACGGACCAGGATCGCCCGGCCGGAGCCGGCGTCGACGGACCGGACGCCGGCGAGGAACTGCCCACCCCGGCCGCGCGGAACGCCGTGCTGCGCTGGACGCTGCAGGCGTTCTCCGCGGTGTGGCGGCCAGGGCTGCTGCTCATCCTCCTCGGTGTCGGCTGGTGGGTCGTCACCGCCGCGGAGATGTTCCCCGCCTATCTCGTTCCGACGCCGGGCGACGTCTGGGCGACGCTGCTGGAGGATCGGGAGATGCTCGCCACCCACACCTGGGTGACGACGTACGAGACCGTGGTCGGCTTCCTGCTGGCCGCCCTCATCGGGATGGTCGCCGCCGTCCTCATCGTCTACTCCCCCACGCTCGAGAAGGCGCTGTACCCGCTGATCCTGTTCGCGCAGGTCATTCCGAAGATCGCGATCGCGCCGATCCTGGTCGTCTGGTTCGGCTTCGGCCCGACGCCCAAGATCATCCTGGCCGTGCTCATCGCGTTCTTCCCGGTGGTGGTCTCCGGCGTCGCCGGCCTGCGCTCCACCGACCCGGCGCTGCTCGACCTGTCGTCCACGATGGGCGCCAGCCGCTGGCAGACCTTCCGCAAGATCCGGTTCCCGGGTGCGTTGCCACACCTGCTCTCGGGACTCAAGGTCGCCGTCACCCTCGCCGTCGTCGGCGCGGTGGTCGGCGAGTTCGTCGGCGCCGACGAAGGGCTCGGCTACGTGCTGCTGCTGGCCAGCGGCAACCTCAACTCGTCCCTGCTGTTCGCCGACCTGATCCTGATGTCCGCGCTCGGTGTCGCTCTGTTCGTCCTGGTCGAGGCCGCCGAGGCGCTGCTGATCCCGTGGCACGCCAGCCGCAGGCAGGCGATCCCGATGACGACGACGTCCTGACCCGAGCCCCCTACCCCCGTCAATCCGAGAAAGGTGCCGCGCGATGCGACGTAGCTTGCTGACCACTTCGGTGGTGGCCCTTTTCATCCTCGCCGCCTGTGGCAGTGGCGAGACGACGACCAGTGGCGACGGTGACGGCCCGACCGAGGTGACCCTGACGCTGAACTGGGTGCCCTACGGCGAGCACGCGCCGTTCTACTACGGCGTCGCCGAGGGGATCTACGAGGAGGAGGGCATCGACCTCGAGATCAAACCCGGCAGCGGGTCGACCACCACCGTCCAGCAGGTCGCCCAGTCCCAGACGGAGTTCGGCTGGGCCGACACGCCCGCGTTGCTCAACGGCGTCTCCGAAGGCATGCCCGTCAAGAGCGTCGGCGTCTTCCTGCAGAAAGGACCGTCGTCGGTGGAGTTCTTCGCCGAGCAGGGTGTCAGCGAGCCCGCGGATCTGGCCGGGTTGACCGTGGCCGGGACACCCGGTGACGCGATGTACGCGACGTTCCCGGCGTGGCTGGAGCTCAACGGCGTCAACCCCGAGGACGTCAACGTCGTCAACGTCGACCCCGCGGGCAAGATCGCCGCGCTGGTGGAGGGTCGGGCGGACGCGATCATGGGCTTCTTCCACGACCAGGCGCCGACCATCGAGAACATCAGCGGCAACCCGGTCGAGGTGCTCCAGTTCTCCGACTGGGGGATGAACCTGCTGGGCACCGGGATCGTCGTGCACCAGAAGACCATCGACGAGAACCCGGAGCTGGTCGAGTCGTTCGTCCGGGCCACCGCCCGGTCCTGGGAGGCCGCCGCCGAGAACCAGGAAGCCGCTGCCGCGGCCATGGAGGAGGCGGCCAGCGAGACCCCCGAGACGCAGGTCCTCGTCGACCAGCTCGACAAGAGCCTGGGGCTGCTGCAGCTGGACACCGCCCCCGCTCCGGGCGTGAACACCGAGGAGCAGTGGCAGGAGACGATCGACCTGCTCGCCGAGCACGCGGACCTGAAGGATCCCGGCGATCCGTCGACGTACTGGGACCCGTCGTTCGCCGAGGCCGGGTGAGCGGCACGATGACCTCCGAGACCGCCGCCGAGCCGGGCGAGCACGGCTCCCAGACCGTGACCCCGACCATCGACGTCCATGACCTCACCTGCACGTTCCGGTCGAAACGGCAGAGCACCACCGCCCTGCACGACGTGTCGCTGCGCGTCGGCGCCGGTGAGTTCGTGACCATCCTCGGACCGTCCGGCTGCGGCAAGTCCACCCTGCTCAAGATCATCGCCGGGCTGGTGCCGCCCACCACCGGCCACGTCGACCTGCTCGGCGGGCGGGTACGGGAGCCGCAGCGCGACATCGGCTTCGCGTTCCAGCGTGCCGCGCTGCTGGAGTGGCGCGGTGCGCGCGCCAACATCCTGCTGCAGGCCGAGATGCGCGGCATGGACAAGCACACGGCGGCCGAGCGGGCGGACCGGCTGATCGAGCTCACCGGCCTGACCGGGTTCGAGGACGCGCTGCCGCACGAACTGTCCGGAGGGATGCAGCAACGTGTCGCACTGTGCCGGGCGCTGCTGCACGAGCCCCCGGTGCTGCTGATGGACGAGCCGTTCGGCGCGCTCGACGCGCTCACCCGCGAACACATGAACGTCGAGATGCACCGGATCTGGCGGGAGACGTCGACGACAGTCGTCCTGGTGACGCACTCGATCGCCGAGGCCGTCTACCTCGGGCAGCGGGTGGTGGTCATGACGCCGCGGCCGGGCCGGATCGAGCGGGTCTACGACGTCGACCTGCCGCAGCAACGCGACTACGGCGCCACCATGTCCAGCACCACGTTCGAGACCCTGGCGAGCGAGATCCGCGCCATCCTGGGTGCCAGCGCCCACAACGGATGAGCGTGGCCGGCCCGGCGCCGGCGGCGCAACGGCGCTGGTGGCACACCGCCGGCGCCTGGCTGGCCATCGGCACCTCCCCCGCCGCGCTCGTCCTCGGCGCCGGGGTGGCCGACCGGCACGACGGGCCGATGCCGCTGATCACGCTGCTGCTCAGCGGCGCGGCCATGGCGGCGCTGCTGCTGGTCCAGGGGCGGCTGGGGGTGCTCCCGCCGTACGGCGAGGGCTGGCCGCTGTCGGACGTGCTCGACGGCTACCTGCCGCGCCGCGACCGGACGCTGGTCTCGCTGCTCATGGCGCTGTCGATGGTCGGCTGGCTGGGGTTCAACGCCGGCCTCGGCGGTGCCGCGCTGGCGTCGCTGCTGGATGCGCCGCGGTGGCTGGGGGTCGGCGTACTCGGGCTTCCGCTGCTCGTGCTCGCCCTCGCCGGGCAGCACCGCTGGAACGGTCCGGCCGTGCTCACCACGGCGGCCGCACTGGCGCTGGTCGGGCTGGTGGCGATCCGCGGCGCCGAGACCACGGTTCCGGTCACCGCCCGGCTGGACGCGCCGGCCCTCCTGCTCGCGGACGTGTCGGTGTTCGTGGGCTACGTGTCGGTCTTCGCACTGCGTGCCCCGGACTTCACGGCCGGGTTGCGCGGCCGCGGTGACCTGCGGGCGTGCGCGGTCGTGCTGGTCGTCCCCACGCTCGTCGCCGCGGCCGCGGGCACGACGGTCGCGCTGCGCGGAGGCTCCAGCGACCTGGTGGCCCATCTGCAGGCCTCGACCCTCGGCACGGCGCTGATCGCCGTCGCCGTCGTCGCACCGTCGCTGACCGCCTACCACTCCGGCGGGCTGGCGCTGCGGTCGGTCACGCCACTGTCCGGACGGTCCGCGACGCTCGCGGTGGGTGTCGCCGGACTGGCCCTGGCGACCAGCGGGTTCGAGAGCGTCCTGCTGCCCTGGCTGACCGTCCTGGCGGCCGTGCTGCCGCCGCTGGTCGTGCCGCTGGCCGTCGAGGCGCACGCGCGGCGTCGTGGCCGCGGCCACCGGGTCGTGCTCGCGATGTGGCTGCCCGCCGCCGGGCTCGGGCTCGTGCTCACCGCGTTCGGCGTGACCGGTGCGCCGCTGGTCGGCCTGGCCGCCGCCGGAGTGTCCACGGCCGTGGCGCGCGCGATGCACCGGCGTGCGCTTCGCCGTCGCGCCATCCCATGATCATCGGCACTTTCCGGCCCATACGGCGGTTCTCTGCCGATGATCATGCGAACCGACCCATTGACGACCCGAAAGCGTCCCCGTAACCTTCTGGGAAAACGCTTACCGGCAGAGCGACCCAACTGGCACCCAGAAGGGCGGAGCATCCGGATGACCCCAGGCACAGGTGACATGGACCGTCGTACGTTCCTCCGGTCGAGTGCGAGCACGGCGCTGGCTGCCGGCGCGCTGGGCGTGATCGGCGCCGGCAGCGCGTCCGCCGCGGACCGTCCGATCCCCAGGCCGGGCATCGGGATGCACCTCTACACCATGCGCCGGTCGCTGGCCGACGATTTCGCGGGCACGCTGGGCGAGCTCGCCCGCATCGGCTACGCGACGGTGGGCGTGAGCGGACGGCACGGGCACAGCGCCGCCGAGATCCGCAGCATGATCGACGACACCGGGATGCGGGCCGTCCTCGAGCACGTCGGGCTGAACCGGATCGACGACCGATGGGAGCAGGCCTGCGAGGAGGTCGTCGTCCTCGGCGGCGAATGGATCGTCATCCGCAGCCTGCCCGGCGTGGACTACACCGCCGACTCGTTCCGCGCCCTGGCGGACACGTTCAACCGCGCCGGCGAGACGGCGTCGCGGTACGGGCTCAAGGTGCTCTTCCACAACCACGACGCCTCGTTCGCCACCGACGAGGGGCGTGTGCTGTACGACATCCTGGTCGAGGAGACCGAACCGGAGTACGTGGGCTTCGAGCTCGACGTGTACTGGATGGTCCGCGGCGGGTACGAGCCCGCCGACTACTTCGTCCGTTACCCCGCGCGCTTCCCCGCGCTGCACGTCAAGGACATGGCTCCGGACGGCGGATTCGCCGACGTCGGGTCAGGCGTCCTGGACTTCGAGGCGATGTTCGCCGACGCGCACCGCGGCGGCGTGCGCCAGTGGCTCGTCGAGCACGACGACCCCGAGTCCGAGTTCGCGACGGCCCGCAACAGCTTCGGGGCCCTGCGCGCCATGCGCTTCTGAAACCTCTGCAGCGAACGAACCCCCGGCCGTGGCGGCCGGCACTGCGGTAAGCGCTTACCACAGCGCTCGTGGGCCGTCCTCCCGGCATCGCCCTCGACCCGCACCACCGGAGGTGACGGTCGATGATCCGTCCGACCCTGACCGGCGCACTCGTCGCGGCGCTCGCTGTCGCCGTGCCGTCGACGATCGGTCAACCGCCCGCAACCGCCCAGGAACCCGTCCCTCAGCACGAGGCCGGCTTCGACGCGCTCGTGTTCTCGAAGACGACGAACTTCTACCACGAGTCCATCCCCGCTGGTGTCGCCGCGATCGAGTCCCTCGGCGAGGAGCACGGGTTCAACGTCGTGGTTTCCGACGACTCCACGATGTTCACCGACGAGACGCTCGCCGAGTTCGAGGTGGTGATCTTCAACAACACGAACTCCACCCCGCAGGCCGGCAACCTGCTGGGCGGCGACCAGCGCGCGGCGTTCGAGCGCTACATCCAGGCCGGCGGCGGCTTCGTCGGCATCCACTCCGCGTCCGGTACCGAGCGCGACTGGCCGTGGTACGGCGAACTCGTCGGCGCGTTCTTCGCCAGCCACCCGGCCGTGCAGGAGCTCGAGGTGGAGGTCGACGACCCGCAGCACCCGTCGACCGCCCACCTACCGCAGGAATGGACCCGCACCGCCGAGCCGTACGACTTCGCCACCAACCCGCGCGGCGACGTGCACGTGCTGGCCAGCTACGACAGCAAGTCCTACGAGGGCGACCAGATGGGCGCGGACCACCCGATCTCGTGGTGCCAGCGCTACGACGGTGGTCGCTCCTGGTACACGGGCATGGGGCACGCGTCGTCGGCGTTCACCGACGAGCCGCTCTTCCTCGACCACCTGCTCGGCGGCATCGAGTGGGCGGCCGGCGCGGCCGAGGGCGACTGCGGCGCGACGGCCGGCGCCAACTTCGAGAAGATCCAGCTGGACGGGAACACCGACGACCCGCTGGCGATGGACATCGACGACCGGGGCCGGGTCTTCTACGTCCAGCGCGGCGGTGCGCTGAAGTACTACGACCCGCAGACGTCCCGCACGCACCGCGCCGCGACGTTCGACGTTCTGGTCGAGCACACGCACGGCATGCACGGCATCGTCCTCGACCCGGACTTCACCGAGAACCACTGGCTCTACGTCTACTACTCGCCGCTGAACAAGGACGTCAGCCTGGTGTCCCGGTTCACCTTCGACGAGCAGACCGGCACCCTCGACATGGACTCCGAGAAGGTGCTGTTCGAGATCAACTCCCAGCGCGACGTCAACGCCCACGAGGGCGGCGGGATGGACTTCGACGCCGACGGGAACCTCTACGTCGCGACCGGAGACAACTCTCTTCCGTGCTGCAGCGGCTACGGCGCGACCGACGAACGGCCCGGCCACGAGCACAGCGACGCCCAGCGCTCGTCGGCGAACACGAACGACCTGCGCGGCAAGGTGCTGCGGGTGCACCCCACGGACACTGTTGCCGGCGGCTACACGATTCCCGAGGGCAACCTGTTCGAGCCGGGAACGCCGCGGACACGTCCCGAGATCTACGTCATGGGGCTGCGCAACCCTTACCGCATCCACGTCGACAACGAGACCGGCTGGCTGTACTGGGGTGACGTGGGCCCGGACGCCCGCAACGACAGCGACACCCGGGGCAGCAAGGGCTACGACGAGTACAACCAGGCGCGCGAGGCGGGCTTCTTCGGCTGGCCGTACTGCATCGGCGACAACCACGCCTACAACGACCACGACTTCGCCACCGGCGAGTCCGGACCGCTGTACGACTGCGCCGGCGGCCCGGTGAACGACTCGCCGAACAACACCGGAGCGCAACAGCTGCCCCCCGCGCAGCCCGCGTGGATGTCCTATCCGTACGGGGTCTCGCCGCAGTACCCGGAGCTCGGCAGCGGGGGCCGGCTGGCCATCGGCGGGCCCACGTACCACTTCGACCCGGAGCTGGACTCGGAGGCGAAATTCCCCGAGTACTACGACGACACCGTCTTCGTCGCCGAGTGGACGCGGAACGCGATCTTCGAGGTGAAGCTGGACGAGAACGGCGACCCGGCCGTCATCAACCCGTTCCTGCCGGGCAAGGAGTTCCTGCGCCCGATCGACATGCAGTTCGGCCCGGACGGTTCGATGTACGTCATCGAGTGGGGCAGCAACTACGGCGGGTCCGGCCGCGGCGATCCGAACACCGACTCGGGCATCTACAAGATCAACTACGCCAAGATCGGCGAGCGCTCGCCGGACGCCCGAGCGAGCGCCACGCCCACGTCCGGGCAGCCGCCGCTGACCGTGCAGTTCTCCAGTGACGCTTCCGGCGACCCGGACGAGCATCCGATCAGCTACGCCTGGGATTTCGACGCGGACGGCACCGTCGACAGCACCGACCCGAACCCGGTGCACACCTACACCGAGCGCGGCGACTACACCGCGCAGCTCACCGTGACCGACCCGACCGGGCGGACCGGGGTCTCGAACGTCCCGATCACCGTCGGCAACACTGCGCCGGTCGTCGAGATGGTCGAACCGCGCGACGGCCAGGTGTTCGGCTTCGGCGAGCCGATCGACTTCGACGTACGGGTGACCGACGCCGAGGACGGCTCCAGCGAGGACGGCACCATCGACTGCCAGCAGGTCGTCACTCAGCCCAGGCTCGGCCACGACGAGCACGGCCACCCGCTCGAGCGGTACCGCGGCTGCGCCGGCACCGTCGAGGCGATCGTCGACGAGGGCCACGACGAGCACGACAACATCTTCTACATCGTCGACACCACCTACACCGACCAGGGCGGCACGGGCGCCTCCGCGCTGACCGGGGGCGACTCGGCCATCCTGCAACCGCGGCTGAAACAGGCCGAGCACTGGACCGGCGCCGGTGACGTGGCGTTGTACGACACCCAGGAGGGCGACGGCGGCCGAATGGTCGGGCAGATCGGGCACCGTGACTGGATCTCCTTCGAGCCGGTGAACCTGCACGGCGTGACCCAGCTGACCTTCCGGGTCGCCTCGTCCGGGTCCGGCGGCACCATCGAACTGCGCACGGACGCGGTCGACGGACCGGTGATCGGCAGCGTCGACGTCGCCCCGACGGGCGGGTCCCGCACCTTCGAGACCGTCACCGCGCAGGTCGACGACCCCGGAGGCACGCACGAGCTGTTCCTCGTGTTCACCGACGAGCCGGGCCAGGAGTACCTGTTCAACCTCGACTGGATGCGGTTCGAGAACCCGGCCACCGACCCGCTGCGCGAGGTGGGCGGACTGGCCGGTGACCTGCGCGACACGACGGCCGCGCACGCCGGTGCCCTGGACGACGAGCAGGAGAGCTACCTGGGCGACCTGGCCGGGCGGGTCGAGGCCGCGGCCGAGGCGGCGCTGGACGTCGCCGACACGTCCGGCACGGACGACCCCGCCTTCACCGAGCACGTCGACGAGGCGTTCACGCACGTCGCCGGCGGACGGCGGTGGATCACCGGGCAGGTGGACGCCGGCGAGCTCACCGACGAGGTGGCCACCGACCTGCTGACACCGGTGACGGCCGCGCACGACGTGCTGTCCGGCGCGGTCGCCGAGCTGTACGGGCTGGACGCGACGCTCGAGACGGACGCCGCGGAGGTGGTCGCCGGCGAGCCGGTGCTGGCCAACGCGACGCTGTCGAACGACGGCAACCGGCCGGTACGTGACCCCGGGCTGGCCCTGGAGGTGCCGGAGGGCTGGGACGCCGAACGGGTCGGCGCGTCCGACCTCCGGGTGCTCGAACCCGGCGCGGCGGTCACCGGGCGATGGCGGCTCACCCCGCCGGCCACGGCCGAGCCGGCGGAGGTGGAGCTCGCCGGCACCGCGAGCTTCGTCCACCGCGGCCGCAGTCCGGCCACGCTGCCGCTGACGGCCGAGCTGGACGTGCTGGCGGCCGTCGAAGTGTCCGGGATGGACGTCGGCACGCCCGTGTTCAGCGGGCGCGCGAACACCGCGACCGTGTCGGTCACGAACAACCGTTCGGCGCAGGCGGCGGAGGTCGACGTGACGGTCGACGTCCCCGCGGACTGGAGCGCGAGCACCGGGTCGGTGACGGTGCCGGCCGGATCCACGCGCCAGGTCGACGTCACCGTGTCGCCGCCGGCGGGCGCTCCGGCGGCCGGCGAGGTCGCCACGCCGAGGCTTACCGCGCGGGTCACCGCCGACGGCACGGCGGTCGCGGGCGCACCGGAGAGCACGACCTACGTGGTGCCGCACGGCGACGACGTCGCGATCGCGCTGGACGGCGGTTCGGCCGGCAGCCCGGTGCTGGACTCCTACACCGGGCTCGCCTCCGGCGACGAGTGGGACCCGGAACGCGGCTTCGGCTGGGTCAGCGGCCCGCCGCAGGAGCGTGACCGCGGCCATCCGGACGCGCTGCGCCGCGACTTCGTGCTGGACAACAGCGGGCCCGGCGAGCTGCGCGTCGCCGTGCCGCCGGGTGAGCACGTGTTCTCCCTGCTCACCGGCGACCCCGACTACTCGACGTCCGGGTTCGTGGTGTCGGCGGACGGCTCGGTCGTGTCACCCGCACGGGCGACCATGCCCGAGGACACCTACGCGTGGAAGGAGTTCACCCTGGACGGCGGCGCCTCGGGGCGCACCGTCGACCTGACCCTGTCCAGCCCGGACGGGTCGTACTGGCGGATGCTCGCGCTGGTGGCGCGGGCGCGATGAACGCGGCCGGCATCGGGACGGGCGTGTCCTAGTGCGCGGCGCAGCCCGGGCCGGACTCGACCGCCACCGGCTCGGGAGCGCCGACCGTGGGCATCCCGATCAGCACGCCCGGCGACGCCTCGGACGGCGACGAGTTCGCCCGCTCGTAGGCGTCGCCGGCGCGGGTGCGCCGGACCTCGTAGCGCCCGCCCTGCCGGCCGGAATCGGCGACCAGGTGATGCGGCGCGGCGTAGGTGACGCCGACCGTCACGGTGTCACCAGGACGAATCGCCGTGGCGTCACCATCAGGCACCGCGAAGTGCACCAGCCGGTTGTCCTCGGCCCGCCCGGACAGCCGGTGCGTCTCGCCGTCCTTGCGGCCCTCGCCGTCGGCCACCAGCACCTCGACCTCGCGCCCCACGAACGCCCGGTTCTCTTCCGCGGCGACCTCCTCGACCAGGGCCGTCAGCCGCTGGTAGCGCTCCTTGACCACCTCGGCGGGCACCTGGCCGTCCATCTCGGCGGCCGGCGTGCCCGGGCGCTTGGAGTACTGGAACGTGAACGCCGAGGCGAACCTGGCCTCGCGCACCACGTGCAGGGTCTGCTCGAAGTCGTCGTCGGTCTCGCCGGGGAAGCCGACGATGATGTCGGTGGTGATGGCCGCGTGCGGCATGGCCGCGCGGACTTTCTCGACGATGCCGAGGTAGCGCTCCTGCCGGTACGAGCGCCGCATCGACTTCAACACACTGTCCGAGCCCGACTGCAGCGGCATGTGCAGCTGCGGCATCACCGCCGGTGTCTCGGCCATCGCGGCGATGACGTCGTCGGTGAAGTCGCGCGGGTGCGGGCTGGTGAACCGGACCCGTTCGAGCCCGTCGACGGAGCCGACGGTGCGCAGCAGCTTGCCGAAGGCGTACCGGTCGCCGAACTCGACGCCGTAGGCGTTGACGTTCTGCCCCAGCAGGGTCACTTCGATGACGCCGTCGGCCACCAGCGCCTCGACCTCGGCGAGCACGTCGCCCGGCCGCCGGTCGCGCTCGCGTCCGCGCAGCGCCGGCACGATGCAGAACGTGCAGGTGTTGTTGCACCCGACGCTGACCGCCACCCAGGCCGCGTACGGGCTCTCGCGCCGCGACGGCAGGTTCGACGGGAACGTCTCGAGCGCCTCGGCGATCTCGACCTGCGCCTCCTGCTCGACCCGCGCCCGGTCGAGCAGCGCGGGCAGCGACCCGACGTTGTGCGTGCCGAACACGACGTCCACCCACGGCGCGCGGCGGACGATCTCGCTGCGGTCCTTCTGCGCCAGGCAGCCGCCGACGGCGATCTGCATGCCCGGCGTCTTCTGCTTGACCGACGCGAGGTGGCCGAGGTTGCCGTAGAGCTTGTTGTCGGCGTTCTCACGCACCGCACACGTGTTGAGCACGACTACGTCGGCCTGGCCCCCGTCGTCGGAGCGGGCGTAGCCCGCGTCCTCGAGCAGGCCGGCCAGGCGCTCGGAGTCGTGGACGTTCATCTGGCACCCGTAGGTGCGGACCTGGTACGTGCGCGCATTCATGACCCGACCAGGGTAACGCCGCCGCCGGGCGATCTGCCCGCACGGTCGGCGGGACCGCGCCGCCACCCGTGAGCAGCAGTCGTATCCACTTCGTAACCGTATCCTGTCCCACACCCGCACCTGCCGCGGATAGGTTTCCTGCATGGCCGCGAGCAACCAGTCCGCAGCGGCGCCCACCGGCATGAATGTCGCCGTGGGCGAGCCGCTCGTGCGGATGCACGGTGTCAACAAGTACTTCGGCTCCTTGCACGTGTTACAGGACATCGACCTCACCGTTGACCGCGGTGAGGTCGTGGTGGTCATCGGCCCGTCCGGGTCGGGCAAGTCGACGCTGTGCCGCACCATCAACCGGCTCGAGACCGTCGACTCCGGCACCATCGAGCTCGACGGCCAGCCGCTGCCCGCCGAGGGCAAGGGGCTCGCCCGGCTACGCGCCGACGTCGGCATGGTCTTCCAGGCGTTCAACCTGTTCGCGCACAAGACCGTCCTCGACAACGTCACACTCGGCCCGATCAAAGCCAAAGGCGAGAAGAAGGCCGACGCCGAGCGCCACGCGATGGAGCTGCTCGAGCGTGTCGGCGTGTCGAACCAGGTCAACAAGTACCCGCCGCAGCTCTCCGGTGGACAGCAGCAACGGGTGGCCATCGCCCGTGCGCTGGCCATGCGCCCGAAGGTGATGCTCTTCGACGAGCCCACCTCGGCGCTGGACCCGGAGATGATCAAAGAGGTCCTGGACGTCATGACCGCACTCGCCGAAGAGGGCATGACCATGGTCGTCGTGACGCACGAGATGGGGTTCGCTCGTCGCGCCGCTCACCGCGTGGTGTTCATGGACGAGGGGCAGATCGTCGAGGAGGCCACCCCGGAAGCCTTCTTCACCGACGCCCAGAGCACGCGTGCGCAGGACTTCCTGAGCAAGATCCTGACGCACTGAGGCAACACGACAGCACAAGGGAGTTGATCTGCATCATGGCCACCAGAATTGCGGGCCGCACTCGACGGGCGGCGGTCGCCGCGATGGCGGCCGGCTGTGCGCTCGTCCTGGCCGCGTGCGGCGGTGACGACAGCGAAGGTGCGAACGTCGAGGTCGAGGAGAACCCCGAGTTCCCCGAGGGCAGCACCATGGCCGAGTTCGCCGAAGCCGGCCAGATCGAGATCGGCGTGAAGTTCGACCAGCCCGGTGTGGGCTTCATGGCACCGGGTGCGGACGTTCCCACCGGTTTCGACATCGAGATGGGCAAGATCGTCGCCGGTGCGCTGGGCATCGCTCCCGAGGACATCACCTGGACCGAGACGGTGTCCGACAACCGCGAGCCGTTCCTGCAGCAGGGCACCGTCGACATCGTCATCGCGTCGTACTCCATCACCGAGGAACGGCGCCAGGTCGTCGGCCAGACCGGTCCGTACTACGTGACCGGCCAGCAGATCCTCGTGCGCGAGGAGGACAAGGAGACGATCACCGGTCCGGAGGATCTCGCCCAGGCCAAGACCTGCTCGGTCACCGGGTCGACGTCGCTGTCCAACGTGGTCGACGATTACGGCGCCGAGCCGGTGCCGTTCGACACCTACTCGGACTGTGTCACCCAGCTGCAGAACGGCTCGGTCGACGCGGTCACCACCGACGGCGCCATCCTGCTCGGGTATGCCGCGCAGGCGCCGGACGAGCTCGAGGTCGTCGGCGAGACGTTCAGCGAGGAGCGTTACGGCATCGGCTACCAGAAGGGCGACACCGAGTTCTGCGAGTTCCTGAACGAGACCATCCAGGCGTCGTACGAGGACGGCTCGTGGGCCGAGGCGTTCGAGTCCACGCTCGGCGAGTCCGGCGTCGAGACACCCGAACAGCCCGAACTGGATTCCTGCCAGTAGACCTCACGCGACCCCGCCGGTGCTCAGCACGACTCGAAGCTGAGTCTCTGCTCCGGCGGGGTCGGCACGTCCAAGGAGGACATCCCCCGTGTACCTGTCCGAGCTGACATCGCGACTCGCCGACGGGTTCCTCGTCACGCTGCAGCTGCTCGGCTGGTCGATGCTGATCGCCACGGTGCTGGGCACGGCGCTGGCAGCGATGCGCGTCTCCCCGATCCCGCCGTTGCGCGCCCTCGGGGTCAGCTACGTCAACGTGTTCCGGAACACACCGCTCGTCGTCCTGTTCCTGATCACCGTCGTCGGACTGCCCGAGCTCAACCTGCTGACCGGCAGTTTCTTCTGGCGCGCGGTCACCGCGCTGTCGATGTACACGGCGGCCTTCGTCTGCGAGGTGGTGCGCTCGGGCATCAACACGGTCCAGGTCGGGCAGGCGGAGGCGGCCCGGTCGGTGGGGCTGACGTTCACCCAGACACTGCGCCACGTCGTGCTCCCGCAAGCCTTCCGCAACGTCATCCCACCACTGGCCAGCGTGTACATCGCGCTGACGAAGAACACCTCGGTCGCTTCGGCGTTCGGCATTCTTGATCTGACCTACCAGCTCAGCGACCTGATCGAGGACTTCCCCGGCTCGCTGTACTGGAACTTCATCAGCATCGCGGCCTGCTACATCCTGATCGTGGCGGTCATCTCCGGCGCCGCCGCGTTGTTCGAGCGGCGAGTGGGGGTGTCCCGATGAACTCGGTCATGTTCGACATCCCCGGCCCGGCCGCGCGACGCCGGCAGCTGATCGGCACGATCATCGGCACGCTGGTGGTGGCGGCGATTCTCGGGTGGGTGCTCTGGACTCTGTGGTCCGAGGAGCAGATCACACCAGACCAGTGGGAACCCTTCGGCGAGCCGGACATCATCAGCGCACTGTTCGAAGGGCTGCTCGCCACCCTGCGTGCGGCCGCGGTGGCGATCGTCCTGGCCGTCGTGTTCGGCGCGATCCTGGCGTCAGGGCGGCTGTCCGAACACGCTTGGCTGCGCTGGCCGAGCATCGCGATCATCGAGTTCTTCCGCGCGGTCCCGCTGCTCCTGCTGATCTCGTTCATCTTCCTCGGCTTCGGCTCCACCCTCGGCACGTTCTACTCGCTGGTGCTGGGCTTGATGCTCTACAACGGCTCGGTACTGGCCGAGATCTTCCGGGCCGGCATCCTCGCCGTGCCGAGAGGGCAGACCGAGGCCGGTTATGCCATCGGACTGCGCAAGTCGCAGGTGATGCGCCAGATCCTGGCCCCTCAGGCGGTCGCGTCGATGCTGCCGGCGATCATCAGCCAATGCGTGGTGGCGCTCAAGGACACCGCGCTCGGCTTCGTCATCGGTGCTTCGGGCATCGTGAACACGGGTGAGTCGATCTACATCTCGCCGTTGTACAACAACCCACTCGCGGTCGGTTTCGTCCTGGCCGCGGTGTTCATCGTCATCAACTACTCGTTGAGCAAGCTGGCCACCTGGATCGAAGCACGCCAGCGGCGGGAGGGCCGTTCGGTCGTGCACGTCAACGACACCACCACCGGCCCGGCCGCTGGTGGTATTCATTGAGTTGTCGGTGATCATCAGGCATCTACTCATGCTCCGGCAACAGGAGGTCCCTGATGATCACTGCTCTGTGTCAGCGGGCGCGAACAGCCCGATGTCCGCCGCACATGCGTACCCGTGATGTCCGGCCAGGACCTTCAACCGGACGTCACAGGCGTCCATCGCCGGCCATGTCGCGAACCTGCTCGAGGTGTCGTAGAGCCCACCAGCGACCGGCCGGACTCTACCGAGACCCAGCCTGATCCCTCGGGTTCGACCGTTCCCGAGACGGTCAGCGGGCGAACTCGGTGGAGCGCGACTCACGCACCACCGTGATGCGGATCTGGCCCGGATAGCTCAGCTCTTCCTCGACCTGCTTGGCGATGTCGCGCGCGAGCACCTGGGCCTGGATGTCGTCCACGACGTCGGGCAGCACCATGACCCGCACCTCGCGGCCGGCCTGCATGGCGAAGACCTTCTCGACGCCGTCGTGGCTCATCGAGATCTCTTCGAGCCGCTCGAGCCGCTTGACGTAGGCCTCGAGCGACTCGCGGCGCGCGCCCGGGCGTCCGCCGGAGATGGCGTCGGCGGCCTGGGTCAGCACGGCCTCGACCGTGCGCAGCTCGACCTCGTTGTGGTGCGCCTCGATGGCGTGGATGACGTCGTCGTTCT
Organism: Haloactinopolyspora alba; assembly: GCF_003014555.1. Lineage (GTDB taxonomy): Bacteria > Actinomycetota > Actinomycetes > Jiangellales > Jiangellaceae > Haloactinopolyspora > Haloactinopolyspora alba. The sequence goes on from NZ_PYGE01000015.1 coordinate 23,646, forward strand.
CGCCGTAGCGCCGGGCGATCTCGGCGCCGATGAGCGCGTGGCTGCCGTCCACCTCGTGCGTCAGGGCCTTGCCGATGTCGTGCAGTAGCGCGCATCGTTTCGCCTGCTTGATGTCCATGCCCAGTTCGCCGGCCATCATGCCGGCCAGGTGCGCGGACTCGATCAGGTGCTTGAGCACGTTCTGACCGTACGAGGTGCGGTACCGCAGCCGGCCGAGCAGGGCGACCAGGTCGGGGTGCATCTCGGTGATGCCGACCTCCACCAGGGCGTCCTCCCCCGCGCGCACGCACAGCCCTTCGACCTCTGCCTTGCTCTTCTCGTACTGCTCCTCGATGCGGTGCGGGTGGATCCGTCCGTCGAGCACCAGTTCCTCGAGCGTGAGCCGGGCGATCTCGCGGCGCACCGGGTCGAAGCAGGACAGCAGCACCGCCTCCGGCGTGTCGTCGATGATCACGTTGACGCCGGTGACCTGCTCGAACGCACGGATGTTCCGGCCCTCGCGGCCGATGATGCGGCCCTTCATCTCGTCGCCGGGCAGGTGCAGCACCGACACGACCGACTCGGCGGTCTGCTCGGAGGCGAGGCGCTGGATGGCCAGGGTGATGATCTCGCGAGCACGTGCCTGGCCGTTCTCGTTCGCGTCGCGCTCGATGTCGCGGACCAGCAGCGCCGCCTCACGCTTGGCCTGTTCCTCGACCGAGGAGACCAGCTCGGCCTTCGCCTGCTCGGCCGTCAGCTCGGCGGTGCGCTCGAGCACCTCACGTCGTTGCGTCTCGAGCTCCTCGAGCTCAGTCGATCGTGCCTCGAGCGCTGCGGCCTTCTCGTCCAGCTCGTGCGCGCGCTCCTCGAGGCTGCGCGTCTCGGTGTCGAGGCGCTGCTCTCGCTCGACCAGGCGCTGCTCGCGCCGTTCCAGGTCGGTGCGCTGGTCCCGCAGGTCGGCGCCCACCTGATCGGAGCGCTGCCGCGCCTCCTCGGCGTCGGAGAGCGCGCGGGCGCGCATCTCCTCGATGTCGGCCTGCGCCTGCGACTTCAGCTCTTCGACGTCGCGGCGCGCCTGGGCCCGCGCCTCGTCGGCATCGTTCTGCGCCGCCGCGCGCAGCCTGGCGGAGTCAGCCTCGACCTGGTCCAACACCTCGGACGACCCACCGGCTGCGCCCATGCCCCGCATCTTCACGAACATGCTGACCAGCGCCACCACCAGTAGCGCAACGATCAACAGCCCGACGACCAGCGTTGCTGTTCCGGTATCCATCGCCCGGCTCCCTCACGTGTCGCTGTCTGCGCACAGACTCATCGCCGGTGGGGAACCGCACCGTGACCGCTCACGCCCTCGACATGAGCCCCGTCCACCACACGTGCTGCAATCGACGGTCAGCGTGACCCTTCCGAGCCCAGCACGGCGTGTCGCCGGGACCGATCATCCCGGACACACCATGAAGGCCGGTGGTCAGCCGGCCTGGGAGTCGTTTCGGTTGTGGGCGTTGCCATGCTGTCTATGTCCGATCCGCAGTCGCGGAGTTGTTCTCCACCTTAGCTGTTGAGGTTACGTAAGGCTGTTCGAGCGGTCAAGGTGACACGTCCACGACGACCGCGTCGATGCGCGACCGAGATCGGGCGGGTCAGTCCTCGTGATCCTCCGCCGGGAGGTCGCCTTCGTCGACCCCCTCGGCGGCCAGCGCTTCACGCACCACGCGATACGACAGCCCGGCGGGATAGCCCTTGCGGGCGAGCATCGACGCCAGCCGCCGGGTGCGCGCGACCGGGTCGAGCCGCCGAGTGCTGGGCAGCCGGCGGGCCACCAGCGCCCGGGCCATCTGTTCCTCCTGCTCGGCCGGCAACGCCTCGACCGCGTCGTCGACGACGGCCGGGTCGACGCCACGTCGGCGCAGCTCGTGGCCGAGCGCCCGTTTCGCCAGCCCTCGGCCGTTGTGGCGCGAGCCGACCCACGCTCGCGCGTACGCGGCGTCGTCGATCAGGCCGACCTCGCTGAACCTGTCGAGGACGTGCGCGCGCACCTCGTCCGGCACGTCCTTCTTCACCATCGCCGCGTCGAGCTGGGCACGCGTCTGCGGCGCGGCGGCGAGCTTCTGGAGCACGATCGAACGCGCCACGCTCTCCGGATCGGCTTCGACGTCGCTCACGCCTGCTCACCCCGCCTCAGAAGTCGACCGGTGCCTCGGCCTCGGCAGCCTCCTGCGGCGCATCGACCTTCGGGCCGACGCCGAGCTTCTCCTTGATCTTCTTCTCGATCTCGTCGGCGAGATCGGGATTGTCCTTGAGGAACTTGCGGGCGTTCTCCTTGCCCTGGCCGAGCTGGTCGCCCTCGTACGTGTACCACGCGCCGGACTTGCGCACGATGCTCTGCTCGACGCCGAGATCGATCAGGCCGCCCTCACGGCTGATGCCCTCGCCGTACAGGATGTCGAACTCGGCCTGCTTGAACGGCGGCGCGACCTTGTTCTTCACGACCTTGACCCGGGTGCGGTTACCGACGGCGTCGCTGCCGTCCTTCAGCGTCTCGATGCGCCGGACGTCGAGCCGGACCGAGGCGTAGAACTTCAGCGCCTTGCCACCGGTGGTGGTCTCGGGGCTGCCGAAGAAGACACCGACCTTCTCGCGGAGCTGGTTGATGAAGACCGCCGTGGTCTTGGACTGGCTCAGCGCACCGGCGATCTTCCGCAGCGCCTGGCTCATCAGCCGGGCCTGCAGCCCGACGTGGCTGTCGCCCATCTCGCCCTCGATCTCGGCGCGGGGGACCAGCGCGGCGACCGAGTCGACGACGATGATGTCGAGCGCGCCCGAGCGGATCAGCGTGTCGGCGATCTCCAGCGCCTGCTCACCCGTGTCCGGCTGGGACACCAGCAGCGCGTCGGTGTCCACCCCCAGCGCCTTGGCGTATTCGGGGTCGAGCGCGTGCTCGGCGTCGATGAACCCGGCGACGCCTCCCGCGCGCTGTGCGTTGGCCACCGCGTGCAGCGCCACCGTCGTCTTACCGCTGCTCTCCGGGCCGTAGACCTCGACGACCCGCCCGCGCGGCAGACCGCCGATGCCGAGGGCGACGTCCAGCGCGATGGTGCCGGACGGGATCACCTCGACCGGTGCCCGCGTCTCCTCTCCCAGACGCATCACCGACCCCTTGCCGAACGAGCGCTCGATCTGAGCGAGCGCGGTGTCGAGCGCCTTCTCGCGATCTGCTGGAACTGCCATGGAAACCACCTGGGGTCGACGGGCCGCGGTGCGACCCTGAGATCGTTTGGTCATCACCCGGGACGTTACGTGGTGCCACCGACAGGTTCGAGGGCCGCGCTCGAGCCTGTGGACAACGCCATGAATCTACGAACGGGACACGACGACACTGTATGCCGAACGGGTGTTCGATCGCGAGCGACACGCCGAGGACCGCCGGGCGGACCGCCCGCTACCGCTCGCTCGGCGCCAGCCGCAACGCCTCGCACACCGCCCGCCACACCACCTTGGTGTCGACGCCGGCGTCCAGCGCCTGGTGCACCGTCCGGCCACCGAGGGAGTCGAGGACGTAGTCCCGCGCCCAGGAGTCCGCGTAGGTGGCGCCGAGATGGTGCTCCATCCGCTCCCAGAAATCAGTCAACCGCACCCGTCCAGTATCCACGGCTCCCGGCTGTCGGAGGTAGCGGCCATCATGGGTGGATGGGTGATGTCCTCGAACTGTTCGGCCCGGCCACCCGCGCGTGGTTCGCGGACGCGTTCGCGGCTCCCACGCCCGCGCAGGAGGGCGCCTGGCGGGCGGTGGCCGCCGACAACAGCGCCCTCGTCGTCGCGCCCACCGGCTCGGGCAAGACGCTCGCCGCGTTCCTGTGGGCACTCGACCGGCTGGCCACCCGCCCGCCCGACGACGGCAAGCGGCGCTGCCGGGTGCTGTACGTCTCACCGCTCAAGGCGCTCACGGTCGACGTCGAGCGCAACCTGCGGGCGCCGCTGACCGGCATCGCCCGCGCGGGCGAGCGGCTCGGCACCCCGGCTCCGGACGTCACCGTCGGCCTGCGCACCGGGGACACGCCGGCCGACGAGCGCCGCCGGTTCGCGCGCACCCCGCCGGACATCCTCATCACCACGCCGGAGTCGCTGTTCCTGCTGCTCACCTCGCAGGCACGAGAGTCGCTGCGCGATGTCGAGACGGTCATCGTGGACGAGGTTCACGCGGTCGCCGGCAGCAAGCGCGGCGCGCACCTCGCGCTGTCGCTCGAGCGCCTCGACGCCCTGCTCCCGCGGCCCGCACAGCGCATCGGGCTGTCGGCGACGGTGCGTCCGGTCGACGAGGTCGCCGGCTTCCTGGGAGGCTCGCGCCCGGTCGAGGTCGTGGCGCCCGAGAGCAGCAAACGCTGGGACCTGCGCGTCGTCGTCCCCGTCCCGGACCTCGACGAGCTCGGCACCGCCCCCGCTGCGTCGTCGCCGCAAGCGCCCGGCGACGACGGCGACGGCGCCCCGGACGCCGTCGCGTCCATCTGGCCGCACGTCGAGCGCCGCGTCGCCGACCTCATCCAGCAGCACACGTCCACCCTCGTCTTCGCCAACTCGCGCCGGCTGGCCGAGCGGCTGACCGCGCGGCTGAACGAGCTCGCGACCGAAGACGCCGGCGCCGATTCCGACGATTCCGATTCCGCCCCCGCCCGATCCGCCGGCGCCCATCCCCCGGCCGAGATGATGGCGCAGGCGGGCAGCAGCTCCGGCGCCGGGGCGGTGCTGGCGCGGGCCCATCACGGGTCGGTCAGCAAAGAGCAGCGGGCACTGATCGAGGACGACCTCAAGTCCGGGCGGTTGCCCGCGGTCGTGGCCACCAGCAGCCTCGAACTGGGCATCGACATGGGCGCGGTCGACCTCGTCGTGCAGGTCGAGGCGCCGCCGTCGGTGGCCAGCGGGCTGCAGCGGGTCGGCCGGGCCGGGCACCAGGTCGGCGCCGTGTCCGCGGGTGTGCTGTTCCCCAAGTACCGCGGCGACCTCGTCCAGACCGCCGTCGTCACCGAGCGGATGCGCGCCGGCGAGATCGAGCAGCTGTCGGTTCCGCGCAACCCGCTGGACGTGCTCGCCCAGCAGGTGGTCGCGATCGTCGCCATGGACGACACACCGGTGGACGAGTTGCTCACCCTGGTCCGGCGCGCGCGCCCGTTCGCCACGCTGCCGCAGTCGTCCTACGACGCGGTCCTCGACATGCTCGCGGGGCGCTACCCCTCGGACGAGTTCGCCGAGCTGCGCCCGCGGGTGGTGTGGGACCGCACCGCCGGAGTCCTGCGCGCCCGGCCGGGCAGCCAGCGGCTGGCCGTCACCAGCGGTGGCACCATCCCCGACCGCGGCCTGTTCGGGGTGTTCCTGGTCGGGTCCGACCCCAGCAGAGGCGGCGCCCGGGTCGGCGAGCTCGACGAGGAGATGGTCTACGAGTCCAGGGTCGGCGACGTCTTCGCGCTCGGCACCACCAGCTGGCGCATCGAGGACATCACCCACGACCGGGTGCTGGTCTCCCCCGCGCCGGGCCGCCCGGGCAAGCTGCCCTTCTGGCACGGCGACACGCTGGGCCGGCCCGCCGAGCTCGGCGCCGCGGTCGGCGGGTTCGTCCGCGAGATCACCGCACTGGGCGACGACGACGCCCGTGCGCGTGCCCACGAGGCGGGACTGGACGACTGGGCCGTCGACAACCTGCTGGCCTACGTGCGTGAGCAACGCAGCACCACCGGGCACGTGCCCGACGACCGCACGCTGGTCGTCGAGCGCTTCCGCGACGAGCTCGGCGACTGGCGGCTGGTGGTGCACTCGCCGTACGGGGCGCAGGTGCACGCCCCGTGGGCGCTGGCGCTGGGCGCCCGGCTGCGCGAGCGCTACGGCGTCGACGTGCAGGCGGCCCACGCCGACGACGGCATCGTCCTGCGCATCCCGGACACCATGGACGTCGCCGACGTCGACGCGCCCGGCACCACCGAGGCTCCGGACGCCGGCCTGGTCGTTCTCGACCCCGACGAGCTGGACGAGCTGGTCACCACCGAGGTCGGCAACTCCGCACTGTTCGCCTCCCGGTTCCGCGAGTGCGCCGCCCGGGCGCTGTTGCTCCCGCGGCGCACCCCGGGCAAGCGTTCACCGCTGTGGCAGCAGCGACAGCGGTCCGCCCAGCTGCTCCAGGTGGCGTCGAAGTTCGGCTCGTTCCCCATGCTGCTCGAGACCATGCGCGAGTGTCTGCAGGACGTCTACGACCTCGAGGGGTTGCGCAGCGTCATGCGCGACGTCGCCGCCCGCACCATCAAGGTGGTCGAGGTCGAGACCGCGCAGCCGTCGCCGTTCGCCCGCTCGCTGCTGTTCGGCTACGTCGCGTCGTTCATGTACGAGGGCGACTCGCCGCTGGCCGAGCGCCGTGCCCAGGCGCTCACGCTGGACTCCGCGCTGCTCGCCGAGCTGCTGGGCCGCACCGAGTTGCGTGAGCTGCTCGACCCCGACGTGGTCGAGCGCACCGAGGCCGAGCTGCAGCGGCTCACCGACGACCGGCGCGCCACCGACGCCGAGGCCGTCGCCGACCTGCTACGCCTGCTCGGGCCGCTGAGCGGCGCCGAGGTCGCCGCGAGGTGCGCCGACGGCGTCGATGCCGAGACGCTGCTGAGCACGCTCGGGCGGGCGCGCCGGGCGATGGTCGTCCGGATGGGCGGGCACGAGGTGTGGTCAGCGGTCGAGGACGGCGCGCGGCTGCGCGACGCGCTGGGGGTGGCGGTCCCGGGCGGTGTGCACGACGCGTTCCTCGAACCCGTCCCCGATCCGCTCGGTGATCTGATCGCCCGTTACGCCCGCACCCACGGCCCGTTCCGGCCGGAGGAACCGGCCCAGCGGTTCGGCCTGGGGGTCGCCGTGGTGACGTCCACGCTGCGCCGCCTCGCGGCCGAGGGCCGGGTGGTCGAAGGCGAGCTCCGCCCCGGGGGCTTCGGCACCGACTGGTGCGATCAGGGGGTGCTGCGGCTGCTCCGGCGCCGGTCGCTGGCCGCGCTGCGCCAGGAGGCCGAGCCGGTCGACGCCGCGACGCTCGGCCGGTTCCTGCCCGCGTGGCAGTCGGTGGGCAGCTCGCTGCGCGGCCCGGACGGCGTGCTGCGGGTGGTGGAGCAGCTCGCCGGCGCCGCCGTGCCGGCCAGCGCCCTCGAGAGCCTGATCCTGCCGGCGCGGGTGGCCGACTACTCGCCCGCGTGGATGGACGAGCTGACCACCGCCGGCGAGGTGGTCTGGTCCGGGCACGGCCGTCTGCCGGGCACCGACGGCTGGGTGTCGCTGCATGCGGCCGACGCCGCGCCGCTGACCCTCCCCGACCTCGACGGCGAGCCCGACGACGCCCTGCAGCGCGCTCTGCTCGACACGCTGAGCGGCGGCGGCGCGTACTTCTACCGCCAGCTCGCCGACGCGGCCACCGGCGGCAGCGAGCCCGGGGCCGGACCGGACGAGCAGGCGCTCACGGCCACGCTGTGGGAGCTCGTCTGGGCCGGGCTGGTCACCAACGACACCCTCGCCCCGCTGCGCGCCCTGCTGTCCGGTACCCGGACGGCGCATCGGTCCCGGCAGTCGCGCCCCCGGTCGCGCTACACGCGCGGGCGCGCGGCCGCCCGGCCACGGTCCGGCCCGCCCGCCGCGGCCGGGCGGTGGTCGCTGCTGCCCGAACGTGATCCCGACGTCACCCGCCGCGCCCATGCCGCCGCGGAGACGATGCTCGACCGGCACGGCGTCGTCACCCGCGGTGCGGTGACCGCCGAGCGGATGCCCGGCGGCTTCGCGGCCGCCTATCGCGTGCTGTCCGCGTTCGAGGACACCGGCCGCGCCCGGCGCGGGTACTTCGTCGCCGGCCTCGGCGCCGCGCAGTTCGGCACACCCGGGTCGGTCGACCGGCTGCGCTCGTTCGCGCGCCCCACCGACACGTCCGTCGAACCGAGCGCGGTCGTGCTGGCCGCCACCGACCCGGCCAACCCGTACGGCGCGGCGCTGCCCTGGCCGGAACGCGACGGCACCGGTCACCGTCCGGGCCGCAAGGCCGGCGCGCTGGTCGTCCTGGTCGACGGCGATCTCGCCCTCTACGTGGAACGCGGCGGACGCACGCTGCTGTCCTGGACCGACTCGCCCGAACACCTGCGCGCAGCGGCCGACGCCCTCGCCCTGGCGGTCCGCGAGGGCGCGCTGGGCTCGCTGCGGGTGGAACGGGCGGACGGCGAACAGGTCACCGCCACGCCACTGGGAGAGGCACTGACCGCGGCAGGCTTCCACCTGTCCCCCCGCGGCCTGCGGCTGCGGCACTGAGCACGTGACACGGTGGGTAGCTAGCCGGCGAACGTGACCACCGCGGTCAGGCCGGTCGTCTGCGTTCCGCGCTGCCAGCCGTAGGAGTAGGTGACGTCCACGCCGTCGACCACGACGCGCTGCGGCTCGTCCGAACGCACCGCCACGACCAGACTGTCACCTTCGTCGAGCCGGGCTCCGGCGACCTCGCCATGCGACATGCAGTACTCGTCCAGCGAGTCCCGGCCGCGAGCCGTCCCGAACGAGCCGTCGTGACATGCGAGCACGTCGACCTCGGTGCCGTCGGCGGCCTTGACGATCCGCGGCTGTGCGGAGTGCACGGTCACCGTTCCGTCGCCCACCTGCTGCGGCACGACGAGAACACCGGCCAGAGCAACCGTGCCGGTCTCGTCACGGATGGTGAGCGTGCTGCCTTGGCCTCCGAACAGCTCCGGGCTGCGCCACCACCACGTCAGCACGCCCAGGACCAGCACGACCAGAACGACGACGACCCGGAACCAGAGCGACCGCCGCACCGCGGTGGCTGCGGGCGGTGAAGTCGCGGGAGATTCCGGTGCTGCCGGCGACATGAGCTGATCGTACGGCGGCGTCGCTGCGTTGTCACCGGTGACGAACGCGCGTGACGGTACGGAACGTCAGCCGAGGACGTCGCCGGGACGTGCGTACCGGCGGTCGACGTGGATCAGCGCGGCGCGATCACCGGCGTCCGTCGTCGCTCGCACCACCCGGCCGAGCGCGATGGTGTGATCACCCGCGTCGAGCCAGTCGTACGGCTCGCATTCGAGCGCGGCGACACCCGACGTGAGAACCAGCTCGCCGTGCACGGCCCGCCGGGTGGGCCAGCCGGTGAAGTCGTCGCGGTCGCCGGGTGCTCTGCTGCGCGCTCCGTACCGCGCCAGTTCGACCTGATCGTCGGCGAGCATGCTCAGCGACCAGCCGTCCGCGACGAACAACGCGTCGTGCACGAAGCCGTCCTTCTTCACGCACACGAGCGCGAGCGGCGGATCCAGCGACACCGACGAGACGGCCGTCACCGTCAACCCGCAGTCACGCCCGATCGGATCGAGCGTTGTGAGCAACGCCACACCGCCGGCCAGGCGCGCGACCGCCTCACGGAAGTCCGCGGCCGGTCGCTGGGCAGGGCGGGAGGATGTCGGGAAACCGGGCACGTCACGTGGACCGGAAGCGGACGTCGTCACGACCGGACCGGCACGTCGACGAATTCAGGCTTGCCAGGAACCGACGATGTGGCGGGCAACTCCGGTACGTGTCAGCCGACCTCGACGACGTCGCGCAGGACGGCGTCCTCGCGCGGACGCAGTTCCGTCAGCGCGCCGACCGCAGCCGCCTCGACCCGCATCATCTCGTCGCTGACCTCGCGCAACACCTCGGACATCGGTAGGTCGAGCGCTTCGCAGATCGCCGCGAGCAGTTCCGACGAAGCCTCCTTACGGCCACGCTCGACCTCGGACAGGTATCCCAGGCTCACGCGAGCCGCCGCCGAGATCTCGCGGAGAGTTTGCCCTTGCTCGACCCGGCGCCGCCGTAGGACGTCGCCGACGAGCCGTCTGATGAGAACCACCGGCTACTCCTCTCGCGATCCTCTCGACCGTATGCCTGTCACCACCGTACCCCGCACCGTGCGTGTCCGCGGTGTCCGCCCCGCCCGTTGTGAATCGCTTCACCGTCGTCCGGAGTCTTGGTTCGGCTGTCCGTCCCAACGCGCGGACGTCAGCCGGAATTCCCGGCGGCCGCGGTGGCGAGCAGACCGATCGCGATCTCGACGGTCCGGCGGCGGACGGCGTCGCGGTCTCCGGTCAACCGGTCGGCGTCCGCGCACGAGCGGAGCACGACACCCTCGGGCGAGGCCAGCGCCACGTGCACGGTGCCGGGCCGGTGCCCGTCCTGTGGCTCCGGTCCGGCCACGCCGGTGGTGGCGACGCCGACGTCGGCGCCGAGCCGGTGCCGTACGCCGTCCGCCATCGCGCGGGCGACCTCGGCCGAGACCGGGCCCTCGCGATCCAGCACCGCGGGCTCGACACCCGCCAGCGCGGTCTTCAGGTCGGTCGCGTAGACCACGACCCCGCCGCGGACCACGGCCGAGGCGCCCGGCACGGACGTCAGCGCCGCACACACCAGACCGCCGGTCAGCGACTCGGCCGCCGCCACGGTGCGCCCGGCCACGCTCAACGAGCGCACGGCCGCCGTCGCCGGTTCCAAGCCGGTCACGACGCGTCCCTCGCGCCACCGCTCCCCCGGCGCACCGCCGAGACCACGTAGTCGACACCGGTGACCACGGTCACGATCAGCGCCAACGCCATCGCCACCGCCTCCACCGGATCGAACGCCGCCGGCAGCGGCAGCACGTACAGCCCCAGCGCAACCGCCTGCAGAGTCGTCTTGACCTTGCCGCCCCGGCTCGCCGGGATGATCCCGCGCCGGATGACGGCGATGCGCAGCAGCGTGATGCCCCACTCACGGGCCAGCACGACCAACGTGACCCACCACGGCAGCTCGTCCACGATCGACAGGCCCACGAAGGCCATGCCGGTCAGTGCCTTGTCCGCGATCGGGTCGGCGATCTTGCCGACGTCGGTGACCATGCCGCGCTTGCGTGCCAGGTCGCCGTCGATGCGGTCGGTCGTCATGGCGACCGCGAACACCACGAACGCCGCCACCCGGGCGCCGTCGTCAGCGCCGCCGTCGTACAGCAGGAGCCACCCGAACACCGGCACCAGAACGATTCGCACGGCGGTCAGCGCGTTCGCGAGGTTCCACGCGCTCGGCGTCCCGTGCATCGACGGGTCGTGGCTCTGGTCGGACACCAGGCAAAGGTATCCGCCCGCGGCGGGCCTCCACCATCGTCACGGCATACGCGGGCACACCGGCCGCGTGCGCCGGGCGCGTAGCTACTCGCCGCGAAGCGTCGTCAGGACCTCTTCGAGGTCGTCCGGTTTGATCAGCACGTCACGTGCCTTGGACCCCTCGGACGGCCCCACGACACCCCGCGTCTCCATCAGGTCCATGAGCCGGCCGGCCTTGGCGAACCCGACCCGCAGCTTGCGCTGCAACATGGACGTCGAGCCGAACTGGGTGTTCACGACCAGCTCGACAGCCTGGCACAGCACGTCGAGATCGTCGCCGATGTCCTCGTCGACCTCACGCTTGGCCTGCTGCGGCGCGGTGACGTCCTCGCGGTAGTCCGGCTCGAGCTGCTCCTTGCAGTGCGACACGACCGCGTCGATCTCGGACTCGTTGACCCATGCGCCCTGGACCCGGATCGTCTTGCTGGCGCCCATCGGCAGGAACAGCCCGTCGCCCTGCCCGACCAGCTTCTCCGCTCCGGGCTGGTCGAGGATGACGCGCGAGTCCGCCAGCGACGACGTCGCGAACGCCAGCCGGGACGGCACGTTCGCCTTGATCAGCCCGGTGACGACGTCGACCGACGGCCGCTGGGTGGCCAGCACCAGGTGGATGCCCGCCGCACGGGCGAGCTGCGTGATGCGCACGACCGCGTCCTCGACGTCGCGCGGCGCGACCATCATCAGGTCGGCCAGCTCGTCGACGATGACCAGCAGGTACGGGTACGGCGACAGGGTGCGCTCGCTGCCCTCCGGCGCCTTGACCTGCCCGGCGCGGACCGCCTTGTTGAAGTCGTCGATGTGCCGGAAACCGAACTGGGCGAGGTCGTCGTAGCGCATGTCCATCTCGCGCACGACCCACTGCAGCGCCTCGGCAGCCTTCTTCGGGCTGGTGATGATCGGTGTGATCAGGTGTGGGATGCCCTCGTAGGCGGACAGTTCGACCCGCTTCGGATCGACCATGATCAGCCGGACCTCGTCCGGTGTCGCGCGCATCAGCACCGACGTGATCATCGAGTTGACGAAGCTCGACTTACCCGAACCGGTGGCACCGGCGACCAGCAGGTGCGGCATCTTGGCGAGGTTCGTGACGACGAACCCGCCCTCGACGTCCTTGCCCAGCCCGGCGACCATCGGGTGGTGGTCCTTGCGCGCCACCGGTGAACGCAGCACGTCACCGAGGCTGACGATCTCCTTGTCGGTGTTCGGGATCTCGATGCCGATGGCCGACTTGCCCGGGATGGGCGACAGGATCCGCACCTCGGCGCTGGCGACCGCGTACGAGATGTTCTTGCTCAGCGCCGTGACACGCTCGACCTTGACGCCCGTGCCGAGCTCGACCTCGTAGCGGGTGACCGTCGGGCCGCGGGTGTATCCGCTGACGATGGCGTCGATCTTGAACTGCTCGAAGACGCCCATCAGGGACTCGACGATCGCATCCGACGCGGCGGAGCGCGCCTTGTGCGGGCTGCCCTGCCGCATCAGGTCACTGGACGGCAGCGCGTAGGTGATGTCGCCGGAAAGAGCGAGCTGCTCGACGCGTTGCGGCAGCGGCGAGTGCGGCGGCGGCTCGCTGCTCGCGGCGTCGTCGCCGGACTTCTTCTTCCCCTTGCCCTTGCCGGCCCCGGCCGCCTGCGCGTCGTCCTCGGCAGCCGGCCCGGGGACCGTGGGCGTCTCGTCCTCGGCCGCCACGGCGGGCTTCTTCTTCGGCTTCTCGCGCAGCACCGGCGAGTCGTACGGCTCGTCGTCGGTGGGGTCGACCGAGGCGCTACGGCGTCGCTGCCGCTTGGTGGCGCCGGGCTGTTCGGCGGTGTCGTCGAGGCGTTCGTCACGGCGGAACCCGAGCCACGCGGCGACCCGCTCGGCCCCCGCGCTGAGCTGGTCGGTGACCTCGTAGAGCGGAATGCCGGTGACCACCAGGACCCCGAACAACGTCAGCAGCACCAACAGCGGCGCCGCCACCCACACCGTCAGCAGGTCGGCCAGGATGGTCGAGGACACGTAGCCGACGGCACCGCCGGCACGCTGCAGGGCCTCGGCGCCGTCGACGGTGCGGGGCATGCCGCCGGCGATGTGTGCCAGCCCGAGCGTGCCCAGCGCGAGACAGACCCAGCCGATGACCTGCCGCCCGCCCGGACCGTTGCGCGCGGGGTGGCGCAGTGTGCGCCAGGCCATCATGACCAGCAGGATCGGCATGACGTAGGCACCGGTGCCGATGGCACCCGCCAGCGCACCGTAGATCGCATCGTAGACGGCGCCGTCGAGCGTCCACCACACCGACGCCGCGACGATGACGGCGGTGCCGATCATCGCCAGGCCCAGCCCGTCGCGGCGCTGCTCCGCCTCCAGCCCTCGGGCGGTCTTGCCGATGCTGCGGGTGATGCCGCCGACGACGTGGGCGACGGCCATCCAGATACCGGCGATCGCCTTGCCGATGCCGCGGAAGAACTGCGACATCAGCCCCGGCGGCGGGGCCGGCGGCGGAGGCGGCGGGGTGGGTGCGGGTGCGCGGCTCTTCCGGCCGCGAGCCGGGGCACGCTTCTTGCTCGTCGTACCCGAGGAGCTTCGCGACCGAGACGGTGCTGTTCGGGTCGCCATAGTGATCACAGTACAACCGACACACTTGCATCTTCCGTCACACGAGCCCCGGCGTGGCGGACGAGGTCAGCCCGACGGTCGATGGTATTCGGCGGCGCGTCGGACACGCTCGAGGTGCCGGTCCCACCACTCGGCGTCGCCGATGTCGTCGTGGTCGGCGCCGGGCCTGCCGTCGATCAGCTCGCGGACGATGTCGGCATGCCCGGCGTGCTGTGCGGTCTCGGCGACCACCCGGACGAGCAGCGAGCCGAGTGTGGTGTCCCGCCGCCCCTGCGGCCACCAGGGCACGTGTGCCGGCGCGTCCGGGCCCAGCGTCTCGACCGACTCGTCCGAGTGCTGCCAGGCGCGGCGGTACAGCGCGACCAGGTCGTCGCGGGACTCGTCGGCCGCCGCCCACATGTCCGCGCTGTCCCAGATCGACTCGTCCTCGACCCACGGCAGCCGGACCGGCGAGGGCCGGCCCACGCAGTCGCCGAGATACCCCAGCTCGACCCCGGCCAGATGCTTGACCAGCCCGATCAGGTTGGTGGCGGTGGGCGTCATGGGCCGGCGCACGTCGTACTCGGACAGCCCGTCGAGCGATGCGAGCACGCCGTCACGCGCCTGTTGAAGATAGCGGTGCAGGTCATCGGTGATTGTCGGCTGCTGGGCCGGTCCGTCGGTCATGGCACGCACGCTAGACCACGGCACCGACAACGTCGCCGTTCCCGCCTTCACCGGCATACTGGTCGGCGTGCATCGGTGCCCGCGACGGACGGAGACACGGCGATGAGCGGCGGGGACGACGAACGCGACGGTGTGCGGCTCACCAACCTCGACCAGCCGCTGTTCGACGGGGCCGAGGCCACCAAGCGCGACCTCGTCGACTACCTGGACGCGCTGCACGAGCGGATGCTCGCCGAGCTGCGCGGGCGGCCGCTGACGGTGCAGCGGGTGTTGCGCGGGCAGCAGCCGTTCATGCAGAAGAACCTGCCGAAGTACGCGCCGTCGTGGATCCCGACCGTGCGGCTGTGGGCGGAGACGTCCAAGCGCGAGGTCGCCTATCCGTTGTGCGACGACCGACGCACGCTGCTGTGGTTCGCCAACCAGCGCGCCGTGGAGTACCACCCCACGCTGGTCCGCGCCGACGGCTGGCAGTACCCGACCCATCTCGTGCTGGATCTCGATCCGCCGCGTCCCGACGCGTTCGGCCAGGTCGTGCGGGCCGCACGGCTGGTCCGGCAGGCGCTGGCCGCCGCCGGCCTCGACGGTGCCGTCAAGACCAGCGGCGCGAAGGGCGTGCACGTGTTCGTGCCGCTCGAACCGGATGTGCCCGCCGACGACGTCGCCGCCGCGACCCGCGCGCTCGCGGCCCGGGCCGAGCGCATCGACCCTGCCGTCGCCACCACGGCGTTCATCCGCGCCGACCGCGCGGACAAGGTCTTCCTCGACTCCACCCGCGCCGGCGGCGCCACCGTCGTCGCGGCCTACAGCCCTCGGGCGCGTCCCGGCACACCGGTGTCGTTCCCGGTGGCCTGGGACGACCTCGACGACGTCGACCCGGCGGAGTTCACGCTGCGCACCGCGCTCGCACGGCTCGGTGACGAGGACCCGTGGGCCGAGCGGATGCCCGCGCCGCAGCGGCTCGGCTCCGACCTGGTCGAGGAGGGACACGCCATCCCGGTCGCACGGGTGCAGGCGATGCACGAGGGCAAACGACGCGCCCGCGCCCGCCGCGCCGCCGAAGCAGAGGCTGAGGCCGAGGCAGAGCCAGAGGCAGTGGCAGAGACCGAGACGACGTGACGCCGATCCGTCGCATCCCTGGACGCGTCCGTCGCATCCCTGGGCGCGTCCGTCGCATCCCTGGGCGCGTGACGATCAGGTGACACGACGACCGGCGGGAAGCACCGAGCGTCACCTGATCATCCGCCGTCCACGATGCAGACATGATCAGGTGCCGACGTGCCACGTCCCTCGTGCTCCGGCGTCACCTGATCGCCGTCGCGCTGATGATCAGGTGACGAAATGGTGATCAGGTGAACCGCACCGACAGACCGAGCCCGGTCAGGACTCCACGACCACCGGGATGATCATCGGCCGGCGCTTCAGCCGGCCTCCGACCCACCGGCCGATGGTGCGTCGCAGCGTCTGCTGCAGCTGATACGAGTCGGACGTGCCGCTCTCGGCAGCCTGTTCGACCGCGGTCACCAGCTCCGGCCGGATCTCGTCGAACACACTGTCGTCCTCCGCGAACCCGCGGGCGTGGATCTCGGGGCCGCCGGTGACCTTGCCGGTCACCGAGTCGACCACGACCACCACCGAGATGAAGCCCTCTTCGCCGAGGATCCGCCGGTCCTTCAGCGACGCCTCGGCCACACCGCCCACGTTGGAGCCGTCGACGTACACGTAGCCGCAGGGCACGGCGCCGACGATCTCGGCCCGGCCGTCCGCGAGGTCGACCACGACGCCGTCCTCGGCCAGCGCCACCCGCTCGCGCGGCACGCCGGACCTCACCGCGACCTGGGCGTTGGCGTACAGGTGCCGGGTCTCGCCGTGGATCGGCATCACGTTGCGCGGCTTGACCAGGTTGTACGCGTACAGGAGCTCGCCGGCGGCGGCGTGCCCGGAGGTGTGCACCTCGGCGTTGCCCTTGTGCACCACGGTGGCGCCCTCGCGGGTGAGGCCGTTGATGACGCGGGACACGGCGTTCTCGTTCCCCGGGATCAGCGACGACGCGAGCACCACGACGTCGCCCTCCTCGACCCGGATCGCCGGATGGTCGCGGTTCGCGATGCGCGACAGCGCCGCCATCGGCTCGCCCTGTGAGCCCGTGGACATCAGGACGACGTTCTCCGGCGGGAGGTCGTCGATGCTCTTGAGGTCGACCAGGGTTCCGCCGGGCACGTCGAGGTAGCCGAGGTCGCGCGCGATGCCCATGTTGCGCACCATCGACCGGCCGACGAAGGCGACCTTGCGCCCGTGCGCGACGGCCACGTCGAGGACCTGCTGGACGCGGTGGACGTGGCTGGCGAACGACGCGACCACGACCCGGCGCGGCGCCCGCGCGAAGATCCCCTCGAGCACCGTGGCGATGTCGCGCTCGTGCGGAGTGAACCCCGGCACCTCCGCGTTGGTGGAGTCGACCATGAACAGGTCGACGCCGGCGTCACCGAGGCGGGCGAACCCGTTCAGGTCGGTCAGCCGCCCGTCCAGGGGCAGCTGGTCCATCTTGAAGTCACCGGTGTGCAGCACCACCCCCGCCGGGCTGCGCAGGGCGAGCGCCAGCCCGTCCGGGATGGAGTGGTTGACGGCGAGGAACTCGACGTCGAACGGGCCGAACGTCTCACGCTCCCCCTCACGGACCTGCAGCTGATACGCGTCGAGGCGGTGCTCGCGCAGCTTCGCCTCGACGATCGCGAGCGTCAGCCGCGACCCCACGACCGGGATGTCCGGCTTCTCGCGCAGCAGGAACGGCACGCCGCCGATGTGGTCCTCGTGCCCGTGCGTGAGCACGATGGCCTCGACGTCGTCCAGCCGGTCCCGGATGTACTCGAAGTCCGGCAGGATCAGGTCGACGCCGGGCTGATGGTCCTCGGGGAACAGCACACCGCAGTCGACGATCAGCAGCCGCCCCGCGTACTCGTAGACGGTCATGTTCCGTCCGACCTCGCCGAGACCGCCCAGCGGCACCACCCGCAGGGTGTCGTCGTCGAGCTCGGGAGGTGCGGTGAGCTCTGGGTGCGGGTGGCTCATACCAGGCCCGCCTCGGCGAGGTCGGCGCGCAGCAACGCGACCTGCTCGTCGGTGGCGGGCACCAGTGGCGAGCGCACGGTGCGGTTGTCGGTGACACCGCGCAGCTGGATGGCGGCCTTGGCCATGATGGCTCCTTGGGTTCGGGTCATGATGCCGCGCACGGCGGGGATCAGGCGACGGTGCAGGCGCAGTGCCCGAGGCAGGTCGCCGGAGTCGACGGCCCGGATCATCTCGGCGTACTCGCGCGCCGCGGCGTGCGCGACGACGCTGACGAACCCGACGGCACCGTGGGTCAGCAGAGCGAGGTTCAACGCGTCGTCGCCGCAGTAGTAGGCGAGCCCGGTCCGGGACATGACCTCCGACGACGCGAACACGTCACCTTTCGCGTCCTTGACCGCCACGATCCGCTCGTGCTCGGCCAACCGCAGCATCGTATCGGTCGCGATGGGCACGCCGGTACGGGCGGGGATGTCGTAGAGCATGATCGGCAGGTCGGTGGCCGTGGCGACCGCGACGAAGTGCTGGTACAGGCCCTCCTGCGGCGGCTTGCTGTAGTACGGCGTGACGACCAGCAGCCCGTGCGCACCCGCTTTCTCGGCGGCTTGGGCCAGCTCGCTGGTGTGGCGGGTGTCGTACGTGCCGACGCCGGCGACGACGTGCGCGCGCGTACCGACCGCCTCGAGGACGGTGCGCAGCACCGCGTCCTTCTCGACGTCGGAGGTGGTCGGGCTCTCGCCCGTGGTGCCGCTGACGACGATGCCGTCGCATCCGTCGTCGACGAGCTTCTCCGCGAGCGCCGCCGTCGCCTTCAGGTCGAGTCCGGCGTCGTCGGTCAGCGGCGTGACCATCGCCGTGAGCGCGCGGCCGAACGGCGCCGACGCCGGCGCCCCGGTGGTCGCGGCGGCAATGGTGAACAGCTCGTCGGGCATGGGGCAAGGGTATCGTGGCGCATCCTGTGACTACGACGTCGCCGCCGCGGCCGCGGCCCGTGTCTCGGACACCGACGCCAGCACCTCGGCGCGCCAGAGCGCCGCGTGTGGCCCGGCCGCGCCGTGCTCGATCCGGGCGGTAACGAACGCGAGCTCGGTGACGGCCACCTGGTACGCCCGGACCGCCCGCGCGGCTCGGCGGCCGTGGCCCGCACGTGCCGACCGGACCCAGCGGCGCCGGCTGCGCAGCGTCGACAGCAGATCCGCCTCGTACCAGGGAACCCATCCGGCGGCGACCAGCCCGCCCAGCTGTGCGGCGACGGTACGCCGTTCGCGCCGGCGCTGCCACAGCGCCAGGCCGAGCATCGCCGCGAAGACCGGCACCATGAACACCACGTAGACCAGGAAGAAGTCGGCGCCGTCGTCCCACAACGCCGACGCGTTCCACAGCGCGTGCAGCCCGACCGCGAGCAGGTAGCCCAGCAGCGGCAACAGCCGGCGCGCCCGTCTCCGCCGTCTCGCGGCCATGCCGACGGCCACCCCGATGAACACCGTGAACAGCGGATGCGCGAACGGGGACATCAGGCCGCGCACCACGAACACGGCGTACCCGTCGGCCGCGTCGGCGTCGAACGCCCGGGCGAGGTAGAGGATGTTCTCGACGAACGCGAAACCGGCCGCGACCAGGCCCGCGTACACGATCCCGTCCACGGCGCCGTCGAGCTCGCGGCGGCGCCACACCAGCATGGCCACCAGGAACGCGCCCTTGAACGCCTCCTCGCTGAGCGGTGCGGACACGACCGACGAGGTGACGTCACCGTAGGCGACGGCGACCACGGAGTTGACGGTCACCGCTCCGAGCGTCGCGCCGCCCGCACCCCACAGGAACGCCGCGATCAACGTCCGTCCCGGCTCCGGCTCCCACCGGTCCAGCCACAGGAACGCGCCCACCACCAGCACGACCGGCACCAGGGCCAGCACGGTCGCCGTGGCGACCGCACCGTCGGACAGGTCACCGGCACCGAGGCCGACCACGACCAGCGCGCACGAAGCGGCGACCACGAGCCCGACGACGGGCCACAGCACCCGGCTGCGCTGCTGCCGGCTCCACGGCCGGTGCCGCACGAGTTCCGGCGTGCCGGTGTCCGGCTCGGACCGCTCCCCCGCCGTCATGGTTCCGGTCGGGTCAGGTGGCCGGGAGGCTCAGGCGCAACGGCCCCGCGCCGTCGACGCGCAGCTGTGACGGCGACGACACGTGCAGGTCGGCGTCGAGCTTCGCGGCGGGATAGTTCGACGTCACCGCGACCACGCCCATACCGGCCGCCCGGGCGGCGGCGATGCCGCTCGGCGCGTCCTCCAGGACGACGCACCGTTCCGGCTCGACACCCAGCCGGGCGGCTCCGAGCAGGAACGGCTCCGGATGCGGCTTGCCGTGGGCGATGTCGTCAGCGGTCACGAGCACGCCCGGGCTCGGCACCCCGGACGCGGCGATACGCGCCCGCGCCAGGCGTGCGTGCCCGGACGTCACGATCGCCCACGCGGCCGACGGCAGCGCGGCGAGCCAGTCGGGGACGCCGCCCATCGCGCGGACCGTACCGGCGTCATCGACCTCCAGTTCGTCGATACGCGCGAGGGCCTCGGCGACCCGGTCGGCCGGCACGAGGTCGGCCACGATCGCCGCCGACGTCCGGCCGTGCGCCTCCGCCAGCAGCGCCGGGTCGACCCGGAACTCCTCCGTCCAGCGCAGCCAGCTCCGCGTGATCGACTCGCTGGAGTCGACAAGCGTGCCGTCGAGGTCGAGCAGCAGTGCCTCAGCAGTCATCGTCGTCACGCCCTCGACCATACGATGTGGTGGCGTGGGCGATGAGGTCCCGCCCTCGCCCACGACCCGGAGAAGTGGCGGTCAGGGCCTGCCGCGGACGGACCTTCGTATCCTGCTGATACTCGGGGCACACAGGATGATCGCGAGGACCAGCGTCGTGATGGCAGCAAGGATGAGCGGCAGCAGAGCGTAGCCGGGACCGTAGTTGACCGCCAGTTCCTGGCCGTTGTCCGACCGAAGCACGCACATTCCCGTGGACGAAGTCCGCTCCATGTGCGCGTGGTTGTAGTCCTCGGTGGTCTCGAACGTGATCAGGAGGCGCGTGCAAAGTTCACCGACTCGAAGGGATACCGCCGCAAGTGCCAGGGTTACGCCAACGCTAGTCACCGTGGCGACCCACAGCAGCGCTCGCTGCAGCGCACCAGCGTTCCAGTGCGCTTCAGCGGATGCATCTCCGCTACGCACTGCGCGCCGCATGGCCGGTCAGTGTACCTCCGTCGGATGCGCTGGAATGTGTGCCGCTACCGTCAGGTCATCGATCACTTCGAGGGTCTGGTCCGCGGTCTTCGACGGCGAGAGGAACGAGCGTGCCGCGGGCGAGGACATGAGCCCCACCACCGCCACCTCATAAAGATCACGCGTCGTAGTCGACGTGCAGCGTCGGCGTCGTCGGGTGCGACTGGCAGGTGAGGACGTATCCGGCCGCGAGCTCGTCGTCCTCGAGCGCGTAGTTGCGCTCCATGGTCACCGCGCCTTCCAGCACCTTCGCCCGGCAGGTGCCGCACACGCCGCCGCGGCAGGCGAACGGTGCGTCGTTGCGCACCTGCAGCACGGCCTCGAGAACCGGCACGTCCGGGTCGTCGAGGACGATCTCCGACCGGCGCCCGTCCAGGACGGCGACGATCTCGCTGACCTGCGCCGCCGCACACTCCTCCGCCGGTGGCGCAGGAGGCGGGTCGCCGACGTGGTACAGCTCGCTGTGCACGTGGGCACGGTCGACACCACGCTCGGCGAGCACCTCGCGAGCGCCCTCGATCATCGCGTACGGCCCGCACAGGTACCACTCGTCCACCGTGTCGCCGGGAACGAGCGTGTCCAGCAACCGCCGCAGCCGCGGCGCGTCCAGCCGGCCCGACAGCAGGTCGGTCGTGCCGGGCTCGCGGGAGTGCACGTGCACCAGGTGCAGCCGCCGCGGGTGGCGGTCCTTCAGGTCGGCGAGCTCGTCGAGGAACATCGTCGACGACGTCGTCCGGTTGCCGTAGATCACGCTCACCCGGCTTTCGGGCTCGGCCTCGAGCGCCGTCGCCGCGATCGACATGACCGGCGTGATGCCGCTACCGGCGACCACGGCCGCGTAGTGGCGGCGCCTGGCCGGGTCGAACGCGGGCGTGAACCGCCCAGCCGGCGTCATGACGTCCAGCTCGTCGCCCGGCGCCAGGTCGGACAGCGCGTGTGCGGAGAACCGCCCGCCGGGGATCCGCTTCACGGCGATGCGCAGCCGGCCGCTGCCTGCCGGCGAGCAGATCGAGTAGCTGCGCCGGGCGCCGTCGCCGTCCGGCATCTCGATGTTGACGTGCTGGCCCGCCGCGAACTCGTACTCGCCGGCCAGTTCCGGCGGGACGTCGAAGGTGACGGCCACGGCGTCGTCGGTGAGCCGCTCGACGGCGCCGACGCGCAACCGGTGGAACACCGAGTGCCGGCGCGCCGGCGCCGCGGCCGTGCGCACGCTCACAGCGCCTTCAGGTGGTCGAACGGCTCCGCGCAGTCGCCGCAGACCCACAGCGCCTTGCACGCCGTGGAGCCGAACCGCGCCAGCTCGCGGGTGTCGGGTGAGCCGCACCGTGGGCAGCGGACCGTGAGCGCCAGCGGCACGGGCGCCCGGCCGTCGCCGTGCGCGCCGCCGGCCGGGCCCGGCGGGGCGATGCCGTGCCGGCGCAGCTTCTCGATGCCGTCCGCGCTGATCCGGTCGGTGGTCCACGGTGGAGACAGCACCACGTGCACCGTGGCGTCGGGCATGCCGTGCTCGTCCAGCCGGGTCAGCACGTCGGCCCGGATCGCTTCGAGGGCGGGGCAGCCCGAGTAGGTCGGCGTGATGTCGACGTCGACGTGCCCGGACCCGTCGACGTGGACCTCACGCAGGATGCCGAGGTCGTCGATGGTGAGCATCGGCAGCTCGGGGTCGGGCACGTCGGCGGCCACCCGGCGCGCCCGTTCCTCGGCGGTCCGCGTCGTGCCGGCCGTCGCCGTCGTCGTCCCGCGCGTCACCACGAGGCCCCCTCGTGCGACCGATGCAGGTGCTGCATCTCCGCCAGCAGGTACCCCATGACCTCGGTGTGCAGGCCGCGGCGGCCGCCGCGCGCGACGTGCGCGGGTTCGGGCGGCCGCTCGAGGCCGGCCCGGTCGAGGACCCCGTCGACGTGGCGCTCGCTCGGCTCGCGCAGTGCGGCCGGGTCCACGGCGACGGCCCCGAGACCGCCGGTGACGCCGTCGGGGTCGAAGAGCTCGTCGACGTACGGCGCCACCGCGGCGAGACCACCCTGCATCCGCCGCCGGCTCTCGTCGGTGCCGTCGCCGAGCCGCAGCACCCACTGCGCGGCGTGATCGCGGTGGTAGGCGACCTCCTTGACCGCTTTCGCGGCGACGGCGGCCAGTGTCGGGTCCGCGCTCGCGCGCAGCCGGTCGTAGAGCTCGTACTGGTACGAGGTGAACCACAGCTGACGGGCCATCGTCTCGGCGAAGTCACCGTTGGGCCGCTCGACCAGCAGCACGTTGCGGAAGTCGCGCTCGTCGCGCCAGTACGCCAGCGCGTCCTCGTCGCGGCCGGCACCCTCGGCCTCACCCGCGTAGGTCAGCAGCGAACGTGCCTGGCCCAGCAGGTCCAGCGCGATGTTCGCCAGCGCGACGTCCTCCTCGAGCTGCGGGGCACGGGTGATCCACTCGCCCAGCCGCTGCGACAGGATCAGCGCGTCGTCGCCCAGCCGCAGCGTGTACTCGACCAGCCCGCTCACATCCCCTGGTCGCGCTCCACTCCTCACTCGCTCCACGGACGGCTCCGCTGCGCTCCGCCAGCCGCTCCGCTCGCTCGTCGTGTCGCCGCTCACAGGTGCTTCGCCTCGGCCGGAACCTCGTAGAACGTCGGATGCCGGTAGACCTTGTCGGCGGCCGGGTCGAAGAACGCGTCCTTCTCGTCCGGACTGCTCGCGGTGACCGCCGCCGACGGGACGACCCAGATCGACACGCCCTCGCCGCGGCGGGTGTAGACGTCGCGGGCGTTGCGGACCGCCATCACCGCGTCCGGCGCGTGCAGGCTGCCGACGTGGACGTGCGAAAGCCCGCGCCGGGCGCGCACGAACACCTCCCACAGCGGCCACTCGTCGCTCATGCCGGCACCTGCTCCTGCTGAGCGGTCGCGTGTTTCGCCGCGTACGCGGAGGCGGCCTCGCGCACCCACGCACCGTCGGCGTGCGCCGACACCCGGTGCGCCATGCGCTGCTCGTTGCAAGGCCCGTCGCCGCTGATGACCCGGAACAGCTCGTCGAAGTCCGGATCGCTGAAGTCGTAGTGCCCGCGCTCGTCGTTCCAGCGCAGCTCGTCGTCGGGTATCCGCAGCCCGAGCACGTCGGCCTGCGGCGCCGTCATGTCGACGAACTTCTGGCGCAGCTCGTCGTTGGTGAACCGCTTGATGCCCCAGCGCATGGACTGCTCGGTGTGTGTCGCGGTGCGTTCCTGCGACGGCGTGTCCGGCGGCCCGAACATCGCCAGGCTGGGGTACCACCACCGGTCGAGGGCGTCCTGGGCCATCGCGCGCTGTGCCGCCGTCCCCCGGGTCAGCGCGAGCAGCGCCTCGAACCCCTGCCGTTGGTGGAACGACTCCTCCTTGCAGATGCGCACCATGGCACGCGCGTACGGCCCGTACGAGCACCGGGTCAGCGGCACCTGGTTGGTGATGGCCGCGCCGTCCACGAGCCAGCCGATGGCGCCGATGTCGGCCCACGTCAGCGTCGGATAGTTGAAGATGGAGGAGTACTTCTGCTTGCCCGAGTGCAGCCGTTCGAGCAGCTCGTCGCGGGAGACGCCGAGCGTCTCGGCGGCCGCGTAGAGGTAGAGCCCGTGGCCGGCCTCGTCCTGCACCTTGGCCAGCAGGATCGCCTTGCGACGCAGGCTCGGTGCGCGGCTGATCCAGTTGCCCTCGGGCTGCATGCCGATGATCTCCGAGTGCGCGTGCTGGGCCATCTGCCGCACCAGCGAGCGCCGGTAGGCGTCCGGCATGTCGTCGCGTGGCTCGATGCGCCCGTCGGCGTCGATGATCGCGTGAAACGCGTCGTCCCGCTCGTCACTGGCCGCCATACCGCCAGGCTAGGCCGAACATGTGACAGCTGTCCAGCACATGTGCAGTGCTCTGTAACATCGAGCTCGGGTGATTCGCCCCCAATCGACGCGAACCGGGGATTTCAGCCGGCACTGTCTGAGATCATCCGTCACGGTGCGTCACGGCTGCCTCGGCATGTTCGTGCCGCGTCGTCGCCGCCCGAAGTCTCGAGGAGCCGCATTGCCGTCCGATGCGAAACACCTGCACCGGGGCCTGTCGCACACCCCCATCCATTCCGTCGACCTCGGCGAGGCCGAAGCCTTCTTCCACCAGCACGCAGCCGAGAACATGTCCGCACCGGACGCCGAGGAACGCTTCAGCCAGGCGCTGGTCGAGTTCGGCCAGCGCGGCATCTTCACGCACACCACCGAGGAGCTCGAGTTCGGCGCCCGGCTCGCCTGGCGCAACGCGAACCGCTGCATCGGCCGCCTCTACTGGCGCAGCCTGGTGGTCCGCGACCGCCGGCACGTCACCCGCGCCGACGACGTCGCCGCCGAGTGCGTCGATCACCTGCACGCGGCCACGAACGACGGCCGCATCCGCCCGGTGATCACCGTCTTCGCTCCCGACCGCCCCGGGCGGCAGGCACCGCGGCTGCGCAACGACCAGCTCATCCGCTACGCCGGCTACCAGGGCAGCGACTCCGTCGTCGGCGACCCGGCGCAGGCCGAGTTCACGCGCTGGGTCGAGAGCCTCGGCTGGGCCGGCAAGGGCACCGACTTCGACGTGCTCCCCCTCGTCGTCGAGACACCCGAGGAGGGCGTCACGCTCGCCGAGGTTCCCGCCGACGCGGTGCTCGAGGTCGAGCTGACCCATCCGGAGCTGCCCTGGTTCGCCGACCTCGAGCTGAAGTGGCACGCGGTACCGGCCATCTCGTCGATGCCGCTGCGCATCGGCGGCGTCACCTACCCGACGGCACCGTTCAACGGCTGGTACCTGGGCAGCGAGATCGGCTCGCGCAACCTGGTCGACCCGGACCGCTACGCCATGCTGCCCGAGGTCGGTCGCCGTCTCGGCCTCGACGTCGACGACGACCGGTCGCTGTGGAAGGACCGCGCGCTCGTCGAGATCAACCGCGCGGTGTTGCACTCGTTCGACCGGGCCGGTGTGAAGGTCGCCGACCACCACAACGAGTCCCGGATGTTCATGGCCTTCGTCGACAAGGAGGAGCGCGCCGGGCGAGTCGCGCACGCCGAGTGGTCCTGGGTGGTCCCGCCGATGTCCGGCGCCTCGTTGCCGGTGTATCACCACTACTACGACGAGTCGGTGCAGCTGCCCGGGTTCCTGCCTGCCGGCGACTGGAGCCCGCCGTCCGGCGAGGCCGGTGAGGCCGACAGCGCCGGCGGCTGCCCACACCACGCCGGTGGCACGGCATGAGCGCAACGTAGGGTGGGCGACGTGTCCGAACAGCCCGTCGCCGACAAGAGTGTCCGTCTCGCCTGGGCGGCCGATACCGATGCCGTCGGCCGGGTGCAGGCACGCGCGTGGCAGCACTCCTACCAGGAACTCCTGCCGAAGGAACTGCTCGACGAGGTCGACAGCGAGCAGTTCGCGGCCGCGTGGAGCCAGGCCGTCATCCGCCCGCCCACCGCGCAGCACCGGGTGCTCGTCGCGCTGGACGCCGGACGCGTCGTGGGTTTCGCCGCGACGGCGCCGTCCGACGACCCGGACGCACAGCCGACCGACGGTGAGGTCGTCGCGTTCCACATCGATCCCGACGAGCTCGGCGAGGGGCACGGCTCACGGCTGATCTCCGCCGTCGCCGACACCCTGCGCGCCGACGGGTTCACCCGCGGCCGGATCTGGCTCTTCGTCGGCGAGGACGCCCTGCGTGGCTTCCTCGAGCCGGCCGGGTGGGGCCCGGACTCCGCGCACCGGACGCTGGACCTCACCGGCGACGGCGAGCACACGGTGCGGCAGGTGCGCCTGCACACCGACCTGGCCGAGGACGCGTCGTGACGTTCACCGGCATCCCGGTCGAGGCGCTCGACTTCTACGAGGACCTCGAGGTCGACAACACGAAGTCGTTCTGGACCCGCAACAAGAGCGTGTACGAGAACTCGGTCCGCGGGCCCGTCCGCGCCCTGGCCGACGCGCTCGCTCCGGAGTTCGGCGCGGTCCACTTCTTCCGGCCGCACCGCGACGTGCGCTTCGCCAAGGACAAGTCGCCGTACAAGACGCAGCAGGGCGTCACCGTCGGCCCGCACTACCTGCACATCAGCGCCGCCGGGCTGTTCGTCGCCGTCGGCTACTACCGCATGTCCCCCGACCAGGTCGCGCGGTACCGCAACGCCGTCGACGTCGAGTACTCCGGCACCGACCTCACCCGCCGGGTCGCGGACCTGCGCGGCAGCGACTACGTCGTCGACGGCGACGCCCTGAAGACGCGTCCGCGCGACTACCCTGCCGACCACCCGCGCATCGACCTGCTGCGGTACCGGTCCCTCGTCGGGCACACCGACCTCGGCGCGCCGCCATGGCTGCACACCGCCGAAGCCGTCGAGCAGATCGCCGCCCGCTGGCGCGATCTCGCGCCGCTGCAGCAGTGGCTCGACGACCACGTCGGCCCGGCGGAGGCGACGTAGCGGTCAGCGGGTTGCGTCGAGGTAGGCGCGGCCGCGCGGGGACAGCCGGTAGCCGACGTCGAGGCTCTCGGTCAGGCCGAGGTTCTTCAGCTTGCGGACGTCCAGCTTGAACGGGTCGCGTTCGCGTCCGGCCATCCCGGCGAGGTCGCCGGCACGCCGCGCCGGGTTGGCGGCGATCAGCTCCAGCGTGGGCCGGGTCCACGGGCCCCACGACGACGCCCGGTCCAAGCGGTCGAGCCGGCGGGTGATCGCCGCGACGTCGTCCCCGTCCAGCTCGGCGTCCGCGGCCAGCGCGGCGCGCGGGTCCGGCCGGTCGGCGGGCGAGAACTCGACGCGGTGGACGAGCTCGCCGGGTTCACCGCGCAGGTCGCTCACGAGTGACGCCGCGTCCGGGTAGCCCGCGGCGCGTGCGTCGTCGTCGGTGATGGACCGTGGTTCGACCAGGCTCACGGCGTGCACGTCGATGATGCCCGCCGCGGTGCGGTACGAACGCCCGGCGACGGCCTGCGGACGCTTCCACCGGCGGAACGTCACGGTCACCGTGCCGTCGGCGATGCCGGACCAGAACCTCTTCTCGAACAGCACGCGCTGAACCGTATCGCGCCCCTCGCCGTCCGCCCACCGGACACGGTTCACAGTCACGGCGCCGATGACTACTGTCAGCGCGGTGAGTCCGGACACGCACAAGGCGATCCGACGCGACGCGCTGGGCATCGCCGCCTACGCCGGCGCATTCGGCGCCTCGTTCGGCGCGGTCTCGATCGCCTCCGGCCTGAGTGTCGCGCAGACCGTGGTGCTGAGCGTGGTGATGTTCAGCGGCGCCTCCCAGTTCGCGCTGGTCGGCGTCATCGGTGGCGGCGGTGCGGGGCTGGCGGCGATCCCGACCGCGTTGCTGCTCGGCGTCCGCAACGCCTTCTACGGAGTGCCGATGGCGCGCATCCTGGGCCGGGAGGGCCTGCGCGGACTCCGTCGTCCGGTCGCCGCGCATCTGGTCATCGACGAGACGACGGCCATGGCCGTCGCCCGAGAGGATCCCGAGGCACAGCGCTACGCGTTCTGGACCACCGGCGTCCTGCTCTTCACGTTCTGGAACACCGGCACGGCGGCGGGCGCCCTGGCCAGCTCCCGTATCGGGGACGTCGGTGCCCTCGGCCTCGACGCGATGGCGCCGGCGGCGTTCCTGGCACTGCTGTGGCCGCGGCTGCGCGTGCCGGCCGCGCGCTGGGTCGCCGCGGCCGGGGCGCTCATCGCCACCGCGCTCGTTCCGCTCGTCCCGGCCGGCCTTCCGGTCCTGGCCACGGCGCCGGTCGCGGTGGTCGCCGGGCTGCTGCCGCGCCGGCGCACCGAGGAGGCACCGTGATCTGGCTCGCCGTGCTCGCCGCCGCGGTCGGCTGTTACCTGCTGAAGCTCGCCGGTGTCTCGGTGCCCGCGTCCCTGCTGGAACGCCCGGCGGTACAGCGGATCGCGATGTTCCTGCCGGTGGCGATGCTCGCCGCGCTGGTCGCGACGGGGCTGTTCGACGCCGGTGGCCGGCTGGCCGTGGACTTCGCGCTGCTGGCGGGCGTCGGCGCGGCCGTGGTGGCGCTGGTGGCGCGACAGTCGTTCCTGGTGGTGATCCTGGTCGCGGCGGCCACCACGGCCGTGCTGCGCGCGCTCACCTGACGGGGAACAGGACCGCCGCGCTGCCGCCTCCACGCCGCTCGGGCTCGGCGACGGCCTGGATCCGTCCGCCGCGCAGGAACTCCAGCCCGGTCAACGCGCCGATCTCGGGCGTCGTCGTGAAGCTGTGGCCCAGCGAGCGCAGCTGCTCGCCGCTCCGCGACTCGACGAACTCCGGCTCCGCGGTGACCGACGGCGTGTTGCGTTGTGAGGCTCGCGGCGCCGCGAGCGCCTCCGGCAGGTCCATGCCGAGATCTATCCGGTTGACCAGCGTCTGCAGCACCGTCGTGATGATCGTCGAGCCGCCCGGGGTGCCGAGCGCCAGGAACGGCTCACCGTCGTCGAGCACGATCGTCGGCGAGATCGACGAGCGCGGCCGCTTGCCCGGTCCGGGCAGGTTCGGGTCGGGCGCGTCGCCCTGACTCGGTGCGAAGTTGAAGTCGGTCAGCTCGTTGTTCAGCAGGAACCCGCGTCCCGGCACCGCGATACCGCTGCCGCCGGTCTGCTCGATGGTCAGCGTGTAGGCGACGACGTTGCCCCACCGGTCGGCGGTGGTGAGGTGTGTCGTCGACATCCCCTCGTGCGCGACGGCGCCCGCGCCGGCCTCCGGGCCGCAGCTGTCGCCGCCGGTGTATTCGCCGTCCGGAACACCCGGTGCGACCGGCTTGTCCGCCGCGGCCGCCGGGGCGATCTCGCACGCGCGTTCGTCCGCGAACCCCTGCGACAGCAGCTCGTCGAGCGGCACGTCGACGACGTCCGGGTCGCCCACGTAGCGGTTACGGTCCGCGAAGGCCAGCGCGCTGGCCTCGAGATAGTGATGCAGGGCCGCGGTGGTGTCGTCGGGTCCCGGGTCGGCCGTCTCGAGGATGTTCAGCGCCTCACCGACGGTGCTGCCGCCGGACGAGGGCGGGCCCATGCCGAACACCTGCAGGCCGTCGTACTCGACCGTCGTCGGCTCGCGCTCGACGACCTCGTAGCCGGCGAGGTCGTCGACGGTCATCGAGCCGGGCCGGACGTCGCGGTCCGCATCGTCGGCCACCGGCGGGTCCTGCACCGTGGCCGCGACGTCCGCGCCGATCTCGCCGCCGTAGAACGCGTCCGTCCCGTGCCGCGCGATCAGCCGGTAGGTCGCCGCGAGGTCGCGGTTACGCAGCCGGGAACCGACCTCCGGAGGCGCGCCGTCCGGCAGGAACAGCTCCGCGGACGCCGGGAAGTCGGCGAACAGCTCCGCGTTTCCGGCCACCTGGGAGCGGAACGTCTCGTCGACGACGAACCCGCGCGCGGCCAGCCGGGTCGCCGGGCTCAGCGCGTCGGCCAGCGACCGCCGCCCCCACCGGTCCAGTGCCTCCTGCCAGGTCTGCAGCGTGCCCGGCGTGCCGACGGACAGGCCGCTGACCCGCGCCTGCTGGAACGGCAACGGCTCGCCGGTCTCCGCATCGATGAACAGTTCCTCGGTCGCGGCGGCCGGCGCGGTCTCGCGGCCGTCGAGCGTCGAGACCTCGCCCGTGCCCGCGTCGTAGTGCACGTAGAACCCGCCGCCGCCGATGCCGGACGAGAACGGCTCGGTGACCCCCAGCGCGGCCGCGGCCGCCACGGCAGCGTCGGTGGCCGTGCCGCCGCGGCGCAACGCCCGCATGCCCGCGGCCGTGGCGTCGGCGTCCACCGTCGCCACAGCCCCTCCGAACCCGGTCGCGACCGGCTGTTTCGGCGGGGCGGGCCGGCCCGGCGGGAATTGCGGCGGATGGCCCGCCCGCTCGCCGGCACCGGGCGCGGCAGGCGCCGACTCGTCCGGCCCGTCCGCCTGCGCCGAACCCTGCAACGTCGCCGCCACGACCGCGACCGTGCCGAACACTGCCGCCGACCGAGAGAACCGTCCGCTCATCCGCACACCACTCCTCCACCGATGCGTCACCGCACAACCCGCCGCGTTCCCCTACCCTGCCGGGTTCCGGGCTCGGTGAGAAGAGGGTCAGCGGGACTCGGCCCGATACCGCGAGATCGCGGCCCGTGCGGCCTCGCGCCCGCGGGAGCGGTCTCCGGCGTCGTCGTAGGCCAGCGCGAGCCGGAACCACACCCGCCAGTCGTCCGGGTCCGCCTCGACCTCGGCGCGCCGCTGCTCGAACAGCGCGTCGGCTGCGGCCCGGTCGGCCCTGCCGCTCGGTCTGCGCGGCAGCTCGTCGGCCGGCAGCCCGCCCTCGGCCTCGAGCTCACGCGCCAGCGTCTGCATCCGGATCCCGAACGACACCGACCGCCACAGGATCCACGCCCCGACGGCCGCGATCACGAGCACCGCGACACCGATACCGACGCCCGCCGCCTCGCCGGAGTCGAGCAGCAGGAATCCTCGCCAGCCGACGAGCACCAGCAGCACGGCGACCAGCGCCGCCATGCCGACGGCCCACGCGCGTTCGCGCCTGGCGGCGCTCACAGCCCGAGGTAGCTTTCGAGCCCGACCGTCAGCCCCGGGCGTTCGCGCACCTGACGGACACCGGTCAGCACGCCGGGCATGAACGACTCGCGGTCGAACGAGTCGTGCCGCAGCGTCAGCGTCTCGCCCGGCGAGCCGAACAGCACCTCCTCGTGTGCCACCATCCCGCGCAGCCGCACCGCGTGCACCGGCACCCCGTCGACGTCGGCGCCGCGGGCCCCGTCCAGGCCGGAGGCGGTGGCGTCGGGTGCGGGGTCCACACCGGCGTCCCGGCGCGCCTCGGCGACCAGCTGTGCGGTGCGCACTGCGGTGCCGCTGGGCGCGTCGACCTTGTCCGGGTGATGCAGCTCGACGACCTCGACGGACTCGTAGAACCGTGCCGCCTCGCGGGCGAACTTCATGGTCAGCACCGCCCCGATGGCGAAGTTCGGGGCGACGAGCACGCCGACCGCGGGCCGCTCGTCCAGCGCGGTGCGTACCTCGGCCAGCCGGTCGTCGGTCCACCCGGTGGTGCCGACCACCGCGTGCACGCCCCTGGACACACAGTGCAGCACGTTCGCCAGCGTCGCGCCGGGGACCGTGAAGTCCACCGCGACGTCCGCCCCGCCGAGGTCACCCAGTTCGTCGCCGGCGTCGAACCGCCCGGCGAGGTCGAGGTCGTCGGCC
Organism: Haloactinopolyspora alba; assembly: GCF_003014555.1. Classification (GTDB taxonomy): domain Bacteria; phylum Actinomycetota; class Actinomycetes; order Jiangellales; family Jiangellaceae; genus Haloactinopolyspora; species Haloactinopolyspora alba. Next base: position 55,578 of record NZ_PYGE01000015.1, read on the forward strand.
GACTCGACCGCCCGGCACACCTGCTGTCCCATCCGGCCGGCCGCACCGATCACCGCAACGCGTACATTCATGCGCCCAGTCTTGCGTACTGACGCTCCGGCGTTCGCCGCCCGGTGCTCTACCGCTCTCGCCCGCGCCACCTCGACGACACCCGGCCCGAGGCTTGCCGACACCGGCCGGCGATTTCACGACGCTTCCCGGTGGCCCCGGCTGGCCTCGGCCAGCTGGACGAACCGGGCCCGTTCTCGGCCGTGGCTGGCGCCGGCGAGCGTACGCCACAGCGCCTCGTGCTCGGACCCGGTGTAACGGCGCTGCGCTTCGGCATAGACCTGGGGATGCGCCAGAGCGACGCCGGCATGAAACGCAGCCGACGGCGCCGAACCGGAGCTGATTTCACACGCCATGATCACCGCTTCGATGGTGGCGAGTTGTTCGGCATCGACACGGCCGAGGCCGTCGGCCATCAGTTCACGCACCCACGGAGCCGGTTCGTCGTCGAACTCGATCGGTGGCCGGTGGTAAGGGTCGCCGGAACGGACCGCCGCACCCAGCGCGGCGCACCGCGACTCGAGATCCCACGGATCATGGTCGGCAAGCCGTTCGAGGCGCTGCGCCACCACCTCGTCGACCACGATCGGTGGAGCCGCGAAGATCAGCGCCGGCTCGCCAGGCACGTCGATGAGATGTCCGTAGACCAGATCGCCCGGGCCCAGTCCGACGGTCTCGCCGAGGTGCCGGATCCTGTGCTCACGCCCGGTGGCGTGCTCGCGCACGTCGAGTTCGACTCCGTCGACGCCGACGAGCTCGTAGATCCGGCCGGGCGTGTCCGCCCATGTCCGGCCTCCGCCACTTCGACCGGCCAGGACAGGGGCGACCTGGACGAGAAAGACCTCGAGCATGAGTTCGTCGAACAGCAGCGTGCCGGCGACCGCTGGGTGCAGCGCCGCGCGGCCGGCGACCCAGCCCGGATACTCCGGGAAGACCGGACCGTCGGCGCCCTCGGCCGCGTCGGTGACCTCACGGATCACTCGGGCCACCAGCGGTAACGGCAGAGTTCTGACCCAGCGACCAGCGGCGGCGACGGTGAACCTGGCCCATTGCCACGGCTCTGCGCTCTCGCCGAGCTCGACCATCTCGGCAAGCTCGTCATCCCAAGAACTGCCGACGGGTCGTGGGGCGCGTTGCAGGCAGGCCAGCGCATGGCTGAGGTCGCCGCGTTGCTCCGCGCCCACTGCCTCGGTCATCAGCCAAAGATCCTCTTCGGTCAGCATCTCTTCGAATTCAGCGACCGAGACGGGCCCGAGATGCTGGCGGGCCTGCGGATCCTGGGGAGTCTGGGGGGACTGGCGGGCGTGGTGTGACCGCCGCTTCGAGCGGCGCTTACTGGAACGAGATTTGGACATGGCCACGACTCTCCCCACCTGAGCACACCACCACAACGGCGCTCGCGCGATCTGTGGACGACCGCGGCGGGCCGGGTTCGACTGTGGACAACCGAGTTTCGAGACGCATCAGAGCCGGAGCGTGCCCGGGCAACCAGAAGGCACCGCCGGGCAAGTGTGCCTCGTCACACCCGGCGGGACCGGGGCAAGCCGACCGGCAAGAGGCGGCAAGCAGCGTGTTCGGTGTCGGTCCACACGCGAGGAGCCATCGTGATCACCATCGACGCCGCCATCCGCCCCGCCGCGGAACGCCGCACACCCGAACCCACGGACGATCTCCACACCAGTGTCGGGCGAACCGGGGCCCGGCACCGGAACGACTCCAGCCTCGTCGGCCGTCTGAACTCCGAGTGGACGGAGCTGTGCGCCGCCCCCACCAACCAAGCGACGGTCTCCGGCTGGGCGGCCGTGCACGGCGCCATCGCCGGCTGTGCGGATCTGCGTTCGGTCGAAGCGGCCGTCGCCGGAGCCGCTCCCGAGCAGGCCGACGAGATCCTGCTCGCCCTGGTGCGGCTCGGGCACGACGGTGACGAACTGGCCACCCGCACCGTCCTGCAGCTCATGCTGGGCAAGGCCGTCCGGATCGCAGCCAGTCACGCCGGCCGGGACACACGCGACAACCTCGAGCAAGCGACGGTCACCGCGCTCTGGACGGTCATCGCGACGTATCCCGTCGAGCGCCGTCACCGCAAGGTCGCCGCCAACATCGCTATGGACACACTGCGGATCGTGGTCGGCGAGCTCGCTCCTCGACGCCACGAACTGCCAGCAGGAGCGGACATCCCGCATGCCGTCGCGGCCCAGCCCACGCAGATCCCTGCCGACCTCGAACTGCTCGAGCTCCTGGCGTGGGCCGTGGACACGGGCGCCGTCTCCGCCCAGGAGGCAACGCTGATCGTCGACATCCACGCACCAGCACCAGGACAGCGCGGCGGAGCGGACGCCGCTGCCCGCCACGGCTTTGCCTGGCCCGCCGCCCGGCAGCGTGTCAGCCGGGCGGTGCGCCGGATCGCACGGTCCGTCCACGCCGACACTCACGAGCGAGTTGACGGGTAGCCCGAGCGGCGCCCCGTCTCCCCGGCGACGTCGCGCCCGCCATGCGGAATACGCTGCTTGGTGACCGACCTCGCGAGCCGATCGGAGCCAACGTGTTCCACGTCGTCTTCTACGAACCGCGCATCCCGCCCAACACGGGCAACGCCATCCGGCTGGTCGCCGCGACCGGTGCTCATCTGCACCTGGTCGAGCCGCTGGGATTCGACCTCGACGACGCCAAGCTCCGCCGCGCCGGGCTCGACTATCACGACCTCGCCAACGTCACGGTGCACGCCGACCTCACGGCCTTCCGCAAGGCGGCCGAGCCCGGCCGGGTGTTCGCCTTCGCCACCACGGCCACCACCCGGCACAGCGAGGTCACGTATCGTGCCGGCGACGCACTGCTGTTCGGGCCCGAGCCCGACGGCCTGCCGGACGCCGTGCTGGACGACCCGATGGTCACCGAGCGGGTCCGCATCCCGATGCTGCCCGGCCGCCGGTCGCTGAACCTCTCCAACTCCGCCGCCGTCGCCACGTACGAGGCGTGGCGCCAGCACGGGTACCCGGGGGTGTGAAGCCGTGCCGATCCGGCTGCCGCGGTGGCTCGCGCGCTCCAACCGGCACGTCGCCAACCCGGTCATGGGGTTGTGGGCGCCGTATCTGCCGCCGTGGGCCGTGGTGACGCATCGCGGCCGGCGCACCGGGCGGACCTACCGGACGGTCGTGCTCGCGTACCGGCGCGGCGACACCCTCGTCATCGCACTGACCTACGGCGAGACCGACTGGTCCCGCAACGTCGCAGCCGCAGGGCACGCGGAGGTCACGCGGCGCGGCCGCACCCAGACGATCACCCGCCCGCGCGTGGTCACCTCCAGCCGGCGAGGCGACCTCCCGCCGGGAACGCGGTGGACGGCGCGGGTCTTCGGCTCAGCGCTCGCCGCCGACATCGGCTGACCCTCGTCGTGACGGGCCTGGCAGCCCACCCGTCGGGCGCGGCCGCCGTCGTGGTTGGCCGTTGATCGGCCGAGGTTGTCGGTGGCACGCGGTAGTGTCGTTCACATGTTCGAGGAAGACGGTCACGGTGCTCTGACGGCAGGTCTGCGGGACGAGGCGGACGGCGCCGTCCTCGAGCCCACCGACGGTCTCGGTGGCGACCCGCACGACCCGGGTCCCCCGTACGGCCCGGACGGTCGGGCCGTGGTCGATCCGGCCGACGCCGGCGACGGGTTCGCGCCGGAGGCGGTCGCGGACATGCTCCCGGGGCCCGAGACGGCCGATCTGCTCACCGCCACCGACACCGCCGGCCTCGACGCGTACGACCTCGTCGAGGCCGCCGCCGGTTGGCAGCGCCTCATCGCCTGGGCACAAGCCCGGCATGCGGGCACGATGGCCGAGCTCACCCGGCGTGCGCAGATGCGCCCAGCCGACACCGGATCCCGGTCGGCGAACCCGGTCACCAACACTGCGATGGACCTCGCCGCGCGCACCGCGACCACCGTCCGGCAGGCGGAGAACACCGTCGGGCACGCCGTCCAGCTCGTCGAGGACTTCCCCGCCACCCACGCCGCCCTGACCGACGGCACCATCGACGAACGGCGCGCCCGCACCATCACCAACGAGCTCGGCGGGCACGCCCCTGCCGTTCGCCGCCGCGTCGAAATCGCGGTCCTACCGGACGCGCCCGAGCTCGACTCCGTGGCGCTGCGCCGCAGAATCACCGAACTGCTGGCGAAGCTCGCCGCCACCGACGCCCAGGACCGTTGCCGCACCGCCCGGCAACGCCGCTACGTGGCCGTCACCCCGGCCGGCGACGGCATGGCCCACCTCGACGCGCTGCTACCCGCCGAAGACGCCGTCGCGCTCAGGAACACCCTCGACGCCGCCGCGACGGCCGCGGAGCGGCACGACCGCCACGCCGGGCGCGAGCCCCGCACCGCCGATCAGCGCCGCGCCGACGCCCTCGCCGCGTTCGCGTGGACCTCGCTGAGCACCACCGAGCACGCCGGTTCCGGCACGCCGCTGGCCACAGCGCACCACCGCCCGGTCACCGTGCACCTCACCTTCCCGCTCACCACCATGCTCGGGCTCAGCGACGACCCGGCCGAGCTGCACGGCTACGGCCCCGTCCCAGCCGAGACCGCCCGCCACCTCGCCGCCGCCGGCGTCTGGACCTGGCTCGGCACCCACCCCGCCACCGGCGAGGTCCTCGACCACGGCCGCACCCGCTACCGGCCCACCCAAGCCCTCGTCGACCACGTCATCCTCCGCGACCGCGAATGCCGCGCCGTCGGGTGCCACCGGCCGGCCATCCGCTGCGAGATCGACCACCGCGACCCGTTCAGCCGGGGCGGGCCCACCGCGGCCTGCAACTGCCACACTCTCTGCAAGACCCACCACCTGCTCAAACACGGTGGCGGATGGCACCTCGAACGCACCAGCACCGGCGTATGCGTGTGGCTGTCGCCCTCCGGACACCGGTACACCGAACCACCGGAACGGACCGGGCCGGTCATCGACAGACCCGGAACCGGCCCACCGCCGTTCTGACGGCCGCGGACTCGCTGTCGTACCCCCGATGTAGCGTCGGCGCATGCAGCGCCCCGAGCCACTGCCAGACCTCGACTGGTCCCCCGACCGTGCCCACCGGTTCGGACGGGCGATGCTGGACCTGTGGGTCGAGTACCTGCGCCGGCTGCCCGATCTACCGGTCGCGCACACGCACACGCCGGCCCAGACCAGGGCCGCTGTCGCCCACGCCGTGCCGGACGATCCGCAGGACGACGACGAACTGCTGGCCGCGCTGCGCCAGATGGTGTTCGAGTACAGCACTCAGACCGGGCACGGCGGCTACATGGCGTTCATCTCCGGAGCGGGCACGGTCCCGGGCGCACCGGCGTCGCTGCTGGCGGCAGGGATCAACCAGAACGCGGGAGGCTGGCCGCTCGGTCCGGCCGCGGCCGAGCTCGAGACGCTCGTGCTGTCCTGGTTCGCCCAGCGCCTCGGCCTGCCGGCCGACAGCTCCGGCGCTTTCGTCACCGGTGGCGCGACCGCCAATCTGATGGCGCTGACGGTCGCCCGGGACACACTCGCCGGCTGGGACGTCCGGCGCGACGGTGTCGCCGCCGGTCCGCCGCTGGCGGTCTACGCCTCCGACGATGCGCACGAGACCGTCGACCGCGCCGCGGACATCCTCGGGTTGGGCACCGCCATGGTGCGGCGCATCACCACCGACGGGCGGCTGCGGATGCGCCCGGACGCGCTGACCGCGGCCGTCGAGCGTGACCTCGCCGGCGGTGTCCGGCCGCTGTGCGTCGTCGGCACGGCGGGCACGACCGAGCTCGGCGCAGTCGACCCGCTCGCCGAGCTGGGTGAGATCGCGCGGCGGCACGGCTGCTGGTTCCACGTCGACGCCGCCTACGGCGGGCCGGCCGCCATGGTCGACGACCTCCGGCATCGGTTCGCCGGCATCGAGCGGGCGGACTCGGTCACCTGCGACCCGCACAAGTGGATGAACATCCCGATCTCGTCCAGCCTGGTGCTGTTCCGCGACCCAGCCCGCCAGCTGGCGTCGTTCACCCTGCGCCCCGACTACGCACAGCTCGACGCGGAGCTCGAGCAGGACATGGTGCTGCGCTACCAGTCGACGCCGCAGTTCACCCGTCCGTTCGACGCACTGCCGGTCTGGGTGTCACTGATGGCACACGGCTGGAGCGCGTTCGCCGGGCGCATCCAGCACGACATCGAGCTGGCGCGGTGGCTGCACCACCTGGTGTCCGACCATGACGAGCTGGAGGCGCTGGCCGATCCCGAGCTGTCGATCGTGTGCTTCCGGTACGTCCCGCCCGCCGGAGCCGACCCCCTCACCGAGGCCGAGCTCGACGCGTTGAACGAGCAGATCCTCTACGCCGTGCAGCGAGCCGGCCTGGTGCATCCGTCCAACGCGGTCGTGCGCGGCCGCTACGCCATCCGCGCCTGCCTGATCAACTACCGCACCGAGGCCGAGCACGTCCGGACACTGGTGGACGAGGTCGTCCACCACGGTCGCCGGTTGAGGTAGGTACGCGGCTCAGGCGACGGCGGCGTCGAAGCGGCGCGCCTCGTCGAACGGGCCCACCACCGCCAGCGACGGCGACGCCGTCAGCAGCGTCTCCGCCAGCTCGCGCACCTGGTCCATGGTGACCCCGTCGACGCGGCTGATCAGCTCGTCGACACTCGGCAGTTCGTCGTAGACCAGCTCGGCCTTCGCCAGCCGGCTCATCCGGGCGCTGGTGTCCTCCAGGCCGAGAACGAGCCCGCCGCGGGCCTGACCCTTGCCCCGGTCGAGCTCCTCCTTGGAGATGCCCGACGAGACGACCTCGTCCAGCGTCGACCGGCACAGTTCCAGCACCTCGTCGACCTTCTTCGGCTGGCAGCCGACGTACACCCCGAACATGCCCGCGGCGGCGTGCTGGGCGGCGTACGAGTAGACCGCGTACGCCAGGCCGCGCCGCTCGCGGATCTCCTGGAACAGCCGTGACGACATGCCGCCGCCGATCGCGGCGTTCAGGACACCCAGCGCGAATCGCCGGTCGTCGTTGCGGGCCAGTCCGGGCACCGCCAGCACCACGTTGGCCTGCTCGGTGGGCCGGTGCAGCACCGACACGCCGGGCGGGTTCACCGGCGTCGTCCCCCCGATGCGCGGCGGCGCGGGCGATTCCTCGACGTCGAACCCGGCGGTGGCGAACGCGTCGGTGACCATCGCCACCACGTCGTCGTGAGAGACGTTGCCCGCCGCGGCGACGACGATGTTCCGCGGAAGGTAGTGCCCGCGGTAGTAGTCGTGGACGGTGTCGCGCGACATCGACGTGATGCTGTCGACCGTGCCGAGGATCGACCGTCCCAGCGGGCTGTCGCCCCACATCCGCTCGGCGACCAGGTCGTGCACCGCGTCCGACGGGTCGTCGTCGCGCATCGAGATCTCCTCGAGCACGACGTCTCGCTCACTCTCGACGTCGGCGGACTCGATCAGTGACGAGGTCACCATGTCCGCGACGACGTCGACGGCCAACGGCAGGTCGGTGTCGAGCACCCGGGCGAAGTAGCAGGTGAACTCCTTCGCCGTGAACGCGTTGAGCTCACCGCCCACCGACTCGATGGCCGCCGAGATGTCCAGCACGCTGCGTTTCGGCGTGCCCTTGAACAGCAGGTGCTCGAGGTAGTGGGTGGCGCCGGCCTGGTGCGGCGCCTCGTCGACCGATCCCACCCCGGCCCACATGCCGATCGACACCGACCGCACGGTCGGCACGGCCTCGGTCACGATGCGCAGGCCGCTGGGGAGGACGGTGCGGCGGACCAACCCGCCTTCGTCCTCACCCAGCAGCGTGCGCGTGAATCCCGTCACCAGCGACGATCAGACGTCGGCGGTCTCGGTGGACTCGGCGGAACCCGAATCCTCGTCGGCCACCGGCGTCAGGGCGAGCTTGCCCCGGTCGTCGATCTCGGTGATCTCGACCTGGATCTTCTGCCCGACCTCGACGACGTCGTCGACGTTCTCGACCCGCTTGCCACCCGCGAGCGTGCGCAGCTTGGAGATGTGCACCAAGCCGTCCTTGCCCGGCAACAGCGAGACGAACGCGCCGAAGCTGGTGGTCTTGACCACGGTGCCCAGGTAGCGCTCGCCGACCTCCGGCATGGTCGGATTGGCGATGGCGTTGATGGCCGACCGGGCGGCCTCCGCCGACGGACCGTCGGTGGCACCGATGAAGATCGTGCCGTCGTCCTCGATGCCGATCTCGGCGCCGGTGTCTTCCTGGATCTGGTTGATGACCTTGCCCTTGGGCCCGATCACCGCGCCGATCTGGTCGACCGGGATGTTGATCGAGATGACGCGCGGAGCGTAGGGGCTCATCTCGTCCGGCTCGGCGATCGCCTCGGACATGACATCGAGGATCGTCAGCCGCGCGTCGCGGGCCTGCTGCAGCGCGGCCGCCAGCACCGACGCCGGGATGCCGTCCAGCTTGGTGTCCAGCTGCAGCGCGGTCACGAACTCCTTGGTGCCGGCGACCTTGAAGTCCATGTCGCCGAACGCGTCCTCGGCGCCCAGGATGTCGGTCAGCGTCACGTAGCGACGCTCGGACTCGCCGGCGTCGTTCGTCAGCTCGCCGGAGATGAGACCCATAGCGATGCCCGCCACCGGCGCCCGCAGCGGAACACCGGCGTTGAGCAGCGACATCGTGGACGCGCAGACCGAGCCCATGGACGTCGAGCCGTTCGAGCCCAGCGCCTCGGACACCTGCCGGATGGCGTAGGGGAACTCCTCGCGCGGCGGGATGACCGGCACCAGCGCCCGCTCGGCGAGCGCGCCGTGACCGACCTCGCGCCGCTTCGGCGTGCCGACACGGCCGGTCTCGCCGGTCGAGTACGGCGGGAAGTTGTAGTTGTGCATGTAGCGCTTGGACTTCTCCGGCGAGAGCGTGTCCAGCTTCTGCTCCATGTTCAGCATGTTCAGCGTGCTGACGCCGAGGATCTGCGTCTCGCCACGCTCGAACAGCGCCGAGCCGTGTGCCCGCGGGATCGGCCCGACCTCGGCGGACAGGGTCCGGATGTCGGTGAGGCCACGACCGTCGATGCGTACGTTGTCGCGCAGCACCCGCTCGCGCACGGCGCTCTTGGTCACCGCACGGAAGGCGGCGCTGATCTCCTTGTCGGCACCCTCGAACCGCTCGGCCAGCTTCTCCTTGACGTCGGCCTTGATCTCGTCGAGGCGGTCGTCACGCTCGTGCTTGCCGGCGATGGTCAGCGCCTTCGTGAGCTCGTCGCGGGCGGCGTCCTCGACGGCCGCGTGGATCTCGTCGCTGTAGTCGAGGAAGACCGGAAATTCACCCGCCTCCTTGACACCGTCTTCTGTGGCGTCGGCCAGCCGCCGCTGGGCGTTGGCGAGCTCGGTGATGAACGGCTTGGACGCCTCGAGACCCGCCGCGACGACCTCCTCGGTGGGGGCGGTCCGGCCGGCCTGCACGAGATTCCACGTCTCGGCGGTGGACTCCGCCTCGACCATCATGATGGCGACGTCGCCGTCGGGCAGCACCCGACCGGCGACCACCATGTCGAACACGGCCTCGGACAGCTGCGAGTGGTTCGGGAACGCCACCCACTGGTCCTCGACCAGCGCGACACGTACCGCTCCGATCGGGCCGGAGAACGGCAGCCCGGACAGCTGAGTGGACGCCGACGCGGCGTTGATGGCGACGACGTCGTACATGTGATCCGGGTGCAGCGACATGACCGTCATGACGACCTGGACCTCGTTGCGCAGGCCGTTCGCGAACGACGGGCGCAGCGGACGGTCGGTGAGCCGGCAGGTCAGGATGGCCTCTTCGCTGGGCCGGCCCTCGCGGCGGAAGAACGAGCCGGGGATGCGTCCCGCGGCGTACATGCGCTCCTCGACATCGACCGTCAGCGGGAAGAAGTCGAGGTGCTCCTTCGGCTGCTTGGACACGGTCGTGGCCGACAGCAGCATGGTGTCGTCGTCGAAATACACCGTCGCGGAGCCGGCGGCCTGCTGCGCGAGCTGGCCGGTCTCGAACCGCATGGTGTGCGTGCCGTGCTTACCGTTGTCGATCACGGCTTCGGCACTGTGGATTTGCGGACCCGTCATGGGTCGTCCTCCTGGTACTTCGCGGGAAGGCACCTGTGACGGAGGTTGGTATGTGCCGGTCTTCGATGGAAGCCCGCGGGAAGAAACCCGAGAGCCACAACCGAGGACCGGCCGGCTACGTTCACAGTGGCCCGCCCTGTTCGGGTTGGTCGGTGTTCAGTTATACGACGAGGGAGCGGCTCCCGAGGTGGGAGTCCGCTCCCTCGACGAACGTGTCATCGGCGCAGGCCGAGCTTCTGGATCAGCGCCCGGTAGCGGGCGACGTCGGCCGCGTACAGGTACTTGAGCATCCGGCGACGCTGCCCCACCAGCAGCAGCAGGCCGCGTCGGCTGTGGTGGTCCTGCTTGTGCGTCTTCAGGTGCTCCGTGAGGTGGTTGATGCGGTGCGTCAGCAGCGCGATCTGGACCTCGGGCGAGCCCGTGTCGCCCTCGTCGCGAGCGTGCTCGGCGATGATCTGCTGCTTCGTGGCGGTGTCGGTCGGCACGGAACTCCTTGTCTGAATCGTTGCGCGGCGCGTCCGGGCATGTCCACCGGGGCACTGGTGACCGCGGCCGTTCTGACGGCGGCCCAAGAATACCAGCGCAACAGCGTCACAACCGAATCGATCGCTGCACAGCCGCCCAGAAACCCCCGGTGCGGGCCGTCGCTCAGACCTCGTCGACGCTCGCTTGCATCAGGATACCCGTCGGCCGGTAACCCAGCCGGTGGTAGAGACCGAGCGCGGCTTCGTTGTCAGCATGAGCGTCGAGCCGGATGCATCGCGCGCCGAGGCTGCGCGCCCGCTCGGCCACCGCCTGCATCAATGCGGAGCCGATACCCTGTCGTCGCCGGTCGGGATGCACTGCGACTTCCACCGACGCTGCCGGCATGTCGGCCAGCATGCTCGCTGGGCTGGGCGGCGTGAGCATCGTGACTGCGGCAAAACCCACGGCGAGGCCCGCCGCGTCGGCCATCAGCACGACCTGACCGGCGTCGTGAGCCGCGGCCCGGAAACGATCCGCCACGACACGGACCTCGGGCACCCGGTACATCCCCGGGTCGAGTTCGACGTGATGAAGCGCGCTGCCGACGTAGAGGCGCGCGAGGTCGTCCGCGTCGTCCGGGAGACGCGCTTCGCGGATTTGCCATGCCATACCGGAGACGACCATGCCCTTTCGTGCTTCTTGCTGAATCGAGATCGATCGCGTCACTGCACCTCGAGTCTCCTGAGACGTTCGAGGTACTCGCGTACGCGGATCTCGTCGGCATACTCGGCACGTAGTGTCGCCGCCAGTTCGCCCGCCGTCATCCGAAGGGACGGCAGTGACTTCTTGACGCCATCGTCGATCGCATGGCCACCGTGGTCGACGGCCTGCTCCAGATCGCCGGCGCGTGCGGCGGCGACGCCCAGGGTGATCCTGGCTTCGGCGACCCGCATCGGCGCGCGTCCGGTGGGCAGAGCCCGCAGAACCTCGGTGGCCAGACCGGCGGCGACGTCGTCGACACCCAAGGTCCGGTACACGTCCATGGCGTAGAAGTCGTACTTGGCAGGGTCGACGACGAAATGGTGGGCGATGTTGTCCGGATAGGGCAGTACATCCAGGGCCTCTCGGCCACGGGCCAGGGCCACCTCGACCTGGCGCCGGTCCCCGATGCGCGCCCACGCCTTCGCTTCTTGCGCGGCGAGTTGAGCTGCGACGCCGAATCCGTCGGCCACCTGCGCACCTGCACGAGCGCTCGCCACCGCACCGCGGTAGTCACCCGACGTGAGCGCGAACCAGGCGCGCATCTCGTACGCCCATCCCTGGATCTCACCGTTCCCGGCCTCTGCGCCGAGGCTGTATGCGACGCGCCGAGTGGCTTCGGCGTCCAACGAGTCGCCCATGTCGTATTCCACGCAGCCGACCAGCAACGCCAACCAACCGGCCAGCGCAAGCACTTCCCGGTGCTGCTGCAGGGTGAGACGGCGATGCCGCAGATCACCTACCCGTGCGAGCCAGGTCCGGGCCTCTCGCAGTAGCTCGTCGGACGGGGTGTGCGCATATGCCGAGCAGAGCCGGTCGGCGGTGATCCGCAATGTCTCCAAGGTCGCGCCATCGACATCGGAGCCTTGAACCCGCCCGAGCAACTCAGTCGTGTCCATTGCGACCGTCGCTACGTCGACCTCGGCGGAACGGCGTGGCGACGGGAAGAGCGCAAACCGTGTCGTGCCGAATGTCTTGGCGATGAGCGACTGATAGTGCGCGCTCGGCATGGTCGCGCCCGACTCCCAGGACTTCCACCGCCTGAGCACATGCTCCGGTTCCGGGACCGACCCGTCGCCATGAGCCGACATCGCACGCACAGCGTCAGCCTGAGACCAACCGCGCAGGTCCCGCTCGCGGCGGATGCGGTCCGCCCAGCCAGGCAACGATTCCGAGCCCATGTTTCAGTTTCGCACAACGCGGTGAAGACGCGGTGACAACCATGGTGACGAACCCTTGTCACCACGTTGACACCTTCCTCTCGGCGGAACTGCGGGTCACAGTCGGTACCAGATCTGACGACTCGCAGAGGAGAACCATGCCTGACATCGACGACCTTCCCCGGCTATTCGCATTGCACCGCCGGTACGATCTCACCGGCGGGTCAGGCACTGGCGTCATCGCCTACGGCACCCGCTACCCGTCCGGCCGGGTCACGCTCGCGTGGCGCTGCTCCGACGTACGATCGGTGAGCGTCTACGACGACATTGCTGACGTCGAGCAGATCCACGGTCACAACGGCCTTACCGACGTGCGCTGGATCGACCCGCCAACATCCGCCATGGCCGCGTCAGATCGGCCGGTCGTCGCCGCTCCGACCGCCGGCTCATGCTGCGCGGCGCCGCGTGACATGTGATGGTGGTGCGTTTACCGGCACCATGGCACTGGTAAACGCACCACCATCACGCTGGGCAGCCGCTCACACCCCGAGCGCGACCCGCGCCTTGGCGACGTCGTCGGTCATCGTCGCCACCAACTCCTCCAGCGAGTCGAACCGCATCGTGGGGCGCAGCAGCTCGACGAACTCGAGCAGCACCTCGTCGTCGTACAGGTCCAGGTCGTCGCGGTCCAGCACGTACGCCTCCACCCGGCGCACGGCACCGTCGAACGTCGGGTTCGTCCCGATCGAGATGGCGGCCGGCATCCGCGACGACGCCGCGCGCCCGCCGGTGCGGGTCAGCCAGCCGGCGTACACGCCGTCGGCGGGGATCATCCCGGCGCTGTCGCCGGCCATGTTCGCCGTGGGAAAGCCGAGGTCACGCCCCCGGGCGTCGCCGCGGACGACGACGCCGCGCATGCGGTGCGGGCGGCCCAGGATCTGCGCCGCCTCGGCGACGCGGCCCGCGCCGAGCAGCTCGCGCACCCACGTCGACGACCAGCGTCGCGGCGTGCCGGCCTCGGGCGCCGGAGTGACGTCGTCGATGACCTCCACCGCGAAGCCGAACCGCTCCCCCAGTTCGAGCATCGTCGTCAGGTCGCCCTCGTTCTGCCAGCCGAACCGCACGTCCCGCCCGACCACGACCGTCACCGCACGCAGCCCTTCGACCAGGAACCGGCGGACGAACGTCTCGGCCGACTGCCGGGCGAACTCCCAGGTGTAGGGCTGCACCAGGACCGCGTCGAGTCCGGTTTCGGCCAGCAGCTGCAGGCGGTCGGTCACACCTGTGAGCAGTTGCGGCGCGCGGTCGGGCTGATGCAGGTCGCGCGGGTGCGGGTCGAACGTGACGACGACCGCGCGCGTTCCGGCTGCCCGCGCGTCCGCGACCATCCGCGTCAGGACCTCGCGATGGCCACGGTGGACGCCGTCGAAGTTGCCGATGGTGACCACCGATGGCCCGAAGCCGCGCGGGACCTCGGCGAGATCGGTCCAGCAGTGCACGTGCGCTCCCCCGGTGTGAGTCCTCGATGGGCCGCCGCGGTGGCGACCGAAGGTCATTGTCCCTGACAACACCGGTCGAGGGCCACGTAGTCCGACGTCGACGATCTCACGTCCGTTCGGGGGCCTGATCCTGCTCGTCCGTGCCGACGGTGGTCCGCAACGACGTCTCGCGCATGAACAGCACGGCGACGAACGACACGAGCGCGACCACGGCGGAGATCCGGAATACCAGCGCCGTACCGTCGCCGTAGGCGTGCTCGACGACGGTGCGCACGGCCGGGGGCATGGACCCCACGTCCAGCGACGTGGAGCCGCCGCTCTGGGTGGCCGCGCTCGCGCCCGGATGCCCGGCGAGCCCCTCGGAGATGAGCGACGTGACGTGGCTGGCCAGGATCGCTCCGAGCACGGAGACGCCGGACGCGCCGCCGAGGGTGCGGAAGAACGTCACGGTGGACGTTCCGGAGCCGAGGTCGCGGTAGTCGAGGCCGTTCTGGACGGCGAGGACCAGGTTCTGCATCGTCGAGCCGACACCGATGCCCATGATCGCCATGAAGATGCCGACCTGCCACAGCGGTGTCGTGTGGTCGATCGTTCCCAGCAGCGCCAGGCCGGTGACGACCATCGCCGTGCCGCCGACGAGGAACCTCTTCCACCGCCCGGTCCGTGTCACCAACTGGCCGGTGACGGTCGTGGCCGACATCAGCCCCACCATCATCGGCAGCGTCAGCAGCCCCGCCGCGGTCGGGCTGTAGCCGCGGGCGATCTGGAAGTACTGCCCGAAGAAGATCGCCGAGCCGAACATCGCGATACCGACCGACACGCTGGCGACGATGGCCAGGATCATCGTCCGCTGGCGCATCAGCCGGGGCGGCACGACCGGGTCCGGTACCCGCCGCTCGACCACGACGGCCGCGCAGACCAGTGCGACCCCGGCCGCCACGAACGCGGCGCTGGCCGGCGACACCCACGCGAAGCTGCCACCGGCGAGCGTCACCCACACCAACAGCACACTGATGCCGCCGGGGATGAGCAGCGCACCGCGCCAGTCGATCGGGTTGTTCGACGTCAGCACCGGCAGGTGCAACGTCTTCTGCAGCAACACGAGGGCGACGCCGGCGATGGGGGCACCGACCCAGAAGCACCACCGCCACCCGAGGAAGGGCGTGTCGACGATGACGCCGCCGAGCAGCGGCCCGCTGACGGTGGCGACGGCGAGCACGGCGCCGAAGTAGCCCATGTAGCGGCCACGGTCACGAGGGCTGACCATCGACCCGAGAACGATCTGCACGAGCGCCTGCAGCCCGCCCATGCCGAGGCCCTGCAGCACCCGGAATCCGATCAGCATGCCGGTGCTCTGCGAGAACCCGGCCAGGACCGAGCCGAGGACGAAGATCGAGATGGACAGCTGCACCAGCAGCTTCTTGTTCATCCGGTCGGACAGCTTGCCCCAGATCGGGGTGGTCGCGGTCGCGGCCAGCAGCGTGGCCGTCACGACCCACGTGTACTGGCTCTGGGTGCCGCCGAGGTCGGCGATGATCCGCGGCAGCGCGTTCGCGACGATCGTGCCGGACAGCATCGCGACGAACATGGCGAGCAGGAGGCCGGACAGCGCCTCGAGCACCTGCCGGTGGGTCATCGCGCCGTTGGACGCGGCCGGTTCGTCGTTCGCGACGTCGGTGGTCATGCGGTCCTTTCCTGCAGTTCGTCGGTGCACAGCACCCGGCGGAAGTCGCCGTTGAGCCTGGTCAGCAGCGTCACGAGTTGGTGCGCGTCAGCCGCGTCCCAGTCGCTCAGCGCGGCGGCGAGCACCTCGGCGCGCCGGTCGTGAAACCGGGCGACGACGGCACGGCCCTCGTCGCCCACTTCGAGCAGGCCGGCGCGTGCGTCGGCCGGGTCCGGCCGGCGCACGACCAGGCCGCGGTCGACGAGCTCGGCTACCTGCCTGCTGGCGACGGAGGTGTCGACATGCAGCTGTTCGGCCAGCCCGGTGAGCCGCATCGGTCCTTCACGGGCGAGCAGGCCGAGCATGCCGCCGAGGGTCGGGCCGAGGCCCTCGTAGATTTCGAGATGCCGTTGGGAGAGGTGCCTGGTCGATCGCATGAGCATGCGGACCTGCTCGACGACCTCGCCCCAGACGTCTCCGGACATGGCGGAGCTCCGTCGGACGAGACTATTGGTTGACGCATACAACTATACGGACGATGGTTGCTGCACGCAACTTTCACGCCTCAGGGCTCGCGGACCTCCAGGGCCACGTTCAACCTGCCGACCAGGTCGACCATCTGGTCGACGTCGTCGGCCGGCCAGTCCTCCAGCGCCGCGCGCAACCACCGGCCCCGGGCCTCGCGCAGCTGCCGCACGCGCTCGCGGCCCTCGTCCGTGGTGTGAATCAGCCGCGCCCGGCCGTCCATCGGGTCCGGCACCCGCTGGACCAGACCCATCGACTCCATCTGCGCGATCTGGCGGCTCACCGTCGACTTGTCCAGCCCGAACCGTTCGGCCAGGTCACCCGCGCGGACGTCGCCCGCGTCGTTCAGCGCGCTGAGCAGTCCGTACGCGGCGGCCTCGAGGCGGTCGTCGACCTGCCGGGCCAGCGTCGTGGACAGCCGCCGGATCCGCCGCCCCAGCAGCGTGAGCTCGGACTCGAGCTGCTCGTGCACCTGCTGACGATCGGCCCCGTTCATCTCCCCGACTCTCATCCCACGAAGACGGCCACGTGCTTGGCGCGGGGACCTCGGTCCTCGGCCAGGGAGAGAAGAGTACCGTCCGGGCCGAAGACCGCCACCGGCCCAGGCCCCTTGCCGGTCGCCGGCAACGGCACGCCGTGCGAGACCCGCCGGGCGGTCTCTTCGTCGACGTCGACCCGCGGGAACGACTCGGCGGCGGCGTCGGCCATCGACATCATGTCGAACCGCTCCGCCAGCTCGTCGAGGCTGCGGGCGGCCTCGATCCGGTACGGGCCCACGGCCGTGCGCCGCAGCGCCGTCAGGTGACCGCCGACACCGAGGGATTCGCCCAGGTCACGCGCCAAAGCCCGGACGTAGGTCCCGGACGTGCACACGACCTGCGCCT
Source organism: Haloactinopolyspora alba (assembly GCF_003014555.1). Lineage (GTDB taxonomy): Bacteria > Actinomycetota > Actinomycetes > Jiangellales > Jiangellaceae > Haloactinopolyspora > Haloactinopolyspora alba. The sequence continues at coordinate 72,646 of NZ_PYGE01000015.1, forward strand.
GCACGTCGAGATACCCGCCGTCGCGGTGCAGCCCGGTCACGTCGAAACGGTGCACCGTCACCGGTCGCGCCGGCAACTGCACGTCCTCGCCCGAGCGGACCCGCCGGTACGAGCGCACGCCGTCGATCTTGACCGCCGACACGGCGCTGGGAACCTGCTCGATATCGCCGGTCAGAGCTGCTGCCCCGGCGCTCACCGCCGCCTCGTCGACCGCGGACGCGTCGGCGCCACCGGTCACCTCGCCCTCGGCGTCGTCGGTGAGCGTGCGCGCTCCCAGCCGGATGGTGGCGTCGTAGGACTTCTCGGTGCCGCTGAGATGCCCCAGCAGTCTGGTCGCCTTGCCGACGCCGACGACGAGGACGCCGGTGGCCATCGGGTCGAGCGTGCCGGCATGGCCCACCCGGCGGGTGCCCGCCAACCGGCGGAGCCGCCCGACGACGTCGTGCGACGTCCAGCCGGAGGGCTTGTCGACGACGACCAGGCCGTGCCAGTCAGGCACGCTCGTCGTCCCCGTCGTCCGGGCGGCGGTACGGGTCGGTGTCGCCGGCGTACTGCGCCTCCGCCGCCGAACGAGCCACCTGCTCGTCGGACTCCTTCGCGCTGCGCAGCAGGTCGTCGATGTGCGCCGCGTTCTCCGGGATGGCGTCCGCGACGAACTCCAGCGTCGGCGTGAACTTCACGCCGGTGCGCCGCCCCACCTCGGAGCGGACCAGCCCCTTCGCGTTCTCGAGCGCCTCCGCCGTCGCGGCGCGCTCGGAATCGTCGCCGTACACCGTGTAGAACACCGTGGCGTCACGCAGATCGCCGGTGATCCTGGCGTCGGTGACGGTCACGAACCCCAGCCGCGGGTCCTTGACCCTGCGTTCCAGCGTCTCGGCCGCGATCTCGCGGATCCGGTCTGCCAGCTTGCGGGCACGCGCTGGATCAGCCATGGGTGTCTCCTCGTTCTCGTTCCCCCGCTCCGGTTCGATCGGGCGTGATCACACCGGACGGCTGCGGATCGTCCTCATCAGAATGAAACCTACGCCGCGTCGACAGCAGCTCGATCTCCGGTCGCTCGGCGACATGCCGTTCGACGACGTCGAGCACCTCGGCGCAGCGCCCGGAGTCCGCGGCGATCACCGCCACCCCGATCTCGGCCCGGCGGTACAGATCGGTGTGCCCGACCTCGGCCACGGCGACGTCGAAGTGACGCCTGATCTCGGCCACGACCGGCCGCACCACGCCCCGCTTCTGTTTCAGGGAGCGCACGTCCCCCAGCAACAGATCGAACGTGATCGTCCCCACGAACACAACCGCCCCCAGCACTACGGATGAAGGAGTCCGCGCGACGAACCCCACGCATCGCTGTTGAGGTACGGACGGATGGTCTGACCGGGCGGTGGGATGGGGATGTCTTGTCGCAGGGCGTCAAGCGAGCTTGCGAGCAGCCCAAGACAAGAGCACCCCATCCCGCCGCCACGAAAGGCGACCACAACGGCCGAACCTCAGCCCCTCGGCTTCTCCTTCATCTCGTACGTCTCGATCATGTCGCCGACCTGGATGTCGTTGAAGTTCCCGAGGCTGATACCGCACTCGAACCCGTCGCGGACCTCGGTGACGTCATCCTTGACCCGGCGCAGCGACGCGATCTGGAGCTTGTCGCCCACGACGACGCCTTCCCGGATGAGCCGGGCGGAGGCGTTGCGCCGCATGATGCCGCTGGTGACCATGCAACCGGCGATGTTGCCGACACGGGACGAGCGGAACACCTCGCGGACCTCCGCCGTGCCGAGCTGGCTCTCCTCGTACTCCGGCTTGAGCAGCCCCTTCAGCGCCGCCTCGATCTCCTCGATGGCCGCGTAGATCACCGAGTAGTACCGGATCTCGACGCCCTCACGGTCGGCGAGGTCCTCCACCGTGCGGCTCTGCGGCCGCACGTTGTACCCGATGATGATGCCGCGGTCGATCGAGGCGAGGTTGACGTCGTTGGCCGTGACGGCGCCGACGCCGCGGTGAATGATCTGCAGGTTCACCTCGTCGCCCACGTCGATCTTCGCCAGCGCGTCCTCGAGCGCCTCGACCGAGCCGGACACGTCGCCCTTGAGGATCAGGTTCAGCGTCTCGACCTTGCTCTCGGCCATGAAGCTCTCGAGCGTGACCCGCTTGCGGGCCTTGGCCAGCGCCGCGTTGCGCTCCGCCGCCTCTCGCTTCTCGGCGATCTGGCGGGCGGTGCGATCCTCTTCGGCGACGAGGAACTTGTCGCCCGCACCGGGTACGGCCGTCAGGCCGAGCACGAGCACCGGCCGCGACGGCTCGGCCTCCACGATGGAGTTGCCGTACTCGTCGAGCATCGCCCGCACCCGTCCGTAGGACTGACCGGTGACGATGGAGTCGCCCTGACGCAGCGTGCCGCGCTGGACCAGGACAGTCGCCACCGGGCCGCGGCCCTTGTCGAGGTGACCCTCGATGGCCACACCGCGTGCGGCCATGGCCGTGTTGGCACGCAGGTCGAGTGCGGCGTCCGCGGTCAGCAGCACCGCCTCGAGCAGCTTGTCGATGTTCTGGCCCGGCTTCGCCGCGACCTCGACGAACATCGTCTCGCCGCCGTACTCCTCGGCCACCAGGTTGTACTCGGTGAGCTGCTGGCGGATCTTGTCCGGGTTGGCGCCCTCGACGTCGATCTTGTTGATGGCGACGACGATGGGCACGCCTGCCGACTGCGCGTGGTTGAGCGCCTCCACCGTCTGCGGCATGACGCCGTCGTCGGCGGCCACGACCAGAATCGCGATGTCGGTCACCTGGGCACCACGGGCACGCATGGCGGTGAACGCCTCGTGACCCGGGGTGTCGATGAACGTCAGCGCGCGCTCCACGCCGTCGTGCGGGACGTGCACCTGGTAGGCGCCGATGTGCTGGGTGATGCCGCCGGCCTCGGCGTCGACGACGTCCTCGTTGCGGATCGCGTCGAGGAGCTTCGTCTTACCGTGGTCGACATGACCCATGACGGTCACGACCGGCGGACGCGGCGTCGCGTTGGTGTCGTCCTCGGCCTCGAAGTCGATGTCGAAGGACTCCAGCAGCTCGCGGTCCTCGTCCTCGGGCGAGACCATCTGCAGGTCGTAGCCGAGCTCCTCGCCGAGCACGCGGAACGTTTCCTCGTCGACGGACTGCGTGGCCGTGACCATCTCACCCAGGCCGAACAGCACCTGGACCAGCTGGGCGGGGTCGACATCGATGCGCTCGGCGAAGTCGGCGAGCGAGGCGCCACGGGGCAGCCGGACCACCTGGCCGTTGCCACGCGGCAGCCGCACACCGCCCATCGACGGCGCCTGCATGTTGTCGTACTCCTGCCGCTTCTGGCGCTTGCTCTTGCGGCTCTTCGCGGGCTTGCCACCCGGACGGCCGAACGCACCGGCCGTGCCGCCGCGTCCACGGCCGCCACCGCCGCCAGGACGGCCACCGCCACCGAAGCCGCCAGGTCGGGCAGGGCCGCCACCACCGCCGGGACGGGGACCGCCGCCACCGCCACCGCCGCCGGGACGACCGCCGCCGCCACCGCCGCCGGGACGGCCACCGCCGCCACCGCCACCGGGACGACCACCGCCGCCACCGCCGCCGCTACCGCCACCAGGACGGTTGGACGGGCGGGACGGCATCATGCCCGGGTTCGGCCGCGGACCACCGCTGCCGCTGCCGCTGCCGCTCTCACCGCCACCGGAGCCGGAGCCGGGCTTGGCCGGCATGGCCCCCGGCGACGGCCGCGGCCCGCCGGACGGCGCGGACCCGCCGCCGCTGTCGCGGCGGGAGGACGGACGCTGCATGCCGGTGGAGCCGCCGGAGGAGAACGGGTTGTTGCCCGGGCGGGGGGAACCGCCGCCCTGACGCCGGCCCATGCCGGTGTTCTCGCCACCGAACGGGTTGTTGCCCGGCCGCGGCCCGCCGGACCGGTCCGAGCCGGAGCCGGGCTTCTGGCCGCTGTCCTTGGACCCGCCGGTCTTGGCGCCGCCCTGCTTGGCCCCACCCTGCTTGGGTGCGCCCGGCTTGGGCGCACTCGGCTTCGCCGGACCGGGTTTGGGCGCGACGTCACCAGGTGTCGGAGCCCGCCCGCGGCCGTTCGAGCTGTCCGCCTGCTCCTGCTCGGGAGCGGCGGAGGGCTGCGGTCCCGGCTTGGCCGGCGGACCGGGTTTCGGGGCCGCCGGAGTCGCCGGCGCCGCTGCGTCCGCGGCCGCGCCGGATTCGGCCGCCACGGTGCCGGGGTCGGCCGCCGGTGCGGCAGGCGCGGCCGGCTCGATGCCGGACGGCTGCGGCTCCGGCTGCGACGGACCGGACTGCTCCTGCTCCGACGGTGTCGTCGTGGTGCCGGCTGTGGGCGGCGACGGCTTCGGCGGGCGCTTGCCCGACTTGCCGCCGGACGCACCGGACTTCGCGCCGGCTTGCTCGTTGGCGTATGCGTCCCTCAGGCGACGGACAACAGGCGCTTCCACGGTCGAGGACGCCGACTTGACGTACTCTCCGAGGTCGCCCAGCTTGCCGAGGACGTCCTTGCTCGTTACGCCGAGCTCTTTGGCGAGCTCGTGTACCCGGACCTTTGCCACTGCTCTCCTTCTCGGTCCGGGGCGCGTCGGCTCGGACCGGCTAGGTGGTGCGCGTGCTCATCGCTGTGTGCTCATGGAGCGCTCGTGAGCGTCACGTCGTGTCTCCTTCGTCCTGGCCGGACGGCCGTCCTGGCCGACCGGGTTGATCCTCCTGCCCAGCGAACCACCGACGCAGCCCTGTGACGTCGAGCGTCCTCTCGCTGCGCAAGGCTCGCGAGAACGCTCGACGTCGCTCGGCTAAGTCGAGGCATTCCGAGCGCGGGTGAACGTACGCTCCCCGTCCCGGAAGCCGGCCGTCGACATCGGGCACCAGCTCACGGGGTGAGCCGGAGCCGTCCGCGACGACTCGGAGCAGGTTGGACTTCACCGCACGGGACCGACAACCTATACACGTGCGCACAGGCGGCCGGCCGGACGCGCGGTCTTCCACGCAGACAGTCTAGCGTCTATCCGGCCCGAAGACGTCACGCCGGGGTGTTGGCGGAACGAATCACCGTCTCCGGATCGGTGTCGGAACGGATGTCGATACGCCAGCCGGTCAGCCGGGCGGCGAGCCGGGCGTTCTGCCCCTCACGGCCGATGGCCAGGGAAAGCTGGAAGTCGGGGACGGTCACCCGGGCCGCGCGCTCCTCGAGGTCGACGATCTCGACCCGCTGCACACGCGCCGGCGACAGCGCGTGAGCCACCAGCTCCGCCGGGTCCTCCGACCAGTCCACGATGTCGATCTTCTCACCGTGCAGCTCGGTCATCACCGCGCGCACGCGTGAGCCCATGGGGCCGATGCACGCACCCTTCGCGTTCAGGCCCGGAACCGTCGCGTGCACGGCGATCTTGGTGCGGTGACCGGCCTCGCGGGCGATGCCCGCGATCTGGACGGTGCCGTCGGCGATCTCGGGGACCTCGAACGTGAACAGCTTCTTCACCAGGTTCGGGTGGCTGCGAGAGAGGGTCACCATCGGACCGTGGGTGCCCTTGCGCACCTGGACGACGTAGCAGCGGATGCGGCTGCCGTGCTCGTAACGCTCTCCGGGGACCTGCTCGGCGGCCGGCAGCACGGCCTCGATCTTGCCGAGGTTCACCATCACCGTGCGGGCGTCGTGGCCCTGCTGGATGGTGCCGGAGACGATGTCGCCCTCGCGGTCGAGATAGTCGCCGAAGGTCACCTCGTCCTCGGCGTCGCGCAGCCGCTGGAGGATCTCCTGCTTCGCGGTCGTCGCGGCGATCCGGCCGAACCCTTCGGGGGTGTCGTCCCACTCCCGCACCACGGTCCCCGCCTCGTCGAGCTCCTGCGCCCAGACCGTGACGTGTCCGCTGGTGCGGTCGAGCTCGACGCGCGCCCGCGGCTGAGCGTGCTCGGAGCGCTGGTAGGCCAGCAGGAGCGCGCGTTCGAGCGCCTCGACCACGAGCGAGAAGGAGATGTCCTTCTCCCGCTCCAGCGCCCGCAGGAACGAAAGGTCGATGTCCACGCTGACGTCACTCCTCTTCGCCGTCGTCGTCGCGACGGAACTCGACCTGAACCTTGGCCTTGCGGACGTCGTCGTAGGCGACATCGCGGTTCGCGCCGTCGACCTCGAGCACCGCCGCGTGCTTGCCGGCCGAGACCACCCGGCCGGTCACGGCCTGCCGGTCCGAGCCGTGGAACCGGACACGCACCAGCCTGCCGACGGCGCGCGACCAGTGCCGCGGCAGCGTCAACGGCCGGGAGACCCCCGGCGAACCGACTTCGAGCGTGTACGGGTCGTCGCCCATGGCGTCGCTGTCGTCGAGCGCCCGTGCGATCAGCCTCGACACCTCGGCGCAGTGCTCGAGATCGACGCCCTCGTCCGAGTCGACGACGATGCGCAGCTGACTACGCTTACCGGTCTGGGTGAGCTCGACGTCCTCGAGGTCGAGGCCCTCGGCCGTCACGACCGGATCGATGATCCGCCGCAGAAGGTCACGAGTGGCAGAACTCATCCGTGCCCTCCTCGATGTCGAGTTGTCTGCCGTGGACGCGCAGCGGCTGATGGCGCACGCGGCCGTCCGGCGCACCCCGCGCCGGTACACCCAGCGTAGCCCAACATCGGCGCCGCGCATGACAGCACTACGGCGTGGCGGCGGCTGCCGGCGGGTGCCGCGGCGCCACCGGCTACGGTGTCCCGGTGAGCGAAGTGGTCGACGGACGACGGCGGCGCCTGCTCGTCGCAGCCGCGGCCGTCCCGCTGGCCGGCGCCGTCCCGGCGGCCTGCGGCGCCGATTCGGCGGCCAAGACGGCTCCGGGCTCGCGCGCCCGCCTCGACGCCGACGTCAAGGTCCGTTGGCGGGCGGTGCGTGCCGAACGCGTCCTGCTGAGGCTGCACCGCGCGACGGTCGAGTCGCACCCGGACCTGGCCGACACGCTTGCGCCGCTGACCGCTCGGCACGAAGAGCACCTCGCGACCCTCGAGTCCGGTGGCCCGCTCCCCTACGGCACGACGGGGCTGCCCGCGGCCGACGTCCCCGGCGACGCGGCAGCGGCCCTGGACGCGGTCGTCGAGGCCGAGGCCGCCGCGGGCCGCGCACGCGTGCAGGACTGCGCGGCCGCCACCGGACCCCGGCTGGCGGCACTGCTGGCCTCGGTCGCCGCCTGCGAGAGCGGGCACGCCGCCGTCCTGGAATCGGGGTGATCACCGCGTGAGCGACGCGCAAGCAGCACTGACCGCCGCCCAGGCGGTGCTCGCCGGCGAACACGCCTGCGTCTACGGCTACGGCGTCGTCGGCGCGCACCTGCCGGACGACCACGACGCCGCCCGTGCCGCGCTCCGGTCGCACCGTGCCCGCCGCGACACGCTGACTCGCCTGGTCCGCGAGGCCGGCGCCCAGCCGGTCGTGGCCGAGCCCGCCTACACCCTCCCCGCGCCGGTCACCGACGAGTCCGGCGCGGTCCGGCTGGCCACCGTGCTGGAACGCCGGCTCGCCACGCTGTACGCCGACCTCGCCGGCGCCGCGGACACCCCGCAGCTGCGCCGGTTCGCCGCGCAGGGCCTCGTCGCCGCGCACCGCGACGCGCTGCGGTCCTGGAACGGCGAGGCCGTCGCGTTCCCGGGGCTCGGTGACCGGGCCGGCGCATGATCACCGTTCCGGACGGCCTGCGCCGCTCTGCCGTCGACTTCTTCGGCACGAGCGGCGCCCGCTGGGCCGACTCGCTGCCCGGACTGGTCACCGAGTACCTCCGGCAGTGGGACCTGCGCCTCGACCTGCCGCCGTCCGGACAGCCGTGGCACGGCATGGTGGGCGTCGTCGTGCCGGTGCGCACCGCCGCGGGCGAGCCGGCGGTGCTGAAGATCTCTCCGGCCGACCGGGAGAACGAGCACGAGCACACCGCGCTGGCCGTGTGGGACGGTTCCGGTGCGGTCCGTCTGCTCGAGGCCGACCCGCCACGCCGGGCGATGCTGCTGGAGCGGCTGGACGGCGACCACGACCTCACCGGTGTCCCGGTCGACGAGGCCGTCCCGGTGCTGGCCGACCTGCTGAACCGGCTGGCGGTGCCGGCGCCCGCCGCCCTCGGCACCGTCGCCGCCGAAGCCGAGCGCTGGGTCGACGAGCTGCCCCGGCGCTGGCGCGAACTCGGCCGCCCGGCGCCGGACCAGCTGCTCGAGCGCGCCGTCGACACGGCCCGCCGGCTCGGGCCCGAGTCCGGTGACCGGCTCGTCCACACCGACCTGCACTACGAGAACGTCCTCGCCGCACCCGCGCACGTCGCGGCGGCGGGGCGCGGCGACTGGCTGGCCATCGACCCGAAACCGCTCGCCGGCGACCGCGAGTTCGCCGTCGTTCCGATGCTGTGGAACCGGCTGGACGACCTCGACGGCCCCGACCGCGCCGCGGCGCTGCGCCGGCGGATGCGAGTCATCGCCGACGCCGCGGGCCTCGACCACGACCGGGTGCGCGAGTGGTCCATCGCGCGCGAGGTGCAGAACATCGTCTGGTACGCCGAGGACGGGATGGACGACGACCGTCGCCGTTCCGCCTGGGTGGCGCAGAGCCTCGCCGGCTAGAGGTCGAACCGTTCCAGCTCGCGGAGCTTGTTCGTGACGTCCAGCGCGGCGACCTTGTACGCCTCCGACAGGGTCGGATAGTTCAGCACCGTGTCGACGAGGTAGTCGACGGTGCCGCCGCACCCCATCACCGCCTGGCCGATGTGCAGCAGGTCCGCGGCGTTCGTGCCGAAGACGTGCACGCCGAGGATGTGCCGGGTGGACGGCGACACCAGCAGCTTGAGCATGCCGTACGAGTCGCCGACTATCTGCCCGCGTGCCAGCTCGCGGTAGCGGGCGATGCCGGCTTCGTACGGCACGGCGGCCTCGGTCAGCTCCACCTCGGTGCGCCCGCAGTAGGAGATCTCCGGGATCGTGTAGATGCCGATGGGCTGGATGTCGTGCAGCTCGTTCGCCGGCTCCCCGAACGCGTGCTGCGCCGCCAGGCGGCCCTGGTCCATGCTGGTGGCCGCGAGCGCCGGGAAACCGATGACGTCGCCGACGGCGAAGATGTGCGGCACGGACGTGCGGTACTGCCCGTCCACGGAGATGCGCCCGCGCGCGTCCGCCGTCAGCCCGGCGGCCTCGAGGTCCAGCTCGTCGGTCATCCCCTGCCGGCCGGCCGAGTACATGACGGTCTCGGCCGGGATGCGTTTGCCGCTGGCGAGCGTCGTCACCGTGCTCTGCCGGCCGATCTCCACCTTCTCGACCTCTTCACCGAACCGGAACGCGACCGAGAGGTCGCGCAGGTGGAACTTCAGCGACTCGACCACCTCCGGGTCGCAGAACTCCAGCATCCGCTCACGGCGCTCGACGACGGTGACGCGTGTGCCCAGGGCGGCGAACATCGACGCGTACTCGATGCCGACGACACCCGCGCCGACCACGACCATCGAGTCCGGGATCCGCTCCAGGGACAGGATGCCATCGGAGTCGACCACCCGGCCGTCGTCGAACTCGACGTGCGGCGGCCGCGCCGGCCGGGTGCCGGTCCCGATGACGATGTTGGCCGCGCTCAGCTGGCGCCGCTCCCCCGACCCCTCGACGACGACGGTGTGCGGCCCGGTGAACCGTGCGGTGCCGACGACGAGGTCGACGTGGTTGCGGAACAGCTGCGAGCGCACCACCTCGACCTCACGGCCGACGACGTGCTGTGTGCGCGCCAGCAGGTCCTGGACGGTGATGTCGTGCTTGACCCGGTAGGACTGCCCGTACAGCTCCTTCATCGACAGCCCGGTCAGGTAGATCACCGCTTCGCGCAGCGTCTTCGACGGGATCGTCCCGGTGTTCACGCAGACGCCGCCGATCATGTCCCGCCGGTCGACGACCGCGACGCGGTGGCCGAGCTTCGCGGCGGCGATGGCCGCCTTCTGCCCGCCCGGTCCCGATCCGATGACGAGCAGGTCGTAGTCGTACTCCGGGTCGTCCACGCGAGCCCTCCTCCGGCGTCGGTCGGTCACGTCCAAGCATGACGGCGCAGGCGCCTGGTGGCCAACTTCCGGAAACTCGCCTGTGCGGATGGCTGCTGGTGATCTCGTCGGCACACGACGGGCCGGCGCCGGTGCTGACCCGATGACGGTGGGGACCTGAACACACCTCGATGAGAAAACTGACGGATGGGGCCGCTTCGTGTCGCGGACGCGTCGCTGTTCTCACCGAGGTGCGTTCAGGTCCCTGACGATTTCGGCGCCGGCCGTCACGGCGCGGGCGTGATGCGCGTCGGCGTCGTCGACGGCCACGTACACGTTGACCGGGGCCAGGTCGGACATCGGGTCGCCCACGCCGAGAGTGCCGATCATGACGACGCCGGTGCCGTAGCCGATAGCGAAGCAACGGGTAGAACGTCGGAGCGTCAGCGATACGGGCAGGTGAGGAAGGCGGGGCGCGGCGGTCTTGTACTTATGTGACCTCGATCTCGTCGGGCCGGAACGTGCTGGGGAGTCCTCGCTCGACGCGCAGTTCGGTGGGGGTGCACCCGGCCATCGACCGGAACTCGCGTACCAGGTGGCTGTGGTCGGCGTACCCGGTGTCGGCGGCGACGTCGCTGATCGAGCGGGCGGAGCCGAGCAGGCGCACCGCCCGGTCGAACCGCAGCACCCGGGCGCTCGCCTTCGGCCCGAGTCCCGCGTGCCGGCGGAAGCGCTGGACGAAGTGCCGCCTGCTGCACCCGATGTCGTCGACGAGCGCTCCGACCGGGACGAGCCCGCCCGTCGCCACCAGTCGCCGCCAGGCCCAGCCGACCGCGTCGTCGACGGCCGGCGCCCGCTCACGGCGCCGCAGCAGCGCCGCGTCGACCAGCTCGAACCGCGCCGGCCAGTCCGGCGCCGCGGCCAGCTGCTCGACCAGCCGGTCCGCCGGTGCGCCGAGCACGCTGTGCAGGTCCAGCACCCCCGAGCACAGCTCGGCGCCGGCCAGTCCCAGCAGCCGGTAGGCGCCCAACGGGGTGAGGTCGATCTGGACACCGCGCTGCCGCCCGACGTACTCGGTCACCGCGTGGCCGTCGGAGAATCCCGCCACGAAAGACGTCAGCGGCTGCGGGCTGAACCTCCCGGCGCCGTCCACGACCTCGATGGTGTCGCCGAAGCTGACGATGACCGGCACGCGCGGCGCCGGCACCTCTCGCCTGCGCATCGGCGCGACCGCGTGCTCGGCGTAGCCGGTGTAGCCGACGACGTCGTCGCTCAGCGCCGGGTGCGGCAGGCAGCGCGCGAACGCCCACGACACGTCGTCCGCCTCGTGCCGCTGCGCCGTGACCACGCGCTGGCCCACACGACGATTCTCGCGCACGCCGCGGGGCGCGGCCAGCTACGAGGCCGTGACGAGCTCGCGCAGATGCTCGGCGGCGTCGGCGACGGCGACCTCGTGCCGCTCGCCGCTGCGCCGGTCCTTCACCTCGACGACGCCGTCGGCCAGCCCGCGGCCGACCACCACGATCGTCGGCACCCCCACCAGTTCGGAGTCCTTGAACTTCACGCCCGGGCTGACGCCGCGGCGATCGTCGTAGATCACCCGCACGCCGGCGGTGTCCAGTTCGCCGGCCAGCGACTCGGCGGCGTCGAACACCGCGTCGTCCTTGCCCGTCGCCACCAGGTGCACGTCGGCGGGAGCCACCTCGCGCGGCCAGACGATGCCGGCGTCATCGTGCGAGTTCTCCACGATCGCCGCGACGGCACGCGACACGCCGACGCCGTACGAGCCCATGGTCACCGTGACCAGCTTGCCGTTCTCGTCGAGCACCTGCAGGCCCAGTGCCTCGGAGTACTTGCGGCCCAGCTGGAAGATGTGGCCCATCTCGATGCCGCGGGCGGTCTCGAGCGGGCCGGAGCCGTCCGGAGCCGGGTCGCCGTCGCGCACCTCGGCGGCCTCGATGGTGCCGTCGGGGGTGAAGTCGCGACCGCAGACGAGGTCGACGACGTGCTTGCCGTGCCGGTCGGCGCCGGTCACCCAGCGGGTGCCGTCGACGACCCTGGGGTCGACGAGGAACCGGATGCCCGACGTGTTCTTCTCGCCCAGCACGCCGGGGCCGATGTAGCCCTTGGCCAGGCTGGGGTGTGCGGCGAAGTCCGCCTCGGTGAACGGTTCGAGCACCGCCGGGTCCACCTGCGCGCCGAGGCGCTTCTCGTCCACCTCGCGATCGCCGGGGACGCCGACGGCCAGCGGCTCCCGGGTGCCGTCCGGGTGGTGCAGGATGACCAGCACGTTCTTCAACGTGTCGGCGGCCGTCCACGGGCGGTCCTGCCGCGGGAAGCGCGCGTTCAGGTCGTCGACCAGCGTCTCGATGGTCGGCGTGTCCGGCGTGTCCTCCACGTGCGCGGCCGGCGCGTCCTCGTACGGCAGCGGCGCGGGCGCCGGCGTGCGCACGGCCTCGACGTTGGCCGCGTACCCGCCCGGCGAGCGGACGTAGGTGTCCTCGCCGCTCTCGGCGATGGCCAGGAACTCCTCGCTGGCCGAGCCGCCCATGGCGCCCGACATCGCGGCGACGACGACGTAGTCGAGACCCAGCCGGTCGAAGATCCTGATGTAGGCGCCGCGGTGTGCCTCGTACGAGCGCATGAACGCCTCGTCGGACACGTCGAACGAGTACGAGTCCTTCATCACGAACTCGCGCCCGCGCAGGATGCCCGCGCGGGGCCGGGCCTCGTCGCGGTACTTCGTCTGGATCTGGTACAGCGACAGCGGCAGGTCCTTGTAGGACGAGTAGAGGTCCTTCACCAGGAGCGTGAACATCTCCTCGTGCGTCGGCCCCAGCATGTAGTCGCCGCCCTTGCGGTCGACGACGCGGAACAGGGTGTCGCCGTACTCCTCCCACCGGTTGGTCGCCTCGTAGGGCTCACGCGGCAGCAGCGCCGGGAAGTGCACCTCCTGCGCGCCGATCGCGTTCATCTCCTCGCGGACGATCGCCTCGACGTTGCGCAGCACCATGTAACCCAGCGGCAGCCAGGAGTAGATGCCGGGCGCGGCACGCCGGACGTAGCCGGCCCGCACCAGCAGCTTGTGGCTGGCGACCTCGGCGTCGACCGGGTCTTCGCGCAGCGTTCGGAGGAACAGCGTCGACATGCGCAGGACCACGGGCACTCCAGTGAATCTCGGGTCGGTCGGTTCCATGGCCGGAACCAGGGCGGGACGCGGACGAGAATAGCCCCCGCGCCGCCGGTGACGAATCCGGATTCCATCATGGGGCGTCCAGCTGGTCGTCGCCGAGGACGGGAGCGACGTCGCCGCCACCCTGTGGGACGGCTGTGATGCCGCGGTGTCGAGCCGCCTCGCCTACCCCGAGGTTCGCACCGCGCTGGCCGCCGCCCGAGCAGTGGAGCTGACCGACGTCGTCACCGTTCGCAGTGGCCAACTCGCGGCCCGGCACTCCCTGCGCGGCGCCGACGCGGTCCACGTGGCCAGTCTGCTCGCGATCGGCGCGAGCAGCACCCTGTTCGCCGTGTGGGACCAGCGGCTGCGGGCGGGGGCGCAGGCGGCCGGCGTGCCGCTGGCGCCCATGCAACAGGGCGGGCGTGGGTCTCGTTCACCTCGCACCGATCATGCGCAGGCCGTCCCCGTCGCCCCCGAGGTCGTCCACGATGTCACGCGTGCGCCGCAGCGCCTCCCGTAGGCGTGCGGCTCCGGCGGTGCCGGCGTCTCCGCTCGCCAGCGCCGCGGGCACGTCCAGGACCTCGACCGGTGGCTCGTAGGTCTGGTACAGCGGCTGGTACCGCGCCGCGCTGACCGAGAACCGGCCGGAACGGACGTTCTCGGTGAACCGGAACCGGGTGAGCAGGCCCTCGGACTTCGGCCCCGTCGGCTCGGCATGGTTGGCCATCAGGTTGCCCATGCCGTACACGACCCATTCGCCGTCGATGCGCTGCATCGGCTGCACGACGTGCGCGTGGTGACCCAGCAGCAGGTCGATGTCCGGCGACCGGATCAGCTGGGGCGCCAGCGTGCGCTGGAGCTCGCTCGGCTCGTGCACGTACTCGTCGCCCCAGTGCAGCGCCGCCACGACGACGTCGGCGCCGGCAGCGCGGGCGGCGCGAGCGTCCTCGGCGATCGCCGGCCGGTCGATCTCGTTGCTGCGCCAGGTCTCGCCACCGGGGTACGGGATGCCGTTGAACCCGAACGTGTACGACAGCAGGGCCACCCGCACCGGCTCGCCGTCGGTGGCGACCTCCAGCATCGTGGTCCGTTCCGCCTCCTCGGGCGTGCGTGCGGAGCCCGCATGCGCCAGGCCCGCCGCGTCGAGCGTGTCCAGCGTCCGTTCGACCCCCTCCGCGCCCTGGTCGAACGTGTGGTTGGAGGCGGTGGTGCACGCGTCGTAGCCCGTCTCGGCGAGACCGGACGCGACCTGCGGCGGTCCGGCGAACTTGGGGTACCCCTCGTACGGTCCGCCTTTCGGCGCCAACGGCACCTCGAGATGACAGATCGCCACGTCGGCGCCGCGGATCAGCGGCTCGATGTTCGCCAGCTGCGGCGCGAAGTTCATCGCCGCTCCCCCGCCCGCGTCCCGCCGGGCCTGTACCCACAACCGCTCGTGCAGCAGGACGTCACCGGTCGCGGCGAGGGTGAACGTGCGTGGCTTGGCCACCGGGGCGTGGGCGAGCTTCGGACCGGACGGCTCCGGCGTCGCCGGTTCGGAGGCCGACGGCGCGGGCTGCGACGACGCGCCGCCGCCGTCGTCGGTGGTGCACCCCGGCAGTGCCGCCGCGACGATCGCGACGACGAGGACGCGGCGTGCTCGCGCGGCGCTGATCATCGCGCCCCAGTCTGCGCGCCGGGCGGACCCGGACGCCACCCGCGTCCGTCCCCGATCAGAACATGACGGTGGCGAAACAGCCGACCTCGGTGAACCCCACCCGCCGGTACGCCTCGCGCGCGGCGACGTTGTAGTCGTTGACGTACAGCGTCACGGCCGGCGCGATGTCGCGCAACGCGTGCACCGCGACGGCGGCCATCCCGCCGACCGACAACCGCTCGCCGCGCCGCTCCGGCCGGACCCACACGCCCTGCACCTGGCACGCGCGTGGCGTCACGGCGCCGACCTCCGCCTTGAACACGATCCGGCCGTCGTCGAAACGGGCGAAGGCGCGGCCGGCGCGGACCAGTTCGGTCAGCCGCGCCCGGTAGTAGGCGCCGCCGTCGTTCCGCGTGGGAGAGACACCGACCTCCTCGGTGAACATCGCCACCGCGGCCGGGACCAGCACGTCGATCTCGTCGGGACGCACCCGGCGCACCTTCGGGTCCGGCACCTCCGGCGGTGCCGCGTCCAGCCGCATGACCGGCTGGCGCGCCCGGACCTCACGCGCGGGCCCCCACTCCGGGCGCAGCAGGTCCCACATCGCCAGCACCGCTCCGGCCGGTCCCACGATGGACGAGCACCGTCGGCCACGCCGCGCCGCCAGGTCGGCGAACATCCGCACGGCCGCCGGATCGGCGGCGACCGGTACGAGGTTCGCGCCGGAGTAGCACAGCGACCGCAGCTCGCCGTCGTCGTAGTATCCCCACAGCTCACCGCCGAGCCTCGACGGGACCAGCCCGGAGGCGTGCACCCGGGAGGCCACGAAGACGTCCAGGCACGGCGCGCGATCCAGCACGCGCTGCACGTCGTCCAGATCGGCGGGACCCAGTGTTCGTACCGCCGTCGACGTACCCAGCATCGCGGGACCTCCCACACCCCGAGGGCACGGCACGCGCCCTGCGACAAGTGAAGCAGCCCCCCGGTGTTCTGTCAGTCAGCGGTCACCCGACCGTGACACTCGGCTCGCCGCTCGGCGCCTCGTCCATCGTCTCGGCGATGCGCATCGCCTCCTCGATCAGCGTCTCGACGATCTCCGCCTCCGGGACGGTCTTGATGACCTCGCCCTTGACGAAGATCTGCCCCTTGCCGTTGCCGGACGCGACACCGAGATCGGCCTCGCGCGCCTCGCCCGGGCCGTTGACGACGCAGCCCATGACGGCCACCCGCAGCGGGACCTCCATGCCCTCGAGTCCGGCGGTCACCTTGTCCGCCAGCGTGTACACGTCGACCTGGGCGCGCCCGCACGACGGGCACGACACGATCTCGAGCTTGCGCTCACGCAGGTTGAGTGACTGCAGGATCTGGATGCCGACCTTGACCTCCTCGACCGGAGGCGCGGACAGGGACACCCGGATGGTGTCGCCGATACCGCGCGACAGCAGCGTGCCGAAGGCGACCGACGACTTGACGGTGCCCTGGAAGGCCGGGCCCGCCTCGGTGACGCCGAGGTGCAGCGGCCAGTCGCCCCGTTCGGCCAGCAGCTCGTACGCACGGACCATGACGACCGGGTCGTTGTGCTTCACCGAGATCTTGAAGTCGTGGAAGTCGTGCTCCTCGAACAGCGACGCCTCCCACACCGCGGAGTCGACCAGCGCCTCGGGCGTCGGCTTGCCGTACTTCTCCAGCAGCCGTTTGTCCAGCGACCCGGCGTTCACGCCGATGCGCAGCGAGACCCCCGCGTCCTTGGCGGCCGCGGCGATCTCGCCGACCTTGTCGTCGAACTTCTTGATGTTGCCGGGGTTGACGCGCACGGCCGCGCAGCCGGCGTCGATGGCCGCGAACACGTACTTCGGCTGGAAGTGGATGTCGGCGATGACCGGGATCTGGGACTTCTGCGCGATGGCCGGCAGCGCCTCGGCGTCGTCGGCGCTGGGAACCGCGACCCGCACGATGTCGCAGCCGGCCGCCGTCAGCTCCGCGATCTGCTGCAGCGTGGCGTTGATGTCCGTGGTCGGCGTGGTGGTCATGGACTGCACGCTCACCGGCGCGTCCCCGCCGACGTCGACCTTGCCGACGCTGATCTTGCGGGAGGTGCGCCGCGGCGCCAGCACCGGCGGCGGCAACGAGGGCATGCCCAGGGCGACATTCATGGTTTCATTCTCCGTCAGGGGTCAACCGAACAGCCGGACCGGGTTGACGAAGTCGGCGTAGATCAGCAGGGCGCTCATCCCCACCAGCACGACAGCGACTCCGTAGGCGATGGGCAGCGCCTTCGCGACGTCCACCGGGTACGGCTCCGGGCGGCGGAACACCTTCGCGTACGCCCGTTTCAGCGCCTCCCAGAGCGCTCCGGCGGCATGGCCGCCGTCCAGCGGCAGCAGCGGCACCAGGTTCAGCAGCGCGATGGCCATGTTGAACGAGGCGAGCAGCATGAGGAACGTGGCGATGCGCTGTCCGCCGTCCAGCGCGTCCGCCGAGGCGATCTCGCCGCCGATGCGGCCCGCGCCGACGATGCTGACCGGCGTGTCCCTGCCGCGCTCGCCGCCGCCGAACGCGGCGTCCCAGACGTCGACCATCCGCTGCGGGATGTGTGACATCGCCTCCGCGGTGCGGGTGACGAAGTCGCCGGTCCATGCCAGTGTTCCGGCGACGTCCTCGCGCTGGAAGTGCTGGAACGTGGGGGCGATGCCGAGGAAGCTCGTCTGCTGGACGTCACCCGCCTCGTCGCTGGGGTCCGGCCGTTCGGCCACGAGCAGGTCGGGCCGCAGGGTGAGCTGTTCGCCGTCGCGCTCGACGACCACCTCGACCGGCCCGGCGCCGGCGTCGGCGATGGCTTCGGAGACCTCGGGCCACGTCGACACCCGCTGCGAACCGACCGACAGCACCTCGTCGCCCGGCCGGAAGTTCGCCTCGTTGGCCGGCGCGCGGGGGTCGCTGGGAGCACAGTCGGTCCGGTTCTCCGACGCCGGGATCACGCACTCGTTGACCGAGCTGATGACCGGCGAGTACACCGGCTTTTCCGGGTTGCCGAACGTCATGAGCACGCTGCCGGCCAGCAGGACGGCCAGCACCACGTTCATGGCCGGACCGCCGAGCATGACGATGAGCTTCTTCCACCAGGCCTTGCGGTAGAAGACGCGGTCCTCGTCGCCGGGGCCGATCTCTTCGCGCGAGGAGTTGCGCGCGTCGCGGGCCATGGTCTGGAACAGCCCCGTGCTGGACTGGCGCAGCTCGCTGGAACGCCCACCCAGTTCCGGCGGGAACATGCCGATCATGCGGACGTAGCCGCCCAGCGGGACGGCCTTGACGCCGTACTCGGTCTCACCGCGCCGGCGCGACCAGATGGTCTTGCCGAAGCCGACCATGTACTGCGAGACCTTGACGCCGAACAGCTTGGCCGGCACGAGGTGCCCGACCTCGTGCAGCGCGATGGAGAGCATCAGCCCGACGAAGAACAGCACGATGCCGACGACGGCGAGCAGATCCATTCAGCGTCCTTCTTCCGATCCCACGATCTCGAGGGCGCGCGCCCGCGCCCAGGCCTCGGTGGCGACCACGTCCTCGATGCTCACCGCGTCACCGCCACCGTACTCGCCCAGGATACGGCCGACCGTGTCGACGATGCCGGTGAAGGCGAGCCGGCCGGCGAGGAAGGCGTGCACGCCCTCCTCGTTGGCCGCGTTGTAGACCGCCGGGGCGAGACCGCCGCGGACGCCGGCCTCCCGCGCCAGCGACACGGCGGGGAACGCCGCGTCGTCGAGCGGGCGGAACTCCCACGTCGAGGCCGTCGTCCAGTCGCAGGCCGGCGCGGCGCCGGGGACCCGCTCGGGCCAGGCCAGCGCCAGCGCGATGGGGATCCGCATGTCCGGAGGGCTCGCCTGCGCCAGCGTGGACCCGTCGACGAACTCGACCATCGAGTGCACGATCGACTGCGGGTGCACCACCACGTCGATGGCCTCGAACGGCAGGTCGAACAGCAGGTGCGTCTCGATGACCTCGAGCCCCTTGTTGACCAGCGTCGCGCAGTTGACGGTGATGACCGGGCCCATGGACCACGTGGGGTGCGCGAGCGCCTCGTCCGGCGTCACCGCGGCGAGCTCGTCACGGTGACGGTCGCGGAACGGTCCGCCGCTGGCGGTGAGGACGAGCCGGCGCACCTCGTCGGCCGTTCCGCCGCGAAGTCCCTGGGCCAGCGCGCTGTGCTCGCTGTCGACCGGGACGATCTGGCCCGGGGCCGCCGCTGCCTTGACGAGCTGGCCTCCGGCGATCAGCGACTCCTTGTTCGCCAGGGCGAGCCGCCGGCCCGCCTTCAGCGCCGCGAGTGTCGGCGCCAGACCGATGGACCCGGTGATGCCGTTGAGCACGACGTCGCATTCGCGACCGGCGAGCTCGGCGGCGGCGTCCGGGCCGGCGATGATCTCGGGCAATCGGAACTGCCCGGTGTTGTACCCGTGCTTCTGCGCCTCGGCGTAGAACGCCAGTTGCAGGTCCTCGACGGCGCCGGCGCGGGTCACCGCGACCGTCTGCACGCCCAGCTCGAGGGCCTGCGCCGCGAGCGCCGCCGGGTCGTTGCCACCCGCGGCCACCCCCACCACCCGGAACCGCTCCGGGTTGCGGCGGACGACGTCGACCGCCTGGGTGCCGATGGAACCCGTCGAACCGAGGATCACGACGTCTCTGGGGGTGTCCATGCCGACCATTGTCCCCCAGCATCGCCGCGAGGTGGCCGGCCCGAGCGGCCCCACCGATCGCGCCCGTAATGCCCGAAAAATGGACTAGAAATCCAAGATCAACATTGGTAGGACGTTCGTGAAATGATCGCAGCGAACGAAGAAACGTCCGTCGCGCCCGAAGGTTGCGCAAAGATCTTCAGCAAGGTCTCGATCCCATATAGACCACAGGGCGTTCGTTCCCTACACAGGTCCAGACCATTGACGCCGGGTGACACCGATGGTAGACCAACCGGCCAACAGGTCTATGGACCCGCGCCACGGGCACCAGCGCCCCGACGTCGGCAAGCCATGCCCTACATTCAATTCCTCGACTTCGATTGCGAGGTACCCGCATCATCATGGCGACAACTGTGATCCGTACCCGTCCGGGCAAGCTCGCCGTCGGCGGTGCCGCACTCGCGATGGCACTCACCGGGGTGGCCGCAGGCGCTCCGGCCGCACAGGCAGACAACGAGGAGAAGACGACACTGACCGTCGCGGTGTCGCAGGAGGTGGACAGCCTCAGCCCGTTCCAGGCCGTGCGCGTCATCACCACCAGCATGCACCGCTGGATGTACGACTTCCTGACCAACTACGACCCGCAGACCGGCGAGACCATTCCGGCGCTCGCCGAGTCGTGGGAGTCCTCCGACGACGGCCTGACCTGGACCTACCACATCCGTGAGGAAGCCACCTGGAGCGATGGCGAGCCGGTCACCGCCGAGGACGTCGCGTGGACGTTCAACACGATGATGACCGACCCCGACGCCGCCGAGGCCAACGGCAACTTCGTCGAGAACTTCGAGACGGTCACCGCGACCGACGAGTACACCGTCGAGATCCAGTTGTCGCAGCCGCAGGTCACGATGCTCGCGCTGGACGTGCCGATCCTGCCGGAGCACATCTGGTCCGAGGTCGACGACTACGGCGAGTTCAACAACGACCAGGACTTCCCGATCGTCAGCAACGGTCCGTGGATCCTCACCGACTACCAGCCGAACCAGACGATCACGTTCGAGGCCAACGAGGACTACTGGCGCGGGGCGCCCAAGTTCGACGAGCTGGTGCTGCGGACCATCAACGACGCCGACGCCCAGGTCGAGGCGTTGCGCGCCGGCGAGGTCGATTTCGTCAGCGGACTGACCCCCGCCCAGTTCACCGCGCTCGAGGGCGCGGAGAACATCACCGTCAACCAGGCCGACGGCAAGCGGTTCCAGGGCATGACCCTCAACCCGGGCGCACAGCTGCAGGACGGCACCCCGTTCGGTGACGGCCACCCTGCCCTGCAGGACCCGGTCGTGCGTGAGGCGCTGGTGCACACCATCAACCGCGAACAGATCTACGAGGTCGCCTACGGCGGCTTCGGCGAGCCCAACGGCGGCTACATACCCTCGCGCTACGACACCTTCCACTGGGAACCCTCCGGCGACGTCGTCAACGCGTTCGACATCGACCAGGCGAACCAGCTGCTCGAGGACGCCGGGTACACGATGGGCGACGACGGCATCCGGGTCTCGCCGGAGGGCCGGCCGCTGTCGTTCCGGTTCAACGTGCACGCCGACCGGCCGCAGTTCGTCCAGGCTGCGCAGATGATGGCCGAATGGGCGGGGCAGGCCGGGATCGAGCTGAAGGTCGAGCCGGTCTCCGAGGTCGGGTCACTGCTCGACGCCGGCACGTACGACATCCTCACCACCGGGTGGAGCGTCAACCCGGACCCGAACTACGTGCTGTCCATCAACCTGTGCTCCGGCCTGCCGACCGAGATCGGCGGCGCGTACCTGTCCGACGCGTACTTCTGCAACGAAGAGTACGACCAGCTGTACCAGCAGCAGCTCGCCGAGCTCGACCGCGACGCCCGCGCCGACCTCGTCCACCAGATGCAGCGGATCCTGTACGAGGAGAACGTCTTCGTCGTCTGGGGTTACGCCGACACGCTCGAGGCCTACCGCAGCGACGTCATCGCCGAGATGACGCCGCAGCCGGACCCTGGCGGCAACTACTACGGCCAGGACGGCTACTGGAGCTGGTGGTCCGCCGTTCCCGCCGGCGAAGCGGGCGGAGGCGACGGCGGCGACGCGTCCGCAGCCTCCGGCGGTGACGACGGCGGCAGCAACACCGGCGTCGTCGTCGGCGTGATCGTCGTGGCCGTGATCGTCCTGGCCGGGGTGTTCCTGCTGGTGCGTCGCCGCGCGGCCACGGCCGACGAGCGAGAGTAAGGAGCCGGATGGCCGGCCCAGCCGACACGGACCTGGTCCCGCACTCCCCCGAGGAGGGGGTGCGGGACCGGTCCGGTCTGTACAGCACCGCACGCTACGTCGGCGCCCGTCTCGGCGGGTCGCTGGTGTCGTTGTTCGCGGTGATCGTCACGAGTTTCTTCCTGTTCCGCATCATCCCCGGCGACCCGGTAGACGCGATGACGCACGGCCGGCCGGTCAGCATCGAGCAGAAGCAGCAGCTGCGACGGGAGTTCGGGCTCGACGACCCGCTGTACCAGCAGTTCCTGGACTACCTCTGGGGCGTCGTCCGGCTCGACTTCGGGCAGTCGTTCCAGTTCAGCCGGCCGGTCACGGAGCTGATCGGCGAGCGGCTGTGGCCCACGCTGCTGCTGGTCGGCACGGCCGTGGCGATCTCCGCGCTGATCGGGCTGACCCTCGGTGTCAACGGCGCCTGGCGGCACGGCAGCACCAGCGACCGCGTCAACACCGGGCTCGCGCTGACGCTGTGGTCGGTGCCGAGCTTCTGGCTCGGGCTGATCCTCATCGTCGTGTTCTCCTCCACCCTCGGCTGGTTCCCCACCAGCGGCATGCGCACCGAAGGCGTGTCCGGCTGGGAGGCCGTCCCGGACGTCGCCCATCACATGGTGCTCCCGGTGGTGACGCTGGTCGCGGTGCTGTACGCGCAGTATCTGATGATCATGCGCTCGTCGCTGCTGGACGAGATGGGCTCGGACTACATCGTGACCGCCCGCGCGAAAGGGCTGCGCGACGCACTGGTGCGCCGCCGGCACGCGGTCCCGAACGCGTTGCTGCCCACGGTCACGCTGATCTTCGTCAACCTCGGGTTCGTGGTCTTCGGCTCGGTGCTGGTCGAGACGATCTTCTCGTGGCCCGGGCTGGGCCAGCTGTTCTACTCCGGCCTGAACGTCCCCGACCTGCCGCTGGTGCAGGGACTGTTCGTCTTCTTCTCGGCGGCGGTGATCCTGATGAACCTGCTCGCGGACCTGTTGTACCCGGTCATCGATCCGAGGGTGCGGCCATGACGGCGCCGGAGACCATCAGCACGAGCAGCCCGCGGCGGCTGACCTGGGCGCGACGGCGGCGCTCGGCGGCGCAGTTCTGGCAGCAGTACCGCCGCAACCGTGGCGGCATGTTCGGGCTCGTGGTCCTGCTGCTGTTCGTCGCCACCGCGCTGCTGGCGCCGTGGATCGTCGGCCAGGACGCACTGAGCGTCACCCGCCCGCCGGGCGCACCACTGCAGGGGCCCAGTCAGGCGTTCCTGCTCGGCACCGACCGTTCCGGGCGATCCGTGCTCGACCTCATCATCTGGGGCTCGCGGGTGTCGCTGACGGTCGGGTTCTGGGCGACGTTCATCTCGATCACGTTCGGCGCGCTGCTCGGGATCGCCGCAGGCCACTTCCACGGCTGGATCTCCACCGTGATCATGCGGGTGACCGACTGGTTCCTCGTGATGCCGTCGCTGGTCCTGGGCGTCGCGCTCGCGGCCGTCCTGGGCCGCAGCCTGACGACCATCATCATCGCCATCGGCGTGACCGCCTGGCCGACCACCGCGCGGCTCGTGCGTGCCCAGACCCTGGCCGTCGAAGCACGTCCGTACATCGAACGCGCGCATGCGCTCGGCGGCGGGCACTGGCACGTGATGAGCCGGCACGTGCTGCCGAACGTCATGCCGATCGTGCTCGCCCAGACCACGCTCATGGTGGGAACCGCCATCCTCACCGAGTCCACCTTCGCCTTCCTCGGCCTCGGCGACCCGACGACTGCCTCGTGGGGCGGCACCATCCAGGCCGCCCGGGATGTCGGCGCCGTCAGCGCCCGCATGTGGTGGTACATCCTGCCGCCGGGCATCGCGATCGTGCTGGTCGTGCTCGCGTTCACACTGTGCGGGCGCGCCATCGAAGGCGTGCTCAACCCGAAACTGAGGGAGCGCCGCTCGTGACAGACTCCACCGTGCTCGAGGTCGACGACCTCTCGGTCACCTACCGCAGCGGCTCCGGCGAGGTGCCGGCCGTGCGCGGCGTCAGTTTCGGCATCGCCGCCGGCGAGAAGCTGGGGCTTGCGGGCGAGTCCGGGTGCGGCAAGTCGACCATGGCGCTGGCGATGCTCCGGCTGCTGCCCAAGTCGGCACGGATGACCGGGCGGATCCTGTTCGACGGCGACGACGTGCTCGACATGACGTGGGGCCGGCTGCGCGCGGTCCGCTGGGCCGGCGCCTCCATCGTGTTCCAGGGCGCCATGCACTCGCTCAACGCCGTGCAGCGCATCGGCACCCAGATCGCCGAGCCGATGTACCTGCACGAGAAGGTCACCGAGAGCGAGGCGCAGCGCCGGGTCGGCGAGCTGCTCGAGCAGGTCGGGCTGCCGACCCGCCGGGCGGACGCGTTCCCGCACGAGCTCTCCGGCGGGCAGCGCCAGCGCGTCATGATCGCGATGGCGCTGGCGTGCAACCCGTCGCTGATCATCGCCGACGAGCCGACCACCGCCCTGGACGTGATGATCCAGGCGCAGATCCTCACCCTGATCGAGTCGCTGGTCTCCGAGCACGGCATCGCACTGCTGATGATCAGTCACGACCTGTCCGTGCTCGCCGACACGTGCGACCGGCTCGCCATCATGTACGCCGGGCGCATCGTCGAGGAAGGACCGTCGCAGCGGGTGTTCACCTCCCCGAACCACCCGTACAGCGCCGCGCTGTCCACGGCGTTCCCGACCATCGGCGACCCCGCGTCGCGGCGCAACCCGGGCGGGCTGGCCGGTGATCCGCCGGACCCGGCCGATCTGCCCACCGGCTGCGCGTTCCATCCGCGCTGCCCCTCGCGGCTGGAGCACTGCTCCTCGGTCGTGCCCGAGCTGTGGCCGGCCGGCGACGACACCAGGGCCGCATGCGTGCTGACGTTGAGCGATCAGGGCCGCTCGCTCGCCTCGACCACGAAGGAGACCGTGTGAGCACCCCGATCCTGTCCGCGGACGGCGTGCGGGTGGAGTTCGAGGCACGCCGCGGCCCGGAACGCGCACGTGCCGTCGACGGCGTGAACCTGGACATCCATGCCGGTGAGATCGTCGCGCTCGTCGGCGAGTCCGGCTGCGGCAAGACCACATTGGCGCGGACCCTGCTCGGGCTGGAGCGTCCCACGGCCGGAACCGTCCGCCACCACGGCGAGCCGCTGAGCTACACCAGCAAGGCCCTGAAGGCCTACCGGCGTGCGGTGCAGCTGGTGTTGCAGGACCCGAGCGGCTCGCTCAATCCACGGCACACCGTGTACGACGCCGTCGCCGAAGGGCTGCGTATCCACGGTGACGTCGGGAACGAGAGCGAGCGGGTGGCCTCCGCGCTGTCCCGTGCCGGGCTCCGGCCGCCGGAGCGGTTCTTCCTGCGCTACCCGCACGAGCTCTCCGGCGGGCAGCGCCAGCGCGTCGTCATCGCCGGCGCCCTGGTCCTCGAGCCGCATCTCATCGTCGCCGACGAGCCCGTCGCCTCGCTCGACGCGTCGGTGCGCGGCGAGATCCTGGCGCTGATGCTGAAGCTGCGCGACGAGCTCGGGCTGGCGGCCATGGTGGTCACCCATGACCTCGGGCTGGCGTGGAACATCGCCGACCGGGTCGCGGTGATGTATCTCGGCCGGGTGGTCGAGACCGGGCCGGTCGAGAAGATCCTCACGGCGCCCGAGCACCCGTACACGCAGGCGCTGCTCTCCGTCCTACCGGAGTCCGGCGCGGACGAGCCGGTGGTCCTGCAGGGCGAGCCGCCCGACCCGACCCGGATCCCCGGTGGGTGCCGGTTCCACGTCCGTTGCCAGGTCCTGGCCGGCGGCGACGCGACCGGCGCCGGCGTGGCCGATCGATGCCGGAACGACGACCCGGCGGAGCTGGCCGGAGGCACCACCACCCAGGTCGCCTGCCACTACGCCCACGCCGCCAAGTAACCCCTCGCCCCGCGCGCGGGCCGCGAATGATCCACGTTGTTGAAGCATGGATGGAATTCCATGCGTCACCACCCTTGCAGGCCTCGTGACGCATGCACTCGCCTCGTGATGGCTCCGGCTCACCTTTCCTTCACACGGTGAGCTGGGACATCAGGTGTTCGCCTTCGGAGATGACCCAGTACTCGCTGAACGCGCCGCCGGCGAAGCGCAAGATGTCGTGACCGCGGAACTCGACCGGCGTTCCGGCCGGCGCCGTGGCTCCCGGCAGCGCGCGCTCACCGCCGGCGTAGCGACCGCGTCCGACCCATCGAGCGGCGACGAGATCGCCGGAGGTGATCGGGCCGACCTCGATCTCGAAACGCAGCCCGTCGAACGGCAGCCGCCCGGCCCGGACCACGCCCGCCAGCGCGGCGGCGCCACGTACCATCTCGGGCGCTCCGGGCCAGCTACCGACGAAGTCCCGAGCCACCAGCCCGGACGCGACGTCCTCGAGATCGTCCAGCGGTCCGTTCCACAGCTGGTCGATCCATGCCTGGTACGCCGCGGCCGCGTCACCGTACGGCGGGTCCACGTCCATCCGAGGTCACCTCGTCACCGTCACGAGCACGGTTCGGAACGGCCGGGCTCTGGCAGCCCAGCTCTGATCATGGCGAACGCCTGGTCGACGAGGTCGATCAGGCCGACGTCGCGCCGCGTCGCCCACAGATCGTAGGCCGTCTTGAGGGCGTTGGCCGCCGCGCTGGCCACGAGGTGCGGGTACATGTCGTACCCGGCGTCCGTGCCGGTGCGTGCCGCGACCACGGACGCGAACCGGATGCGCATACCGTCCAGGGCGGCGAGCTGGCTGGCCAGGACCGCGGGGTTGCCGGCGAACATCTCGAACTGGGCCGCGATACGCTCACGGGCCTGCGGTGACGCGTCGACGGAGCCCACGATGACGTCGCGGAGCGCATCCCAGATCGGCTCGTCCGCGGGACGTTCCTGCAGCCGGTCGGTCAGGTTCCACCCGAAGTCGACCACGGAGGCGACCATGGCCTCCTCGCGGCTGGAGAAGTAGTTGTGGAACGTACGCGGCGACACGTCCGCCTCGGCGGCGATGGCTTCGACGGTCACGTGGTCGGCGCCGTGTTCGATGGCCAGCCGACTCGCCGCGGCGGCCAACGCGGCCCGCGTCGCCGCCTTCTTCCGCTCGCGTAGACCTCTCTCACAGGACACGCGGGGCATGGTAACTCGTTTCTTGCAGCACGTGCATACATTCGCACCGAGAAAACTTGCACGGGACCTGGTGCAGGACGAACCCGCCGGGCAGCGGACCAAGGGGCGGCCGGACCGAGGTCCGGCCGCCCCTTCGAAGCAGGCGTCGTGTCGGCTCAGCTCGGCGCCGGCTCCAGCTCCGGCTCCTTGTCCTCCTCGAGGTACCGCGTGAGCTT
Organism: Haloactinopolyspora alba; assembly: GCF_003014555.1. Taxonomy (GTDB): domain Bacteria; phylum Actinomycetota; class Actinomycetes; order Jiangellales; family Jiangellaceae; genus Haloactinopolyspora; species Haloactinopolyspora alba. Next base: position 99,743 of record NZ_PYGE01000015.1, read on the forward strand.
CTCACCCTCGACGTCGACGTCCGGCAACAGCCGGTCCAGCCATCGCGGCAGGTACCAGGCCCGACTGCCGAGCAGCGTCATCACCGCCGGCACGACCGTCATCCGCACCACGAAGGCGTCGAAGGCGACCGCCGCGGCCATCGCGAGCCCGATCTGGGTGATGAAGTCCTCGCTACTCAGGATGAATCCCGAGAACACGCCGATCATGATGATCGCGGCCGCCGTGACCACGCGGGAGCCGTGCTGGAACCCGACGACCACCGACTCCGTGGGCCCGGCGCCGTGCACGTGCTCCTCACGCATCCGGGTGACGAGGAAGACCTGGTAGTCCATGGCCAGCCCGAAGACCACCCCGATCAGGAAGATCGGCAGCATGCTGACGATCGGGCCGGTCTGCTCGATGCCGAACAGGCCGCTCAGCCAGCCCCACTGGAACACCGCGACGATGGCCCCGAACGTGGCTCCCATGGTGAACAGGAAGCCCACAGCGGCCTTGAGCGGCACCAGCAGCGACCGGAACACCAGCGTCAACAGGATGAACGACAGCCCGACCACCAGCGAGAGATACGGCAACAGCGAGTCGGCCATCTTCTCCGAGAAGTCGATGTTGATGGCGGTCGTGCCGGTGACCGCGACCGCGGCGCCGGTCGACCCGGTGATCTGCTCGCCGGCATCGCGGATGTCGTGCACCAGGTCCTCGGTCGCGGCGCTGCTCGGCTCCGAGTCGGGGACGACGTTGATGATCGCGGTGTCGCCGGCTTCGTTGAACATCGGCGGAGCCGCCCGCACGACGCCGTCGGTCTCGCTCAGCGTGGCGTGGAACTGTTCGGCCGCCGCCCTCGGATCGTCGCTCTCGGTGCCGTCGACGACGACCATGAGCGGCCCGTTGAATCCGGGGCCGAACCCCTCGGCGGTGAGGTCGTAGGCCTTGCGCTGGGTCGTGTCGGCCGGCAGGCTGCCGGCGTCGGGAAGCCCGAGGCGCAGGTCGGTCACCGGCGCCGCCACCGCGATCAGCGCTGCCAGCGCGAGGACCAGCACCGGCAACGGCCGCCGCGCGACCAGTCCGGCCCAGCGCCGTCCCAGCGTCGGCTTGCCCTCGTCGGACTCCGGGTCCCGCGACTTCAGGCCGGGGATCTTCCCGCCGAGCACCCGGTGCTTGGCGAAGCCCAGCAGGGCGGGCAGCAGGCTCAACGCGATGATGACCGCGATCCCGACGGTGAACGCAGCGGCGAGACCCATCTCGGTCAGCATCGGGATGTTCACGACCGACAGTCCGGCGAGCGCGATCATGACGGTCAGCCCGGCGAAGACCACGGCCGACCCGGCGGTGCCGACCGCGCGTCCGGCCGCCTCCTCGCCACTGCGCCCGATGGACAGCTCGTGCCGGTACCGGGACACGATGAACAGCGCGTAGTCGATACCGACGGCGAGGCCGAGCATCGTCGCCAACGTCGGCGTACTGGTCCCGATGTCGATGAACCCGCTGGCGGCGGTGATCGCCGAGATGCCGATACCGATGCCGAGGATCGCCGTCAGCAGTGGCATGCCCGCGGCGATGAACGATCCGAAGGTGATCACCAGGACGATGGCCGCGATACCGATACCGATCATCTCGGTACCGCCCTCGACCTCGTTGTTCTGTGCAGCATCGCCGCCGAGTTCGACGGTCAGCCCGGCGTCACGGCCGGTGTCGGCGGCTTCGAACAGCGCGTCCTTGGCCTCGTCGGTGAGGTCGAAGACCTGGACGCCGTAGGTCACCTCGGCGAAGCCGATCTGCCCGTCCTCGGCGACCGTTCCCGCCTGGAACGGGTCGGCGACGCTGACCACCTGCGGGGCGTCCGCGAGCTCGCCCACCACGTCGGAGACGACCGACTGGTTCTGCGGCTCGGACAGCGTCTCGCCCTCGGGTGCGGCGAAGACGACACGCGCCGAGGCGCCGTCGGCGTTGGCCCCCGGGAACCGCTCGTCGAGCAGGTCGAACGCTTCCTGGGACTCGGTGCCAGGAATGGAGAACGAATCGCTGGTCGGCCCGGACAGCGTGGACGCGCCGACCCCGAACAGCACCGCCAGGAGGAGCCATGCGGCCCCCACCACGCGGCGACGTCGATAGGAGAACCGGCCGAGCCGGTACAGGAATGTCGCCACCTTGAAGACTCCAGATTGTGTGTGTACAGCGACGTCAGAACACCAGAACGAACCTGTGAGCCGACTGAGAGCCGCACCGGTGAGACATCACCCACACCCTCGTAGGCCTGACCCCCGTGACCGTCCCCCACGGTCATCTGCCTGTGGTTCGCGCGTTGACACTAACTCACATCTTGCACGCGCCGCAAATCTGCAACACAAGAAAGTTGTCGTGTCACGCACAATTCACTCGCGGGTTCCCGCGGCGTCGTCCCGTACAGGCGTTGGTCACCATGTCGTCGCATGTTTCGGGCGAGATGGTCACCTCTGCGGCGTATCGTGCTGATCATGGCTTTTCGTCGACGCTCTCCCGCGCGCTCCCTTGCCTCGAAGCCGTCCCTGGCGGCGGTGCTGTCGCTCACGATCGTGCCGCTCGCCCTGGTCGCGCCGACTGCCGGAGCCGATCCGGACGACCGTCACCCCGCCGGCGACGGTGACGCTGCCGGCACCGGTGCCCACGACGTGGCCGGTGACGCCGCCGGCGACGGTGACGTCGCCGCGCCCCCGCGTCCGGGCCATCACCGGCTGTGGCGGGAGAGCTTCAACGGGCTCGCCGACGATCTCGCCCGCACCGACGGCTACACCCACGAGGGACCCCGGCACTGGTCCGTCGAGATCGACCCGTCCATGACCGGTGCCGGCGTCGCCGCCTGGCGGGGCTGGAGCTTCACCACCCGCGAGTTCTGGGTCGACGCCGAAGACCAGAAGCGAGGCCGGTTCGGCCGTGCCGACCAGGTCATCGCCGTCGCCGACAGCGACGAGTACGCCGACACCACGGACGCCCCGGACGGGTTCGACAGCACGCTCGTCTCCGCGCCCGTCCGTGTCCGCGGCCGCGACCGCCTGGAACTGACGTTCGACTCGCACTACCGCCAGTGGGCCGGTCAGGCCGCCACCGTGACCGTCGAGTTCGACGGCAGCGGCGAGCAGACGACGCTGATGCGCCGCGACGAGACGAACACCGCGCAGGACGACCCCGCGCTGATCAACGGCACCGAGGTCCTCGCGTTCGACGTTCCGGACGGCGCCCGGCAGGCGGTGTTCCGCTGGCGCCTCGAGGCACCGCGCAACTCGTGGTACTGGGCCATCGACAGTGTCGCCGTCCGGACACCGCTGCCCCAGGCCGACCCGGACGACGCCACCTCGCTGTGGGTGGTCAGCGACATCCAAGGGCACCCGGGCGATCTGGCGCACGGACTGCGCGACCTGCACGACGTACGCCCCGACGCGTCCGGGCTGCTGATGGTCGGCGACCTCGTCAACAGCGGCGCCGCCCCCGAGTGGCGAGAGATCGACGACGTCATGGCCGGCGCCGCCGGCATCACCCCGGACCCGGTCGTCGCCGCCATCGGCAACCACGAGAGCTACTCCGACGAGAGCTGGGACACGCAGAAGGGCCGGTTCCTCGACTTCGCCCGCCGCGACAAGGTCTGGGGCGAGTACGTCCTGCACGGCGACGGCGGCGACGTTCCGGTGCTGGTGCTCGGCCAGGAGTACCCGCGACCGCCCGAGGTCGGGATGTCCGACGAGCAGGTGGCGTGGTTCGACGAGCGGCTCGACTACTGGACGCGCCAGCGCAAGCAGGTCGTCGTCATCACCCATTTCCCGCTCGGCGACACCGTCTCCGCGTCCTGGATCCCCTGGTACCACGAGCACCACGGCCGCAACGACCAACTGACCCGGATCCTCGGCGACCATCCGAACGCCGTGCTGCTCACCGGGCACACCCATTACCCGTTCGAGTCGGGCGACTGGGCGGTGCGTCGCCGCGTGCCGGGCGGGCACCCCGACGGGTTCGTCGCCGTCAACACCGGCGCGATGCACGTCGAATGGGACGCGCGCGGCGAGAGCACGGAAGGCATCTCCGAGGTCGTGACCCGCGACATCAACCGTGGCCTCACCCTCGACGTGCACTCCGACCGGATCGTCGTGAACGCGCGTGACTTCGGCCTGCCCGACGCCGACGGCGACAACGACGTCAACGACGTCCTCCGCACGGTCGAGATCGGCAATCCGCTGCTCCCCACCGGCCGCCGCTGACGCCGGCGCCCGTGAGACGGGCCTTGATGTTCGCTCACCCCGGCACTTAAGGTCGCCCTCCCCGCACTTTCTACGATTGGGTGACAAAGATGGCCGTTGACTTTCAGAAGTTGAGCCGCCGTCGGCTGCTCCAGAGCACCGGAGCAGCCGCGCTGGCCCTGACGTCCGGAGCAACCACCATCGCGGCCGCGGCACCGAGCACCCGCGGCGCGCGCCCCGTGCCGCCCGGCAAGATCGGATTCGGCCTGTACTCGGTACGCACCATGCTGGCCGAGGACCCCGAGGCCACCCTCGCGATGCTCGCCGACGCCGGATACTCCGAGATCGAGCCTGCCTACGACTACGGCAACCGCACACCCGCCGAGTTCCGCCGGATCGCCGACGACAACGGGCTGCGCGTCATCGGCAGCCACCACAACCCGTTCGACTTCCGCGGCGACCTGGCGGAGCAGACGTTCGAACGGGCCGCCACCCTGGGACAGAAGTACGTCGGCGTCTCGTACATGGACGGCGACGAGACACCCGACGGGTACCGGCGGATGGCCGAGGAGATGAACCAGTGGGGTGAGGCGGCGCAGAGCTACGGGTTGCGCTGGTACGCGCACCTGCACGACAACGAGTTCTTCCCCGACCCCGAGACCGGCGGCACGTTGTTCGACATCTGGCTCGAGCACGCCGACCCGAACCTCGTCTGGTTCGAACTGGACCTCTACTGGATCCTCAGCGCCGGCGTCGACCCCGCGCCGTACCTCGATGCGCACGAGGAGCGGTTCCCGCTGCTCCACCTCAAGGACGGCACGCCGACGGAGGGGCTGGAGTCCGACCTCGGTGCCGGAACCGTGGATTTCCCGGGGATCCTCTCGCACCTGCGGCACCCGGGCGCGCACAGCTACATCATCGAACGCGACGAGCAGCCGCACCCGGTACGGACCGCGAACGTGTCGTACGACTATCTCCGCGGACTGCGCTTCACGCCGTTGAAGTAACTCCGGGCGCGGGCAGCCGCAACCGACCGAGCGGTGAGCGCCCCTGAGGCCGCAGGGGCTGCCACCGCGACGGGTCACAGCAGGGCGGGGCCGTCCAGGGTGAGTGTCCCGGCGTCGGCGTCGAGCGTCGCCGGGACACCCAGCGGCACGGTGATGGAGCTGTCGCAGTGCCCGAACCCGAGATCGGCGACGATCGGCACGCCCAGCCCACCGAGCCGGTCGAGCACCACGTCGTCCACCGGCTCGCAGTCCTTCCACGACCCCAGCGCCACCCCGGCGACACCGTCGAACCAGCCGGCCCGCAGCAGATGGGTCAGGAACCCGTCCAGCCGGTACGCCTTCTCGCCCACGTCCTCGAGCAGCACGATGCCGCCGGCGGCGCCGGGTTGCGCGGTCGGCGTGCCGATCTCGCCGGCCAGCAGGCTCAGGCAGCCGCCGACCGTCACGCCGGACGCCGTCCCCGGAACGAGCGTCCGCGCCTCCGGCGAGGTCAGCTCGCGCGCGTCGTCGGGTTCGAACAGCGTGCGGTAGAGCAGGTCGGCCGTCCGCGCGTCCTCGACGAACATGGACGCACCGGCCATCGGCCCGTGCACGGTGACGACGCCGAGCCGGCTCGCGAACGCCGAGTGCAGCGCGGTGATGTCGCTGAAGCCGACGAACACCTTCGGCTCCGCCGCGGCCATCGCGTCCCAGTCCAGCAACTCCGAGAGCCGCTGCACGCCGTATCCGCCCCGCGCGCAGACGATGCCCGCGACGTCCGGGTCGCACCAGGCTTGCTGCAGGTCACGGGCGCGGTCCTCGTCGGTGCCGGCGAGGTAGTCGAAGCGCGGGTGCCGGTCGAGCACGTGCGGCGCGACGACCACGTCCAGGCCCCAGCCGCTCAGGATGCGCACGCCCTTGTCCAGCCGGTCCTCCGGGACGGGGCCGCTCGGGGACACGATCACCACCCGGTCGCCGGGCGTCAGCCGGGGCGGGCGACGCAACGGCGTCAGGCCCATCGGTCCACCTTCTCTCGGTCTCGCATGATCAGCGGACAAGGGTGAGCTCCGGAAGGTCGTCCGCCGGGGTGAACCCGAAGACCTGCGCGTACAGCGACAGTTCGGCGTGCAACGTGGCCACGATGGTCTCCTTGCGCCGGAAGCCGTGCTGCTCGCCCTCGAACGTGAGATACGCGTGCGGCACGGCGGTGCCGGCGGTGCCGGCGGTGCCGGCGATGCTGGCGACGAACCGCTCGCACTGCGCCGGCGGGCAGATCTCGTCCTCGAGGCCCTGTAGCAGCACGAACGGCGCCGAGACCCGCTCCGGGTGCGTCACCGGCGAGCGCTCCCGGTACCGCTCGGCCTCCTGCGGCCACGGCCCCACCAACGACTCGAGGTACTGCGACTCGAAGTCGTGCGTGCCGCCGGTGCGGAACTCGGTCAGGTCGACCACCGGGTACATGATGGTCGCGCACGCGAACACGTCACTGAACACCAGCGCCGCCGCCGACGTCCACCCGCCCGCGCTGCCCCCGCGGATGCCCAGCCGCGCCGGGTCGGCCGCGCCCTCGTCCACCAACGCGATCGCGGCAGTCACGCAGTCGTCGACGTCGACCACACCCCAGTTCCGGCGCAGCCGGTCGCGGTAGGCGCGGCCGTGCCCGGTGGAGCCGCCGTAGTTGACCTCGACGACGCCGATGCCGCGGCTGGTGAAGAACGCCACCTCCAGGTCGTGGACCAGCGGGACGCGGCCGGTCGGCCCGCCGTGCGCGAACACGACGTACGGCGCCGGCTCACCGTCGGGAGCGGTGACGTGCGGGTTCTGCGGAGGATGGACGATGGCGTGCACCTCGCGCCCGTCAGGCCCGGTGAACGTCCGCGGCCGCGACGCCGGCAGCACGGCCCGGATCTCGCCGCGGTCCTCACCGCCCACGACGACGCTCTCGTCCACGGCGCCGCCCACGCCGGGCACGGCGATCTCGAACGGGGTGGACGGCCCGCCCGCCACCCCGACCGGAACACCGTCGACGGTGGTCAGCGTCGGCGCCCATTCGGTGTAGTCGCCGGCGGCCGGCTCCTCCAGCTTGCCGGTGGCCGGGTCGAGGATGCCGAGGCTGGTGGTCGCGCGGCCGTGGATCACCGCCAGCCGGCCATCCGGCAGCGGCTCGAACCAGCGCATGCCGAGCTGCCACAACGGCCCCGCGAACTCCTCGGCGCGGGGGCACAGCTCGTCCGCCTCCGCGCGGCCGTCGGCACCGACGCGCAGGCGCCGCAGGTTCCACCATCCGCTCGCGTCACCGGCCAGGACCAGCGTGTCCGCAGCGATCCACTCGGCCTGGGCGATCGACTCGTCCGGCCCGCCCGCCACGGTGACCGGAGCGCCGACGGTGCCGTCGTCGTCGATGACGGCCACCCGCAGCTCGGCGCCGTCCCACGGCATGTTCGGGTGCTCCCAGCCGATCCACGCGAGCAGCCGCCCGTCGGGCGACGGGCGCAGGCAGGCCAGGAAGTGCCGGTCGACGACGAGTTCACGGATCGCCGACGCGTCGTCCGCGCCCGACCCGTCCAGCGGGACCGCGACGACGGATCGCCGGACGTCGGTGGGCTCCGGGCCGGTGTGCTCCTCGCGGACGCACCACACCTCGTGCGCGTCCGGCGCGAGCACCGGCTCGGCGTAGCGCCACCCGGACGGGCGCGACGGAACCGGCGTCAGCGGCCACGGCTCCCCCGCGGCGTCCGGGTCGAGCCGGTACAGCCGCTGGTCGGAGAACTCGGCGAACACGACATCGTGCCTGTCCTGGCCGGGGTGGCCGTCCTGGCCGGCCGAAGCGGGGACGGGCAGGTAGGCCAGGCCCCCGTACTCGTGGACGCGGGTGCGGACGTTCCACGGCGCCGGCACGACGACCTCCGGCTCACTCCACCCGGCCGGGCCCACCGCACGCGCCTCGTCGCGGCGGGCGCGCAGCAGCGCCGATCGGCCGCCCTGCGCGGGCATCGGCCGCACCCACCACAGGAACCCGCCGGCGTGCGTCAGCCAGCCCGGCCGGCCGTCGTGCTCGGCGGTCAGCTCCGCGCCGATGGGAGACGGCCAGCTTCCGTACGGTGCGATCCGGCTCACGGGGTTACTCCCTCGTCGTCACTGCTGTCGATTTGCGTTTGCCGGCAATGCCTGGGACGGCCTCGAACCAGCAACGATGTGGCGGCCGGGCGCGACCGGCTCCCCGAAATGATCAGGTGACACTTCCGCGCCGCCAAGCGTCATCCGGTCACCTGATCGTTCTACGTCCATTCCTCGAGACACGATCAGATGACTGGGCGTGCCCATGTCGCTGTCGTCTGTCACCTGATCGCCGCCGCGAGAACGATCAGGTGACGAAACGGCGATCAGGTGACAACCGTGGGACGGGCACGCGGACGAACGTCGGGACGCGGTCCGCGTGTGCTGCCGAGCCATCCGTGGTCATCCGGCCGTGGTCAGGAACCGGTCGAGGACGCGGACGCCGAAGTCCAGCGCATCCACGGGAACCCGCTCGTCGACGCCGTGGAACAGCGCCCCGTAGTCGAAGCCCGGCGGCAGCTGCAGCGGCGCGAAACCGTATCCGGTGATGCCGAGGCGCGAGAACTGCTTGGCGTCGGTGCCGCCGGACATGCAGACCGGCACGACGTGGGCGTCCGTGTCCTCCGCGCCGAGCGCGTCGGCCATGGCGGCGAACGTCGGCGACTCGACGTCGGCTGACAGCGGCACCTCGGAGTGCTCGTACTCCCAGTCCACCCGCGGCCCGGCCAGCTCGGTGACGGTCGCCTCGAACTCCGCCTGGGTTCCCGGCAGCATCCGCCCGTCGACGAAGCCGGTGGCCGTCTGCGGGATGACGTTGAGCTTGTAGCCGGCCTGCATGATGGTCGGGTTGGTGCTGTTGCGCAGGGTCGCGTCGACGAGCTGGCGGGCCGGTCCGAGCCGCCGCAGCACCGCGTCCGCGTCGAAGCCGGGATCGTCCGGGTCGACCGGCACCCCGAGCGCCGCGCCGATGCGCTCCAGGGCCGCCCGCACGGTCGGGGTGAGCCGCACCGGCCACTCGTGCGCGTCGAACCGGGCCAGCGCCGCCGCCAGCGCGCCGACCGCGTTGTCGGTGTTGACCTTCGATCCGTGCCCGGCGCGCCCGTGCGCGGTGAGCCGCATCCACGCGGTGCCGCGCTCGCCGGCGGCCACCGGGTAGAGCCGGACCCCGTCGCCGGCGTGGAAGGTGTAGGCGCCGGACTCGCTGATGCCCTCGGTGCAACCCTCGAACAGGTCCGCGTGCTTGCGGACCAGCCAGTCGGAGCCGTACTCGGCGCTGGCCTCCTCGTCCGCGGTGAAGGCCAGCACGACGTCGCGTCGCGGCCGCCGCCCGTCGCGCATCCAGCCACGGGCGACCGCGAGCATCATCGCGTCCATGCCCTTCATGTCCACCGCACCGCGGCCCCACAGGACGCCGTCGTGGACGTCGCCGGCGAACGGGTGCACCTGCCAGTCGGCGGGCTCGGCCGGGACGACGTCGAGGTGGCCATGGACGAGCATCGCGTCGCGGTCGGGGTCGGTGCCGGGGACACGCGCGACGACGTTCGCGCGGCCCGGCGACGACTCGATCAGGGTCGGCTCGATGCCGGCGTCGTCGAGCCGCTCGGCGACGTACTCGGCGGCGGGCCGCTCGCGGCAGCCGCCGTCGCCGGCGTTGCTGGTGTCGATGCGGATGAGTTGCGCCGCCAGGTTCGCGACGTCGGAGGTGGGATCAGCCATAGAGATGTTCGGTGCCATTCGAGATCAGGGTGGTGACGGCCTTGAAGCAGCGGATCGTGTCGTAGGCCGTGCCCGCGGTGTACCGGATCCGGCGTTCGGCGACGCGTTCCACGGTGGGCACCATACCGGCGAAACCGGCCAACTGCGTCGCGTCGACCTCCACCTCGACGGTGTACGGGCCGGCGCTCGTGGCCGGCTCGTGCCGCACGGCCAGGGCGGTCGACGCGTGCGCAGCGGCCCGGATGTCGGCGAACGTGCGCGCCGGCGGCCGGCAGCGGGCAGCGTAGCGCGAGACGTGGTCCTTGACGGCGACGGTCCGCGCGTGCGGCGCGTAGGTCAGCGCGTCGGCGCACGCACGGTCGTCCCCGGTGACCAGCAGCACGGGCGTGCCGTACTCCGCGGCGACCAGCGCGTTCAACCGTCCCTCGCTGGCGGGCTCGCCGTCCACCCACACGCCGGTGATCGAGTTCGGCAGGTACGTGTGCGCGAGCACGCCCTCCGCGCCGGCTCCCGCGTGGTACCCGAGGAAGACGACGCCGTCGACGTCGCCGGCCTGGATGCCCTCGACCATGGTCAGGTCCTTGTGCCGGCCGGTGATCATGCTGGCGCGCTCGTCCAGCTGCTCGAGCAGCAGGTTGCGCATGCTGGAGTGCGCCTCGTTGACGACGACCTCGTCGGCGCCGCCGTCGATCAGCCCGGCGATCGCGCCGTTGACGTCGGAGGTGAACATCGACCGGCAGCGCTGCCACTGCTCCGTGCCTGGTTCGACGTCCGCGCTCCAGGTCACGCCGGTCGCGCCCTCCATGTCGGCGGAGATCAGCACCTTCATGGGCGGCTACGCTACCCGCCGCCCGCATTCACGGCGGCGGCCGGTCCTCGGCGTCGAATCGCCGCGTCAGTTGGCCGAGCAGGACCTTCAGCGTCGCCGCCAGCTCGTCGTGTTCGGTCGCGCCGAGCCCGTCGAGCAGCGTCTCCTCGTGTCGTAGCAGGTCGGCGACGGCGTCCTCGTTCATCCGGCGGCCCTCGTCGGTGAGCCGGACGGCCACCGACCGTCCGTCGGCGCCCGAGCGCGCCCGCCGCACCAGTCCGGCGGCCTCGGCGCGGGCGATGCGCTGCGACACCGCTCCGGCGCTGACGAAGCTGCGGGCCGCGATCTGTCCCGAGGTCAGCTCGTACGGCGGACCGCTTCGCCGCAGGGTGCTCAACAGGTCGAGCGTGGAGCTGTCCAGGCCGAGCCGGTCGAGCGTGCGTTCGCGGTCGGCGGTGAACAGCTGGGCCAGCCGCCAGATCCGGGTGATGACGCCGATCGGCCCGACCGGGACGTCCGGCAGCTCCCGCCGCCACCCTGCCCGGATGCGGTCGGCGCCGTCCTCGTCGTCGGTTGTCATGTCACCTCTCCGGTGTCTATGCTCGTGCCCGATTTAGTTTAGCGCTAAAGGAGTTGCTCATGAGTGCACGGACCATCGTGGTCACCGGCGGCGGCACCGGCATCGGCCGGGCGGTCGCCGGAGCCTTCGCCGCCGACGGCGACACCGTCGTCGTGACCGGCAGGCGTCGCGAACGCCTGGAGCAGGCCGTGGCCGAGATCGGACCGGGCGCCCGCGCCGTCGACTTCGACGCGTCCGACCCGGCCGCCGTCGGCACCGCGCTCGAGCGGCTGCCCACGACCGTCGACGTCCTCGTCAACGCCGCCGGCGGCAACACCGACCTCGACCGGCCGGCGCCGCGCGACACCGACCTGGACGGCGTCGCCGCGGCGTGGCGCGCGAACTTCGACGCCAACGTCCTCACAGCGGTGCTGGTCACCTCGGCGTTGACCCCGCGCATCGCCGAGGGCGGGCGCATCGTCACCATCGGCTCCATCGCGGCTCGGCGCGGCGCCGGCGGCTACGGGGCGGCGAAGGCGGCCGTCGAGGCGTGGAACGCGTCCCTGGCCACCGACGTCGGGCCACGGGCCATCACCGCCAACGTCGTCTCCCCCGGACTGACCACCGGCACCGAGTTCTTCCGCGGCCGGCTCGGCGACGAGCGGCGACGGCGCCTCGTCGACGAGACCAAGAACCGGCGCGAGGGCACGACCGACGACGTCGGCGCCGCCGTCGCGTACCTGGCCTCGCCGCACGCAGGACACGTCACCGGCCAGGTCCTGCACGTGAACGGCGGCGCCTACCTCGGGCACTGACCCCGGCCGCTCGCGAGAACCGTCAGGCCAGGCCCCGCGCGACCAGGCCCGGCCCCTCGGCCAGCACGAACGTCCGGAACGCCGAGACCGCCGGCGGCTCGTACGGCCCGGCCGGCCAGGCGATACCCACCGGACGCTCGGCGCCCGGATCCGTGATGGCCAGCTCCGCCGTGCCCGGCGCCGGCACGCCTGGCGCCGACGGCAGCACCGCCACTCCGAGCCCGGCGGCGACGAGACCGCGCACGGTGTCGATCTCGTCGCCCTCGAACGCGACCCGTGGCGCGTAACCGGCCCGCAGGCACAGGTCGTCGGTGAGATGGCGGACGCCGCGGCCGGCCTTGAGCATGATGAAGTCCTCGTCGGCAACGGTCGCCATGGCGACCTCACTCCCGCCTGCCAGCGGATGCCGCGCCGGCACCACCAGCCGCAGCGGCTGCGTGTGCAGAACCTGAGCACGCAGCCCCGGCTCGTCCGGCAACGGCGACGTCAGCGCGAGGTCGACCGACCCGTCCCGCAGGTGCCCGACGGCCGTCTCCCAGACGTCCTGGACCAGCGTGAACCCCACGCCGGGGCGGTCCGCGCGGAACCCTCCGATCAGCGCCGGAACGACCTCGGCTCCCAGCGTGGGCAGGAACGCCAGCGTCACCCGTCCCGCCGCGGCGTCGGCCAGCTCGGCGGCGCCGTCGCCCAGGCCGTCCAGGGCGCGCCGTACGTGCGGCAGCAGCACCCGGCCGGCGCGGGTCAGCCGCACACCACGGCCACGCCGTTCGACGAGGCGGAAGCCGAGCTCGTCCTGCAGCCGGGCCAGCGCCCGGCTGACCGTGGGCTGTGGCACGCCCAGCTCGTCGGCGGCCTGGGTGACGTGCTGGTGGCGCGCCACGGCCTCGAACATCCGCAGCCGCGGAGCGAGCGTCTCGTGCAACCGGACGAGCGTGTCGGACTCGTTCATACGAAACAGTATGACTCGTCCACTGTTCATGTATTGGACGCATGAGTAGCGGGTCCCTACGGTCGGACGCGTGAACGCTCCCGGCGGCACTCCGGCGACCGTCGACGCCGGCTCGGCGGCCTACCGGCGCGTCGTCGTCGCCATGACCGCGGCGGGCATCGCGACGTTCTCTCAGTTGTATGCGGTGCAGGCGGTGCTGCCGGCGGTCGCCGCGACCTTCGACGCGCCGGCCGCGCACGCCGCGCTCACGGTCTCGTTCGCCACCGGCGCGCTCGCGGTGTCGGTGCTGGTCTGGAGCGGACTCGCGGATCGGTTCGGCCGGGTTCCGGTCATGACCGCGGCGCTGGCGGCGTCGTCCGTCCTCGGCCTGATCGCCCCGCACGCCGAGCAGCTGTGGGTGCTGATCGCGCTCCGTGCGCTGCAGGGGGCGGCGCTCGGTGGTGTGCCGGCCGTGGCGATGGCCTACCTGGCCGAGCGCGTCGTGCCGGAACGCCTGGGCCGCGCCGCCGGTGCGTACGTCGCCGGCACGAGCATCGGCGGCATGAGTGGACGCCTCGTCGCCGGGGCCGTCGCCGACGCCGGCGGCTGGCGCACCGGCGTCGGAGCCGATGCCGCGCTGGGCGTGCTCGCACTGGCCGTGTTCGTGGTGCTGATCCCCCGCGACAGCGGCAGGGCCCGCCCCGCGGGCGGCAGTGGCACCACCGGCGACGCGGCCGACGCCGGCGACGGACTCGCACCGGACCGCCTGGTCCACCGGATCGGCGCCCAGCTGCGCGAACCCGGCATGCTGGCGCTGTACGCGCAGGCGTTCCTGCTCATGGGCGCGTTCGTGACCGTCTACAACTACCTGGGATTCCGGCTCACCGGGCCGCCGTTCGACGTCTCGCAGACCGTGGTGGCGTTCCTGTTCGTCGCCTACCTGGCGGGCACGGTCGGCTCGGCGACGGTCGGGCGGATCGGCGAGCGCCTGGGCCGGAGGCCGGTCCTGCTGCTCACGACCGGCGGGATCGTCCTCGGGACGGTGCTGCTGCTGAGCCCGGCACTTCCGGTGATCTCCGCCGGCCTGGTGGTGCTGACCTTCTGCTTCTTCGCCGCGCACGCGACTGCCGCCGGCTGGGTGGGGCTGCGGGCCCGCACCGGGCGGGCGCAGGCAGCGGCCCTGTACACGCTGGCGTACTACCTCGGATCCAGCCTGTTCGGCTGGCTCGGCGGCCTCGTCTACGACGGCCTCGGCTGGCACGGCGTCGTCGGCTACGTGGTGGCGCTGTGCCTCACCGCCGCCCTGACCACCCACCCCCTGCGCCGAGAATGACCACTCAGGGGGCGACCACCTCGACCTCGAACCCCTCGTCGTTCTCCATGTAGGCGGCGTAGTGGTGCGGCCCGCCCGCGTGCGGGTGCCGGTCGGCGAACATCAGCCGCCAGCCGTACGCCGGCGCCTCGGAGACGATCCGGTCGACCATCCACTGCTCGGGCACCGCCAGCGCCAGGTGGTTCAGCCCGGGCGCCTTGCGGTCGTAGGCCACCCAGCTCATGTCCGGGGACGTCTCGACGACCACGTACGGGCCGCCTCCCGGTGCCTGCCAGGACCGGCCGTGTTCCCAGGCCTGGAACAGCGTCCACCCGAGCCGCTCGAACAGCCACCCGAACGACCGTGTCGCGAGGTCGAGGTCACGGACCCACACCTCGACGTGGTGCAGGCCCGTCGACGGCGTCGTCGACGGACTCAGCGGCTGATCGTCGACACCCGTGTCGTCGACGGGCACCTGGCCGTGCGCGGACTGATGCTGATCGGCCGCCGCGAACGACGGATCGAGCGCGCGCAGGACCGGGTCGAGCTCGTTCACCGCGGAGTCGGTCAACGGGTCGTAGCCGGGCACCGTGTTCTTGGCGACTCCGGGCGACGATCCGTGCGACGTGCCCGGCACGGAACCGTGCGACGTCGCTGGCGCCTGCCCGTAAGCCTGGCCGTAACCCGTGGCCGGGCCCTGATCGGGCTCGTAGTACTGCGGGTATCCGGCGCCCGGCTGCCCCGACACTCCCGGCCCGGGCTGTGCCGGTGCGCCCATCCCCGGGTAGCCGCCGACAGGCGGCGGTGCCGGTGACGGCGCCACCGGAGGCGACGGCATCGGTGGCTGCGGCGACGCCGGTGCGGCCGGCGCCTGGCCGTACTGCGCTCCCGGCTGTCCGTGCTGCGTACCGGCGGCGGCGGCGTGCTGCGTGACCGCCGGGGCCTGCTGCGTCGGCTGTGGCTGTTGGGCCGCGGGCGCCTGGGTTGCGCCGTAGCTCTGCGCCTGCGGTTGCGCCGGTGGCTGCTGTGCGGGTGCCTGCTGCGCCGGGCCCTGCTGGGCGGCAGCCTTGCGCATGCGGCGCAGTTCCGCCGCGGCGGCGTCGAGCCAGTCGTCGACGTCGTCCATGACGTAGCCCTCGCGCATCCGCACGACCTTGAACTCCTCACCCTCGACCTGCTCCGGTGTCACCCCCCGCCCGGAGCTGCGCCCGTCCAGCGCATCGATCACCAGGTCGACGAAGTCGTCGACAGCGTCCAGGTCATAGCCCTCGCGCATACGGGTGGTACGAAACTCGGGCTCGCGACTGACGGCCACCAGGTGTCACTCTCCTCCCGGACGTAAACCGGCCGGTCCCGAGGAACTTCCGGCGACGGTGAGCCAGCCACTCACGCACCGGAAGCCGATATCCCCCGAGACCGGCCAAGCCAAGCGAATGCATACTAATCGGTAACGGTCGCCAACTGACCACACGCCCCGTCGATGTCGCTGCCGCGGGTGTCCCGGACCGTGACCGGGATCCCGCGCGCCTGCAACGTCGAGACGAACTCCGCCTCGACCTCCGGACGCGACGCCGTCCACTTCGAACCCGGGGTCGGGTTCAGCGGGATCGGGTTGACGTGCACCCAGCCGCGGCCCCGCGCGTCGAGCATCCGGCCCAGCCGGTCGGCGCGCCACGCCTGGTCGTTGATGTCACGGATCAGCGCGTACTCGATGGACACGCGCCGGCCCGTGGAGTCGAAGTAGCGGCGCGCAGCATCGAGCGCCTCGTCGACCTTCCAGCGGGTGTTCACCGGGACCAGCTCGTCACGTAGCTCGTCGTCGGGTGCGTGCAGCGACAGCGCCAGCGTGACACCCAGGTCGGCGGCGGCGAGCTTGTCGATGGCCGGTGCGAGCCCGACCGTCGACACCGTGACGCCCCGGCGGCTGATGCCCATGCCCGAGGGCGCGGCCTCGGTCAGCCGCCGCACCGCCTCGACCACCGGCCGATAGTTCGCCAGGGGTTCGCCCATGCCCATGAACACGACGTTCGACACGCGCCCCGGCCCCCCGGGAACCTCGCCGTCGTCGAGCATCCGTTCCGCCGCCACGACCTGTTCGACGATCTCGGCCGCCGACATGTTCCGGGTGAGGCCCTGTTGACCCGTCGCGCAGAACGGGCAGTTCATGCCGCAGCCGGCCTGGCTGGACACGCACAGCGTCACCCGCGGGCGCGTGCCCTCGTAACGCATCAGCACGCTCTCGACCAGAGCCCCGTCGTACAACCGCCACAGCGTCTTGCGGGTGGTCCCGTTGTCGGTCTCGACGTGCCGGACCGGGGTCACCAAGGTCGGAAGCAGCGAGCCCGCGAGCGACTCTCGCACGGCCGCCGGCAGGTCGGTCATCTCGTGCGGGTCGCGGACGTAGCGCGTGAAGTAGTGCCGGGACAGCTGATCGGCACGGAACGGCTTCTCACCGAGTTCGGCGACGGCCTTCCTGCGGCCGTCGACGTCGAGGTCAGCGAGGTGGCGGGGCGGCTTGCCACGTCGTGCGGGTTCTAGGGTCAGTTCACCTGGCTCGGGCATGATGCCGCTCATTGTCCCACGCATCGCAACCGTGCCCATCACACCGAGACCCGCTTCACCCGAAACGCGAGGTTTTCCAGGGAGCGAACGTGACGCCAGCGCGGTCCGTTCCCCGCCGTCAGGTGGTCACGACGTACTCGAGCACCAGCCAGACCAACGGCGCCGTGGGCAGCAGGGAGTCCAGGCGGTCCATCAGCCCGCCGTGCCCCGGAAGCAGCGAGCTCATGTCCTTGACGCCGAGGTCACGTTTGATCATCGACTCGCCGAGATCGCCCAGAGTGGCTCCCACGACGCCGACCAGCCCGAGCACGACGCCGGTCCACCAGGCGGCGTCGAAGGCCAGCACCGCCACGGCCACGCCCGCGCCCACGCCCAGCAGGATCGACCCGCCGAGGCCCTCCCACGACTTCTTCGGGCTCACGCTCGGAGCCATCGGGTGCCGGCCGGTGAACACGCCCGCCGTGTACCCGCCGACATCGGAGGCGACGACGACCGCCAACAGCGCGAACACGCGCCAGTGCCCGTCGTCGGCACGCGCCATCAGCGTCGCGAACCCGGCGAGGAACGGGATGTAGGCGCTGGTGAACACGCCCGCCGCGACGTCACGGAGATAGCCGTCACGGCCGTCGCCCAGCCGCCAGGTGCCCACCGCCAGCACGGTCAGCCCCAGGCCGACCATCAACGGCGACCCGCCACCGGCGAACGCGCCCACGAGCATCAGCACCGCGCCCAGCATCACCGGGACGACCGGGACGGCGACGCCGCGCTGGCTCATCGCCGTGGCGAGCTCCCACACCGCGACGAGCATGACGAGCACGACGAGCCCGACGAAGGCCGGAATGAACAGGAACAGCGTGCACAGCACGACGACGGCGAGCCCGACGCCCACCGCGGTCGCGGCGCGCAGGTCCCGCCCGGCCCGCCCGTGCCGGCGCGGCGGATCGGACGCTGCGCGCCGACGCTTCCCCCCGGGGGGCGCCTCGGGCGGCTCGGCCTGCTCGTCGGTCATCACCACGTGTTCTCAGACCTCGAGCAGCTCGGATTCCTTGTGCTTGAGCAGCTCGTCGATCTGGTCGATGTGGTTCTTGGTCATCGTCTCGAGTTGCTTCTCGGCGCGCGCGACCTCGTCCTCGCCGACCTCGCCGTCCTTGGCCAGCTTGTCCAGCGTCTCTTTCGCGTGCCTGCGTACGCTGCGGATGGACACCCGCGAGCCCTCGGCCTTCTCCTTGGCGACCTTGATGTACTCGCGCCTGCGCTCCTCGGTGAGCGTGGGCAGGTTCACCCGGATCAGCGTGCCGTCGTTGCTCGGGTTGACGCCGAGGTCGGAGTCGCGGATGGCCCGCTCGATGGCGCCGAGTGAGCTCTTGTCGTACGGCTGCACCGTGATCATTCGAGCGTCGGCCACATGGAACGACGCGAGCTGGTTGACCGGCGTCGGCGAGCCGTAATAGTCCACCATGATCTTGTTGAACAGCGACGGGTGGGCCCGCCCGGTCCGGATCGTGGCGAAGTCCTCCTTGCCGACCGACACGGCCTTCTCCATCTTCTCCTCGGCTTCGAGGAGGGTTTCGTCGATCACCGTTACTCCTTCGCCTTGCGTGTGACGTCGATCCTAGGGCCGCCGGGGCATCGCCACGCCGATGACGTCACCGGCGATCGGTACAGACCCTACGACGCGCCCGTCTGGATGACGGTTTCGACATCCGAGGCGACCACGGTACCGATCTGCTCTCCCCGGATGGCTCGTGCGATTCCATTCTCCTCGCCCAAGCCGAATACGACGATCGGGAGCTGGTTCTCCATGCACAGGCTGAAGGCGGCTGGGTCGGCCACGCTCAGGCGGCGGCGCAGCACCTCGCCGTAGGTGACCGAGACGTACTTGCGTGCGGCCGGCTCGACCCGCGGGTCGGCGTCGTACACGCCGTCGACGCCGTTCTTGCCCATCAGCAGCCGGTCGCAGCCGATCTCGAGCGCGCGCTGCGCGGCGACGGTGTCGGTGGTGAAGTACGGCATCCCGGCGCCCGCGCCGAAGATGACCACACGCCCCTTCTCGAGGTGGCGGGCGGCGCGGCGCGGAATGTAGGGCTCGGCGACCTGGCCCATGGTGATGGCGGTCTGCACGCGCGTGTCGACGCCCCGGTGCTCGAGGAAGTCCTGCAGCGCCAGGCAGTTCATGACGGTGCCGAGCATGCCCATGTAGTCACCGCGGGCACGGTCCATGCCGGCGTGCTGCAGCTCGGAGCCGCGGAAGAAGTTGCCGCCGCCGACCACGATCGCGACCTCGACTCCGCCGTCCACGACGGTGGCGATCTGTTCGGCGATCCGCTTGACGACGATGGGGTCGACGCCGACCTCGCCGCCGCCGAACACCTCGCCGGACAGTTTCAGCAGTACGCGCCGGCGGGTGCCGGCGCCGTCGGCCGGCGGCACGGCCGAGGCCGGCACCGTTTCGGTTTCACTCGTCTCCGTCACGGTGCCGGCCTCCTGATCGTCGTGCGGTTCGCTGGCAGTGATCTCAGGCGGTGCCGATCTCGAACCGGACGAACCCTCGAACCGTGACGCCGGCCTCGTCGAGCACGGCGCCGACGGTCTTCTTGGACTCCTTCACCGACGGCTGGTCGACCAGCACGGCCTCCTTGAAGAAGCCGTTGACCCGGCCCTCGATGATCTTCGGCAGCGCCTGGTCCGGCTTGCCCTCCTCGCGGGCCGTGGCCTCGGCGATGCGGCGCTCGTTCTCGACGACGTCCTCGGGCACGTCCTCGCGCACCGCGTACTGCGGACGCAGCGCCGCGACCTGCATCGCGGCGTCGTATGCCACCTGCCGCGCGGGCGCGGACCCGTCCGAGTCGAACCGGACCAGGACGCCGACCTGCGGCGGCAGGTCGCCGGACCGGCGGTGCAGGTAGGTGGTGACCTCGCCGTCGGCGACGGCGACCTGGGTGAGCTCGAGCTTCTCGCCGATGACGGCCGCGGCCGCGTCGATGGCCTCGGCGACCTTGCGGCCGTCGGGCAGCGCCGAGCCGAGCAGCGTGTCGACGTCCGTCGCCCGCACCGTCTCGGCGACGCCGACGATGTCGGCGGCGAGCTTCTGGAAGTCGGCGTTCTTGGCGACGAAGTCGGTCTCGCACGCCAGCACGATCATCGCCGAGCCCTCGGCAGCCACCAGCCCGTTCGACGTGGTGCGCTCGGCGCTGCGCTTGGCCGCCTTCGCCGCGCCCTTGATCCGCAACGCCTCGACCGCCTGGTCGAAGTCGCCGTCGGCGCCCTCGAGCGCCTTCTTCGCGTCCATCATGCCCGCACCCGTGGCGTCACGCAGCCGCTTGACGTCCGCCGCAGTGATGTTCGGCATCCTCACACTTCTCTCTTCGTCAGCTGATCGTCTTTCGGCAGCGGCGCCCGTGTTGGCCGGGCGCCGCCGCCGTCATGGTCGGGTGTTCGCGTTCAGGTCTGCGGTGCGGTGGGCTGGGCGCCCTCGGACTTCTCGGCGACGTCCGCGACGTCCTCGGCCGACTCGCCGACCACCTGCGTCGACGGCTGCTCGAGCGCCGCGTCGGCGTCGGGCTCGGTCTCCGCGCCGGCCTGCTCCGGGTGCTGCAGCAGCTCTTTCTCCCACTCGGCGAGCGGCTCGTCGGCGGCCAGGTCGGCGCCGTTGGTGCTCTCGGCGCGCTGCCCCTGCCGCCCGAGCAGCCCGTCGGCCACCGAGTCGGCCACGACACGGGTCAGCAGCGTGACCGCGCGGATGGCGTCGTCGTTACCCGGGATCGGGTAGTCGACCTCGTCGGGGTCGCAGTTGGTGTCGAGGATCGCGATGATCGGGATGCCGAGCTTGCGGGCCTCGTCGACGGCCAGGTGCTCCTTCTTGGTGTCGACGATCCACACCGCGCTGGGCACCTTCGCCATGTTGCGCACGCCGCCGAGCGTGCGCTCGAGCTTGTCCTTCTCACGCCGGCGCATGAGGAGTTCCTTCTTCGTCAGTCCCGAGCCGGGGACGTCGTCGAAGTCGAGCTCCTCGAGCTCCTTGAGCCGCTGCAGCCGCTTGTTGACGGTCTGGAAGTTGGTCAGCATGCCGCCGAGCCAGCGCTCGGTCACGAACGGCATGTTCACCCGGGTGGCCTGCTCGCGCACGGCCTCCTGGGCCTGCTTCTTGGTACCGACGAACAGCACCGTCCCGCCGTGCGCGACGGTCTCCTTGACGAAGTCGTACGCGCGGTCGATGTAGGACAGCGACTGCTGCAGGTCGATGATGTAGATACCGTTGCGCTCGGTGAAGATGAACCGCTTCATCTTCGGGTTCCAGCGCCGGGTCTGATGCCCGAAATGCACGCCGCTCTCGAGCAGCTGCCTCATGGTGACGACGGCCATAGCCTGCGTCTCCTCCTCGTGCGCCGACGGTGCGGGAGACTCCCCGCGGCCGGCGCGTCGTTTTCGGTTCCTCGCGGCGGTGGTCGACCGCCGCGCCTGGTGCCCGGGCCGTCACCACCACCTGGGCTCTCGAGGAACGCCAGGACCGTCGGCGGCGTGGCCGTATGTCGACAGGGCACGCGAATTCGACCCAGGTCAGACCTGAGCCGGGCCCAGTATAGACGACATTGAGCGAGGGTCACCACCGCCCGGTGGCACCGGTGCCGCCGACGATCCGGTGACGGGTGCGGCGAGCTCAGCCGGTGACGCCGTGCAGATGGCAGGCGGCGCTCTGCTCGGCCGGACCGCCGTGCCGCCCGCCGAGGGACTGCAGGACGGGGTCGTGGTCGGCGCACGGCTCGAACACCTGCGGGCACCTGGTGCGGAACCGGCATCCGGACGGCGGGTGCGTCGGGCTCGGGATGTCGCCCTGCAGCACGATCCGCTCACGCGAGCGTTCCCGCTCGGGGACGGGCACCGGGACCGCGGACACCAGCGCCTCCGTGTACGGATGCCCGGGCATCTCCCCCACGGCGACACCGTCGCCGACCTCGACCACCCGCCCCAGGTACATGACGGCGACCCGGTCGGCCACCTGCCGCACGGCCGCGAGGTCGTGCGACACGAACAGGTAGGTCAGCCCCATCTCGCGCTGCAGCCGGACCAGCAGGTTCACCACCTGCGCCTGCACCGACACGTCCAGCGAGGCGATCGGCTCGTCGCAGACCACGAAGTCGGGCTCGCCGGCCAGCGCGCGGGCGATGCCGACGCGCTGGCGCTGCCCGCCGGAGAACTCGTGCGGATACCGGTTGCGGTGGTCCGGGGCGAGCCCGACGAGCTCCATCAGCTCCCCCACTCGCGCGCGGCGGCGCGAACGCCCACGGTGCAGCCGATGGATCGCCAGCGGCTCGGCGATGGTCTCGCCCACCGTGCGGCGCGGGTCCAGGGACGCGAACGGGTCCTGGAAGATCATCGCCGTGCGACGGCGCAACGCCCGCAGCTCGCGCCGGGGCATCGCCGTCACGTCCGACCCGTCGAACTCGATCGTGCCCTCCGTCGGCTCGACGAGCCGCACCAGCGCGCTGCCCAGGGTCGACTTGCCGCACCCCGACTCGCCCACCAGGCCGAGCGTCTCGCCGCGGCGGATCTCCAGGTCGACGCCGTCCACCGCGCGGACCGCGCCGGGCGACGAGCGCAGCGGTCCGGGCGGCGGCAGCGGGAAGTGCACCCGCAGCCCCGTGGTGCGTACCAGCGCCTCGCCGTTCATCGCCGCACCTGCGCGTCACCGGCCGCGGGCAGGCGGTAGAACGTCGCCGCGCGGTGCGTCTCGACACTGCCGGCCACCGGCTCCAGCGGCGGCACCTGCGTCGCGCATCGCGGGTCCAGCCGATACGCGCACCGGGGCCGGAACGCACACCCCGGCGGCAGGTCCACCGGGTCCGGCGGCAGCCCGGGCATCGTCGTCAGCGCCTCCCGCTCGCGGGCGGGACGCGCGTCGTCGAGCACCGGCAGCGACTCCAGCAGCCCGCGTGTGTACGGGTGCGACGGCCGTGCGTACAGCGCGTCCACCGGGCCCTCCTCCACGCACCGACCCGCGTACATCACCACGACGTGGTCGGCGATGCCGGCCACCACCCCGAGGTCGTGGGTGATCCAGACGACGCCGGTGCCGCGCTCGTCCTGCAACCGGGCGACGAGTTCCAGGATCTGCGCCTGCACCGTCACGTCGAGTGCCGTCGTCGCCTCGTCGGCGATCAGCACCCTCGGCTCGCCGGCCAGCGCGATCGCGATCATCACCCGCTGGCGCATCCCACCGGAGAGCTGGTGCGGATAGGCTCGCAGCCGGGCAGCGGCGTCCGGGATGCCGACGTCGTCGAGCAGTTCCACCGACCGCGCGCGCACCGCCTCCGCGCTCACCCGCCCGTGAGCCCGCAGCGCCTCGGCGAGCTGGCGCTCCACGGTCAGCACCGGGTTCAGCGACGTCATCGGGTCCTGGAAGACCATGCCGATGCCGGCGCCGCGCACGTGCCGCAGCTGCTCCTCGGACCGGCCGATCAGCTCGGCGCCGTCGAAGACCGCACTTCCGCTCACCCGGGTCACCGCGTCGGGCAGCAGACCGAGCAGCGCCAGCGAGCTCACGCTCTTGCCCGACCCGGACTCACCCACGATGGCCAGCGTGCGCCCGGCCTCGACGTCGAAGTCCAGGCCGCCGACGACGTGGGCGGGACCGCGTGGCGTGCTGAACGTCACCGCCAGGTCGCGCACCGAGAGCAACGCGCTCATCCCCCACTTCCCTTCGCCGTGCCTTTCATCGCCGCACGTTGCCGCGGGTCGAGCACGTCGCGGAGGACGTCGCCGAGCACGTTGAACGCCAGCACCGTCAGGAAGATGGCGGCGCCGGGGAACACCGCCATCCACCACGCCTGTTCGAGGAAACCACGGCCCTCCGACAGCATCCGGCCCCAGGACGGGTCCGGCGGCTGGGTGCCCAGCCCCACGAAGCTCAGCGCCGCCTCGGACAGGATCGCGAACGCCAGGCTGACCGACGTCTGCACGATGATCGGCGCGGTCACGTTGGGCAGCACGTGCCGGGCGACGATGCGCACGTCCCCGGCCCCGGCCGAACGGGCCGCGCGCACGTACACCTCCTCGCGCACGCTGAGCACACTCGCCCTGGTGATGCGGGCGAAGATCGGTGTGTAGACGATGCCGATGGCGATCATCGCGTTCGTCGAGCCCCGGCCGAGGATCGCCAGCACCGCGATCGCCATCAGCAGCGCCGGGAAGGCGAACACCACGTCCATGACGCGCATCAGCACGTCGTCGACCCATCGCCGGTAGTAACCGGCCAGCAGGCCGATCAGCACCCCGGCCGCCAGCGAGATCCCGACGGCGACCGCGCCGACGCGCAGCGACACCTCGGCGCCGGCCAGCACCCGGGAGAACACGTCGCGGCCCAGCTCGTCGGTGCCGAACCAGTGCTCGCCCGACGGCGCCTGCAGCCGGTCGTCGACGCTCGGCTCGACCGGGTCGTGCGGCGAGATCCGCCCGGCCAGTAGCGCCGCCGCAACAACCGCGGTGAGGACGAGGCCGGAGGCCACCGCCATCGGGCTGCGTGCCAGCAGCACCAGCGTCTCGACCCAACGGGGCCGATGCGGCGCCGTCGACGGCAGCGTGTCCGCTCGTTCGCCGGCGCTCATCGGCCGCTCCCGTACGAGATCCGCGGATCCAGCCGTGCGTACAGCAGGTCCACCACCAGGTTGACGACCAGGAAGACGAGGGCGAACAGCAGCACCGCGCCCTGCAGCACCGGATAGTCGCGGTCCAGCACGGCCTGGAAGGCCAGTTGCCCGAGGCCCGGCCAGGCGAACACGAACTCGACGATGACCACGCCGGACAGCAGGTACGCCAGCTGGACGCCACCGACGGTCACGAACGGCACCAGCGCGTTGCGCAGGATGTGCCAGCGCAGCACGTCGCGGGCTCGCATGCCCTTGGCCCGCGCGGTGCGGACGTGGTCCTGGCCCATCGCCTCGAGCACCGACGAGCGCACGAACCTGGTGAGGATCGACCCGCTGGACACCCCGGCCGTGATCGCCGGCAGCACCAGGTGGTGCGCCCAGCCCACGGGGTCCTCGAGCAGCGGCGTGTAGCCCGCCGACGGGAACCAGCCGAGCGTGCCGGCGAAGATCAGGATGAACATGATGCCCATCCAGAAGTCCGGGATGCTCAGCCCGGCCTGGCTGGTCAGCGTCGAGAACCAGTCGACGGGCGAGCGCGGGCGCAGCGCCGAGAGCGTGCCGAGCGGCACCGCGATCAGCAGGGCCACCACGATGGCGCCGACGGCAAGGGACAGCGTCGCGGGCAACCGCTCGACGATCAATGACGACACCGTCTCACCGCTGCGGAAGCTGACGCCCAGGTCGCCGCGTAGCGCCGAGGTGATCCAGTCGAGGTACTGCACGAGCACCGGATCGTCCAGCCCGGAGCGTTCCCGCAGCGCCGCGTACGTCTCCGGGGTCGCCCGGGTACCCAGGGCCGCCCGCACCGGATCGCCCGGCACGAGCTGCATGATGGCGAAGACGAGGACGCTCACGCCCAGCAGTACCGCGGCGGACTGCAGCAGCCGCCGGAGTACGTAACCCGTCACTCCGGCAGCCTCACCGACTCGAAGTTGATCGCCTTGTCCGCGCGGATCTCGTACCCCTCGAGCCCGGGCGCCCACGCCTGGACGACGTCCGGGTTGTACAGGTACAGGTAACTGACGTCGTCGACGATCAGCTCGGCCGCCTGGTCGTACAGCGCCTTGCGCGCCTCGCGGTCGGTCTCGGATGCCGCTCGCGTCAGCAGGTCGTCGACCTTCGGGTTGCAGTACTGCTGGTAGTTCGAGCTGCCCTCGCAGACGTGCTGGGCGTGGTAGAAGCCGAACGGGTCGAGGTTGCCCAGCCAGCCGAGCATGAACGCGTCGAAGTCGCCGTCGGCCTGCCTGGCCAGCCAGGTGTTGAACGACTCCTGCTCGATGTTCACCTTGATGCCGACCTCGGCCAGGTTCGACGCGATGATCTGCGCCGCCTGGACGGTCTCGGGGTACTCGTCGGTGACCATCAGCCCCATCGGCTGCGGCGTGCTCGCCGCGGCCCCGGCGACGAGGTCCTGTGCGCGCTGCGGGTCGTGCTCGAAGGGCGCGTACTCGTGGTACCAGAAGCTGTCCTGCGGGATCGCCGTCTGGTTCACGGTCGCCGCACCGAACTTCGCCGCCTCGGTCACCGCCTCGCGGTCGATGCCGTAGGCGACACCGCGCCGGAAGTCCCGGTTGTCGAACGGCTCCCGGGCCTGGTTCATCGCCAGGTACCAGTAGTCCACGCTCGGGGTGACGCCGACCTCCACCTGGTCGTCGTCCTGCAGGCTCTCGACGTCCTGGGGCGGAACGTTGTCGGTCCAGTGGATGTCTCCGGAGCGCAGCGCGGTCAGCGCCGCGGTCGGTTCACTGATGTACTGGAACTCCACGCCGTCGACCGTCGGCGCGTCGCCCCAGTAGCCGTCGTACGCCGCCAGCGTGACCCCGCCGGCACCGGACGACTCGAAGGTGAACGGCCCGGTGCCGACGGCCTCGGTCGCCAGGTCGAACTGGTCCGCCGCGCCCTCCGGGATGATCGACATGCCCTTGAACCCGCCGATGTTGGCGAGCAGGGCCGGTGACGGCTCGGTGAGGTTGATGACGACGGTCCGCGGGTCCGGCGCCTCGACGCTCTCGACGCTGGCGAAGCGGAACGCGTTGGCCAGCTCCTGGTCGATGATCCGGTTGTACGAGTAGACCACGTCGGCGGAGTCGAACTCCGAGCCGTCGTGGAACGTCACACCCTCCCGTAAGGTGAACGTCCAGGTCAGGCCATCTTCACTGGTCTCCCATCCGGTGGCCAGGCTGGGCTGGAACTGCCCTTCGGCGTCGGGCACGACCAGCGTGTCGTAGACGTTCTCGAGCACCTGGAAGCTCGCGTAGGCCTGGGTCTTGTGCGGGTCGAACTGATCGGGCTGCGCGGAGATGGCCGCGATCAGCGTGCCGCCCGTGGAGCCGCCGTCACCACCACCGCCGTCACCACCGCCGCCGTCACCGCCGACGTCCACGTCCTCGCCCCCGCTGCAGGCGCCGGCCAGCACGGCGGCCGAGAGCACCGCCGCCAGCCGTGTACGGACCCGTTGCCGACGTGTGCGTGTCATGGCTGCTGCCTCATCCCTGTGCCGCGGCGCTCGGTCGAGCTCGTGTTGTCGATCGTTCGACTCTTCCGACTTCCCCCGTAGGTTCGTCCACCCACGCCTGCAGATCGACTGCGTTCGTTACCGGTTCTTGACGTGTTCGTGATGCAATCCGCGCGCGTGTCCGTGATCGCCCGTCCACAGGACGGATCGCCGTCAGCACGTTGTCCACAATCTGCGGAACGCGCGCTGACGACGGCCCGCGTTCCCGCCAGGCTCGGCGCATGCACCGATCACTCACCGCAGTCGCCTCATCCGCACGCCGGGCGTTGCTCGTGGTCCTCGTACTGCACCTCGCCACCGGAGCCACCGGCGCCGCCTCGGCGGGCGTCACCGCGAGCGGGCCGGGCGTGCTCGGCCGTGCGTGGGTGTATCCGGTCGGGCCACCGGCCGGGCCCGTCGACCTCGTCCATGATTTCGACCCACCGGACGACCCGTGGCTGCCCGGCCACCGCGGCGTCGACATCGCGGCGCCCGTGGGCGCCGAGGTCCGCGCCGCGGGGTCCGGGCGGGTGCGCTACGCGGGCCCGCTGGCCGGGCGTGGCGTCGTCGTGGTCGACCACGGCACGGTCCGCACCACCTACGAGCCGGTCGCGGCCACCGTCACAGTGGGCCAGCGGGTGCACGTCGGTGCGCCGCTCGGCACCCTCGCCGCCACACCCGGCCACTGCGCCCCCGCCAGTTGCCTGCACTGGGGCGCCCGCGAGCGCGGGCGCTACCGCGATCCGGGCGCCTTAGTGCGTCCGGCCGCGGTCCGTCTACTGCCACTGGGCGAGCGCACGCTCAGCGGCGACCCACCGCCACCGCCGGCCACCGGGACCGGCGCTCCCCTCGACTGGCCGGTCGCGCAGCCGCGCGTGACGTCTCCGTACGGCATGCGTGTCCATCCGGTCACCGGTGTCTACAAACTCCACGACGGCACCGACTTCGGCGCCGCCTGCGGTACGCCGGTCCGCTCCGCCGCGGCCGGTCAGGTCACCGATGTGGGCATGCGCGGCGCGTACGGCCTGCAGGTCACCGTGCGGCACGCGCGAACGGCCGCCGGCGAGCTGACCACGTCGTACAGCCACCTGTCGCGAGCCGCGGTGTCGCCCGGGCAGCGGCTGCCGGCGGGACGCACCGTCGGCCTGGCCGGCACGACCGGCTCGTCGACCGGCTGCCACCTGCACTTCATGGTGTACGCCGACGCGGCGCTGGCGGATCCGATGACCTTCCTGCCGGGTCAGTGAGAGGACTCCGCCCGCGCGTGGCGGCCACCACGGGCGTCACCCCCGGCGCCGCCTCCCGGTACCTGGGTGGCGCCGACCCTGTGACCGATCAGCAGGATCACCACCACGACCACGAACCCGATCGCGGCCATGGTCACCGTCATCGCGACGTCGCCCTCCGGCGCGCGCAGCGTGCGCTCGTCGTCCGACCACGGCCACAGCGCCCGCAGCGAACCGAGCATCAGCCCGGTCATCACCACCAGCGTCAGGTGGTGATAGTGCTCCAGCAACCACTGCAGCAGCTTCACGAACGCCGCGAGCCCGACCAGCGCGCCCAGCGCGAACGTGGCGACGTAGCCCAGGTCGCGTTCGCGCAGCGCATCCATGGTCGGGTCCAGCAGCCCGAGGGTGAGCAGGATGAACGCACCGGACATTCCGGGTAGCACCAGCGCGCACACCGCCACGGCCGCCGCGAGCGCCACCACGGGTGCCGCCGGATCCGCCTGTGCACTGGGCAGGCCGGTCAGCACGAACACCACTGCCGCCACCACCAGGGCCAGCAGGTAGTGCGCGGGCCGCCAGCGTCGCCCGGAGCCGGAGTACGGCACCCACAGCGACGCCGCCACCAGCCCGAAGAACAACGCGTGCGCACGCTGCTCGTTGTCCTCGGCCACCGGCGCCAGGAACTGCGCGGCCAGCAGGACGGCCGCGACCATGCCGGCCAGCACCGCCAGCACCACGGGCCAGTCCGCGCTCCGGAACTGCTCGCCTGCACGCCGCGTCCCGCGGCCGCGCGGCACGTCGCTCACCGTGTACCGCAGCCCGGTCAGCACGTGCCCGGCCGAGATGATGAGCCGGTCGTAGACCCCGACGATCAGCGCGATCGTGCCGCCGCTGACACCGGGCACCACTTCGGCCGTGCCGATGAGCCCGCCGCGGAGCGCGTTGAACAGATGAGTACCGACGGAGCTGGCCATGACCTACATCTCGTGGGTGATCGGGCACGCGGACGAGCGGGCACGCGGGCGCTCGCGGTGATCGCCGACCGTGCGCGCCGCTGCGAGAGGCATCTTTTCATGCCGGGGTTCCGTCCACCCACCCCAGCTCCCCCGAATGGTGCTGGCGCGCACGGTGTGGAGCAGGTGTCGCTGTGGCGACACGACATTCACACCGAGCCGTGGCCTCCGGCGTATCACGAGTACCTCGACCGCATCACGAGGCGTTGACACGCATCACCAGGGCTACAGGGGTGGTGACGCATGGATGTCCATGGTGAACGTGATCAATCACGCCCGGTTCAGGCCCGCGGGTGCGCCTGCCGGTAGGCGGTGCGCAGCCGGTCGACGGAGACGTGGGTGTAGATCTGGGTGGTCGCCAGCGACGAGTGACCGAGAAGCTCCTGCACGCTGCGCAGGTCCGCACCGCCCTCGAGCAGGTGGGTCGCGGCCGTGTGCCGGAGCCCGTGCGGGCCGAGGTCCGGCGCGCCGGGCACCGCGTCCAGCCGCCGGTGCACCACGGTCCGGGCGGCACGCTGGCCCAGCCGTCCACCGCGGACGCCGACGAACAGCGCTGCGCCCGCCGCGGGCCGGGCGAGGTGCGCACGACCGTCCCGCAACCACGCGTCCAGCGCATGCTGCGCGGGCACGCCGTACGGCACGCTGCGCTCGCGGCGCCCCTTGCCGACCACCCGCAGGACGCGACGCTCGGAGTCGACGTCGTCGACGTCCAGCCCGACCAGCTCGCTCACCCGGATGCCGCTGGCGTAGAGAAGCTCCAGCAGCGCGTGATCGCGCAGGTCGACCGGCTCACCACCGAATGCGGCGTCGGCCGCCGCCTCGACGAGCTCGCCGGCCTCGCGTTCGCGCAGCGCCGCGGGCAGGCTGCGGTGCGCCTTCGGCGAGCTCAGCAACACGCCCACGTCGGTGCTCAGCAGCCCGCGGCGGTGAGCCCATGCGGTGAAGACCCGGACCGCCGAGGACCGCCGTGCCAGTGTCGCGCGGGAACGACCCCGCGCCTGCTGCCCGGCCAGCCAGCTGCGCAGAACCGCCAGGTCCAAGCCCGCGAGGTCGTCGTGGCCGAGCCGCCTCAGGTGGACGAGCAGGCTGGTGACATCGCCGGCGTAGGCCCGCACGGTGTGTTCGGACCGGTCGTGCTCGGCGGCCAGGTGCCGGGCGAACTCGTCGACGACCCCGGCCAGCGCCGGGGGCAGTTCATCGGCGCTGTCCACATCAGCTGAGCCTGGGCCCGGCGCGCCCGGGGGTCAAGTACCGCCACGCGTTCGGCCGCCGACACGTGTCCCCACCCCTCCGCCGGAAAGGCGCCACCCGTCCCCGTCGCCGTCCACGAGACCGGCCGCGGCCAGCTCGGTCAGGGCGCGCATCACGATCTGCGCCGGCAGACCCGTCGCGGCGGCCAGGCCCTCGACGGTCGAGGGCTCGGCGGCGTCCATCGCCTCACGGACGTCGCGTGGCGTGGGCCTCAGCCCGTCGAGCGGGCGCCGCTCGCCGACCCGGGTGGGCGCCGCGTCGGCGCCGAGCCGGCCCACCGCGTCGAGCACATCGGTGGCGTCGGTGACCATGGTGGCGCCCTTGTCCCGGACCAGGAAGTGGCACCCCGACGACAGCGCGGACGTG
The DNA here is from genome assembly GCF_003014555.1 of Haloactinopolyspora alba. Taxonomy (GTDB): domain Bacteria; phylum Actinomycetota; class Actinomycetes; order Jiangellales; family Jiangellaceae; genus Haloactinopolyspora; species Haloactinopolyspora alba. Next base: position 130,685 of record NZ_PYGE01000015.1, read on the forward strand.
ACCGGGCCGGGCACCGCCAGCACCTCGCGGCACAGCCGGTCGGCCCACGTGGCGGTGCTCAACGCTCCAGAGCGCAACGCCGCCTCGACCACGACGGTGCCTCGCGTCAGCGCCGCGATGACGCGGTTGCGTGCGATGAACCGGGACCGGGTGGGCCGCATGCCGGGCGGCAGTTCGCTGAGCACGGCGCCGGACTCGGCCACCCGCCCCAGCAGGGCGGCGTGACCGCGCGGGTAGGCGACGTCGACACCGCAGGCCAGCACGGCCACCGTCGTTCCGCCGAGCGCGAGGGCACCACGGTGTGCCGCCGCGTCCACGCCGAACGCCGCCCCGGACACCACCGTCCAGCCGGCGCCGGCCAGGTCCGAGCCCAGGTCGGCTGACACGCGCTCGCCGTACCGTGTCGCGGCGCGTGAGCCCACCACGGCGACCGCCGAGTGCACGGCGGCGCCCAGCTCGGCCTCGCCGCGCACCCACAGACCCAGCGGCGGCGGGACCGCGTCGGCGCCCGCGTCGAGCGTGTCGGCCATCACGTCGAGCTGCGGCGGCCAGCCCGGCTCGCCCGGGCACACGTACCTCACCCCGAGACGCTCGGCGTGTCGCAGCAGCGCGGCGCCGTCGACACCGTCCGCCCGGCGCCGGAGCGTCTCGTTGCGGTCCAGTCCGTCGTCACCGTCGCGCACGGCCGCCCACGTGCGGGCCGCGCTCTGTGCTTCGACACGTCGCATGATCGCGGTCACCCCGGGCTCCACCACCGCCGACAGCGCGGCGCGGGCCGTGCGCTCCGGTGTGTCCACGGCGCTCACGCGACCTTCCCGAGCCGAAGGTCCACGGCCGATACCACGTCGTCGCGGGTGGGCCGGTCGTGCCCGGCGAGATCACCCACCGTCCACGCGAGCCGCACGATGCGGTCGGCTCCCCGGACCGTCACGCTGCCGCGCCGAAGCTCCGCGTAGGCGGGCGCGGACACGTCCGCGGGCAGCCGCAGCTCTCGCCGCAGATACCAGCCGGGCAGCTCGCCGTTGGACCGCCACGGCGTGTCCTTGAGACGGCGTTCCTGCCGCTCCCGCGCGAGCGCGACCCGCTGCGCCACCACGGCGCCGGACTCCGCTGCGTCGACGGCCGCGTCGATGTCCGCCAGACTCGGCGCCTCCACCCGCACCCGGACGTCCACCCGGTCGCGGACCGGTCCGGACAGGCGCTGCCCGTACCGGCGCACGGCATCCGGGCTGCAGGTGCAGTCACGCAACGTGCTGCCGTGGTTGCCGCAAGCACACGGGTTCTGCGCGAGGACCAGCAGGAACCGTGCCGGGAACACCGCCGTCGCCTCGGCCCGGGCGAGCACGAGCTCACCGCTCTCGAGCGGCTGGCGCAACGAGTCGAGAACCCGGGGCGAGAACTCCGGCGCCTCGTCCATGAACAACACCCCGCGGTGGGCCAGGCTGGCCGCGCCCGGGCGGATGACCCGGCTTCCGCCGCCGACGACAGCCGCCGGGGACGACGTGTGGTGCGGGTCCGCGAACGGCGGCCGGACGATCAGCGGGCGGTCCGGCGCCAGCACGCCCGCCACCGAGTGGATGGCGGTCACCTCGAGCGACTCGTCGGTCGACAGGTCGGGCAGCACGGTGGGCAGCCGGCGCGCCAGCATGGTCTTGCCCGCGCCCGGCGGCCCGTCGAGCAGCAGATGGTGGTGGCCCGCGGCGGCGATCTCGAGCGCCGCCTTGGCGTCGTGCTGACCGGCGATGTCGGCCAGATCGACCGCGTCGTCACCCGGCGCCGGCCGCGGCGGCTCGGCGACGACCTCGTCCGGCTCCTCGTCCGGCACCGGAACCCCGCGGAGGAACGCCAGCACCTGGCGCAGCGACCGTGCGCCGAACACCCGCACGCCGGGCACGAGACGCGCCTCCTGCGCGTTGGGCTCGGGCACGACAGCCTTGGTGAGGCCGGCCTGCGCGGCCGCGAGCACCGCCGGGAGGACGCCGCGGACCGCGCGCAGGCGCCCGTCCAGGGCCAGCTCGCCGAGCAGGATCGCGCCCTCGACAGCAGGGGCCGGTACCTCTTCGGCCGCCGTCAGCACGGCCACGGCCACACCGAGATCGAAGTGGCTGCCGCGCTTGGGCAACGATGCCGGCGACAAGCTCACCGTGATCTTCTGCAGCGGCCAGTCCTCACGGCTGGACAGCACCGCCGCCCGCACCCGGTCGCGGGCCTCGTGCAACGACGCGTCCGGCAGCCCCACGAGGCTGAACCCCGGCATGCCGCCGATGTGCGCGTCGATGTCGACGAGGGTGCCGCGGACCCCGACCAGCGCGGCGCTGCGGCAGCGCCCGAGCCGCGTCACGGCACACCCCTGACGTGCTCGACCTGCGGTTCCGGACGCGTGCGGTGCACCGCGACCACGTCGACACGCACCGCCGCCCCCGTCCGGCCCCGCGCGGTGAGCCATCGGCGCGCCAGCCGATGCAGGCGCGCCGCCTTGTCGCGGGTGACCGCCTCGAGCCCGGAACCGTAACCGAGCCCACTGCGGGTCTTCACCTCACAGACGACCACCGTCTCGCCGTCCAGGGCGACGATGTCGATCTCGCCGATCTCGCAGCGCCAGTTCCGCTCGACGACGACATACCCCGCGCGTTCCAGGTGCTGCGCCGCGATCCGTTCACCGTAGGCCCCGATCATGTCCTTGACCCGCACCGGCCTCACCTCCGGTCACGAGCCTGGCGTGATCGGCGAGCACGCCCAAGACGGTCCGCGCAGAATGTGGACGACGGCGTGCGGAGAGGCGGCCTGTGGACAACGACCGGCCGGCGGCCGCTACGTCTTCGGGACCTCGAGGTCGCTCTTGGCGAGCTCCTCCACGTTGACGTCGCGGAACGTCACCACCTTCACGTTCTTCACGAACCGCGCCGGCCGGTACATGTCCCACACCCAGGCGTCGCTCATGGTCACCTCGAAGTAGACGTCCCCGCCCTCGCCACGGACCTGGAAGTCGACGTTGTTGGTGAGGTAGAAACGCCGCTCGGTCTCGACCACGTAGGAGAACAGGCTGACCACGTCGCGGTACTCGCGATAGAGCGACAGCTCCATCTCGGTCTCGTACTTCTCGAGATCCTCAGCACTCATAGCTCGCCCTCTCCTCTCGAACCGTTCTCACTCACCGATACCACGCGGGCGACGTTCGCGTACGACCGACGGTGAACCGGGCTGGGTCCGTGCGCGTCCAGCGCCTGCTGGTGCTCCGGGGTCGAATAGCCCTTGTGCGCGTCGAAGCCGTACCGGGGCCACTGCTCGTGCAGATCGCACATGATCCGGTCCCGGGTGACCTTGGCGAGCACGGACGCGGCGGCGATACACGCCGCGACCTGGTCACCCTTCCACATCGCCAGCCCGGGCACCCCCAGGCCACCCACCGGGAACCCATCGGTCAGCACGTACCCCGGCGCACAGTCGAGCCTGGCCAGAGCCCGACGCATCGCCTCGACGTTGGACCGGTGCAGCCCGACACGGTCGACCTCGTCGTTGTCCACCACGACGACCGACCAGGACCGTGCCCGTCGCCTCACCTCGTCGTAGACGCGCTCGCGCGCGATCGGCGTCAGCAACTTCGAGTCCGCGAGCTCCGGAACCTCGCCCCGGCGTCCGTCGGCCAGGACCGCCGCGGCCACGACCAGCGGGCCGGCGCACGCGCCGCGTCCGGCCTCGTCCGCGCCGGCCACCGGGGCGAACCCGGTGCGGCTCAGCGTCCGTTCGTAGGCGTACATCCCGGAGTCACGCCGGACGACGGTACGGCGGCGAGCGATCGACACGGTCATGGTAGTGATTCAGCCTACGACGCCGGGCAGCCACGCGACCGTCACGGCGCGGGAACGTCGTCGAACGCGTCGCCGCCGGACACCGATCCCCAACGGGAGACCGGCCAGGCGATCGCGAAGGCCTTGCCGACGACCAGATCCTCCGGGACCGTGCCGTGGATGCGCGAGTCGCCGGAGTTCGACCGGTGGTCGCCCATGACGAACACCTCGTCGTCCGGGACCTTCTCCTCGAACTTGCTGAGTGACGGCGAGTCGCCCGGGTACAGATAGCCGGTCTCGTTGATCGGCTCGCCGTTGACGGTGATCCGGCCGGCGTCGTCACAGCACGCGACGGTGTCGCCCCCGGTGCCGATGACGCGTTTGATCAGGTGTTCCTCGGAGTCGTTCGGCAGCACGCCGACGAACTCGAAGAAGTCCTTCACCACGGCCCCGACACCCTCGTCCCCGGTGTCCGCCCCGGGCCCGAGCCACTGTCCCGGGTCCTCGAAGACCACCACGTCGCCACGGTTGATGTCGCCGAACGTGAGGCTGATCTTCGACACCAGTACCCGGTCGCCGACCAGCAGCGTGTCCTCCATCGACCCGGACGGGATCAAGAACGGCTGCACCAGGAAGATCCGCACCACCGTCGCGATGAAAAGCGACAGCACGACGACGATGGCCGTCTCTTTGACGAGCGCCGTCCAGCGGCGTCGTGCGGTGGGGTGATCGTCGTTGTCAGCACCGTCCCGAGGCGGGTCCTCCTCGGTCACGGATTCCCCCTGTGATCCCCGGGGTGTGCCCGGGGACGAGTCGAACGCTTCGGCTGGCACGCAGGACACAATACGGGCCGCGCGCCGGATGCCGGGAAGCGGCACGTCGCGCCCGCGCCGTGACTCCTGCCACGGGCGACCTTCAGGTCAGGGCTTACGAGCGCTTCTCGGGGATCTTGGCGGCCTTGCCACGGAGGTTGCGCAGGTAGTACAGCTTGGCGCGACGGACGTCGCCCCGGCTGACCCGCTCGATCTTCTCGATGATCGGCGTGTGGACCGGGAAGGTGCGCTCGACGCCCACACCGAAGCTGACCTTCCGGACGGTGAACGTCTCGCTCACCCCGGCCCCCTGGCGGCGGATCACCACGCCCTGGAAGACCTGGACACGCGAACGCGAGCCCTCGACGACGCGGACATGGACCTTGAGATTGTCACCCGCGCGGAACTCCGGGACGTCGTCGCGGAGCTGGGCGGCGTTGACTGCGTCGAGCGTGTGCATGACGTGGATTCGCTTCCTCGCGGGCGCCACAGGTCGCCAACGGTATCGGTCGAGTGGTCTGCGGTGGCAGCGGACGGCGTCCCCCTGTGGCAGGACTACCGCATGCCGAGCAACAGCGTCTCAGTCTGCCACAGAAGGCGGCCCGGCACGAAACCCGGCGTCGTCGAGCACGGCACGGTCGTGGGCGTCGAGCCGCTCCGGATCGATCCGGTCGATGAGGTCCGGCCGGCGCTGTGCGGTGCGTCGCAGCGCCTCGTCACGCCGCCACCGGGCCACCTTGCCGTGATGCCCGGACAGCAGCACATCGGGCACGTCGAGCCCGCGCCAGGACGGCGGCTTGGTGTAGACCGGGTACTCGAGCAGGCCGTCCACGCCGTGCGACTCCTCGACCAGGGAGTCGGGGTTGCCCACCACACCGGGCAGCAGCCGCGCCACCGCCTCGACGACCACCAGGGCGGCGACCTCGCCTCCGTTGAGCACGTAGTCGCCGATCGAGACCTCGGTGACCGGGATCCGGTTGGCGGCGTCGTCGACGAACCGTTCGTCGATGCCCTCGTAGCGCCCGCACGCGAAGACCAGCCACGGCTCGGCCGCGAACTCGTGCGCGCACGCCTGGTCGAACCGCCGTCCCGACGGGGTCGGCACGACGAGCCTCGGCCGGCGGCCGTCGTCCGGGGTGGCGACCCCGTCGTCCGGGGTGGCGGCCCCGTCGTCCGGGGTGGCGGTCCCCGACGCGACGACGTCGTCCAGCGCCTCGCCCCACACGTCCGGCTTCATCACCATGCCCGCGCCGCCGCCGTACGGAGTGTCGTCCACCGTGCGATGCCGGTCGTCGGCCCACTCACGCAGGTCGTGCACACGGACGTCGAGCACCCCGGCCCGGCGCGCCTTGCCCACCAGGGACAGCTCCAGCGGAGCCAGATAGTCCGGGAAGATCGTGACCACGTCGACGCGCACGGCTCACTCCCCCGCGGCGGCGTCGTCCAGCAACCCCGCCGGCGGATCGACGACGACCCGGCCCGCGCTCAGGTCGACCTCGGGCACGATCTCGGCGACGAACGGCACCAGCACCTCGCCGCCGGCCTCGCGCCGGACGGCCAGCAGCTCCTGCGCCGGGGTGTGGACCACCTCGCCGACGGTCCCGACCTCTGCGCCGTCGGTGGTGACGACCCACAACCCGACCAGCTGATGGTCGTAGAACTCGTCGGGGTCGTCGGGACGGGCGTCGTCGGCGATCTCGGCCTGCAGCATCGTGCCACGCAGCGCCTCGGCAGCGTCTCGGCCGGACGTGGCGTCGAACCGCACCAGCAGCCGGCCGCCGTGCCAACGCGCGTGGCGCACCGTCAGCGGCCCGGCCCCGGGCGGCTCGGTCGTCAGCACGGCGCCCTCGGCGAACCGCTCGTCCGGATCGTCAGTGCGCACCTCGACGGCGACCTCTCCGCGGACACCGTGCGCGCGCCCGATCCGTCCCACGGTGACGATCATCGTCCACCGCTCCCCTTCATCGCACGCCGTCCCTGTGCACACCGAGATCCGGGCCGGACGGCGAAAGGCCCGTGCCGCCGAGGTGCTCGCACCCCGCGACACGGGCCGCCGTCCGCGTCGGCGTATCGCCGATCCGCACCAGGCGCGTCAGCGTCCGTCGACGTCGACGAAGTCGATGCGGACACTGCCGTCGGCCAGTGCGCCGATGACGGTCCGGAACGAGCTCGCGGTCCGGCCGCCCCGGCCGATGACCTTGCCCAGATCGTCCGGGTGCACCCGAACCTCGAGCAGCCGCCCGCGCCGGAGCTGTTTGTGCCGGACGCTGACGTCGTCCGGGTGGTCGACCACGCCGGCCACCAGGTGCTCCAGTGCGTCGGAGAGCATCAGGACTCGTCCGTGCTCGCCTCGGCGGCCTTCTCGTCGGCCTTGTCGTCGGCCTTCTCGGCCTTGTCGGCCGTCGCGTCCTCCGCCGTGGCCTCAGCCTTGGCGTCGTCGGCCTTCTCGTCAGCCTTCTCGCCCGCCTTGGCCTCGTCGGCCTTCGGCGCGCTCTTCTTGGTCGTCTTCTTCTTCGGCGTCGTCGCCTCGCTCTTCGGCTCGCCGTGTACCTCGGCGAGCGCGGCGTCGAACGCGGCGCGCTTCTCGGCCTTGGGCTCGGCCACCTTGAGGGTGCCTTCGGCGCCCGGCAGGCCCTTGTGCTTCTGCCAGTCGCCGGTGACCTTGAGGATGGCCGCCACCGGCTCGGTGGGCTGCGCGCCCACACCCAGCCAGTACTGCACCCGCTCGGAGTCGACCTTGATCAGGCTCGGCTCGACCTTCGGGTTGTACAGACCGATCTCTTCGATGGCACGGCCGTCGCGCTTGTTGTGCGCGTCGGCGACGATGATGCGGTAGTGCGGCGAGCGGACCTTGCCCATCCGCTTGAGCTTGATCTTGACAGCCACTGGGGTGGAGTCTCCTTGGATGTTCACGCGTGAGTGACCCGTCGCCACCCGGAGTGGGGAACCGACGACGACGGTTCGATGGACTCGGCTCCCGCCGGTGAGAGGGTCCGCACGGTTGCCGGTTCAGCCTGCCATTGTGCCAGATCGCGTCGCCCGGCGCCCAATCGGGTCGCGCGGAGCCGGGGGCGACCGAGGAGCGCGCCGTGTGAGGCGCGCGACAGCCGTGGCGACGGAGCGTGCCCAACGCCGCGAGCGCCGCCGCGAGCGTAGTGCGGCCACCGTTCGCTCGTGCTCGGCGCGTCTGCGTCGCTCGATGTGCGGGTCGTACACGCCCGCGTGGATGTGCAGCATGTCGAGACCTCCTCAGGTCCGGTGCCGGTCGAGATCGGACGGCCGCGCGGAGCCCTCGTCGGCCGGCACGTCGTCGGCGCTGACAGGGACGGCGGCGCTCGCCGGCACGCCGTCCAGCGACCGCGAGCGCCCCGCCCGCAGCACGAGCAGGACGGCACACGCGGCGACGGCACCGGCCATCACGGCGACGAGGATGCGGTAGTCGACAGCGGCGATCAGCGCTGCGCCGGTCGCGATGCCCACCGTCTGCGGACCGTTGAACGCCATGGTCGTCGCGGCCGACACCCGTCCCTGCAACCGCGCCGGTGTCAGCCGCTGCCGCAGCGTGACCAGCCCCACGACCATCCACACCACGCCGAGACCCAGCACGGCCGATCCGGTGCCGACGACCGCGACCGACGGGACGAGCCCGGTCGCGAACCCGGCGGCGATGAGCGCGAGACCGACGCCGATGGTCGCGTGCTCGCCGAGGCGCCGGATCACCCACGCGGCGGTGAGACCGCCGAGAACCGAGCCGCAGCCCTGGATGCTCGCGAGCACGCCGAAGAACTCGCTGCCGAGCTCGAGCCCGTCGTCGATGACGGCGAACGTCGTCGAGTTGCCGAAACCCGTCGCGGCGAAGGCGATGCCGACCAGCACCACGGTCCGTGCCAGGCCCGGCACGGTGCGGATGTGGCGCGCACCGGCGGCCACCTCACGCACGAAGTGCTCGCGTTCTGCGGACGGGCTCGGCGGTGTCTCGTCGACGCAGACCGTCAGCATGACGAGGGCCGCGATGACAAGTGCCGACGACGTCAGCACGGCGACGGCCCCGCCGCCGTAGACCGTGTAGAGCCCGGCCCCGACGAGCGGCGTGAGCAGCCGCAGCCCCTGATCGATCGTGCTGAGCACGCCGTTGGCGCCGGCGAGCTCGTCGTCGACGAGCATGTCGCGCAGCAACCCGGACTGCGCCGCGCTGGTCAGGTAGCCGACACAGCCGTAGCCGAACGTCACGACGTAGATGAGCCAGAGCTGGTCGGCCGACCGGACGAACAACAGCGCGAGAACCCCGACGGCGGCCACCACGTCGACGACGACGACCAGCCGCCGCCGCGACACGCGGTCCGCGACATGGCCGGCGAACGGCGCCAGGAACACGGGCAGCCCGAGTGCCAGGAAGACCAGGCCGGCGGCCGCGTTGCTGCCGGTCAGGTCCTTGGCCCAGATACCGAGCGTCAGGATCAGCGCGCTGTCGCCGAAGTTGCTGAACGTCCACGCGGCGCCCAGCCGGCGGAAGCCGGGCACCCGCCACGCGCTCATGATTCGGCTTCTGCGGCCACGTCGACGCTCGAAGCGCCGAGCAGGTGGACCGGCCGAGCACCGGCCGGACGGCGGGACGGGTCGTCGCGACGATCCCGGAACCGGTCGGCGAAGCGAGTGTGCAGCTCCGTGACGGCCGTGGTGATCTCCTGCGCCTCCTCCGCGGTCAACCACATGGACGAGGTGCTCATGGCCGTGGCCTCGGTCCACTCTTGCGGCTCGCTGCTGGCCCGGCCGAGCCAGCGCTTCAGCCGATCGGCCTCGCGGTCGACGATCAGCTGCGCGAACATCGACACCTCGTGCAGCGACGCTGGATCGTCGTGGTCCGGCCCGATCTCGCGTGACCGGGACGCGAGACGCCAGGGCTTCTCCCGCCCGCGCGGCTCGGCTGGTTCGACGTAGCCGTACTTGGCGAGCATCCGCAGGTGGAACGAGCAGCTGGCGACGCTCTCGCCGGTGCGCTCGGCGCACTGGGTCGCCGTGAGTTCGCTCTCCATGCCGAGCACGTCCATCAGCTCGAGGCGCAGTGGATGCGCCAGGGCACGAACGCTCTGTGGGTCGCTGATCCGCTGCCGCTTCTCCGTCATGACAGTAAAGATAGCTTTAGCAAGATAGCTTTAGCAACATGTCTTTAGTATCTGATGCGAATGACGCTTCTATGTCAAGTGGTGGTGTTGTTGCTGGTGGTGAGGTCGGTGGTGAGTGTGCGGTAGACGACGTCGGTGAGGTGTCGTTTGAGG
>NZ_PYGE01000016.1 GCF_003014555.1 Haloactinopolyspora alba
CGGTGACTGCCCCAACAGCACCACCGCACCCGCCACCACCACAGCCGACAACCGCCGCACCACAACAGGCCACCCACTCCCACGATCCTCCGCCGTCATCATCCAGCTCCAATCACGATTGCAGGTTCGGCACCCAGACCAACCGCCCACTCATGCGACCCGGGCGCGTGCCCACGAAACACCCAGACACCACCGACAGTGTTGATCCGTTTCAATCTCATGGGCAACCCCACGCCCATGTCAACACCATGGCCGGTACCGGCCATCGACCAGCGGTGCACGATATGTCATGTGGGCCGTGTACCGCAGACAGTCGTGACATCGGTCGACTTTGAGGTGAGCGTATGAATGGGCCGACAGGGATAAGTGCGGATATAATTTCCCCGATCACAGGCTGGACACGCGAACATTGGACCGAGTTTGCCGATCGCATTCTGCTGGCGGTCCGTAGTTGCGCCTCGTCTGGTCGTGCTCAAAAGTGGATGCTCGTCACTCCAGTCACACTGTCATTCTGATTCTCGCACCACGACTGACTCCGCAGCACACAGCGTTCGATGTCAACAGCACGGCCGGCGCTGATCGGCAACAGAATTTTCCGGTTAAAGGAAACGTCCGGCCCGCGGTGTCGGGTTCCAGATGCTGTGCTGTTCCGGTTGCTCCGGAACGCCTGGTGACCATGCAGCTACGGGCGGGGTTTCGCGGCCCGACGGTTCGAGCCGATCGCACCGGCACGTCGGGCCGTGCTCGACGTGCCGGACATCTCGCGTGCGGCTGGCGCCCTCAAGCGACGTTCAGTTGGCCCTCGTGAGGTGGTTCTGACGGTAGGTGGTCAGTGTCGAAAGAGGGTTACCGCTGGGCCATGGCTTGTGGAACCAAACGTCTACAGGTAAGTCTATCTATCGACAGATCGGGTCAGAGGAGGTGTTCCGCTGCCGCGGCCGGTATCGCGGTGTTCCCGTGCGTGCCGGAGGGAAACTGCCGCTGACCGAACACGGCTACACCGCCGCTACCACAGACCCCGGCCAGGTCCAGTCGTTCGACTGGACCACCGCACGCGATAGCTCCGACCACGCGCACCCACGCCGGCCCCGGACGTCGGCACGGCGGGCCGTGGGCACCTGGGCCAGTGTTTGTAACGTTTGAAGCCAAAGTGCCAGGCATGGGCTCGGCCCCCACCGTCTTGTTCGCTTATGACCTGGCGGTATGGTGTATCTTTACGTTTTAAGATGTTGATCACGCGTCGTGACAACGCGGCAGTTCGTGGGGGTATCGCCCTCGTAATCCTCCATGCCGCGATCAGGTGCGACGCCAGAAGTGTCGTGACCTGGGGGTACGCCCCCGCGATGTGGTCCGGCGGAGCGCGGAAGGATACGTAGTTGTCCGATGTCGGTCTTCGTGACGTAGCGGCGCGCGCTGGGGTGTCTTCAGGCACCGTTTCGAACTTCCTGAACCGCCCTGACAAGGTGGCGCCCGAGACGTCCGCACGCATTCGGGCCGCCGTGCGTGAGCTCGGGTACGTGGGCAACGGCGCGGCACGACAGTTGCGTGTCGGCGAGAGCACGACAATCGCCCACTTGGCGCTTGAGGTCGGTACGCCCTCCTTCTCCGATTTCGCCAAGGGAATCGAAGAACGGGCAACCGAAGCGGGATATTCGGTCCTCACTGCCAACAGCACCGGATCCGTCGAACGAGAGACGTCCTACCTCGATCTGTTCGAATCTCAACGGGTCCGAGGCATTCTGCTCTCGGCTGTGGGTTCGCACGACCAGCGCATCGTCAAACTCGCGGACCGAGGAATCCCCACCGTCGTCGTCGGCAAACGAGTGGACACCAGCACGTGCTCGTCCGTGTCCATCGACGACGTGGCCGGCGGCCAACTCGCCGTCGAGCACCTGCAGAAGATCGGCCGACGGCGGATCGCGGTCGTCGGCGGCCCGTTCGACATCGAGACGGTCGCGGACCGGCTGGACGGCGCCCGGCGGGCCCTTGCTCACGTGCGGGACGCGAAGCTGGACGTTGCCGAGACTACTGATCGGACCATCACCGTCGGCCGCTGTATCGGCGAGGAGATCCGCCGCCGTCCGAAAGCGGACCGGCCTGATGGGATCTTCGCTGTCAACGACCTCCTCGCTATCGGCATACTGCACGCCTTGTTGGAGGAGCCGAGTATCCGTGTGCCCGAGGACATCGCCATCGTCGGTTACGACGACATCGAGTTCGCCGCGGACGCTGTCATCCCGCTGACATCGGTCCGGCGCCAATCGGAACTTCTCGGGCGAACCGCTCTCGACCTGCTACACCAGGACATGTCGCGTGGAGCGACCACGAAGCATCAGCGGGTCGTCTTTCAACCTGAACTCGTCGTCAGGCGCAGCACTCTCCCGGCGGCGACGGCTTCGTGACCCGGCCGGGTTGGCCGACGCGGGAGCTGCACTGTTGACTCTTTGTGGTCCGGAGCAAAGCCCTCGGAGCCAGTAGAGTCGATCATTGACAGTGCGTTGCACCCGGCTTGGGAGAATACAGCTGTCAACTGGGTGCAGATGAGAGTCTGTCAGAAGTAACCTTCTACGAAGGTGTCGCAGGTCCACAGGGGGTCTGGTTGGGGCTGCGGTCAGGTATTTGTACGAAAAGTAGGTCCATCTTGGGTGGTTCGTCGTGGAACGTTCCAAACAGTCGTGCAATTGTCCGTGGGAGGAAATCGAGGAGTTTCGGTCGCTCATCGAATTTCGACAGTTCGAGCGTCAGTTGAACGAAAAGCTGCAAAGGGAAGAGATTGCCGAGGTTTCTGTCGAGCAAAGGTATGCAGATTCATCGATGTTCAACGAACGTTGGTTCAAATTCGGCGACGGAGATGTGTGGCGGTTGGTCTCCCCTGATCCTCCATTCAAGGGAGTCTTTCTCAAGATCTAAAGTCACCTCTGTGCGTTAGTTGCGACCAACTTACGTGGAGGTGGCTCGGGGTGTGCCCGGTCATGCAGGAATGCCGAGCGCTGCGAGCCGGTGGTTGCGGCCGACGTGGATCACGCTGTCGTGGGCGAAGGACGTGCCGTCAGTTCCCGATCGCCGCGACGCATGGTGGAAGGACCTCGACGCCGGAGCGATGGCGGCTGGTCGGGGTCTGGACGACGCGGGCGCTCGTCGATGCGCGTGTCAGCGGCGGTGAGGTCGTGGTCCGTCGACGCTCCGGTCCCCGTCTACCTCCCGAGCCGAGGCCGCGGACGTCTCATGATCGCGACTTCGATCTGCGCCCAGCCCGGCGAGCTGGGCGCAGATCGATCGACTGTCGCGATCAGTCCTCCGGGTCGTAACCGAGGTTGGGTGCGAGCCACCGTTCGGCCTCGGTCATGGTCCACCCCTTGCGCTGGGCGTAGTCGGCGACCTGGTCCTGGCCGATCCGCCCCAGCACGAAGTAGCGGGACTCGGGGTGGCTGAAGTACAGGCCGGACACCGAAGCCCCCGGCCACATCGCCATCGAGTCGGTGAGCTCGATGCCCGTCGCGGCCTTCACGTCGAGCAGGTCCCAGATGGTGCGCTTCTCGGTGTGCTCCGGGCATGCCGGGTAACCGGGAGCCGGGCGGATCCCCTTGTACTTCTCGGCGATGAGGTCCTCGTTGGTGAGTTCCTCGTCGGCGGCGTACCCCCAGAACTCGTGCCGGACCCGCTGGTGCAGCCGCTCGGCGAACGCCTCCGCGAGGCGGTCGGCCAGCGACTCCAACAAGATCGCCGAGTAGTCGTCGATGGCTTCCTTGAACTCCGTCACCTTCTCCGGAAGGCCGATCCCGGCGGTGACGGCGAACGCGCCGACATGGTCGGCGAGGCCCGTCTCGGCCGGAGCGACGAAATCAGCCAGCGAACGGTTGGGGATACCGTCACGGTGCTGGCCCTGCTGCCGCAGCTGGTGCAGGAGGAGGCGCTTCTCCGCGCGTCCGTCGTCGTTCCACACCACGACGTCCTCGCCGTTCTCGGCGGTGTTGGCCGGGAACAGCCCGTAGATTCCCCTGGCTGTCACCCACTTCTCGGAGATCATCTTGTCGAGCATCACCTGCGCGTCGTCGTACAGCTTGCGCGCGGTTTCTCCGGTGGCCGGGTTGTTCAGGATGTCGGGGAACTTGCCCTTCATCTCCCAGGAGTTGAAGAACGGCTGCCAGTCGATGTACTCGCGGAGCTCGCTGAGGTCGTAGTCGTCGAGCAGGTGCACACCGAGCTGGGACGGCTGCGGGGGCTGGTAGCCGTTCCAGTCGATCGGCGTCGCGTTCTCCTTCGCCTGGGCGAAGGTGAGCTTCGGCCGTTCCTGCCGTTCGGCGTGGCGGGCACGCAGCGAGTCGTAGTCGGTCTTGACCTCGCCCAGCAGGTCGTCGCGCTGTTCGCTCAGCAACGTCGAGGCGACCGGCACCGACCTGGAGGCGTCCTTCACCCACACCACCGGGCCGTCGTACTTCGGATCGACCTTCACCGCCGTGTGCGCCCGGCTCGTGGTCGCCCCGCCGATGAGCAGCGGGATGTCGAGCTCCAGCCGTTGCATCTCGCTGGCGAAACCGACCATCTCGTCGAGGCTCGGAGTGATCAGCCCGGACAGCCCGATGATGTCGGCGTCGACTTCCTTGGCCTTGTCGAGAATGTCCTGGGCAGGCACCATCACGCCGAGGTCGATGACCTCGAAGTTGTTGCACTGCAGCACGACGCCGACGATGTTCTTGCCGATGTCGTGCACGTCGCCCTTGACCGTCGCCATCACGACCGTGCCGTTGGTGTCCTTGCCGTCCGAGGCCTCCGGACTGTCTTCCTTCTCCTGCTCGATGTACGGGATGAGGTAGGCGACCGACTTCTTCATGACGCGGGCGCTCTTGACCACCTGGGGCAGGAACATCTTCCCGGCCCCGAACAGGTCGCCGACGACGTTCATGCCGTCCATCAACGGACCCTCGATGACCTCGATGTGCCGGCCACCGCGCGCGAGGATCTCCTGGCGCAGTTCCTCGGTGTCGTCCTCGACGTAGGTGTCGATGCCCTTCACGAGCGCGTGCGAGATCCGCTCGTCAACCGGGAGATTCCGCCACTCCTGGGTCTCCGGGCCGGCGTCCTCGGCGTCCTTGTTGTACTTGCCGGCGATCTCAAGGAGACGCTCGGTCGAATCGGATCGCCGGTTGAGGATGACGTCCTCGATGCGCTCCCGGAGTTCCTCGTCGACCTCGGAGTACGGGACGAGCGCACCGGCGTTCACGATGCCCATGTCCAGGCCGGCGTGCACAGCGTGGTAGAGGAAGACGGCGTGGATCGCCTCGCGAACCGGGTTGTTCCCGCGGAACGAGAACGACACGTTCGAGATACCGCCGGAGATCTTGGCTCCGGGCAGGTTCTGTTTGATCCAGCGCACGGCTTCGATGAAGTCGACGCCGTAGTTGGCGTGCTCTTCGATACCGGTGGCGACCGCGAACACGTTGGGGTCGAAGACGATGTCGTCGGGCGGGAAGCCGACCTCGTCGACCAGGATGCGGTACGCCCGCTCGCAGACCTCGATGCGGCGCTGGTAGTTGTCGGCCTGGCCGTCCTCGTCGAACGCCATCACCACCACGGCCGCGCCGTACTTCTTGCACAGGTTGGCGTTGCGGCGGAAGGGCTCCTCGCCCTCCTTCATCGAGATGGAGTTGACGATCGGCTTGCCCTGAATGTTCTTCAGGCCGGTCTCCACGACGTCCCACTTGGAAGAGTCGACCATGACCGGCACCCGGCTGATGTCCGGCTCACCGGCGATCAGCCGGGTGAAGCGGTCCATCGCGGCGATGCCGTCGATCATGCCCTCGTCCATGTTGACGTCGATGACCTGCGCACCGTTCTCGACCTGCTGTGCGGCCACGGAGAGCGCGGTGTCGTAGTCGTCGGACTTGATGAGGTTGCGGAACCGCGCCGAGCCGGTGATGTTGGTGCGCTCGCCCACGTTCACGAACAGGCTGCTGTCGTCGATGGTGAACGGCTCGAGGCCGGACAACCGCATCGCCGGTGCGACCGTGGGCACCTCGCGCCGTGGCTTGTCCTGCACGGAGCCGGCGATCTCGCGGATGTGATCCGGGGTCGTCCCGCAGCATCCGCCGACCAGATTGACGAACCCGGCGGACGCGAACTCCTCGACGTACCCCGCGGTTTCGGTGGGGCCCTCGTCGTACTCACCGAACGCGTTCGGAAGGCCGGCGTTGGGATAGCACGACACGAAGGTGTCGGCGATGCGCGAGAGTTCGGCGACGTAGGGGCGCATCTCCTTCGCGCCGAGCGCGCAGTTGAGACCGACCGCCAACGGGTTGATGTGCCGGATCGAGTTCCAGAAAGCCTCGGTGACCTGGCCGGAAAGCGTCCGTCCGGACGCGTCGGTGATGGTTCCGGAGATGATCACCGGCCAGCGACGCTCGTACTCCTCGAACAACGTCTCCAAGGCGAAGATCGCCGCCTTGGCGTTGAGGGTGTCGAAAATCGTCTCGACGATGATGATGTCCGCGCCGCCCTCGACCAGGCCCGTCGCCTGCTGATGGTAGGCCGTGACGAGTTGGTCGAACGTGACGTTGCGGGCGCCGGGGTCGTTCACGTCCGGACTGATGCTGGCCGTTTTGGATGTCGGCCCGAGCGTCCCGGCGACGAACCGAGGCTTGTCCGGGGTACTCAACTCGTCGGCGACGTTTCGTGCCAACGTGGCTGACGCGACGTTCAGCTCGTAGGCCAGCTCCTCCATGCCGTAATCGCCCTGGGAGAGCGTGGTCGAGTTGAAGGTGTTGGTCTCGATGATGTCGGCGCCGGCCTCGAGGTAGGCACGGTGAATGCCGGCGATGAAGTCAGGCTGTGTCAGGCTCAGAAGGTCGTTGTTGCCGGCGACGTCGGAGGGCCAATCGGCAAACCGTTCGCCACGGTATCCGGCTTCGTCGGGACGGTCCAGCTGGATCGCTGTGCCCATGGCCCCATCCAGCACCATGATTCTTTCCTGCAGAATCGCGGAAAGGGTTTCAGTGGCATCGGGTCGAATCTGTGGGGTCACGACGCAAGCTCCTCTCACGGCCGCTTGTGGCAGCCGGGTTGGTACATCCGTGGAACGTCCACGTTACGGACAACAGTCCCGAATGGTGACACCAGTTCCAGATGGTGACACCGGCGCGGCAAAGCCAGTGGTGAACGACGACGGTGTCGATCTGCCCTCAGGCATCCGGGTGACGTCCACATCGTCGACCCGGCCCGGCGCCGACAGCCCAGGGTCCGGGCGGTCAGCGCGTCCACGTGTTCGTGTGGACCGAATACATCAGCCTCCACACTACCGTCTGGCAGATTTCGTGTGGAGCCCGTCACCCCTGACCGCCGCGCCTCACGGCGGCTTGGACCCTAAAAGTGCACGTCAGCGAGGATCGATGTGCGTCGGGCCACGGCGACGACTCCGAGGCGACAGTAGCAATACACCCAGACACGTCTCCGCCGCTCGTGATGCCGCTCGTGCCGACGCTGCTCTGATGTCGTGCGCCTCGCCGTCCACCACGGCTGGCCAGGCGACTCGCGCGTGCACATCAAGGACAATGTGGTGCCATGAGTGGACAGTCGGCGGCCCGTTCGCAAGCGGTGCGGGACGTCGTCGAGCTGTTCGGTCCACTGCGTGACGTTGCGGCCGGGGTGTCGGGGCGGCTGCGATGCCTGCACGTTCGTCGCCCTCGCTGATGAGCGTAGCGACGCGATCGAGCAGTGAGGCGCAAGCTCGCGCGTGTCCGGCTGCAAGCGCGGCCGGACAGCGCCGGCGAGCCGTTGTCCGTGGCTTCGAGGATGACGTGGATGGTCTGGCCGGGTCGGGTGTCGGCCGGGATCCTCAGCCGTGCGGCGCCTGCTGGGGTGCTGTGGAGGTCCGACGTCGGAGACGTCGGCCTAGGTCCACTCGGCGGTGTGGTAGAAGGCGTCCTCGGGCAGGACCACGTCGCGGGAGCCGTATCCCCAGAAGGTCCTGGATCGACTTGAGCGCGCGAGCGATGGTGATCGCGCCTCTCCACGCTTGCAGGAACACCAGCCCGGGTTCGTCGTGTCGCGCGTCAGGAGGGTGCTTGAGAACATTCGGTCGTGCCTCGATCTCCTGCGCACCCTCCTGACCTGTCACCTGCGACGACACCAAACATCCAGTTGGACTTACAAGACATCGGCCACGCCCGTGTTGGGGCGGGATGCCAAGCGCCATAGGGCCATGTCTCGACTGCCGTGTGTGCGGCTACGGCAGCCCGTGACCTTGGGTGAGTTACCTGACTGTTGCGATAACTCGTTGGTAGCTGGTCATCTGTGGTGTGCCGTCATCTTTCACCTCGAATATGAGATGGATCGTCTGCCCCAGCTGGGCGTCTTCGGGCACGACGAAGTGAGCAACTGGGCTGCGGCCCTGATCCTTCTGAATGACGTCGACCGTGCCGGGATAGGTCCCTGCCTCAGGGTATTGCCACCAGTTCGACGTGACGTCGTCTCCATCGGAGTCGCGCGCGATGCCGACGAGATTGACGCGTTGCCCAGGCCGGACGTCGATGTTCAGCATGCCTTGGGGGACTCGGGCAGTGGGCTCATGGTTGGCGTCGCTGTGGTTGGGCGTCACCGACCACTGCAAGCGCGCGGCGAAGTCCATCTGGATGTCGTTCCACCAGCGTGAGGCGTGGTACCCGTTTGGCCTGGTGCCCGTTTCCGGGTCGACATCGCCGGCTTCATCAGACGGCGGCGTGTAGAGGTAGGGGGTGGTAGCACTTTGAACTTGCCGACCGCCCCAGCCGCCGTACGTGGCGCTTTCGTAACTGCGGAGGCCGTTGTCGATCAGCAGTGCGAAGTTCGGCGAGTCCCCTTCGGAGATGAACGCGCCCGGTTCTTGCAAGTCGGTCCAAAGCCGGGTGTAGCCGCGCGCGATCAGGTTCTCGCGGCTGTTCTCTGGAAGCGAAGTGTCGAAGCCGAAGAAGTCCGTGTAATCGTGGAACGGACCCATGTAGCAATCATCGGGCGGGAAGCAGCGTTCGTAGACCGGATTTCCCTCCCACTCAGGACCGGCATTTATCCCCATGAACTTGCCATCGCCCCACACCCGGTAGAGGTCCCCTAGCGGCCCGACCTCAGATACGTTCTCTTGAGTCCATTCGGCGTCGACGAGGTAGCGATCTTCTGGCAGGATGGAGTTGCGGGTGCCGTAGCCCCAGATACCCGTACTGACCCGCCGGTTCTCGACCTGCGGCCAGTTCGGCGCGATGTAGTCGGCGTACGTGTTGTCTTGCGTGCCCCAGCTCGTGATGATCGCCTTGTTGGACACCTTCTCGTAGATGGCGTCCCACTCAGGAGTGTCCTTGTAGCGCTCCTCGATGTCTTTGAGTCCGCGAGCGATCGTGCTCAGGCCACCCCAGGCCTGCAGGTACACCGGCCCGGGCTTGTCGTCCAGCAGCACGTCCGCGATGAGCTGGGAGCCGGGCGTCGATTCGGAAATGTCGTGGACCACCTCGATGTTGCCGACGCGGTACTTGGAGCGCAGATCCTCGACCGTGGGATAGTCCTTGTCGTGCACGCGCAGGTTGTCCTCTACGAGGGCGTACGCGTCGAGCGCGTCCTCGATGTGCGACTGACCGGCCTTCCACCGGTACGGCGCAATGCCGGCTTCAGGATCACCCGTGTAGTGATGCTGGCCTGAGGCGTAGACGAGCCCCTCGATTCGAATCTCATTGCTGTACAGCAGCATACGAATCAAAGAGTTGAGATCGTCCAGTTCAGGGTCAGTAGTCACGATCGCGCGCGGTTTATAGTTCCGGTGCCCGGACTCGTTGACCGCGCCCTGCGCATTGTCAGATGTCGCGATATTCGGTGCCGCGGGTGCGGCGCTGGTGAAGGCCAGTGGAGCGATCAGAGCCGCTCCGGCGCCGGCAATGGCGAGTTGTAGAAGCCTAGATCGTTTTTGTTTTCGGACTGTCTGGCACCGTGGTCCTTGTACTCCCATGTCGTCCTTGTCCTTTCTTCTCTGGAGGGCCTGGATGGAGCCATGCGGGCGGTCCCGCGAGCTACTCCCTCTGTGGGCGGCAGAACCGCGGCGCAAGGTAGGCGCCGACATCTTCTGCGCGCACTTTCGCGGTCACTACTTGACCTCGATCACCACCTGCCCGTACTCGGAGAGGGTGTGAACGCCGTCGTCGGTAGCAGTGAGGTTCAGCACGATTCGTTCACCTGGCTGCGCATCGGCGGGCACTGTGATGAATGCATTTTGTGCAGTCCCGCGGCCCGCGAGCCGGATGGATATGTCGGATGTGACAGTGCTCGCCTCTTCGTAAAACGACCACTCGCGGGTGACGTTGTCGCGGTCGGGGTCTCGCACTTGAGAGTGCACCTTGACCGTCGCGCCGGGCGTCGCCGTGAGGTTCTCGTCGCTGAGCGTGATGACAGGGGCGTGGTTCGCGTTGCTGAAGGAACTGACTCCCCAATCCGCTCGCGCTGCGAAGTCGTCCTGAGCGTCCGGGACCCATCGGTACAGGGAATACCTTGGCTCGCGGTCGTCAGTGACGGGGTTGAGATCTCCCTGGGGCCTGAACTGTGTGGGGTTCGAAGTGTTAGAGGCGAACCGCCCGCCCCAGCTCCCGAGCGTCGGGTCATCCAGGAAGCGCAGTCCGTTGTTGATCAGTGGGAGGAACGCCGGCGTGTCGCCTTCGGACACCATGTCGTACTGCTCGAACGGCCCGAGGAAGTCCCACATCCGCCACGTCTCGAGGTCGTACACGACACCGGCAAGCCCCGGTTGCCATCCTGGGGCGTCTGACTCGCCGTTGAGGTACTGACCGTCGCCGATGAGATGAAAGTCCTCGAGGAGCGGGCCGTGATCGAACTTGATGTGATTGGTGAAGAACGGGTATTTGTAGTAGCTCTTGATTTCGCTCGGAATAGCTGCGTTCTCCTTGGCCCCGCCCCAGGCGGTGAAGGTGAAACCCCAGTTGTAGACCCTGATCTCGGGCCATGCCTGGCCGATGTAGTCGGCGTAGGCGTTGTCCTGATTGCCGATCGTGGCGATGACGGCTTTGTCGATGACGCGGCTGCGGACGGATTCCCAGTCGGGTGAGTCCGCGTACTCCTCCTCGATCGACTTCAGAGCGCGCGCGATCGTGTTCTGCCCGCCCCAGGCCTGCAGCCAGACGTCGCGCTCATCGTCGTCGAGCAGGACCTCCTTGATGAGGTCCGAGCCGGGTGTGTCGGCACTGAAGTCGTTCTCGAAGGCGACGTTCCCGACCGCGACCTTGGACAGCAGGTCTTCGGCCGACGGGTAGTTCGGATCGTGCTGGCGTAGGTTGCCCAGGATCTCCCCGTACTGGGCGATCTTCTCCTCGATCCACGGATCGGGGTTCCAACGCCAGGTCATCGCGTCGCTCGAGTGCTCCGGCGTGCCGGCCGTCTCCCCTCTGAAGCTGGTGACGATCCCTGCGTCTCGGGCCTCGCTCAGCGTGTGGACGCCATCACCTTTCCAGTGGTGGACAGAAGATGAGTACACGATTCCGGCGACGTCGATCTCGTTGGTGTAGTAGAGGAAGCGCGTGAACGAGTTCATGTCGTCCAGCTCACCGTCGGTGGTGATGATGGTGCGAGGCATGGTCTCCCGGTCGACGATCGGAGGAATTGAGGCGGCCGGGATGGTCGAGCTGGCCGGCGGCGCAGCCGAGCTGGCCGGCGGCGCAGCTGAGAGCATGACGCCAAGTGCCGCTGCCGCCGCGACGGCCAGGCGTCCCGATCGTGGGGAATGGATGCTGTGTTTCACGGCCGTACCTCCAGTGATCGAGCGTCTGGGTGCGGTGTTGGGTCAGCGGACGGTGACGACGACGCGCTGGTAGTGAGTGAGGGCTGGCGTGCCGTCGTCGGTGGCTTCGAGGATCAGGTGGATGGTCTGGCCGGGCTGGGCGTCGTCCGGCACGCGGAAGCGGGTGACGCCGCCGGGGTTCGTCGTCAGGTCGACATCGCCGGGGTAGGTTCCGGCCTCTTGGTACTGCCACCAGTCGACGGTGACGGCGTCGCCGTCGGGGTCGGTGACACGCGGCGTCAGCACGACCGGGTGGCCGGGGCGGCGGGTGCGGTCGAGGCCCTGCGGCACCCGGGCGCGGGGGTTGTGGTTGGCGTCGTCGTAGCCGCTCACGCCCCAGTCGGCACGGGCGGCGAAGTCGTTCTGGATGGCCTCGACCCAGCGGGTCTGTGGAAAACTCCGGTCGTTCTGGCCGGTGAACGGGTTGTAGTCCGAGGTGTCCAGCCAGCCGTAGCCGACTTCGGCGAACCTGCCGCCCCAGCCGCCCCACGTGGGGTTCTCCCGCGCCCGTAGGCCATTGCCGTCGAGCAGGTGCATGAACGCGGGGGAGTCGCCTTCAGAGATGAAGTCGTACTTGTCGTAGCGCTCGTACTGGCCGCCGGGTGCGATCGATTCCGGCGTCCATCGGATGTCGCGGTCCTCGCCGGGCACCGGCTTCTCGTCACCGTAGGTGCGGTACCGCTCGAGCAGGCTCCCGTGGCCCTCAAGGAAGTTCGACACCATGTAGTCGGCCTTCAACGTGTACTGGTACGGCTCCGGCACGGTGCGGTCCCAGTTGTAGGCGAAGCTCCAGAACTGACTCTGGTTGTCGATGATCTTGACGTCGGGCCAGTTCGGCCTGATGTACGCGGCGAGCGTGTCGTCCTGGGTCAGGATGTTGTAGATGACCAACTTGTCGCTGATCTTCTGCTGGATGGCGTGCCACTTCGACGTGCCGGAGTAGTCCAGCTCGATTGACTTCAGCGCGCGCGCCAGCGTGTTCAGGCCACCCCAGGCCTGGACGTAGACCGGCCCGGGTTCGTCGTCGAGGAGCACCGACTTGATGAGGTCGGACCCGGCGGTGTCCTTCGACATGGCTCCGCTCCAGTCGACGTTACCGATCCGGTAGATGCTCCGCAGGTAGTCCGGCGTCGGATAGCCATCGGCATGCTTGATCAGGTTCGGGTAGATCTCCTCGTACCGGTCGATGTATTCGTCGACCCACTCGGTCCCGGTCCAGCGCCACGGCTCGGTGCACGGTCCTCGCCCAGCCCAGCCGCCGCACGCGGTTGGACCAGCGGGCGCGTCCGGGTCGGCGCCACGCCAGTGGAAGATCGAGCTGGAATGGACGATGCCTTCGATATCGAACTCGTTCGCGTAGTACAGGAAGCGGATGAACGAGTCCATGTCGTCCACCTCGCCGTCCTGCGTGATGATCGTCCGAGGCTTCGGACTGGCGGCGTCCGGTGCCGCGGCGATGGTCGGCTCGCCGGGTGTCGACCGGGCGACACCGGTGCCGCCGAGTTCCAATGGGACGACGAGGCTTGCCACTGCGCCGATGAGGACGAGCCGGCGTAGACGGCCGTCCCTGAGGGCGGCCAGGTACCTGCCTGCAGTGCTGTCGCTCAATTTGCCCTCCTCGATAGACGCTGTGTGACCGACGACGGGGTGGTGCGGCGTGTGGCGAGCAAGGGGTTGAATAAAATTTCAAGCCTGCATGAGATGTCGGCTCAAGCTACATGTGCGTTCCCGTCGAGTGTCAAGACTCTGGCCGGCAGGCAAACGACCCTTGACACCGTGGCGCCGACGTGAACAGAATGCTGCAGATTGTTTCAGGCATGAAAATCTATTCAAGGACAGTCGCATGCCGCTAGCGTTCCTGGCGATCGACCAAGGCACGACGAACACGAAAGTGCTGCTCGTGGCGGAGGACCTGCGCGTGCTGGCCCGAGGTTCGAGTGCGGTGCCGCTCGACATGCCCGCTCCGGCGTGGTTCGAGCAGGACGCCGAGGTCATCTGGGCCGGCGTACTGGACGCGGTCGAGCAATGCATGAACGCGGTTCCGAACGTGGTGCTGGCCGGCGTCACGATCTCGGTGCAGCGCGAATCGGTAGTCGCCTGGAGAAGGTCGGACGGGCGCGCCCTGGCGCCGGTGATCGGTTGGCAGGACGGACGCATGGCCGAGTTCTGCGCCGAACTTGCCGCGGAAGGCGCGGACGCGATGATCCGGGCCCGCACCGGGCTGCGGCTCGATCCGATGTTCTCCGCTCCGAAGATGCGCTGGCTCGTCGACTCTCTCCGCAGCGCCGGCGCCGCGAGCGATGATCTCTGCCTCGGCACCGTCGACGCCTTCTTGGTCCACCGACTGACCGGCGGCGATACGTTCGCGACCGAGGCTGGATGTGCCTCGCGCACCCTGCTGCTCGACGTCGACAAGACGGCCTGGAGCCCGGAACTGCTGGACACCTTCGGGATCCCCGCAGAGGTGTTGCCCGAGGTGCGTACCTCCGCCGGCGGTTTCGGCCGAACAGCCGGCGCCGGGTCGATCCCGGCGGATCTGCCAGTGCTTGCAGTGCTCGGCGATTCCCATGCCGCGCTGTACGCCCAGGGATGCCGCACCGAAGGCGCAGCGAAAGCGACCTACGGCACCGGGTCATCGGTGATGGCGCCCGCCGTCCGCCGTCATGGGTTCTCCGGGCTCCTGTCGACGACGCTGGCGTGGCAGATCGACGACCCGGCATTCGCGTTGGAGGGCAACATACTGGCGACCGGTGCCGCGCTCGCCAGCACGGCGCGCCTGCTCGGAGTGGCGGACGGCCCGGCCCTGGCCGCGCTCGCCGCGACCGTGAGCGATGCGGGTGGGCTGATCATGGTGCCGGCGTTCGCCGGGCTGGCCGCGCCGCACTGGGATCGGGATGCTCAGGGACTGCTCGTCGGCTTGGCCGGGGACACTGAACCGGCACAGGTCGCGCGCGCCGCCATCGATGCGGTCGCCCATCAGGTGTGCGACGTCGTCGACGTCATCGACGACGAGAACGCACCTCTGGTCGAGTTGCGCGCCGACGGCGGCGGAAGTCGTAGCGACGTGCTGATGCAGGCACAAGCGGACCTCCTCGGCCGCCCGGTGGCGGTTTCGGCGGCGGCCGAACTGTCGGCGTTGGGCGTGGTCGAACTGGCATTGAACGTGGAGCGGGGTGAGCGCGGGGCGGGTCCTGGCGGGGCCGTCGCCAGGGTGTACGAGCCGCAGATCGATGTCGACCGCCGCGCGGTGGCCCGCGCTCGCTGGCGCGATGCGATACGCCGCTCACGCGGATTGGACACCGGCCGATGAGCGAGGCAGCGAACGGAATGGGACCGGAGATCGTGGGATCCGAAGCACGAGTGACGCAACGCGTGACCTGGTGGCGCCGCCGTGGGTTGATACTCGGTGCGTGCACGGTCGTGCTCGCGGCGCTGATGGTGACGGACACGACTTTCGTGTCCACGGACGAGCGGGACGCGGCTGCCGAGACGGCCGTCGAGTACGCCGAGCAGAACTACCTCTCCGAGGTCGTGCCGACGATCGAGGAGTCGGCGACACCCGTCGACGAGTTGCTGACCGCGATCGTCGCCGATCCGGAGGCGGCCGGCGAGGAGTTCGGTAGCCGTGAGGGGGAGAACAAGCCCTATTCGTACGCGACACGGGCGAGCGGCACCTTCGTCGAGGGTGAGTTCGGGGAGATCGGGCTCGACGTCTCCGGGATTCCCGACGGCCTGTCAGTCGGCGTCGCGGTGCCGCCGCTCGGATCGTCGACGGCAATACGTGACGCGGGCACGGAGGCGACCTTCGGTCAGTTCGAGAACCAGACCGAGTACCAGAACGTCGCCATCGAGTTGAACAAGCAGGTCGTGGCGCACGTGTTCGAACCGATCGACATCGAGTCGCTGGTCGGTCAGGAGGTCGTGGTCACCGGCGCGTTCACGTGGGCGTCGGACACCGGGGGCGAGATCGACCACGTGACGATCGTGCCGGTGTCGATCGAGGTCGCGTCGTGAGCGCCGCGCCGGAGGTGTCCTCGGACGTGGTCGTGCGTGCGCTCGGGGTCACGAAGATCTACGGCGGCACGCACGCGTTGCGGGGCGTGGACTTCGAAGTCCGAGCCGGGCGGGTCGTCGCGTTGCTCGGCGAGAACGGTGCCGGTAAGTCGACGCTGATGAAGATCCTGGCCGGTGTGGAGCAGCCGACAGCGGGGCAGCTCGAGCTGTATGGCCGTCCGGCATCCTTCGACTCGCCGGCCGACGCCCTCAGCCAGGGTGTGGCGATCATCCACCAGGAACTCAACCTCTGCCCCAACCTCTCCGTCGCGGACAACATCTTCCTTGGGCGTGAGCGTGGCAGGGGCGGGGGGTTCGTCGACTACTCGGAACAGAGCGAGTTGGCTCATCGTCTGTTCGAGCGCCTGGAGGAGCCCATCGATCCGGGGCGGCTCGTCGAGGACCTTCGGCTCGGTCAGCAGCAGCTCGTGGAGATCGCGCGGGCGCTCAGCGAGCAGACGCGGGTGTTGATCATGGACGAGCCCACGTCGGCCCTCTCCGGCTCCGAAGTCGAAGTGCTGTTCCGAGTGATACGCGAGCTGACCGCCCAAGGGGTCGCGATCATCTACATCTCACACCACCTCGACGAATGCCTCGAGATCGCCGACGACGCTGTCGTCCTGCGCGACGGCTCGGTGGTGGCGGCCGCGTCCATGGCCGACGTGGATCTGTCGTGGATCGTTCAGCAGATGGTCGGGCGTGACGAGGGTGAGCTCTACGCTCCGCTGGCGTTCGATCCTGGCGTGCCACTGCTCGAGATCCGCGACGTTGTTGTCGCCGACCCCGAGAACGCCGGCCGGCTGGCCGTGCGCGACGTCTCGCTGACAGTGCACGAGAACGAGGTGGTCGGGCTCTACGGCCTGATGGGGGCAGGCCGGACCGAGCTGCTCGAGGCTGTCGCGGGGCGCAACGCCGTCGCGGCCGGCGACATCCGGCTCGACGGGGCGTCACTCGTCGGAAAGCGCATCAGCGAGCGCATCAGGGCCGGTGTCGCGCTGGTGCCGGAGGACCGGCACCGCGACGGCCTGGTGCCGGCGCTGTCAGTCGGCCGCAACCTGTCGCTCGCGGCACTCAGCAGATTCCTCAAGGGCGTGTTCCTGGACCGGCGAACGGAGGCCACGGCCGTGCAGTCGGCGATGTCGGACGTACGGGTCAAGGCCGCCGGAGCGCACGCCGAGATCGGCTCGCTCTCCGGTGGCAATCAGCAGAAGGTCGTCGTCGGAAAGGTGCTGCTGACCTCACCCCGGGTGGTCGTGCTCGATGAGCCCACCAGGGGGATCGACGTGGGCGCCAAGGCCGACATCTTCGCCCTGATGGCAGACCAGGCGAAGGACGGACGCGGCGTGCTGTTCGCGACGTCCGAGGTCGAGGAGGTCCTGCACGCCGCCGACCGGATCATCGTGATGTCGCGCGGCCTGGTGGTTGGAGAGTTCGACCCGAGAACGACGACAAGAGAGGAACTCATGGCTGCCTCCGGTGAGGCGCTGGAAGGCCTGACCACGAACGGAGGCGACCCAGCATGACGACGACAGCCAAGGACCCGGTCGAGACGGGTCAAGGTCGGTCGCCGCAGATCCCGAAGCGCAAACGCGGTGTCGGAGAGTTCCTGATCGATCAGCGGGCGTTCGTCGCGCTCATCGTGCTGGTCATCATCTTCGGCCTGCTGTCGGACAACTTCTTGGATCCCTCCAACCTCGTCACCATGACCCGGCACGTCGCCTACAACGCGATACTCGCCCTGGGCATGCTCTTGGTGATCACCACAGCCGGCATCGACCTGTCTGTCGGCTCCACGGTGGGCCTGTCCGGCGTCGTAGCCGGGACGATGCTCCAAGGCTGGGGAATCTCGTTGTTCGATGTCACGGCGTACCCAGCCGTGTGGGTCGTGGTCATCGTGTCGCTGGCGGTGGGTGCGGCGGTGGGTGCGCTCAACGGATTGCTCGTCACCAGATTCAACGTCGCGCCCTTTATCGCGACACTCGGCATGATGTACGTCGCCAGAGGAGCGGCCCTGCTCATCTCGGACGGCGCCACTTTCCCGCGGCTGCAGGGAGACCCGGAGCTCGGCAACACCGGTTTCTCGTTCCTCGGCACCGGACGACCGCTCGGCATCCCGACCGCGATCTGGATCATGGGGGTGTTCGCGATCGTCATCGGGCTCCTGATGACACGCACCCGGTTCGGCCGCTGGGTGTACGCGACCGGAGGAAACGATCGCGCCGCGGACCTCGCCGGTGTGCCGGTCAACAAGGTCAGAATGCGTGCGTACATGATCTCCGGTCTGTGTGCCGCGATGGCCGGGCTCATCATCGCGTCGGAACTCACCTCCGCGGCGCCACAAACCGGTCAGACCTTCGAACTGAACGCCATCGCGGCCGTCGTGATCGGCGGTGCCTCGCTGGCGGGCGGACGCGGCACCGTCAAGGGCGCGCTCATCGGTGCCTTCGTCATCGGGTTCCTCTCCGACGGGCTGGTCATGGTCGGCGTTTCGAGTTTCTGGCAGATGGTCATCAAGGGCCTCGTGATCGTCTTGGCGGTCATGCTCGACCGGGGCCAGGAGAAGTTGAAAGAAGCCCGTGCGGCTGCGGCCGCGGCGCAAAGCAACCAGCAGGAACCGGCACCGAGCTCTTCCGGCACCCGGTCCACCTGAGATGTCCGAGACCCTTCATCCGAAAGAAGTGAGGCATGATGCGACGTACGCTCCGCAACGGCGCGGGACTGGTAGCGGCCCTGACTGCGATGGTCCTCGTCGGTTGTTCGAACGGAACCAGCACGACAGCGGCGGAGAGTCCGGACACGGACGAGTCGCAGACCGCATCCGGCGAAGCCGGCGGCCTGATCTCCGTCATCACACCGTCCCACGCGAACCCGTTCTTCAAAGCTGAAGCCGACGCTGCCGTGGCCAAAGCCGAAGAGCTCGGATACGAGGCCCAAGCCAACTCCCATGACGACGACCCGAACCGGCAGAGCCAACTGATCGACTCGGCGATCTCCAACGGCGCGAAGGCGATCATCCTCGACAACGCCGGCGCCGACGTCACCATCGGCGCCGTGCAGAAGGCCGAGGACGCCGGCGTCCCGGTCTTCCTCATCGACCGCGAGATCAATCAGACGGGTATCGCCAAATCCCAGATCGTCGCCAACAACTCCCAGGGTGCCGGGCTGGTGGCCGAGGCGTTCGTCGAGGCACTCGAAGGGAAGGGCAAGTACATCGAGCTCGTCGGTCGCGAGACCGACACGAATGCGCAGGTCCGTTCCGACGCCTTCCATGCCGTGCTCGACCAGTATCCCGATCTCGTCCAGGCCGCACGCGAGACGGCGAACTGGGACCAGCAGGAAGCATTCACCAAGGTCGAGACACTGCTGCAGAAAGATCGCGACATCCAAGGCATCATCGCCGGCAACGACACCATGGCCCTCGGCGCCGTGGCCGCGGTCGACGCGGCCGGACTGACCGGCGAGGTCGTCATCGCGGGTTTCGACGGCAGTCCTGACGCCGTGCAGGCCATCAAGCAGGGGAAGATGCTCGCCACCGGTCTACAGCCCGCCGTCCGGATCGCCGAGATGGCCGTCGAGCAGGCCGATCGATACGTCCGGACGGGGGAGACCGGCGCAGAGGAGAAGCAGTCCATCGACTGCGTCCTCATCACGGCCGAGAACGCCGATCGGTACACGAACTTCGCCATGTCGGAGTGACGTCACCGCTGCGGCTGACGGCTCCCAGCAGTCGCCGCCGACGTCTGCCTCGGACTGAATGAATCAGAAGGGCCTGAATGATGATGCAAGAACCGCGGTTCGGTGCCGGCCTCTGGCATTTCGCCAGCTACGTGGATCGATACGCTGTGGACGGCTACGGACCTCCGCGCACGACACTCGACGCGATCGCACTTGCCGGCTCCGTCGGTGAGCTGTCGGTCGTGGACCTCAACTTTCCGTTCACTCCCGGAGTCGGACAGGACGAGGTCAAGGACGCGTTGGCCGAGGCAGGCCTCTCGGCCATCGGAATCACGCCGGAGATCTACCTGAGGCGTTGGTCGCGAGGGGCGTTCACCAACCCGGACCCCGCGGCGCGCGGCGCCGCGCTGGACCTGATGCACGAGGCAGCTGGTGTCGTGCGCGATCTCGGCGCGGACTACGTGAAGATCTGGCCCGGTCAGGACGGTTGGGACTATCCGTTCCAGGTGAATCACCACGAGGTCTGGAAACTCGCTGTGGACGGCATGGTCGAGCTGGCCGGCGCCCATCCCGACCTGAGATTCGCCATCGAGTACAAGCCACGCGAACCGCGGGTCAAGATGCTCTGGGACTCCGCCGCCCGCACCATCCTCGGGATCCAGCAGACCGGGCTGGACAACGTCGGCGTGTTGCTGGACTTCGGGCACTCGCTCTACGGCGGGGAGTCACCGGCCGATGCGGCCCAGTTGCTGATCGACCACGACCTGCTCTACGGGATGGACGTCAACGACAACCTGCGCGGCTGGGACGACGACCTGGTGGTCGGCACGGTCCACATGACGGAGATCTTCGAGTTCTTCCACACCCTTCGTGCCAACGGCTGGGACGGGGTGTGGCAGTTGGACCAGTTCCCGTTCCGGGAGGACAGCGTGGACGCGGCGCGTACCTCGATCCGTTTCCTCAAAGCCATCCACCGCGCACTGGATCTCCTGGACGTGCCGGCGCTGCGGGAGGCACAGGCGCGCCAGGACGCGATGGCCGCACAACGGCTCGTGCAGGACGCGCTGCTCCAGTCGATGGCAGGTGACCGATGACGGGAGTCCAGACGAAGGCCGGCACGGACGAGGCCTTTCCGTTGTTCGGCCGGATCGGCGCCGACGCCGGCCGTGAAGCCGTGCTGGCACATCTGGCCGAGGCCGCCCGAACGGTGCGGCGGCGTGACATCCAGGTGGTGCACGACGCCGGGCAGGGTCACATCGGCGGCGAGTTCTCGGTGATCGATCTCCTGGTCACCCTGTACATGCACGTCATGAACGTCTCGCCGGAGCTGCTCGACGCCCCGGAGCGTGACCGACTGATCCTGTCCAAGGGACACGCGGCGGCCGCCTTGTACACCGTGTTGGCCGCACGAGGCTACATCGGTCGCGACGAGCTGAAGACGTTCGTGCAACCGCTGTCCCGGCTCAACGGTCATCCCGCTCGCACGAAGATCGACGCGGTCGAGGCGTCCACCGGTCCACTCGGACACGGCTTGCCCATCGCGGTGGGGACGGCCGTCGCGGCCAAGCTCGACAGGTCGGAGCGGCGCACCTTCGTGATCCTCGGCGACGGCGAACTACAGGAGGGCTCGAACTGGGAGGCCTTCATGACGGCCGGGAACCAGAGACTCGACCGCTTGGTCGCCGTCGTCGACCGGAACCGTCTCCAGCAGGGCGCCGACGTCGCACAGACGAACGACCTCGAGCCGTTGGCGGACAAGCTCCGGGCCTTCGGATGGGACGTCCATGAGGTCGACGGCCACGATCACGGCGCACTGATCGACACGTTCGCCGGCGTGCCCGCCCTGTCCGGGCGGCCCACGTTCGTGATCGCGCATACCGACAAGGGCTACCCGGTGAGCTACATGCGCGACCAGGTGTCGTGGCACCACAAAGTACCTACCGCCGAACATGTCCGGATCGCACTAGACGAGCTGGGGAACCAGTGACAACAGCACTCGAACGACAGCTGCACGATTGCCGCGAAACGTGGGCGGCCACACTCACGGACCTCGCCAGAAACGATCGCGACATCGTCGCCGTCGTGAACGACTCGGTGGGATCGAGCAAACTCAACGCTTTCCAGACCGAGTTCTCCGACCGCGTGATCAACGTCGGCATCGCCGAGCAGGACATGGTCGGCGTCGGCGCCGGGCTCGCGAACGGTGGGAAGATCCCGTTCGTCTCCGCCGCGGCGTGCTTCCTCACCGCGCGAGCGCTGGAACAGATCAAAGTCGACGCGGCATACTCCGAATCCAACATCAAACTCATCGGCCAGAGTCCCGGCATGGCGTACGGGGAGCTCGGGCCGACGCACCACTCGATCGAAGACCTCGCGTGGCTGAGAGCGATCCCCGGGCTGACGGTGATCGTCCCGGCTGACCGGCGGGAGACGGCCGAAGTCATCCGATGGGCTGCCGAGCACCCCGGGCCGGTGTTCGTGCGCGTGAGCCGGATGCCGGTTCCGGATGTCATGCCCGAGGACTACCGGTTCGTCCCGGGACATGCCGTGACCCTCCGCGACGGCAGGGACGTGACGATTGCCGCCACCGGGACGGTCGTCTCCCGCGCTCTGGAGGCCGCCGAGCTCGCCGGCGCCGAAGGTATCGACGTTCGCGTCCTTGCCGTCCCGACGATCAAGCCCTTCGACAACGACGCCATCGTCCGTGCAGCCCGGGAAACCGCCGGAATCGTCACGCTCGAGGAAGCCAGCGTCGTCGGAGGCCTGGGCGGGGTGGTCGCCGAGACCGTCGTCCGCCGTCATCCGGCACCCGTGCGCATCCTCGGCGTCCCCGATGAATTCGCGCCCACAGGCTCGGCGTCGTGGTTGCTGGACCACTACGGGGTCAACGCCACCGAGGCGCTGCGCGCATGTCGGGAGCTCGTCGCCACCGAGTAGAATCCATTCAGCACTGATAGAAATTCAAGCCCGGTACCCCAACCAGATCGCCAGGGGCCGAGCTGGATGTTGAGGGGGAAGGGTGACCGGAGTCGACGCCATGAACACGCGGCATGCCGGTCACTCTGGCGAGCAACTTCGACTGATGGCGAAGATCGCCCGCATGTACCACACGCGCGGCATGCGCCAGAACGAGATCGCGGCTGAGCTGCATCTCTCGCAGGCGCGTGTTTCGAGGCTGCTCAAGAAGGCTACCGAGGTGGGCATCGTGCGGACGACAGTGTCCGCCCCGCCCGGCGTCCACACCGAGCTCGAGGAAAAGCTGGAGCAGCGCTTCGGCCTCCTCGAAGCGGTGGTCGTCAACGTCTCCGGCGACGAAGAGACGGCCATTCCGGCCATCGGCGCGGCCGCCTCCGGCTACCTGGAGAACACGTTGCTCGGTGGCGAGATCGTCGGAATCTCGACCTGGAGCGCCAACCTGCTCGCCACCGTCGAGTCCATGCGGCCCCCGTCCAGCCGCGTCGTGGAGAAGGTCGTCCAGCTCATGGGCGGTATGGGTGACCCGATCGCCCAGGTGGAAGCGACCCGCATCATGACGGCCTTCTCGAGCGCCACCGGAGCCGATCCGATCTACCTCGCGGCGCCGTGCCTGCTCGGAAGCGCCAGCGCGCGAGACACGCTCAGCGCAGATCCGCTGCTGACCAAGGTCACCGCACTGTGGGACGAGCTCAGCACGGTCCTGGTCGGCATTGGCACCCTCGAACCGTCCCCGCTGCTACGCAGCAGCGGCAACGCCGTGGACCCGAACGATCAAGACATGCTCCGATCGCTCGGTGCCGTCGGAGACGTGTGCATGCGGTTCTTCGACAAGGACGGCAACCCGGTGGACTCCTCCCTCGGCGAACGCGTCATCGGCATCCAAGCAGAACAGTTGCGCGCCGTGCCCCGGCGCATCGGCGTCGCCGGGGGCATGCGAAAACTCACCGCTCTGCACGGAGCGCTGGAGGGTCGCTGGATCAACGTCCTGATCACCGACGTCGACGTCGCGCACGCGCTGCTCGAAACATGACATCCTCCCAACGGCGCGACGTCCCCCCGACCGTCGCCGGCGGCCGCGTGTTCGACGCTGTCGAGGCGATCCGGCGCGGTCGGCCGGTTGTCGTCACCGATGCCGCATCGCGGGAAGACGAAGGCGACCTCGTCCTGGCGGCCGAGCACGCCACCCCGGAATGGATCGCGTTCATGATGGATCAGTGTCGCGGTCTCATCTGCGTGCCCATGACGGCAGAGCGCGCCGCGCAGCTCGACCTGCCGCCAATGGTGCAGAACAACACCGAGCCGCACCGCACCGCATTCACCGTCTCCGTCGACGCCGCCGCGGGAGTGACGACGGGCATCTCGGCCCGGGACCGCGCCACCACGGTCGCCGTCCTTCGCGGCCCGGCCAGCCTTCCGGCTGACCTCGTCCGCCCCGGACACGTCTTCCCGCTGGTTGCCGCGGCACGGGGTGTCACGGAACGGCCCGGGCACACCGAGGCCGCGATCGACCTCGTCCGCCTCGCCGGGTTGGCGCCCATGGGGGTCATCGTCGAGGTGGCCGGACCCGATGGCGAGATGCTCCGCGGTGGTGACCTCGCGGCCTTCTGCCGGCTACACGGCCTCGTCCACGTGTCGATCGCTGACCTCGTCGAACACGTCACACCTGACGGTTCGTCCGAGCAAGTCCGCGGGTCGTGAGTCCGACGGTGGCCGGTTACGCTCACTCTACGGTGCCGTATCCGGAGGTGACCCGGTGACGTTCGAGAATGAAGTTCGCCGCAGTCGAGCCTGGTTCGGCGCGGCCGGCCGCTCCGGCATGAT
This sequence comes from Haloactinopolyspora alba, assembly GCF_003014555.1. Taxonomy (GTDB): domain Bacteria; phylum Actinomycetota; class Actinomycetes; order Jiangellales; family Jiangellaceae; genus Haloactinopolyspora; species Haloactinopolyspora alba. The sequence goes on from NZ_PYGE01000016.1 coordinate 24,323, forward strand.
CTACCGGTCGTGGCTGCGTAACCAGGGCTATGGAGCGGAGGTGTTCGATGGCCGGCCGGTCATCGGCATCGCCTCCACATGGTCCGAGCTGGCCCCGTGCAACGCGCACCTGAACCGGGTGGCCGAGTCGGTGAAGCACGGAGTGTGGCAGGCCGGCGGTTTTCCGCTGGAGTTCCCGGTCATGGCCACCGGCGAGACGCTGATGCGGCCGACCGCGATGCTTTACCGCAACCTGCTGGCCATGCAGGCCGAGGAGCTCATCCGGGCGAATCCGTTGGACGGGGTCGTGCTGTTGTCCGGCTGCGACAAGACCACGCCGGGCATGCTCATGGGGGCGGCCAGTGTCGACCTTCCGGCCGTCATGGTCACGGGTGGGCCGATGCTCAACGGCAAGTTCCGCGGCCAGGACGTCGGTTCCGGCACGCATGTGTGGAAGTTCGAGGAGGACCTCAAGGCCGGCCGGATGAATCAGGAGGAGTGTTTCGTCGCCGAGGGCTGCATGGCCCGGTCCAACGGGCACTGCATGACCATGGGCACCGCGTCCACGATGGCCTGTATGGCTGAGGCGCTGGGTATGCAACTTCCCGGTTCGGCCACGTGGCCGGCTGTCGACGCGCGCCGGTTCGAGGTGGCGCAGGAGGCCGGCAGGCGCATCGTCGCCATGGTCGAGGAGGATCTGCGGCCCAGCGCCATCATGACTCGGGCGGCGTTCGAGAACGCGATCCGCGCCAACGCCGCCATCGGCGGGTCGACCAACGCGATCGTGCATCTGAGCGCGCTGGCCGGCCGGCTCGGCGTCGAACTCGACCTGGACGACTTCGACGAGCTGGCCCGGCCGGTGCCCACCATCGTCGACCTGATGCCGTCGGGCCGATTCCTGATGGAGGACTTCTGCTACGCCGGCGGGCTGCCGGTGGTGTTGCGTGATCTCGCCGAGGCCGGGCTCCTCGACGCGGACGCGCAGACCGTCACCGGGAAAGGCGTCGGCGCGAACGTCGCCGCCGCCGAATGCTGGAACCGTGACGTCGTCCGGCCGCTGGCCGAACCGTTGCAGGCGGCGGGAACCGGCACCGCGGTGCTTCGCGGCAACCTCGCGCCGGGTGGCGCCGTGATCAAGCAGTCGGCCGCCTCACCGGGGCTGCTACGGCACACCGGCAGGGCGGTCGTGTTCGACACCCCCGAGGACTACCACTCCGTCTGCGACGACCCCGACCTCGACATCGCCGCCGACGACGTCATCGTCATCCGCGGTGCCGGCCCGAGTGGCTACCCCGGTATGCCGGAGGTCGCCAACGTCCCCGTCCCCACGAAGCTGCTGCGCGCCGGGGTCACCGACATGGTGCGCATCTGTGACGGCCGGATGAGCGGCACCGGCTACGGCACCGTCGTGCTGCACGTGACGCCGGAGGCGGCGGTGGGCGGTCCGTTGGCGCTCGTGCGCACCGGCGACGCCGTGACGCTCGACGTGCCGGCGCGTTCGCTGACGGTCGAGGTGTCCGACGACGAGTTGCAGCGTCGGCGGGCGGTGTGGAAACAGCCGGAACCGGCGCATGCCTCCGGCTACGGCTGGCTGTACATCCAGCACGTGCTGCAGGCCGACCAGGGCGCCGACTTCGACTTCCTGGTGGGCGCCCGCGGCGCGGCGGTCCCGCGTGAGTCCCACTGACGTTTCCAGGGCACCTCGTTCAGCTGCGTCACGTCCTCGGTTCGCCGGTCGTCGTGGCCGCCGGTTCGACGACGACCGAACACCCGTAGGCCTTGGGTGTCGGTAGCCCGTCCCGGTCGTGGTCGTAGAAACCCGGATGGCCGACTGGTAGGCGGAGCGGCGTGTCCAGGGGTGCAGGGTTGCGGCCCGGCTCTAGGGAGTCCTCACCACGAGTGTTCTCAACTGCGCACTTACGCGTTTCGGCAGTCGTCACGGCCTTGTGGCTGCTGACCCGGGCTTCTAGGTTTCACCACACCCAAGGGCGCGACGCCGTGCCACGGGACTCATCAGCCGCCGGCCGGAGGACGTCATGCGCCCACGAGACCCTGCTCGCGCCACCCGGACCGCCGCCACCATGGCCGCCGTCGCCGTGCTCACCGCCGGTGGAGTCCTCACGGCCGGCGCCGGTCCGGCCGCCGAGTCACCAACCGCGCCGACCGGGCCAGCCGCGTCTACCGGGCCGGCCGCGCCGACCGGGCCGGCCGCATCGACCTCGTCCCTCGCACCCTCCACGCCGCGGTCGACGGACGCCGCGGCGACGGCTCCCGAGGACAAGCTCACGGCAGGCGTGAAGGCCGCCCTGCGGGAGCAGCCGGAGACCGACTACTGGGTACGCTTCGCCGACCAGCCGGACCTCAGCGCCGCGGCTGAGATCACCGACTGGGCCGAGCGCGGCCGGTACGTCGTCGACACGTTGCGCGCCGCGGCCGAGGAGAGCCAGGCCGGTGTCGTGGCCCAGCTCGAAGCGGCCGACGTCGCCCACGAGTCGTACTGGGCGGCGAACGCCGTCCTGGTCGAGGGCGGTGACGAGGAGCTCGCGGAAGAGCTCGCCACCTCCGACGAGGTCGAGGCGATCGCCGAGACCACGACGTTCGCGCTGGAGGAGCCGGTCGAGGTCGGTCCGGCGGACACCACCGCGGACGACTCGCCGGGCGACGAGGCCGAGTGGGGAGTCGAGGCCATCAACGCCCCGGACGTCTGGGCGCAGGGCTTCACGGGCGAGGGCATCACCGTCGCGAACATCGACAGCGGAGTGGACGTGACCCACCCGGCGCTTGCCGAGAGCTATCGGGGCACGACCGCCGACGGCACCGTGACCGGTGACTACTCCTGGTGGGAACCATCGACGTTCTGCGGCGGCAAGCCGTGCGACACCGACTACCACGGCACCCACACGATGGGCACGATGGTCGGAGACGGCGGGCCGGGCAACCACATCGGCGTCGCGCCCGGTGCGGACTGGATCGCGTCGAACGCCCTCGCCTACGGTTCCGACGCCGTCATGCTCGAGGCGGCGCAGTGGTTCCTCGCGCCCACTCGGACGGACGGCACGGCTGCCGACCCCGCGCAGCGTCCGCACGTCATCAACAACTCCTGGGGCGGAGGCGGCCCCGCGATCAGGTCGGTCATGCCCGACGTGCTCCGCGCCTGGGAGGCGGCCGGAATCTTCGCCGTGTGGTCCAACGGCAACACCGGGCCGTTGTGCGAGACGACGGGGCGCCCGGGCGGGCTCGACGGTGCCTACTCGGTGGGCGCCTTCGACGAGGCGGGGGCGATCGCGGGGTTCTCGTCGCGCGGGACGGGCCCGGACGGCACCGTCAAGCCGGACATCGCCGCGCCGGGTGTGCAGGTGCGGTCCGCGTTCGCCAACCACGAATACCGGCCGATCGACGGCACCTCGATGGCGTCGCCTCACGTGGCCGGCGCCGTCGCGCTGCTCTGGAGCGCCGCACCGTCGCTCGTCGGCGACGTCGACCGGACCAGGGCGCTGCTCGACGACAGCGCGCGGGACAAGGACGACACCACGTGCGGCGGGACCGCCGACGACAACCAGGTGTGGGGCGAGGGCATGCTCGACGTGGAAGCGCTCGTCGCCGCCGCACCCACCGAGGCTGCCGCGATCGAGGGCACCCTGCTCGGTCCTGAGGGCGCCGCTCTGGACGGGGCGACCGTGACCGTCGGCGAAGGCCCGGACGCCCGCTCGACCGCGACCGACGCCGAAGGCCGCTTCACCCTGCGGGTAGCCCCGGGTGAGCACACGGTGACGGCGCGAGCGCCCGGATACCTGCCGGCGACGTCGTCGGTGACGGTGGCCGACGGCGCGACGGCACGCCTGGACCTCACCCTCGAAGTCTCGCCGAGGTACTCGCTGTCCGGAACCGTCCAGGACAGCGCGCACCAGCAGATCGCCGGCGCCACCGTCACGGTGTCGGCGCCCGGAGCACCGACCGTGTCGACGACCACGGACGCGACCGGCGCGTTCGTGGTCGAGGACCTGCCCGTGGACAGCTACATGCTGCAGGTCACCGGTGATCGATGCACCGAGGATCTCACCGACCGGGTCGATGTCGACGCCGACACGGTGCACGACGCCACGCTGGACCGGCGGAGCGACACCACCGGGTACACCTGCACCGTCGGCACGGCCGGGGTACGGACGGGGGACACCCCGCTGGCGATGGAGGAGGCGGAGTACTCCGGTGAGCTCGGCACCACCGAGCTGCCTTTCGCGTTCCCCTTCTACGGCGAGACCTACCGGGACGTCACCGTCGCCGACAGCGGCTGGATCTCGTTCCTGCCGCAGGACGGGGCGTGGGACCGGGCGTTCCGGTTGCCCGCCGAGCGGCGGAACCCGAAGGCCGCGATCTTCGCCCATCACAACAGCTTCGTCCTCGACGAGCAGTCGGGAATCTACACTGCCGAGACGACCCTGGACGGCACGGAGGCGTTCGTCGTCGAGTGGCGCAACGTGGTGCTCAGCTTCCGCGATTCGCGGGCGACGTTCTCGGCGACGTTGTACGCCGACGGGCGGGTGGAGCTCGGCTACGGCGACACCGACCCGGTGTGGCTGACCGGGGTCCGCGCGACGATCGGTATCGAGAACGCGTCCGGCACCGATGCGTTCCAGTACTCGCACAGCTCACCTGACGCGATCCACGACGGCAAGTCGGTCATGTTCGCCCGGCCGGAGTGGGGCCGGGTCACGGGCACGCTCGTCGACGCACTCGACCACGAGCCCGTGGCCGACGTCGAGGTGCGCCTCGTCCCGGAGGGCGGCGGGAGAGCTCACAGCATGTGGACGGGCGACGACGGCAGCTACGCCCTGGCGGCGCCGCCAGGCACGTACGACCTGTCGATCGCGCCGCAGCACTACGAGCGCATCACCGAGCGGGTCGTCATCACCGAGGACCTGCAGGAGATCGACCTGTCTCCGCAGCTGCGCACCGGCGCCGCCGAGGTGACCGGCGGCGACTGGACGCGGCGTCTGGTCCAGGGCGAGAGCGTCACCACCGAGCTGACGGTGCGGAACGCCGGCACGGCGCCGCTGACGGCATCGGTGGGCACGATGGTGCCCGCCGACGACCTCGACGCGCCGCCCGCGCCGACCGGCCGCAGGGTCGCCGGAAGCCCTCCGGTGGTGTCAGCGCCGGGTGCCGAGCGGGCGCCGTCGAGCCGCGGCACGGCGATCGGCCAGTTCTACTCCGATGCCGCTACTCCGCTGGGCGTCGGGCTGCACCCCGACGGTGAGGTGTGGAACTCCGACATTCATTACCGCAGCCCGCGGAACCTACGCCACTCCCGTGCGGGCGAGCTGCTCGGCGAGCACGACGCCCGGGTCGATCCGGGCGACGATCTGCGCGCCCTGACCTGGGACAGCACGAGCGAAGCGATGTGTCAGAGCGTCTATCGCGCCGACCGGACCAGCGTGATCCGTTGCTACGACGACGAGCAGAAGCCGGCACACGAGCTCACCGGTGTCTGGTCGGCGAACCCGGTCTACGGCATCGCGCACGACTCGCGGACCGACGTGTTCCACGTCGCCGTCCCGAGCATCGACGCCATCCTCACCGTCGCCGGGACCACCCACGACACGCCCGGCGAGCTGCTCTCGCGCTGCGCACCGGAGCACACGGATCCGGTGGGGCTGGCGTTCAACACGACGTCGGACACGTTGTGGATGTCCTCCAACTGGGCGGAGCAGGCGTTCATCCAGCTCGACCCGAAGGACTGCAGTACGTTGCGCACCGTCGCGGCGCCGGCGGGCGTGATCGACGGCGCCGTCCTGGACCTCGCCACCGACGTCACCGGGGCCCTGTGGGCTGTCGATCGGCCGACGAACCGCATCCGGCTCGTCGACGTCGGAGACCCGCAGTTCGCCTCGGTTGCCTGGGTGTCGGCAGACCCGGCGCCCATGACCCTCGAACCCGGCGAGAGCGCGTCCGTGCCGGTGACGTTCGACACGGCCGGGCTCGACCCGGGTACGTACACGACCGACGTCGCGGTGGTGTCGTCGGCCGGGCGCGCCCCGGTCCAGCGCTTGCCGGTGACCGTCGAGGTCGTCGCCCCGTACGACGCGGCGATCGACGTCGGCGGACCGGGCCGCACCGACACGGCCGGAAACGTGTGGGCCGGCGACCGTGCGCTGCCCGCCGGCCCGCTCCCGGACGGCGAGCATGCCTGGGGGTGGACGGACACTTCCGAGGTCAAGACCACCAAGAAGGAGATCGCAGGCACGGACGAGGACGCGCTCTTCCGCACCATGCAGATCGGCGCCGTCGCCTATACGTTCCGGGACGTGCCCGCGGGGAGCTTCGACGTCGCTCTCGGGTTCGTGGACCGGCAGCCGAACCCGAGGCCGGGCGGTCGCATCGTCGACGTGCTCGTGGACGGACGGGTCGTGGTCGACGACCTGGACGTCGCGGCGGAAGTGGGCGGGCTCAGCGCGCTTCAGCGCACCGTCACCACGCAGCACGACGGCGGCGACCTGGACGTCGTCGTGCGCCCGGACAACGCCGACCGGACGCCGGGCCTGGCGACGTTGCGTCTCGTCCAGCGCTCGCTCGGCGGGTGACTCCACAGCAGATCTGCGCGGCCATGATCAGCCAGCATCCCCGCGCCAAGCCGCATCCGAAGGATGTGCCGTCGAACCGTCATTTCCGCGGTTCGGCCGGTCACGCTGACGACCACTGTGCGGGCGGCATCAGCGGACGGCGCCGTCGGGCCAGATGACGTCCACGGTGATGCCAGCTGAGCCCGACGAGGTCACCGTCGAGCGTGGCGAGGTGGCCCCCTGGTGGCGTGGTCGACGAGTCTGGCGGGTGGTGTCGTCCAGGCCGTGGTGTCCACTAACGGCGATCCTCGTACGTGTGGACAACGGGCCCGTCCCTCACCCGGCGTTGGTTGGCAGACCTCACCTCAGGGACCTGAACACACCTCGGTGAGAAAAACGACGCATCCGACACGAAAACCCGCGCCATCCGTCAGTTTTCTCACCGAGGTGCGCCCAGATCCCCACACCGAGCGCCGCGTCTCCCGGCTCAGACGAGGCTGCCGCGGTCGAACATCAGGCCGTCGAGCTCCTGCACTGCGGCGAGGCCGGCTCAGCTGCCGCTGTCGTCGGCGGCGTCTCGTCCTGCCTCGTTCGCCTTACGGGTGCCGATCAGCAGTAGCACGACCAACGTCACCGTCGCGCAGCAGGGAATGACCAGCAGAGCGGGGTAGGGCCTCCCCGTGAGTGCCGGCACGAGCGCGGCTACTGCCGTTGCTGCACCGGCGACGTAACCGGTACGTGCGGCGGCGAGCAGCGAGGGCGCTGCCGCGAGGTGTCCGGCGTGCCAAGCCACGTCGGAGGATTTGGTGACCTTGGTCCTGACCCCTACGGCGGCGTTGCGCTCCAGGTTGCCGCCGACGATTGCTCTGTTGACCGAATGCAGGACGACCGCCAGGCCGAGCAGTCCCACGGCGAAGACGACGAATCCTCCGACCACTTCCAACGCACCTACCTCGTGAATTCGCCGAAACGGTCACTTCAAGGCACGTAGCGCCGCCGCGTTCTCGGCGATGCAGTCGGTGAGGGCGAGGGGCTGCTGCGCCGAGACCCAGCGCGTGAACGCGACCTGGAAGACGGTCACGGCGCTGTGACCGGCGAGGGCGGCACTGGGCTCGCTGACCCCGCGGATGCGCAACGCCTCGGCCGTCACTTCGACCACCCCCGCGAGCTTGAGCAGTTCGCGTTCCTGCAGGCTCGGGTTGGCCGCGACGATCCGGGAGCGGCGCACGGCGTGCTCGCGGCGGTCCTCGAGCAGTTCGCCGGCCGCGACCATCCCGGCCAGCGCCGCGTCGAGCGGCGAGTGGCCGGCGGGCGCGGCGAGTATCGCGTCGTGCGCCGTGCACTCCATCGTCTTGGAACCGTCGAAGAGGACCTCGCGCTTGTCGGCGAAGTGCCGGAAGAAGGTGCGCTCGGTGACGCCGGCACGCTCGGCGATGTCGCCGGCGGTCGTCTGCTCGAACCCGCGTTCGTCGAAGAGGTCCATCGCCGCACGGATCATCCGCCCCTCCGCGTCCGGCTCCCAACGACCCATGCCGTGCAGTCTAGATGATGACAGTCGCTGACATCGCGTGCTACCGTCGATGTCAGGCACTGACATCACCCAGGAAGGAAACCGTCATGCGTCTCTTCGTCACTGGTGCGTCCGGCTGGATCGGCTCGGCCGTCACCGACGAGCTCCTCACCCACGGCTACGACGTCATCGGCCTCGCACGCTCCGACGAGGCCGTCGCTGCCCTCGAGACGAAGGGCGCCAAAGCCCATCGCGGCAGCCTCGACGATCTCGACAGCCTGGCCGCGGCCGCCACTGCGGCGGACGGGGTCATTCACCTCGCCTTCAAGCACGACTTCACCAACCCTGCCGGCGCCGGCCACACTGAGCACGCCGCCGTCCAGCGGATGCTCGACACGCTCGAGGGCAGCGATCGGCCGTTCATGCTCGCCTCGGGGGTCGGGGGAAACAGCGGCGGACGACTGCTGACCGAAGACGATCCATCACCGTTCCACGGCGCCGACTCGCCGCGAGGTGGCAGCGAGAACCTCGCCCTGTCCTACGCGTACCGCGGGGTCCGTCCCGTGGCGCTGCGCTTCGCCCCGACCGTGCACGGCATGGGTGATCACGGCTTCACGGCAGTGTTGACGACGATCGCGAAGGAACACGGGGCGGCCGGCTACGTCGGCGACGGCTCGACCCGCTGGTCGGCCGTGCACCGTTCCGACGCCGCCCGGATGGTCCGGCTCGCACTCGAGAAGGCTCCGGCGGGTTCCCGGATGCACGCGGTGGCCGAGACCGGGCTCCCTTCCCGCGACATCGCTGCGGCGATCGGCGACCACCTGGGGGTGCCGACGGTGTCGGTCGCACCGGACGACGCTCAGGCGCACTTCGGCTGGATCGCGGGATTCTTCGGAGCCGACCTCTTCGCGTCGAGCGCTCGTACCCAGGAACTGCTGGACTGGACGCCCACCGGCCCCACGCTGCTCGAGGACATCGCCGCGGGGGCCTACGCCCAGTCGGCGTGAGCAGTTCTCGCCGGCCGGCAGCCGACCTCCACCACAGCGTGACGCGGGGCCGGCACGCTCCTACCGATGCCGGACGAGCACGTCCAACGCCGTGTCCACGGCCTCGTCCGTGACGTACAGATGGAACCCCATGCGCAGCATGCCGCGGCGGACCGCTGCGCGCACGCCTGCCCGTTCCAGGTCGGCGAGTACGTCGCCGGGCGCCTGGACGGGCAGGCTGACGACGGGACTCGGCCGGTCGCCGTCGACCACCGGGAAACCGGCGTCCGCGAGCCCGTCGTGAAGCCGCCGAGCCAGCCGGAGCGAGTGCTCTTCGCGCGCGGCGACGGGGATACCACCCAGGAACTCCAGGCCCGCACGCGCGCCGACCCAGCTGAACCACGCCGGCGACTGATCGAGCCGGGCGGCCCCGGTGAACGGGAGCAACGGCGGCCCGTACGGGCCGACGACGCTGGTGTCGGCCATCCCGTACGGGCTGGGATGCGCCGGCACGTCGTCGGTCAGGTCCGGCCGGACGATGCCGTAGCCGGTACCCCGTGGTGCGAGCAGGCCCTTGTAGCCGGCTGCGACGATCGCCGCCGGTGCCTCCGCCGGCACGTCGAGCGCGATCACGCCGAGGGACTGGGTCGCATCGACGACCAACTCGGCGCCGGCCTGGTGACAGGCGTCCAGCAGCCCTGGCAGGTCGACCCGTGAGCCATCGTGCGAACCGACCGTCGAGACGACCACGGCGGAGACGTCGTGGTCGAGGGCGTCGGCGAACGTCGCGGCCACGTACGGCCCGTCGACCCAGCGCACCCGTTCCTCGCCGTACGCCTGCATCGCAGGCAGCAGCAGGGAGCGGAACTCGCTACGGTGCGCCAGCAGGACGCCGCCCCGCCGGGCCAACTGGGTGCTCACGTAGGACACCCCGGGTACGACCGACGGAATCAGCGCCACGTTCGTCTCGGCCGTTCCCACCTCGCGTGCGATCAGGGAACGGCACTGCGCGTGCGTGACGTCCCAGTGCTCGAACCCGGCCGACGCCGCGGACCACGAGCGCAGCGCATCTTCGACCGCGGCCACGGTGCTCTCCGGAGGGACCCCCATGGATGGCGTGTCCAGGTAACCCGCGGCCGTCGCCGGAAAAGCCCGCTGGGCGCCGCCGATGACGTCAACCATCGATCAGCCCTGGTATCCACGTGGTCAGCGCCGGGACGAACATCAGGAGGAACACGACGGCCGCGCCCACGGCGAAGTACGGCACCAGATCCCTGGTGACCTGTTCCATCCGGATCTTCGCCAGGTGGCAGGAGATGAACAACGTGGTGCCGATCGGCGGGGTGAAGAGCCCGAGCGCCAGCGTGCACAGCATCACGATGCCGAAGTGCACCGGGTCCATCCCGAGCTCGGTGGCGATCGGGAAGAAGATCGGGATGAAGATGAACAGGTTCGGCACCAGATCCATCACCGCGCCGGCCACCAGCAGAACCAGCACCAGGGCGACCTTGATGCCCCAGTCGGGCAGCCCCATGCCCAGCAGTCCGTCGGAGATCAATTGCGGAACCCGTTCGCTGATCAGGACATAGCTGAAGATCGTCGAGGTGCAGACGATGAGCATGATCACCGTGGTGCCGTACGCCGCACCCTTGATGGCGCGCACGAGGCCGCGCACACTCAGCGTCCGATACACCAGGAAGGACACGATGAACGCGTACACCGCGGCGATGGCGGCGGCCTCCGTGGGCGTGGCCACCCCGGTGACGATCACGTAGATCAGCACGATCGGCAGCAGCAGCGCCCAGAACGCGCGCCGGACGTCGACGACGAACTCCTTCAGCCGGGGACGGTCCCCGCGCGGATATCCGCGGCGTAGCGACGTGACGATGGTCAGCGCCAGGTAGGCCAGCCCGATGAGGATGCCGGGGATGATCCCGGCCAGGAACATGTCCGCGACCGACAGGTCGGCCAGCCAGGCGATGATGATCATCGTGCTGCTCGGCGGGATGATGATTCCCACGACCGAACTCGAGGCGTTGATCGCGGCCGCGAAAGACGAGCTGTAGCCCTTGCGCTTCATCTCCGGGATCAGCACGCTGCCGACCGAGGACGCGTCGGCGACCGACGAACCCGACACGCCGGCCATCCCCATGCTGGTGACCACCGAGACGCAGCCCAGCCCGCCGGGCAGTTGCCGCACTCCGGCATGGACCACGTTGATGATCCGCTGGGCTATCTGGCCCTCGACCATCAGGTTGCCCATGAGTATGAAGAACGGAACGGCGAGGAACGCGAACGACTGGGTGTTGGACAGGAACCGCTGCGAGACGATCTCGAGGGGCACGCCCTCGACCAGGATGTAGAGCAGAGCTGAGGAGCCCATCGCGAAGGCCACAGGCATGCCCAGGGCGACGAACACGAAGAACGTCGCGATCATGACCCAGATCATTCGGCACCTCCGACCATGCCCTCGGCGCGCTCACCGAGCTCGTCCTCCTCGGCCGGCGTGCGCAGGTGTGGGAAGAACAGGTCGACGACGATCTGCACCACCAGCACGACGCTGATGGCGATGAAAGCCACGGCGACCGACGCGTTCAGCCAGCTGGTCGAGATCTGCAGGGCGGGCAGCTTCTGATCGGCCAAGGCGGTCGTGAGCTCCAGGCTCGATCGCGTCAGGTAGCCGGCGAAGACCAGCATCATCATCTTCATGACCGCCTCGACCAGCCGCTCGACCAGCGCCGGCAGTTTCGAGCGGAAATACGTCACCGCGATGTTGTCCTGGTGATGGGTCACCGAGATCGCGGCCAGGAAGACGAGCCAGGCGAAGATCAGTCCGGACATCTCCGTCGTCGAACGGATCGGCAGGTCGAAGGCGTAACGGCTCACGACCGCGGTGGTCACGACGACCGTCAGGGCCACCATCAGCAGGCCCGCCACCGTGGCGAACACGTCGACGATGCGGTCGACCACGCGCAGCAACGATTTCATAGAACTCTCGCTTCACGTCCGGCGCAGCATGGGCGCGGGGGTGTGTACGACTCGGGTTCCGGGCGGTCGTTACTGGTTCTCGGCCCGGTAATCCTCGATGAAGTCGCGCGCCTCCTGGATCTTCGCCGGGTCGACGATCTTCTCGAACTCGCTGAAGGCGGGTTCGACGGCCGTCCGGAACGCTTCCAGGTCCGGGTCCTCGACGATCTCCTCGAACTCCGGGCGCAGGGTCTCGAGCATCTCCTTGTCGTTCTGCTGAGTCTGTTCGCGCGAAACGGTCTGCGCCTCGTCTGCCGCCTTCTGGACGATCTCCTGGAGCTCCGGATCGAGTCCGTTCCAGACGTCGGGGTTCATGATGAAGTTGACGTGGTAGTAGAAGATGTTGACCAGGGTCAGATGGTCCTGGACCTCGTGGAATTTCGTCTCGTAGATGGCGTCCAACGGGTTGAACTGGCCCTCGATGACGCCCTGCTGCAGGCCCGGGTAGACCTCGGTGAACGGTAGCGTGCTGACGTTGGCGCCCATGGCCTCGAACGTGGCGATCGACGTCGGCTCGTCGGGGCTACGCATCGCGATGCCCTCGAGGTCCTCGGGTGTACGGATCGGCCGGACGTTGTTGGTGATCTGGGCGAAGCCGAGGTCGTGGTGGGAGAGCACCTTGTAGCCCTGCTCCTCGGCCTGCTTCTTCCACCCCTGCCCGATGGGGCCGTCGAGAAGGGCGTAAGCCTCGTCGAAGCTCTGCACCATGAACGGCAGAGTCATGATCGCGTACTCGGGCACGATGTTCTGCATGCTGCCGCCGCCGGCCATCTGCAGCTCCAGGCTGCCGGTCTTGACGCCGTTGAGCATCTCCTGCTCACTGCCCAGCGCTTCCGCGGGGAAGATCTCGATGGTGATGCGGCCGTTGCTTTCCTCCTCCACGATCTCCTTGAACTTCTCGGCGGCCGCGGCGCGTACCGAGCTCTCGTTGGTGTTGAAGCCCAGCCGCCAGGTGTAGGAGTCGCCGCTGCCGCCGTCGGAGCCGCCACAGGCTGTCAGAGCCAGGAGTGCGGACAGAGCGACGGCTCCGAAGAGCCGAGCCCGAAGGTGGGTCCGAGACGTGCGCATTGATCCTCCAAGGGCCTGCTTCACGGGTTCTGGCTGAACTCCGAAAGAGAAGCATATGGTCTAGTCCTAGTCAACGGTTCGTGTTAGTTGGCCGACTGCGGCTGGGTGTCGAACTCCGGCGTGAAAGCCCATCGACGGGCCACTTCGCCGTTCCGGCGATCATGGTGTCTATGCAGGTGAGCGCCCTATTGTCGGCCGCGACCCCGGCGTTGGTGCCGGGCTCGCGCGGCGACTGCGAGATTGCTTCGCCCGGCCGAACCTGATAGGTCTATTGTCTAGACCTTGGCTGGTTGAGGTCATTCGTCCCAACACCACACGGAGTTTCGATCTTGGACGTCTTGGACTTCACTCGTACCCTGGTCGCCATCGATTCGCAGAACCCCGGGGTGGGAGAACGGGAGATCGTCGCGCACCTTCGTGAGGTCTGTGCGACGTTCGGATTGCCGGCGCGTGTCGTCGAACCGGTCGCGGGTCGTCCGAACCTCGTCGTCACCGTCGACCGCGGTCCGGGCCGGCACCTCGCCTTGTCGGGACATGTCGACACCAAGCCGGTCGGGGACGCCCGCGACCAGTGGCACACGGACCCGTTCGAGCTCACCGTCGTCGACGGCGACGCCTACGGGCTCGGTTCCTCGGACATGAAGGGCGCGGTGGCCGCGATGCTGCTGGCGATGCGCCGCTTCGCGGAGGACGGTCCCTCCGGCAGCCTCTCCCTGGTGCTGACCGCCGACGAGGAGCAGGGCTCCGCTGCCGGGGCACAGGCACTCGCCGCCGGGACGAGCATGCCGCAGATCGACGCCATGGTGATCTGCGAGCCGAGCGGGATCACCGAGCCCTGGGAGGCCATGCATCTGGTGTCCCGCGGCATCTGCTGTTTCGAGATCGACATCCGGACCGCGCAGGGCCACAGCGGCCTGTCACCCGCATTGGGCCGCAACGCCGTCCTGGTCGCCGCCGACGTGCTGCGCGCATTCGAGTCCTTCCAGCCCACGGTTTCCGAGCCCGGGCGCGTGCCGTGCGACGTCACCGTGAACTCGGGGATGCTGGCCGAGGGCGGGGTCGCGTTCGGCACCTGGCCGGGGCTGTGCACCGTTGGCGTAGAGCTGCGGCTCGTCCCAGGCATGGACCGCGACGTCGTCCGTGCCGAGATCCAGAGCCTGGCGGAGGAGGCGGCGAAAGGCGCTGCCGGAGTGGACGTGCGCTACCGGCCGGGATCGCTCGGCTGGATGCCGGCGGTCGAGCTCGACCCTGGCCACGACGTCGTCGCCGCGAGTCAACGTGCGGCCCGCCGGGTACTCGGAGGTGCGCTCGCCGTACGCGGATACCCCGGTGGCACCGACGCCTCCTACTTCATGCGCGATGCCGGCATCCCCACGGTGACCAGCCTGGGGCCCGGCTGGCTGAGCGTGGCGCACGGACCCAACGAACGTGTCGGCGTCGGGCAGTTGTCCCAGGCTGTCGACCTCTACGAAGCGCTCACCGGAGAGTACCTGCGAAGCGGGGTGTCTTGACCATCCAATACCCGACCGATGGACGCGACGACGGTTCGGTCAGTGCTCCGGAGGCCGGCGGCGCGGATCACCAGCCGATGCCGAAGTACCTGGTGATCGCGGCCGAACTCGCCGACCGGAGCCAGACGCTGCCCACGGGGAGCCAGCTGCCCACGGAGAAGGCACTGGCCGCGGAGTTCGGCGTGAGCCGGATGACCGTGCGCCATGCACTGGAGCGGCTGGAGGAGCAGATGGTGGTCACGCGGCTACGGGGCCGGGGCACGTTCGTGCAGCATCCGGTGGTCGCCAAGGGCCAGTCCCTGACCTCGTTCACCGAGGACCTGCGTTCGCGGGGGATGGTCCCGTCGACGCGGCTGGTGGCCCTGGAAGAGACCACGCAGGTCGACGACATCGTTCGCGAGTTCGGCATGGAACCCGAATCCCGGATCGTCCGGGCACAGCGGCTCCGCTTCGGCGGGGACGAGCCGATCTGCCACGAAACCGTGCACATGCCGGTGGCCCTGGCCTCGCGGCTCAAGGCACAGGACTACGAGTCCTCGTTGCACGCCGGACTGCGCGACGTGGGGGCCGCGCCGGCATCGGCCGTGCGGCGAACCTCGGCCATGTCCGCGCCGCCACACGTCGCCGAGCTACTGCGCATCCCGGTCGACTCACCAGTGTTGCGGATCGCGCAACTCTTCCGGGACGAACACGCGACGCCCCTGTACGTGGCCGAGTCGTGCTACCGGGCCGACCGGTACGAAATCGTCACGCATGTCCGCCGGATCGAGTCGTGACCGTCGGCTTCCCCGGCACACCAATCGAGAAACCAGAAAGGACGTCGAATCCATGACGAAGAACGCCCTCGTCATCCCGAACCTGCCTGCTCCGGCCGGCCCTTACAGCCAGATCGTCGAGGCCGGCGGGTTCGTCTACACGGCAGGGTTCGGACCGCAGGATCCACAGTCCGGCGCGGTGCCGGAGGGCGTCGCGGCCCAGACCGAGCAGGTCATCACCAACCTGCAGACCGCCCTGGAGGCGGTGGGGCTGTCGCTCGACGCCGTGGTGAAGACGACCGTGCACCTCGAGCACCTCGACCGGGACGTCGCCGAGTACAACCGCGTGTACGCGCAGCGCTTCGCCGAGCCCTACCCGGTGCGCACCACCGTCGGCAGCACGCTGGCCAACATCCTGGTCGAGATCGACGCCGTCGCCGTCAAGCCATGACCGGGCCGGGTGACGACCGCTGGGGTCCGGTACCGGAGCTCTCCGGGCACCGCCCGCCGCCGGGCACGCCGCTGCTCGGCGGCGAGTTCCACTCGCCCGTCATGGCGCTGCGCGAGAACGCGGTCCTGCACAACGTGTCGACCATGGCGCAGTACTGCCGCGACCGCGGGGTGGAGCTGGCGCCGCACGGCAAGACCACGATGTCGCCGGAACTGTTCCGGCTCCAGATCGAGGCCGGCGCCTGGGGCATCACCGCGGCGACCGGAGCGCACGTGCGCACCTACCGGCGGTTCGGGGTGTCCCGGATCTTCCTGGCGAACGAGCTGGTCGATCCGGTCGCGATCCGCTTCGTCGCCAGTGAGCTGGCCACCGACCCCGAGTTCGAGCTGATCTGCTACGTCGACTCGGCCGACGGAGTGGACATCCTGGAGACCGAACTGGCTGCCCGCGGCGGGGACTCGGTACGTCTCGACGTCGTCGTCGAGCTGGGAGTCCCGGGCGGCCGGACGGGCTGCCGAAGCGGCGACGAGGCGCTGGCCGTCGCCCGTCGTGTCGCCGAGGCTGCCCACCTGCGGTTGCGGGGCGTGTCCGGGTACGAGGGCGCCGTCGGAGGAGACCGGTCCGAGCAGAACGTGGCCGCGGTGACGGCCTACTGCGCCGAGATCCGCGGCACCGCCGAGCGGATGGCGGCCGAAGGGCTGCTGAGCTCCGAGCGTCCGGCAGTGGTCAGCGCCGGCGGCAGCTTGCTGTACGACCTCGTGGCCGATTCGCTCGCCGGCACGCAGCTGGCGGGACGGCCCGCGCAGGTGCTGCTGCGCAGCGGCGCCTACGTCACTCACGACCACGGCATGTACCAGCGGACCTCGCCGTTCGAGCAGCCGGGTTCGGCCTATCGGTTCGAACCCGCCCTGCAGCTGTGGGGGCGGGTGCTGTCCCGGCCGGAACCCGAACTCGCCGTGGCCGACTTCGGCCGCCGCGACGCCCCGTTCGACCAGGGCTATCCGATTCCGTTGGAGACCCGGGCCGCGGACGGGACGGGCGGCGAACCGGCCACCGACCTGACCGTGACGCAACTGAACGACCAGCACGCCTTCGTGCGCGTCCCCGCCGATCGCCGGCTCGCGCCGGGCAGCTGGCTGGGCTGCGGAATCTCGCACCCGTGCACCGCCTTCGACAAGTGGCGCGCGATGCCCGTCGTCGACGACGAGGGGACCGTCGTCGGGGGGATCGAGACCCACTTTTAGAACCTGCATCTCCCGGATCCGGCTCCGTCGGCCATCGGGCCGCGGAGACCGGACCCGCCCGGCGTGCGACGGCCATCGTGCGACGGCCGTCGTGCGACGAGCCGCGCCGGCGGTGCCGGGTTTGTGCGTGGCCCGCTCGGGTGCCGCCAGCGCAAACGCGCAGCGCCGGTTGGGAGATGCGATGCAGGTGGGGTACAAGCTCCTGGCGGAGTCCTACGGGCCGAAGGAGCTGGTTCGACAGGCGGTGCGTGCCGAGGCCGCCGGGTTCGACTTCATCGAGATCAGTGACCACTTCCACCCGTGGCTGGACGTACAGGGCCACTCGCCGTCCGCCTGGACGGTACTCGGCGGTATCGCGGCGAACACGCGAAGCATCGGGCTGGCGACCGGCGTGACCTGCCCGACGGTCCGATATCACCCGGCGGTCGTCGCGCAGTCCGGGGCGACCCTCGCGCTGATGTCCGACGGCAGGTTCAGCCTGGGTGTCGGGGCGGGTGAGCGCCTCAACGAGCATGTCGTCGGCAGGGGGTTCCCCGCCGCGGCCGAACGGCAGGCGATGCTGCGCGAGGCGTTGGAGATCATTCGGCTGTTGTGGTCCGGCGGATACGGTCCTACGACGGCCGGTACCTGCGGTTGGAGGACGCGAGGGTGTTCGACCTCCCGGCAACCGCGCCGCCGATCGTGGTCGCGGCCGGAGGGCGCAATGCCGCCAGGCTGGCCGCGGAACTCGGGGACGGACTGTTCGCGACCGAGGCGGATCCCGATCTCGTCGACGCCTACCGGACGGCCGGCGGGTCCGGCCCGACGTACGCGGAGGTTCCCGTCTCGTGGGCGCGCGACCACGACACCGCTGTGCAGGCGGCACTGCGGACGTCACGCTGGGCGGTGACCGGGTGGCCGGTCATGAGCGAGCTGCCGAACCCGGCCAACTTCGAAGCCGCGACAGCCACGGTGCGTCCCGAGGACATCGCCGCGTCCTTCGCCTGTGGACCGGACGCTTCGGCCGTCCTGGAGGCGACGCGACCGTACCTCGAGGCCGGGTTCGACCGGATCGCGTTCATGAACGCCGGTCCCGACCCGGACGGGTTCATCGACGCGTTCCGTGACGAGCTCGGCGACCGCGTCCGCGCCGACGCTCCGGCTGCCGAGCGTGGACGTCCCACCGGATGACCGCTGAAGGCCACGGTTCCCGTGACGGCCTGCGTCCCGGCTCGGACGGCCTGCTCGACCGGCACGCCGAGCTCTGGTGTCGCGGACGGGTTCACTCTCGCCCCAGTTCGGTGCAGACGCAGGCCTTGTTGCCGTCCGGGTCGGCCAGCACGACGAAGGCCGGGGCACGGCCGTCGTCGACGACGCGCCCGCCCGCGGTGACCGCTGCCGCGATCCGCTGGTCGGCCGCTTCCGGTGGGACCGTGACGTCGAGGTGGAAACGTTGCCGATCGGGTGCGGTCGAGTCGGTCGCCTGGAACCACAGCAGCGGGAGCTCTCTGGCCGGGTCGACGATCTCGCCGTTTTCTTCACCGCCGCTGAGAACGGCTAGCCAGAACGGGCGCACGGTTTCCGAAAACGGCGTGTCCAGGGCGATTTCCAGCACTTGTACCTGCTCTGGGCGCGGGTCCAGCCCCTGGTCGGATGCGAGCGCGCTGATCTGCTCGGCCAGCTGGACGTCCCGTTCGGTGACCCCGCCGACGTCGGGACTGCGCAACACGAACTGAACGTGCCCCGCACGCAGATCGACGTCGGGATGGTGACCGGCTTCATCGGAGAGACGGCCCACTGCCGCGACGAATGCGGCCCCCGCTCCGAACGAGTCCGTCTCGAACCGAGCCCGCAACGCCCCCAGCAACCACCGCCAATCCGCCAGATCGACCTGCCGGACGCCGAGACGAGCGGACTGCTGCACCATGCCTGGACGATAGACCACGCCTCCGACACCCCCGGGGTGCCGGCTCATCCGCCGTCGCGCCGGCCGGCCCAGTGCCTGAGCGTGTGCGCCATGCGTAGCGGGAACATCCCGAGCCACGGAGCCCTCCGGCCCACGTCGTCGCGGTCCTCCCGGTCGAACGCTGCAGCGTACATCCGTGCTTCGTCGGGGGTGGCGTAGGTCTTCGATCCTCCGTGTCCGCACTCCCGCTCGCAGTTCCAGGACATCGTGGCTCCGTCGGCGTGGAACCGGTAGCGGTGGCCGAGCACGGCGCATCGTCGTTGCATGTCCGGTGCGTTACCCGAATCACCGTCGCGATAACGAGCTCACGTTATTGATCCACGCGTTGGGGGTATGCGTCCGTCTCATGGGAGCAGGAGTGCAGACGGGAACCATCCAGACCCAGGTTCCGGCGCGCATGGACCGGCTGCCGTGGTCGAGGTTCCACTGGCGAGTGCTCGTCGGGCTCGGCACGGTGTGGATTCTCGACGGGCTCGAGGTCACCATGGTCGGGTCGGTGGCCGCTCGGCTGACCGAGAACGGCAGCGGAGTCTCGATGAACGCCGCCGACATCGGCACGGCTGCGGCGTTCTACATCGCGGGTGCGTGCCTCGGTGCTCTGTTCTTCGGCCAGCTGACCGACCGCTTCGGCCGGAAGAGGCTGTTCATCCTGACGCTGGCGGTCTACGTGGGGGCCACGGTCGCAACCGCGTTCGCCTTCGCCCCCTGGTACTTCTTCCTTGCGCGGTTCGTCACCGGCGCCGGTATCGGCGGCGAGTACGCCGCGATCAACTCCGCCATCGACGAACTCGTGCCGGCGCGCGTGCGCGGCCGCGTCGATCTGGTGATCAACGGAACGTACTGGGCAGGAGCTGCGGGCGGGGCGGCACTGGCGCTCGTGTTCCTCGACACCGACCTCTTCGCCATCGACGTCGGCTGGCGGCTCGCGTTCGGCGCCGGCGCCGTGTTGGGGTTCGTGATCCTCCTGGTGCGCCGGAACGTTCCGGAAAGCCCGCGGTGGCTGTTCATCCACGGCCGCGAGGACGAGGCCGAGCAGATCGTGCGGGGCATCGAGGACGACGTCCGCGCCGAGACCGGCCAGTCGCTGGACGAGCCGGAGAGCACCATCACGGTCCGGCAGCGCACCAAGATCCCGTTCCGCACGATCGCCCGGACGGCGTTCAAGGTCTACCCGCGCCGGTCAGTGCTCGGTGTCTCGTTGTTCGTGGGACAGGCGTTCATCTACAACGGCATCACGTTCAGCCTGGGGACGCTGTTCACCACCTACTACGGAGTGGCCTCCGGCTTCGTCCCGGTCTTCGTGATCATCTACGCCGTCGGGAACTTCCTCGGTCCGGTGACGCTGGGCCGGCTGTTCGACACCGTCGGCCGTAAACCGATGATCGCCTCGACGTATCTCGGCTCCGCGGCCATGACCGTCCCGCTGGCTTGGGTCTTCTTCACGGCCACTGGAGGCGAGTGGCTCCTGCTCGTGTTCGTGGTGGTGACGTTCTTCCTGGCCTCCGCCGGTGCGAGTGCCGCCTACCTGACCGTGAGCGAGGTCTTCCCGATGGAGACCCGCGCGCTGGCCATCGCGTTCTTCTACGCCGTTGGCACGGGACTCGGGGGTATCGCGGGCCCGCTGCTGTTCGGCCGGATGATCGAGTCCGGCGACCGCGGACTGGTCGTGATGAGTTTCGGCGTCGGCGCGGCGGTGATGGCACTCGGGGGGATCGCCGAGCTCGTCCTGGGCGTACGAGCCGAACGGGCGTCCCTGGAGAACATCGCCACACCGCTCACCGCGCAGGAGGCGCAGCAGACCGACACCGAATCAGCGGGCGCCGGGGGCACGTCGTCGTCCGCCGCACGTGACGGCCGCGACGGGCGCGGAGGCCGTGGCGGAAGCGACGGTGGCGGCGACGTGGGTGAAGGCGGCGACGTGGGTGAAGGCGCCGACATCGAGGCGGACGAAGCCGCCAGGCTGCGGGAACGAGCCGCGGCCATGGAGGAGTGGGCCGCAGCCGACCGGACCCTCGCCGAGGCCCGACCCGAGGCCGCTGAACAGGCCGAACGAGAGGCCGAAGAGCACGAACAGCGCGCCCGCGAGCACGAGCGGCGTGAGGAACGCATCCGTGCCCGCACGGCTCGCGGTCTGGAACACGAGCGCTCCGGTCGCCGCAGATGGCGCCCGGGGCCGGCTCGGACCGGCACCTGGGGCCTGGGCTCCGACGAGTCGACGTCGCGGGCCGAGGCGGAGGCGCTGGATCGTGAGATCGAGATCCTGGTCCGTGCGGTCAACGAGAACGGCCCCACCGACCGTGGTGAGCTGTCCCGCCTCGTCGCGGCGAATTACTGGGGCCCGGGAAGGTTCGGTTCGGCGTTGCGTGCGGCCGTGGACGAGGAACGGATCCGCCGGTTGCCACGTCGGCGCTACGGCCCGCTGCCCTGATCATCAACGGTCACGGTGTGGCTGGCCGATCAGGTCGGCTGAGCCATTCGGACAGCAGGGCGCGTTCGGCGTCGGTGAGCATCGGCAGCTGTGGGGCGACGGCCCGGAACGCGACGGTCGCCGCGGTGGTGCTGTCGGTGCGCACCGCCGGCGCGTCGGTGAGGATCTGTTGCATCACCGCGTCGTACATGGCGTCGGCCACGCCGAGGTCCCGGTCCTGGGCCGGGACGGACAGCAGCGTGAGCACGGCGCCGGTGCCGGCGGCGTGGATGAGCTCGACGGCACGCCGTTCGGTGACCCGGAGCCGGCCGGCAGCGGCGACGCGGCGCACGCGAGCGCCGAGAACCTGCATTCCCGCGGCGGCGGCCGTTGAACGGGTGCCGCGTTGGGGGTCCACGAGAAGCCCGAACAGCGCCTCGTTGGCGAGGCCGAAAGCGATGTGCGCGTCCCACCCCGCCCGGAGACCGGCCACCGCGTCGCCGCCGTCCTCGGCGAGCGACTTTCCGGCGACGTAGGTGCTGAACACGTGCTCGGCGACAGCGTCGAGCAGTGCGTCCTTGTCCTCGAAGAACCGGTAGATGGTCGGTGCCTGCATGCCGGCCGCCTGTGCGACAGCGCGGGTGGTGACCGCGGCGGCGCCCTGCTCGTGCAGGAGCTGCGCGGCAACCTCGACGATGCTCGCGCGCATCTTGTCCCTGCTGTCGCTGCCCGGTGTCACCTTCACCATGCTTCCAATGGTAGCTGGAGGTTGATAACGACGTTGCTAACACTGTTAGTATCATTGTTCACCACCAACTGAGAGGTTGAACCATGATCGTCATCACCGGAGGGACCGGCCAGCTCGGCTCGCAGATCGTCGACCGGCTGATCGAGCGGGTCCCGGCCGACCGGGTCGGAGTCAGCGTCCGCGACACCGACCGTGCTACTGACCTCGCCGCGCGCGGAGTGCGCGTGCGGCGAGGCAACTTCTCCGATCCGGGCTCTCTCGCCGAGGCGTTCGAGGGTGCTGCCCAGGTACTCGTCGTCTCGACGAACGAGTCCGGCGAGACGGCGGTGGCCCAGCACGCCACCGCGATCGAGGCCGCCCGCGACGCCGGTGCGAAGCGCATCCTCTACACCGCCCACCAGGGCACCGCCGACGACTCGGCCTTCGTGCCGATGGTCGACCACGCCGCCACCGAGCGCCACCTGGCGAAGGCGGGCACGCCGTTCACCGCGCTACGGAACGGGTTCTACGCCAGCACCGTCGCGCACCTGATCGGACGGGCGCTCGAGACCGGCGAGCTGGTCGCGCCCGCCGACGGGCGGGTGTCATGGACGGCGCACGCGGACCTCGCCGAAGCCGCGGCGGTGATCCTCGCCGACGAGGGCAGGTTCGACGGCCCGACCCCGCCGCTGACCGCGCCGGACGCGCTCGACCTCGACGACGTTGCCGGGATCCTCACCGAGCTCACCGGCCGCTCGATCCGGCGTGTCGTCGCCGACGACACCGAGTGGGCGGCCGCTCTGGCCGGGAACGGAGTGCCGGCGGAGCGGGCGGACATGCTGGTCGGCATGTTCCGCGCGGCGCGGCGCGGAGAGTTCACCACCACCGGGCCCGACCTCGAGAATCTCATCCAGCGCCCGGCTGTTCGGGTCCGTTCGATGCTGGAGGAGGTCGTCGACCAGCGCCGGGCGTGAGCGCGGAGTTCGGGAAGACGTGGAGCCCAGTGGAGCTTCCCCTGGGCTCCGGTGCCATCAGAGCGTGCAGTCGGGCTTGATGTAGTTGATGCCGCGCACGTTCCCGATCGGCGGGCCCATGGGAACAGCGCTGCCGACGTACATGATCTGGTACGCAGGCACGCAATGGAACTGATCCGGGGCCCACACGTGGTCGACTTTGATGTAGTCACTCCTGTGGGTGCAGTTTCGCCAGAAGAACTTGGTTTCGCCGGGGCGGGCCGTGGTCGATTGCCCGCACGGCTTTGCCCGTGCCGCTACCGTCTCCGCGGAGGATTCTGGTGCCGCGGCCATGGCCGAAGTGCTACCGACGACGAGGGCCGGCGCGGCCAGAAGCGCGGCCACACCCGCTCGCAACGCAGTACGCATGGATCCGTCCTTTCATCGAGAAGATCGCGCTCTGCGGTCGGTATCGATGAAATCACCAGCCACTTTCAGTGTTCTCACATCTCACTCACGCCGGTGGACGTGTACTACAGCCGTAGTTCGTGATGTTTCATGTTCGTCCGTCTGATGGCGGTAACGGCGGGGATGTGAACGCACCTCGGTGAGAAAACCGACGGACGGCGCCCGTTTCTCGCTGCGACGCGTCACATTTCTCACCGAGGTGCGTTCAGGTCCCCGAGGTGAGGTCGGCCAACGACGCTGCCGTGCCGGTGCCCGTCGACGCCCACCGGCCCTCCGACAAAGCAGATGCTGCAACCCTGCCGGCGACGCGCCCCGGACTTCTCGGCGATCGTCCAGCAACGCCCGGCGGCCACCGTGACGTGTTCCTGTGTCACAAACCAAGATCACCAAGCGGTGGCCGCCCCATATCCAGCACCGACACGACCATGATCACGATCTACGGCTGGAGTACGTCGCTGGTCTCCGGATCTCCGGTTGTCACCTACCGGGGCTGCCGGGCCGTGTGCCGTCGGCGTCGGCGAAGATCGCCTCGATCACCCGCATGTTGTCGACCGCGTCCGCCGGCGGCGTGGGAACCGGCGTGTCGTCGCGGATCGCCGCGGAGAACAGCTCGCCCTGGATCTGGTACTGGTCCGCGGGTGGAAACTCGATCACCTCGACGTCCGGCGCCACCGGTCGTGTGCCGCCGGAGGCGCGGGTGATGTGGGTGGGGAGATCCGGCGGGATGTTGAACGGGATCTCCACGGACAGCCGGCCCTCGGTGCCGAGCACTTGTACGTGCTGGTACGGCTCGTGCTGCGTGGAGCAGGACAGGACGGCGTGCCGGCCGTCGAAGTCCAGCACCGCCGACGTGAGGCTGTCGGTGCCGAACGACGGATCGCGGTGGACCGACGCGCGTACGTCCGTCGGCTCCGCGCCGAACATCATCCGCGCGACGTTGACCGGGTAGCAGCCGATGTCCATCAGGCCGCCGCCGCCGAGCTCGGCGATGTTGCGGATGTTGGCCGGGTCGAGGTTGGTGTAGGAGAAGAAGCCGTGGACGGCCCTGAGCTCGCCGATGCCGCCGGCGGCGACGAGGTCGCGGACACGGACCCAGCTGGGATGCAGGCGGTACATGAACGCCTCCATCAGCTTGACGCCGGCCTTCTCCGCGCCCGCGACCATCGTCGCGGCCTCGTCCGCGCTCATCGCGATCGGCTTCTCGCACAGGACGTGCTTGCCCGCCTCGGCCGCGCGCAGGGTCCACTCGGCATGCAGATTGTTCGGCAGCGGGATGTAGACGGCCTCGATGTCGGGATCGTCGAGCAGCGCCTGGTACGACCCGTGCGATCGATCGATTCCGAGCGCGGCGGCGGTCTCGGCCGCCCGGCCCGCGTCACGCGACGCCAGGCCCAGGATCTCGCAGTTGTCGGCCTTCTGCATGCCGGGGATCACCTTGTTCACCGCGATCGCGGCGGACCCCAGGACACCCCAGCGGACCGGATCGGTCATCGTCGTCATCCCGCCTCCTCGGCTTCACGTCCGTGCACCGGCCTCACCGTAGCCGCCGGGCGGGCGCGGCCGGGCGTGCCCGGTCGCCGGCGCTCAGCCGTCCCAGGACACGTCGCGCTGGGTTTCGCGCAGGTGCTCCTCCATCGCGGCCGCGGCTTCGGCCGGCTGACCGGCCCGGACCGCGCGCAGGATGTGTCCGTGCGCGGTCACGGCGGCGTCGTGGCCCTCGTTCCGGCGCTCCCGGGTGGCGTAGGTCGAACGCCTCGCCCGCAGCAGGACCGACTCCAGCGACGAGAGGATGAGCTGAAGGAACGTCGCGCCCGAAGCCTCGGCGATGAGCGCGTGGAAGCGGACGTCGAGCTCGACGAAACGTTCCCGGTCGCCTGCCGACTCGGCCATCTGGTCCAGGATCTCGGACGCGGAATCGATCGACACGACGCCGCGGTTCACACGTTCGGCGGCGAGCCGGGCCAGCTCGCATTCGATCAGCCGCCGGGTCTCGAGCAGATCGTCGAGATCCAGTGACTGTTGTGCCACCCGGAAATCCAGCATCTCCGCGAAGACCCGCGCGGAAGGAACGCTCACCCGGGAAGGACGGCCCTGGCTGGAAATCAGGATCTCGCGCGCGACGAGAGTGCGCACCGCCTCTCGTACCACCAGCCGGTTGACGCCGAACTCCTGCGCCAGTTCCGACTCGGGCGGAATCTCGTCGCCGGGGCGCAGACCGTCCCGTTCGATCCGCGTGATGAGCTCTTTCGCCACCTGGTCGGCAAGGGTCGTCCTCGACAGGTTCATCGCACCGACAACCCCCTCCGTGTCACGTGCTCATTCATCGCCCACCCCGAACCGCCCAGCCGGGCGGAAACCGCGAGCGTGTGCAGCGGCGGAGCCGAGCCGACGGTACGCGCGGCACACGCGCGGGCCAGCCAGTGTACAAGCCGGTCGCCGGCGCCCGTGTCGCCGGCGACCGCGTCGCCGAACCGGTCCGTCACTTCATTCCGGTGCTGGCGATGCCCTGGACGAAAGAGCGCTGGAAGATGACGAACACGATCAGCATCGGAATGATGGAAAGCAGCGTCATCGCCATCGACCCGGTCCAGTCGGTGTAGTAGAGGCCCTTGGCGAAGTTCAGTCCGAGCGGGACGGTGAAGGAGGACAACTCCTGCATGGTCACCAGCGGCAGGGCGAAGTCGTTCCACCGCCACATGAAGGTGAAGATCGTCAGCACCGCGATGACCGGTTTGCACAACGGCAGGACCACCGACCAGAAGATGCGGAATTCGCTGGCTCCGTCCAGCCGCGCGCTCTCCATCAGTTCGTTCGGCACCGACACGAGATACTGGCGGACCAGAAAGATGCCGAACGCCTCGGCGCCGCGGGGCAGGATCACGCCCCAGATCGAGTTCACCAGCCCCATCTCCGAGACCACCATGAACGTGGGCACCAGGATCACCTGGATCGGCACCATCAGGGTGCTGATCATGAGGATGAAGATGACGTCGCGGCCCTTGAACGAGAATTTCGCGAACGCGTAGCCGGCCAGGAGGTTGATGAAGACCGTGATGCAGGTGCCGATGACGGCGATGAGGACGGAGTTCTGGTAGAAGGTGCCCCACGGCAGCTTGTCCCACGCGGCCGAGAAGTTGCTCCACGCGAACTCCGAGGGCACGAGGTCGAACTTGCCGGTGAACAGTTCGGCGGCCGGCCGCACGGCGGTCGCGAACATCCAGTACAACGGGAAGGCCATGACGAGCGCGCCGCACACCAGTGCGAGCCAGATCACCAGGTCGGCGCCTCGCGGCAGCCGCTTGGCCCGCTTCGTGCGCTGTTCGCGGCCCGCCGTCTCGGTGGCGGGAGGTTGCACTTCGACTACCACGCAGTCCTCCTAGGCCGCATTGTTCGATTGCCGGGACAGGCGCCAGTACGTGAGCGTGAACGCCATCAGGAGCAGGTACAGCACGACGCCGACCGCGCTGGCCGAACCCATCTCGCCGGTCTGGAACGCCTCGCGGTAGATGTACTGCACGAGGACGGTGGTGGAGAACCCCGGCCCGCCGTTGGTCATGACCAGGATCAGGTCGAAGACGTGCAACGAGAAGATGACGTTCAGGATGACCAGCAGGAACGACGTCGGCGCGAGCAGCGGCCAGGTGACGTACCGGAAGCGCTGCCATCCTGTCGCTCCGTCGACCTTGGCCGCCTGGATCAGCTCCGTCGGAATGCTCTGCAGCGCGGCGAGGTAGATCACCATGTTGAATCCGAGACGGATCCAGATGGTGACGATGATCAGTGACGGCATGGCCCAGCTGGACGACGAGAGCCACGGAACCGTCGGGATCTCGACCGTCCTGAGCAGGTTGTTCAACACCCCGTAGCTGTCGTTGAAGATCCACAGCGAGATCAGGCCGACGGCGACCAGCGAGATGCAGACCGGCACGAAGTAGACCGCGCGGAGGAACGTCCGCCCGGGCATCTGCCGGTTCAGGCCGATGGCCACCACCAGGCCCAGCGCCATCGTTGTGGGAACGGTGCCGGCGACGTAGTAACCGGTGTTCGCGAACGCCTGCCAGAACACCCCGTCGGTGAAGAGCCCGACGAAGTTGGACAGGCCGACGAACGTCGACTCGCCCATGAGGGTCCAGTCGTTGAGGCTCATGTAGAACGAGCCGACGATCGGGACGAACATGAACAGCGTGAACAGGATCAGGTTCGGGGTGATGAACAGGTAGGGGACGAGTTTCTGTTTCAGCCGTCGGCGCCGGGCGGGGTTCGACGCCGGCGCGGACGGTGTGGCGGTGGTCGTGGTGTGTGGTGTCATGACCATCCCGGTGTCGTCGTTCCCTCGGACGGGCTGAACGTGGCCGCCGTCACGGCTCACCCTCCGGGTTCGGATCCGAGACTGTCCTGGATCCGCTGGTCGAGGTGGGCGACGGTGTCGTCGGGCGACTGGCCGCTCTTGAACGCGGCCTCCAGCTCGTCCCCCAGGGCCTGGTTGATCTCGCCGAACGCGGGGGAGGTGGTCTCACTGACCGCGGTCTCGGACACCGTGGGCAGGTGTTCGAGTGCGAGATCCTTGATGTCGGGTCTGAACTCGTACCCGAGTTCTTTGGCGGACCGGCCGGCCAGGCTTCGTCTCGTGGGCAGCAACTGAGAGGTCAGCACGATCCGTAGCTGGTTCTCCTCGTTGTTCAAGAACTTCAGGAAGTCCGCGGCCAGCTCCGGCTCCGCGCAGTTGTTGGTCACCGCCAGTCCGTTCCCGCCCAGCATGTTGCCCGTGTCGACGTCTCGGATCAGGTAGGTCGCGTCCCACCCCTCGGGCATGTTCGCCTGCAGGAACGACGTCTGGAAGTCGCCGTTGATCATCATCGCGATGTCGCCGTTGGCGAACAGGGTCTGGATCTGTGTCCCGCTCTTGATCGACGTGTCGGGTGGGGCCAGGCCGTCGGTGAACCACGAGCGGGTGAACTCCACGGTCTCGCGCGCCGCGTCGGTGTTCACCTCGGACCGCGTCAGGTCAGCGTTCAGCAGCCGGCCGCCGTGCTGGTACAGGTACCCGGTCCACCGGTACGCGTTGTCGGCCGGCTGCCATGACATCGCCACCGAATAGGGCACGATGCCGGACTCCTTGATCCGGTGCGCCACACTCAGGAACTCGTCCCACCTCCACGCATCCTCGAGGCTGTTCGGAGTGGTGATGCCGAGCCGGTCGAAGATCTCGGTGTTGTAGAAGAGCACGTGCGCGCCGGTGTCGACCGGGAAGCCGTACGGCCGTTCGTTCTCGGTGACCGCCGACCACACGTTCGGGACGAACTCGTCGGCGTAGCCGGGCGGGAGGTGGTCCGAGAGGTCGGCGAGCGCGCCCTCCTGGATGTAGCGCCCCATCCGCTGGTACTGGATGCGCACGATGTCCGGGCCGGTTCCGGCCATCAGCCGGGTGTTCAGTTTCTGGTAGTGCTGCGGGAACGGGATGCGTTCCAGTTGGACGTTCGCGTCCGGGTTCTGCTGTTCGTACGCGTCGATCGCGTCCTGGAACACCTGGGCGGCGGCGGGCGTGCCGAACGTCTGGAACGTCAGTCGCCCGGAGCCGGAACTGGACGCGCCGCCCCCGCATCGGCCGAGGAGCGCTGCACCGGCCGCGCCCGCGCCTGCGCGCAGGACCTGCCGCCGGTTCAGCAGCCCGGGTCGCCGGTCTCGGTCGCTCATGTTCATCTACTCGCCTCCGAGCGCCTGGCAGTGCGCAGCGTCGCGTCTCCGGTCTGAGGTTGGACAGTAAAGCTTAGCTGCTAAGCTGTCAACGACCTGGAGGCGCCGTGAGATGCCGTGATCTTTGGAGTATGCGATGGACGACGTGAACCGGCCGCCCAACATCGTGTTGGTCGTCTCGGATCAGCAACGGGCCGACCTCGTCGGGGCGTTCGGCGAGATTCCGGTGCGCACGCCGACGCTGGACCGGCTCTGCAGCGAGGGAACGGCCTTCCGCCGCGCCTACACCGCCACGCCGGTCTGCACCCCGACCCGGGCGACGCTGCTCAGCGGCCAGTACCCGAGCCGCCACGGGGCGTGGAACATCGGCACCGACGTGCCGGAGGACACCTTGTCGTTGCCTGCCATGCTCACCGAGCAGGCCGGATACCGGACCGCGATCTTCGGCAAGAGCCACTTCAAGAGCGTGCTGCGGCCAGGCAGCCCGGAAGCGCTGCCCTGCTCACGCGACTGGGACGCGTACGAGAACTGGAGCGGCCCCTGGTACGGATTCCAGCACGCCAGGCTCTCGAACGGGCACGTGGACGAGCCGCACGCGTACTCCATGCACTACGGGGCATGGCTGCGTGAGAAGGGCATCCCGCCGGCGCCTCCGTACTTCCTGCCGGACCCGGCCAGCACCGTCACCCCGAACAAGGATCCCGGTGAACGCGTCGGGCGCTGGGAGCTGCCGGAGGAGTACCACAGCAGCCGCTGGATCGCCGACGAGGCGATCTCGTTCCTGCGTGACCACGTGGCCGACAACGGCTCGCAGCCGTTCTACATGGTCGTGAACTTCCAGGACCCGCACATGCCGTTTCGTGCGCCCGACCCCTGGCATGCCATGCACGACGACGTCGACCTGCCGGAACCGGTGCGGCGCCAGGACGAGTGGCAGGACAAACCCAGCTTCTACCGGGCCACCATCGAGGGCCGCCAGGACGACCTCGGCCTGCAGGAGAACCCGCAGGTGGGGATCCCCTGCCAGCAGGCGCAGTACGTCGGCCACGAGGGGCGTACCGCCGAGGAGGAGCAGATGTGGCGCACCTACCTGGGCATGCAGAGCCTGCTCGATCACCATCTCGGCCGCATCTGCGACACCCTCGACGAGCTCGAGCTCACCGGCGACACGCTGATCGTCTACACGTCCGATCACGGGGACTACATGGGTGACCACTGGCTGTGGTCGAAGGGGCCGAGCCACTACGACGGCGCCGTCCGGGTGCCGATGATCGTGCGCTGGCCCGGGCGCGTACCGGCCGGCGTGCACAGCGACGCGCTGCAGAGCCTCGTCGACGTTCCGGTGACGTTCTCCAGCGTCGCCGGGGTCGGACCGGACCCGCGGATGCAGGGTGTCGACCAGTCGAGCTGCTGGGCCGAGCCGTCCGAGCCGGCCCGCGACGGCGTGTTGATCGAGCACCGTGCCGAGCAGGGCCTGTACGTCAACAGCTGGGTGACCGGCCGGTTCCGGCTGAGCGTGCACTCGTACACCACCGAGGGACGGGACGAGGTCGAGCTGTACGACTTCGCCGACGACCCGGACGAGTTCGTGAACCTGGCCGCCGACGGCGGCTCCCCCGAACTCGCGGAGAAGCTGACGCTGGAGATGGTCCGGTACCGCATGGGCCGTGACCGTGGGTGGCAGCCACGGCAGGCGTTCTCGTGAGCACGTGCCGAGCCGGAGGAGAGCAACCGTGACAGGATTCGAGCCCATCGACGACGCGGCGCCGCTGCCGGTCGACCCCGTCCAGGGGCGGGTCTACGAGTTCGGGTGGCAGTCGTGGTCACCGAGCACCGTGTACCCGGTCACGGCCGGGCACGGATACCGGCCGACCGACGACGTGTTCCTGACGCCCTACTACCGCCGTGAGAAGCCGCCCTCGACGACGAGCTTCCAGGGTGAAGGGCTGCTGGCCGTCGAGCCGGCACCTGGCGAGCCGGTCCACGTCGTCGCCCTGGACGACGGCCGCGTCGAGGTCCCGACCATCCGGGCCGCGTATCGCGACGGTGCCGTGCGCATCGTCGTCGACGGCGCGGTCGAGCACACCGTCGACGACGGGCCGGGCGGACTGTACGGGGCGCTGGCGCGCTTCGCCGACCGCTACACCGCGTCGGTCGGCCGGCCGACGATCCGTTCGGCGCCGCCGGTGTGGGCGAGCTGGTACCAGTACTTCACCGAATTCACCGAGGACGACCTGGTCCGCAACCTCGACCTGATGGACCGCCTGGAGCTGCCGGTCGGTGTCGTCCGTCTCGACGACGCCTTCCAGGCCGGCATCGGCGACTGGCTGGAGCCGTCGGAGGGGTTCACCTCGGTGGAGGGCATGATCGGCCGGGTCCTCGACCGCGGGCGCCGCGCCGGCATCTGGACCGCGCCGCTGCTGGTCGGGGCGCACAGCCGGACGTTCGCCGAGCACCCGGACTGGCTGGTCCGCGACTCCGCGGGTCAGCCGATCCTGGCGATGCACAACTGGGACCAGGACTGCTACGTGCTCGACCCGACGCACCCGGGAGCGGCGGAGTACCTGCGCGAGGTGTTCACCACCTACGCCGGATACGGCGCGACGTACTTCATGGTCGACTTCATGTACGCGGGCGCCGTCGAGGGCGTGCGCCACGACGACGTCGCCGCGCTCACCGCCTACCGCGGTGCGCTCGAGCTGATCCGCGAGTCCATCGGCCCGGACGCACTGCTGCAAGGGTGCGGTGCGCCGATGTTCCCGTCGATCGGGCTGGTCGACACGATGCGGGTGGGCACCGACGTGGCGCCGCACTGGGACGCGGCCGGGGAGTTCTCCCGCCCGGCGACCCAGGCGGCCGTCGTCTCGACGGTCGGGCGCGGATTCACCCAGGGACGGTTCTGGGTGAACGACCCGGACTGCCTGGTGGCGCGCCCGCAGATCGAGCGGCGCGAGGTCTGGGCCGACGTCGTCGAGCGCTACGGCGCGGTCCGCATCAGCAGCGACGGACTGGACCAGCTCGACGACTGGGGCCTCGAGACCACCCGGCGGCTCCTCGAACCCGCCCGGACCGAGCCGTTCGAGCCGGCGCGCGTGCCGATCGATCCGAGTCTGCACGGATCCGGGCCCACGACCGCCGCCGCGACGCAGGAGGCAACGGATGACGCCGACGGATGATGGCGCGACCGGGGCGGCGCTGCGCAGCAGCGCGTGGTTCGCCGACCGGGGCAAGAACGGCTTCATCGCCCGGTCGCACCTGCGCGCGGCCGGGCTGACCGACGAGGCGTTCGACGGCCGCCCGGCGGTCGCGATCGTCAACAGCTGGTCCGACCTGACACCGTGCCATTCGCACATGCGCGGCCTGGCCGAGGCGGTGCGCCGCGGGGTGCTCGCCGCCGGCGGTGTCCCGTTCGAGGTGCCCACGATGTCGCTGGGTGAGCCGTTCATGCGGCCGACGACGATGCTGTACCGGAACCTGATGAGCATGGACGTCGAGGAGACGCTGCGAGCCAACCCCGTCGACGCGGCGGTCCTGCTCGGCGGGTGCGACAAGACCACGCCGGCGCAGCTCATGGGCGCCTGCAGCGTGGACGTGCCCACCCTCGTCGTCACCGGCGGGCCGATGGTCTCCGGCTCGTTCCGGGGCCGCACCATCGGCAGCGGGACCGACCTGTGGCGGTTCAGCGAGGACGTCCGCGCGGGCCGGATGAGCGAGGCGGAGTTCGCCGAGGCGGAGAGCTGCATCCACCGCAGCGCAGGGCACTGCATGACCATGGGCACGGCGTCGACCATGGCGTGCCTGACCGAGGCGCTGGGCATGCAACTGTCCGGCGGCGCCGCCGTCGGCGCGGTCGACTCCGGCCGGGCGCGGGTCGCCGAGCGGTCCGGCCGGCGCGCGGTCGAGATGGCAGCCGCCGGGCCGTCGCCGTCGACCATCCTGACCAGGCAGGCGTTCGAGAACGCGATCCGGGTCAACGCCGCCGTCGGAGGGTCCACGAACGCGGTGCTGCACCTGCTGGCGGTGGCCGGACGGGTGGGCGTCCGGCTCGACCTGGACGACGTGGACCGGCTGGCCCGGGACACCCCGCTGCTCGTCGACCTGAAACCGAGCGGGCGGTTCCTGATGTCGGAGTTCGCCGACGCCGGCGGCCTGCCCGCGGTACTGCGCGAGCTGTGGCCGATGCTGCACACGGATGCGCTGACGGTGGACGGGACGACCGTGGGCGAGAACGTGCGCCATGCCGGCCGGTACCTGCCCGAGGTGATCCGCGGCCGCGACGACCCCGTGCTGCCCCCGGACAGCGGGACCGCCGTGCTGCGTGGCAGCCTCTGCCCCCGCGGGGCCGTGATCAAACAGTCGGCCGCCAGCCCGGCGCTGATGCGGCACCGCGGACGTGCCGTCGTCTTCGACGACGTCGAGACGTACCAGAAAGCAGCCGAGGACCCCGCTCTCGACGTCACGGCCGACTCGGTGCTGGTGGTGCGCAACGCCGGCCCGCGCGGTTACCCCGGCATGCCCGAGATCGGGAACCTGCCGATCCCCGTCCGCCTGCTCGAGGAGGGAGTCACCGACATGGTGCGCATCTCCGACGCCCGGATGAGCGGGACGTCCTACGGCACGGTCGTCCTGCACGTCGCCCCCGAGTCGGCCGTCGGCGGGCCGCTGGCGCTCGTGCGCGACGGCGACCCGGTGGTGCTCGACGTGCCGGCCAGGAGGCTCGACCTGGACGTCGACGACGCCGAGCTCGAACACCGACGACGGGAATGGTCGCCGCCGACGCCCCGGCACGACCGGGGGTACAGCCGGATGCACGTGGAGCACGTCCTCCAGGCCGACCAGGGGGCCGACCTGGACTTCCTGGTCGGAGCCAGCGGCCACGACGTCCCGAGGACGCCGTTCTGATGGGGGCGCACGCGGACACTCGGTCCGATGGCCGCGCCGGCGTCCGTGCTCCCGCGCCGGCCGGTGTCTGCCCGGTGCTGCTGACCCCGTTCCGGCCGGACGGCGAGGTCGACGAGGACGGGTTCGTCCGCGTCGTCGACCACCTGCTGGCCGTGGGCGCGCGGTCGGTGATGTTCCCCGGCTTCGCCTCGGAGGTGCTCGCGCTCTCCGACGACGAGCGCGAGCACCTGTCGATGGTGCTGCTGGAGCGCACCGCCCGGCGCGAGGACGTCACCGCCGTCGTCTCGGTGCCCGACTACGCCACACACCACGCCGTCCGGCGAGCGGCGCGGCTCGTGGAGGCGGGAGCCGACGCCATCAACGTGTTGCCACCGCACCAGCTGGCGCCACCCGTCGAGTCGGTGCTCGCACATCTGGAGCAGCTGCTCACGGCGGTGCACCCGGTGCCGGTCGTGCTGCAGCACGCGCCGCTGCAGACCGGGACGGCGCTGACCGTGCCGACCATCCGGGCGCTGGCCGAACGCCACCGTAACCTCGCCGCCGTCAAGGTGGAGTCGCAGCCGCCCGGCCGGACGATCTCGGCGTTGCTCGACTCGGAGACGCCGATCCCGTCGATCATCGGGCACGCCGGCCAGCAGCTGCCGGACGCGCTGGACCGCGGCGCGATCGGCGTGCAGCCGGGCTGCTCGTTCACCGAGCTGTACCTGCGGGTGTGGCACCAGTGGGAGGCCGGCGAACCAGCAGCGGCACGTCGCCTGCACACCCGGATGCTTCCGTACCTGTCCTCGTGGATGCAGGATGTCAACGTGATCGTCGGGGCGGAGAAGATCGTCGCGATGCGGCGCGGGCTCATCGGCAGCGACCACTGCCGTGCGCCCGTGCGCGAGTTGGACGATGGTGAGCGGGCGTCGGTGGATGCGTTTCTGGACGAGTTCGGCGCCGAGTTGCCGGAGGTGGGGCCGTGAGCGCCGGCGGGACGCCGGGCCGGCTGGCCGGCGAGGTCATGGTCGTCACCGGCGGCGCACGCGGCATCGGACGGGCGATCGCCGAGGTCGCGCTGCGTGAGGGGGCACGAGTGATCGCCGCCGACGTCGACGGGGAGTCCGGCGCCCAGCTGATGGCCGACATGGGTGACGACGCCCGCCTGTGGTTCCGCCAGGTGGACATCACCGACGCGGACGCGGTGGCGGCCCTGGTCAGTGAGATCGAGACCGCGTACGGGGCGGTGACGGTGCTGGTGAACAACGCCGGGCGGAACGTCTACGCGGACCCGGTGGCGATGACCGAACGCGAGTGGGACGACGTGTTCGCCGTCGACCTCAAGGCGCCGTGGATCTGCACCAAGCACGTGCTGCCCGGCATGATCACGTCCGGGCGGGGGAGCATCGTGAACATCGCGTCGCTGCACGCGACGCTGACCATCGGCGGCATGTTCCCGTACGCCGCGGCCAAGTCGGGGCTGCTGGGCTTCACTCGCAGCCTCGCGCTCGAGGTCGGCCGGCACGGCGTCCGCGTCAACGCGGTCAGCCCGGGGTACGTCCGCACCGCGCTGGTCGACGAGTACTTCGCGCAGCATCCGGAGCCGGACGCCGAAGCGCTCGAGACCGACAAACAGCCGCTCGGGCGCTTCGGCGAGCCGGCCGAGATCGCCGAGGTCGTGTGCTTCCTCGCCTCGCCGGCCGCGTCGTACGTCACCGGCGCCGACTGGGCCGTGGACGGGGGACTGGGCTCACGGTTCGCCTGACCTTGCGCTACGGCGTTCGTAGCGCGCCCGCGCCAGCTCGTGCGCCTTGAGCAGCAGCTCGCGTGTCGCCGCACCCGTCCGCTCTCCGGGGTTCACCACCGCGAGCCAGCCGAGGCTGCCGTAGACGGGGTGTGCGATGACGGTGTCGTCGGCGTCGGTGTCGGCGTCGGCGTCGGTGCCCGTGCCGGGGCCGGTCGCCGTGCTCGCGGCCGGTGCGCGTGGGTCGTGGCCGGTCCAGTGCACGAAGGAATCCTTGCCGGCGGCGACGTTCACCCGGAACGCGTCCGGACGGTCGAGGCGTGACGCCTCGTCGTCCGGGTAGTTCTTCGTCACGATCGTCGCGAACGGCTGCGTCGTCGTCGGCATGACGCCGTCCGGAGCGTAGTAGAAGAACACATCGCCCCAGGCGATCTCCGGCGTGCCGTCACCGGGTCCCGGCCGGACGGTCAGGACTCCGTCGAGGTCGTCCACCAGCGCGGTGATCTCGTCGATCTTCATGGCTTCCAGCGTTCCATTAAAGTGCTCGTGGAGACTTTTGCCTCTGCATCCCAGGAGAACGGTTGCCAACCCTCGACTCGTGGCACCTGCGTACCGCGGACGTGGCGGAGCGGTCCGGCTACTCGGTGCAGCAGGTGCGCAACCTCGAACGCGACGGCGTGCTGCCGCGCGCGACGCGCACCGCTTCGGGGTATCGCGTCTACACCGAGGTCCATCTACGTTCCGCGCTGGCCTACCGCGCCCTCGCGGCCGGGACCGGCCCGGTCGAGGCGAAGCGGATCGTCCGTGCTGCGCACGAGCGTCCTGCGGCGGAACTGCTGGCCATGCTCGACGCAGTGCACGCCCGGCTGGACCGGGAACGCGCGGAGCTGAAGGCGGCTGAGGAGGCGGTCGAAGTGATCTCCGCCGAACCGATCGGCGACGTGCGCCCGGGCGATGCGATGAGCGTGTCCGAACTCGCCGGGGCGCTCGGTGTGCGCCCGTCGACGCTGCGGCACTGGGACGCAGAGCGGCTCGTGGTGCCGGACCGCCTCACCGGCCGCGGAACGCGGCGGTACTCGCCGGCCCAGGTGCGTGACGCCCGGATCGTCCACCAGCTACGCAGCGCCGGATACCGCGTCGATACGCTGCGCGCCCTGATGGCCGATCTTCCGCGCGGGCGCCGCTCGGAGGAGCTCGCCGCCGCGCTGGCCGCCCGGGACGCCAGCATCGCGGCGCGCTCCCGCGCCCTCCTTGAGGCCGCCGGCGCTCTCGCCGTGATCATCAACGATCCTCGGTACCATGACCTGGAGTATCGTTGACGATCACCAGAGGGGACGAGCCGACGGCTTTCCGAACACCTGCCGCCACACGCAGCCGTGGTGGCTATGCTGTCGCTTCAGCGTCTCGGGAGCTGCGGAGGAACGGAACAGCAATGAAGATCGTCTTACATATCGGCATGCCCAAGGCCGGCTCCACGGCCCTTCAAGAAGGGCTGAGGAGCCTCCGCGACCCGCTGGCGGAAGCCGGAGTGCTCTATCCGAAGAGCCCCGTGATCCGTAACAAGCAAGCACTGCTGGTCTCCGGCCTGACGTCGCACGGGCGGTTGCCCCGCCATTTGCGCCACAAGTACAACGATGACAGCGAGAAGATCGAGCAGGACGCGCAGACCTGGCTCCAACAGTTGCGCGAGCGGATCACGAACTCCAGTCTCGACACGGTGGTCCTCTCGGACGAGTCACTGTTCCGCATCAACAGCGAGAGCGCGCTCACGACGTTGGCCGAACGGCTACGGCCGCTGGCCGACACGATCGATGTCGTCGTCTATGTCCGTCAGCCGTCCGACTACTACCTGTCGATGGCGCAACAGACGCTGAAGGCGTCACACGAGATTCGGTCGGTAGAGCCGATCAATTACCGGGCCACGCTGGAAGGCTACGCCAAGCACGTTGCCGACACGCTTCACGTGCTGCCGTACGACCGCCGGAACTGGCCGAACGGTGACATTCTGCGGCACTTCTTCGAGAAGTTCCTGCCGAACGTAGACGTGTCACTCGACGACGTGCCGAAGCAACCGAACACCTCACTGAGCGCCGAGGCCATGTCGGTGGTGGCCGAGTACCGCAGGTTGTTCTGGTCGGACGCCAACCAGCGGTTCACGCCGGACACGGGGCGCCTCATCCGGGCCCTGAACGCTGCCGACGCGGAGGTGGACGGCTCGCGGCGCCCGCGTCTGCACGAGTCGGTCCGTCAGGCGGTCGACAACGCGTCCACCGAACTGCTGTGGCTACGCGACATGCACGGCGTCGTGTTCGACGAGCTGGGCGACTACGAAGGTGTGGGCGAGTCGGTCGAACTCCCGCCGCGCCCCGAGCGGGTCGAAGACATCTGCCAGGTCGACACCGAGCGCAAAACGGCCCTCGTCTATCGCGCCCTGCGCGAACTGGCCGAACCACCCGCGAAGTGAGTGGCGCCGCCGGGGTTTCGCCCGTCGCCACGACGCGCAACGGGCGAAGCCCCGGCGCCGTCTACGGGGTCGAGGCGACCTCGGCAGGCACACAGGTTGCCACGGCGGAGTACCACTCGCGGAAACGGTCGTCGAGCTCGGCGGGGATCGTTCCGGGCCAGAACAGCCAGTCGCGCTCCGGCTCGTCGCCCGCCTGCGCTTCCGGCGGCTCGATGTGCCGGGCCTCGTATCCGTGCGCGGCGAGGAGATGCTGTACCTCGTCACTCTCGCTCCGGCCCGGTAGCAGCTCGGCGACGATAACCGGACGGTGCGTGTCGAGCAGTTCGGCCGCACCTCGGATGACCGCCGGCTCGTGCCGCTCCACGTCGATCTTGACGACCGAAGGAACCAACCCGGACGAACGGACGTAACTGTCCAGCGTGATGGCCGGTACCGTGACGGTGCCCTTCGGCTCACGATGCCGGCTGACGAGGGAGTTGGACGCGTCGGTACGTGCGGACAGGTACAGCGTCGCCTCACCTGCCGTGTCGCTGACGGCGGCACGCTCCCAACGGACCTTGAGATCGTTGGCGGCCTGGAACGACTCACCGGCGTCGGCGACGTCCGGCGTCGGCTCGAACGCCACGGTCGTCCCGTCCGGCCGGAGCCGACCGTGCAGCGCCGCGTAGATGCCGATGTTGGCACCGACGTCGAAGAAGACGGGAGACGGTGCGAGGTCCCACGTGGCCAGCAGCGCCGCTGTCGTGGCAGCCTGCCAGCCGCTCAGGCCGTCCTCGCGGAGCAACCGTCCGATGAAGAGGCTCTTGCCATACGGCACGCTCAACTCGCCGAGCTGAGCGTCCATGCCCGCGGCCAGTGGGATCGAGATCGTTGTCCATTTCAGGTTCTTCACAGTTCGGAACTCTACCTTCTCGGCATAGCCGTTGTACTCGCCCAGCTCAGCTCGCGCTCCGGTGGCCGCGGATCCGCCCCTTGCGCACCGGCGGCCAGGGAACACCGTGATCAGCGGCCGGATCGACACGGCCCAGCGGTCCCACGAGGCCCTCTTTCATGCCGACCACCGCGAACTGCTTGCCGGTCTGGCGGACATAATCGGCGAAGTGGCTGTTGTCGCGGATGTCGTCGAAGACGACCGTGGCATCACGTGACAGCGCTGGCTCGACGGCGGCCATGGTGCGCTCGCGGCCCTCATACTCCTTGTCCGAGTCGTAGTGGAAAAAGTCCACCTCGCCACCGACGAGACGGAGAGCCTCCGGTAGGTGCTCCTGATCGGAACCGAGGAGCAGGGTCCACCGGTCGCGAAGGTGCTCGTCGACCATGATGCCCACCTGGTCGTCAGTCAGGTGTGGCTTGTCGGCCATCCGCTCGAGCCGGGAGAACGGCAGGTCGATGCTGACCAGCCGGCCGTGGTTGTTGGCGTGCATGGCGTCGAGGATGGCCCTGCTGCTCCAGCCGGCCGCCACGCCGGTCTCTACTGCCGCGGTTGGACGCAGGTGCCGCACGAGGAAGTACAGGAGTTCGTAGAGCGCCGGCCCGCCCACTCTGATACCGCGCTGCCCGCGGCTGACCGGCAGCCCAGCCAGTCGTGCCCGACCAAGCTGGTCGAGACGCTCAGCGTACTCGCTGGCTTCTTTGGCGAGCGCCGGATCAATAGTGTCGTTCATGGTTCGGAAATCCACATTGTGGCTCTCGCACCAGGTGGTGACCGGGTGTGGTCGTTTCGACTGATCCATGCCGCGGACCTTACCGCTCGTACGTCCCTGGAGGCGATACGCGTCGTTGTCAGGGTGGACGCGATTGTCGACGGACCTCCGCGCCGCGCGACCGGCGCGTGCGGTGTCTACGGATGCGCAGACGGGCGGTTCCGCTCGCCGTGCCCGATGGAGGGGCCGTGGTCGTGGACAGCGGGCCGTTTGGGCATCTTGCTCCGGGCCGCGGGACGGCCGCGCAACCGACGCACGAAGCGTCCTGCGACCCGGGCGGGCGCCATGACGCGCCACGTCCTGCTTTGCAGCACACCGACGTAGCGCTTCTGCAGGCCGTCGGCGTATTTCACGAACTCGTCCCGCTCGTGTGTGAGGCGCTGCTCCACCTCGCGGGCTTGCTGCTCGGTCTCGGCCAGCTGCTTGGCGGCGGTCGCGGCCGCCGTCCTGGCCTCTTCCCGCTCACGTTCGAGCGATCGGATGGTCGACACCTGCTCGCGGAGCGTCCCGACCTCGGTGAACAGCTCGTCGATCCGTTGCTGCAGTGCGTCGTTCGCTGTGGACAGCTCGTCGTTCTTCTGCTTGAGCTCGTCGTTGGTCTCGGACAGCTGATCGTTGCGCTTGCGCAGCCGAACGAGTTCTCGAGAGAGCTTGTACGGGTGTCGCTCGGCAAAGCTGGAGCTCACGAACGCGATGTTGGTGCGCCGCAGCACCGGGCTGTCGTCGAGCCACTCGTTGCGCTGTTCGTAGAAGCGCAGAACGCGGTAGCCGTAAGGCTGGAGTGCCTCTTCGACGTCCTTGTAGAGGACGTGCTGTTCCGAGGCGGGATCCAGGCCCGTCTCGATGTAGAGGATGTCGACGGCCTCTTCGGTCAGCGCCTTGCTGGCGCCTTCGAGTACCTGGAGTTCGTGGCCCTCGACGTCGATCTTCAGCAGGTTGATATGACCGATCCCGCTCCGCTGGATCAGGTCGTCGAGGGTCGTCGTCTCGATCTCGAACGTCCCCGAGTCGGAGGGCTCGTGCGACGGGTCGGCGACCACATGGGTCATGGAATCCTCGTCGCGCATCGTGACCGTCCCGGCGGCCGAGCTGAGTGCGATGTTGTGGCATGCGACGTGGTTGACGTTGTGGACGTCCTCGGCCGTCGCGCGCAGCGCTTCGAACGTTCGGGGATTGGGTTCGACGAGGTGCGCCTCGCGCACGTAGAAGCCGGACGCGAGCAGCTGACGGAAGACGCTGCCGTTGTGCGCGCCCGCATCGACGTACGTGACGGGCCGGCCGAAAAAGTACGGCTCGATGTCGGTGACGAACGGCCGCGCCGCCTTGCCGTCCTTGCTGATCTCGCTGGTCACGGCTCTCCCAATATGCACGACACGGCCTGGCGGATCCGCAAGGCGCGCAGGCCTTATGTCACCACGGCATCGTCAAGAGGACAAGTGCCGCAACGACATCAATATGATCTCTATCTTACGTCACTCGAAAACGTGCACGATGGGCGGTCGCGGCCCGATCGGGCCGCTGTCGTCACGAGTCCGGCGCCGCCTGCTCGGACGCCCACTCGGTGGCGACCTTGCCGGCGATACCGGCGGCCTCGGCGACGTCGCCGACCGTCGGTGCGTCCGGCTCGGAGCCGGACGAGTAGCCGAGCTCGTCGATGCTCCCGGTGACACGGACACCGGACCGGCGTAGCTCCGCGATGACCTCGTCGTTCCACTGCTCGACCTGCTCGCGGTGACCTTCCGGAATACTCACCCGCGGGCCGCGTTCCGCTCGTTCCCCGAACGCGTCGATGATTCTCTTGTCCAGACGCTTGATCGCGGGGACGGACCAACCAGCCGACGTGAGATTGAGGTTCAGGGAATTCAGTATCTCGGCCTCTGCCATGGTGACCCCGCCGTGAACGGGCGTCTTCTCCGGCGCGGAAAGTTTCGTGCCGTCGACGGCGGCGGCGTCGAGAAAGCGACTCCACAGCTGTTCGGGCGGTGATCCCGGATTGGTGATCACGGTGACGCGGTCCGTCCCGACGACGGATGCCCACCGTTCGGCGAGCCGCCCGAGCGCGAACGCGCGCCACATGGGCGTCTGCGGGTCCTTCTCGAGGACGTCCCACCCCATCGAGCGCTCACGAGCGCGTTGGTTCAGGAAGGATTCGAAGTTGGCCGAGCGGCCGTTGCGCAGGTGCTGCTGCCATGCCGACGGCAGCAGCTTGCCCAGGCCACGCGCGGTGATGAGGATATCGGTGTTGTCCGGGCAGCCGAACGCCTCCACGGTGCGGCGGGCCGCGTCCGCGCGGATCACCGACAGCGCCTCGGCCGAGACGATGGCGGTCCCGCGCCACCCGTGCACGCGATCCTGCAGTCTCTCCCACCAGCCGCGTTCCTTCTCGGCTTGCTGCTCGGAGACCCACGAGTACTCGGTGCCGAGCAGGCCGTAGGTCGCCAGCTCGTGATGGTTGATCCGATTGGTCCGCAATCGTCTGCGGCTGGGGAGCTGGTACAAGACGCCGATCTTGGCCAGCTCGTGTGCACGGTGCTGCATCAGCTGTTGCAGATATGTCGTTCCCGACTTTTGCACGCCGATGTGCAGCACGAGTCGCTCGGCCACGAATTTACTCCAGACACAAGAAGCGCGCCATGACGGCTGCGCTCTATTTCAACAGACTTGCCACCCGACGCATCCCGACCTCCGAGCCGCAGTACTCGGTCACGAACTCCGCTCCGCGTCGCGAGTATTCGTGGTATCTGTCAGCGTCGGCCCACAGCTCA
The DNA here is from genome assembly GCF_003014555.1 of Haloactinopolyspora alba. Lineage (GTDB taxonomy): Bacteria > Actinomycetota > Actinomycetes > Jiangellales > Jiangellaceae > Haloactinopolyspora > Haloactinopolyspora alba. Next base: position 67,162 of record NZ_PYGE01000016.1, read on the forward strand.
CGGATCGTCTCCGCGACGTCGTCAGCCTCTGCGTAGACGGCCGCGTCACCGAAGATCTCCGCGTATTCGGTGGGCAGCACGCACGGGACGCCCATGGCCATCGCCTCGGCGATGTTGCGGCCGAACTCCTCGATGTACTTGCTGTGGTGGAAGTGGACGAAGATGTCGATCTCCTGGACGAAGTCGGAGACCGCCACCGAATCGAACGGATACACCGTCCAGTTCTTGGGCCAGTAACCCAGGACCTCGTGCGCCGCTTTGGCACCACCCACGAGCCTGACGTCGTAGCCCGTGTCCGCCAGGTAGGACTTGGCCAGGGTCGAGGCGTCTTCGGGCCACTTGGTCGCGTGGTCGCGGCTGTGCCGGCCGACCACCGGAGCGCTGGCAGGACCCCGGGTGCGGATCGGCGGCGACATGTCGGCCCAGTCGACGATCGGGTACCAGTCCTCGGAGAGGATGGCCTCCGGCGGCAGCACGTCTCCCAGGTGCCGGCGCACGCGCGGGCTGATGGAGATCCAGGTCGGCTCGTCGCCGAACGCGTCCGCGTAACGACGGATGACCGACGACGTCTCGTACTGGAAGGCGCCGTGGTCCTTCATCTGCCAGGGCAGCTGATTGACCAGCAGGTAGTGCTTGGACGCCGTGATGTTGGGGTAGCCGGCGAAGGCGTAGCGCAACACCGGCGGATGGTGCACGAGCAACGCTTCGGCGGAGACGTGGTCCTCGGGCAGGATCAGGTCGACGTCGTCGGCCTGGAACAGCTCTCGGTACGACGGGTCGATGGTGCCGCTGCCACGGCTTCGATACCGCGGCATGTTGAAAACGCCGATGCGCAGGCCGAGCTTCCGCGCACAGTCGATGTACGCGAGGTTGCACCGCCTGGTGCCACCCAGCAGCGACAGGTCGGAGCCGATGATCAGGTCGTAGGACTGCGAGATCTGGTCCCGGTTGCCGGCCAGCGACCGCGGGCTGAAGAACGGTGACTTCGCGTCGCTTCGCCGATGCTCGGAGTACGAGGGAATCTCGCCTTCACCGAAGGTCTGCTGACGCCAGAACCGCGCCTGCTCGGTGTACTCCCGGCGCGCCCCGAAGTCGATCGAGCGCATGCCGGTGTCTTTGCGTTCGGTGAGGTTGTTCCCCGCGACCAGGAAGAACGACAACGGAACCTCGGTGTCGGTCTCGACAAGGGAGTCCTCGCCGAAGTGCTCACGCAACCGCTCGATGAACTCGGAGTCCGCGTGTGCGCGCACGGTGTCCCAGCCGCCGAGGTCGCGCATCGTCTGTGTCGTCGTGAGCAGGGACGTGTAGTTCCAGTGGATGGGCTCGAGCATCGGCCGGTAGGTCCGAAGCTGAAATTCCATCTGCGGGCTGACCCGAGCCAGCCGGGAGAAGGACCCGGTGGCGTTGTGTGAGCGCAGCATCTGCAACTGACGCTCGAGAAGCTGCGGGTGCGACCAGTCGTCGGCGTCGTGCACGGTGAAGTACGTGCCGGAGGCGTTCGTCAGGCCGGTGTTGCGGGCGCCGTACGCCCCTTGGTTCTGGTCGTGCCGCAGGACCTTGACCCGTGGATCGTCCGACGCCAGCGACTTGGCGACCGAGCTGGTGTTGTCGGTGCTGGCGTCGTCGACGACGAGAATCTCGATCTTGCGCAGGGTCTGTGCCCGCAGGCTGTTGACCGAGGTGACGAGTGTGGACTCGGCGTTGTAGGCCGGCACCACGATCGAGATCGTCGGATTCTCGGCCTCGGACTCCCCGACGGGCGCGATGTCGGTCTTGAGGGAGGCGAACTCCAGCGCCCTCGAACTGTCCACCAGCCGGCTGATGGGCGTCACCGCGTGCCGGTGGAACACCTCGTCGATGAGTTCGAGGCGGTCGCGGTCGGCCTGCTCGCGCGGCACGACCCCCGCCTCGGCCTGGCGCAGGCGGAGGTTGGCCTGGGCGAGGTGCAGGTCGGGCGACTGCGCGCCCCAGGTCTGGAAGAGGAGTTCGGCCTCCTCGAAGTGGCCGAGCTGAGTGAGAATGTGGTGTTCGAGCACACGGAGCCGGTCGGTGTGAAGGCTCCCGTTGAGCATGCGGGTGAAGACGAGCCGGTCGAGCGCCAAGTCGTACTTCTTCTCGGTGGCGTACCAGCGGGCCAGCGCCTCGGCGGCGCGGGCGACGGGAAGACGCGGAGTGTTCTCGATGGAGCGACGGAAACTTTCCAGCTCGGCGAGAGCATCGTCGGTGAAGCCCATCCACAGCGCACGAGAGAGCGAGCTCACGTGCCGGTCGAGCACTCGCTCGCGCTTGGTGCGGTGCTGCGACGGCTGATCGTCGTCGGTCATCGAGCCATCGGCCATACTGCGCTGGGTCAGCCCACGGCTGCTCTGCGTGCCCGTGACCATTCGCCGCAGGTACGGTCTGAACCGGCGCGGCGTCAGCCGTTTGGCGGCAGCCTTGATCGTCTGTCGGCGCTGGTGCGAAAGTCGGCCACTGACGACGCGGTACGCGCGGCGAGCTAGGTTCCTCATGCTCTCGGATTACTCCATCTGTCTCAGGCGGTCGTGGCCGAGGGCCTTCGGGCCGAGGTGTGCCGGGCGACTCGGTCTCGGGCGGGTCCACTCGCCATGGCAGTGGATCGCAGCAGTTTCTGCCGACAGTACTGGGTAATCGAGCGGCTCGACCACCGGGACTGCCGTGACAGAGCTCCACTGGCGGCGTGGTTAGGCACGGGACGTCATGATGCCACATCTGTTGTAACGACGTGGTTACGGCTGCTGCATCAACTCGAGACTGCAGCGTCCCAGCTCCTGGCTTCTGTCAGCGCGGTCTGGGCCGCCTCCGGGAGGCCAGCACGCTGAGGCTCGTCTGAGCGTGTCAGCCCGTCGCGGTGCGGTCGGCGCACGCGATGACTGACACCGACACCGCGAGGGACTACAATCACCTGGCCCAGCAACATCTGGATATGGAACAGCAGGAGGTCTACAGTGAGCGTCGAGAGCCGAGCAAGATTCAGCCTCGACAAGGTGCTCGAGCGCAAAACGGCAGCCGACTGGGAGCGCAGCACGTACATCTCCCTGAAAAATCGATATGTCTTCTTGCGCGTGGGTAAGGCTGCCAGCAGCACTGTCACACAGCACCTTGAACGAGTGGAGTCCGAGGGGTCACCGTTCACCGTGGGGAACCCCAACAGGCGCGACACGTCGCCACACCTGCTCCCGTTCCAACTGCCCGCTGATCAAGTAGCCGACATCATGGAAAGCCCGGACTGGAAACGGGTGACCTTTGTTCGGAATCCATTTACTCGCACGCTTTCGTGCTACTTGCATCGCGTTGTCGCGACCCCGAGATCACCAACTGCTCGAGCGTTCCGCAGGGTGTCCGGCGACAAAGGAACTCCAACGTTCGCACGGTTCGTCGAGGTCATCTGCCAGCAGCCGAGCGTCGAGATGGAGCGTCATTGGCGTTGCCAGGCCGACGAGGTGCTCGACGGCCTCATCGAGCTCGATTTTGTCGGGCGCCAAGAACATCTCGATCGCGACGTCCCAGAGCTGAGTAACGTGCTGTTCGGCCGGCAGGTGTTCGAGGACAGCGTGGACGTCGACAAGTCTCCGAAGCCGACGGGGGCATCCACGAAACTCGGCGAGCACTACACGGACAAGCTCGCGGCGATGCTGGTGGAGCGGTACGAGCGCGACTTCGAACTGTTCGGCTATTCGACCGACTTGTCGCAGGCAACCTGACGTAATCCGCGCGTCGTTGGTGCGGCTGTGGCGTGGCTGTACCACCTCGACGCTCCCCACCGCCGGGTTACACCACGAGCCGGTACAGCGTGTGGGGCCGCCCCGCGCCGCCCGGGTTGAGCTTGCCGGCACGTTCGGCCAGCCCTCCCAGCTCGAGGCGCTGGACGATCCGGTGCGCGGCGCGTACCCGGATGCCGAGGTGGTCGGCGATGTCGCGGGTGGTGACCGGCCGGTTGTCGGTCGCCTCACGCAGTTTCTGCAGCTCACGCAGCGTCGCGGCGGCCACGCCGACCCGGCGCGCCAGCACCGAGAGGCTGGTGGTGTCGGTCGCTCCGCGGCTGGCCGGAACGTCGAGGATCATGTCGGTGCCGTCGCGCAACGACAGGACGGCGCGGACGTCGCCGAGCACGCGGGCGCGGGCGAGGGCGTGCCGGGCCCGCGTCTCGGCCGCCGCGGCGGTGTCGCCGAGCCCGAGCCCGACCCGGACGACGCGGTGGTGGTCGGCGAGTCGGCCAAGCATCGGCAGCGAGGTGAAACCGGAGGTGGCGGCGTACAACGGACCGCGGGTCGTGATCAGCAGGTGAGAACCGCCTACCGCGGCCGCGAGACTGCCGCCCAGCGCGGCCGCTTCCGCCGCGAGCCCCACGTCGCCGCCGGAGGTCTGGATCAGCCCGACGGCGACCTGCGCGTCCTCGGCGAGCTGGTTGCTGCCGGCCAGAAGAACCTGCCGCAGGGCGACGCGGACGGACGCGGCCAGCGGCGCGAGCCGCAGCGCCGGCTGCTCACCGGCGATCGCCTCGTGGACGGCCGAGTTGCAGGTGACGGCGACGTCGGTGCCGGCGGCGTGCCGCTCGCGGTGGAAGCCGATGATCTCGGCCGGCTTCAGCCCGGGGTCGAACGGGAGCACGTGCAGGTGGTCGGTGGGCAGCCCCGCCTCGGCGTAGGTGTGGTGGACGTCGTCGAGCGGCACCGTGTCGATGGACAGCCGGGCGACGTCGTGCCCGCGCTGCGCGAGCACCAGCAGCGCCTGCGCCAGCGTGGGTCCGCTGTACTCCAGATACGTCGCGGGCGCGGTCGGGGGGCCGTGGGCGGCGACGGTGGCCGCGTACGGGGCGATGCCGGCGAACAGCCACCCGTCGACCTCGGCGAGGTGAGCGTCGACCAGGGCGGGGGCGTCGGTGTCGTCGGCGTAGGGCAGCTCGAGGATCACCGTGCCGGGCTGCTCGCGGACGACGGAGGTGATGCCGGGGATGAGGTCGGCCGGGCCGACGACTCCGATCGTGGCGCTCATCGCACGTGGATCCGGTAGAGCGTGGCGGGCCTGCCCGGAACACCGCCGGAGTCCTCGCCGGCCCGTTGCGCGAGGCCGGCGCGTTCGAGCTTCGCCAGGATCCGCCGGGCGCTGCGGGTCTGCCGGCCGAGCCGGTGGCCGAGATCCGCGGCGGTCAGCGGGGTGGTGGAGTCGAGCCGGAGCGCGCGGATGGCGGTCAGCGTCGCCGGGGCGATGCCCGCCTGCTGCGCGCGCTCGTCCATGGTCGGCTCCTGCGCGGGCGCCACGGACGTGCGGTGCGCGAGGACGACGTCCGGGTCGTTGCGGCGCGACAGCACCGCCGCGACCGGCCCGGCCCGGCGGGACCGGACCAGCGCCCGGCGGGCGAGATGCTCGGCCTCGGCGGCGGTGTGCCCGAGACCGAAGCCGACGTGGACCCGGTCGCTGACCGCGGAGAGCCGGCCGAGCAGCGGCAGGTCGGTGAACTCGGCGCTCGCCTCGGCCAGCCGGCCGCGGGTCGACGCGATCAGCACCGTGCCGTCCGCGCGCTGGCCGACGCATCCGCTGAGCTCGGAGACGTGCCGGACGACGTTCGCGGTGCCGTCGGCGGTCTCGACCAGGCCGACGACGATCTGGGCGTCGCCGAGCGCGGCCTCGTCGATGCTCAGCGTCAGGTGGTCCAGCGTGCTGCGCACGGCGTGCCGGGTGGGGCGCAGCCGGATGGTGGGCAGTTCGCCGTCGAGGCGGGCGTGCACCGACGACAGGCAGGTGATGGCGTGCGTGCCGGTGCCGTCGCGGTGCGCCCTCCGGTGGAACTCGGCGTAGTCGTCCGCGCTCAGGTCGGGCCGGAACGGGAGGACGCGCACGTGCGTCGGGTCCAGCCCGGCGTGCTCCAGGCAGCGGCGGACGGCGTTGTGCGACATGGTGTCGACCGAGAGCCGGTCGATCCGCTGGTTCGTGCGCAGCAGCCCGACCAGCGCGAGCTGGAGCGCTTCGCGGGTGTAGGGAACGTAGACGGCGGGCCGGTCGAGCACGCCGGCCCGCTCGGCGCGGGTGTACGGCCCGATCCCGGTGAACAGCCATCCGGTGACGTTGTCGGCCTGCGACTCGACGATGGCGGTCGTCTCCGTCTCGTCGGTGTAGTCCAGGCACAGCGCCGAGATGTCGGCGTGCTCCCCGCAGTACGGAGCCACCTCGTCGACGACGTCGTGTGGTCCCACCACACCGATCACGGATGCCACTTCAGTATCACCTGCCCCTGATGCCGAGCGTACGGCAGCAGGGGCAGGTGACCTGGAGTGGTGGCGCAGCCACGGGCCGGTACCGGCGCGTCGTCCGTCAGCGGCGCGGCCGGGCCAGCACCGGGCGGGACGTCTCCTCGCGGTTGCCGGCTCCGTCGACCGCGGCGGCCGTCACCCGGTGCATGCCGGGCCTGGACAGCGGGACCGGCCCGGTGTACGCGGTCCACGGGCCGTGGTCGAGCCGGTACTCGACCCGCCAGAGCCCGGAGCCGCCGGCGTCCTCGGCGTTCACCTTCACCGACGGCAGCCGTTCACCGGAGACGTACACGGTGTCGATCGACACCTGCGGAGCGGATCCGTCGTCACCCGCCGGGTCCCAGTGGAACAGCTCGGCCCCCCGGGCCAGCGCCAGGGTGCCGTCCGGCAGGACGGTGAACAGCCGGTAGCCGGACACCCCGAGGTCGGTGACCGCGCCGGTGCGGGTCCACACCTGCCACAGCCGCCCCGCCGACTTCACGTAGAGCAGCGGCGCGTCCGGAGCCTCCCGCAGGATCGCCACCGTGTTGGGGAACGTCCGGCCGCCGCCGACGGTGTCTCCCAGTTCGATGGTGCGCACGACCGTGCCGTCGGCCGGGTCGATCTCCGCGAGCGTGGTGTCGGCGATGGTCCACAACCGCCCGTCCCGGTCGGCGACGACACCGGCGTAGGACGTGGCTCCGGGAACCGGCTTGGTACGCCACAGCACCTCGTCGGCGACCGGGTCGTAGGCGAACATGTCGCCCTCGGTCAGGGTGGGCTCCGGTGCGCCGGAGCCGCCGTGGATCCAGGTGCCGCAGTACACGACGTCGCCGATGACGGCCAGGTCGCACACGGCCCGGTCACCGAGACCGACGTCGCGCACGTCGTAATCGCCGGTGCCGGTGTCGTGCACCACCAGAGCGCCGCCGAACGTGGGGCTGCGCGGCCCGGTAGCCGCGACCACCCGGTCGCCGACGCGGGCGATCGCGAAGATGCGGTCCTGCGGGTCGGCATGATCGTGCAGGTCCCAGACCTTCTCCGGGTTCGGGGCCGTGCCGGGCGGGCCGGGCGAGTACTCGACGCTGTTCCACGGCTGGTCCGGGTCGTAGCGGTACCCGCGGGCGTCCGGATAGGCACCGACCCACACCGACTCGCCGTCGTCGAGCAGGCTCTCGGTCTGCGAGAAGCGGTGGAACCGCACGCTCGCGTCGGCGGGGTCGATCCGCGCGAACCCGGCGAGGTACCCGCCGGCGAGGATCGTCCCGTCCCGAGCGGTCTCGAGCGAGATCATCTCGGCCGGCTCGCCGGGGACGGTCGGCCCGTCGGTGACCGAGTGCGCACCGGTCTGCGGGTTGTACCGCCACATCTCCCCGCGCCAGAACCAGCCGGTCAGCGTCTGCCCCGGCCATTCGGGATCGCCGAGGTCGACCCAGCCGACGCCGCGGTAGTTCCACACCCGGCCCGGGTAGACCAGCCCGGTCGCGGTGACCGTGCCGCTGACCGGGTCCCAGCCGGTCAGCTCGTTGTCGTGCATGACGTAGACGAGACCGTCCGCGTCCGGTGCGGACAGCCCCAGGCCGGCGACGTTGGCCAGCTCACCGATCCAGCTCCCGGTGGCGGGGTCGAACGCGTAGAGCGGCGCGTGCTTGATGTCCACGCCGATGCGGACGTAGAGCAGGCCGCCGGAGGCGTCGACGTCGAATACCGACACCGACGTGTCGCCCGGGGTCAGCCCGGCCGGCAGCGGCAGTTCGGTGGTGTCGCCCGACGCCGGATCCAGCCTGAACAGGTGCGCACCGCGCGACGTGCCGACGTAGACCGCGCCGTCGAGCACGCCGATGGCGCGGGCGTACTTCGTGTCCGCGGCGACCGAGCCGAAGTCGTGCACCTCGGCGGTGTTCACATCGAACGAGAAGACTCTCGTCCCCGGGTAGGTCGCTCCGTAGATGCGCGAGTCGGCGCCGGCGGCCAGCCCGAACAGGAACGTCTCGCCGGCCAGCGGCGAGCCGAGGTCGTCCACCGTCCCGGCCCGGGGGTCCACCCGGTACAGGCCGGCGTTGGAGTACGAGCCCACGTACATGTTCCCGTCGGCGCCGATCGCCGTGGCGTACGCGCCGCCCGCGCCGGGCAGCGGCCGGGTGAACAGGGCCTCCCCGGTCCGGGCGTCCACGGCCGACACCTTGGCCGGCTCTCCGCTGGTGACACCGCACAGCAGTGCTTCGCCGTCGGATCCGCCGAAGATCTGCGCGCCGACCATGTTGACGTCGGTGATCGGCACGGTCAGCAGTTCGGGCGCCGTCCCCGACGACGGTCCGAGGGCCCGGGCCGGCCCGCCCGGCCCGTCCGTCCCGGTGGTGGTGCTCGCCGTGGCGGGCAGCCAGGACGTCGCGTACGCCACGGGCGGGCCGGCCAGGGCCGCGGTCAGCAGGGTTCGTCTTCGCATCGGGTCTCCTCGTGGTTTCGGTCCGGCTTCGTTTCGGTCCGGCGGGCGCGCCGGTGTCACGCGTCGCGGGCCGGTGTCACGGCTCGCCGGCGGCGGCCAGGATCGTGGCGCGTTCGCGGGCGCTGATGATCCCGTCGTCGCGCAGGTCCGCCGAGACGGTGGCGACGTGGCGGACCCACGCGCCGTGCGTGTCGAACTCGTCCGGCGCTCCGAGCAGGTCGGACACGCGGCATCCGTCGTCGGCGTAGCGGTTCGGCACGGTGGTGTCCTCGCCCCCGACGGCCACGGTGTCGCGCTGGTCCGGTTCGGGGCACCGTGGTTCGGCCACGTCGTACCGGAACAGGTTGGCGTCGCGGCTGTAGTACAGGTCGCCGTGGTGATCGATGACGAGGCGCTCGACGTGGTTGCCGGCCAGCACGTCGACCTCCCACGTCGTGGGATGCACGCGGTGCAGGAAGCCCCCGGTCGTGACGAACAGCCGGCCGACGTCGTCGAAGACGATGTCGCGGTCGGTGCCGTAGCGGCTCACGCCGGTGTCCTGCAGCTGCTGCCGGCGGACGATCTCACGGGTCTCCGGGTCGAACGCGAACAGCCAGCCGCCGGCGAGCCCGTACAGCAGGCCGTCGGGGCCGAAGGTCAGCCCGGACAGCGACGGCTCGCCCTCGACCGGCGCGTTCTCGTACACGACCTCGCCGGTGTCCGGGTCGTAGATGAACAGCGTCCCGGACTCCTCGATCGGGTCGACGCCGTAGCCGCCCCACACGGTGGACCCGCCGTAGACGAGGCCGTCGCCTCTCGTGGCCAGCGTGACCGGGCTGCGGTTGCCCAGCACGCCCTGGTCGACGGTGAGGTCGCCGCTGACCGGGTCCCACAGTCCGATGGCGCCGTCCAGGCGGCCGGACTGCGGCACGGTGCCGACGGCCACCCGGTCGCCGAGATCGGCGAACGCGTGCGGGCGGTCCTGGAAGTGCTCCATGTAGACCGGCGGATCCTGGTCGAACCCCTCGTCCCACGGCAGGCCGGTGTCGTAGACGGACAGCACGGCCCGCGGATAGCGCCCGATCAGCAACCGGTCGCCGAAGGTGCCGAACCCCTCGACCTGGCGCACGCCGCGCAGCCGCTCGACCTTCTCGGTGTCCGGGTCCCAGCGGGCCATGCCCGACTGCGAGAGGTAGCCGCCGATGTAGATCTTGCCGTCCGGGCCGGTGCCCAGCGAGTGGATCGGCGGCGGCGCGCCCTCCAGGTCCGCGTAGACCCGCCGTGTCTCGCCGCTGGTGACGTCGAAGACCTCCATCCGGGACGAGCCCTGGTACGTGACGGCGAGCGTCGGCCCGGGGAAGTCCGGGTGGTCCAGGTCGACCCAGGCGAACCGCCCGGGGATGACGCGTGGCCGCCAGCCGATCTCCTCGTGCTCGCCGGTGCCGAGGTGGTAGCGGGCCATCTCGCCGTTCTTCAGCCGGAAGTAGACGTGCTCACCGGTGGCCGGGTCGATCGGGGAGACGGCCTGGCCCTGGAACTCGGTGACCTCGTCCACCCACTCGCCCGTCGCCAGGTCGTACACCAGGAGGACGTGCGTGGACTGCAGGAAGGCGAAGAGTTTCCCGCCGGCCGCGAACAGCCGGTAGACCGCCTTCTCGTCCTCGTACCCGGCGGGCAGCGCGATCTCGTCGACGCTGCCGGCGTCCGGGTCGATGCGGAACAGCCGCCCGCCCGGCTGGCTGCCGGCGTAGACGACACCGTCGACCTCCACGAGGCTCTGCACGTACGTCTCGCTCGGTGCGACCTGGCCGAAGTCGCGGACGTCACCGGTCTCCGGGTCGACCGAGAAGACGTGCCCGCCCGGGTAGGTGCCGCCGTAGATGGTGCCGTCGTCGCCGGTCTCGAGGCTGAAGATGCCGTCGTCCTCCAGCGGCGTGCCCAGGTCCTCGATCGTCTCGGTGCCGGTCGGGTGCCGGAACAGGTCACCCTGGCGGGTGCCGATGTACACGCTGCCGTCGGCGGCGGAGTAGTCCAGAGCCTTGCTCCGGTTGCCGCGCGGCAGCCGGGTGGAGAACGTGGTGTCGCCGGTCCGCATGTCGGTGACGACGAACTCGACCGTGTACAGCGGCTGGCCGTCGGCGACGTGGTAGGCCTGCGGGCGGCCCTCGGGGCTGCGGCCGAACTCCTGGGCGAACGCGACGACGTTGCCGGCGATGGGTGTGCCGAGGTCGGTCTCGCGGCTGTCGGCGCCCGACGGTGCCGTGGGTGCGGGCGAGGCGGCCGCTTCGGGTGCCGGTGTGGCGGCCGCGCCGAGCCCGGCTGCGCTCAGGCTCGCCGCCAGCGCGGCCACTCCTGCGCGGGCGAGGGCCGAACGGCGGCCCGCCCGGCGGTCGGTTCGAGGGTTGGCTTGAGGGCTCGTCGGGGGAATCATCGTGTGCCTCCCGGATGGGCGTCGACGCGGTGGCGGAGCAGTTCCGCGCCGTCGGTGACGTACACGTCGCCGGCGTCGCTGACGGTCAGGCGGTAGAGGTCGGGGCGGTCGTGCAGCAGCTCGACGCGCCGGCTGCGCGGATGCAGCCGGACGAGTCCGCGGCCAGGGACGGTGGCGTAGACGCGTCGGTCGGCCGGGTTGTAGGCGAGATCGCCGACGACGTAGGCGCCGTCGGACGGCCAGGTGTAGGAGGCGTAGCGCCGCCACCACACCCGTCGGCTCCCGCGCGGGTCGACGCTGAAGATCACGCCGGCCGTCAGGCCCCACAGCCGGCCGTGGCCGTCGAAGTCCAGTGCCGACACCGTCCGTTCGCCGGCCACCGGCACCATCGACCACAGCATCCGCCGTTCGGCCAGGTCGAAGGCGAACAGGACGGCCTCGGACGCGGTCTCGTCCGCTCCGTACCCGCCGTACACCGACGTCCCGGCGTAGAGCACGCCGTCGCGGTGGGCCAGCGCCATGATGCTCTGGTCGGGGACCAGGTCCGGGTAGACGTCGCGAGCGCCGGTCGCCGAGTCGTACAGGGTGAGCGCGCCGCCCAGGAACCCGCTGGACGGCACCGTTCCCACGGCGAGGTGTGCGCCCGCCGACGTCATTGCGAACGGCCGGTCCTGACCGTGGTCGGTGCCGTCGAACAGCTTCCGCGGGTTCGGCGTCTCGCCGGGCGGGACGGTGGTGTACTCCGCGCTGTAGAACGGCGTGTCCGGGTCGTAGTGGTAGATCCGCGCCTGCGGGTAGAGCCCGAGGTAGACCTCGCCGCGGTGCACGGCGATGCCCTGGTGCTCGCCGAAGCGGTGCGACTCGATCTCGTCGGTGCGTGTGTCCAGCACGGCCAGCCCGCCGACACCGGTGCCTCCGATGTAGACGCGCCCGTCGGCCCCGGCGCCGAGGGCCCGCAGCCGCACCGGCACCTTGGCGATGTCGGTCTCGAACGTCTCGCCGGCGCCGGTCTCCGGGTCGTGCCGGAAGCCGTACCCCTTCCAGCCCATGCCGATCAGCGACGGGCCGGGATAGTCGGGCAGGTCCAGTTGCCCCCAGCCGACGCCGCGGAACTGTGTGACCCGGCCCGGGAAGAGCAGGCCGGTGGGCGTGGTGGTGCCGGTGCCGGGGTCGTAGCCGGTGACCTCGCCGCCCTGGACGACGTAGACCCGCCCGTCCGGACCGGGTGCCGAGACGTCGAGGCCGCCGACGTCGTCGAGCTGGTCGACGACCTCCTCGGTCGCGACGTCGATGACCACCAGCGTCCCGGTGACGCCGGTCGGCGAGATCCGTGCGTACAGCAGCCCGTCGTGGACGTTGAGGCCGTAGACGCGGTGATCCGGCTCGATGTTCGGCGGGAGGGCGATCTCACGTCGCTCGCCGCTCGCGGTGTCGAACGCGACCAGATGGGCGTTGGGCTGGGTGCCCGCGTAGACGGTGTCGCCGTGCACGATCGTGCTGCGCGCGTACGTCTGGCCCTCGAGGGCCTGGCCGTAGTCGCGGACCTCGCCGGTCTCCGGGTGGTACCGGAAGACCCGGCCGCCGGGGTACGTCCCGCCGTACAGCCAGCCCTGGTCGTCGAACGAGATCTTGAAGATCACCCGCTCGGACTCCAGCGGCCGGCCGAGGTCTGTGAGCTGCGCCGCGCCGTGCGGCCACCGGTAGAGGTGCCCGTTCTGCGCGCCGATGTAGACGGCGCCGTCCGGTCCCGTCGTGACTCCCCAGGCTGTCTGGGTGCCGGTCAGGGGCACGGCGTGCGCGACCGACCCGTCGGACGGGTCCAGGACGTTGAACGTGCCGTCGGCTCCGGCCGAGCCGGCCGCGATGGAGTACAGCCAGGTCCGGTTCTGTGCGTCCATGCCGACCGCGCCGCCGGTGGTGGTGACGTCCTCGATCGGCGTGCCGAGTGAGTCCAGGGCCGGTGCGGCGCCCTGTCGTGGTGCGGCAGCGGCGGGCGCTGACGGCAGCACGGTGGCGGACGCGCCGGCGGCGAGTGTGCCCAGCACAGCGCGTCGTGAGACGGGGCGATGGGGGTGTTCCGAAGACATCGAGACCTCCCGATGTAGGCATGGTCTTCGAATAACGGTCGCTACCGTAATCACGGATTGTTCGAACTGACAAGATCTGACGCCGCAGATCAGCACCTCTTGACCCGGATGTTCGCCGGGCCTACATTACGGCCACGCCCTAAATTGACAGGCAGGAGCCCAGCCATGCGATCTGCCCGATGGCGAACGACATCCGCCCTCCTCTGCGGCCTGGTGCTCGCGGCGGCCCCGCTGACGGCACCGGCACAGCCCTCCGACACCATCGCCGGCACCTCCACCGGCACCTCCACCGGCACCGAGCAGGCGGCGACGGCGAGCCCGTCCACGGTCCCGACGGGCACGCCGGAGGACCTGGGACCACCGCTGCCGCAGCGGCCGCTCTCACCGGACCAGGCGCTGGGCGAGGGCCTGAACGGCGAGCCGCTCGCGTTCTTCCTGCCCCGCGGCAACGACGACGTGCCCGCGGAGTTCACCGTGGTCGACATCCGGACGCAGGAGGTGGTCTTCCGGCAGAAGGTGCCGAGCGGCAACGACTCCTGGGGAGTCGAGTACTCGGCGGCCGAGAAGGCGGTCTACCTCGGCATGCGCAGCGGTGAGCTGTACCGGTACGAGATCGGCAGCGAGACGATCGAGCCGCTGGGAACGCCGATGCCGGGCGAGCAGATCCTGATGCTCGAGGTCGCGGCGGACGGCGTCGTGTTCGGCGGCACGTATCCGAACGGGCACGTGTTCAGCTACGACCCGGCCACCGGTGACGTGCGCGACTACGGGCAGGTCCTCGGCCAGCCGTACGTGCGCAGCATCGCCGTGACCGACGACACCATCTGGGCCGGCACCAGGGGAGAGGCGCGGCTGGCCGAGATCGACCGGAGCAGCGGAGAGCTGACCGAGATCCCGCTGCCCGAGCAGTACCGGTCCAGGCTCGCCGTCTACGACCTGTTCCACGTGCGTGACGACCGGCTGTTGCTGCGCACCGAGTCACCGCCGGAGCACGAGGTCCACGTCTTCGACCTCGGCACCCGCGAGTTCGTCGACACCGTCGAGGTGGCCGGTCCCCGTATGGTCTCGCCGGTCGACCCGACGACGGGCAAGCACGTCTACTTCCGGGTGAACGAGGGCGAGCACTCCGGCCAGATCGCCCGCTACGACCTGGACGCGCTGAGCTGGGAACCGACGGACTGGTCCCCGAGGGTCATCCCGGGCGACTTCCGCTGGGTCGACATGGATGACCCGGACTTCCCCGGGCTGAGCCTCGCGGTGACCTATTACCGCGGCGACATCGACGTGCACAACTTCCGGACCGGGAACAGTACGTCCCAGGAGGCCGACCTGCACGCCCCGCCGGCGCGGCTGGCATCGCTGGACCGCAGCCCGGACGGCGACATCTACGTGTCCGGCCAGCCCGGCATGGCGAGGTGGAGCGTCGAGGACGACGCGCTGGAGGAGCTCTCCGGTGGCGGCGGCGCGCAGGGGTTCGGATCGTGGGGTGAGGACCTGCTGATCGGCAAGTACCCGGGTGGCGGCCTGCGGGTCTACGACACCGCGTCGCCGTGGGACCCGGGCGCCGGCAACCCGACGGGTTCGATGCCCATCGGCGCCGAGCAGGACCGCCCGTTCGCCTTCGCGGAGCTGCCCGGCCGCGTCGCCGTGGGGTCCGCTCCCGAGAGCGGGCTGCTCGGCGGCGCGCTGACACTGTGGAACCCCGACACCGGCGACACCGAGGTGTTCCGCGACGTCGTGGCGGACCAGAGCGTGGTGTCCCTCGCCTTCGACGGTGACCTCGTCTGGGGCGGCACCTCGATCACGGGCGGCTTCGGCGCCGAGCCGAAGGCGAGCGAGGCCGTGCTGTTCGCCTTCGACCCGCGGACCCGCGAGGTGGTCTACGAGACCGCCCCCGTCCCGGAGGCCGAAGCCGTCTCCGGGCTGGCGGTGCACGCGGGACAGGTGTGGGGGATCGCCGACGGCACCCTGTTCGCGGTGGACCTCGACACGCGCGAGGTCTCCGGCACGATCGACCTCGGCCACGACACCACCGAGCCGCACGGGCGCGACTTCGAGATCGTCGTCGACGACGCCGGCCGGATGTTCGCGAGCAGCACGAAGAAGCTGCACTACATCGACCGTGCCCGCTGGCAGGCGCACGTGCTGGCCGACAACGCGGTGGAGGACCTGGCGCTCGACGACCACGGTGACCTCTACTACCGCTCGGGCGCGCGGCTGTTCCGCTTCAGCCCGTCGCCGGCCACCGGCCCGGAGTGCGACCGGATCGTCGACGGGCACCACGCGGGCGCGCTCGCGGTCACCGACGGCGTCACCTGCGTGCACGGCGCGGCGGTCAGCGGGCGGGTCGAGGTGTCGGCGGGCGCCGGCCTGGTGGTGACCGGCGGTGAGCTGTCCGGCGGGCTGACGGCGCGCGGCGCGTCGACGGTCCGGCTGAACGGTGCCGACGTCGCCGGCGCGACCCGCATCGAGTCCACGACCGGCCCGGTCGTCGTCACCGACGCCACGATCTCCGGCGCGGTCACGCTCGCGGACAACGCCGGCGGCGAGAACGTCATCACCGGGACGACCATCAGCGGGACGCTGGCCTGCACCGGCAACGAGCCCGCCCCCGTCCACGACGGTACGACGGCCTCCGCCGGCGCCACTGGGCAGTGCGCCCCCGACGGCGCGCCCGGTATCGAGGTGCTGTCGTCACGGCCGGACGCGGTCTCCGGTGGCGACGCGCTCGTCCGGGTCACGGCGCCGCCGGGCGTCGAGCCGGGAAGCGTCGACGTCGAGCTCGACGGCGCCGACGTCACCGGTCAGCTGTCACCGGACCCGGCCGGCGGGACGCTCACCGGCGTGGTGAGCGGCCTGCCCGACGGCGCCGGCACGCTGACGGCGAGCACGGCCGACGGCACACCGGAGGCCGAGCTGCGGCTGACCAACCACCCGATCACCGGGCCGGTCTTCTCCGGCCCGCACGAGGAACCGTTCGTCTGCGACACCGAACGCTTCGAGCTGGTCACCGGTGAGCTGCTCGGCCCGCCGCTGGACGACGACTGCTCGGTGGCGACCCGTGTCGACTACATGTACCGCACGACCGGCGACCGTTGGGCTGCGCTGCCCGACGGCGAGACCCGTCCCGACGACCTCGCCTGGACCACCACCAGCACCGGCGCCGAGGTGCCGTACATCGTGCGGGTCGAGACCGGGACCATCAACCGCGGCATCTACGAGACCGCGGTGCTGCACGACCCGGAGACGGCCGCCCCGGCGCCGGGCGCACGCCCGGCGGGCTGGAACGGCCGGCTGGTCTACCGGTTCGGCGGCGGCTGCCCGCGGGGCTGGTACGTGCAGGGCGATCGCACCGGCAGGGTCCTGGACGGCGGGATGCTCGAACAGGGCTACGCGGTCGCCTCGTCGTCGCTGAACGTGTTCGGCAACAACTGCAACGACGTGCTCGCGGCGGAGACCATGAGCATGGTCAAGGAGCGCTTCGTCGAGGCCTACGGCCCGCCCGAGTCCACCCTCGGATGGGGCTCC
This sequence comes from Haloactinopolyspora alba, assembly GCF_003014555.1. GTDB lineage: Bacteria > Actinomycetota > Actinomycetes > Jiangellales > Jiangellaceae > Haloactinopolyspora > Haloactinopolyspora alba. The sequence goes on from NZ_PYGE01000016.1 coordinate 83,881, forward strand.
TCCGGCGGCGCCTACCAGGTGCACCAGATCGGCGACAACTATCCGGGCCTGCTCGACGGCATCATCGCCGGCGCCAGCTTCCCGGACGTCGCCTCGGGAACGCTGCTCAGCGCGACCGACGCCGGCCTGCTGCACCGGTACTTCACCGAGACCGCACCCGGCGCGCTCACCCGCGAGCAGCAACGGGCCGTCGCCGGGTTCGGCAAGTGGGGGAGCATCGCCAAGGGCGCGAACAGCGCGCGCCGGATCGACCCACGCGACCAGTGCCCGGAGCAGCTGCCGGAATCGCTGCGCTACGACCCGGAGACCCACCCGGACGGCGCCCGCTGCGACGTCTACTCGCACCATGCGAACGTCTACGGCGTCGACGACAACGGGGTCGTGCGGCGGCCGCTGGACAACGTCGGCGTGCAGTACGGGCTCGGCGCGCTGGAGGACGGCGTCATCAGCGTGGAGGCGTTCCTCGACCTGAACGAGCGCATCGGCGGGCTCGACGCGGACGCGAACCACGTCCCGCAGCGCACCGAAGCCGACCCGGAGGCGCTGGAGACCGCGTACCGCACCGGGCGCATCCTCCGCGGCGGAGGCGGGCTGGCCGAGATCCCGATCATCGACTTCCGGCTCTACTTCGACGACCGGCCGAACGGCGACAACCACCAGCGGTACCACTCGTTCTCCACCCGGCAGCGGCTGATCGCGGCCAACGGCACGGCCGCCAACCACGTCATGCTGGTCGACGAGCGCGAGCACGGCGGATTCAACTCCCGCGACCCGGTCGGCCGCCGCGCCCTCGCCGAGCTCGACGCCTGGGTCACCGCGATCGAGAACGACGACCGGCCCGCGGACGAGCCGATCGACCGGATCGCGCGGAACCGGCCGGACTGGCTGGTCGACTCCTGCTGGACCAGGGGCGAGAACCCGCGGCGCATCCGCGAGCGCCAGCTGCCCGAGACCGAGGGCTCCACCTGCGCCGAGCAGTACCCGGTGTGGTCGTCGCCGCGGATGGTCGCCGGCGGTCCGCTGGCCAACGACGTCCTGAAGTGCCGGCTCGAGCCGGTCGGCGCCGACGACTACGCGGTCGAGTTCACCGCGGCGCAGCTGGACCGCGCGCGGGAGATCTTCGACGACGGGGTGTGCGACTGGTCCCGGCCCGGGGTCGGTCAGCAGGAGCTGGCCGGAACCTGGCTGCGGTTCCCGAGGCCCGGGGCCGGCCAGACGGAGGCGGTGCGGTGAGCGCGCACACCGGTGCACGGCGACGCCGCGAGCGCAACCGCCGCTACAGGATCGAGCTCGAGCACTACCTGCGCGGCAGCCTGGTCGACGGCTACCCCGCCCGCGCGGCATCGGCGTGGGCGCGGGACTACACCGACCCCGGCGCCTACGCCCGCAGCGTCGAGGCCAACCTGCGGCGGTGGGCGCGCTTCCTCGGCACCCCCGGCCTGGTGGCCGACGGGCCGGCCGAGATCGAGCCGCACCCGGTCCGCGACGGCGTGACCGCGAGCTGGGTGCGACTGCCGCTGTCCGGCGGACTGACGGCCGAGGCGGTGCTGGCGGTGCCCGACGGCGCCGAGCGGGCGCCGCTGGTGGTGTTCCAGCACGGCATCGCCAGCGCGCCGGAGTCCGCGTTCGACCCACCGGGCGAGAGCGGCAGCGGATACCACGAGTGCGCGGTCGCGCTGTTGCGCGCGGGCTTCGCGGTACTGGCGCCGTTCAACGTCGCCGGGATCGAGGAGCGCAATCGCTTGCAGCGGCTGGCCTGGATGGACGGGCGCCTGATCGAGGGCATCGAGCTGGCGCGGCTGCGCTGCCTGCTGGACGCGCTGCCCGGGCTCGCGCCGGTGGACCCGGACCGGATCGGGATGTGGGGGCAGAGCTGGGGCGGACTGGCCACGCAGTACTGGATGCCGGTGGAGCCGCGTATCCGCGTCGGCGTGATCTCGTCCTACTTCAACGACCGCCTGGCCAAGATGGCGGTGCCGGATCCGCGGTACACCTGTTTCCTCGAGACCGCGGAGATCCACGCGCACCACCCGGGTCTGCTCGGCGAGTTCGCCGACGCCGACCTCGTCAGCCTGATCTGCCCCAGGCCGCTGCTCGTGCAGCACGGGCGCGCGGACGACATCGGGTGGGCCCCGGCGGTCACCGCCGAGTTCGGGCGGGCGCGCCGGCACTGGGACGAGCTCGGCCTGGGTGAGCGCGTCCACCTCGAACTGCACCACGGCGGCCACGAGGTCGAGCCGGACTCGGCCGTGGACTGGCTGCGGCGATGGCTGTGAACACCACTCACGGAAGGTGTCTACCGATGCGGCGAACAACGATGGCAGCGGGCGCGCTGGCGATGGCACTGCCACTCGCGGCGTGCGGGTCGGACTCCGGCTCGGCGTCCGGCGACGGCGAGATCTCCGGCACCGTCACGATGTGGACGAACCCCATCTACGACGAGAACGCCATGCGCGAGCACTACCAGCAGCAGGCGGCCGAGTTCCAGAAGGAACACCCGGATGTCGAGGTCGAGATCACCGTCAACCCGTGGCAGGGCGCACAGGAACAGCTCACCGCGGCGCTGGCGGCGGGGGAGGGACCGGACGTCGCCTACCTGATCCCGGACCGGATACCCACGCTGGCCAGCCAGGACCTGCTGGCGCCGCTGGGTGACACGCTCGGTCAGGACCGCGACGACTTTCACCAGTCGGCGCTCGACGCGGTGACCTACGAGGACGAGATCTACGCGATCCCGGTCCTGCAGAGCGTGATCCCGCAGGTGTACGACAAGCGCGTCCTCGACGCCGCCGGTGTCGCCGAGCCGCCGACCACGTGGGACGCCTTCCTGGACGCCGCCGAGAAGGTGAAGCAGGCCGGGCACTACATGACCGAGTACCCCGGACACCTGGAGATGACGCTGAACATCAGCTTCTACCCGTGGCTCTACCAGGCCGGCGGCAGCGTCTACTCCGACGACGGCGAGTCGGTCGCGTTCAACAGCCCCGAAGGCATCGAGGCGCTCGAGTACCTCAAGACGCTCGTCGACGAGGGCTACACGCCGAAGGGCGCCATCAGCGAGCCGTCGAACATCGAGCAGTCCGAGGTCAGCCGCGGCAACGTCGCCATGGTCAGCGCCGAGCCGCAGCGCCTGATCGAGCTCTGGGGCGCGGAGAACGTGCTCATCGCGCCGCCGCTGGAGAACCAGGAACAGGTCGCCTACGGAACGGTCGGGGCGTACGGCGTGCTCGGCACGTCCGACAACACGGCCGCGGCACGCGAGTGGGTGAAGTGGATCAGCCGGCCGGAGGCGCTGCGCGAGTTCGACGTGGAGTCGGGCTACTTCGCCCCGCGGAAGTCGCTCGACGACCTGTACGCCGACGACCCGGTGCTCGGCAAGGTGGAGAAGCTGATCCCGACGACCTCCACGTTCGGCCCGCACCCGGCCAAGTCCGTCGAGGTGATGTCGACGCTGCGGGTCGAGGTCCAGGCGGCGCTGCTCGGCGAGAAGTCGCCCGAGGAGGCGCTGGCCGCTGCCGAGGAGCAGGCGAACAGGATCCTCGGCGGCAGCTGACCGGCGGCCCCGGCCGACATCACCGGAAGGAGCGTGACCGCCGTGAGCGGGCACACCGACACGTCACCCCGCGTGGACCCACCGCCCGGGCCCGAGCCGCAGAGCTCCGGTGCCCGCCGCGCGGCGAGCCGGGCTGGCGTGCTGCTGCGCCGTCGCGAGGCGCGGATCGCCTACGCCTTCATCCTGCCGTACGTCACGCTGTTCCTGATCTTCCGCGTGGTGCCGGCGGTCGGCAGCGTGGCGCTGAGCTTCGCGGACTACTCGCTGGCCGGACAGTTCAGCTGGGTCGGCCTCGACCACTACGAGCGCCTCGGCGGCGATCCGTTGTTCGTGGAGGCGCTGCGGGTGACGGCGGTCTACACGGTGATCGCGGTGCCGCTCGTCGTGGTGGGGTCGCTGGTCATGGCGCTGCTGATCCGGCGGCCCTCGCGGGGGACGAAGGTCTTCCGGTCGATCTTCTTCCTGCCGGTGATGACCAGCCTGGTCTTCGCCGGGGTGATCTGGCGCTGGATCTACTCCGACAACGGCGCGCTGAACGCCATGCTCGAGGGGATCGGGCTGTCGTCGGTGCCGTGGCTGTCGAACGAGCTGCTCGTGCTGCCGGTCCTCGCGTCGGTGGCGACCTGGGCCCGGTTCGGCTTCGACATGCTGATCTTCCTGGCGGCGCTGATGAGCGTTCCGGTGGAGCTGGAGGAAGCGGCGCGGGTGGACGGCGCGAGCTGGTGGCAGGTGTTCCGCTACGTCGTGCTGCCGCACCTGCGCCCGGCGCTGTTCTTCGTCGTCGTCATCGAGACCGTGCACTCGTTCCAGGTCTTCGACGTCATCTACGTGATGACGGCCGGTGGTCCGGTGCGGTCCAGCTCGACCCTGGTGTTCATGCTCTACCAGCGCGGATTCGAGTACTTCGAGTTCGGTTACGCGGCGGCCATCGGCGTCGTCCTGTTCGCCATCACGCTGGTGGTCGCGATCGTCCAGGGACGGTTCTTCGGAAGGAGCAGGACGTGACCGTCACCGAATCGGGCACCGGGGGTGCCGGGGGCAGCGCGGGCGGTGGAGTTCCCGGAGGCGGCGCGGACAGCCTGGACGCCGCGCCCGCGCGTCCGCCACGAGCCGGGCTCCCGCAGGTCGCGCGGTACGCGGCACTGACCGTGGCCGCCGTCGCCACGGGTTTCCCGTTCTACGCGATGATGGTGATCGCGCTGAAGCCGCCGACCGCGGTGATCGAGCTGCCCGGGTCGTTGTGGCCGTGGCCGCTGACCCTGGAGACCCTGGAGACCGCTCTGGCCGGCGGCGAGATCGCCAGGTGGGCGCTGAACAGCGTCATCTACTCGGTGGGCTCGATGGTGATCATCGTCGTGCTGTCGTCGCTGGCCGGGTACGCGTTCGCGAAGAAGCGCTTCGTGGGCCGGGACGCGATCTTCTGGAGCATCATCGCGATGATGATGATCCCGTACCACCTCACTCTGGTGCCGCTGTTCATCCTCGTGTCACAGGCCGGCGGGATCAACTCGTACTGGGGGCTGATCGTCCCCACCCTGGCGAACGTGCACGCGCTGTTCCTCATGCGTCAGTTCATCATGGGGATCCCGGACGAGATGATCGACGCGGCGCGGGTCGACGGCGCCGGCGAGCTGCGCATCTACTGGAGCCTCGTTCTCCCGCTGGTGCGACCCATCGTCGCTACGGTGGGACTGTTCATGTTCCTGTGGCACTGGAACGACTTCCTGTGGCCGCTGGTCGTGGGGCAGTCCGAACAGATGCGCACCCTGACCGTCGGCGTGGCCGGCCTGCGCCAGCAGGAGACGCTGCTGCCGCTCGAGATGGCCGGCGTCGCACTTGCGTTCCTGCCGATCATGGCGGTCTACCTGGTCGCCCAGCGGCATTTCCTCCAGGCCGCGATGATGTCCGGAATGAAAGGATGAGCACAGCAGTGCCGAAACCGCATGTCGTCCTGATCCACTGTCACGATCTCGGCACCTGGCTGAGCTGTTACGACGCGCCGAACGCGCCGACACCGCGGTTGCGGGAGCTCGCGGACGAGAGCGTGGTCTTCGACCGCGCCTTCGCCACGTCGCCGTTGTGCACGCCGGCCCGGTCCGCGCTGTTCACGGGTATCTCGCCGCACCGCAACGGCCTCGTCGGACTCACCCATCACGGCTGGCGCTACGCCGCGGGGGTGCGGACGCTGCCGGAGCGCGTCCGCGACCTGGGCTGCCGGTCGAGCCTGGTGGGGCTTCAGCACGAGGACCCGGACCCGGCCGTCCTCGGCTTCGACGAGGTGCGTGGTCTCGGGTTCCTGCCCCGGGCGCTGCAGGTCGGCCGCGAGAGCGCGGACTGGTTCGCCGAGCACGGACGCAGCGAGACGCCGTACGTCGTGACCATCGGCATGTGGGAGGTGCACCGGCCGTGGCCGGCGGAGGACTACGCCCCGTTCCCGGCGGCCGACGTCGACGTTCCGCCGTACCTGCCGGACAACGCCGACACGCGCGCGGACCTGTCCGGCCTGTACGGCTCGATCCGGCAGCTCGACGACGCGGTGGGCATGACCCTCGACGCCATCGAGCAGCACGGCGACCCGGACAACACGCTCGTGATCTTCACGACGGACCACGGCGCCGCGCTCCCGCGGGCCAAGGGCACGCTCTACGACCCGGGCGTGCGGGTGGCCATGATCGCGCGGCCGCCCCGTGCGTGGCGCGTACCGGCGGGCAGGGTGTCGTCGCTGGTCAGTCATCTCGACGTGGTGCCGACGGTGCTGGATCTGCTCGGCGCCCCGGCGGCCGGTGAGCTGGAGGGGCGCAGCCTGCGCCCGGAGCTGAGCGGCGACGCGGAGGCGCCGGCGGACAGGACGTTGTTCCTGCAGAAGACGTACCACGACAGCTACGACCCGATCCGCGCGGTGCGGACGGACCGGTTCAAGTACGTCCGCAACTACGTTCAGGGACCGAAGCTGGTGCTGAGCAAGGACCTCGAGGAGAGCCAGACGCGGCGCGGGATGGGCGACGAGCACCTCCAGCCGCGTCCGGAGGAGGAGCTCTACGACCTGGACGCCGACCCGTGGGAGATGACGAACCTGGCCGGCACCGCCGACTGGGAGCCGGTCCGGAGCCGGCTGGCCGGCCGGCTCGACGAGTCGATGGCCGACACCGGCGATCCGCTGCGGCACGGACCGATCGCCCGGCCGCCCGCCCCGGTCCGCCGGTAGCGCGCGGAGCTTCCGCGGTGCCGTTCGCTTCGGCGCCTCGGGGGAGCCGTCGTGTGCTCCGTCACTGTCGCGGTCGATTGCGTTCTATACCCCCCATGGGTATGGTCTACCATCAGATGGGTACCCCCAGCTGGTATCGGGGCCGTGTGGTGGAGGAGAGCGCATGACATCGACCGACCGATCGGCGTCCGGCGACGCACCGCCGGCCGGCGGTGCGTCGCCGGACGCCGCGGGTGACGACGCCGCGCAGGTGGAGATCGCGGTCGGCGGGATGACGTGCGCGTCGTGCGCCGCCCGGGTGGAGCGCAACCTGAACAAACTCGACGGCGTCACCGCGTCGGTGAACTTCGCGACCGAGAAGGCGAAGGTCAGCTACGCGGCCGACGTCAGCGCCGAACAGCTGGTCGCGGTGGTCGAGAAGGCCGGCTACCAGGCCACGCTGCCGCCCCCGGAGCGCGAGCCGGCGCAGCCGGCCGGGACGGACGACGCGGCCGGGGACGAGCACGACGCGGAACTGCACGCGCTGAAGAACCGGGTGATCGTCGGCGCGGTGCTGTCCGCCCCCGTCGTCGTGCTGGCGATGGTGCCGGCGCTGCAGTTCGACTACTGGCAGTGGCTCTCACTGACGCTCGCGGCGCCGGTCGTCGTGTGGGCGGGGCTGCCGTTCCACCGGGCCACCTGGGCGAACCTCAAGCACGCCACCGCGACCATGGACACGCTGATCACCATGGGCACCGGCGCGGCGATGCTGTGGTCGCTGTACGCGCTGTTCCTCGGCGACGCCGGTGTGCCGGGGATGACCCACGGGTTCGAGTTCACCACCTCCCGCGGCGACGGATCGGCGAACATCTACCTCGAGGTCGCCGCGGGCGTGATCACGTTCATCCTGCTCGGCCGCTACTTCGAGGCCCGGTCGAAACGGCGGGCGGGCTCGGCGCTGCGCGCGCTGCTCGAGCTCGGCGCCAAGGAGGTCTCGCTGCTGCGCGACGGCCGCGAGGTGCGCGTCCCGGCCGGTGAGCTGGCCGTCGACGACGTGTTCGCGGTGCGGCCGGGCGAGAAGATCGCCACCGACGGCGTGGTGATCGAGGGGTCCTCGGCGGTCGACGAGAGCATGCTCACCGGCGAGTCCGTCCCGGCCGAGGTCACCGCGGGCGATCGGGTCGTCGGCGCCACCGTGAACGCGGGCGGCCGGCTGGTGGTCCGCGCGACGCGGATCGGCAGCGACACCCAGCTCGCGCAGATGGCGAAGCTGGTCGAGGACGCCCAGTCGGGCAAGGCCGCGGTCCAGCGGCTGGCCGACCGGATCTCCGGGGTGTTCGTGCCCGTCGCCATCGCCATCGCACTCGGCACGCTCGGTGTCTGGCTCGCCGTCGGCGACTCGCCGTCCGCGGCGTTCACGGCTGCCGTCGCCGTGCTGATCATCGCCTGCCCGTGCGCGCTCGGGCTCGCCACGCCGCTCGCGCTGATGGTCGGCACCGGCCGCGGCGCACAGCTCGGCGTGCTGATCAAGGGGCCGGAGGTCCTCGAGTCCACGCGCGCGATCGACACGGTCGTCCTGGACAAGACCGGGACGGTCACGACCGGGCGGATGACCCTCGTCGACGTGCTGGTCGACGACGGTGTCGACCAGCGGGACGTGCTGCGGCTGGCCGGAGCGCTGGAGGATGCTTCGGAACACCCGATCGCGCAAGCGATCGCGAAGGGTGCGGCGCAGCGCGTCGGCGAGCTGCCCGCCGTCGAGTCGTTCGACAACGTCGAGGGCAACGGCGTGCGGGGCGTCGTCGACGGGCACGACGTCGTGGTGGGACGTGCGAGCATGCTGGCCGACCGGGACCAGCACCTCGGCCCCGAGCTGGCGGAGGCGAAAGCCGCGGCCGAACGGGCCGGGTCGACCGCCGTCGTCGTCGGCTGGGACGGCCGGGCTCGCGCCGTGCTGGTGGTCGCCGACGCGATCAAGCCGACGAGCCGCGAGGCCGTCGACCGCCTGCGCGGACTCGGCCTCACCCCGGTGCTGCTGACCGGCGACAACGACGCCGTCGCCCGGTCGGTCGCGGCGGCCGTGGGCATCGACGAGGTCGTCTCCGAGGTGCTGCCGAAGGACAAGGTCGACGTCGTCGCCGGTCTGCAGGCCGGCGGGAAGGTCGTGGCGATGGTCGGCGACGGGATCAACGACGCCGCCGCGCTGGCCCGCGCCGACCTCGGGCTGGCGATGGGCACCGGGACCGACGTCGCCATCGAGGCGTCGGACCTGACCCTGGTGCGGGGTGACCTGCGTGCGGCGGCCGATGCCATCAGGCTGTCCCGCCGGACGCTGTCCACCATCAGGACCAACCTGCTGTGGGCGTTCGGATACAACACGCTGGCCATCCCGGTAGCGGCGGCGGGCCTGCTGAACCCGATGGTGGCCGGCGCCGCGATGGCGTTCTCCAGCGTCAGCGTCGTCGCCAACAGCCTCCGCCTGCAGCGGTTCACCTCAGCGGCGTGATCTGGGTGATGGGGGTGTGGTTACTGGTGCTATGACCCCAGTAACCACACCCCCATCACAGTGGGACGCGGGTCACCGGTCCGTCCGGTGGGCGCCGAGCGTTTCGTCCGGCGCGGTCTGTGGTTCGGCCTGTTCCTGTTCCTGTTCCGCGACCTTGCGGCGCAGCTGCACGATTTCCTCGCGGCGTGCGCGAATCCGCCGGACCCCCGCTGCGAGTGCGGCCAGTCCGGCCAGCGCGACGAGACCGGTGACGACGCCGGCGACGAACACACCCCAGACGGTGGTGTCGAATTCGAGGCCAAACACGTCGACTGCCACCGAGCCGCTGCCGTCCAGCACCACGGCGACGACAACGACGACGGTGACGGCGAGCAGGAGCAACGCGAGCAATATCATGAGCATGATCTTCGTCCCCTCCAATCGCCCCCTCGACCAGTGGGTGGACGCTCCAGTCAGGATCGTGTCGAGCGCCGACACCCGACCGGCCCATACCGACATCGTTTCCAAATCCGCGCCGGTCAAACGGCTCCAGTACCCGGCGCGTGGTTCCGCTCGGCGTGCTCGCTCCGGCGCCGACTTCGATACCGCCACATGCACCTAACGGCGAACGCAGCCTCCGAAGTGCGGCTGCCGGTATCGAGGTCAGGCAAGGCCGGGCGTGACGCCGCCGATGAGCCGCCGGGTCAGCCAGAGCGGTGACGTGATCGCGTTCCCGACGACGACGGCGTGTGCGCCGGCGTCCAGCGCGCGGGTGACGTCGTCGGACGTGCGGTACCGGCCCTCGGCGATCACCGGCACCGGGACGCGCGCCACCAGCGCGGCGAGCAGGTCGAGATCGGGCCCGTCCCGGCCGGTGGTGTCCGCGGTGTAGCCCGCGAGCGTCGTGGCAACCGCGTCCGCGCCCGCGTCCACGGCGGCGACACCCTCGTCGAACGTCGAAACGTCGGCCAGCACCAGGGCGGAAGTCGTCTCGTGGACCGTGCGCACGGTGTCGGCGAACTCCTGCCCGTCCGGCCGGGGCCGTGCGGTGGCGTCGACAGCCACGATCGCGGCACCGGCGGCGGCCGCGGCGACCGCGTGCTCGGCCGTCGGTGTGATGGCCACCGGACCCGGGCCGTGCTTGATCAGGCCGATGACCGGGACGTCACAGAGCTCACCGACCGCGCGGATGTCGTCGGCACCGTTGATGCGCAGCCCGGCGGCGCCGCCGAGCACCGCACTGGCGGCGACCCTGGCCTGCACGTACGGGTCACGCATCGGGTCGTCGGGCTCGTCCGGCAGCGGCTGGCAGGAGATGACGACGCCGCCGCGCAGCTGGTCGATCGGGCTCACGTCTCCTCCTCGGTCAGGTCCGCGGCGCCGACGGCGACGGCGTCCCCGCCGAGCCGCGCCGGTACCAGGGCCACGTCGGCGTGCGGGTCGAGCAACTCGTGGCGGTACGACTCCGTGGCCGCCTCGAGCACGCTCGGCGTGACGCCGCCGGCCAGCACCACGACGTCGACATCGAGCACGGCGACGCAGCCGGCCAACGTGCGGCCGAGCACGTCCGCTGCGTGGGCGAGGACACCGGCCGCCGCCGCTTCGCCCGCGTCGGCGCGGCGAGCGATCTCGTGCGCCGGGACGTGCTCCCCGCTGGACCGTGCGTACGCGTGCGCGATCCCGGTGCCGGAGGCGACGGCCTCCAGGTGGCCGTGACGCCCGCATCCGCACGGGTCGGCGGTCTCGCCGACGTACAGGTGCGCCAGCTCCGTCGCCGTCCCGCGCGGCCCGCGGCACACCCGTCCGCCGACCACGAGCCCGCCGCCGACGCCGGTGCCCACGGCCGCGAGCAGCACCCGCCCGTGCTCGCGTCCCGCGCCGTGCCGAGCCTCGCCGAGCGCGGCGGCGTTGACGTCGTTGTCGACGCTGACCCGCCGGCCGGTGCGGTGGCGCAGCTCCGCAGCGACCGGGGTGCCCGCCCACCCGGGCAGGCTGTCGGTCGCGTACCGGACGACGCCGGTGCCCGGATCGATGGTGCCTGCGGTGCCCACGCCGACCGGGACGTCCGCGCGGGCCCCGAGGTCCCCGACGAGACCGGCGGCGTGGGCGAGCACCGCGTCGGGTCCGGAGCCCGCAGGCGTCGGTCCCGCCGACCGGTCGCGCACCGTCCCGTTCTCGACGAGCGCCGCGATCGTCTTGGTGCCGCCGATATCCACGCCGATCGCGGTCATCCCTTCAGCCCTGTCTGCGCGAGTCCCTCGACGAACTGGCGCTGCGCGAGCACGAACACCCCGAGCACCGGCAGCACCGTGAGCGTGGTGGCGGCGAGCTGCACGTTCCAGATGGGGCCGCCGTAGGCGTCGACGTACTGGGTCAGCGCCAGCGGCAGCGTGAAGTTCTCCTTGCTGGACAGGAACACCAGCGGTTCGAGGAACATGTTCCACGACTGCATGAACGTGAAGATCGCGACGGCGGCGGTCGCCGGGCGGGCGAGCGGGAACGCGATGCGCCAGAAGATCCCGGCGCGGGTCAGCCCGTCGACCTTGCCGGCGTCCTCCAGTTCGGCGGGGAGGGTGAGGAAGAACTGCCGCATGATGAACGTCGCCAGCACGCTGGGCGCTCCGATGATCGGGATGACGATCAGCGGCCAGTGCGTGTCGATCAGGCCCAGCGCGTTGACCATGCGGAACAGCGGCACGATCGTCACCTCGATCGGGATGAGCATGCCGACGAGGACGACGATGAACAGCACGTTCACGCCCGGGAACCGCACCCGGGCGAACGCGTACCCGGCCATGGCGCTGACCAGCACGGTCCCGACCGTGACCACGGCGGCGATGTAGAGGCTGTTCCAGTACTGCTGCGCGAACGGTTGCAGCTCGAAGACCTGGCCGTAGGCGTCGAACGTCGGCGACGTGGGCCACAGCGTCGGCGGCAGCCGCATGATCTCGCTCATCGGCTTGAAGCTCGACGTCACCATCCACCACGTCGGGAAGACGAACGGGACGGCCGCGACGATCATGACCACGAGCAGGACGATGCGCCCGATCGGGCGCCGCCTGCGCCGCCGCTCGCCGGAGCGACCGGCGTCGGCGTCCGCGCCGCTCGTCGCCGCGTCGTCCGGCGGCGAGGCGAGTTCAGTTCTCATGGAAGACCCACCGTTTCCGGGTTTGCCACTGCACGAGTGTCAGCACGGCGACGATGAGGAACAGCACGACGGACACCGCGCTGGCGTAGCCGAACTCCTTGAACTCGAACGCCTGCTGGTAGAGGTAGTAGACGAGCACCGTCGTGGACGTGCCGGGCCCGCCCTGGGTGAGCACCGCGATCTGCGCGAAGACCTGCAACGAGCCGACGATCGTCAGGATCGACACGAGCAGGATCGTGGGGCTGATCAGCGGCATCGTGATCTTCCAGAACGAGCGCCACGCGTTCGCGCCGTCCACGCGCGCGGCCTCGCGCAGCTCACGTGGCACGCCTTGCAGCGCCGCGAGGAACAGCACCATGTTCAGGCCCACGTTCTTGAAGACCTGGACGATGACGACCGAGAGCATGGCGGTGTCCTCGCGGCGCAGCCAGTTCGGCCCGTCGACGCCGAGCTCGGCGAGGAACCCGTTGATGCCGCCGTCGGCCTGCAGCAGGAACCCCCACACGATGGTCCAGGCGACCAGCGACACCACGACCGGCGAGAAGAAGAACGTCCGGAAGGTCGTGGTGCCCGGCAGCCGCTGGTTCAGCATCACCGCCAGCGCCAGGGCCAGGCTGACGTTCAGTACGACGAGCCCGGCGGAGAAGATGCCGGTCGCCTGCAGCGAGTCGACGAAGCTCGGGTCCGACAGCAGCCGCTCGTAGTTCTCCGCGCCGGAGAACGTGAACGTGCCCGCCAGCACGTTCCAGTCGTGCAGGCTGTACCAGACGACGGCGATCAGCGGCCCGATCACGAAGAACGCGCTGCCCAGCAGCTGCGGCGTGACGAACGCGTAGCCGGTCAGTGCGTCGCCGAGGCCGGCCCGGCGGCGCCGCGCGGTGCGGCGCCCCGGACCGGGCCGGCTCCCGGCGTCGATGGTGCTGGTCATGATGCGCGTCAGTCGCTCAGCAGCGGGGTGGCGGCTTCGCACACCGACGCCGTGACGGCCTCGACGTCCGCGTCCGCCTTCCACAGCGAGTCCAGCTCGGCCCGGATGGTCTGCTGGAGCTTGGCGAAGTTCGGGTGCGCCGGCTTGGTGACCGCGCCCTGGATGCCCTCGACGACGACCGACTGCAGTTGCTCGGCGCTGAGCTTCGGGTTCGCCGCCTTCAGCGTCTCGGCGTTCAGCAACGACGTCCGCGGCGGCGGGAAGTACTGCGCGAGCCGCTCGGAGTTCTCCGGGTTGGTGAAGTACGCCAGGAAGTCCGCGGCGGCCTCCGCGTTCGGCCCGTCGGCCAGCACGCCGATCCCGGCCTGGCCGATCACGTTCTGCTGCTGCTCCGGCCCGGCCGGCAGCGGCAGCAGGTCCCAGCCGAAGCTGCCGTCCAGCGCGGACGCGCGGCTGATCTGGGTCACCGTCATCGCGGCGTCGCCGGCGAAGAAGTCGGCCGTCGTTCCGGGTCCGGGGATGGCCGATTCGGTGAAGACCTGCTCGTGGAACCACGAGAGCGCGCCGACCATCTCGGGAGAGTCGAACTCGCAGCTCGTGCCGTCCTCCGACCACGGGCGCGCGCCCCACCCGTTCCAGATCGTGGCCAGGTTGCCCCAGTTGGAGTAGTTGAAGTCGCGGACGACGAGGCCGGACTTGCCGCTCTTCGCCGCCGCCGCGGCGGCCATGTCGGCGGCGGCGTCCCACGTCCACGTGCCGTCGGCGACCAGCTCCGCCGGCATCGGCTGTCCGGCCGCGGCCAGCTGGTCGGTGTTGACGAACACGCCGAACGGGCTGTTCGAGAACGGGTAGGCGTACAGCGCGTCGTCGGACTCCCACAGCCGCAGCGCGTCGCTGTCGAGGTCGTCGACCTGGTAGCCCTCGGTCTCCGAGAGCACCGGCCGCAGGTCCATCAACGCGCCGCTCTGGACGAACTCCGGTGCCGACGACTCGAAGATCCACGCCAGGTCCGGTGGGTTCCCGCCGGCGATCTGGGTGGTGAGGCCGGTCGTGTACTCCTCGAACGGCAACGTCTCGAACGTGACCGACGAGACCGTGTCGGCGTTCTCGGCCACGTAGGCGTCGGCGATCTCCTGGAACAACGCGAGCTGGGACTCGTCGGCGGTCCACACGGTCATCCGCAGATCGACCGGGCCGTCGGCGGACCCGCCTCCGGAGCCGTCGCCGGATCCCGACCCACACGCGCTCATGGTCAGGGTGGCCAGGACGGACATGGTGGCGAACACCCTTGCCCTTCGACTTCTACGCCACATGCGGTGCTGCATCGAAACTCCTTCGTATGGCCGGGACGGGTCAGGAGACGTCGATGCGTATCGTCGTCTCGCACGACGCCGGCCGGCCGATCTCGTCGTGGCCGGTGTAGGTGAGCGTCACGGTGCGCTCGCGCGGTCCGGAGGGGCGCAGCATGATCCAGCCGTCGGTGTCCGGGGAGCCGGTCCGCAGGCCCACGACGTCACGCGGATGGGCGTCGACATCGGTCAGCTCGAACCCGTACGGCCCGAGTGTCCCGTCGGGCAGTTCGACGTCGACGCTGACCGGCACGAGCGTGGGCCGGCGCCGGTCGTGGATCGTGGCCGGCGTCGCCGAACAGACCAGATCACGCGAGACGTCGTCCGTGGGCCGCAGGGTGCCCTTGGCGTGTCCGATGTCGGCCCTCAACCGGTGTCCGGCCTCGTAGAAGACGTGGAACTCGTCGCCATTCAGGTAGAACGTCGGGGCGGCCGAGCGTCCACTGTCCGGAGCGGTGTCCAGCGCGGAGTGGACCCGTCCCAGCGGAACGTCGCGATCGAGCGCCGGTCCCACCTCACTCACCCACATGTCGCCGTCGCTGCCGTGGTAGACGACGACGGTCTTGCCGTTCCAGTCGAGCAGATAGGCGCCGGACGCGTTCTCGCGGTTGTGCGCGTTCGGCGTCACGAGCGGTTCGGGCTGGATCTCCCACGTGCGCATGTCGTCGGAGACCGCCCAGCGGATGCGCCTGTCCCCGCTGAACCCGGGGTCGCCGATGTGGTCCATGAACGTCATCACGTACCGGTTGTCCATGCCCTCGACGCGGCGCTCGTAGACGCGCGCGTACGAGCTCTCCGGCCCGGTGATGGAGTCCGCCGTGATCGCCGGGCCGCCGTACGTCCAGTCGACGCCGTCCGTCGAGGTGGCGAAGCGGGTGACGTCGTTCTCACCGTGGAAGAACAGGAAGAACTGCTGCTCTTCCTCGTTCCAGATGACGTGCGGACTGGACACGTGGCTCACGTCGTAGTGCGGCTCCCACACATTGCTCACCAGCGGGTCGCCCGCGTACTCCGTCCACGGACCGTCCAGATCGTCGGCGTAGGCCATCGCGATCCCGCCGGGCCGTTCGTGCGGCGCGTAATAGAGGTAGTACTCGCCGAGCGGGTCCTCGAGGTAGTCCGCGGCCCGGACGACGCTCGGGAAGATCCGCTCACCGGTGGGGTCCCAGTCCGGCGCGGGCACCGGCAGATCGGTGTAGCCGAACTCCGGCAACAGGTCGGTGTGGGCCGGGACGTCGTCGGCGGCCGCCTGCGGCGCCATCGTGGCTGCCAGAGCCAGGACGCCGGTTGCCGCGGCGATCGCCCGCGGGGGTCTCGGAGCGCGCATCTCGTTCCTCCTGAAAAGGGTCGGAATTGGTCAGTAGCCGTACACACCGTCGGGCCAGTGCAGTTCGATGCCCTCGGCCACCAGCGCCGACCGGAAGTCGGCGAGCGCGCGAGGGGTGTTGCGGACGGCGGACGGCGTACTCCGGTGCTCCAGGCAGTACGCGGCGAGACGGCCGGCGACCTCGCCGATGTTCCACTCCACCGGGTGCACGCGGTAACAGCCGTTGGTGATGTGCGTGGTGCCGATGTTCTTGCTCGCCGGAAGCAGGTTCCGCATCCGCTGGGGGACGAGCGCGCCCAGCGGGATCTCGAACGGCTCGGCGGGGACGTCGAGGTAGTTGTCGCCGCCGGTCGACGGGTGCAGGTCGATCCGGTACATCCCGACGCCGACGGAGTCGTCGTACGAGACCGCGCCCTTGTCGCCGCGCGCGGCGCTGGACAGGTCCTGCTCGACGACCGTGTACTCGGCGCGGATGCGGCGCGACTCGCGCACGTACGGCGCTTGGGCGAGCCCCGTCGTGCTGCCGGTGACGTCACCGCGCAGCCGCAGCCCCGGGAAGCCGGTGCCGCCGTCGGCTCGCGGCGCCTCGGTCTGCATCCAGTACAGCACCGAGTAGGCCAGCTCCCGCGAGCCGGCGAGGTGCGCCTCGGCGTCCGGCACGTCGAACACCGGGCCGTCGAGGTAGTCGAGCATCGGCCAGTTCACCAGCGTGATGTCGCTGGGGTGATGCCCGGGAGCGAAGTTGCGGCGCGCGGCGATGCGCCGGAATGTCCAGAGGTCGTCACCTCCCGGGTTGATCCGCTGGTCGGCCAGGACGCTCTGCGGGTCGTCGTCGGGGTTCGGGGTGAACGCGCGACGCACGGTCTCCAGCGTCCGCGGGTCGGGTGCGGTCCACGACAGCAGCCGGTCGCCCCAGAACGGCGGCTGGTAGGCGCGCCAGTAGTCGTAGCTCGCGGGCCGGTCGATGGTGTGGTCGCCGTCGACGTGGTCGATCGCGAAGCAGTACGAGACCGCCTGCATGTTCAGCGGCTGTGCCACGTCCGGGGCGTTGGGCTCACCCGTGTCGGCTCCGGACTCGAATCCGGTGACGTACTCGGCGCCGGTCAGCGGCAGCAGCTCGCCGGTCTCGGTGGCGTCGACGACGTAGGCCGCCTCGACCGTCGTCGTGGCGCCGTCGTGCTCGTGCCGGACGGTGACCGCGCGGACGGTGTCGCCGTCGACGTCGGCGTGCACCGGCCGGGTCGGTTGCAGAACGGTCAGCCGCCCGGCCGAGCGTGCGGGCGCGAGCATCGACTCGATGACCGCGAGCGCGACGCGGGGCTCGTGACACAGCCGGGAGACGTAACCGGCGCCCGGGTTGAGGTCGGCCTGGGCGCGCGCGGCGTCGGTCAGCGGGAAGTTCGCGCGGTAGTAGTCGCGGACGCGGTCACGCAAGGTGCGGTAGGTCGCGGTCACGCCGAACTCCTCGACCCAGGAGTGCTCGTCCGGCGGAACCGCCTGGGACGTGAGCTGCCCGCCGAGCCAGTCGTACTGCTCGGTCAGCACCACCGAGCGCCCGGCGCGTAGCGCCGCGACCGCGGCCGCGACACCACCGAGGCCTCCGCCGACGACGAGTACATCTGTGCGCACTATCTCCCCCTTGGGTTCGGTTGATCCGGTTGTTCCGGTGGGACGAGGGTTCCGCGGTCCGTGACCTCACACGGCAACAGCCGCTGGATGTCGGTGTCCTCGCCGCGGAGCAGCGCCGACAGGATGTCGACGGCCTGCGCGCCCATCTCGCGGCGCGGGATGCGGAAGCCGGTGAACTCACGGTCGGACCCGTCGGCCATCGGGTCTCCGAGCGCGACGACGGACAGCTCGGCGGGCACGCGCATCCCGCGTGCCTCGGCCGTCTCGGCGAGCGCCGTGGCGGCCGCGTGCTCCTCGGCGAAGACCGCGGTGACACCGGTGTCCAGCAGGAAGTCGAGGATCTCGGCCGTCGGGCGCCGCCCGTCGTCGTGCCGGCGGCCACCGGCGGAGCTGAAGCCGCGCAGGCGGTCGACCGCGGACTCGGCGCCGCCGCCCGGCCCGACGTAGGCGAGCTCTCGGTGGCCCAGAGCGTGCGCGCGTTCGACGAGCTCCGCGGTCGCTTCGGCATAGCCGGCGCCGACATAGGGGACCGGTCCGTGCGCGTCGTCGCGGCGGCCGACCGCGATGTAGGGGTGGGCCTCGTCGTTGAGCCGGGCGAGCTCGTCGGCCGGGATCTCGCGGCCCAGTAGGATGCATCCGTCGGCCAGCCGCAGCCGGTTGTTCTCGTGGAAGATGCGCCGTCCCTGGCCCGTGGGTGCGCTGGTGAACAGCAGCAGGTCGCAGCCCAGCTGCTCCGAGCTCTCCTCGATGCCGACGAGGAACGGGTGGAAGAAGTCCGCGCTGGTGCTCGGGAACACGCGTTCGTAGGTGAAGACGCCGAAGATCTGGTTGTGCTGAGCGAGCAGCCGTCGTGCGACCGGGTCGGCGACGTAGCCGGTCTCGTTGATGACGCGCAGGACGCGGTCCCTGGTCTCCTGCGAGATGCGCACGCTCGGCAGGTGCCGGTCGTTCAGGACCATCGAGACGGTGGTCTGGCTGACCTGGGCGAGCCGCGCGATGTCGCGCTGGGTGAGGCGTCCGGAACGGGTCGGCACCTGCGGCTCCCTTCGATTGATAATGCGCAACTTCAGCGCGTGTACCGAGGACACTGCAGCGCCCGGAATGGCCGTGTCAAGACGTGGAGCCGGTGATAATCCGAATTAGTACAGCGGCAACCCTTGACGCCGCTGTGCCGCGCCGTCGAAAGTCAACGCACCGAGGCCGACCCCCCGGAAGGTTCACGGCCCGAGGAACGAGTCACCACGGAGAGGAGATCGTCGTGATGCTCACGCCACGTCGAGACGGAGGAGGTCCGGCGTCGTGGCCGGTGCCGCCGCCGACGCCGTCGACGAGGCGACCTTCGAGTGCTCGAGCCTCTACCCGACGCTGTACGGCTGGTGGGACATCGTCGCGGACGTGTTCGCGCAGCAGCCGCGGGCCCGGGAGCCGCACACGAACCCGCGTGGCAGCGCATGCTGCGCAGCGACGGCTGACCACCGGTGCCGCCGTTTCCGGCGCCGTCCACGACCTCGTCCGACCTGACGGAAAAGGTGATCCACGCTGATGTCCGTTCATCGTTCAACCGCGCTCGCCCGAATGCTGGCGCTGTCGACCGTCTCGGTGCTGGCCGCCGGAGCCGGCCTCGCGACACCCGCCGCCGCGTCGCCGGAGCCGGGCGGTTCCGCGCCCGGCCCGTCGGCGCCCGCGCCGGAGCACGGTTCCGAGCTGGCGATCGTCCCGCTGGACGACCGTCCGGCGAACACGTACTTCCCGGAGATGACCGCCGCGGCGGCCGATGTCGGCACCACGTTCCCGCCGGACGAGGCGATCGGGACGTTCACCACGCCGGGCGACGGCGCCGCCGTCGGCGACTGGCTGCTCGAGCAGGACGACGCGGACGGGTACGTGGTCTCGGTGAGCATGCTCGCCTACGGCGGGCTGATCGCCTCACGCACCGGCACGCTCTCCGAGGAGCAGGCGCGTGAGAACGTGGCCGCCCTGCGCGAACTGCGCGCCCAGAACCCCGGCACCCCGATCTACGTCTACGACACCATCCAGCGCCTGGCCGTCACCTCGCTGGGTGAGGACGCGGTGGACCTCTACGACCTGATCCGGCGCTGGGCCATCCTGGTCGACCGGGTCGAGAACCTGGGCCAGGAGGAATACCGCGCGGAACTCGAGCAGGTCCGTTCGCAGATCCCGGACGACGTCCTCGAGGACTATCTCGCCGCCCGCGCCCGCAACCACGAGATCAACCGGCTGCTGGTCCGCTGGGCCGCCGAGGGCGTCATCGACCACCTGGTGCTGGCCCAGGACGACGCGGCGCCGTACGGGCTGCACCGCGCCGAGCGCGAGCAGCTGGCGGACCTGGTCGAGCAGCTCGGCGCCGGCGACCGGGTGCAGATCTTCCCCGGTGCCGACGAGGTCGACGCGACGCTGATCAGCCGGTTCGTGCTGGAGCAGCGGGACGTGCGCCCGACGGTCAGTGTCGAGTACTCCGGGGTGGACGGCGCCGACTGGACCGCCCCGCTCGAGGACACCACGTTCGACGTGAACATCTCCCGGCACGTCCGGGCCGCCGGCGCGGTCCCGGTCGACGAGGGCGGCGACATCCGACTGATGGTGAACACGCCGTCGGCCGACGGCAGCGACCGCGGGGCCGACCTGGACGCGTTCGTCGACCGGATGGCGTCGTTGCAGGCCGCCGGCGAGGACGTCGTCGTGGTCGACGCGGTCGAGGTGAACCGCGCCGACGCGGCGCTGGTCGAGCGGATGGAGTCCGAGGTGTCGCTGAGCGGGCTGCTCGCCTACTCGGGCTGGAACACCGCCGGCAACTCGCTCGGCATCGCGACCGGGCACGGCTTCGCCCGGTGGGGCCTGCTGCAGCGGCCGGGCGATCGCAGCGTTCCCGCGCTGGCGGAGGCCGCCGGTGCGCACGTGTCGTACCTGCTGCACCGGTACGTGCTCGACGACCGCTGGAAGAACGTCGTCCAGCCCGACGCCTACGAGTTCGCCCGTGACCGCGGGTGGAACGTGTTCGGCCTGACCCCGGAGCAGACCGCGACCATGCAGGACCGGGTCCGCGACGCGCTCGTGCCGCTGACCGAGGCGTTCTACACCGAGCACTTCGCCGGGCGGACGGTGACCGTCGGCCGGCGTGGTGAGCACACGTTCACCGGGGTGATCGACGGCCTGGACGCGGTGGACGTCGCGCTGCCGTGGCCGCGGCTGTTCGAGACGGAGCTGGAGCCGGAGGTCGCGTTGAGCTGGCCCGCGCCCTGACTCCTCATGATCATGGGAGGACGATGCGCCGCACGCTGTCACGGAGCAGCGTGCGGCGCTGCTCGTGCAGGTCCGCCGGTTCCTCGGCGGTGGCGGCGTAGACGTTGCTGACCGGTGACCAGGCCATGGACATGGCGATCACCATGGCCATCAGGTCGAACGGGTCGCCGTCGCGGACGAGCCCCGCCGCCTGCGCGTCGGAGATGGCGCGCAGCTTCGCGTCGTCCATGCGCTCGGCGTCGTCGACGAGGTGCCCGGCCGGGCGCCGTTCCAGCCGGGCCCAGGTGGCCAGCCGGATCAGGTCCGGACGGCGCAGGTACTCGTCGTAGAGGCGCACCGCCCAGTCGGCGAGATCGGTGGCGTCGATCGGGACGACGTTCATGATCCGTTCCAGCGAGCCGAAGAAGATGGCGTCGAACAGCCCTTCCTTGCTGCCGAAGTAGCCGTAGAGCTGGGCCTTGTTGGTGCGAGCCTCGGCCACGATCCGCTCGACGCGCGCTCCGGCGATCCCGTACTCGGCGAACTCCCGGGTCGCCACGTCGAGAATGCGCTGCTTCGTCGCCTCGCCGCGTGAGGTCAGGGGCTTGTCCGCCATGGCTCGAGCCTAACAAACAGACCATTCGGTTTGCTGTTGCGGCGTGCGGGTGCCTAGTGTTGAACAGACCGAACAGTCTGTTTATCTGGAGTGGATATGCGAGCGACGACAGGGTGGCAGGCGGACAGTGCCGGAGCCGGGCTGCGGCGGGCGACGCTCGAACGCCGCGACCTGCGCCCCGACGACGTCGCGGTGCGAGTGGACTACTGCGGCGTCTGCCACAGCGACCTGCACGCCTTGCACACCCTGGCCGACGGTGCGCCGCCGTTGGTGCCGGGGCACGAGTTCACCGGTGTCGTGACCGAGGTCGGGAGTGCGGTCACCCGGTTCACCGCCGGCGACGCGGTCGCCGTCGGCAACATCGTCGACTCCTGCGGCGTGTGCACCATGTGCCGCCAGGGTCAGGAGAACTTCTGCCGCGAGTTCCCGACCCTGACGTACGGAGGCGTCGACCGGCACGACGGTTCCACGACCATGGGCGGGTACTCGCGCGAGTACATCGCCCGCGACCGGTTCGCCCACCCGCTTCCCGCGACGCTCGACCCCGCGGCCGCGGCGCCGCTGCTGTGTGCGGGCGTCACCGTGTGGGAGCCGTTGCGCTCGCTCGGCGTCGGTCCCGGCACGCGGGTGGCGGTGGCCGGGCTGGGCGGTCTCGGGCACCTCGCCGTCAAGATCGCCGTCGCCCTCGGCGCCGAGACCACGGTCGTCAGCCGATCGACGGACAAGGCCGACGACGCGCGTCGCCTCGGCGCTCACGGCCTGGTCGTGTCCACCGACGAACGGCAGATGGCCGACGCCCGGGACGGATTCGACGTCGTCGTCGACACCATCGCGGCCCCGCACGACCTCGGCCGCTACCTGGGGCTGGTCGCCCTGGACGGGACTCTCAGCCACCTCGGGCACCTCGGTCCGGTCACTGTGGAGACCATCGACCTGCTCATCGGGCGCAAGAGCCTCAGTTCCGGCGGCAGCGGCGGCCTCGCCTCGACTGCCGCGATGCTCGACTTCTGCGCCGAGCACGACATCACCGCCGACGTCGAGGTGCTGCCGTCAACGCGGGTGAACGAAGCACTCGACCGTCTCGAGCGCAACGACGTCCGCTACCGCTTCGTCCTGGACATGTCCGACCTGTCGTGACCACCTCGGCGGAACTCGCCGACCGGGAGTATGTCTGACGCCACGGTGCCGGATGAGAGAATCGATCACCGTGCGCAAGACGTGCCGAGTTCGACGACCATGAGCAGCGGTACGCGGCCCGGTCGAGTGGCGACCCCATGGCACCTGTGGGTCGTCGCCGGATTCTTCTTGCTGTTGTACGCCATCGGCGCCTACGACTACGTGCAGGTGCTGCTGGAGAACGACAGCTACTTCGATGCCCAGGGGTACGGGCCGGAGCAGGTCGAGTACTTCACCGACTACCCGCGGCTGCCGTTGTTCTTCTGGACCGCCAACGTGGCGAGCGGCCTGGCCGTCGTCGTGTTGCTGGTCCTGCGGTCACGGTGGGCGGTGCTCGCCGCCGCGACGGCGACCCAGGCACAGGTGTACCTGCAGATCATCACGTTCGGGTTCATGGACCGGTGGAACGTGCTGGGGGTGCGCCTGGCGGTCACCGACATCGTCGTCCTGCTGCTGACCGCCGCCGTGTGGCTGTATGGCCGCCGGATGCGGCGCGCGAACGTGCTCACCTGACGGCATTGACCGGTAGGGGACGGGCTCAGGGCTCGTCGCGGTCCGGGCGCGCCCGGGCGGCCAGCGTCGCGAGCGCGCGCAGGAAGGTGTCGCGCTCGTCGTCCGGCAGGTGAGCCAGCCAGTTCTCGTCCTCGCCGCGCTGGATGTCCCGCTTGGCGGCGTCGCGCAGCCGCTCGCCCGCGGCGGTGAGCCCCAGCAGGCGCGCGCGCCGGTCCTCCGGGTCCGGTTCGCGCTGGATCAGTCCGCGGTCCTGCAGGTCGTCCAGGGTGGCGATGATCCGCGTCTTGTCCGCGCCGATGGCCTGGGCCAGCGCCGCCTGGGTGCGCAACGGGGTCCGGTCCAGCGTGCTGAGCACCGCGTAGGCCCACATGGACAGCCCGTGCCGCTGCAGGATCGGCAGCTCGTCGTTCATGAGCGCCTTGCCGAGCGGGCCGATCATCGCCGCGAGGTCGGCGCGTTCGGTCGGTCGATGGCCGGCGCTGCCGTCTGTCACGTCCACGGATCCTATCGTTGACAATCAATAAGCAGATGCATACGGTAAGCATATGCATAGCGACTTGAACGAACTGGTGAAGATGGACGAGCGCGTGGCCCGGCAGACCGCCGAGGTGGTGGACCAGGTGCGCGCGGGCGACCTCACGCGGTCGACGCCGTGCGCCGACTGGGACCTCGGTGAGCTGCTGGCGCACATGACGGCGCAGCACCACGGCTTCGCGGCGGCAGCCGCCGGGCGGGGCGAGGACCCGGTGGCCTGGCAGCACCCGCAGCTCGGCGACGATCCGGCGGCGACGTATCGCGCGTCCGTCGACGCGGTGGTGGCGGCGTTCGCGGTCGACGGCCTCGACGAGCAGCTGTTCGCGGTGCCCGACTTCGGGCCGGACGTGCGACTGCCGGCCGTGCAGGCCGTCAGCGCGCACCTCGTCGACTACATCGTGCACGGGTGGGACGTGGCCCGGAGCCTGGACGTGCCGTTCGAGCCGGACGCGGACGCCGTGCGCGCCGCGCTCGACGTCGCGGAACAGATCCCGGACGGGCCGGAGCGGCGTGAGCCGGGTTCTCCGTTCGCGCCCGCGGTGCCCGTGTCCGACGGCGCCGCGCCGCTGCGCCGTCTGCTGGCGCTGCTCGGGCGCGACCCCGACGCGTGATCATCGGCACTTTCCTGTCATACAGGCCGGAAAGTGCCGATGATCATGGGGCAAGGCGAGGCTGACGCGGGGACTGTCGCTTTCGGTGCGGGCTGCGAGATGATGCCGCCATGGGTGAATCGTCGGCCGCCGGGTCCCGCGAGCAGGTGGTGTTGCTGGACGAGGACGGCAACGCCGCCGGTGTGGCGGACAAGAGCACGACCCACCACGCGAACACGCCGTTGCACCTGGCGTTCTCGTGCTACGTCTTCGACCGCGACGGACGGTTCCTGCTGACCCGACGCGCGTCGCACAAGCGGACCTGGCCCGGGATCTGGACCAACACCTGCTGCGGCCACCCGGCCCCGCAGGAGTCGATGGCCGACGCCGTGGCGCGTCGGCTGAAGTCCGAGCTCGGCCTCACCGCCACGGAGATCGAGCTGGTGCTACCGAGGTTCCGGTACTCCGCGACGATGGCCGACGGGGTGCGGGAGAACGAGATGTGCCCGGTCTATCGAGCCGAGGTCGACGGGGCGCCGCAGCCGGACCCGGACGAGGTGGACGGCACCACCTGGGTCCCGTGGCCGGAGTTCGCGGCGGCGCCGGGGGACGTGTCGCCGTGGTGCCGGTGGCAGGTCGAGCAGCTGAACGCGCTCGGACCCGATCCGTGGCGGTGGCCGGTGGCGCCGGACGCGGAACTGCCGCCTGCCTGCCGACCCTGACCGGAAGGGCTCACGCCCGTTCGCGACGTCCATGGGCCGGTATCTCGTGCCGTGCCCGACGAGTGTGTGCCGTCCGTGCTGCCGCCGCATCGTTGACGTGATGTCGGAAATGTTCGTTGAAAGGCCTTACGTGCCTGGCGTCGGACCTCTACGGTGAGGGTCGTCCCACAGAGCGTGACGTCCGTCACAGTTGGACGTCACGATGTGACAAGGAGGGCCTCATGAGGGTTCGGGTACCGAGTGGCCACCGGCGCCGGGCGGTGCTGGCAGCGGCTGCGAGCGCAGGGTTGGTCACGGCGACACTGGCGGCAGCGACCGCGCCGGTGTCGGCGGAACCGTCCGGCGAGGGGTGCGAGAACCGCACCAACCAGACGTACCGCAAGCTCCTGGAGTGCGTGACGCTCGACGGCGTCCGTACGCACCTGGAGGAGTTCCAGAAGATCGCCGACAACAACGACGACCCGCACTACCCGGGCACGCGGGCTGCCGGCACGCAGGGCTACGCGGACAGCGTGGACTACGTCGCAGGGCTGCTCGAGGACGCCGGCTACGAGGTGACGCTGGACGAGTTCGAGTTCGAGTTCACCTTCCCGGCGACGTTGCACCAGCTCACACCGGTCGACGCGGACTACGAGACCGGTGCGTACACCGGCTCCGGTTCGGCGGACGTGACCGGTGGCGTCGTCCCCGTCGATCTGGCGCTCGAACCCCCGCGCGAATCGACGAGCGGCTGCGAGGCGAGCGACTTCGCCGGCCTGGACTTCAGCAGCCCCGCCGACATCGCGCTGATCCAGCGCGGCGCGTGCACGTTCGCCACCAAGGCACTGAACGCGGAGGCTGCCGGCGCCGAAGCCGTCGTCATCTTCAACCAAGGCAACACGCCGACCCGGGAAGGGCTGATCGTCGGCACCCTCGGTGACGCGGACGTCAGCGTCCCGGTGGTGGGCGGAAGCTTCGCCAACGGAGTGGCGCTCGCGGAGCAGGGCGCGACCGCGCGCGTGCACGTCCGCCCGACCGAGACCCGTACCGACGTCAACGTCATCGCCGAGCTTCCCGGGCGCAACGACGACAACGTCGTGATGGCCGGTGCCCACCTCGACGCCGTGACCGAGGGTGCTGGGTACAACGACAACGGCACCGGCTCGGCCGCCATCCTCGAGACGGCACTGCAGATGGCGAAGATCAATCCGCACAACACGTTGCGGTTCGCCTGGTGGGGGGCCGAGGAGCTGGGCCTGATCGGATCGACCGCCTACGTGAACGAGTTGTCGCAGGACGAGCTCGACCGGATCGGGCTGTACCTGAACTACGACATGGTCGGCTCGCCCAACTACGTGTTCATGGCCTACGACGCCGACCAGTCCACGTTCGAGGCGCCGGTGCCGGTCCCGCCGGGTTCGCCGGCCATCGAGGACGTGTACGAGCGCTACTACACCTGGACCGGCGAGCCGTACGACGACGCCGAGTTCTCCGGACGCAGCGACTACCAGGCGTTCATCGAGAACGGCATCCCGTCCGGCGGGCTGTTCACCGGCGCCGAGGTGGTCAAGACGCCGGAGCAGCAGGCGATCTGGGGCGGCACGGCCGGCGAGCAGTTCGACCAGTGCTACCACGAGGCGTGCGACACGATCGGCAACATCGACCCGCACGCGCTGGAGGTGAACAGCGACCTGATCGCGTTCGCGCAGCTGACGTTCGCCTACTCGACCGAGTCGGTGAACGGGGTGCCGGGCGCCCAGGTGCCGGGGCGTCTCGCCGGGTTCCCGGACGAGCCTGCCGGCCCGGAGGGAACGTTCGGCTCCACCGGCGGCGGCGCCGAGCTCGACCACGGCGGCGCCGACTCGTAGGCACCACTCTCAGCTGAGGACGATCACGGGACAACCGGCCTTCCCGCCCCATCGGAGGGCCGGTTGTCCCATGATCAACGCTGGGCGTCCGGACGTTCGAACTCCGTCCCCGGGTCAGGCGGTGCCGGTCGCGAAACGACCCCGCCTCGGTTGTTGATTACCGGCGACGGACTTGGCAAGGTGCAGATCAAATGCCCGGGGCTGGGCCGGGCGCCGACCGTTCGGAGCCCGCGATGGAAGCCATCGAACCTGCATACGGCACTACCACCCTGTTGCTGATCGCCGCGGCGGCTGTCGCCGTCCTGCTCTTCTTGATCATCAAGGTGAAGCTGCACGCCTTCGTGGCGCTGGTGCTCGTGAGCGTGCTGACGGCGTTGGCTGCCGGCATCCCGGTCGGAGACGTTCCCGACGCGCTCACCTTCGGTTTCGCCGACACGATCGGCTCGGTTGCCCTGCTCGTCGGTTTCGGGGTCATGATCGGCCGGCTCCTCGAGATCACCGGTGGCGCCCAGGTGCTGGCCGACACTCTCATCGCCAGGTTCGGAGAGAAGCGGGCTCCGTTGGCGCTGGGCGTCGCGGCCTTGCTCTTCGGGTTCCCGATCTTCTTCGACGCCGGCCTCGTCGTGTTCCTGCCCATCGTCTTCACGGTCGCGCGGCGGTTCGGCGGGTCGCTCCTGCTGTACGGGCTACCGACCGCCGGAGCGTTCGCCGCCATGCACGCGCTGGTGCCGCCGCACCCCGGACCCGTCGCGGCCGCCGAGGCGCTCGAGGGCGACATCGGGCTCACGCTGCTGGTCGGCGTGCCCGTCGCGGTCGTGTCGTGGTACGTGGGCGTCATGCTCGTCTCCCGGGTCCTGGGACGCCGGGTGTACGTGGACATTCCCGATGTGCTGTTCGGGCGCGTGGACGAGGAGAACGACGAGACCGAAGGCGGCGGCACCGGCGTCCGGACCCGCACAGCACCAGCGTTCACGACCGTGCTCGGTGTGCTGCTTCTCCCCTTCGTGCTGATCTCCTTCGACACCGTGTTCGCCACCCTGACGACCGCCGGCGTGATCGAGGAGGGTGCCACGTGGGCCGAGTCGCTCATGTTGCTCGGGAACACCACGGTCGCGCTGCTCATCACCGTCCTCGTCGCCATCGTCGTCCTGGGCCGGCGCGACCGGTCGATGGCCGACATCAGCACGATCTTCGACCGGGCCCTCGGCCCCATCTGTTCGATCATCCTGATCACCGGTGCCGGAGGCATGTTCGGAGGCGTGCTGGAGCTCAGTGGTATCGGGGAGGCGCTGAGCAACTCGCTCTCGGACCTGGGCATGTCGCTGATCCTGCAGGCGTTCGTCATCGCCGCGGTGCTTCGCGTCGCGCAGGGCTCGGCCACCGTCGCCTTGACCACCGCCGCGGGCCTGCTCGGCCCGGCCGCCGCCGCGGCGGACCTCGGGAGTTTCCAGATCTCCCTGCTGGTGATGGCGATCGCCGCCGGCGCGACCGTGCTCTCACACGTCAACGATTCGGGTTTCTGGCTGGTCAGCCGATTCTTCGGCATGGACGTGAAGACCACGCTCATGACCTGGACGGTCATGGAGACGACGCTCGGCCTCACGGCTTTCGGCCTCAGCGCGGCGTTGTGGGCCGTGGCCTGACCTGGCTCGTGGCCTGACCTGGCTGGTGCCGGGCGCCGCCTCGCGGGGGCGCGGTCACAGGCCGATCCGGCGCCCCTCCGCGGCCGACCGGCGCACGGCGTCGGTGAACTCCATGTAGCGCACGGCCGTGGGCACGTCGGTGAGCCGGACCTGCTCCGTGCCGCGGACGGCTCCGACGAACTCGGCTTCGACCCGCCATTCGCCGTGCTCGTCGGGCCGCGGTGTCACCACCTGCTCGTCCTGCCCTTCGCGCCGCAGGAGCAGTTGCTGCCGGTCGAGGTCGACGACGAGTGTGCCCTCGGCGCCGAACAGATGGACGGTGTTCGAGCCGCCGAAACGGGCGTGCGGGCTCAGGTCCATGGTGAGCCGGGCGTGACCAGGCAGCTCCGCGATCACCGAGAGCAGATCCGGGACGTCCGCGGGGCCGCCGTCGGTGACCGGGTCGACGATCGCTTCGCTGGCCTGCACCGAGAGCGCGTGTCCCACCCAGCGGGCGAGCTGCTCGTACATGATGCCCAGCGTCAGGACGTTGCTTCCGCTGCGGCGCCGGTCGCGGCGCCAGGCCGGGCCGGGCCGCAGCGGTCCGTCGCCGCCGCCGGAGAACACCCGGACCAGGCGCAGCGCTCCGATCTCCCCGTCCGCGAGCAGCCGCCGGATGCACTGGTCCGCCCACAGCGTGAACGGGGCCGGGGCGACCATGGTGGCGAGGTCGGGCCGCGCTGCGGCCGCCGCGGCGATGGCCCGTGCCTCGGTGGCGTCGCGGGCGATCCGCGCCTGCAGCAGGACGTGCTTGCCGGCCTCGAGGGCGGCGATCGTCACCGGGGCGTGCTGGTCGGGCCAGGTGCCGACCAGCACCGCATCGAGCTCCGGGTCGAGGACGAGGTCGCGCCACGTGTCGCGCACCCTGGGAATGCCGAGCTCGGCCGCGGCGCGTTCGCCCGACGCCCGAGTGCTGTTCGCCACGGCGTCGACGCTCACGCCGTCGATCGCGGCGAAGTTGGGCAGGTGCCGCGACCGCACGATGCCGCCGGCCCCGACGATCCCGATGCGGAGTGCGTGATCAGTCATTCTCTCCCTCTCTCCGTGCTGACCTGTGGCGTTGACCTCAGCCCGATGGCATCGGGCGCCGCTGGCGCGGCCACGAACGGAGCTGTCACCATGCCACACCCGACGTTCGACAACCGCAGTGTCCGGAACCGTGCCGGCGCCGTCCGGTGACTGGCGGAGCGGCTCGCGACCCGGCACGGATGGTCATCCGCCCCGATGTGCATCCGATTGCACCGCGTGTGCGAGCCTTGTCGCCAGCAGCGGGTGCGCCGGCCTCGCCCGCGAGACCGGGCGCGGGCTGTGTTTGCGGCCACCCCCAGGTCGCGCGCTGCGGCACTACGAACGCTCAGGAGTCTGGTCATGAATCGGGCGACCATCTACTCGATCGCGCAGGAACTCGGCATCTCGGCGTCGACGGTCTCGCGCGCGTTCACCCGCCCCGACCTGGTCCGGGAGTCGGTTCGCGAGCAGGTCCTGCAGACGGCCCGGCGGCTGGGTTACCAGCCGAACCGCTCCGCGCGCGGCCTGGCCACGGGGCGCACCGGGCTGGTCGGTGTGTTGGTGCCGGACATCACCAACCCGTTCTTCCCGCCGCTGGTCCGGGCCATCGAACAGCAGGCCGCGACGCACGACTCCGACGTGCTGCTGGTGGACTCCGGTGTCAACGGGACCGCCGAGTCGGTGCTGATCGGCCGGCTGCTGTCGCAGGTCGACGGGTTGATCCTCGCGTCGCCGCGAGCGCGCAGCGCCACGTTGAAGCAGGCCATCGCGGGCACGCCCACGGTCGTGGTGAACCGGGCGGTGCAGGGGCTGCCGACGGTCGTGTGCGACAACACCGCCGCGCTGCAACAGGCCGGGCAGCACCTGGTCGACGCCGGCCATCGGAGGGTCGCCCTGTTGTGCGGACCAGCCAGCGCGTGGGCCGCGAACCGCCGGGCGCGTGCCGTGCGGACCTGGGCGAGCGGCGCGGACGTCGAACTCGTCGAGTTCGGACCGCTCGAGGCCCAGTTCGAGGACGGGCAGCGGGCGGCCGAGGACGTCGTCGCGTCGGGTGCCACCGCCGTACTGGCCTTCGACGATCTGATGGCCTGTGGCGTCCTGGCCGGGCTGGCCGAGCTCGGACGGTCGGTCCCGGGCGAGCTGAGCGTGGTCGGCTGCGACGACGTCCTGCTGGCACGGACGCTGACGCCTCAGCTCACCACGGTCACCGCCCCCATCGAGGAGCTGGGACGCCGTGCGGTGGAGGTCCTCGGCAAGGTCGTCGACGGGGAGCCGGTCGCGAATGTGTCGCTGACCGGAACGCTGACGCTGCGCGGAACCACCGCGCCGGCCCTTTGACCGGGATGTCGGAGCACGCTAGATTGTGACTGCAACCGATTGCACATCCGGTGCTGCCGAAGGACGGATGGTCGTGAGGAACGAGCGCGCGCGGGCCGGCGCGACGACGGTGTCCCCGACGGCCGGGGAGGCCGCCGCCTCTGCCGCGACGGCGGCGGCCGAGGTGATCGTCACGGCGGTGGCCGAGCGCGGCAGCGCGACCGTCGTCTTCGCGAGTGCGCCGTCCCAGGAGCTCATGCTGGCCGCCTTGGGCGCCGACCCACGTGTCGACTGGACGCGGGTGCGCTCCCTGCACATGGACGAGTACCTCGGCCTGGACCACGACCATCCCCAGGCGTTCGGGCAGTGGCTGCGGGACCGGTTGCCGGCCGAGGCGTTGCCCGGGCTGCACCGCATCCGTGCCGACGGCGACCCCGAGGCCGAGGCGCGACGCTACGCGGAGCTGGTCGCCGCCGGGAATGTCGACCTCGTGTGCCTGGGGATGGGCGTCAACGGGCACATCGCCTTCAACGAGCCGGGGATCGCCCGATTCGACGACGACGCCCTGGCGCGGGTCGTGGAGCTCGCGGAGGTCTCCCGGATCCAGCAGGCGGACGAAGGGCTGTTCCCGTCCGCCGACGACGTGCCGACGCACGCCATCACCCTCACGGTGCCCGCTCTGCTGGGGGCGCGGACGCTGGTGGCGACCGTGCTCGGTGCGCAGAAGGCCCGTGCCGTCGCGGATGCGCTCGAGGGGCCGGTCACGCCGGAATGTCCCGCGAGCGCACTGCGGACCCACGCCGACGTGTCGGTGCACCTGGACGACGGCGCGGCGACGATGCTGACGGCGTCGTCCGGTGAGCTGCAGTGACACCGGAGGGGAAGCCCGTGCGCACGAGCGGAACCGTCACCATCCCCGGGCTGGTGGACCTGCAGGTCAACGGATACGGCGGCCTCGACGTCAACGCCACGGACGTGGACGCCGAGACGATCATCGAGCTCACCCGCGCGATGTGGCGACAGGGTGTCACGACGTTCCTCCCGACGGTGATCACTGCTGCCGAACCGGCGGTGACCCGGGCGCTGCGCGCCGTCCGGGAGGCGCGGTCGGGTGACCCGCTGGTGGCGCACACGATCGCCGGCGTGCACGTCGAGGGCCCGGCGGTGAACACCGACGACGGTCCTCGGGGTGCGCACGACGCGAGGTTCGTGCGCCCGCCCAGCCTGGCCGAGCTGGACCGGTGGCAGGACGCCGCGGACGGCCTCGTGCGCGTCGTCACCCTCGCGCCGGAGACCGACGGCGCGCTGGAGTACGTCGCCGGCGCCGCCGAGCGAGGAGTGCTGATCTCGCTCGGGCACTGCGCACCGGAGCCGGACCAGGTCCGTGCCGCGGCCCGTGTCGGGGCCACACTGAGCACGCACCTGGGAAACGGGACCCACGGCATGTTGCCTCGACACCCGAACCACGTCTGGGCCCAGCTCGCCGAGGACGCGCTGACGGCGATGTTCATCGCCGACGGCCACCACCTGCCGGCGGACACGCTCACGGCCATGGTCCGGGCCAAGTCGCCCGAGCGTAGCGTCCTCACCTCGGACGCCGCCGCCCTGGCCGGATGCCCGCCCGGCGAGTACCGCACCCCCGTCGGCGGCAGCGTCACCGTGCGCGCCGACGGACGGCTCGGTCTCACCGGGACCGACCTGCTGGCCGGGGCGGGCGCGTCGCTGCTGGCCTGCCTCGACTGGGCGTGGGAACGGCTGCCGTTCGATCCGGCGACGACGCTGGCGATGGCCACCGTCAACCCCGCCCGCGTGCTCGGCGTCGGCGAGCGGGCACGAGCCGCGGCGGACGGGGGCGACGTAACGGTCCTGGATCGCGCCGACGGGGTGAGCCGCGTCGTGGCCACCCGGCTCGGCGACACCGAGGTCTACGTCGCCTGACCCGGCTGGGGCCGGCTCACCGCGTGGTCCGGCGGGCACGGGTGTTGTACTCGCGCGCGACGTCGAGCCAGAAGGACAGGTCGTCGTCGGTGGCGAGTGCGTCCGGGACGACGTGGATCCAGCCCGGTCCCATGGACCGGCCGGTGCCCATCTCCGCCTGTGTGGCCCCGGCGAGCGCGAGCAGCTCGTCGTGGCGTGCCGGATCGATGCGGACCAGCAGGACGTCGTCGCGGCCCACGGCGACGAGTATCTTCTCGTCGACCATGAAGGACAGGCCGCCGAACATCGACACCTCGCGCGTCGACGGTTCGCCGCTCAGCGCCGCCCGGACCCGGCCGGTGAGCGCGGTGGGTGTGCTCGTCACGGTGCAATCCCCGTCCCTACGGGCTCGGCGGGGCGTAAGACAGCCGGTCGAAGACCAGCACGCTCTCGGTGATGATGCCGTCGCGCACGGTGAAGTACTCGGCGGCCACCGCGGTGCGGGTCGCGGCCGTCTGCGGGTAGTAGAAAAGCGCCACGTGGTCGCCGTCGGCGAAGCTCGCGATGTCGGTCAGCCCGGTCAGGTTTGGCACGAAACCCGCCAGATACCGCCGGTAGGCGTCCTTGCCGGTCAGTTCTTCGCCTGGCGCGTGGCAAACGAAGTCGTCGGCGAGTTTCGTCATGGCCCGGTCGATGTCGCCGCCGGTCCAGGTCCGGTGATAGTCCAGGACGGTGTCGAGAGCGGTGGCTTGGGACGTGCTGGTCACGATGTGCTCCTTCGTGCTGGTCGGTGCGCGATGCTCCGGTCGTCGACGGGAACCCAGTCGTCGTCGCCGGCGTCGCCACCGGACGCGACGACACCCAGCCTGCTGAGGAAGTGCTGCCAGCCGTCGGCGTGACCGTCCAGCTGGTCGTCCGGCAGGCCGGAGTGGGTGAGCTCGACGCGGGTTCCGTGTGTGGTGGGGGTGAGGGTGAACGCGACCCGGGAGGCACCCGGCGGCAGGTCAGGGCTGCCGGCCACGCCCCAGGTCACGACCACCCGGTGTGGCCGGTCCACTTCCAGGTAGCGGCCCCGGATGGCGTAGCCGGCGATGTCGACCGCGAACCCGCCGTCCGGACGCGCGTCCAGCTCGGCGTGCTGGCCCATCCACGCCGTCATGCCGGCGTCCGTGACGAGGTGGTCGAAGACCGCCTCGGGGGCCGCGTCGATCTCGATCGACGTCGTGTACTCAGCCATCGGCGCCGTTCTCCCGCGACTCGACGGCTGCCTTGAGAGCGGAGAGCTTCGCCGGCCAGAAGTCGTCGAGGTAGGTCCGGACGGCGGCCAGCCCGTCGGTGTCGACAGCGAACAGGTGGCGGGTGCCGGCCTTGGTGGCGCTGGCGAGCCCGGCTGTGCGCAGCACCCCGAGATGGTGCGACGTGGTCTGCTGGGACAGTCCGAGCTGGTCGGCGATCTGCCCGACCGGCCGCGGCCCGGAGCGGACCACCGTCAGGATGGCCCGCCGGTTTGCGTCGGCCAGTGCGCGGAACGCGAGGTCGAGATCGGGTGCGGGCTCGGCGGTCATGACACTCCTCGGGGACGGGTGTCCGCAGACTAGCACAAATATTCATTTGTATATTTGTCCTTCATGATCATCGGCATTTTCCCGCCGTATGAGCGGTCAAGTGCCGATGATCATGGGACGTCACTCGTCGTCGACGGTGACGTCGACGGTGAAGGTGGACCCCCACGGCAGCCGGGCGTCGCGGACACGGAGACCGTCCAGCGCGTTCACCGTCCGTGCCCAGCGGTCGAGGTCACGGGTGATGCGCTCGTGCACCGCGGGAAGCTCCTCCGGCGGAGGGTCGGTCAGCCCGCGGCGGCGGGCCTCGTCCTGCACGGCGGCGCGGACCACCGGCAGGTAGTGCCCGTCCTCGACGATCCTGCGGGCCAGGAAGCCGCGCCGGGCCCGTGCGGCCGCCGCCGAGGTGCCCAGCATCGGCGTGACGGCCGCCGCGAGCGTCGTGCCGATGGTGTTGCCGGCGGTGTTCCAGCCGCCGTAGGCGACCAGCGCGCCCAGGGCGCCGGCCTCGTCCAGCGCCGTGATCAGCGTCGGGTCCGAGCCGTTGGCGTAGCGCACGTCGGCCACAGCCACCCGCCGGTCCCGGGACAGGTGCTCGCGGACCTCGTCGACGACGGCGCGGCTCGCGGCGGTCGAGTCCTGACGGGGCGGGTCCATCACCCAGTCGCCCGGCTCGCGTGCGGGAGCGTGCAGCACGACGACGACGTCCGCGTCGCCCGGTTCCGGCACCTGTTCGGCGCCGAGCGCGCGCACCTGGTTCGCCAGGCCGGCGCCGACGGGGCGGTCCTCGTACGGGGCGATCCGCTCGAGCCCGCTCGGGTCGGGGCAGCGCACGGCGATCCGGGGTCGGACGCCGGCAGCCGCGGCGGCCACCCGGGCCACGAGGGCGCTGGGCACCTCGTCCGCGCCGGGATAGGTCAGCACGTCCACGCCGAGCCGGTCGATCCAGGTCGCGAGCGCCCGGCGGTCGGCGGCGGGCAGGCCGCGCGGCGCCGTGTCGTCGGAAGTGACGACCAGCGTGTCGACGACCCCGTCCGCGGCGAGTTCGAGGGCGGCGAGGTTCACGGCGTGGTTGCGCAGCCGCCGGCGGGCCGTGTCGGCCACGTACTCGTCGGGGACCGCGGCCCGGGCGGCCGCGACGGTGTCGTCGTCGGTCTCGCCGAGCGTGCGCTCGTCCCAGGCGGTGGAGAGCCGGGCGAGCCGCTCGCCGTGGGTGGTCCAGTACTCCGGCTCCTGACGTGACCGGCCGGGGTTGTCGTAGTGCGGCAGCCGGGTCACCACCTGGTACGCGGTCACCGGGACCGGTAGGTCGCCGAGCACGCCCAGTCGGGCGACGACGGCGCTGGTGGTGTCGGTGGTGAGCCGGGACGGGACGAGCCCGCCGTGGGCGAGTAGATCCAGCGAGACCACGGCGTGGTCGACCTCGGGGCCGACGGCGCGCAGCCAGGACGCCAGCGCGCCGGTGTCGGCCGGGGTGCGAAAGTCCGGCATGGCCTCCGGCGGCGGCACGAGCACCTCGGCGTCCGAGCACGCCCCGATCGTGCGGGCGTAACCGCCAGTGTTGGGGCGTTCGTCGGGGCGGGAGCAGGGCGATGCGCATCGGTCTCCTCACGTGTGCAACCGCTTGCAGTACCGGTGGGTCCATACTACGGTGCCGGATGTCGCCGCCGGGCCGGCGTGGCCCTCCGACCACACCGAGGAGACGATGATGACGCAAGAGCCGCGGATCTACGTCGCGGTCCGTCCCGACGAGTTCGATCGGCTCTTCGAGCCCGCCGTCGCCGCGGATCTGCGCTCGCTCGGCACCGTCGAGTTCGCGCCGGACTCCGGCCGTGCCCCCGTTCCCGACGACGTCGCCGAGCGCTACGACGTGCTGGTCACCTCGTGGAGCACGGAACGGTTCCCACCGGAGCGGCTGGACGGATCACGGCTGCGGATGGCCGTGCACGCGGCCGGGTCGGTGCGCGGGCTGTTCCCGCGCACGGCGCTCGAGAACGGTCTCACCCTCGTCCAGGGCGGCGCGGAGGCGATGGCCGAGGCCGTCGCCGAGATGTCGGTGACCCTGACGATGGTGCTGCTGCGCAACGTCCACATCCACGACCGCGGCCTGCAGGGCGGGCGGGACTGGGCCGCCGCCGGCAACGGGACGCTCGGCCGGGCCGTGCGCGCGCAACGGGTCGGCGTCGTCGGGCTGAGCCGGGTCGGCAGGCACTATGCGCAGATGATGCGCGGGCTCGGCGTGACCCGCCTGACCGCGTTCGACCCGTACGCCGCGGCGGACGACGCCGCCGGGCTCGGTGTCCGGCTGGTCGAGCTGGACGAGCTGTTCGCGGACAGCGACGTCGTGTGTGTCGCGGCGCCGGCGACGCCCGAGACCCGGCGGCTGGTCGGTGCGCGCGAGCTGTCCCGGTTGCCCGACGGCGCCGTGCTGGTCAACGCCGCACGCTCGGCCGTCGTCAACGAGGCCGCGCTGCTGGCCGAGCTTCGTCCCGGACGCATCCGCGCGGGGCTGGACGTGTTCGACGACGAGCCGTTGCCGCCGGACAGCGCCTTTCTCGGCCTGGACAACGTGGTGCTCACGCCACACGTCGCCGGCGGGACGGTGCAGGCGCGCGCGATGCAGGGGCGGGTGGTGGTGGACGAGATCGGCCGTTTCGGGCGAGGCGAGCCGCTGCGGCACCAGGTCACCCCGGACATCTACGACCGGCTGGCCTGAGCTGGCCCGTCGAGCGCTTCGGTGATGGCGGACAGGACGGCGACCGGGGAGATCAGCTCGGCGGCGCCAGCCGGCGCGGTCCCGGACTCGACGGCCTCGACGAAGCGCGCCAGCGCCGGGGCGTTGTAGTCCGGCCCCAGGGTGAGCTCGCGGGCCAACACGCCGCCGGTTCCGGTGGCCAGCGCGTGGAACGGGGCCCGGTGGCCGTCGGCTGCAGCGATGAACGTGAGCACCACGTCGACACCGGCGATGCGGGTCAGCGCGACGGTGGTGTCGCCGTGCCGGCGGACGGTCACGTCCAGCGAGGCGGGTTCGACGACCGGGTTGCCGAGCAGCTCGAGCGCGGTCTCGACGTGGTGGATTCCGTAGAAGAACAGCCCGGAGTGTTCGCTGTCCGGGTCGGCCGGGCCGCTGATGCTCAGCTGGCGTAGTTCGCCGCGCTCGTGCGGAGCGGCGAACTCGGCGATCTCGGGCACGAAGCGCAGCGCCGAGCACGACACGAGCGGCACCCCGCGGCGCTCCGCCGCTGTGACGATCGCCTCGGCGTCGGTGACGGTGGTGGCCAGTGGCTTGTCGACCAGGACGGGGATCCCGGCGCCGAGCAGCGGTTCGGACTGCTCGCGGTGGCGGGAGCCGTCCCGCGTGGAGACGATGGCGGCGTCGACCCGGCCGATCAGGTCCTCGGGAGACTCCACCACGTCGTCGATCCCGCCGTCGCGGGCCAGCGCCTCGTTCCGCTCGTTCCGTCCGCCCGCGAGTGCGACGGCGCGATAACCGGGATGGCGATGCTCGGTGTTCAGGAACCGGATGAAGTGGTCGGTGTGGGAGTTCTCGGTGCCGATGAAGCCGATCCGTCGCACGGTCGTGTCCTTCGCGGTCGAATGTCGCGTCGGGACAAGCTTTCTGCGCAAGCGGTTGCAGGTCAAGCCCAGCTCGCTTCCTCTGGGGTGGACGAGTTCGAGTTGGACGCAGCCAACCAGGTGCTGTTGGTCATCACGCTGATGCTGGTCGCGCTTGCGGCCGTCAACACGATCGTCATCACCTGGACGACCGCGCTTGATGCCAGGCATTCATCGGCGCTGGCGCGTGCTCTCGGCGTGACTCCTCGGGAGGTCAGCGCAGGACTCTCGGCAGCGCAAGTGCTTCCCGCGCTCACCGGAGCCGTGCTGGGAATCCCGGGAGGCATCGGGCTGTACATGGCCGTGGTTCCGGACGAGAATCCGGTCCCACCGCTGTGGTGGCTGTTTGCCGTGGTGGCGGGCACCGCGCTTGTGGTGGCGGCGCTCACCACCGTTCCGGCCCGCCTCGGCGCCCGGCACCCGGTAGCTGAGCTCCTCCGAGCCGAACTTGCCTGATATCCAGGGGTAGCGGTCCCGGTGATCATGGTCACCTGTGGCGTTCTGGAGGCGTAGCGGCCGCACTGATGCCTCGTGATCACGGCCGTCCCCGTGATTTGGCCGCGGGTGGCTCACGATTGCGCGACATGGATGATCACGAGGCACAACCAGAGTGCCCCGGCCAGCTGGCCGGGTCCAGCACGGGGCGCGCCCTAACGCCTGCTGATTCGCACCGGTTGGTCCACGACCGATCCCGGGTGCCGCGGCCGCAGTTCTGCCTTCTCCGTCCCTCTCGCACCGGTCTCAACTCCTTGACGCCGTCGTCCGGTGCCGCTAGCCTCCATCGCCAAGTCATTAGATGAGTAGAGGAATTCGGTGAGATGAACACATGAGTGAGTCGGGGCTGGAGCGTCGTAGCCTGCTGGATGATCTGACCGCGGGCCTGGTCGAGCTCATCGAGAACGGCAGCTATCAGATCGGCGATCGGCTTCCGTCTGTGTCTGCCCTGGCGACCCAGTTCGGCGTCGCGACGCCCACGCTGCGGGAGGCGGCACGGCGGTTGGAGGCGACCGGCACGATCCAGTTTCGGCACGGCTCCGGGATCTACGTGAGCGGGGACAGTCGCCGGCTCGTGATCGCCAATCCAGCGCGCAGCGAGATCGGAGACGTCGCGACGCTCGACGTCCTGGACACACGTCTGCTCATCGAGCCTGAGCTTGCCGGCCGGGCTGCCCGCCGAGGCGAGGACACACAGATCGCCGAGATCGAGTCGGTGTTGGGCGCGGCCGCGCGGGCGATCACCGATGGCTGGGAGCCGACCATCACCCAGCTGAACATGCGCTTTCACGTTGCCATCGCCCGCGCCGCCGGTAACAAGGTGTTGGCCGAGACCCTGCAGTCGACCGTCGAACTTTATGAGCCGCAACAGCGCGTGATCGGTGACCTCTACGCCGATCCGAAACACGACCACGACGAGCACAGCGACATCTATGACGCGATCGTCCAGCACGACCCGGCCAGAGCGGCGGACTTGATGCGCACTCACCTCGAGGGCGTGATCGCCGTCGTGAGCCGCAAGCTCCGAGAGAGCCCGGATCCCAACCAGTAGGACGTCCCACCCAAACCGAAGGAAGCCGTCATGAACCGTCGAAAGTCAGCGGTCACGGCCGCAGCGATCGCCGCCGTGATGCTCAGCGCGTGCGCGAGCGGCTCTGAGACCAGCGGGGGAGCGAGCGACACCCTCACCCTGAACGGCGACCGAGCCGACTTCGTCGAGGCCTACAAGGCTGCCGGCGAGGAACTCGAGGAACTCACCGGGTACGGCATCGATCCCCGGAACGTCCCGAGTACCGAGAGTTACCAGCAGGTCATCCGCTCGTCTCTGCAGTCCGACAGCGCGACCGACCTCGTCAAGTGGTGGAGCGGCTACCGGCTGAAAGAGCTCGCGCGCACCGGTGGCCTGGCCAATCTCGACGCTGAGTGGGAAGCCGCGGTCGAGAACGACTGGGTCAATCCTGATACCGCACCGAGCTTCTCGTACGACGGTCATGTCTATGCGATGCCGATGTACAAGTCGTACTGGGTGATCTTCTACAACAAGAAGATCTACGAAGACCTGGGCCTGTCGGTTCCGACGACGTGGGAGCAGTTCATCGGCAATGCACAAACGATCAAGGACGCCGGAATCACCCCGTTCTTCGGTACGCAAGAGGCAGGGTGGACGGCCTTCATCTGGTTCGGGGAGATCCTCAGCAAGCTCAACCCGGAGTTCTACGCCGACCTGATGAACGGGGACGCGAAATACACCGACGAGCCAGCGCGCAGGGCCATGGAGATCTGGTCGGACCTCTATGAGCGTGGCTTCTTCACCTCACCCGATGTCGCTTGGGACGACGAACCGGCGCTCTTCCAGAGCGGCGAGGTAGCGATGGTGCCGATGGGCACCTGGCGTAACGCCATCTTCACCGACAACGGGATGACCGAGCAGGACTACGGCGCGTTCGTCATGCCGACCATCAAGCCGGACGTGACGCCGTCGGTGATCGTCGAGAGCGGCGTCTTCGCGGTGCCGGAGAAGGCCCCCAACAAGGAGGCCGCGGTGGAGACGCTCGGTGAGTGGCTGAACCCCGACGTTCAAGAGGTGTGGGTCGACGAGATCAACGACATCTCGGCCAATCCTCAGGTCGAGATCGAGAACCCCATCCTGACGTCGGTCACCGAGCAGGTGCAGCAGAGTGAGCCGATCGAGCTCGAGCGCTATTGGGAGGCCAGTCCGCCGTCGCTGGTCGCGGGGAACGTCAAGGATCTGGCGACCTTCATGGTCGATCCTTCGAAGGAGAACATCGGCCCGACTCTGCAGCGGATGCAGGAGCGGGCCGAGCAGGAGTGGGCGAAGTGGGAGCAGGAGTGACCGAGCCCGCCCCCAGCACCGCGGTGCGAACGCGTGCGCCCGGGGCCGAGGCGACGCCGCCTCGGCCCCGGGCGCACGGCCCCAGGGCACGTCGTGACGCTCTCACCGCACGCGCCGGCATCGCCATGTACATCCTGCCCGCGCTTGCCCTGGTCGGCATCCTCCTCCTCGTGCCGTTCGGCTACACGGTCTATCAGAGCCTGACCGAGTACGACGGCATCAGTCCGGCCGAGTTCGTCGGTTTCGACAACTACGTGACATTGCTCGGCGCGGAGAGGTTCCATCGCTCCCTCATCAATACCGTGATCTGGACGGTCGGGACCCTGCTGCTCCCGGTCCTTCTCGGATTGCTGATCGCCGTTCTGACCAACGCCAGCGGCTGGCCGGTCTGGGTGCGCTACGCGTTCGTCCTGCCGTACGCCATCTCCGGCACCGCCACGGGGGTCATCTGGGGGTTCATGCTCCGTAGCGATGGTGCCGTCAACCAGGTGCTCGGCGCGTTCGGACTGGATTCACTCCAACAAGAGTGGCTGCTGTCGTGGCCGATGAACACGATCGTGATGATCCTGGCCGAAACGTGGCGCGCCGTCGGGATCTCGATCATCCTCTTCCTCGTCGGCCTCCAGACCGTGCCCCGTGAGACGGTGGAAGCCGGGATGCTCGACGGCGCCAGCGGCTTCCGGCTCTTCCGCCGCATCGTCTTCCCCCAACTGCGGGCGGTGACCGTCGTCGTGGTGGGCATCTCGATCGCCAACAGCCTGCGTGTGTTCGACGTCATCTGGCTGCTGACCCAGGGTGGTCCGGGCTGGCTCTCGGAGACTCTCGCCGTGACGATGTATCGCCAGACCTTCGTCCTCAGCGAATACGGCCTCGGTTCAGCCGTCGCGGTCGTGCTCGCGGTCATCGTCGTGTCCGTGTCGTGGATCTACTTGCGTCAACAGATGCCGAAGAGAGGGTGACGAATCACCATGGCGCGATATCTCCGTAATGGATTCTTGATCACCTTCGCGATCCTGTGGCTGATCCCGACGTACCTGCTCGTCGTCAACGCCATGACCCCAAGCAGCAGCTACGACGGCTCCCCGGACTGGTTTCCCGGTGGATTCGGCTTCTTCGACAATCTGAGCAAGGCGTGGGAGTCCGCCGACCTCGGGCTGGGTATCTACAACAGCCTGCTCTACGCGACCCTGTCGGCCGGAATCGCGGTTTTCGCTGCCGCGTTCGCGTCGTTCGCCGTCATCGTGATGCCGACGCGTCGTCGGGGCCTGTGGTTCTGGCTGATCTACTCCGGCACCCTGCTGCCATTGCAGATCTTCCTCGCGCCGCTTTTCAAGGCGTTCGTCGACGTCAACCTCTACGACACACAGCTCGGCATGGTGCTGATCTACGCAGCGCTCTGCGTGCCGTTCGCGTTCTTCGTCGTACGCAATTACCTCACGACAGTTCCAGATGAGATCACCGAAGCAGCCCAGCTCGACGGCGCCGGCTGGAGTCGGTTGTTCTGGCGGATCCACCTGCCGCTGGTGAAGTCCTCGTTGCTGGCCGCGTTCGTCTTCCAGTTCACGTGGGTGTGGAACGACCTGCTCTTCGGCATCACGCTGTCCACCAGTCCCAACATCCGACCGGTGATGGCGGCCCTGGCCGAGCTCAATGGCGGCTACTCGAGCCTGGGACCGCCGATCGTGCTGGCGGCGGCACTGCTCGTGTCACTGCCGACCGTGGTGCTCTTCCTGACTTTCCAACGCTTCTTCGCCTCCAGCCTCAAGCCGGTCGGCTGAGTCCACCAGATCACGACAAGGGGACCGCATGAAAATTCGCGACATCCGGGCAACGACGGTGGCGGTGCCGCTCGAGGCTCCGCTGCTGCACTCCAACGGGGCGCACTGGGGTCGGTTCGTCCGGACGATCGTCGAAGTCGAGGCCGACAACGGGTTGATCGGCCTCGGTGAGTTGGGCGGCGGCGGCCAGAGCGCCGAGGCGGCCATCGTCGCGCTCAAGAAATACCTGGTCGGTCACGATCCGCTGATGCTCGAGGCGCTACGGCTCTCGATCGCCAACCCGACGGCGAGCCTTTACAACAACCGGACCCAGCTGCTCGCCGCGATCGAGTTCGCCTGCCTCGACCTGGTCGGACAAGATCTCGGCGTCCCGGTGTCGGAGCTGCTCGGCGGGCGACTGCGTGATCAGGTGCCGTTCGCGTCGTACCTCTTCTTCCGGTACGCCGATCCGGCGACCGGCCGGGGCGAGATCCGTACCGCCGAGCAACTGACCGACCAAGCCCGGGAACTCAAGGACCAGCACGGCTTCACGGTGCACAAGCTCAAGGGCGGCGTCTTCGACCCGGTGTACGAACTGGAGTGCTATCGCGCGCTTGCTGAGGCGACCGGCGGTGATCTGCTGCGCTACGACCCCAACGCGGCGCTGTCGGTCAGTGAGGCGCGGCGCTTCGGCGAGGCGATCCGCGATCTCCCCAACGACTACTACGAGGATCCGACCTGGGGTCTCGGCGGGCTGCGGCAGCTGCGGGGCCTGGGACTGGAGATCGCCACCAACACCGTCGTCATCAACTTCGAACAGCTTGCCGCGAATGTTCTCGATCGCGCGGCTGATGTCGTCCTCCTCGACACGACCTTCTGGGGTGGCATCCGTGCCTGCGTCAAGGCCGCCACCGTATGCGACACCTTCCAGCTCGGAGTGTCGGTGCATTCCTCGGGGGAGCTCGGCATCCAGCTGGCCACCATGCTGCACCTCGGTGCGGTGCTCCCGAACCTCGATCGGCCGGCCGACGCGCACTACCACCATCTCGTGGACGACGTGATCGCCGACGGCATGTTCCGCTATGTCGACGGCGCGATCAACGTGCCCGACGGTCCCGGGCTCGGTGTCCGGCTCGATCCGGACAAGGTCGCGCAGTACGCCGAGCTCTACCGCGAACTCGGCGATTACCCGTACGACCGCGACCCCGGCCGGCCGGACTGGTATCCAGCGTCCCGCCAGCCGCGTTGGGCCGACCCCACCTCGCCGCAACCGGAAAGCCTCCGGTGGTGACGGGGCATGACCGCTGACCGTGAACAAGGAGGCCACGTGAGTGACTTCGAAGGCAAGTCCGCCGTCGTCGTCGGCGGCTCGGCCGGCATCGGCCGGGCGGCAGCCGAGCGGCTGGCGGCCGGCGGCGCGGCGGTCGCCATCGCCGGCGTCTCCCGAGCGGAGGTCGACGAGGCCGTCGATCAGCTACGTACACACGGCGAGGCGCGCGGCGAGGTCGTCGACGTGCGTGACGAAGCCGTGTTGGCGAATTTCATCGACGCGACCGCGAGCGCCTTCGGCGGGCTCGACATCCTGGTCAGCTCCGCCGGCATTCAGCGCTACGGCACCGTCGAGGAGACCAGTCGCGAGCTGTGGAACGAGGTTCTCGATGTCAACCTGACCGGCTGCTATCTCGCTGCCAAGTACGCTCTCCCACACCTGCGGGCCCGCGGCGGCGGCGCCATCGTCAACGTCTCGTCGATCCAAGCTTCTGTCGCTCAGGCCGCGGTGGCCGCCTACTCGGTCAGCAAGGCGGGCATCAACGCCCTCACCCGCGCACTCGCCGTCGACTACGCGGCAGAAGGCATCCGCGCCAACTCGGTGTGCCCGGCGTCGGTGGACACGCCAATGCTGCGGTGGGCGGCCGGCCTGTTCGGCGAAGGCCGTACGACCGAGGAGACCGTCGCGGCCTGGGGCGGGACGCATCCACTGGGCCGGGTCGCGAAGTCGGACGAAGTCGCGGAGGTCATCGCCTTCCTCGCCAGCGACAGGTCGTCGTTCGTCACC
The DNA here is from genome assembly GCF_003014555.1 of Haloactinopolyspora alba. Lineage (GTDB taxonomy): Bacteria > Actinomycetota > Actinomycetes > Jiangellales > Jiangellaceae > Haloactinopolyspora > Haloactinopolyspora alba. Next base: position 128,484 of record NZ_PYGE01000016.1, read on the forward strand.
GGATCCGAGTACCGCGTCGACGGCGGCGTTCTGGCGGTCAATCCGGCCTCGCCGGGCAACTGAGCGGAGGCCGGACGTGAACGCCACCACCTACGAGATCGGACAACCGGCTCACGACCGTTGGTTGGCCGCGGAGGCCGAGCGGTTGCTCGACTTCTATCAGGACGCGACACCCGACCGTTCCGGTGGCGGCTTCTGGTGGCTCGACGGTTCGGGCCGACCACAGCCGCAATACGGGAAGCAGCTGTGGATCAACGCGCGCATGGTGCACGCGTTCGCGATCGGAGCACTGGCCGGCCGCCCCGGCTGCCAGGATTTGGTGTCTCACGGCCTCGACTACCTGAACGACGGCCCGTTGCACGACGTCACCCACGGCGGATGGATGTGGGCCGCCGACGCGACCGGGGAGGTGGTCGACTCGACGAAGCAGGCGTACGGCCACGCCTTCGTCCTGCTCGCCGCCAGCTCCGGGTTCGCCGCGGGAGCGCACGCGTCGTCGATGATCGACGAGGTCACCACCGTGATCGACGAGAGGTACTGGCGAGCCACCGATGGCCTGTGCGTCGACACGTACACGCGGACGTGGAGCGATCTGGAGCGCTATCGCGGTCAGAACGCCAACATGCATCTCGTCGAGGCGTTTCTCACCGCCGGTGAGGTGACCGGCGCCCGGGCATTCGTACAGCGAGCCACCCGCATCGCCGAACGCATCATCGACGAGCTGACCCGAACCAACGGATGGCGACTCGCTGAGCACTACGACGAGTCCTGGCAGATCCTGCGCGACTACAACCATGACGACCCGGACCACAAGTTCAGGCCGTACGGTTCGATCATCGGTCACTGGCTCGAGTGGGCGCGGCTTCTCGTCCAACTGCATGCGGTGACCGACTCCGACGGGGACTGGATGCTCACGGCGGCCCGCAACCTCTTCGATCGTGCCGTGCACGACGGCTGGGACGCCGAACACACCGGGTTCGTCTACGTCGTCGACTGGGACGGCACGCCGCTCAACCGGCACCGGTACCACTGGGTGATCGCCGAGGCCATCGGCGCCGCATCCGTGCTGTACCGAGCGACCTCGGACGCCAAGTACCAGCGGTGGAACAGCGCGTTCTGGGAGCACGCGGACCGGTGGCACATCGACCGCGAGGCGGGCGGCTGGCACCACGAGCTGACCGCGGACAATTGCCCGACCGAGCAGGTGTGGGATGGAAAACCAGACCTCTATCACGCATTGCAAGCAACCTATTTCGCGCGTATTCCACTCGACCAGAGCATCGCGGCTGCCCTCGCGAATGGACGCGTGAGTTTCGGCGACAGCTCCTGAAATTGTCGCGGCAGGCGGAGACCGATGGTCTCGCTGGCATTTCCACGTCGTGTACTGCACAACTCAATGTCCGAACGGGGTTGCAACTCGGAAAGTGAGGAGCAATGAGTTTCGTGAGATCGAAGTTGGCAAAATCCCTGCTCGCCGTGCCCGTGACCGTCGCGCTGACGGCCGGCGCGATGGTGGGCGGTTCCTCTCCGGACGGCCCCTCGGTGGCCGCAGCGGGAACCGGTCAAGCCACCCAGAGCCCCCGTGACTACGTGAGCCTGGTGAACCCCTGGGTCGAGGCCGACATCGGGCGCTTCTTCTTCTTCCAGTCGGCCACCAACCCGTTCGGCATGGTCAAGCTGCGACCGGACACAAGCACGGACGCCGCGTGGGGCACCGGATATCGGAAGAACGAGCACCAGGTCAAGGGTTTCAGCCACGTCCACGAGTGGCGGCTCTCCGGCGTCCAGGTGATGCCGACCAGCGGCGACCCAGTGCCCAAGCTCGAGGGTGATACCGGCTGGCAGTCGTACACGCCGCACGACGACACCGAGATCGCCGAACCTGGCTACCACAAGTTGCACCTCGATCGATACGACATCACTGCCGAACTGGCCGTCACGGACCGCGTCGGGATCCACCGTTACACCTACGACAATGCCGGCCCCAGCGAGATCATCATCAACCTCGGCGGCCAGCTCGGCGAGGCACGCATGGAGCGTGCGCAGGTGACCAAGGTGAGTGATCGTGAGCTCGAGGGCTACCTGGAGCAGCATTCCGGACGGACCCGCCTGTACTTCAACATCACCTTCGACAAGCCCTTCGACTCGATGCACGGTTGGGCGGATGGTGCGCTGGTCGATGGTGGCGATCCGGTCGACGAGGTTGCTGGGGACAACAGCGGTGCGTACGTCAGTTTCGACCACCTCGAGGCCGGCGAGCAGGTCCAGATGAAGGTCGCGTTGTCCTTCACCGGCACCGAGGGCGCCCGCGCCAACCGGCAGGCGGAGTTGCCCGGCTGGGACTTCGACGCCGTCAAGCAGGAGTCGCAGGAACTGTGGAACGAGATGCTGGGCCGGATCGACGTGCGTGGCGGAACACATCAGCAGCGGGTGAAGTTCTACACCGACCTCTTCCACGTGCTCTGCGGGCGCGGAGTGGCCAGCGATGCCGACGGCAAATACATCGACGACACGTGGGACCACAACAAGGTCAAGCAGATCCCGTTGGACAAGCACGGTGACCCGACGTTCGCGATGTACAACTACGACGCGCTCTGGCTGACCCAGTGGAACGTCAACTCGATCCTCGGCCTGGCCTACCCGGAGATCTACTCCAGCTTCGTTCAGTCCCAGTTGCAGATGTACGAGGACGGCGGTCTGCTTCCGCGCGGCCCGGCCGCCGGTGACGACACGCTCGTGATGACCGGCAACCCCGTCGCATCGTTCATCACCGGCGCCTACAACAAGGGCATCCGTGACTTCGACGCCGAGCTGGCGTACGAGGCCATGCTCGACGCCCAGTCGATCGGCGGTCTTTACGACAAGGCGTGGTTCGACTACGCGAACTGGGGCACCGGCGGTAACCGCGAATACCTCGACCTCGGCTATGTTCCGAACGGTCTGACCGGACAGGGCGCAGGCCAGACCCTCGAATACGCGCATCAGGACTGGGCGCTGTCCCAGTTCGCGCAGCAGCTGGACGAACGTGGCATCAACGTCACGCAGTACGCCGATGTCGCCGCATCATCAGAGTACGACGAGGACCACACGGCGGGCCACGCGATCGACGGCCGGCCGGTGCGCGCACCCGCCCCCACGGAGTGGGCGTCGGCCGGTGAGCAGAGCCCATGGATCAAGCTCTCCTGGGACGAGCCACAGCGGATACGCAAGGTGGTGTTGAGTGACCGGGCGAACCTCACGGACAACGTGAACGGCGGCCGGCTCACCTTCAGCGACGGCACGTCGGTCGCTGTGCGATCGCTCCCCAAGGACGGCACCAGCAGGGTGGTCGGGTTCGCTCCCAGGACCGCCACGTGGGTGAAGTTCGAGGCGACCGGCGGCCGCGGCACCAATGTGGGGTTGAACGAGATCGAGGTGTGGGACGACACTGACGTCGCCGATTACCTGCTCGATCGGTCGCGAAACTGGCGCAACCTCTACGACGAGGAGACCGGATTCATCCGGCCCCGTAACGCCGACGGTACGTGGCGCGAGCCGTTCGATCCGCTGGCCCCGGACGACTTCGTCGAGGCCAACTCCTGGCAGGCCACCTGGTTCACCACCCACGACGTGATGGGCCTGGCCAACCTGATGGGTGGCGAGGACGCGTACGCCGACAAGCTCAACTACGCCTTCGTCAGCGCCGAGCCGGAGAACTTCATCGGCAGCTATGGGCACGGATACGTCAGCTACGGCAATCAGCCGGGCCTGCCGGTCGCCCACCTGTTCAACTACGTCGGCAAGCCCTGGCTGACCCAGTACTGGGTGCGCCAGGTCAAGGAGAAGACGTACGGATCGATCTCGACCACGAAGGGCTA
>NZ_PYGE01000017.1 GCF_003014555.1 Haloactinopolyspora alba
AGCGCGAAGAACCCCTCACGCACCTCATACGGCAACGCCCTCGGCAATCACAACACCCTCTCCACTAGGCGTTGCTTACACCGATAGATTCCACCCCTGGTGACGCGTGCACACGCCTGGTGACGTACGGATGCCGGTGACCGACGCGGCCCTGGTTCACACCACCAGGTCGGCGACGACGGGACGGTGATCGCTGGCGGACCGCGTGTCCGGGGAGTCGATCACGCGGCACGACTCGACCCGGATCCCGCCGCGCACGAACACCCCGTCCAGCCGTCGCTCGGGCCGCGACGCGGGATGGGTCGCGGCCGCATCCGAAGCCGCCCCGCCGGCGGCGGTCCCGTCGGCGGCAGCCCCGGCGGCGGCAGCCCCATGCGCAACGGCACCGTCCGCAACTGCGGCGTCCGCGTACTGCGACGCGAGCCGGGTCCAGGTCGGCGCGTCCGGCGTCTCGTTGACCGTCCCCGCCAGCACCGCCGAAGGCACGCCCATCCGGTTCACCAGGCCGGTGACCTCGGTCAGATGGCGGGCGCGTTCGGCGGCGTCCAGTCCGAGGTGCATCGACGCCGCGCCGAACGCCTGCCCGTCCACTGCCAGCCGCGCGAGAACCGCCCCGCGTGATCCGAGTCCGGGCGTACGGCGCAGCCGGTGCTCCTGCACGTCGCGGACATCCACCCGGATCGACGTCAGCAGCACCGTTCCGCCGGTGGTGCCGCCGCCACCGGCGTACAGCAGCTCCGCGTTCCGCGCCAGCGCCGCACAACGCCCGCGCCACAACAGCACGGTCGGCATCCGCTGCAGACAGACCACGTCCGCCTCCAACTCCCGGAGCACCCTGGCCACGCCGGCGCCGTCGCGCAGGCCGCGCACGTTGTACGAGACCACGCGCAGCGAGGTCGAGCGTTCGGTCACGTCACTTCCGCGCCAGATCGGCGGCACCGCTGATGCCGGCGTCGTTGCCGAGAGTCGCCAGCCGGATCTCCGGCTCGGGCCGGTGCCCGCGCCCGGTGATCTGCTTGCGCAGCGTCTCTTCGGCCGGTCCGAGCAGCAGGTCACCCGCGGCCGACACGCCGCCGCCCAGGACGAAGACGGCAGGGTCGAACAGCGCGGTGAACGATCCCATCGCCTCGCCGAGCCAGCGGGCGAGCTGGGTCATCAGCACCGTCGCGAGCTCGTCGCCGTCGGCGGCGGCCGCGGTGACCATCGGGCCGGTGATGCGCTCGGAGTCGCCGCCGGCGAGCGAGAGCAGCCGCTCGGCCGACGGCAGGCTCGCGGCGGTGCGGGCCTCGCGGACCAGTGCCGTTCCGCTGGCATAGGCCTCGAGGCAGCCGCGCAGCCCACAGCCGCACAGGTGACCGTCCGGAACCATCCGGATGTGCCCCATCTCGGCCGCGACGCCGTGCGCACCGCGGTAGACCTCACCGCCCAGGACGACGCCGCCGCCGACGCCGGTGCCGATCGTCAGCAGGATCATGTCGTCGACGTCCTCGGCTGCGCCGAACCGGAACTCGCCCCACGCCGCGGAGTTGGCGTCGTTCTCGACGACGGTGGGCAACCCGGTCGCGTCGGCCACCCGCTGGCGCACCGGCACGTCACGCCAGGCCAGGTTGGGCGCGAACATCACCGTCGAGCGGGCGGAGTCGACGAAGCCGGCCGACCCTACGCCGACGGCGTCGATCTGTTGGCCCTCCGCCAGCTCACGCGTCACTGCGATGATGCTCTCGACGATGGCGTCCGGGTCCTGCGACGGCGTGTCGCGTCGTGCCCGCGCGCCGATGACGCCCTTCTCGTCGACCACTCCGGCGGCGATCTTCGTGCCACCGACGTCGACCCCGATGGTCAGGCTCACTGGTCAGTTCCGTCCTCTCGGTCCGTGGTCTCGACCCGTTTCTTCAGTTCCTTCAGCGCGGTGTCGATGATCACCTTCTCGGCCTTGCGCTTCATCAGACCCAGCATCGGGACGGCGACGTCCACGGTGAGCTGGTACGTGACCTCCGTGGACCCGTCATCGGCGGCCACCAGCGTGTACGAGCCCTCCAGCTCCTTGATCATCCCACCTTCGACCAGGCTCCACCGGACCTGCCGGTCGCCGTCCCAGACGTATGAAAGCGTGTACGTGTCCTTGATCGGGCCGGCGTCCAGAACGAACCTGGCCTGCGCCGGTCGCCCGGCGGCGGTGCCGGTGGCAGTGTCTGGTGGATGCACCGACTGCACCTCGACCTCGCGGACCGAGGCGGTCCATTCCGGATAGGCCTCGAGGTCGGCGATGACATCCATGATCGGCGCCGGCGGTGCGGCGATGACGATGCTCGACGTGGTCTGCGCAGCCATGACAGAAGTTTCCCATCTGCCGACTCGCGGCCGGTTGTCGGCGTCCAGCGCAGACTACGCCACCGGTGACCGGGCATGGCACGGCGGCGTGCCCGGCGGACGGCCCCGCTCGGCCTCGTCCTTGAGCCGGTGGATCCGAGCCTTGTAGCCGAGGGCGTACCGGCGGGCGAGGCGACGGGTGCGACGCGTGCCGGTTCCGGGTGGCGGCTCGGCACGGAGGAACCAGTGCACGACGACACCGTCTCGCCACGCCTGCAGCCAGATCTCCGCCGTGCCGGTCAGCGCGCCGCCCACGATCCAGCGCACCCCCTCGTCGCCGCGGTGCTCGCTCACCGCCAGGCGCAGGTCGGGCCACCACGTCCGCCGGACATCGGCGCGCGCGAAGTACATGGCCAGGTCCTGTGGGCGCGCCACGATGAACGACTCGTCACGCAGGTCGATCGAGGGGACGGTCACGGCCCAGAGCCTATGTCGCGTCCGGCCACGCGTCTCGCAATCCGGTCACCGGCGGCACTTCGGAACTCGTCCAGCGGCGATTTACGGCACACTGCCCCCTGTGAGTGTGTGGGCCCCGGATTCCGTCCAGCGACACTGGCATGGCGTGGCCGTCGCGCGGCCCGGCATGCTCGCTCTCGTCATCGCGCTGACGGGGTCGGCCCGCAGTGTCGTCACCGACTGGTGGTGGCTGGGGGCACTGGCTCTGGTCGCACTGGCGGCAGCGGTCTCCGAGCGCATCCTGCCCCGGACCCGCATCCGTGTCGGCGCCGAGATGGCACTGGCGTCGATCATCGTCGGCCTGGGCCTGCCCGAGGCATATCTGGCGCTGCCGTACCTGCTGGTTCCCGCGTTCGCCGCGGGGCTGGCCGGAAGCATCGCGGGCACCGCCGTCACCACCTTCACCGGTGCCGTCGGGCTCGCCATCGGCAACGTCCTGGCCGGCGGCGATCTGTTCGAGCTGACGGCGTTCGGCAGCGTGGCAGTGTGGGTCGTCATCATCTTCGCCACCGGAGCCATCGGCGCGTGGGTGTTGCGGCTGGACAGCATCCAGGTCGCCGACGGTGGACGTTACGCCGCCGCCTACCGGCTGCTGTCCGAGCTGCGGGTGGTGTCGCGGCGGCTGTCCGTCGGTCTCGACCCGGGCACGCTCGCCGAGGGTCTGCTCGACCAGATCGCCGGGCCGTTGTCGGTACGGCGGGCCGCACTGCTGGTGCGGCGCGAGGGGGGCAACCTGTTCCCGCTCGCCCATCGCGGTGAGGACGACGGCTGGCTGCTCGGCGCCGAGCGCGACCCGGTGCTGCTCGACGCGTGGAGCAGTGAGGCGCCCGCCTGGACCCCGATGGGACGCCGCGGGTACCGCGTCGTGCTGCCGCTGCGTGTCGGGTCGCGGACCATGGGCGTCGTCGTCGCCGACGCGCCCGAGCAGGTGAGCCCGGAGGAGCTGCAGGCGGTGGTCAGTTCCACCGACGAGGGCGCTCTCCGGCTCGAGACCGCATTGCTGTTCGACGAGGTTCGCGAGCTGGCCACCCGCGAGGAGCGGCGCCGGCTGGCGCGGGAGATCCACGACGGGATCGCCCAGGAGCTGACCTCGCTGGGGTACCTCGTCGACGACCTGATCGCACGCACCACCGACGTCGACGCCAAGTCGCTGTCGACCACGCTGCGCCAGGAGCTGACCCGCATCCTGTCCAACCTGCGCCACTCGATCTTCGACCTGCGCAGTGACCTCGACCATGACGCCGGTCTGGGTACGTCGCTTTCGGCGTACGCGCGCCAGGTCGGCAGCCAGGCCGGGCTGAAGGTGCATCTGGTGCACCAGGAGGAGCACGACCGGCTGCGTCCGGAGATCGAGGCCGAGCTGCTGCGGATCGGGCAGGAGGCCATCACCAACGTCCGCAAGCACGCCAAGGCACACAACCTCTGGGTCACGATCTCCGTCAGCCCGCCGTACGCACAGATCCGTGTGGTCGATGACGGAACGGGCATGCGGGACCAACCACGCGGACGGTACGGTCTTGAGATCATGTCCGAGCGTGCACGGCGCGTCGGTGCGACACTCGTCATCGAAGACCGACCCGAGAGCGGTACCGTCGTCGACGTATCCCTCGGGAACCATGATGGAGAGGGGTAGAGACCGTGCCGAAGACGGTCATGCTCGTGGATGATCACGAGCTCATCCGCCAAGGCCTACGTCGCGCGTTCGAGCGCGACGTCGACTTCACCGTCGTCGGCGAGGCGTCCACGGTCGCCGAAGCACACCGGCTGGCCGACGCGACGCAGCCGACGGTCGCGGTCATCGACATCAGGCTGCCCGACGGCAGCGGCCTCGAGCTGGCGAAGGCGCTGCGCACCGCACGCCCGGACGTTGGTCTCGTGATCCTCACCATGTACGTCGGCGACGACCACCTCTTCGGTGCACTCGACGCCGGCGCCTCCGCGTTCGTCCCCAAGAGCGCGCCCAGTGACGAGGTCGTCTCGGCTGCCCGGCACGCCGCCGCCACCCCGTCGTCGTTCGTCGCCGCCGACCTCGCCGAGGCGATGCAGCGACGGATGCACCCCACCGGGCCCCAGCTGACCCGGCGCGAGCGCGAGGTCCTCGACCTGCTGGCCGACGGGCTCGGCGTGTCGAACATCGCTCGCAAGCTCTACATCAGCGAGTCGACGACGAAGACGCACGTCTCCAAGCTCTACGACAAGCTCGGCGCGTCCAACCGCGCCCAGGCCATCATGGCTGCCGTGCGCGCAGGTCTGCTGGACGACGGAGACGCCGCAGCCGAGTGAACGGTACCGGTGACCCTCAGTGATCAGGGGTCACCCGTGGTGACGCGACTCAACCGTTCAGGCGATACGTAAGTAACCGGTCACGCGATCGACGGAAAAGTGATCTGACCTCACGCTGGAAGGTAGCTGGTGCTGACCGTCGGCACCCGTACGGCCTTGGGGTGAGGCGATCATGCGCGACGCACTACGGCAGCGAGGTTCAGTACGCCTCGAGTACACATTGGTCCGGCTGGCCGCGGTCGCGGTGCTGCTTGCCGGCATGTGGTTCATCAGCTGGCAGCTCGGGCACATCGTCGGCGCTCCGAGCGGGTGACGAACGCGCGGAGCCGGTGCGCGGCCCGCGACCGCCGGGGGCGAGAAAACGGCGCCCGGCGGATGGTCGGTCAGTTACTCGGATCCGTTGCTCGGATCCGTTGCTCAGCCGGGCCTGGTGGCGCCGGCGAACGGCATCGTGTCGATCGGGTCGACACTCACCACGTCTCCGGGATGGGTCGCGTGGACCATCTGCCCGTCGCCGAGGTATATGCCGACATGGCTGATCGGGCTGTAGAAGAAGACCAGATCACCGGGTTCGAGTTGGCTCTTGGACACCCGGCTACCCGAATTGATCTGTGAACCCGAGGAGCGTGGCAGGCTCACACCCGCCTCAGCCCACGCCGCCGACGTCAGACCCGAGCAATCCCAGCAGTCCGGTCCGTTCCCGCCCCAGCAGTAGGCGTCTCCGAGCTGGCTCATCGCGAAGTCGACGACGATCTGCCCCTTCTCCGACGACGGCACGTCGGGCAACGTCTCTTCGTCGTCCTCGCCGTCGTCGTCCCGGCTGGGCTGCTCGGCTTCCTCTTCGCGCTCGCGCTCGCGTTGCTCCTCGAGCCTGCGCCGTTCTTCGGCCTCGAGTTCGCTCAGGAGGTCTTCCGCCTCGCCGAGCAGCCGTTCGGCGGCCTGCTTCTCGGTCTCGAGCTCTGCCTCGATGGCTCGCTGCCGAGCGAGCTCTTCGTCGGCGACCATGCGCGCCTGCTCGAGCCCGCGACGCACCTCCGCCGCCTCGGCAAGCTGCTCGGTCTGCTGAGTGGCGTAGGCGTCGACGACGGAAGCCTGCGCCAGGAACTCCGCCGGGCTCTCGGCCAGGAAGGTCCGTAACGTCGGGTCGAACCCGCCGGCGCGGTAGCTCGCGGCGGCGAACCCAGCCATCTGCGCCTGTACGTCCTCGACGGCGGCCTGCTGCCGGGAGACGGCGGTACGCGCACGCTCGATGCGGCGCTGGACCTCCTGCAGCTCCTCGGTCGCCGCGTGATACCGCTCGGTGGCCTGCTCGGCCCGGTGATACAGGCTGTCGACGCGGTCCTGGACCTCGGAGATGGTGGGTTCCGGCTCCGCGTACCCGGACGGGGCGAGCATCACCCCACCGGACGTGGCAAGCGCCGCGATGCACAGGGCTGTCAGCGCGCGACGAGGACGAGAAGACCGACCACGATGCTCAGGCACTCTGGTCCTTCCATAGGCGGGTCAGGCACCTGGGCCGGGAGCTTAACCAGCGCGACGTGTGCGCCGCAAATCTCCCGGCGGAGTTTCGCCGGATTTTTCCGCCGCCGTCGGTGCGCCCTCGTCATCGCGGACCACCAGCCGCAGCGGCGGCACCAGGCCGGCGTCGGCGAGAACGCCGATGGCCTGCTCCTCATCGCCACCGAGGCCCGGCCCGTCGGATCCGAGCAGCACGGACACGAAGCAGTCCGAACAGGCCAGCCCACGCATCTCGCAGCGATCGCAGTCGATGTGCATCGTCAGACCTCCAGCGTCTCGCGTCGTACGACGGGCTGCTGCCCCGTCCTTTCCGAAGACGCTAGGACCCGCCACCGACAGAGTCGCCGCCGTCCGCCGCTCACCGTCCGCCGCTCACCGTCCGCCGCTCACCGTCCGCCGCTCACTGTCCGAGTCACCGCGCGAGCAGCCCGGCCAGCGCCGCCGCGTCGACCGGGCGGACGCCGGGCCGGCGCACCCCTTCGGCGACCTCGCGATCGGACGAGACGACCACGACCGCCCGCCCCTCCGGCTCGGCGTCGACCATGCTGCGGATGAGTTCGTCGGCGCTGTGTCCTTCCGGGCTGAACCGCACGCGCACCCGTTGCGCAGCCGCCACCGGGGGCGGTACCGCGACGTCCGCGCCGTCGAACACGCAGGTCACTTCGGCGCTCGTGCGCGCAGACAGCGCCGCCAGACCCTGCACCAGACGCGTGCGCTGCGCGTCCAGCGGCATCGTGGGCCACGCGGTCTTGGTGACGTTGTACCCGTCGACGATCATGTGCGCCCGCGGCAGCGAAAGCAGTTCGTCGAGGTAGGCGGGCTCGTCGGTGGCGCGCGCCCGAGTGGGGGTCCCGGGCTCCTCACGGGCCGGCTCGACCGCGTCGACCGTGTCGGCCGGGCGCAGTGACGAGGGCGGCAGCGCCAGTTCGCGCCGGAGGCCGCCTGCGGCCTCGTTCAACGTGTCGATCAGCAACGCCAGCCGCGCCGTCCCGAGGCTGCGCTCGGCACGGGTGTCGCGCCGGGCGTTCTCCAGGGCCGTCTCCAGCTCACCGACCCGGGCACGCAGCTTGCGCACCTCCGCCTCGGCGGAGCGCTGCGCCGCCTGCGCGTCCGCCAGCCGGCGGGATGCGTCCGCGTGCTCGTCGCGCTCGTTGCTCGCCTGTTCGAGACGCTGCCGGGTCTCTTGCAGCCGCCGCCGCAACGTCGTGTTCTCCGACTTGAGGCGGTCCACCTCCGCCTTCATCGTCGCCCTGGTCTCGCGCGCCGACGCGCGAGCGGCCTCCAGCTGCTCACGGACGCGCTCGACCGCTGCCGCCTCGCGGACCCGGCGTTCCTCCTCCACACCGTCGCGCACCGATTCCGTCGCCGACTCGACGAGTGACTCCCAGCCCTCCGGACGCAGCAGATACGCCATGACGGCCACGTCGACAGGATCGGCCGCCGCCGGAGGCTCACCGGCTTCGACGGCTCGGAACAGCGCGGGATCCGCGTCGGCGGCCGCGTCGAGCACACGGCGGCGGAAACCGGGGTCGGACTCCAAGGCCGCCGCGATGGCGTTGCCGCCCAGCCGGGCCCGCTTGGCGGCGGCGAACTTGGCCACCGGCCGCAGCGACGCGGGCACCTCCGCCGGCGCGATCCCGCCGAGGACGTCGGCCGCCTGCGCCACGACCCGGGTCCGGACGGCGTCCGGCAGTGCGATCACGCCCGGCCCGGACCCGCGGAGACGTGACCGCCTCGGCCCCGTGGGCGACGGGCGGTCCCGGACGGCTGTGCAACGGCCACGTCTTCCACGTATTCCTCCTCCGGCACCACGATCGGTTCGCGGTCGTCCCGCTCACAGTAACTCTGCAGTGGGCGCCTCCGTCCGCCGTACAGGCGACGGCACCGCCGCGATGCCGCCCCCGAAGTTCGACGCGTCGGCGGGTCGCGGCCGGAGTCTGTCGGTACCGGTCTCTACCGTTCCGGGCAGAGACATCGACACATGAGGCACCGACGTCGAGGGAGAGTGAGCCCGTTGACCGCGGCGGCCGTACAGGGCACCATCGACGAGCTCGGCATGCCGCTGGTGTCCACCACCTTCGTCGTCGTCGACCTCGAAACGACCGGCGGAGCGCCCGACTCCGCCGAGATCACCGAGATCGGCGCGGTGAAGGTCCGTGGCGGCGAGGTCGTCGGCGAGTTCCGCACGCTGGTACGCCCGTCCGGCGGCATCCCGCCGTTCATCTCGGTGCTCACCGGCATCACCGACGCCATGGTGGCCGACGCGCCGCCCGTCACCGCGGCGCTGCCGTCCCTCCTCGAGTTCGCACACGGCAGCGTGATCGTCGCCCACAACGCGCCGTTCGACGTCGGGTTCCTGCGCGCGGCGTGCACCGCCTGCGGCATGGCGTGGCCGTCGTTCCAGGTGCTCGACACCGCCCGGCTCGCCCGCCGGGTGGTGGCGCGCGACGAGGCGCGCGACTGCAAGCTCTCCACCCTCGCGCGGCTGTTCCGTTCCGGCACCACGCCGAACCACCGTGCCCTCGACGACGCCCGGGCCACCGTCGACGTGCTGCACGGCCTGCTCGAGCGCCTCGGCAACGTCGGTGTCCACACGGTCGAGGAGCTGAGCCTGTGGCAGAGCACCGTCACCCCCGCCCAGCGCGACAAGCGCCGCCTGGCCGAGACCGTGCCGAACGCGCCGGGCGTCTACATGTTCACCGCCGACGACGGCGACGTGCTGTACGTCGGCAAGAGCAAGGACATGCGCACGCGGGTCCGTACCTACTTCACCGCGTCCGAGACCCGTGCCCGCATGACCGAGATGGTCTCGATCGCCACCGCCGTCACCGGCATCACCTGCGCGACACCGCTGGAGGCGGAGATCCGCGAACTGCGGCTCATCGCCGAGCGCAAACCGCGGTACAACCGCCGGTCCCGGTTCCCCGAGCGCGGCAGCTGGATCAAACTCACCGTCGAGCCGTTCCCCAGGCTTTCACTGGTCCGGCAGGTCCGCGAGGACGGCGCCGCCTACCTCGGCCCGTTCGGTTCACGCAGGCTCGCCGAGACGGCCATGGCAGCGGTCCACGAGGCCGTGCCCATCCGGCAGTGCACCCAGCGCCTCTCCCCCAAGCGCCACGGCTCCGCCTGTGTGCTGGCCGACCTCGGCAAGTGCGGAGCGCCCTGCGTGGGCGGCGAGTCCACCGAGGCCTACGCCGAGCACGTCGAGATCGTCCGACGCGCGTTCACGGCCGACCCCGGCACCCTGGTCGACGGGCTGCTCGCCCGCATCGACGCGCTGGCGCGGCACGAACGCTACGAAGAGGCCGCCTTGCGTCGCGACCGGCTGGCCACGTTCGTCCGGTCCGCGGCCCGGGTCCAGCGCATGGCCGCGCTCGCCGCGGTGAGCCAGCTCGTGGCCGCGCGCCGCCGGGACGAGGGCGGATGGGAGCTGCACGTGGTGCGGTACGGGCGCCTGGCCGGCGCCGAGTGCTCACCGCCGCGCGCCGATCCACGTCCGTACGTCGACGCGCTCGTCGCCACCGCCGAGACCGTCGAGCCGGCGCCGCAGCCGCTGCCCGCCGCCACCGCCGAGGAAGCCGAGTCGCTGCTGCGCTGGCTCGAGACGCCCGGGACCCGCCTGGTCCGAGTGGACGGGTCGTGGACGCTCCCCCGGCCCGCGGCGGCGTCCTACCTCGCTCGTGTCGATGTCGGCGAAGCCGACCACGCCGCGGCCCGCCCGTTCGACGACCGGCGTTCGTTCCGGCCGTGGCGGTGACCGCCCATGACCGTGGCGGTGACCGCCGTCGCCGCGGCGCCCGGTACTCTCGGCATCGAGCCGGTCCGCAGTCAGACGAGGAGTCACCGCAGTGATCACCGCCATCGTTTTCGTCCAGGCCGACGTGGCGCGTATCCCGGAGGTCGCCGAGCAGATTGCCGCGCTCGACGGCGTCAGCGAGGTGTACTCGGTCACCGGCGAGATCGACCTGGTCGCGCTGGTCCGCGTGCGCACACACGAGGCCATCGCCGAGGTCGTCGCCGACCGCCTCAACAAGGTCGACGGGGTCCTCAACACCGAGACGCACATCGCGTTCCGCACGTTCTCGACCCACGACCTCGAGGCCGCGTTCGCGCTCGGCGCCGAAGACTGACGGCGTTCGGATCGCCAACCGCGGCGCGAGAGACCCCGGACCACCGGTTTGCGACCAGCCGGGCGACGTACTTCTGGAAGTCGGCCTTGTGATCACGGACGATCTCGGCCATCCGCGGTCACGTCCCGGCCAGCTCACCGAGCGTGTCGATGATCGCGCAGCCGCGGAAGCCCGCGTCGGACGCCCTGATCATCTTTCGCGGAGTGATCAGGTGACGGAGGGGCCTCCAGGGGTGCGTCGGAGTCACCTGATCGCGTCTCACGATGTGACTGGGGAACGATCAGGTGACTCGGGGGCCGGAAACGGCGGCGATGTGCAACCTGATCGTTCCGGCGCCCCGCTGGGACGCGCAAGTCCAGTTCGCCGAGTTCAGCCGGCCGCGGCCACCCAGCGGGCCAGCACGTCCGCGGCGGCGCCGGAGTCGACGGCCCGCTCGACCCGTGCGTAGGCGCCGCGCAGCCGTTCGGTCAGCTCGACGTCACCGGCCTCCTCGTAAGCCGCCACCCCTGCGGCGGCGTTGAGCAGCACGGTGTCGCGCACCGGGCCAGGCTCGCCGGCCAGGAACCGCCGGGCGACGTCGGCGTTGTAGGCCGCGTCGCCGCCGCGCAGCGCCTCGGGCTGTGCGGGCGCGACCCCGAGGGCACTCGGGTCGAACCGTTCCTCGGTGACGTCGCCGGCGTGCACGACCCAGACGCGGGACGTGGTCGTCGTGGTCAGTTCGTCAAGTCCGTCGTCGCCACGGAACACCAGCGCCGACACGCCACGCCCGGCGAGCACACCGGCGACGATGCCGGCCATCCGGGCATCCGCCACGCCCACGGCCTGCCCGCTGGGCCGCGCCGGGTTCGCCAGCGGCCCCAGGAAGTTGAACGTCGTCGGCACGCCCAGCTCGCGCCGTGGCGCTCCGGCATACCGCAGCGACGGGTGGAACGCCGGCGCGAAACAGAAGGTGATGCCGACCTCGTCCGCGATCTCCGCGACCCGAACCGGCGGCAGGTCCAGCCGGATGCCGAGCTCCTCGAGCAGGTCGGCCGCCCCGCACGCCGACGACGCGGCGCGGTTGCCGTGCTTGACGACCCGGGCGCCGGCCCCCGCTGCGGCGACCGCGGCCATGGTGGAGATGTTCACGGTGTGTGCGCGGTCACCGCCGGTGCCGACGATGTCCAGGGCTGGTCCGCGCCCGGTGTACTCGGTGGCGTGCGCGTACATCGCCCGGACCAGGCCGTCGACCTCGTCGACCGTCTCGCCCTTGGCACGCAGCGCCACGGCGAAGCCGGCGATCTGGGCGCTGGTCGCCTCGCCGCTCATGATCTCGCCCATGGCCCACGCCGTCGCGTCGGTGGGCAGGTCGGTCCGCTCGAGCAGCGAGCTCAGGACCGACGCCCAGGTGTGCGGCTGGTCGTTCATGACGCCGCGGCCGCGCCGGCCGCACGCCGGCGCATCAGGTCGGCGACGGCGGAGGCGACGGCGGCCGGGTCCAGCGGATGCGACACCGCCGCCTCGGCACGCGACCAGGTCGCCAGCCAGGCGTCGTCGGGGCGTCCGATGAGCACCAGTACCGGTGGCGCCTGGTAGATCTCCTCTTTCACCGACCGGGCGATGCCCATGCCGCCTGCCGGCACGGCCTCGCCGTCGAGGACGACGACGTCGATGCCGCCGGCGTCGAGGGCCTTCGTTACCGCGGCGTGCGTCGCCACCTCGACGAACTCGACCCGGGGCAGGCCCGCCGCGGGCCGGCGCCCGACGGCGAGGCGGACCTTCTCGCGGGTCGCCCGGTCGTCGCTGTAGACGAGGATCGTCATCGTCGGCTCGGTGCTGCTCATCCTGCGGTCCTCGCTGGAAATCGTCGGATCGGAAGAGACGGTCTCGCACGATCGTACCGGGCGGGGCGCCGGGACCGGTCGGTGGCGCGGGCCATCCGGACGCAGAGCACGGCGACGAGGGAACGTCAGCGGCGGCTCGCGCGTTGTCCCAGCGGAGCGGCCTGCTCGGAGCACGCGAACGAGGGAAGCCTACCCTTACGTAGACTCTCGACATATTGTAGACGGACACGCCCACGACACCGAAACCGGGGGCGGGTCGTCCTCGCGCAGAGCGGACGACATAATGGCGGACGTGGCTTCCACAACTGCCGTCGACGCTGCCCACACGCGGCCACCCGAACGACCGAATCTGGTCTCGGTCGGGGTGATCGTGTGGCTGTCCAGTGAGCTGATGTTCTTCGCGGCGCTGTTCGCGATCTACTTCACCCTGCGCTCCAATGCCCCCGGGGTGTGGGACGAACAGTCAGAGCTGCTGAACGTGCCGTTCTCGCTCGTCAACACCACGGTGCTGGTGCTGTCGTCGGTCACGTGCCAGCTCGGGGTTCTGCGCGCCGAACGCGGCCAGGTCGGCCGTCTCGGCGGGCTCGCCCAGGTGGGCAAGTGGGGCATGCGCGAGTGGTTCGTGCTGACCTTCGTCATGGGCGCCTTCTTCATCGGCGGCCAGGTCTTCGAGTACGCCGAACTCGTCACGCACGGGCTGACCCTCTCCAGCGACCCCTACGGCTCCATCTTCTACCTGGCGACCGGCTTCCACGGGCTGCACGTGACGCTCGGGCTCGTCGCCTTCCTGCTGGTGCTGGGTCGCACGTACATGACCCGGCGGTTCACCCACGAACAGGTCACCAGCTCGATCGTCGTGTCCTATTACTGGCACTTCGTCGACGTCGTGTGGATCGCCCTGTTCCTCACCATCTACGTGGTCAAGTGACGAGGAGTGACGTGTTCAGTACGCCAACCGGCCGCTCCGGGCGAACCCGGCGCAGGACGCTGTCGACCTGGCGCCGACACCCACTGGCCGCCGTCTTCGTCCTGATCGCCATGCTGTTCACGACCGGCGGCGCGTACGCGGCGCTGGCGCCGAAGTCCGAGGATCTGCAAGCCGCGTCGTCGACGAAGATCCAAGAGGGCAAGGAACTGTTCGCCATCGGCTGCGCCTCGTGCCACGGCCTCGGCGGCGAAGGACAGGTCAGAGAGGACGGCACCGTCATCGGCCCGTCGCTGATCGGTGTCGGCGCGGCCGCGGTCGACTTCCAGGTCGGCACCGGCCGGATGCCCATGGCCGCACCCGGAGCACAGGCCCAGCGCAAGCCGGTCGCCTACACCGACGCGCAGATCGAGGCGCTGGCGGCCTACGTCGCCTCCCTCGCCCCCGGGCCCGAGCTGCCCGAAGAGCAGTACCTCGACGTGTCCGAGGGCAACGTCGCCCGTGGCGGGCAGCTGTTCCGCACCAACTGCGCTCAGTGCCACAACACCACCGGCCAGGGCGGCGCCCTGAGTATGGGCAAGTTCGCACCCTCGTTGACCGGTGTCGAGCCGAAGCACATGTACGAAGCGATGGTCACCGGGCCGCAAGCCATGCCGGTGTTCAGCGACGAGACCCTCACGCCCGAGGACAAGCAGGACATCATCTCGTTCCTGAAATCCGTCGAAGAGGAGCCCAACCCCGGTGGCCTGGGCATCGGCCGCGTCGGCCCTGTCGCCGAAGGGCTGTGGGCCTGGCTCATCGGCATCGGCCTGCTCATCGGCACCGCCACCTGGGTCGTCACGAGGTCGTCTAAATCATGAGCGCGAAGGACGAGGACATGAACGGCCACAGCGACTCCACGGCGCCGGCGCACCGCGAATCCGACACGCCCGAGACGAGCCCGGCCGAACCGGTCGCCGACCCCGGCCTGCACCACGAGCCCGACCGGCTCACCGACGTCGACCCGCGTGCCGAGCGTCGCGCCGAGCGACAGGTCGCCGGGATGTTCTCGCTCGCGTCGGTGCTGATCGTCGCGTCCATCGTCGCCTACGTCGTCTTCGGCATCTCCCCCGACGACCCGGAGCAGCCGGTCTCCGTCGGCGACGTCCAGATCTCCAACTTCGCGCTCGGCATCACGCTCGGGCTGGCGCTGGTCCTACTCGGCGCCGGTGCGGTGCAGTGGGCCCGTTCGCTGATGACCTCGCCGGAGGTCGTCCACGAGCGCCACCACCTGCGCGCCGACGACGAAACCCGCCAGGAGACGCTCGACGCGTTCGAGACCGGAGCCGACGAGACCGGCTTCGGCCGGCGCAAGCTCGTGCGCAACTCACTGCTCGGCGCGCTGGCGTTGCTGCCGTTGCCGGCCATCGTCATGCTGCGCGACCTGGGACCGTCGAACGGCGAGTCGCCGGGCGAGGTCAAGAAGCACACCATCTGGGGCGAGGGCGTCCGGGTCGTCACCGACGTCACCTACCAGCCGATCAGGGCCGCCGACCTCGAGCTCGGCCAGCTGGTCAACGCGATGCCCGAGACGTTCCAGGAGCTCGAGGAGCACGGCCCGGAGCGCATCAACTCTCGCGCGAAGTCGCCGGTGATGGTGATCCGGATGGCTCCGGACGAGTTCGAGATTCCCGCGGGCCGCGAGAACTGGCACGTCGACGGGATCCTCGCCTACTCCAAGATCTGCACCCACGTCGGCTGCCCCATCAGCCTGTACGAGCGGACCACGCACCACATGCTGTGCCCGTGTCACCAGTCGACGTTCGACCTCGCCGACACCGGCAAGGTGATCTTCGGACCGGCGACCAGAAGCCTGCCCCAATTGCCGCTCGCGGTCGACGCCGAGGGCTACCTCATCGCCCAGAGCGACTTCCACGAACCCGTGGGCCCGAGCTACTGGGAGCGCGGCGGATGACGGCGGCACGGCTCGACCACACGCACAGCGGTGTCACCGGCACGGCTGCCCGCCGCGGTGGCCCCGCCGACCCGCGGACTGAACGTGCCCCTCGACCGCAGCGAACGACGAACGGAGCGCGGCGGACATCATGAGTACCATCGTCAACGGTGCGGGCAAGGTCGTCGACTTCGTCGACCAGCGGATCACCGCGTCGAACTGGTTGAAGCGGAACCTTCGCAAGGTCTTCCCCGACCACTGGTCGTTCCTGCTGGGCGAGATCGCGCTGTTCAGCTTCATCATCATCGTCCTGTCGGGCGTCTTCCTCACCTTCTGGTTCAAGCCTTCGATGGCGCACATCGTGTACGAGGGCGGGTACGCGCCGATGCGCGGGCAGGGCATGTCCGAGGCCTACGCCTCGACGCTCGAGCTGTCGTTCGAGGTCCGCGGCGGGCTGCTGATGCGGCAGGTGCACCACTGGGGTGCGCTGATCTTCCTGGCCGCGATGTCGGCGCACATGCTGCGGGTGTTCTTCACCGGCGCGTTCCGGAAGCCGCGCGAGATGAACTGGCTGGTCGGCGTCACGCTCCTGTTCCTCGGCGTGGCCGCCGGCTTCACCGGCTACTCGCTGCCGGACGACCTGCTGTCCGGCACCGGGCTGCGCATCATCGAGGGCGGCATGCTCGCCATTCCGGTCGTCGGCACCTACCTGTCGTCGTTCCTCTTCGGCGGCGAGTATCCGGGTGACGACATCGTCAGTCGGCTGTACCCACTGCACATCCTGGTGTTCCCCGGCCTGATCATCGCGATGGTCACCGCACACCTGATGATGCTCTGGTACCAGAAGCACACGCACTGGGGCGGCCCGGGCAAGTCGAACGAGAATGTCGTCGGCGCCCCGTTCTTCCCGGTGTACGTCGCGAAGGCCGGCGGCTTCCAGTTCATCGTCTTCGGCGTCATCGTGCTGCTCGCCGCGACCGTGCAGATCAACCCGGTGTGGTTCTGGGGGCCGTACGATCCCGCCGTCGTCAGCGCCGGAACCCAACCGGACTGGTATGTCGGATTCCTGGACGGTGCGCTACGCGTGATGCCGCCACTGGAGTTCGAGATCTTCGGTCATCCGCTCACGTTGAGCGTACTGATCCCGGCCATCGTCCTGCCTGGGCTGATCCTGACCCCGTTGGCGCTGTATCCATGGCTGGAGCAGAAGGCCACCGGCGACACCCGCGAGCACCACGTGCTCGACCGGCCGCGCAACCAGCCGGTCCGCACCGGTATCGGCGTCGCGTTCATCACCTTCTACGTGCAGCTGTGGATCGCCGGTGGTAACGACTTCTTCGCCACCATCCTGAACGTCCCGGTCAACTGGATCACCCGGTTCATCCAGGTCGGTCTCTTCGTCCTGACCGGACTGGCGTTCTGGGTCACCAAGCGGATCTGTCTGGGGCTGCAGCGGCGCGACCGCGACCTGGTGATGCACGGGCGGGAGACCGGCATCATCATGGTCAGCCCCGACGGTGAGTTCTCCGAGATGCACGCGCCGCTCGAGCAGGGTGACGCGTACTCGCTCACCTGGCACGAACGGCAGGCGCCGTACGAGCCGGGGCCGGCCACCGACGCCAACGGCATCCCCAACCCGAACTACCGCACCGAGCGGCGCCGCGCGCGACTGTCCCGGTTCTACTTCGGTGACGTGGTGCAGAAGCCGACGGCCGACGAGCTCGAGGCCGCGCACCACGAGGGTCATCACGCGGTCGAGTCGGGGCACGAGCACGACGAGTTGACCAGCGGACAGCAGTAACGCCGGTCGCCCCGTCCGGTGTGGTGGAGCACGCCCCGTCGTGCTGCACCACACCGGACGTTTCGTTTCCGGGCCATTCGGCCCGCCAGGGTGGTCCTTGGCCCCCTGGACCGCTCACCGACTGCGCCTGGACCACGGAGCGGGCACGTCGCGCGGCCGACGCGGCTTCCGCGGAGCACGGTCAGCGCTGTCAGGGCTGCCCAACGCGCGGTTCAGGCCGCGCTCACCGTGGCTCATGACGACGTCGTGCCCGTACCGGAACAACGGGCGCAGCAGCGGCCCGGCCGCGTTCATCCAGCCTCGCCGCGTCCGCACGCTCCATCGCACGTCGAGCCGGCTCCCGCAGTGGTCCGGCGCGAAGCCGATGACGCCGGTGCCGTCGAGGTCCCCGGTCACCGCCAAGCTGACCTGTCGTCCGACGTCCACGTCGACGAGCTCGAGTGTCAGCCGCAACCGGTACCCGATCGGACTACGCCACACGCAGCGCGCGACACTGCCGTACAACTCACCCGTCCGGTCCACCCCGATGGACTCCAGATACGGCCACCAGTCGTGCCACCGCTGTTCCGGTGCGGTCAGGAACGCCCAGGTCGTGTCGACCGGCGCGGCGATACGCCATACGGTGGCGAACTCGTAGCTGCGGGCCGGCACCTTCCGAGCCTATCCGGCGGCCTTCCTCGCGGCTGCACCGTCCGCCGGCTGTGACGTGTCCAGGCGCTCCCACACCGCGCGCGAGACCTCGCGGATGGCCTCCGGGCTGATCTGCCGGTTCAGGCTGTCGGCCAGCATCTGCGCCATCCGGTACGCGGGATCCACCCGCAGGGCACGCTCCAGCGCCACGTTGGCCAGCGCCCCCTCGCCGAACTGATAGGCGACCCAGGCGAGGAGAGTGCAGGCCGGGGCCGCCGACTCGTCCGGGCTGCGTCGAGCGAGCTCGGAGAGCATCGCCAGCCACACACCGCCGTCCTGCGCGCCTCCCCCGGTCCCTACCGGCATGGACGCCACCCGATCGCGAGCCTCGGGGTCGACGACACCGGCGCAGATCCGTCCGGCGACCTCGTCCGCCATGCCGCACGCACCCGCGCTGTACGCCGCCCACACCGCTTCCACCCACCGCGTCGTGACCGACCGGGCGCCGTCGGCTCCCTCGTCCCGTCGCACGCGCCGCAGCTCTTGTTCGCCGGCCGCCACGGCGGCCCGCATCTGCGTCAGCCGTTCGCCGGTGGGCCCGGCGACCCCCGCGGCCAGCTCGGCGCGCGAGGGCAGTACACCGCGTCCGTTGAACGTCCGCTCGGCGCCCAACCGAGCGGCGGCACCAGACATCGACCCGAGCTCGACACCGTCCGGCGGGCAGCACGAGGGCTCCCGGCACATGTACGACCATCGCCGCCCGTCACGGACCAGCGCCGCATCGTGGACCTGAACGCCGCGGTCTTCCAGACCGGCGCACAACGCGTCGATCAGGGCCCGCCGAGGCTCTGCGCGCGCACCGCCGGGAGCGTCCGTGTAGCACGCGACGACGACGCCGCAAGCCTGCTCGTACCGCACCCGCGCCACGATCTCGCTCACCCACCCGGGCTCGCCGACGTCGGGCAGGTCGATCCGCAGCACGAGGCCGAGCCGGCGCCGCTCACCGTGCAGGCAGACGATGACCAGGCTCTCCTCGGGATGAAAGCCCAGCAGGTGCGGGATGGCGGACAGTGTCTCGGACAGGTCGCCCAGCTCTACCGGGCCGGGACCGGGTTCACGTGGATTCATGCCGCTGACTCTTCCCGGCCGGCCATGCCGGTCCAAGGTCAGCGAACCAATCTGTGGACAGCCGCCGGAACGAGCGGGCGTTGTGGACAGCGTGCCCACCGCACTGATCAGTGCGCGTACTCACCCCGGTAGTACTCGAACACCCAGCCGACCACGGCCATCGCGGCGAGCGCCACGCCGATGATGAAGATGAACCAGGCGAAGACCAGCCCGAGGAACACCACCGCCGCGGCAGAGGCGCCGGCGAGCGGCCACCAGGAGTGCGGGCTGAAGAAGCCGTACTCGCCGGCCAGCTCCTCGACCTCGCCGTCGTGCCGGTCCTCCGGACGCGGTTCGATGCGCCGCGACAGGAGCATGAAGTAGAACGCGATCATCCCGCCGAGGCCGAACGTCAGCACGAGCGCCGTCGTGCCGGTCGGGTCCTCCGACATGAACCAGTAGATCGGCGTGATCACGGCGAAGAAGATCGCCACGATCACGAAGATCATGCCTTCGATCCTCACTGCTTCGGCTCCTCAGCGTCGGCCGGGCCCAGCACCTGGACCCCCGGTCCGGCATTCGCCGGTTTCAACTGGGACTGTTCGGCGGCTTCCGGGTACTTCAGATCGAACGCAGGTCGCTCGCTGCGGACCCTCGGCAGGGACGTGAAGTTGTGCCGGGGCGGCGGCGACGACGTCGCCCACTCCAGCGACGCGCCGAAGCCCCACGGGTCGTCCATGGCCACCTTCGGCGCCAGCCGTGCCTTCCACACGTTCCAGAGGAACGGCAGGGTGGACGCCGCCAGCAGGAACGAGCTGACCGTGGACACCTGGTTCAGCGCGGTGAACCCGTCCTCGGGGAAGTAGTCGGAGTACCGGCGCGGCATGCCCTCGACGCCCAGCCAGTGCTGGACCAGGAAGGTCCCGTGGAACCCGAGGAACAGCGTCCAGAAATGGATCTTCCCGAGCCGCTCGTCGAGCATCCGGCCGGTGAACTTGGGCCACCAGAAGTAGAACCCGGCGAACATCGCGAAGACGACGGTGCCGAACACCACGTAGTGGAAGTGCGCCACGACGAAGTAGCTGTCCGACGCATGGAAGTCCAGCGGCGGCGAGGCGAGGATGACACCGGTCAGGCCACCGAACAGGAACGTCACCATGAACCCGATGGCGAACAGCATCGGTGTCTCGAACGTCAGCGACCCGCGCCACATGGTGCCGATCCAGGCGAAGAACTTCAGCCCCGTGGGGACCGCGATGAGCATCGTCATCGCGGCGAAGAACGGCAACTCGACCGCGCCGGTGACGTACATGTGGTGCGCCCACACGGCCACCGACAGCCCGCCGATCGACAGCGTCGCGAGCACCAGGCCCTTGTAGCCGAACACCGGCTTGCGGCTGAACACCGGGATGACCTCGGTGATGATGCCGAAGAACGGCAACGCGATGATGTAGACCTCGGGATGACCGAAGAACCAGAACAGGTGCTGCCAAAGGACCGCACCACCGGCCGATGGGTCGAAGATGAGCGTGCCGAGGTTCCGGTCGGCGAACAGCGCGAACAGCGCCGCGGCAAGCAGCGGGAATGCGATCAGCACCAGGATGCTGGTGACCAGGATGTTCCAGGTGAAGATCGGCATCCGGAACATCGTGATGCCGGGCGCGCGCATGCACACGATGGTGGTGATGAAGTTCACCGCGCCGAAGATGGTGCCGAAACCGCTCATGGCCAGGCCGGCGACCCACAGGTCACCGCCGACGTTCGGCGCGTACACCGCCGTCGACAACGGCGTGTAGGCGAACCAGCCGAAGTCGGCCGCGCCGCCGGGTGTGACGAACCCGGCGCACACGATCAGCCCGCCCAGCGCGAACAGGTAGAAGCTGAACATGTTCAGCCGTGGGAACGCGACATCCGGTGCGCCGATCTGCAACGGGACGATCACGTTGCCGAAGCCGATGAACAGCGGCGTCGCGAACAGCAACAGCATGATCGTGCCGTGCATGGTGAACAGCTGGTTGTAGAACCCGTCGCTGACGACCTGCTCGCCCGGAGCGTAGAGCTCGGCACGGATCAGCAGCGCCAGCACACCACCGAACAGAAAGAACCCGAACGAGGTGATCAGGTACATGTACCCGATGATCTTGTGGTCGGTGGAGGACATCCACCGGACCGCGACGTTGCCCTTGCGCTTGGGGCGCGCCGTCGGGTCGGTCGCGACCGTGGCGGTGCGCTCGAGGTAGGTGGTCACTGCTCGCCCCCAGCCTCGGTCAGCGGCGTCTCGGAGTAGGAGCCACGCAGCGGCGCCTCGATCTCGCCGGTCTGCCCCTCGTCACGCAGTTGCTGCATCTGATCCTCGTACTCCTGCTCGGAGACGACCTCGACGTTGAACACCATGGACGAGTGGTAGGCGCCGCACAGCTCCGCGCACTTGCCCGAGTAGCTGCCCTGGCGGTCCGGGGTGACCTGGAACGAGTTCGTGCGTCCCGGAATGACGTCCATCTTCATGTAGAACGACGGGATCCAGAACGAGTGGATAACGTCCGGCGAGTCCAGCGTGAACTCCACCGTCTGCCCGACAGGCAGGTACAGCGTCGGGATGTCCGTGGTCGTGCCGACCTCGTACACGTCCTCGTCGAGGTAGTTGAACGTCCACGACCACTGCTGCCCGATGACGCCGATCTCGACGTCGGGCTCCTCGGACGTGTCGAGGATCTGGTTCTGGTGGTCGACCGTGAAGTAGAACAGCGCCGCGATGACCACCAGCGGAGTCACCGTGTACAGAAACTCGATGGGCATGTTGAACCGGGTCTGCGTCGGCAGCTCGTCGCTGCGGCGCCGATAGGCCACCACGGCCCACAGAATCAGACCCCACACGAGGATGCCGACGGCGAACGCCGCGATCCACGAGCCGACCCAGAGGTTGCCGATCAGCGGTGTTTCCTCGGTCGCCGGCTCGGGCAGTCCCAGCCGCGACCACTGCTCGTTCGTCTCGGCCGAACATCCGGTCAACACGAAGACCGCACCGGCGATGACGGCGGCAGCCATGGCCCGACGACGCGCCGGGCGAACCCTGCCAGACTGACCCACGAGGCGCCCTTCTCTACGACCGCTCCCCGACGCTTCCGGCGACTCGCAACCGGACCGGTGTCGAGAGCAAACTTGTGCTGTCGGGCCCCACCCTAGCGGTTGCGACCCGTCGCCAATCCGGGAGGTTCGACGATGTCCACACGTGGCGTGTCTACGCATGCCGACGCCCCCGCCGACGAGCCCGTTGACCGGCGCCGCACGCGACATTTCGACGCCGCTTCCGGCGAGCCGTTGCACCCGGCCGCGCGCGAGGTGCTGCTCAGCGCACACGACGACGGCTGGGCCGACCCGGCGCGCCTGTACGGCTCCGCGCGCCGCGCCCGCATGTTGCTGGACAACGCCCGCGAGATCGTCGCCGCCGTGCTGGGCTGCCGGCCGGACGAGGTGTCGTTCACGGCCGGCGGCACGCACGCCGTGCACTCGGCCGTGTTGGGGGCGTTCGCGGCGCGGGAGCGGGCGCGTTCGGAGATCGTCGTCTCCGCCGTGGAGCACTCCTCCGTGCTGCACTCCGCGGCCGCGCTCGGCCCGCAGGGCGCGGTGACGCGGCAGGTGGGCGTCGACGGGCTCGGCAGCGTCGACGCCGACGAGTTCGCCCGCGCGATACATCCGGCGAGCGTGCTCGCGTGCCTGCAGACGGCCAACCACGAGGTCGGCACGGTTCAACCGGTCGACGAGGTCGCCGAGCACTGCGAGCGGCACGGTGTCGCCCTGCTCACCGACGCCGCACAGGCGGTCGGGCGCACCGAGCTGCCAACGCGCTGGTCACTGCTGACGGCCAGCGCACACAAGTGGGGCGGGCCGCCCGGCGTGGGCGTGCTGGCCGTGCGCCGCGGCGCGCGGTGGCGGTCGCCATGGCCGGAGGACGAGCGCGAGAACGGACGGGTGCCGGGCGTCCAGAACGTGCCGGGCGTGCTGGCGGCCGCAGCGGCCCTACGGGCTCGGGCCGAAGAGGCCGCCGAGCTCGCCACGCGGCACGCCGAACTGACGGAGCGGATCCGGGCACGCGTGCCCGGCCTGCTGTCGGACGTCGACGTGGTCGGGCATCCGCGCCACCGGCTGCCGCACCTGGTGACGTTCTCGTGTCTCTACCTCGACGGCGAGGCACTGGTGACGGAGCTGGACCGGGCCGGGTACGCGGTCTCGAGCGGTTCGTCGTGCACGTCCAGCACCCTGCAGCCGAGCCACGTCCTCGAGGCCATGGGCGCGCTGACGCACGGCAACGTGCGCGTGTCGCTGGGCCCGGACGTCACCATCGACGAGGTCGACGAGTTCCTGGCAGTGGTCACGGACGTGGTCGGCCGGCTGCGACAGGAGGCGGCGGCGCCGTGAGTGAACAGACCGCGAGCCTGACCCTGGACTGCCGGGGCATGCGCTGCCCGCTGCCCGTCATCGAACTGGCGCGGCGACTGAGCGACGTCGCCGTCGGCGATGTCGTGGAAGTGGCGGCCGACGACCCGGCCGCCGCGACGGACGTCCCCGCGTGGTGCCGGATGCGCGGGCACGAATACGTGGGTGCGCTCCCGGCGGCGGACGGCATGCCCGCCTACCGCGTGCGCCGCCTGTCCTGACTCGCCAAGCGGGTGGTGCGGGGTTCCGCGTCCGTCCGCGCCCGCGGCTCGCTCGTCCCTCGCCCGCCGATGCCTGTCCGCACCATGGACGCGGAACCGCACGACCCGCCGGACAGCCCGTAACCCCGGGGACGAGAACGCCGCTGACCATGGCGGACGGCGGCGTTATGCGCCGCCGGCGACCGTGGTCAGCGGCGTCGGATCGCGGAGCTCGCTCAGTGGAACGAGTCGCCGCAGGCGCAGGATCCGCCGGCGTTGGGGTTGTCGATGGTGAAGCCCTGCTTCTCGATGGTGTCGACGAAGTCGATGGTGGCGCCGCCGAGGTAAGGGGCGCTCATCCGGTCGACGACGACGTGGACGCCACCGAAGTCCTTGACGACGTCGCCGTCGAGCGAGCGCTCATCGAAGAAGAGCTGGTACCGCAGACCGGAGCACCCGCCGGGCTGCACCGCGATGCGCAACTGGAGGTCGTCGCGCCCCTCCTGTTCGAGCAGGCCCTTGACCTTGGCCGCCGCGCCTTCGGTGAGAACGACGCCGCCGTCGGTGGCCTGTTCCTGAACCGTCATCGTTGGTCTCCTGACGAGTGTCGACTACGTCTTGGGGGTGACAACGCGCACCCGGCAAGCATTCATTCCTGGCACTTCCATGGTGGCACACGAGACCACGCCGATCACCTGCTCCACGTCTTGGCCACGCGCTCGGCCACCGCGGCCAGGCTGCGGCCCGGGTGTGCGAAGGCGTCGTCGGTGCCGACCATGTCGACCACCGAGTAGGCCGCCTCGATGCCGTTGGCGCGCAGCTCACGGTTACCGACCTGGACCGCCCCGGCCATCGCGATGCAGGGACGCATCGCCGGCCCCGCCAGTCCCGCCAGCCCCGAGACGACCTTGCCGCTCATCGACTGCCAGTCCAGCTTGCCTTCACCGGTGATGACGAGGTCGACCCCGGCCACCAGGTCCGGCAGTCCGACAGCCTCGGCGACCGTGTCGAAGCCGGCCTCGCGACGCCCACCGAGCAGCCGCAGCGCGTATCCGAGTCCGCCGGCGGCACCACTGCCCTTCTCGTCCGCCAGCCGCCGGTCGGCCAGGTCGGCGAACTGCGCCAGGGCGCCGTCGGCGGCGAGCTTGGCGTCGTCGGTGCTGATCCCCTTCTGCGCACCGAACACGTTGGTGGCTCCGCGCAGCCCGAGCAGCGGGTTCTCCACGTCCGAGGCGGCCACCAGGCTCACGTCGCCGATCCGCTGCCGTACCGGGTCGAGGTCGAGCTCCTCGATGCCGGCCAGACCCAACGGCCCGCCGGTCAGGGCTTCGTCCGGCACGCTCGTCGCTCCCAGGGCCGCCAGCATGCCGGCGCCGCCGTCGTTGGTCCCCGACCCGCCGAGCCCGACCACGATCCGTCGGGCCCCGGCCTCCAGGGCCTGCGCGATCAACTCGCCCACGCCGTACGTGGACGCTCGCTCGGCCACCCCCGGCTCGGGGGTCCTGCCGTCGTCGGCCATCGGCAACAGCGCCAGCCCGCACGCCTGCGCGGACTCGATGTACGCGGTCGTCCCGGCCCGCAGGAACGTCGCCGGCACCGCGGCGCCCAGCGGTCCCTGTACCGTCACCGCCAGCAGTTCGCCGCCGATGCTCGAGTGCAACACGTCGACGAAACCGGGGCCGCCGTCGGCCATCGGCACGGCGACGACCTCGTCGCCCGGGGCGGTGCGGTTCCAGCCCTCGGCGATCGCGTCGGCGGCTTCGACGGCGGTGAGTGTTCCAGCGAACTTGTCCGGTGCCACGAGGATGCGCATGCGGCAGAGTGTGCCGTATGCGCATCCGGCCCATGCAGACCGGCGACGTCGGCGCGGCGGAGCGGATCACCGCGCGGGCGTTCACCTGGACCTCTGACGGCCACTGGACCGAACGGTCGCCGCAGGCGCGCGACCGCTGGAGTGACCGTGCCCGGCATCTGCTGGCCCTCGACCCCGGCGGCTGCTGGGTGCTCGACGACGACCGCGGCGACGTGGCCGGCGTCGCCCTCGCCGCACGGCGCGACCTGCTGTGGATCCTCTCGAGCTTCGCCGTCGACCCGGATCAGCAGGGCCGGGGTGCCGGCCGTGCGCTTCTGGACGCCGTGATCGACTACGGGGACGGCTGCCTGCGCGGCATGCTCTGCGCCCTGCCGAACCCCGCTGCGCTGCGGCGATATCGCGGCGCCGGGTTCACCGTGCACCCCACGATGCGCCTGGCCGGAAGGGTCGACCGGGCGACTCTGCCGGTGATGGAAGGGGTGCGCGTCGGCACCGACGCCGACCTCGACCTCGTCGACTCCGTCGACCGCCGCGTCCGCGGGGCGACCCGCCGCGGCGACCACACGCTGCTGGCCCGGTACGGCCCCCTGCTCGTCTGCGACCTGCTGACCGGCAGCGGCTACGCCTGGCTGGACGGCTCGTCGGTGGGACCACTGGCGGCCACCAGCAGGGCGATCGCGCAGCGGCTGCTGTGGTTCGCGCTGTCGCTCGCACCCGGCGACACCGACGTCGCCGTGCGATATCTCACAGCGGAGCAGGAGTGGGCCGTCGACGTCGGCCTGGCCGCGGGTCTCGCCGTCCACCAGGACGGATTCCTGGGCCTGCGGCACATGCGGCCACCCGCGCCGTATGTCCCTTCGGTGCCGTTCGGGTGAACGGCGTGGGACGATGGAGGGCGCACCGTGCGTTGTACGCGACGCCGAGGTGATGCGGCCGGACAAGCCGACGACGACGTGCGGCATGCCGGTCGCCGGACGAAAGGCTGACGAGCCGTGACCGTGACCGACACCGGCCAGCCCACATCGGGCGGCCCCGCAACTCCCCTGCCCCTGCTGCTCCTGGGCCGCGACGCCGACCCGGCCAGCGAACGCGGCGTCGAGTGCCCGGGAGACCTCCCCGCGGCCAGCGACCCCGACCTCGTCGAACGTGCACGGCGTGCCCGCGAGGCGCTCGGTGACCGCGCGTTCGTCCTGGGCCACCACTACCAGCGCGACGAGGTCATCCAGTTCGCCGACGTGACCGGCGACTCGTTCAAGCTCGCCAAGGACGCCGCCGCCCGTCCCGAGGCGGAGTTCATCGTGTTCTGCGGCGTGCACTTCATGGCCGAGTCCGCCGACATCCTGACCGGCGACCACCAGCAGGTCGTGCTTCCCGATCTGGCGGCCGGCTGCTCCATGGCCGACATGGCGCGGCCGCTGCAGGTCGACGACGCGTGGACGCGACTCGGCGACGCCGGCGTCGCCGAGTCCACGGTGCCGATCACCTACATGAACTCGTCCGCCGACATCAAGGCGTTCTGCGGCAGGCACGGCGGCGCCGTCTGCACGTCCAGCAACGCCCGCCAGGCTCTCGACTGGGCCTTCGAGCACGGCGAGAAGGTGCTGTTCCTTCCCGACCAGCACCTCGGCCGCAACACCGCCGTCCTCCAGCTGGGCCTGTCGCTGGACGACTGCCTGGTCGTCGACCCGCACAAACCGGACTTCGGCGTCACCGACGACGAGCTGCGTGCCGCACGCGTCCTGCTGTGGAAGGGGCACTGCTCGGTGCACGGACGGTTCTCGCTCGAGTCGGTCGCCGACGTACGCGAGCGGATCCCGGACGTCAACGTGCTGGTCCACCCCGAGTGCAAGAACGAGGTCGTGACCAGCGCCGACCACGTCGGCTCGACGGAGTACATCATCAAGACCCTCGCCGAGGCGCCCGCCGGCTCCGCCTGGGCCATCGGCACGGAGCTCAACCTGGTCAAGCGGCTCGCGAACGAGCACCCGGACAAGACGGTGGTCTTCCTCGACAAGACCGTGTGCTTCTGCTCGACCATGAACCGCATCGACCTGCCGCACCTGGTGTGGGCGCTCGAGAACCTGGCCGAGGGCCGGGTCGTCAACCGCATCGAGGTCGACGACGACACCGAGCACTGGGCGCGGGTCGCGCTGGACCGGATGCTCGCCCTCCCCGGCACCGGCGCCGTCAAGTCGTGAATGACCACGTTCACCATGGAATTCCATGCGTCACCACCCGTACAGGCCTGGTGATGCGTGCACACGCCTGGTGATGGAACGGCGGACGAGCCCGGCCGTCGTCGGGGGCGGAGCGGGCGCGGCGGCGGTCGGGCACGGTCGCACACAGCGAGGCACGCGCAGCAGTCGGGAGCACTGACGACTGGCGGCGTTGCGGCGTCAGAGCCCCGGAGCACCCCAGACCGGGAACCAGCGCGACACGTCCGACTCGATGGCCAGGTCGCCGCCGACCAGCGCCCGTACCTGCAGCTCCAACGCGTTGTCCCGGCGCTGGGACGCGGAGTCGACCGGCGCGAACGGGTAGAAGGTGCCGCGCTTGTACAGGTACACCAGCGCCAGCCCCTGCCCCTCGTCCGAACGCAGCCCGATGGTGGTGCACAGCAGCGACGGCCCGAACCCGTTCGACTCCAGCGTGGAGTTCACCGCGTGCAGGTCGGTACACAGCTCGGACATCCGTGCCGGGTCACGCTGGAGCACCAGCCAGGTGTATCCGTAGTCGTCGGTCACCTCGTCGGGCTGCGACCCACCGAGCAGCGTGG
Source organism: Haloactinopolyspora alba (assembly GCF_003014555.1). Lineage (GTDB taxonomy): Bacteria > Actinomycetota > Actinomycetes > Jiangellales > Jiangellaceae > Haloactinopolyspora > Haloactinopolyspora alba. Next base: position 28,200 of record NZ_PYGE01000017.1, read on the forward strand.
TGATCTCGTCCTTGAGACGTGCGAACGGACCGCCCTCGACCTGGCGGAAACACACCGCGCCGACGCCGGTCGGATGCATCTGCGCCGACGCCTCGAGCGTCAGCGCGGCGGTGGGCAGCGCGAACAGCGCGTCCAGGTTCGGCTGTGCCTGCTTGGAACGGCCGAACAGGGCGTCCAGGAAACCCACGGCTCACTCCTGCCCGAGCTCGACGGAGATCCGGTTCAGCTGATCGAGGCGCTTCTGCAACGGCGGATGCGAAGCGAACAGCGACGCGATGTCGACCTTGCCGGTCATCGCGGGGACGAAGAAGAACGCGTTGTACGCCTCGGCCTGACGCAGATCCTTCCGCGGGATCTTCGCCATCTCGCCTGAGATCTTGGTCAATGCGCTGGCCAGCGTCGACGGCTGACCGGTCAGGATGGCACCGGCCCGGTCGGCGGCCAGCTCGCGGTAACGGGACAGCAGCCGGGTCAGCAGGAAGCTCACCGCGTACACCACGGCCGCCACGATCATCACGACCAGGACCATGACGGCGGCGTTGTTGTTCCGCCCGCCACGCATCAGCCCGGTCCACAGCAGCATCCGCGTCATGATGCCCGCGAGCACGCCGACCACCGAGGCGACCGTCATGACCAGAACGTCACGGTGTGCGACGTGCGACAACTCGTGCGAAAGCACCGCCTCGAGCTCACGGTCGTCGAGGCGACGCTGGATGCCGCGGGTCACGCAGACCACGGCACGGTCAGGGCTTCGTCCCGCCGCGAACGCGTTGGGCAGATCGGCGTCGGCAACGGCGACCCGCGGCTTGGGCATGTCGGCAAGTGCGCACAGCCGGTCGATCATCGCGTGCAGCTCCGGCTCGTCCGCCGGGCTGACCTCGTGGGCGCCCATGGCTGACAGCGCGAGCTTGTCGGAGAAGAACCACTGCAACCACAGCGCACCGAGCCCGATGACGACGCCCAGGACCCAGCCGAAGCCGGCCAGCGCGATAGCACCGATCAGGACGACGTAGAGGACGGCGAGCAGGCCCATCGTCAGGCCCATGCGCGCCGAGAGCCCTCGATCGGGAGCGAACCTTGTCCGCGCCACCTGACACCTCCTCCCCCGTGAGATCGGGCACCGCGTTACCCGAGATGACAACGTCGACGACGACCGTGCGGTTCCGTGGCTCCTTCGTCGTCACCGCCGGCACGGAGCACTCACGCCGCGGCCGGCTGGTGATCGACACGGGAAGGACGGGGCGGCGCGGGACTCACCGCCCCGGGCCGCCCCCATCACCAGGACTGTCCCCGCATCACCAGGCCTGCAAGGGTGGTGACGCAGGGAATTCCATGGTGAACGTGATCATTTCACCGGCGGCTCGGCGGGGATGAGGCCCTCGTCCGTCAGCAGCTCGCGGACCTCGTCCACGTGCGCCTCCGCGAACGGCAGCACGAGGTCGCTGTCGACCAGGACGTCGTCGGCGACCGGGGCGCCGACACGACGGACCTCGCCGAGCAGTGCCTCGAGGGCGGTACGGAAGACGGTGTCGTCGTCGGCGTCGATGGCCTCACCGAGAGCGTCGTCGAGTCGGTTGAGTTCGTCGAGGTGGGCGTCACTGACCTCGAACTGGCCCTCACCCATGATGCGGATGATCACAGCTGCCCCTCCTCGCGCTGGCGCCGTGCTTCGGTCTGCGGGTCGGCGGCCGGCTCCGCACCCTGACCCTCGAGCTGCTTCGGATCGGCGCCACCGGAGATCTCCCCCTTCATCCGGGACAGCTCCATCTCGACGTCACTGGTCGAGGCGAGCTGGTCGAGCTCCGCGCTGATGTCGTCCTTGGCCGTGCCCGTCGGGTCCTCCAGAGCACCCGAGGCGAGCAACTCGTCGATGGCGCCCGCCCGGGCCTGCATCGTCTGCGTCTTGTCCTCGGCACGCTGCACGGCCATGCCGACGTCGCTCATCTCTTCGGAGATGCCGCTGAACGCCTCGCCGACGCGGGTCTGCGCCTCGGCGGCGGTGTAGTTCGCCTTGATGGTCTCCTTCTTGGTGCGGAAGGACTCGACCTTCGCCTGCAGCCGCTGCGCGGCGAGGCTGAGCTTCTCTTCCTCGCCCTGCAACGCCTCGTGCTGGCTCTGCAGGTCGGCAATCTGGTTGGACACACCCGACCGGCGCGTCAAAGCCTCGCGCGCGAGGTCCTCGCGGCCGAGCGACAACGCCTTCTGCGCCTGCTCCTGGAGCTTGTCGGACTGTCCCTGCAGCTGGGTCATCTGGACTTCGATGCGCTTGCGGCTCGTGGCCACGTCGGCCACGCCGCGGCGCACCTTCTGAAGCAGGTCGAGCTGCTTCTTGTAGGAGTAATCGAGCGTCTCCCGGGGGTCCTCGGCGCGGTCGAGTGCTTTGTCGGCCTTGGCCCGGAAGAGCATGGACATTCGCTGGAGGATCCCCATCTGGCCAGGTATCCCTTTCTCGAGCTGTGCACTGCCGTCTGCAGTGGTTGCCTATCCAAGCCTACGGCGTACGGACGTGCAGTGGCAGGGGCGGTTGCGTACTGGCCTACCCTGGTAGGCGTGTTCCGTCGCCGCGCCACCACTGAAACCGAAGACACCGCTGCCCAGGAGCCCACTGTCGCGCCCGAGCAGCCGACCGGCAAGGGCCGTCCCACGCCCAAGCGCAGCGAGGCCGAGAAGGCGCGCAAAGAGCGGGTCCGTCCGGCACTGAACCGCAGGGAGAAGGCCCGTCGCGACCGCGAGCGGATGCGCGCCGAACGCGCCCGCACCCGCCAGGCGATGAACACCGGCGACGAACGCTACTTCCTGAAGCGTGACCAGGGACCTGTCCGGAAGTTCATCCGCGACTACGTCGACTCGCGGCGCACCATCGCGGAGTTCTTCCTCCCGATCATCCTGGTCATTCTGGTCACCAGCCTGATCGGCATCCCCGAGATCCAGCTGATCTCCACGCTGGTGTGGGTGGTGGCCATGGTCCTGCTGGTCGTCGACCTGAGCATTCTGGGATCCCGGGTCAAGCGTGAGGTCCGTCGACGCTTCCCGGACGAACCGTCCAAGGGCAACGCCATCTACGCCGTGACCCGAGCCACGCAGATCCGTAGACTTCGCCTGCCCAAGCCCGCCGTCAAGCCAGGGACTCACGTGTGAGTAGCGCACCGACCGCAGACCGGGACGAGACGGGGCTCTTCGTCCGGGCGCTGCGGTATTCCGACCCGGTCGTCCGCGCACTCGAGACCGAGTTGCAGCAGGAGTACGTGGAACGTTACGGCGACCCGGACGACTCCCCGGTCGAGCCGGACGAGTTCGCGCCGCCGCACGGGCGATTCCTCGTCGGGTTCGTGGGCAACGAGCCCGTGGCCACCGGCGGCTTCCGGCGCCACGACGACGACGTGGCCGAGATCAAACGGATGTACGTCTCGCACGACCACCGCGGCGACGGCCACGCCCGGCGCCTGCTGGCCGAGCTCGAGGCCCGGGCCGCCGAGGCCGGCTACCGTCGGGTCATCCTCGAGACGGGCACCCGCCAGCCCGAGGCGATGACGCTGTACAGCTCCAGCGGCTACGCCCCGACCGCGCCGTTCGGGCACTACGCCGACGCGGACCTGAGCCGGTTCTTCGCCAAAGAGCTCGACGCGCCCGCCGAGGCGGCCGAGCATTCCGAAGCGTCCGGCGACTGACGGGCACCGACGCGAACTGACGCCGAGCGGCTGTCCGGAAAAGAGTCGCTCGCCGCGCCTGGACGGGCTCGGACGTGCTACTCGGGCGGGTTCAGGCTCATCGGGCCGTAGACCTCGCGGTCGTCCTGGCGCAGGATGACCGCGTCGACTCCGGCCTCGGCCAGTTCACGCCAGTGCTCACCCAGCCAGCTCTCGGCGTCGGACTGTGTGGGGAACCCCGCTTCGGGGCGCCCGGCGCCGTCGTCCACCCCCTGGACAGGGCCTCCGTCCGCCGCGACGAACTGCCATCTCCACCCCATGGTCTCCTCCTGATCCACGAACCGGGCGGCGGCCGCGTCGCCCGCGCCACCGAGACGTGGTCGACAGTACGGGCCGGGTCCGACACCGTCGCGCGCCGGGTGACCGCGTCCGCCACGCGGCGCCGGTGTTACCCAGATCACACCGGCCACCTGCCGTGACCGCGTCATGACCGCTCGTGCCCGGCGTCATGGAGGTGTCGTGGGTGTGCCGTCGCCGCACAGGGGACGGCGACGGCACACCTGCCACACTCCGCCGACGATCCACCGCAATCCCGACAGATCTCACCTCGCCGCGTGACACTCGAGCCGACCTTGACAAGCAATCCGTCATAATGTTGCCTACCGCGTAAAGCTCAGTCTTCGGGGGGTAGGAGATCTTCAAGGTGGCACGTTCGGCGACTTCACGTCACCCGCGCCTGCTCAGTGACCCCGATGTGTTCCGGTACGTTGCGGCGCGCATCGTCTCGCTGGCCGGCTCCGCGGTCACGTTCATCGCGCTGCCGGTCCTCATCTACGGCATCACCGGGTCGCCGACGTGGACGTCGCTCGTCATCGTCGCCGAGGCGGTACCTTACCTGCTGCTGGGCCTGTTGGCGGGGGTCATGGCCGACCATGTCGACCGGCGCCGCATGATGGTGACCACCGACCTGCTGGCCGCGGCGACGCTGGCCACCATTCCGGTCGCCGCGTGGCTCGACGTGCTCACCGCCCCGCACGTGCTCGTCGCCGCGCTGGTGGGGCGGACGATCTTCGTCTTCTTCGACGCCGCCAACCAGGGCGCACTTCCCAGCCTCGTCCCCCGCGACCGGCTCCCGTCCGCGAACGCGTTGGTATTCGGCGGCAGCACGGTCGCCGAGACGGTCGTTCCGGTCATCGCCGGCGCGCTCATCGTCGTCGTGTCACCCGCGTCGGTCATCGCCATCGACGTCCTGACGTTCGTCGCCTCGGCCATGCTGGTGCGCAGCATCGCCCGGCCGCTCAGCGCGTCCCGGCCGGCGGGGTCGGCGATCGGGTGGTCCGCCGTGGGAGACGGCGCGCGGTTCATCGTCCGGCACGAGGTCGTGCGCATCATGATCGTCATCGGCGCGCTGGTCGCGTTCAGCGCCGGTTCCCTCATGGCGGTGCTCGTGGTGTGGGCGGACCGCGTCCTGGACGTGCGTGAGGGCGACTGGCGCCTCGGCGTGCTCTACGGTGCCTGGGGTGTCGGCGCGGTGGTCGGCAGCGTCGTCGTCCCGATGCTGGTGCGCCGTTTCGGCGGGGTGCGCGCCGCGTTGCTGATCCTCCCGGTCGCGGCCGTCAGCGGCCTCGCGCTGTCGCTGCCGTCGACCTGGCTTCCCGCGGCCGTCCTGGTGGCCCTGTGGTCGGTGATGTACATCATGATCGCCACCATCTCGGTGACGCTGCGACAGCAGGTCACGCCGGAACCGCTGATGAGCCGGGTCATGACCGCCGGGCGGATGGCGACGTTCGGCGTCGGCTATCCCGTCGGGGCGCTGCTCGCCGGCGTGCTCGCCACACGTATGGACGCCGACGACGCCATCCTCGCCTGCCAGGCCTCGCTGCTTCTCGCCGCTGTCATCGCCTGGCTGTCGCCGCTGCGTTCGGCGCCGCGCACTCTCGCACCGGCCGCCGACGCCGACGCACCGAACACGACGAACTGAGTCCCGCCCGGCGCCCTGCGGACGGGTCAGATGACCTCCCGCATCGTCCGGACGAGGCGCACCGTCAGGCGGATTCCGCCGATCCGGCTTGCACGAACGGTGGCCGGACCACCTCGAAGCTCTCGGTACGGTTCCGGATCTGCACGGCGACCTCGCTGCCCTCGGTGACCTCGGGCGGCAGGAGCGCCAGGCCGACGCCCTGCCGCAGGGTCGGCGAGAACGTCCCCGACGTGACGGTTCCCACCGGGTCCGAGTCCACGGTCACCGTCATGCCGGGCCGCGGAATCCCGCGTCCGAGCGCCCTGATGCCGCGCAGCCGCCGGGCCGGCCCGGCCTCCTTCTCCGCCAGCAGGGCGGCACGCCCCCAGAAGCGCTCCTTGGACCAGCCGACGGCCCAGCTCGACCGGCCCTGCAGCGGGCTGATCTCCAACGACAGGTCCTGCCCGTGCAGCGGGTAACCCATGTCGGTGCGCAGCGTGTCGCGCGCGCCGAGCCCGCAGGCGGCGATGCCGTCGGACTCGCCCGCTCGCAGCAGGGCGTCCCACACGGCGGTGGCCGCATCCCACGGGACGACGAGCTCGTATCCGCGCTCGCCGGTGTAGCCGGTCCGGCAGACCGTCACGCTCACGCCGTCGAAGTCGGCCTCGACGAACGACATGTACGGGTGCTCGGTCGGCAGTCCTGCCGCGGCGACGGTCCGCTCGCTGCGCGGTCCCTGGATCGCCATGACCGCGAACTCGCGGTGCTGGTCGCGCACGTCGACGCCGGCGGGTGCTTCTGCGGCGAGCCTGCGCACCACCTCGGCGTTGTTGGCGGCGTTCGGCACCAGCAGCAGGTCGTCGTCGGCCCGCAGATAGATGATCAGGTCGTCGACGACACCGCCGGACTCGTCGCAGCACAGCGTGTACTGCGCCTGCCCCGGGCCGATCTTGTCCAGATCGTTGCTCAGGCAGGAGTTCACGAACTCGCGCGCGCCGGGACCGGTCACCGAAGCCTTGCCGAGATGGCTGACGTCGAACAGCCCCACCCGCTCACGCACCGCGGTGTGTTCGTCGACGACACCGGAGTACTGCAACGGCATCGACCAGCCGCCGAACTCGGCGAACTTCGCCCCCAGGGCCTCGTGGCGCTCGTGCAGGGGCGTTCGGGCAAGCGTCGCGTCAGTCACCCGACCACCTTAGCGACGACCGTCCGGCCGCCTCACCAGCCGGTGTCCGCCAAGGCCACGGCACGTGCCGTGCGCAGCGACGCCCACGCGCCGACGGACCCGCTCAGCCGGGCGGTACCCCACGCCGCACCGTGACGCTCCGTCCTGTTGCCTGACGTGGCGACGTCGTGCACGCTTTCGGCCATGGTCTCGTCCGTTGCCGTGCTGTCCGACGTCCACGGCGTGCTGCCGGCGCTCGAAGCCGTGCTGGCCGAACCGGACGTCCGGGCCGCCGAGCGCATCGTCCTCACCGGCGACGTCGCCGCGGGGCCGATGCCCGCCGAGACCCTCGACACGCTGACCGCTCTCGGTGAACGGGTGGTGTGGGTCCGCGGCAACGCCGACCGCGAACTGGTCACGCTGGCCGGCGGTGGGCACACGAACATCCCCGACCCGGTGGCGCCGTGGGCGGCGAGCCGGCTCCGTCCCGAACAGGTCGAGCTGCTCGCCGGGCTCGCACACCCGGTCACGCTGGACGTCGACGGGTTCGGCCCGGTGCTCTTCTGCCACGGGACCCCGCGCGACGACGAAGAGATCGTGCTGGTCGACAGCCCGCCGGAACGCTGGCTAGACGTCCTCTCCGACGTCGACCCGGCGGTACGCACCGTCGTGTGCGGGCACACGCACATGCCGTTCCAACGGCTCGTCGACCGCAGGCTGATCGTCAACCCGGGCAGTGTCGGCATGCCGTACGGGGTTCCCGGGCCGCATTGGGCGCTGCTCCGCGACGGTGTCGCGACGCTGCGGCGGACCGCCGTCGACCCGGACGCCGCAGCGGACGCTGTGGTCGCGGGCAGCACGTACGCGGAGGCGGCCGCATGGGCCGACGAGTTCGTCCGCACCGCCCACTCCGACACCGAGGCGCTGGCCGCGTTCACGCCGTCGGCGCGCTGATCGGCGGGCCGCGCACACGCTGCGACGCCGGGCGGTAACATCAGCGGAACCGCCTCGAAGTACACGACGTCTGGAGAACCGTGACCAGCATCGCCCTGTCCTCCGCCGCCCCGACAGGTCTCAAGGTCGACGCCGTCGTCGTCGGCGTAGCCCCCGGTGACGACGGCGTCGATCTCCTGCCCGGCACCGAGTCCCTGGACAAGGCCCTCAAGGGAAAGCTGCGTTCGGTTCTCACCCAGCTCGGGGCGACCGGCAAGGCGGACGAGGCCACCAAGTTCCCGGCGCTCGGGGCCGCCAAGGCGCCGGTGGTGGTGGCCGTCGGCACCGGCCCGCTCCCCGAGCACAGTGGTCCGGAACGACACGAGGCGTTGCGCCGGGCGGCCGGCGCCGGTGTCCGGGCGCTGGCCGGTTCGGAGTCGGTGGCCGTCGCGTTGCCCGTCGACGGTGACGGCGACGCCGGAGCGGTCGCGGAGGGCATCCTGCTCGGCTCCTACAGCTTCGACCAGTACAAGTCCGGCGAGCCCACGCCAGGTGTCGCCACCGCCACGGTCGTCGGGCCGGGCGTCAAGGCCAAGAGCGTCAAGGAGGCGGTTGCCCGCGCCGAGGCCGTCGCCGCTGCCGTCAACCGCGCCCGCGACTGGGTGAACGCCCCGCCGCGCGACCTGACACCGAAGGTGTTCGCCGACAACGCGTCCAAGCTCGCCAAGTCCAGCAAGCTCGGCGTCGAGGTCCTCGACGAGAAGGCGCTGGCCAAGGGCGGCTACGGCGGCCTGATCGGCGTCGGCCAGGGGTCGTCCAACCCGCCGCGGCTGGTCCGGCTCACCTACCGCCCTGCCCGCGCGAAGAAGCACGTCGTCCTCGTCGGCAAGGGCATCACGTTCGACTCCGGCGGGCTGTCACTGAAGCCCGCCGACGCCATGCCGGAGATGAAGAGCGACATGGGCGGTGCGGCGGCCGTCGTCGCCGCCGTGCACGCGATCGCGGAGCTCGGCCCGAAGGTGTCGGTCACGGCCTACGCCGCGATGGCCGAGAACATGCCGTCCGGTACGGCCCAGCGCCCGTCCGACGTCATCACCATCTACGGCGGAAAGACCGTCGAGGTGCTCAACACCGACGCCGAAGGACGTCTGGTCCTCGCCGACGCGCTCGCCCGCGCCGCCGAGGACGAGCCGGACCTCATCATCGACGTCGCCACCCTCACCGGCGCGGTCGTCGTCGCGCTCGGCAAGCGGGTGTCCGGCATCATGTCCAACGACGACGACGTCCGCGCCGGCGTGCACGACGCCTCGCTACGGGCCGGCGAGCAGATGTGGCCGCTGCCGTTGCCCTCCGAACTGCGCGAGAAGCTCGACTCGCCGGTCGCCGACATCGCCAACATCGGCGACCGCAACGGCGGCTCGCTGCAGGCCGGGCTGTTCCTGAACGAGTTCGTCGACCAGGGAACCAACTGGGCCCATCTGGACATCGCCGGTCCGGCGTTCAGCGACAAGGCGTTCGGTTACACGCACAAGGGCGGCACCGGCGCGGCCGTACGCACCCTGGTGCGTGTCGTCGAGGATGCCGCAGCCGGCCACATCTGACCCCGGGGGGTCGATGTGAGTGGTGGGGGCGTCCCGTCCTCGCCCGCGGCTCGCTCGTTCCTCGCTCGCCGATGCCCGTCCGCACCATGGACGGGACGCCCCCACCGCTCACATGCCGATCAGCTGCCGCGACTGCCGTTCTTGCGGTTCCAGTCCCGCATCCGTTGCGGGTATCCCACGACCTGCGCGTCGTACGCGGGTATCGCCAGCTTCTTGGCCAGCTCATGCGCCGCTTCGGCGTCCTTGACCCGTCGCCTCGTCCACTCGCCGTCGTGGGCGACGAACACGACCGTGGTCGCCGTCATCGTCGTCGGCGGCTCCACGAACGCTTCGACACCCCGCCGTGACCGCGCGAAGTCCTCCAGATGACTGGTGTCCGCGTCGTCGGCGGCGCGATCCAAGCTTCCCTCGGCGTCCTTCCGGCGCCGCTTGAACCACCGCATCCGCTACCTCCCTCCTTCTTCCGGTCGCGCTCGGACAGCGGGCATGACCGTACCGCGACCGTACCTCCGCGCGCGCCTACCCCGGTCCGGTTGCCCGCGGCCGAATACTGAATGCGAAGATGCTGTTGACACAGCAGTGGGGCCCACGTGGAGTTCGCGGGCGCCACCGCGCCTGACCTGTCGTGACGACAACGACGACTTCGAGGAGATGCATCGTGGTCGACAACGGTCCATCCAGCCCGTCCGACTCGGCTGCCGGTGACTCCGGCGCGCGGTTCGACCTGATCGTCCTCGGGGGCGGCAGCGGTGGCTACGCCGCGGCGTTCCGCGCCAGCGAGCTCGGCATGCGGGTCGCTCTCGTCGAGAAGGACAAGGTCGGCGGTACCTGCCTGCACTACGGCTGCATCCCCACCAAGGCGCTGCTGCACGCGGCCGAGGTCGCCGACAGCGCACGTGACAGTGCCCAGCTCGGCGTCAAGGCGACGTTCGAGGGCATCGACGTCGACGGCGTCAACAAGTACAAGGACGGGGTCGTCTCCCGCCTCTACAAGGGCCTGCAGGGCCTGGTCAAGGCGAACGAGGTCACCCTGATCGAGGGCGAGGGCCGCCTCGTCGGACCGAACACCGTCGAGGTCGACGGCGCCCGGTACGAGGGGCGCAACGTCGTGCTCGCCACGGGGTCGCGTTCGTCGTCGCTGCCGGGTCTCGACATCGACGGCGAGAAGGTGCTCAGCAGCTACGAGGCGCTCGCCCTCGACCGGGTCCCGTCCTCGGTGGTCGTGCTCGGCGGCGGGGTCATCGGCGTGGAGTTCGCCAGCGTGTGGCGTTCGTTCGGCGCGGACGTGACGATCGTCGAGGCGCTGCCGCGGCTCGTTCCGGCCGAGGACGAGGCGGCATCCAAGGTCGTCGAGCGCACGTTCCGCAAGCGCGGCATCACGGCCAAGACGGGGGCGCGGTTCAGCGGTGTCCAGCACACCGACGACGGCGTCTCGGTCTCGCTCGAGAACGGCGAGACCGTCGACGCCGAGATCCTCCTCGTCGCGGTGGGACGCGGCCCGGTGACGGACGGTCTCGGTCTCGAGGACGCCGGCGTCGCGGTCGACCGCGGGTTCGTCACCACCGACGAGCGGCTGCGCACCAGCGTCCCGGGCGTGTACGCCGTCGGCGACGTCGTGCACGGTCTGCAGCTGGCACACCGCGGTTTCGCGCACGGCATCTTCGTCGCCGAGGACATCGCCGGGCTGAACCCGGTCCCGATCGACGACGCGGGCATCCCGCGGGTCACGTATTGCGACCCCGAGGTCGCCTCCGTCGGCCTCACCGAGGCCCAGGCGGTCGAGCGGCTCGGCGACGACAAGGTCGAGACCTTCGAGTACAACCTCGCCGGCAACGGCAAGAGCCAGATCCTGAAGACGCAGGGGTTCGCCAAGCTCGTCCGCGAGAAGGACGGTCCGGTCCTGGGCGTACATCTCGTCGGTGCCCGCGTGGGCGAGCTGATCTCCGAGGCGCAGCTGATCTACAACTGGGAAGCGCTGCCGCACGAGGTCGCCTCGCTCATCCACCCGCACCCCACGCAGAGCGAGGCGCTGGGCGAGGCGCATCTCGCTCTCGCGGGCAAGCCGTTGCACGTCCACGGCTGAGCCCGATCGGCATAGGCTTGCGTACGGCGCGTGTGCTCCTTTCAACGCTGATGGTCCAGAGACTTCGAGAGGACTGACGATGGCAACGTCCGTCACCCTGCCCGCACTCGGCGAGAGCGTGACCGAGGGCACCGTCACCCGCTGGCTCAAACAGCCCGGCGACGAGGTCGCCGTCGACGAGCCACTGCTCGAGGTGTCCACCGACAAGGTCGACACCGAGATCCCCTCCCCCGTCGCCGGCACCCTGATCGAGGTCAAGGTCGCCGAAGACGAGACCGTCGAGGTCGGCGCCGAACTCGCCCTCGTCGGCGAGGCGGGCGAGAGCACGGGTGCGGACACCGGCCAGGGCGCGGCCGAGCAGGGCGGCGACGCCGCGGCGCAGCCTGCCGAGCCGGCGCAGGAACAGCCGGCGCAGGAACAGCCGGCGCAGGCCGCCGCCGAAGAGCCTCCGCCTCCGCAGCAGGCGCCCGAACCGGCGCCCGCTGCCCAGGCACAGCCCGCCGCGGCCGACCAGGGCGGTGCGGAAACGGGCTCCGGCACGCCCGTCACGCTTCCCGCGCTCGGCGAGAGCGTGACCGAGGGCACCGTCACCCGCTGGCTCAAACAGCCCGGCGACGAGGTCGCCGTCGACGAGCCACTGCTCGAGGTGTCCACCGACAAGGTCGACACCGAGATCCCCTCCCCCGTCGCCGGCACCCTGATCGAGGTCAAGGTCGCCGAAGACGAGACCGTCGAGGTCGGCGCCGAACTCGCCCTGGTGGGCGAAGCAGGCACACCGGCGGGCGGCGGACAGGCCGCCGCTGCGCCCGAGCAGGCTGCGCCCGAGCAGCCCACCCAGCAGCAGCCGGTCCAGCAGCCCACCCAGCAACAGGCTCCGGCAGCCGCCACCGTTCCGCCGCAGCCACCGGGCCGGGACGACGCCGCGGCCACGACCGAACAGGTCGAGGACGTCGAGCAGGAGCCCGCTCCGGCCCGGCCCGGCCCCGCGCCGAGCCCGCGGCCGGCCGCCAAGCCCGAGCCGAAGCAGCCGGCCCAGGCCCAGTCCGGCGACGGCACGCCGTACGTCACGCCGCTGGTCCGCAAGCTCGCCGCCGAACACGGCGTCGACCTGAGCACCGTCACCGGCAGCGGCATCGGCGGGCGCATCCGCAAGCAGGACGTGCAGGCTGCCGCCGAGGCGGCGAAGGCCGCTCCCGAGCCCAGCGCCGGCGCACCCGCCGGGGAGCAGCCCGCGGCCGAGCCGGCCGCCGAGCCGTCGCCGCTGCGCGGAACCACCGAGAAGCTCAGCCGGATGCGCAAGGTCATCGCCAAGCGCGTGCACGAGTCGCTGCAGCAGACGGCGCAGCTCACCACCGTGGTCGAGATCGACGTGACGTCGGTCGCCCGACTTCGCGACCGGGTCAAGGACGACTTCGCCCGGCGCGAGGGCGTCAAACTCTCGTTCCTGCCGTTCTTCGCCAAGGCGTCCATCGAGGCGCTCAAGCAGCACCCGAAGATCAACGCGTCCATCGACGTCGAGCAGGGCGAGGTCACGTACCACGACCGCGAGAACCTGGTGCTGGCCGTCGACACCGACCAGGGGCTGTTGGTCCCGGTCATCAAGGACGCCGGTGACCTCAACATCGCCGGGCTGTCGCGCCGGATCAGCGAGGTCGCCGAGAAGGCGCGGACGAACAAGCTCACGCCCGACGAGGCCACAGGCGGCACGTTCACGCTGACCAACACCGGCAGCCGCGGGGCGCTGTTCGACACCCCGATCTTCTTCCAGCCGCAGGTGGCGATCCTCGGGACCGGAAGCGTCGTGAAGCGGCCGATGGTCATCGACGACCCCAACCTGGGCGAGACCATCGCGGTGCGGCACATGGTCTACTTCGCGCTGAGTTACGACCACCGCCTGATCGACGGCGCCGACGCGGCCCGTTTCCTGGCGACGATCAGGCAACGGCTCGAGAGCGGGCGGTTCGAGGCGGACCTCGGCCTGTCCTGAACGGTGGTGGGCCCGGTTGGCCGCGTCGTCGTGCCCGGTCCTCGGTGAGGTGACGTGAAGGTCGCGATCTCCGGAGGCGGCGGGTTCGTCGGCACCGCCCTGCGCGCCTCGCTGCGGGCTGACGGGCACGACGTGCTGCGCCTGGTACGCCGCAAGCCCGCCGGCCCGCACGAGACACAGTGGGACCCGGCTCAGGGAGTGCTCGACGTCGGCGACCTTGCCGGCGTCGAGGCGGTGGTGAACCTCGCCGGTGCCGGCGTCGGCGCGCGCCGGTGGTCGCGGTCGTACAAGCGCTTGGTGCACGACAGCCGGATCCGTTCGACGGCGTTGCTCGCCTCCGGGCTCGCCCAGCTGGCCGAGCCGCCGCGGGTGCTCGTGTCGGCCTCGGGTGTCAGCCTGTACGGTCCCGACCGCGGCGACGAGGTCCTGGACGAGGAGTCCGACGCCGGCGACGGCTTCCTGGCCGGGCTCTGCCACGAATGGGAGCAGGCGGCTGCTCCGGCGCGTGCGGCCGACATCGCGATCTGCCATTCCCGCTTCGGCATCGTCATGGATCGCAGCGGCGGCGCGTTGGGACGGTTGCTGCCGTGGTACCGCCTCGGCCTGGGCGGCACGCTGGGCAACGGGCGGCAGTTCTGGAGCCCGATCTCGTTGCACGACACCGTGCGCGCGCTGCGGTTCCTGATCGAACAGCACGGATGCGTGGGCCCGTACAACCTGACCGCTCCGGAACCGCTGGTACAGGCCGAGTTCAGCCGGGTTCTCGGCCAGGCGGTGAGCCGCCCGCGCCTGCTCCCGGTTCCGGAGACAGCGCTGCGGCTCGCGGTGGGACAGTACGCCACCGAGATCGTCGGGAGCCTGAACGTGCTGCCGACGCGGCTCACCCAGGCGGGTTTCGAGTTCGACCACCCGGACGCGCGGTCCATCGTCGGGGCGGGGCTGACCGGCTTCCATTGATCATCGGCACTTTCCCGGTCATGTGACGGGAAAGTGCCGATGATCAGCGGTGGTGCGCTCAGCCGAAGCGCCAGGACGACGTCGAGCCGTTCGGGTCGGCCACGGCCACCAGCGTGGCCTCCCACGTGGTGTCCTCGGTGCCCTCGTTCTCCTGCTCGACCTCACCGTCGTCGTTGACCAGCCGGTAGTCGGGGATCCGCTGGGTGATCCGGACCGTGATCCGGCCACCGTCGCGCTCGAGAGGCTCGGCGTTGACCACTTCGAAGGCGAGGCCCTCGGTGTGCACACCGGCGTCGATGTACTCCTCGATCAGTGCGACGTCCTCGGCGAGCACCGGGTTGCTCGGGGCGTGCACCTGGCACAACAGCTCCGGATTCGTCTCTTCGAACGCCTGGGCGCGCAGCGAGTACAGACGCTGCACCTCCTGCGTCCAGTCGGTGACCTCCGGAGGCAACGTGGACGGCGCCGGCTGCGGCTCGCCGCACACGTCCGTGGACGCCGCGCTGTCCTCCGGGCTGGAGCCGGTGCCGGGGCCCGCACGCACGTCGTCGTCGAACAGGCGCATGCCGACGAGAACGGCGCCGGCGCCCAGCAGCAACACGACCAGCGCGCTGACGATCCAGACCCCGTCGGAGCGCTTCCGGCTTCCTGGCTCGCCGGAGCCGTCGTCGCCGGTATCCTTCGGCGGATCCGTCCGCCCGGTCGAGGCCGACGACTTCTCCTGCCCCGACGCCGCGGTCGTGCGGGCACCGGAGCGCCGCGACCTGCGGCGGGACTCCGACGACGACGCCGCACCGCCGGCCGCACCCGCTCCGCCGGCCGGCGGGGTCTCGCCGGCGCCCGACGTGCCCGACTGCGATGCCCCCCGGCCGGACGAGGACGCGGGGGCCGAAGCACCGGACGGCGACGCGGAAGCGCCCGCCGGCGCGCCGGAGCGAGTACCGCCTTCACCGCCACGACGGCGCCGGCCGGCCGACCGGCCCGTCGCCGGGGACTCGTCCTGCCTCGCCGCTGCGGCGGAACCGCCGGTGGCCGCAGCGCCGCCCGGGTCGGCGTCGGCCGGCCCGGGCGCCGGCGTCGTGGCGTCGCCGGATGCCGCCGTGTTCCCGGGCGCCGTGGCGTCGGGACGGGCCGGTTGCTGTCCGCTGTCGGCGCGCCGCCGCGCCCGCCGGCCCATCGACGTCGAGCGTTGCATGTATCCCGCGATGTCGTCGTCGGGCGGGGCGCTGGACACCTGGGGCAACGACCCGGTCGTGGCCTGGCTCTCCTCGAGCACCAACTCCACCGGTACCGGCTCGGCGATGGCGAAGAACGCGTTGCCGAGGTTGGCGGCGTTCGGGCGCCGCTGCGGGTTCGCGTCCAGTCCGGCGGTGAGCAGCGCCTCCGCTCCGGCCGCGACCCCGGGCAGCGCCACCTGGGCGGACGGCAGCGCACCCGTCAGCGCGATCATCGCGGCGGTGGCGAGGCCGTACACGTCGGCGGCCGAACCGGGCGGGGATCCGGCCGCCACCTCCGGCGGGATCGGCCGTGCGTGCTGCCCGACACGCAGCTGGACACCGACCTGGACCAGGCCGACACCGGCGACCATCGGCCGTCCGTCCAGGCTGAACACGATGTCGTCCAGGGTGAGGTCCCCGTGCAGGACGCCACGGCGGTGGATCTCGGTGAGCCCTTCGCACACCGGGGCGCAGGCGGTGACCACCTCGCCCGCCGGCAGCACACCACGGGCCCCGATGATGCCGGCCATGCTGCCGCCCTCGGCGGCGCCGAGCACCACCACCGGACCCGACGGCCCGGCGACCAGGTCGAGGAACGGCAGTACGTGCGGGTGGTCGATGCTGCGCAGAGTCGGTGCCGCGGCGAGCAGCCGATCCCGGACGGCGTCCGGGACGGCACCGAGCATGCGCAGCGTGACGGGCCGGCCGGTGGCGTCCTCCGTGGCCAGGAACATCGTCGACGCGTCGGAACCCAGCCGACGCGTCACGGTATAGCCCGGTGGTGCCTCGTGACCGTCCATCCGACCATCGTTTCAAACGTCGGCCCGATCCGCGCCACGGCCCGGCACACATCCCCTACGATGCCAACATGCAGGGGGTCGTGGCTGTCGCTGCTCCGGACAGCCCGTTCGGACTGCCGCTGTGGCTGGGGATCGCCACGATGTTCGCCATCGTCGTCATACGCGCCCAGGCCACGTACTGGATCGGCCGGGCAGCGGGCTCCGGATTCGCAGGTTCGCGGTGGGCACGCCGGATCGGGCGGGAGCGCATCGACCGCGCCGAACGGATCGTCGCGCGGTACGGGCCGGCGGCCGTGACGTTGTCGTTCCTGACGGTGGGCGTCCAGACCGCGGTCAATGCGATCGCCGGGACCACTCGGATGCCGTTCGGCCGCTATCTCGTCGCCATGCTCGCCGGGTCCGTCATCTGGGCGACCATCTGGACCGCCGGTGGCCTCGGCGTCGTCTGGGGCGCCCTGCTCGTCGTGTCGCAGTCGCCGGTGACCGGCGGCGCGGTACTGATACTTGTCATCGTGATCGGCGCCGCAGCTGCCCGCCGGCGCAACCGGGCCCGGGTTGGTGAGGGCGACCGGCGGTGACCGGGACGCGTGGGAAGCGACGCCTCACGCGCACCCCCGCCACCGCCGGCGGACCGACCGGGCTACGGTGTGCCGTCCAGCTCGCGGTGGCCGTCCGGACCGGCTTCGACGACGGTTGCCGACCTGGCGCCCGACGACGCGCCGTCGCCGTTCGGACTCTTCGACGTCTCGCTGCCGCTGACCCGGAGATGGAAGTCGCCGTCGTAGCGGTCGAGACCGTAGTTCACGGCCTGCTCCACCGCCTCGACCCCTCGCTCCTCGCACAGGATCAACGGGTCCGACCGTAGGTCCTTGGCCAAGGCGACGCAGATGCCGATCATGACCACCATGAACGGGGCTCCGGCAAGGATGGTCAGGTTCTCCAACCCTTTCAGCGCCGCCGCGCCACCACCCCCGATCATCAGCATGATCGCGGCGACAGAACCCATCAGGACGCCCCAGAACACCACGATCTTCTTGTTCGGTTCGATCGACCCGCGTTGCGACAACGTGCCCGTCACGATGGACGCGGCGTCGGCGCCCGACACGAAGAAGATCGCCACCAGCACCATGACGATGACACTGGTCACGGTCGTCAACGGGAAATGTTCCAGGACCGAGAAGAGTTGTTCCTCCTGCCCGGTCGGATTCTCCGCTGTCCCCGCGATGTTCTCTCCGCCGCGCTGGAGGTCGATCGCAGAACCCCCGAAGATGCAGAACCAGACGACGCTCACGGCGCTCGGCACCATCAGCACGCCGATGACGAACTGCTTGATGGTCCGCCCCCGGCTGATCCGGGCGATGAACATGCCGACGAACGGCGCCCACGACATCCACCAGGCCCAGTAGAAGATTGTCCAGCCCGAAACCCAGTCCTGCATGGCGTCGCCACCACTGGCCTCCGTTCGAGCCGCCATCTCGGCCAGGTCACTGAAGTAACCACCGATCGCGGTGGGCATCATGTTCAGGATGAAGATCGTCGGCCCGGCGACGAAAACGAAGAACGCCAGGATCGCCGCCAGCACCATGTTCGTGTTGGACAGCCACTGAATGCCCTTCTCCACGCCGGACACGGCCGAGGCGACGAAAGCGAACGTGAGCACGGCGATGACGGCGACCAGCATTCCGGTGCCGACATCGCCGATCCAGCCGACCTCTTCCAGCCCGCTGCCGATCTGCAACGCGCCGAGGCCCAGCGACGCCGCGGTTCCGAACACGGTCGCGAAGATCGCGAAGATGTCGATCGCCTTGCCCAGGCCGCCCTCGGTCCGGCGCTTGCCGAAGATCGGCGTGAAGACCGAACTGATCAATTGACTCCGGCCGCGACGGAAGGTCCCGTACGCGATCGCCAGCCCGACCACGGAGTAGATCGCCCACGGATGCAGAGTCCAGTGGAACAGCGTCGTCGCCATGGCCGTGTTCATGGCCTCGACGCTCTCGGGCTCACCAGCCCCCGGAACCGGATCGGTGGTGAAGAACGTCAGCGGTTCGTTCACGCCGAAGAACATCAGGCCGATCCCCATGCCGGCGCTGAACATCATCGCGATCCACGACGACGTCCGGAACTCCGGCTTCTCGTCGTCGGCGCCGAGCGGGATCCGCCCGTACCGCCCGAACGCGATCCACAGCGCGAAGGCGACGAAGCCGCTCGCGGTGAGGGCGAAGGCCCAGCCGAGGTTGTTCGTGACCCATTCGAGGCCACTGGCTGAGGCATCACCCAAGGATTCCGTGCCGGCGAATCCCCATATCGCGAACGCGAGGACGATCGCGCCCGCCACGCCAAAAACGATCTTGTCAGTTGGGCGCTTCTCATCCGCTTTCACGGTCACAGCGCCGCCATCGCCCGAGTCATCGAGTAAATCCGGTGTCGCATCGTCGTCTCTGTCGAGTGTCACAATGGAATCGGCGCCCCTGCGGACGCCCCTCCTCTCGAAGGCAATGGTCCGCGTGCCAACGTAAACGTCCGCGCACCACACACCAAAGCCGGACACATGCGGCGCGTCCGGGGCTGAACGCCGTCGCAGCGATCGAGCCAGGGGAAGCAGATGACGAGAACGCCGACGATCCTCGCCACCAGCGGCGGGTTCGAGCACGACGCACGTCACCAGTTGGTCCCGTCCGGGCTGGTGAAGAAGGCATTGGAGCTATCGGGCACAGCCCGGCCGAAGATGTGTTTCGTCGCCACCGCATCCGGCGATGCCACCGATGCCATCCAGCTCACCTACGCCGCGTTCGCCGGCTGGTCCGTCGACGTGTCGCATCTGGCGCTGTTTCCGATGCCCAACGTCGACGACATACGGGCTCACCTGCTGGCACAGGACGTGATCTGGGTCGGCGGCGGGTCGGTGGCCGGCCTGCTGGCGATGTGGCGGCTGCACGGCCTGGACGTCGTGCTGCGTGAGGCGTGGGAGGCCGGGGTCGTGCTCGGCGGGGTCTCCGCCGGGTCGATCTGCTGGCACGTCGGCGGCCCCACCGACTCGTTCGGCCCCGACCTGCGCCCGGTCACCGACGGCCTCGGCCTCGTGCCGTTCGGCAACGGCGTGCACTACGACGGCGAGCAGCAACGGCGCCCGCTGCTGCACCGCATGGTGGCCGACGGCACGCTGCCGCTGTCGTACGCCACCGACGACGGGGTCGGCCTGCATTACGCGGGCACCGAGCTCGTGGGCGTGTACTCGGAGGTCGAAGGGGCCCGCGGCTACGTCGTCGAGGCGGCCGGCGGCACCGTCACCGAGACACCCCTGAAGCCCGTCACCGTGTGAACCGCCGCCGTGCCGCCCAGCACAGCCGCCCGCGCGTTGTCACCTGATCGTCGTTGTGTCACCTGATCGTCGTTGTGTCACCTGATCGTTCTCGTCCGGGTGATCAGGTGACCGAAAGCGCGGCGGACGCAGCCGGCTGTCACCTGATCACTTCTCATCATGTGGACACGAAACGATCAGGTGACGAAGTCCCGCGCGACAGGGTCGGACCGTCACCTGATCAACAGCGAAGCGACGTCCAACAGCGAAGCGACATGCAACGACGAGTCGACTTCAGCACCAAAGGGACGACGTGCCGACCGTGTGAGTCACGGCGCCAGGACGGCCAGCTTCTCGTACGACCGCACCCGGTCCGCGTGCGGCGACACCGTCGTGACCACCATCAACTCGTCGGCGCCGGTACGGTCGAGCAGCGACGAGAGCTCGCGGCGCACGGTGTCCGGTCCGCCCACCACCTGTCCGCCCAGGAACGGTTCCATCGCGGCCAGGTCGGCGTCGCTGAACTCGTACGCGGCCGCCTGCTCCGGCGTCGGCAACGGGCCCGGCGAGCCGCTGCGCACCCGAAGCATGGACAGCTGTCCGGGCTTCGCGAGCCAGGCGGCGTGCTCGTCGTCGTCCGCGAGCACGACGCTGACCGCGACCATCGCGTACGGCTTCTCGAGCGTCTCGGACGGCTGGAACGACGATCGGTACAGCTGCACCGCGGGCTCCGTGTTCGCCGAGCTGAAGTGGTGAGCGAACGAGAACGGCAGCCCGAGCGCCGCCGCGGCCTGTGCGCTGTAGCCGCTGGAACCGAGCAGCCAGATCGGCGGCGCCAGACCGGCGCCCGGTGTCGCCGTGATCCGCCCGTACGGATGACCGTCGGGCCACACACCGGAGAAGAACGCCCGCAGCTCGGCGAGCTGTTGCGGGAACTCCTCGGCCGAGAGGCCTTCAGCCGAGCGACGCAGCGCGCGTGCCGTCACCGAGTCGGTGCCGGGGGCACGGCCGATGCCGAGGTCGATCCGGCCCGGGTGCAGCGCCTCGAGCGTCCCGAACTGCTCGGCGACGACCAACGGGACGTGGTTCGGCAGCATGACTCCGCCCGAGCCCACCCGCATGCCGCTGGTGGCGGCGGCGACCGCGCCGATCAGCACCGCAGGCGCCGAACTGGCGATGCCGGGCATGCTGTGGTGCTCGGCGACCCAGTACCGGCGGTAGCCGAGCGCGTCGACGTGCCGGGCCAGGTCGAGGGTCTGCGACAGGGCTCGTGCCGGCGCCGACCCCTGGACGACGGGAGCGAGGTCGAGCACGGACAACGGTACCGATCCGAAAGTGGCCACGATGGTCGCCAACGACGGCGATGGCTCTGTGCTTCCCGTGCGGCGTAATCTCTGGGATGTGGCCGAACTCCGGGTGATCCGACACGAGGGACTTGTTCCGTACGAGACCGCGTGGGAAGAGCAGCGACGCCTGCACGCTGCCCGCGTGGCCGGCGAGATCGACGACACGGTGGTGCTGCTCGAGCACGAGCCGGTCTACACGGCCGGTAAACGCACCAAACCGTCGGACCGGCCGTTGCCCGGCTCCGGAGCGCCGGTCGTCGACGTCGACCGTGGCGGCGAGATCACCTGGCACGGCCCGGGCCAGATCGTGGGATATCCGATCCTCGCGCTTCCCGAGCGGGTGGACGTCATCGGCTACGTGCGCCGGGTCGAGCAGCTGATGATCGACGTGTGCGCCGAGCTGGGCGTCGACGGCGTCCGAGTGGACGGACGAAGCGGCGTGTGGATCCCCGCCGACGGACGCGGACCGGAGCGCAAGATCGGCGCCGTCGGGCTCCGCGTCGCCCAGGGGGTCAGCATGCACGGCTTCGCGCTGAACTGTAACTGTGACCTGACCTGGTACGACCGCATCGTGCCGTGCGGCATCTCGGACGCGGCGACCACGTCGCTCGCCCGCGAGGCCGGGCGCGACGTCACCGTCGCCGAGGTGCTGCCGCATGTCGAACGTCACCTCGACGATGTGCTCGCGCTGCAGCCGCACGCGTAGGGTGTTGATGTGACTGTCGCACCGGAGGGACGTCGGCTGCTGCGGCTCGAAGTGCGCAACAGCGAGACGCCGATCGAGAGAAAGCCGTCCTGGATCAAGACCAAGGCGACCATGGGTCCGCAGTACCGGGAGCTGCAGTCGCTGGTCAAACGTGAAGGTCTGCACACGGTCTGTCAGGAGGCCGGCTGTCCCAACATCTTCGAGTGTTGGGAGGACCGCGAGGCGACGTTCCTCATCGGTGGCGACCACTGCACCAGGCGGTGTGACTTCTGCCTGATCGACACCGGCAAGCCGGACGACCTCGACCTCGACGAACCGCGCAGGGTTGCCGAGTCGGTCCAGGCCATGGAGCTGCGCTACGCCACCGTCACCGGTGTGACCCGTGACGACCTGCCCGACGAGGGCGCCTGGCTGTACGCCGAGACCGTCCGCCAGATCCACGAGCTGAACCCGTCGACCGGTGTGGAGATCCTCACACCGGACTTCTCCGGCAAGGCCGACCTGCTGCAGCAGGTCTTCGACGCCGAGCCGCAGGTCTTCGCGCACAACGTCGAGACCGTGCCCCGCATCTTCCGGCGGATCCGCCCGGCGTTCACCTACGAACAGTCGCTGGACGTCATCTCGATGGGCCGCGCGGCCGGCATGGTCACCAAGTCGAACCTCATCCTGGGCATGGGCGAGACCCGCGAGGAGATCTCCGAGGCGCTGCGTGACCTGCACGGGGCCGGGTGCGATCTGATCACCATCACCCAGTACCTGCGGCCGTCGGTGCGCCACCACCCGATCGAGCGGTGGGTCAAGCCCGAGGAGTTCGTGGAGCTGAGCACCGAGGCCGAGGAGATCGGCTTCGCCGGCGTCATGTCCGGGCCGTTGGTGCGTTCGTCGTACCGCGCCGGACGGCTGTACCGCCAGGCGCTCGAGGCACGTCAGGGGCAGCCGGCCACGGCCACCTGACGGCGACCGCCGACGGTGATCGTCACCGTTCCGATCCGCTTCTGGCGGGCCGGTGCATCGACGGTCACCGGATTGCCTCGCGCCGGGCCGGACGAAGTACCCTTCTGGCATGGCGCGTAACGACGGACAGCAGGACTCCGCGGAGAAGAAGGGCCGCCTCGCCCAGGTCAAGCAGACCTACCAGATGGCGAAGCGGTCCGACCGCTGGATCGGCTGGATCAGCCTGGGCTACATGCTCGGCGTCCTCGCCGTGGCGGCCGGTGTCGGTCTCCTGCTGCAGCCCATCTGGCTCTGGCTGATCATCGGTCTGCCGATGGCGATGCTCGTCGGTGCCATCATCTTCGGGCGGCGAGCCGAGCGGGCCGCGTACTCGCAGATCGAGGGCCAGCCCGGCGCGGCGGCAGCCGCCCTGAACACGCTGCGCAAGGGGTGGGACGTCTCCCCGATGATCGGCGCCAACCGGTACCAGGACGTCGTTCACCGTGCCGTCGGCCGCCCCGGCATCGTGCTCATCGGCGAAGGTGAGGTGCCCAACCGCGTCGGGAACCTGCTCGCCCAAGAGAAGAAGCGCCACGCCCGCGTCGCGCCCGAGACCCCCGTGGTCGAGATCCTCGTCGGCCGTGGCGAGGGGCAGGTGCCCCTCCCCCGGCTCACGCGTAAGCTGAACAAGCTGCCCAAGAACATCCGCCCGGCCGAGGTCACCGAGCTGCGTCAGCGGCTCCGCGCGCTCGGCACCCAGCCGGTGGGGATCCCGAAGGGACCGTTGCCGAAGGGCGCCAAGCTGCCCAAGGGCGGCGGGCCGATGCCTGGGCGCTGACTCAGTCGGTCAGCTGGTGCTGATCGATGCCAACCTCGCCCGCGGCTCGTACCTCGCCGATGCCCGACCGCACCATGGCCGGCATCGATCAGCACCACCGCACCGGCGAGTTCAGACGTTGACGACGGCGGTGTTCGACGCCAGGTCGTGCAGTCCGCGGCCCTGACTGGTGAACACCAGCGGCGGGATGACCAACGCGATCAGCGC
The DNA here is from genome assembly GCF_003014555.1 of Haloactinopolyspora alba. GTDB lineage: Bacteria > Actinomycetota > Actinomycetes > Jiangellales > Jiangellaceae > Haloactinopolyspora > Haloactinopolyspora alba. The sequence continues at coordinate 51,881 of NZ_PYGE01000017.1, forward strand.
GGTGCGTACCGCTGCCGTGATCGGGCTGACACGGTGGCCGTCGAGGTGCACGACCCTGATGCGCAGCAGGACCTGTCCCATGCTCGCCGCCATCGTCGCCGTCGACGCCACCACGATGAGGTACCAGCAGATCAGCGGCGCCCACACGGCAGTGCTCTGTGGATCCCAGGCGGCGCCGCCCACGACCACGGCAGCCAGGATGTTGGCGAGGATCCAGTCGACCGCCAGGGCCGCGAACCTCCGCGGCCAGCTGGCCGGCGAGCCCGGTCCCGCCGTCGGCAGCCGCGGCGCTGTGGCGGAGTGCTCGTCATTGCTCACCCGACGAGCCTAGACGTTGGCGTCCCGGAAAACCGCCTGCCCCATGATCATCGGAGTGAACGCGACCGGATCCGCGCCCACACCACAGTGCGGAAACCCCTGCCGTCCGCGTAACACCGGTGAAACACTCGAGACACGGTAGGGAAATGCCGGGATTCTAGCGTCCGGGGCAAGGAGAGCGATCCGGTCAGCGCTGACCGTGACACCCCCCGACTTGCGCCGCGCCAGGTGCGAAGGAGATGCGGATGTTCACCAACCCCGACGAGCTCCTCAAGTTCGTCAAGGACGAGGGCGTCGAGTACATCGACGTCAGGTTCTGCGACCTTCCTGGGGTCATGCAGCACTTCAACGTGCCTGCCAAGGCGTTCGACGCGGACGCGATGGCCAACGGCCTGATGTTCGACGGGTCGTCGATCCGTGGTTTCCAGGCCATTCACGAGTCCGACATGAAGCTCATGCCCGACCCCGCGACCGCGTTCGTCGACCCGTTCCGAACCGCGAAGACGCTGGTCATGAACTTCTCGATCGTCGACCCGTTCACCGGCGAGCCCTACAGCCGCGACCCGCGCAACATCGCCGCGAAGGCCGAGGCCTACCTCGCCAGCTCGGGCATCGCCGACACGTCGTTCTTCGGTCCCGAGGCGGAGTTCTACGTCTTCGACGACGTCCGCTTCGAAACAAAGCCGAACGCCGGCTACTACTACATCGACTCCATCGAGGGCGCCTGGAACACCGGCCGGGTCGAAGAGGGTGGCAACCGCGGCTACAAGACCCGCTACAAGGGCGGCTACTTCCCCGTCCCACCGGTCGACCACTTCGCTGACCTGCGCGACCAGATGAGCAACACGCTCACGGCCGCGGGCTTCGAGGTCGAGCGCGCGCACCACGAGGTCGGCACCGCGGGCCAGGCGGAGATCAACTACAAGTTCGATACGCTGACGCATGCCGCCGACCAGCTGATGCAGTTCAAGTACATCATCAAGAACGTCGCCTGGGAGGCGGGCAAGACCGCCACGTTCATGCCGAAGCCGCTGTTCGGCGACAACGGCTCCGGCATGCACTGCCACCAGTCGTTGTGGAAGAACGGCGAGCCGCTGTTCTACGACGAGCTCGGTTACGGCGGCCTGTCCGACGCGGCGCGCTGGTACATCGGCGGCCTGATCAAGCACGCGTCGTCGCTGCTGGCGTTCACCAACCCGTCGGTGAACTCGTACCACCGGCTCGTGCCCGGCTTCGAGGCGCCGGTCAACCTGGTGTACTCGCAGCGCAACCGTTCGGCCGCGGTGCGGATCCCGGTCACCGGCACCTCGCCCAAGGCGAAGCGGATCGAGTTTCGCGTGCCCGATCCGTCCAGCAACCCGTACCTGGCGTTCTCGGCCATGCTCATGGCCGGCGTCGACGGCATCCGGAACAAGATCGAGCCGCCGGAGCCGGTCGACAAGGACCTCTACGAACTCCCGCCCGAGGACTACGGCAACATCGCCACCGTCCCGTCGTCGCTGCCCGAGGCGCTGGACGCGCTCGAGAACGACCACGAGTACCTGCTCGAGGGCGACGTGTTCAGTGAGGACCTGGTCGCGACCTGGATCGACTGGAAGCGCACCAACGAGGTCGACCCGATCCGGCTGCGCCCGCACCCGCACGAGTTCGAGCTCTACTTCGACATCTGAGCAAGCTGACCCTCTGACCTGCGACGGAGCTAGTTCACCACCTCCTCGTTCCTCAGAAATTCCTCAGTACGGTCGACCAGGACTGCCTCCACTGCGGTCCTGGTCGACTCGTCTGTGTCGGGCCAGAGGTGCGAGTACGTGTTCAGCGTCGTCGTCGCACTCGCGTGGCGCAGTCGGTGCTGCACCACCTTCACGTCAGCTCCGCTCGAGATGAGCAGGCTGGCGAAGTAGTGCCGCAGGTCCTGGTACCGGAAGCCGTCGGGCAGGCCCTCGACCTTGCCGCGTGCGGTGCGGAACGCTCGCTCCAGCTTCCACGGCCCGACCTGGCCGCCGAAGTCGTCGGTCAGGATCCACTCCCCCGGCCACCGGGCCACCTGCTGCGAGAGGGCGCTGACCAAGGTGTCCGACACGGGGATCGTGGTCTTCGACATCGCGGTCTTCAACGGCGCCGCCGGGTACTGCACGGCCGGCCGGATCTCGCGCTTGAGGAACACCACGTCGGCGACCCGCAGACCGCATGCCTCGCTGACGCGCAGGCCGGCGAACGCGCCCAGCAGGATCGCGACCCGGTAACGCTTCGGCATGGCGTCGTACAGACCCCACACTTGGGCCGTGGTGGCCACGTAGGGCCGCTGCTTACCCATGGGCGGGGAAGTCCGCCGGGAGCACGGGTTCCGCGCCAGCACGCCATCGTGGACGGCGTCACCGAGGATCTGGGACAGCCGGCCGTGCAGCGCGTAGACGTACGACGACTCATGCTCGTCGGCGATCAGCCTCGCGCACCACGCCTTGACGTGGCTCGGGCGGATCTGCGCGAGCGTCATCTCGCCGAACTCGTCCTTGATCCGCGCAACGTGCACCTTGGCCTGGCGCACCGTCGACTCCCGGCGCGTGGCGTATCCCTTGAGCCACTCATCGCACCACGCCGACACCGACTGCTTCCGGTCCCCCGGATCCGTCCACGTGCCCGTGGTCAGCTTCGCGAGCTCGCCGTCAAGCCAGGTCTGCGCATCGACCTTGCGCGTCGTCGTCTTCGTGAACTGCCGGCCGCCCGGGGTCGCCCGGTAGCGCGCCTGCCACCGGCCATTCGGGAGCTTCCGCACGGTGGCCATCAGTCGGTCTCCCCCGGCCCGCGGATCAGTCCTGCTTCCTTGGCCTGCTGGACGCGTCGAGCCGCGGTTCTCCGCGTGTACCCCAACAGCTGCTCCACGGCCTTGGTGGGCGTCCCCGTGCTGGCGTGCTCCTCGTAGACCTCGGCGACTCGCTCCAACTCGGCTGGATTCGCGCCGCGCGATCGTCTGGCGATAGCGGCGTCTACCTCGCCGATTGCCCCCCAGACCTCTCGTTCGTCGCTGAGGTCTACCTGCCTCAAGGCCCCGCGCGAGTCGGGCACGTATGCGTGGACCATGAACGCCTTCAGGGCCAGTTTGTCCATCGCGATTGTCGAGAGATCGACGGTACGCACGCCTCGACCTTCGGCCTTCGATTTCCAGACGAGTGACACGCACTCGGGCACACCGTCGCGGATCTCGAAGTCCGCGTAGAGGTCAGGTGCGCCCTTTTCGCCTACGGACTCCATCCTCGTCTTTCGCGGCACCTGGGCGTCGCCCAGTGGAACCAGGTCAAGGTCCGTGACGAGCCAGCGAACCCTACTGCTGCGCATCCGGTCTACCTCCCTACGCCAAAAGTAGGGGCCACGATGGCACCCATTTGGCATCGCCAACTCTGCCAGTGGCATGCCACCGTTGTCAACGGTGGATCGAGTGAGACGCCGTTGACAACTCAACAGAGCACCGCACGAGGACATCGGACTCGCCAGGACGCCGCGCTGGTACCGCGGTCGAGCGAGAGGGATGCCGGGGGAACCGGACAACGGGCGTGCGGCGGGAGCTGGGACCCGGTGAGCCAGCGACATCAACCGACAGACCTACCGCCCGAGGGGGCGACTCTCATGAGCGAATTCATGACGACGAACGAACTCGCGGAGATGCTCCGCACCTCGCCCGAGACATGCCGCTACTGGCGCCACCGTGGAACCGGCCCGCGTTCATTCAAGGTCGGCCGGCGCGTGCTGTACGACCGCGCCGACGTCGAGGCGTGGATCAAGGCCGCCCGTGACGAGCAGGTGCCGGCCTGATGGACACATACGAAAGCCGCCCACACGGGGCGGCTCCCGAGTCGACGGCGCAGACGACTGAGACCAGCCTACCGCCGCTCACCGCCGAGGACTGGGAGCACGCGGCCCGCGCCGTGAACGGTCTCTTCGTCGCCGTGGTGCACCTCGCCAGCGATCGACTCCGCCGTTACCCGTACGCGACGCTGGCGGCTGCTCAGCGCAAGGTCGACCGCGCCCGTGAGAACGGGCACGAGGCGTCGGTGGTCCTGGCTGAGCTGCGCCCAGTGGTTGTGCTGCCCGAGGTGGTCGGATGACGACGGTCGAGTTCGCTACCAGGCTGCTCGAGCTCGGCCGGGCGCGCGGCCCGGTGCCGCGGTACGGCAGCAGCGAGTGGGAAGCGCTGGGCCCGACCGATCCGCGTCGCTTCGCCGCGGTCGTGGCCGCCGCTGAGTGTTGGCGCCGGGACAGCGAGCCGGAGGCGATCGCCGCACGGCTGCGGGCAGAGCTGGCCGAGGCCGACCTCTATGTCCGGTACCGGCTCGCTGAGGCGTCCAGAGACGTCGCCGGCGCGTATTCCGAGCTCGTCGACGAGCGCGGCCAGGTCGTGTCGTACGCCGAGCTCGTGCGGCGCCGGGCCGATCTGCTGGGGGTGGCGTCATGAGTGAGGTGACCACTCTGTCGGCGGTCGTGCCGGAGTCGGTGCAGTGGCTGTGGCCGGATCGCCTGCCGGTGGGGAAGCTCGTTGTCCTTGACGGGGACCCGTCTACGGGCAAGTCCACGCTGACGCTCGATCTTGCCGCGCGTGTGTCGGCGGGCAAGCCGTGGCCCGACGGCGCTGTCAGTGCGGGTCCGGCGGACGTGCTGCTGTTGTCGGCCGAGGACGGACTCGGCGACACCGTCCGGCCCCGGCTGGATGCCGCCGGCGCCGACGTCGCCCGGGTGCACGCGCTCGTTGACGTGCCGCTCACGGACGAGGACGAGGTCACGCACCGGGTGCCGCCACAACTGCCGCGCGACATCGGCCACATCGAGCGGATCGTGCACGACTACGACGTCCGGCTGGTGGTCGTCGACGTCCTGATGGCGTTCCTCGCCGGCGGTGTCGACAGCCACCGCGATCAGGACGTGCGCGCCGTGCTGCATCGCATGTCGGTGATGGCCGAACGCGCCGGGTGCACGGTTCTGCTCGTCCGGCATCTCAACAAGGCCGGCGCCGGGTCACCGATGTATCGCGGCGGGGGCAGTATCGGCATCATCGGCGCGGCCCGCGCGGCATACCTCGTCGCTCGTGACCCGGACGACGAGGGCCGGCGGATCGTCGCCGTGACCAAGTCGAACCTGGCCGTCGAGCCGCCGTCGTTGGCGTACCGACTCGTCGACGACCCCGACAACGGATGCGCCCGCGTCGAATGGGAAGCCGGCACCGTCGAGCACACCGCCGCGACCCTGCTACGCGGTCCTGTTGACGAGGACGAGCGCACCGAGCGCGACGAGGCCGCACAGTGGCTACGCGACTACCTCGCCGACAGCGGCGGGCAGGCAGCGAGCAAGGACATCTTCAAGGCCGCCCGGACGGCCGGACACTCCGAGCGCACTCTCAAGCGCGCGAAGCAACGCGCCGGCATCACGCACCAGTCGAGCGGCTTCCCACGCACGACGTACTGGGAACTGCCCGCACAGTCGGGCCAGCAGGGCCAGGACACAAATCAGGTGGCCCAACTGGACCCCCGTGGCCCAACTGGACGTGACCAGCACAAATACGCGCCTCAGTCGGGCCAACCGACACAGTCGGGCCAGTCGGGCCACCCCACAGAGAGTGACCCGACTGGCGCCACCGTCTTCGACTTTCCCGCCCCGGCCGACGACTGCCCGCAATGCGGTTTCGGGCTCGCCACGATCGGCCACCGCGTCAACTGCAAGGAGACATCATGACCACACCCCCGAACTCCTACCGGATCGCGCTCGCTCGGTTGTTCGCCGAGTGCGAGGACCGCGGTCTCGGCACCTGGCAACCGACGTTCCAAGCCACCCCCGGACGCGAGGACGAGGCCGCCGACTACATCGAGGCCCGCGCCGAGTTCGTCGCAGAGCAGGAGTTCACGCCGTGATCCCGCTCGACACCACCGGCCACGGTGATGCCGGCACGTACGACTGCCAGCACTGCCGAGCGGTCGTGCCGCTGCCGGAGCTGCTCGACCACCTGGCCGCGCATCGTGACCCGTCGACCGACGAGGCCGAACGATGACCCGGCCGGGGCTCGTCGACGAGCACGGCGTTCGCCATCGCGCCGGCTGCACCGTGCCGGGGTGGGTCGGTGGCCGACCGGTGATCGCCGGAACGACCATCGCTACCTGCGCCGGCTGCTCGGCCGTGCGGATCGTTGCCGCTACGACTCGGGAGGTTCGGCGATGAGTTACGCCGTTCGATGCGCCGTGTGCAGCGACTGGACTCCGGTGCGCGGACCGAGCCCGGTCAAGCGGCCGGTGTGCGCGCACTGCTCCACCGAGCAGCTCCGTCCGGGTCGTATCCGCTCGGCGTGTGTGCACTGCCGCCGTCCGATCGTCACACCGAGTTTCGTCACCCGGCCCGTGTGCAGCGCGTGCCGAGACGACGCCGGCCGGAACGTCCGGCCGGTCACAACGAAGGGGAATCCCGATGCCTGACCACACCGACCACACGCGCCGCGTGCGCGATCTGCTCGCCGCCGAGACGGCGAAGTTGCCCAAGGTGGACGCCAACGGCCACCCGATCGAACCCGACCCGGGCACCCGTCCGGCTCGCTGACCCGACCCATTCCTCCACCGAACGGAGAACAACTCTCATGGCCATCACTCGCACAAAGCCGGAAATTCCGGCAACCCCCGGCCTGCCGCACGGCGTGCCGACCACCCTGCCGGCGTTCCTCGCTACCGGCCCGCTGTCGAAGCTCGCCGCAGAGTTCGGGCGACTGGCCAGCCAGTACGCCTCCCGCGCCGAGGCACATCGCCAGATCGCCAACCCGGCGGCCCTCAACGCCGCCGTCCAGCAGGACGACCTCGACCACGCGCTGGCCGTCCGCAACGGCGAGGACGACCCCGGGCCGGTCAACGTCACCGCCTGGCGCGAGAACGAGGAGACCGCCCGTCGCGCCGTCGCCGGCAGCCGCGACGCGATCAAGCTCGCCTGGGCCGACCTGCTCGAGAAGCTTGCCGACGAGGACGCCGGGGGCAAGCTGCTCGGCGAGATCGAGCACCGCCGCGACGACGCCCGCGCCCGCCTGGCTGAGGCCGTCGAGCAGGTGCGCTCGATCATGGCCGAGCTGGACATGGCCGACGACGAAGCGACCTTTGCCAGGCGCGCGCACGAATACGCGATCGAGCGCGTGACCGGTCACAAGTTCAACAGCACTCAGGCCCGCATGTGGCCCCAAGGCGCGGTCGTGGGGCAGCCCAAGCCGATCATCCTCAACGCCCGCCCCGAGCCCTCCGAGAACGTGCTCGCCACCCTGGCGGCCTACCGGCAGGGCTGACTTTCTACCGGGGTGGGGGCGTCAGCGTCGCCCGGCCGCGGGCGTGCCCACGCGGTCCGGGAGCGATGGCCGAGCGGTGACCCGTCACCACGCCCGACCAGCGCCCCCACCCCGGCAACACACCGACCCACTACAGGAGGCCCCGATGCCCCGTGCCTGGTCACCCTGCTCCGCCCCCGGCTGCCCGGAACTCACGCCGCCCGGCGTCAGCCGCTGCACCCACTGTTCCCGTACCGCCGACAAGACCCGCCCATCCTCCGCCGCCCGGGGGTACGCCAACCGCCCAGCATGGCGACGAGTTCGGGCACGCCTGCTCGCTGAGAGTCCTTTCTGCACGTGCACTGACGACGGGCACGGGCACGGCTCGCGCTGCCCACAGGCCGCCACTGTCGCCGACCACTACCCGACAACGCGTGCCGAGCTACTCAAGCAGGGTGTTTCCGATCCCGACGCGCTGCATCGACTGCGTGCGATCTGCGCGAGCTGTCACGGCAAGCACACAGCCGAGCAATCGCCAGGCGGATGGAACACGCGATGACCGACCGAGGGGGTGGGCACGGACCTCCAACCGGGGCTTCGTGGAACCCGCGGAGGAGGACGGAAGAGTCCGCGCCACCCTGAAACGAACCGAAACTGATCATGAACCGAGCAGAAATGCTGCTCAGAGGGGGTCGAGACCGTGAGCGAGTCGACACCGAGGGCGCCTCGAGGCACCGGAAACGCCGGCAAACGGCTCTGGAACAGCGTCGTCGAGGACTACGACCTCGACCAACACGAGCTGTCGTTGCTCGGCGAGGCCGCCCGCGTCACCGACAGACTGGACGCGCTCAACGCCGTGCTCGCCACCGAGGGCGTCATGTCGCCGGCCGGCGACGGCAAGGTGCATCCGGCGCTGGTCGAAGCGCGACAGCAGGAGATCACGCTCGCGCGGCTGCTCGCTGCTCTGCGCATGCCGTCCGGCGAAGAGGGCGACCAGCAGGCCAGCGCCCGGCCGCAGCGCCGCGGCGGTGCCCGTGGCGCCTACGGCATCCGAGGTGCGGTCTCGTGAAGCGCCGAGCCAGGCCGACCGCAGCCGACGAGCGCGGCGTACCGGCGGTGCTGCTCGACCCGGACGCTGCGGTCTGGCACGACCGTGCCGCTCATGTCGACTTCATGGCCGCCCGTGGCTGGTCCCCCGACGTCCGCGACAGGTTCGCCGGCTCGCACGCCGGCGCGCCGCCGGCTGCACGTCGACAGGTCGCCGTCGCAGCGTGGGCCGTCGAGCACGGCATCTCCGACGTGCCAGGCGGCCACCCAGACTGGCACCAGCTGCGAGAAATGGGGCTGCATCCATCATGAGACGTCGCGCCCTCGACGACCCAGCCGCCATCGCGCCGGCCTGGGTCCGCACCTACGACCCGGCCGCCTGGGCCGACCCTGCCGACGAGATCACCGCCGAGTTCCGCGACCTGGCCGAACAGTTCGGCCCACACATCGCCCGCGAGGTCCGCGCATGCACCCGCTGGTCGGATGCATGCCGCCGCTGGTGCGACGAGCACGGCGTCACGCTCAAGGCTGCCAGGCGGTGACGTCAGCGAACCGGGTGTGCGTCCATGAACGTGCCGAGCGCGTCGAGCGCCTCGCCGAGGGCGCGCACTTCTTCGACCGTTACGGCTTCGGAAACGCCACTCGCGCGGCGCCGGTAGGCACGTTGCCGACAGGCCGACGAGCAGAATCGGCGGTCCGTCCGGCCGGTGAGCTCGGTGCCGCACCCCTCGCACGCCGTTACGGCTGACGAAACGTCACTCGTCCTGGCCTTGCTCGCCCGCACCGTGCACGCTTTCGAGCAGGTGACGTACTTCATCCGGGGATGTCGGCCGCGGATCACGGTCCGACTGCATCCAGCGCACGGGGTCGGCTCGGTCGGCGCGGTGCCGCCATACAGTCCCATGACGACCGGATCGGCATGGTTGTCGCCGAGTCGGTAGCTCTGTCCGCCTGGCCGCCAGCACTCACGGCAGATGACGAAGTCCGAGACGAAGCGCCCCCGGAACGGCCCGATTCTGCCCTCGACGCGCAGGACCAGCTCGCCCGGACCCGGGTCATGCCCACACCACAACGGCGTTTCCATAGGCGTAACGCTACCGGACCGACTGACGTTTCCGTAGCCGTAACACGCCCAACCCGGGCCATCTTGCCGGCGGCGCACGAACTCACGTCAGGGGGCCGGTAGCCTGAAGGTCAGGTGTTCCTGCCCTGCCACACGGGAGAGGGACAGGGCAGGAACACACCCGACCTGGGCACGACTCGGTCTAGAGGTGTCGGCCGGCCCGGCGCCTATGCTCACAAGGACGAGACAGGCCGACCGACACTGGCCGCACCGTACCGGCCGCCGGGTGTCGGCGCATGGGAATCGCAAGGATCCGCGACGACCGGGGTTCGAGCACCGTCCATCCCCCCCAGGCCGGAACCGATTGACCTGCACCCGGCGAAGACCGGGCGCAGGTCAACCCCGGCCACACGACCGCGGTTCAACCGCCGGTGTTACGACGGTGCTCACCACCGCGGTTCGCCCAGGGTCGGCCGTCGGTCTCAACCGTTACCGTCAGGGCAACGGATCGCAGCACGGGGCCGACGATCTGCATGGTCAATCTGACCATTCAGCTCCCCGCCGCCCGCGCCCGGGCAGGACGATCTCGCTGGATCAACTGGCGCAGATGAGCCACTCCCCGCCGCCCGCGCCCGGGCAGGACGCTATTGGAGATTCTTCCAATATCTCGGCATGGCCTCCCCGCCGCCCGCGCCCGGGCAGGACCTGCGAGGTGCGGGAAATCCCGCACCTGACCAGCTCCCCGCCGCCCGCGCCCGGGCAGGACACTTCCTGACGTGCACGTCCGTAACGGACGTGCAGCGGCTGGGTTCACTTCTGGCTGCTGCGGACAGACTGGGGGCTTCCCCCTCCCTCCGGTCGGGGATCACCCACTGCGCTTCGCCCCGCCCAGCACCTCCGGACCGACGTCGTCGTGACGCCGGCCTGTGCCGTATGTCGTCGCCGGTGATCAACCGACGCCGGCCACGTGCCCTTTCGTGGCAGCGCATGAGGGCAGCCTGTCTGTTCGCTCACCGGCCAGTGAGCACGGAGGACGAGGGTTGTAGCTCCGCTCAGAGCCCCGGCGGCTTTCGACGGCCGCCGGGGCTGGTCGGTCAGACGAGGGTCGTCAACCGGGTGTGTGCGGCATCGAGCGCGTCACGTACACGCGTAAGATGCCTCTCACTGAGCACGACGGAGACGTGCCGTAGACCGGCCGCGGGGACGAGCACGACCGCCGGCCGCGGGTGGTCCTCGTCGTGTCCGACGAGCAGGACTTGCAGCGTGCACGGGCCGCCCGGGTGCACACCCTCGACGATCTCGCTCACGAGGTACGCGACGTGCTGACCGTCCGCGTGCCCACCTTCGACCTCGTCGCACCACAACACGTCACACGCGCCCGACTGGCGCTGATACGCGCCACTGCCACGGCCGCCCATCACGGGCCGCCCGTCGGGCCGCACGACTCGTTGCCATGGACGTGGCAGTTCCACCCGGTGTCATCCTCGGCAGGCTCACGGCTGTCGAGGACGACGCCGGCCACGATCAGCACGGCCATAGCCGCCAGGATCGACAGCAGCAGCACCAGCGCGTCACGCCGGCTCACTGCTCGTCACCACCCTCGTCGACGAGCTCGCGAACCGTGGCCAGCGCACGCCGCAGCCGCACCAGCGCATCGCTCGCGTCGTCGAGCCGCCGGAACGCCTCTTCCACGGCATCGGCCGGGGTCGTTGCCGTCGGCGCGCTCATCGGGACCCACCCCGCGCGAGCAGCTCGTCCGTGCGGCGAGCGGACTCACGGTCGTACTCCCTCGCCTGGGAGATCAGCGCGTCCCGCAGGTCGTGCAGCGTGCGCACGGTCGCGTCGATCTCCTCGACGGCCAACGACGCAGCCCGCCTCGGGTGAACGTCGTCACCCTGCGGCCGGATCTCGCGGGCGGACCAGATAGCCAGCAGCCCGCCGAGCTCACGCAGGTGGTCGCCGGCAGCGTCCTCGTGCACGCCGACCTCGCCGTCTGGGTTCTCGGCGTCGACGACGTCGGGCTCCGATGGCCGTGACGCGTACGTCTTGCCGTCGGTGCCGGTGACGGGGGTTGGTTCAGGTGATGCATTTGCATCACCTGCCTGTAGGTCGCGAACGATGGTCGCCTGGTCCATCCCGGTGGCGGACCCGATGGCCCGCGTCGACATGCCCTCGGCCTCCACCTCGTCGAGGTGGTGTCTCAGGGCCGCGGCGAGCTCACCGGCGTCGGACTCCGCGACCGCTCGCACGAGCTGGTCAATGAGTCCTGCGGCCGCGGCCGGGTTGAGCTGGATCATGACGCCGTTGTCCCCGCTGTCGAGGATGACCCGGCCTACATGCTCGGTCCAGCGCGCCGTTAACGGCGCCGTGCTCGTCATGCTGACGTAGGTGGTGGGGGTGCGCGGGGGTGTGCCGCGGTGCGGGCTGGAATAGGTTGTACTCACGGTGCCACTCCTTGTCAGTGGTTCCGAGGCCCCGTATCGGTGTGAAGGACCGGTGCGGGGCCGTCTGCGTCTTGATCGATTCCTCAGAAATTCCTCAGCAGGACCACAAACGGCCAACTAAAGCCAACGGAGTTTCGAGGCATTGACGCAGGTCAGATAGTGTTTCCCGTCAACTACCAACGGTTACAAGCGCCCTGGTGAGAGTTCGAGCTCTACTTCGACATCTGATCCTGGTCACGCCCCTGACCTGGGCTGGAGTCGGGACGAAGATCGCTTAGTCCGCAACGAGTCCGCACGGGCCGTCAGCACCTCATCAACGGCGGTCCGTGTGGACTCGTCCGCGTCCGGCCACAGTTGCGTGTACGTGTTCAGCGTCGTGATGGCAGACGCATGCCGAATTCATACGGCGCGTGGCTCAAGCCCGTCGACGTGCACCGGTAGGGATCGGCGGAGGGGGATGGCGCGTAGCGTTCGTTGGGTGACTGGCGCGAAGACTCAGTGGACGATTCATGGCGAGCAGCTCGTGGACGAGAACCGGCACATTCGGTTGTCCACGGCGGACGTGGAGCTGCCCGATGGCACGCGCTTCACCCAGTACGTCGCACGAATGCCACGGTGTGCGATGACCCTCGTGTTCAACGATCAGCAGCAGGTGCTGTTGATGTACCGACACCGGTTCATCATCGACCAGTGGGTGTGGGAGTTGCCCGGCGGATACGTCGACGGCGTCGAGGACATTGCCGCGGCTGCGGCACGCGAGGTGGAAGAAGAGACCGGGTGGCGGCCACGGTCGATGGAGCACCTGGCCACGTTCCAGCCGGCGATCGGATCAGTCGACCAGCCACAACAGGTGTACCTGGCCCGCGGCGCGGACCGAACCGACACCGCCCCGGATGTGAACGAGGCCGAGAAGCTGGACTGGTTCACCCTGCCGGAAGCCGCCACCATGATCGAGCGTGGCGAGATCGTCGGCGCCGCGACAGTGGTGGCGGTCTACCGCGCGCTCACGCTCGCGCCGTGACCGCGGCGACGCGGTCACGGAACTCGGCTACCTCCGGGATCTGGTCGTGCGCGGCGAGGCGGTGCCTGACTGCACGTAGGTAGCTGTGGCTGCGCCGCGACCCCAGCCCTTCGACGATGTCCGCGACCCGCTCACCCACACGCACAGCCTCGAGGGGATCGTCCCCGGCGTGTGCGCCGGCCAGTAGGCAGAGGTTGAACGACCGGCCACGCTGGTAACCGTCGGCCATGTCGAGAGACCGTTCGGCATAGGTGGCTGTGCGGTCGTCGTCGCCAAGGTCACGGAAGCAGTGCGCGATCTTCGCCGACAGGTACGCCTCGTCGTAGTACGCCAGCCAGTCCGGCGATGCGTCGGAGCGGTCGAACGCTCGCTCCGCATGGGTGAGTGAAGACGAACAGGCGGACGCGTCGTCGAGAGCGGCATGCCCGTGAGCCTCGACGACATGGCACTCAGACTCCAGGGCAGCGAGCCCTGCCTTTCGGGCGCCGATCTGTGCGGCGCGTGCCAGGTCGACCGCGTCGCCCGGCCGGCCTACGTAGGTGGCCTGGTGGCTCATCGCGGCCAGGATCTCCGCGCCGAGCCCAGCGTTACCGCCTGTACGGGCCAGCCGGAGCGCCTGGATCAAGTACCGCTGTGCAAGGCCATGTTCCTCTTGGTCATAGGCCATCCACCCGGCCAACTTGGTCAGCTCGGCCGCCGCGGCGAACAGTTCCGCGCCGACCGGTTCGGTGTACGAACCGCGCAGCAGCGGCGCCACCGACGAGTGCAGGTACTGCGCCACAGTCGCCCGGACCTGGCCGCCGCCGACCTGGTTGTCCAGCGACCTGAACGACGCCGTCATCGACGTGATCGAATCAATGTCGCTGCGTCCGACGCGACGGCCGCTGGACCGCGTCGGACGTCCAGGCTCGTGCAGCGTGAGCCACCGCATCGACGCTGCGGGATACACAGCGACCGCATAGGACGCGCCGATCAGGAACCGCCGCCGCTCCACGTCGCCTCTCCATAAGGCAGTCGCGGTGTCCAGCCCGGCCGACCAGCTCAGCCCGAACTCGAGGCCGACATCCACCGGATCCGACTCGCCGCTCAGGCCGCACTCGCCGGCGGTGACACGTCGCCCCAGCGCCTCGGTGAGCACCTCCACGACCAGGCTCGGGTAGCGAGGCTGATCGCCGTCGAGCCAGCGCCGGACGCTGTTGTGGTCGTAGCTGACCTCCAACCCGACGGCGCGCGCTCGCTCGACCACGCGACGGGCGAGGCCCTTGTGTGTCAGCCCCGCCTCGTCGAGCAGCTCGACCAGACGCTCGTTCCTCTGTCGCGGCATTGCATGACCTTTCCAACTGGTCACCGCAGCCTGACACGGGCGCTCGGAGACTACAACGACTTCCGTAAGGCGCACGCCCCCTACGCACGCCCCCGCCCCACACGCACGCCTTACGGCACGTGCCGCGGTCGCGCTTCGATACGTGCCATGAGCCGACACCTCGTCATGACGACTCTTCGCGAGGCCGCGAGCGCGGTCGCCATCCTGGCCCAGGGTCGTCAGGCCGACGACGGGGAGCGCGGTCTGACCCGGAGTGATGCACACCTGCTGAGGGACGACACCATGCGACTCGCCACGACCCGGCACCAGTATTGCGACCACTGCGGCCGCGTCACGGTGCACGACGTCACCGTCTACTACGACGATCCGTTCAGTTCCGACGAGATCGTCTACTGCATCGAGTGCGCCGAGTGACCGCCGACGCCGAGCTCGATGTCGCCGGCCTACTTGCGGTCGCGTCGATCCCGATCAGCAACATCGAGCAGCTCAAAACCGAGCTCATGCCGGCCATTGAGGCTGCAGTCTCGTTTTTCCCCGGCGTCGATCGAACCGTCGGTGGCTACGAGGGGTTGGTGCAGGCCCAAGCAGCGATTGCCGACGAGGCGCAGAAGGACGCATTCGGGCTCGCCTACAGCGTCGTGTCGCAGCTCTGGGAGGCGATCAGCCCCGATCCGATCCTCAGCCAGTACCAAGCGGACTATCGATGGCTCACCGACGTCTACGAGTCGGTGCGTCCCAGCGACATCACCGGCCGACTCGTATGGCACTCTCTCGGACCCAAGACCGCCGAACTCGTCAGCGAACACATCACCGTCGAGGTGCCCAATGACGCCGAGGAGACCATCGTCCTCAACGAGGACGTCATCAGGGACCTGATGAGCGGCGATGGGAAGGACGTCCCGGTCGAGGAGATCGAGAAGCAGATCAGCGCCCGCATCGCCCGCCACCTCAACAACCCCAAGTTCATCGAGCTCGGACAGCGCCTCAACGCCCTCCGCGAGAAGTACGCCGACATCCAGCAATCCAGCCTCGATTTCCTTCGTGAGCTCCTCGACCTCGCCCGCGACACCGTCGCCGCGGAGAAGGAGGTTGCCGAGATCCCTCGCGAGGAACGCGGCAAAGCGGCCCTCACCGAGCTCTTCGAGACACTCAAGACCGACGGCACACCCATCATCGTCGAGAACATCGTGAACCGCATCGACGAGGTCGTCCGGGGCATCCGCTTCGAAGGCTGGCAGAACACCGTCGAGGGCGACCGAGAGGTCCGCCAGGCCCTCCGCAAGACGCTCTACGTCCAGTTCAAGATCCGCGACAACGACGTCTTCGAGAAGGCCCTCGGCTACGTTCGGGAGTACTACTAGGAAGGATGATGGGCGTAGTTCAGCTCAACACAGCGATCTACGAGCTCCCTGTGCCAATCTGGATGGGGTCCGACGTGCTTGGACAGACCTTCCGGACGCGCTGCCGTGCGGTCACCTTCGACGTCCTGATGCCGCGGCCAAGCAGTGACAACGGCCAGCCAGCGACCGACAGTCCACGGCGCAGACGACCACGACGTCACGTGGCCGATTAAATGAATTTGGAGCCCCAGCCCTGCTGACCTGGACCGGGTCGACTCTCCGTAATACGCTGTATTACGTGAGCGCCAGTCAGACATTCCACGGCCGGGAGCCGACGGACCTCCCGATCGAAGAGATCGACTGGTCTCATCGAGGCGACTACATCCGTAGCCGCTCAGCGCGCAAGCCGGGCGATTTCAACGTCGAGCCAGAGTGGGCGACAGAAGCGGCAGTGGACGAGGAGCGCATCGTCGCTGCGCCCGACCCAGCTAGCAAGTCGGGGGAGACGATCCGGGTCGTTGGATACAGCGAGTCCGCCAACCGAGTCCTGGTTGTCATACTGCTGCCCGTGAACCTGCCCCAGATCGATGGTTCATGGATCGGTGTGAACGCGTGGACAGCAAACTCAACAGCCATGAGGGCTTACCACCAGAGGGAGGGGTGAGCAACGTGGGCACAAGAGATACAGAGCAGATCCTTGCCGAGGAAACCGAGGCATCCGAAGCTGGCCGGGACACGGAGGCTACCTACGTCCAAAACCGCAGCCGTGGCAAAGACCCGTCTCTGGTGTACTCGGTCCGGATGCCGGTCCATCGACTGGAAGAGCTGCGTGTCCTGGCAGAGCAGAACGACATGACCCCGTCAGCTTTGATGCGCCGCTTCGCGCTTGAAGGGCTGGACAGGGCTGCAGATGCCACGCCGCGTGTCCCTGAGACGCGTGATGACGTTGGGCTGGACGGTGAACAGATGGTCGTGATGACCCCCGACCAGTTCAAGGCTGTCGTGCACGATGCCATCCAGATGACGGCTCAGGAGGTTCTCAGTCCCCTGATGGAGTTGGTCCAGCAGATGCAGGAGAAGCAGCGACACTCGGCCGCCTGACTGCGGCATCGCGCAGGTTGCACAGGTATGCCCGCCCCCATGCCGGTGCTCGTCGGCAATGCGTGCACTGTGCTAGGGGTTCCCAGCCCGTATGCCCGCATCCGAACGCGGTCGTGTGGTTGCCGGTGCGCCGCAGACCGGGCCCGGCCGTCCACCGTCGGATGCCAAAATCCGTTCGGGCGACGCACTGAGCGGCACGCCTCGTCGACGGCAAGATCCTCCGGCGGCGCACCCATAGGAGGCAGGTAGACGGCGCGTTACCATCCAGACGTGGAGACCAGGGCCGAGCCCCGCGTCCTCGTCCTCGGGCTGGATCCGTATCGGGTGCCCGGGCCATGGGACCCCGAACCGGTGGCCGAGGCGATCGACGTCGGGCTGGCGAAGTTCGCGGAGCATGGCGTAGGTGTCGAGACCTGCCTTGTCGGCCTCGATGGAAGTGACGACATCGAGGCGGTCGTCGAGGATGCGCTGCGCGCGCACGCGTGGGAGTGCGTCACTATCGGCGGTGGTCTGCGGCACTCGGACGACCGAGTAGAGCTACTCGAACTGGTGATCAACCTGGTGCGCCGACACGCCCCCGAGGCAGCCATCGCTTTCAACAGCACCCCGGCGGGTACCTACGAGGCCGCAGCCCGCTGGCTCGCGTGACGATCGCGGACCCATACAGCCGCTGCGCCTTTGGCGGACCGGCGAGCTCCTTGTCCTGCGTACCCGTTAACGTAGCGTCGGCGGTCCACGACACCGAAAGGCAACAGGCTTGTCGCGTACCAGGCGTCCCTGGCAGCTCATGATCACCACCACGACGTCGGCCATCGTCGGCCTCAGCCTTGCGAGCTGCTCCGATGACACCAAGAACGAGCCCGCCGGCTCAATCATCGAGCCGACCGCCTCGAGCCTGTCCACACCGAACGCCACCGGGCCGTCCGAGGCTGCCGACATCGCCGCCGTCAGACAGGTCCATGCCGAGTACTGGGACGCGGTCATCACCTCCGAGAACCGTCCGACCACAGCAGATCGCAGCCTTTTCGACGGCATCGCGACCGGCGCAGCTGTGGAGACTCAGCTCGCCGATGTCGGCAGCCTGAAGGAGGACGGCATCCGTCGCCTCGGCGCTCCGACACTGGGCGAACCGGCGATCACAGTCGACGGCGACAGCGCCACCGTCGAGGTGTGTGTCGACAGTTCGACCTGGGGTGCAGCCGTCGGCGACACGACTGCGCCCCCGCAGACGCCGCACCCGAGGCCATCGGTGGTCGCACTCGAACGCACCGACGAAACGTGGCTGGTCACCGAACAGATCCCGTCCGACGAGGCTACGATCACCTGCTGAGCATCGAGCAGAGCTCACGGCCGCCTCGCACCATGACGCTCGCGACCGGCCCCTGGGGTAAGCCGTCGACCGAAGTTGCGACCGCCCGGCCGGCTCCGTATCGTCCCGCCCCGTTGACGTAGTACAGACGGCACGGAGAGGCAGCGGGCTTGTCGCGTACCAGGCGTCCCTGGCACCTCATGATCACCACCGCGACGTCGGCCATAGTTGGCCTCAGCCTTGCGAGTGGATCATCGTCAGTCACATCCCGGTCAATGAATCGAGCCTGACATGCTGACCGTTGGACAGCCGAGACCCGGACGTCGATTGTGGCGGACCGGCAGGCTCGGTGTCCCCCGCACCCGTTAACGTGGTGCCGACGGTCCACGACACCGAAAGGCAAGAGGCTTGTCGCCCACCAGGCGCCCCCGGCAGATGATGATCACCGCTGCGATGTCGGCTGTCCTCGCCGTCGGCGTTGCTGGCTGCTCCGACGATGCGCCAGACGAACCGGCCGGCCTCACCGCGGGACCGACGCCGACAGGCACCTCCTCAGCGAGCCCCACCGGACCGTCCAAGGCCGACGACGTGGCTACCATCAAGCAGCTCTACGCCGATTATTGGGACGCCGTGATCACCGCCGAGAACGGCCCGAACCCCGACCCGGCACTCTTCGACGGAATCGTCACCGGCGACGCTCTCGAGTCACGGGTCGGCCGGGTGCAGCGCATGGTCGACGAGGAACAGCGCCGCTACGGCAAGCCCAAGATCGGCGAGGTAAAGGTCACCGTCGACGGTGACACTGCCCGCGCCGAGGCTTGCGTCGACCAGCGCAAATGGGGTGTGGTCGTCCAAGGTCAGACGCAACCCCCTTTTGACGACATAGAGCCCGGCCCCATCGGTGTCGTCACCAAACGCACTAAGAACGGGTGGATCATCGTCAATTACATCCCTGTCGATGAGTCGAGCTTGACATGCTGACGAACTGGTCGAAGTCTCGGTGCCTAAACTTGGTGGTGGCGGCGCTGGCCGCCTTCCTGGCCTTGTCGGTCGTCGACGGTCCGTACGCTGGCGCTGCGCCGGGTGCCCCGGGCGAATCCGCTGCAGGCGACGAGCCGCTGAAGATTCAACCTGCCGCCGAGTGTTCCGTTCCCCCCGGCTGGACAGAGGTCCACAAGGACGAGGCCACCGGTGAAATCGTCACGGTGACGCATTGTCCTGGTGACGAGGACGAGGGTGACGGCGACCAGGACGAAGGCACGAACGAGCCGACCTGCGAGTTCTACGAACAGTACGACGAGTTCTGCATGGGCGAGGCAGCCTGCTGGGGCAACAACCCAGCGGCCGTGCAGGACCCCGACGAGCTCCAGGGAGTCCCCAAGCCCTCCCCCGACGCCCACGTGGCGTACCGGTCGTGCCGGTATCCCGACGGCACCGTCGAAGACAAGTGGTACTGGACCACCGAGTCCGAAGAACCTCCACTCGAGGAACAGGCGCGAGAGGCGTACGGGCTGCTGGCTACTCCGGACTTCACACTAGCGTTCAACCCGCCGGGGCGGACGTTCGTCAACCTCGACACCTGGTGGTGGGCCGACGGCGCCGGCGACGGCGAGATCACCGGCAGCTCAGCCTTCGGTGTGGTCGCGATCGCCACGCCCGACCACATCGAGGTCGACCCCGGCGACGGCAGCAACATCATCACCTGCGACTGGGCGACCAGCAAGACGGACACCTGCCGCTACGCCTACCCACACGCTTCGACCGACGGGACTGCCCAGGTGGACGGCTCCCCCGCCTACACCGCGCGGGCCCGGCTGGTCTACACGGTGCGGTTCGAGAACGCCGGGGAGCCGCTCGAGCTGCCCGGCTTGCCGGAGCAACTCACGAGCCCGTGGGAGGAAACCGCCGTCCCGGTCGGTGAAGTCCAGTCCCTGGTGGAGTGACGGGCCGCCCTTCGTGGAGTGACGGGCGGCCCGTCCGGCGGCACTCGAGCCGGGATCAGGACTGCTGGGCGATCCACTCCGCGATGCGGCGCTCGGCTTCCTCCGGCGAGACGTCCTCGACCCTGGTCGCGAGACTCCATCGGTGTCCGAACGGGTCCATGACCGTGCCGTACCGGTCACCCGACGGGAAGTCGTTGACGGCCGTGACCACGCTCGCCCCGGCCTCGACAGCCTGGGCGAACAGCGCGTCGACGTCCTCGCAGTAGATCATGATCGCCGACGTGACGCCGTCGGCACCAGGTGCGATCAGCCCGTACTCGGGCAGCGGGTCTCCCATCTGCAACGTGGAGTCGCCGATGCGCAACTCGGCGTGCATGACGGTGCCGTCCGGCCCGTCCATGCGGCTGATCTGTTTCGCGCCGAAGGCACGCCGGTAGAAGTCGATCGCTTCGGCCGCGCCGTCGACGGCGATGTACGGGTTCAGGCTGTGGAATCCGGCGGGAACCGGTGCGACTGTGTTCGTCATGGCGCCCAGTCTCGGGCGACGTTGTCGGTGCGGTCTTGTAGAAAGGCGACATGTTCACCGGGCCGACCGCCAGCACCAAGGGCATCCTCCGCCCGGCCGACGTCGCACGTCAGGTCGACGTCCGCCGGTACGGTGCCGACGACGACGTCGCCGGCTATGTCGAGCGGTACTGGTCCGTCCACTGGGACCGGCCCGCGCGCGATCAGTACGCGGTGCGGGTCATTCCCCCGCCCAGCATCAACCTCACCTTCACCCATGACGGCGGCGCCCACCTGCACGGTGTCGGCCGGCAACTGTCCGCGCACGAACTGTCCGGCAGCGGATGGGTCTTCGGCCTCAAGTTCCGTCCGGGCGGGTTCCACGCACTCGCCGGCCTGGCAGCGTCCGAGATCACCGACCAGACGGTCCCGTTGGAGCAGGTCATGGGGCCGGCGGTGCCGTCCCTGGCCGACGCGGTCCTGAACGCCGAGTCCGACCGGCATCGGCGGGCGCTGGTGGCGGCGTTCGTCCGGCGCCAACGGCCCGAACGTGACGACGAGATGCTCGCCCTCGTGGTCCGTATCGTCGCCACGATGCTCGCCGACCGGAACCTCACCCGGGTCGACGACGTCACCGCCCGGTTCGGTCTGTCGTCACGGACGGCGCAACGGCTGTTCCGCCGCTACGTCGGGGTGGGGCCGAAACACGTGCTGCAGCGCTGCCGCCTGCACGACGGCGCCGATCTGCTCGCCAACGGCACGGTCGACGACATCTCCGCGTTGGCCGCCCAGCTCGGCTACGTCGACCAGGCGCACTTCACCCGCGACTTCAGCGCGGTCGTCGGCAGCTCCCCCGCCGCCTACCTGCGAGCCTGCCGGGCCGACGCCGCGCGGCCGGCCGACGCCACCGTCGCGGCCCAGCAGCCGCGGTGACGCCCGGACGTGTCAGCTGTTCCGCTTGACCCAGCCCCACACGGACGTCGCGACGAACAGGACCGCCCCCAGCACGAACAGCCAGAACAGACCCTTGATGATCAGGCCGAGGACCGAGATCACGATCCACGCGGCGAGCAGGAGCAGCAGGATGCGCAGCATGAGCATCATTATGACACCGACCGCAACAGCGCTCCCGCGCCGCGGCGCGCGGACCGGTCCCGCGTCACCGCGGAACCCGCCCACTCAGCAAGCGGGCGGGTCGGCGGCATCTGTTCCGGTCGATCAGTCCTGCGGCTCGTAGTCATCGACGCCGTCGGTGTCGTCGCCGAGCTCGAAGGTGACGTGGTGGATCGTCCCGGTGAACGGGAACGGCGCCCGATAGCCGTCGGAGACCGGCGACAACGCGTCCCGGCCGACCTCCAGGCCGGCCCAGTCCATGAAGTGCCGATACGTCTCCGGGATGTCGACGTGACCGGAAGCCACGCCGTCGATCGCCAGCGAGCCGGTCCCCTTCAGCTCGCCGCTCTTGTCGAAACGGTAGGTCAGCTCGTGCTCGGTCGGCTGCTGCCCGTCCGTACCGGTGATCTCGGCCGTGACCCGGAAGATCCGGCCGTAGTAGTTGTAGTCGTGGACCAGCAAGCCGTTCTGCACGTACAGGACGTATCCACCGGAGACGCTGCCGCAGGAAACCAGCACACCCTCGTCGGGCGCGGAGAGCGAAACCCTCGCCGTCACCGTGTACGAGCGGTCCAGCACGAACGGCGCGACTCCGCTGGGCACCCGTGTCATGCCGGGGTAGTACGTGAACGTCGACCGCGAACGCGGCGAGTGACGTCGTGCTTGTGCCTCGGCGCGACGCTCGGCGAAGCGCCGGTCGTCCAGCGGGAGCACACCGTAGCGACGCGCCTCCTCCCACCAGGCCTCCACCAGCATCCGCAGGAGTTCGGGTTCCTGTTCGGCCAGGTCGTGGCATTCGGAGAAGTCCGCCGTCAGGTCGTACAGCTCCCAGACGTCGTCGGCGTAGTCCGACCCGGGCTCGTGGAAAGCAACGGCCTTCCAGCCGTTCTGCCAGATCGCCCGGGACCCGAACATCTCGAAGTACTGGGACTCCTTACGTGTCGGCCCGTCGGCGTCGAACGTGTACGCCATGCTCGTTCCGTGCAGCGGCATCTGTGGGACGCCACGGATCGTCTCCGGCGCTTCCGCTCCGAGTATCTCCAGCAGCGTCGGCGCGATGTCGACGACGTGGTGGAACTGGGTGCGGATGCCGCCTTGCTCGGAGATGCCGCGTGGCCAGCTGACGATCAGCGGGTCGCGGACGCCCCCGGCGTGGGTGTTCTGCTTGTACCGCTTCAACGGAGTGTTGCCGACCTGCGCCCAGCCGAGCGGGTAGTTGTTCTGTGCCCGTTCGGTGCCGATGTCGTCGAGGTGCGAGAGGTTGTACTCCAGCGGATCGACCTGGGAGTTCTCGTAGAAGCCGGTGTTCACCGAGCCGTTGATCTGACCCTCCTGGCTCGCACCGTTGTCGGAGAGCAGGACGAACACGGTGTCGTCGAGCTGGCCGAGACGTTCCAGGTGCTCGACCAGCCGCCCCAGCTCGTGGTCGGTGTGCTCGACGAACGCGGCGAAGGCTTCCTGCAGGCGTGCATAGACCCGCCGCTGGTCCTCGCTGAGCTCGTCCCAGGCCTGCACCCCCGGGTTACGCGGCGGAAGGTCGGTGTCCGCGGGGATCAGCCCCATCGCCTTCTGCCGCTCGAACCGCTCGGCCCTGACCTCGTCCCAGCCGCGGTCGTAGGCGCCGCGGTAGCGGTCCAGGTACTCCTGCGGAGCCTGGTGCGGCGAGTGGGCCGCTCCTGGAGCGAGGTACAGGAAGAACGGCTGCTCGGGAGCCACCGAGACCTGGTCGGTCGTGAACGAGATCGCGTGGTCGATCATGTCCTCGTTGAACGTGTACCCCTCTTCCGGTGACTTCGGAGGGTCCACCCGATGGTTGTCGTGGACCAGCTCCGGATGGAACTGGTCGGTCAACGCGTCCATGAAACCGTAGAAGCGGTCGAACCCGCGTCCCAGCGGCCACTGGTCGTAAGGGCCCGCCGCGGACGTCTGATCGGCCGGTGCCAGATGCCACTTGCCGACCGCCATCGTGTGGTGGCCCTGTGCCCGCAGCATCTCGGCCAGGGTGCCCGCCTCGTGGCACACGGCACCCCGCTTGCTGGGATATCCGCTGTCGGCGTTGGAGATGATCGACATTCCCACCGAGTGGTGGTTACGTCCGGTCAGCAGCGAGGCGCGGGTCGGCGAGCACAACGCCGTCGTGTGGAAGTTGTTGTAGCGCAGACCACGCGCGGCGAGAGCGTCGAGCGTCGGTGTGGCGATCTCACTCCCGTAGCAGCCGAGGCTGGAGAATCCGACGTCGTCGAACAACACCAGCACCACGTTCGGTGTCCCCGGCGCCGGACCCGTCTCGGGCGGCCACCACGGCGTCGAGTCCTGGTAGGTCGTGCCGATCGTGCCCTGGAACCCGTCCGGGCTGTGATTGCCATCCGTGCTCACGTTGCGCTCCTCGTCGTGATCTCGTTTCGGTGTACTAGGTGCGCGCCGCACCGGTACGTCACGGTCGGTTTCGTTGTCGGTACTCGGTGGCGGCTTCCAGCACCTCGCGACCCTGGGTGACCATTCCGGGCACGTCCGGGCTGGTCAGGTAGACACCCTGGTCGACGAAGAAGTCGGCGGTGCCTTGCATGGCGTCCTCGGTCGCACCGTTGTCGGCGGCCTGGACCGCTTCCTCCAGGGACAGCCACTCGCGCACGGACAGCGCATAAGCCGCCTGCTCACGCGAGCCCTCCACGCCCACTTCCTCATAGAAGTCCAAAAGGTGCTCGACGGCCTTGTCCGGGTTCTGGTTGATGTAGGACGCCGCCCGGTACGACGCGTCCACGAAGGCCGCCGCGGCCTCCGGCTGCTGCTCCCAGAAGCTCTTCGTCACGATCCACGGGTCGACGATCGCGGTGCCGGCCTCGGCACCGTTGCAGACCTGCACGTACTCGTCGCTGCTCACCAGGGGCCAGTTCGGCGACGAGAAGCCGGTGCCCGCCACGACGCGGCCGGCCTGCATCGCCTGGATCACCCCCGGCGGATCCAGCGGGACGACCTCCAGGTTCTCGTCGGAGACGCCGAGGGACTCCGCACAGGCGAACAGCATCTGCGAGCTGGTGCTGTTGGCGACGGTCGCCACCGGTTCGGCGGCCAGGACCTCCGCAGGCGAGCTGCCCTCGAGCGCGTCCGCACTGATGAAGAGGATGAGGTTGGTGTCCTCACGCAGTTGGGTGCCGACGGAGATCAGTTCGAACTTGTCCCATCCGGTCAACGCCGGAGGTCCGCCGGTCCAGCCCGCCTGCCAGTCTCCGGCGGAGCCCGCAGCGAGCGCCGCGGGTCCGCTGGAGGCGTACTCGATGTCCACGTCCAGTCCGTTGTCCTCGTAATATCCCAGCTCGTCGGCGAGCCATTGAGCGAATCCGGTCTCGTTCGGCTGGCTCGTCAGGCTGATCTCGGTGATTCCGGCCTCCGTCGTCGTGGCTCCCGAGTCGGCCGCGCAGCCGGTCAGGCCGAGCGACACCGCCACGGCGCCACACATGAAGAACCTCGTTCGAGTGGCGTTCACACATACCTCCAGCACTCGCAGTGAGCGGGGCTACGACGCGACGATCTCTTCCTTCACCAACTTCCAGACGCGCTGGCGAAGCTGGGTGAACTCCGGATGGCCCATGGCGGTCTCGATGTCGCTGCTGCGCCACTCGGCATCGCCGGGCACGTCGATCACCGTCTTGATCGCGCCCGGACGTCGTGTCATGACGGCGACGCGGTCGGCGAGGTACACCGCTTCCTCGACGCTGTGCGTAATGAACAGGACGGTGAACCGGTGCACCTGACGCAGCCGCACGAGCTCCTCCTGCAACAGCAGGCGGGTCTGGGCGTCCAGCGCACCGAAGGGCTCGTCCATCAGCAGGATCTCCGGTCGCAGCACCAGCGACCGGGCGATCGCCACCCGCTGCTGCATCCCGCCGGAGAGCTCGTGCGGGTAGGAGTCGCGGAACTTCCCGAGCCCCATCAGGGTGAGCTGTTCCTCCAGCCGTTCCGCCTGCTCGGGCTTGGGCACGCGTGCCTGTTGCATCCCGAAACAGATGTTGTCGGCCACGGTCCGGGAAGGGAACAGCGCGAACCTCTGGAACACGACGCTGCGCTGCGGCCCCGGGCCGCCGGCCGGCTCGCCGTCCACCAGGATGCTGCCGGACGAGGCCTCGTCCAGGCCGGCGGCGACCATCATCAGGGTCGACTTGCCGCACCCCGACGGCCCCACGATGGTGAGAAACTCGCCCTGCTCGAGCGCGAGGTCGCAGCTCGCCAGAGCGTCGACCTCACCCGCGCGAGTGACGAAATTCTTGGTGACACCCCGGATCTCGAGTTTGGGGTCGTGGCCGTTTCCGGTCGTCGGCGAACCTGTGACCGGTCCGCGAGTTCGGTTTGCGGTGCTGTGAGTCACGTATCCTCCGGAATTCAGGCGTGCCACCGTAGGGCGCGCGCGGACAACTTCTGCAGCGCGAGATCGAACAACATCCCCAGAACGCCTATGCAGACCATTCCGGCGACGATCACCTCGGTCTCGCCGTTGCTCTGTGCCTGAGAGATCACGAATCCGAGGCCTTCGCTACCGACGACCAGCTCGGCGCCGATGAGCGCCATCCAGCCGTTGCTGAGACCGATGCGCACACCGGCGAGCGCGGACGGGGTCGCGACCGGGAACACCACCCGCGCCAGCGTCGTGGCCGACGACGCGCCCAGCGCCCGTGCGGCCTTGTCCAGCAGCGGGTCGACCTGCGCGACGCCGAGCTGAGCGTTGATCACCATGGGTGGGAACGCCGCCACGAACACCACGGCCGACTGTGCCGTCAGGCCCGCGCCGAACCACAGCACGGCCAGTGGGATCCACGCGAACGGCGGAATGTAGCGCAGCAGCTCGAACACCGGCGTCACGGCGGCACGTACCGGCGGTATCCACGCCAGCAACGCGCCCGTCGGAACCCCGATCAGCACGGCGGCGAGCACACCAAGCCCCCAGCGCTGAACCGACGAGGCGACGTGCCCGAACAGGGTGCTGCCGCTGAACGGGTCCACCGCGAGGGTGGCGATGGCTCGTGCGACGTCGAGCGGCGACGGCAGCGTCTCCGGGTCCAGGAGCCCGAACACCGAGGTGACCAGCAGCCACACGAGCAGGACGGAGCCGATCGACGCGATCGCGTGGTTACGGGCTCGGGTACGGACGTCGAGGGCGGGCCCTGCTTCACTCGCCCTGCGCGGAGCCTTCACATCTGTTGTGGCCATGCGGTTCACGCCTCCTTCGCCCACGGAGCGACGGCACGCCCGACGCCGCGCAGGATCGCGGAGAACAGTGCTCCGAGGACGCCGATGATCCCCATCGACACCAGCAGGATGTCCGAGCTCAATGTCTGCGACGCGTTCAACGCCACGAACCCGAGCCCGGCCGACGCCGCGAGCAGTTCCGCGGCGATCAGCGTCGTCCACGCGTTGCCCAGGGCGATCCGTGCCCCAGCGACCAGGGTCGGGGTGGCGGTGTGGATGACGACCCGCCGCAGGATGCTGCCGTCGCCGGCACCCAGCGTGCGGGCGGCCCGGATGAGCAGCGGGTCGACCGACGACACGGCAGCCATCGAGTTGATCGTCCACGGCACGACGGCGGACAGGAACACCACGAAGATGCGCGCCGGGTCACCGATGCCCAGCCACACGATCGCCAGGGGGATCCAGGCCAGCGGCGGCACCGGACGCAGCAGCTGGAACAGCGGGAACACCAGCCAGCGGACCCGATCGGACCACCCGATCAGAATCCCCAGTGGCAGCCCGACCAGACCGCCGAGCAACCATCCGCCGGCCACGATGGTCATGCTGGCGGCGGTGTGCCCGACCAGGGTCTCGCCGAGGTACTCGGCGGTGAGGAACTGCCAGAACGTCTCGGCGACCCGCAGCGGCGGTGGCAGCAGCAGCGGCGAGACCAACGCGGTCGCCGACAGCAGGTGCCAGACGGCAACGAGTGTCGCCGACGAGGCGACGCCGATCACGAACGTGGCCCGCCCGGAGAGCCCACGCCTCCAGATGCTCGTCGTTCCGCGTTTTCGCGGCGGCCGGTACGGACGCTGGAGCGGCACTCGGCCGGTGGACGTGCTGGTCTCGGTAGTCATCGACGCGCTCCGATCGCTGGCGGCGGGGTGCTAGATCGATCTACCGGACCCTGTCAGCTACGTCACAGCGATGTCAATACTCGTCGATCACACTGCGCCGCGCGCGGCGGTCTCGATGCGGAGTGCCTGCAGGGTGTCGAGCTCGCGATCGATGTCGCGTCGCATGGCCTCGAGACGCTCAACTTGCTGGGCGAGCAACCGCTCCATCACGCCCGTGCGTTCCTCGGGTGGGGCCTCCAGGCACGGGAGCAGTTCGTTGATGGTGGCGCTGTACAGGCCGGCGGCGAACAGGTGCTGACACCGCTGGCATCCGCTAGCTCACCAATGCGCACGAGACCTCCGAGGTTCG
Organism: Haloactinopolyspora alba; assembly: GCF_003014555.1. Lineage (GTDB taxonomy): Bacteria > Actinomycetota > Actinomycetes > Jiangellales > Jiangellaceae > Haloactinopolyspora > Haloactinopolyspora alba. Next base: position 80,107 of record NZ_PYGE01000017.1, read on the forward strand.
TCCGCCGGCACCCAGTCTTACAGTTGACACCGGTGTGAAGTCCACGGTCGACGGGCTCCACCCGTCAGCGGCCGCTGGAACCGGAGGTTGACGATGCCTGCTCAAACGCTTGCCGGAGCCGCCCCCTCGAGACTGTCCGCTGGTCGTCACGGCAGCCAGGTGCTTCGCGTCCGAGGCGTGACATGTATGGCAACCGTTGCGCGCCGTGTCACCCGTCCACATTCAGGCACCCGAGCCCTAGCGGCACCGCTTCCGCCCGGACCACCGACCGATCCGACGTCGAGATCGTCCACCACGCCAACGACCTTCGTTCCCGCAGCGTGACGCTCCCCCGGCACAGCTGCCAGGCTTCACCGTGCCCTCCTGGTCACTCGTCGCGGTGGGTACCGCACGACTCGCGCACGACCAGCGAGGGCCCGAGCAACTGCCGGCTGCCGGGCCCTTTCGGGTCGTCGGTGCCCTTCAGCAAGACGTCGGCCACGTTCCTGCCGAGCTGTGTTCCGGACGCTGAAACACTGGTCAGCGGCGGTTCCCACAACGCGGCCTCGGCCACGTCGTCGAATCCGATGACCCGGATGCCGCCATGGCTGACGTCGTGCCCGGTCTTGCGCAACGCCCGCATCAGACCGAACGCGGTCTGGTCGTGGTGACACAGCACGCCATCCGGGAACGGCTCCACGCTCAGCAGATGCTCCGCGAGCTCCTGCCCCGACAGTGCGGTCATCGGGCCGGGCACGTCCGCCACCAGGTGCGCCTCCTCTGACGACGCGACCGCCCGGCGGAGCCCGTCGAACCGGTCCTGGCGTGGCCCGAGGTTCGGCAGTCCGCCCAGGAAGGCCAGCCGGCGGCAACCGTGGTCGAGCAGGTGCTGACCGGCGATCTGCCCACCCCGGATGTTGTCGACGCCCACGAACGGCACGTCCGGAACACCGAGGTCACGCACGGCCAGCACACACGCCACCCCGGTCGCCTGCATGCGCTGCAGCGGAAGTTCCTCGGTGCCGTAGGCCGGCACCACGACCACGCTGTCGACCTGCCGCTCGAGCAGCGCCTCCAGCAGCCGTGCCTGGCGCTGCGGCCGCTCGAACGTGTTGACCATCAGGGTCACCACGCCCGCCTCGGTGAGCACGCTCTCGAGGCCGTTGGTGAACTCGGCGTTGAACGGATTGGACAGGTCCGGCAGCAGCAGACCGACCGTCTGCGTCCGGTGGTGACGCAGTGAGGCCGCTCCGCGGTGATACACGTAGCCCAGCTCGCGCATCGACTCGAGGACCCGGTCGCGGGTCTGGTCGCTGATCCGGCCCGTCCCCCGCAGCACCAGGGACGCGGCCGCGCGCGACACACCCGCGTGCGCGGCCACGTCGGCGAGGGTGATCCGCTTCTCCATGATGGCAACGATCCTCGCACGGCGCCGCCGCGCACGTCGTCCGCCACCGACACCCCGCCGGTGGCGGCAGCTACGTCTCAGCGGGCGCCGAGCACGTGTTCCACGGCGAGTTGGTTCAGCCGGACGACGCCGTAGCCCTGGGCGCCGGCGGCGTCGGCGTCGAACGTCTCGAACGCCGATTCGTCGGCCAGCAGCTGCTTGTAGCCCTCGCCCTCGGCCAGGGTCGGCCGCGCCAGCTCGCGGACCTGTGTCGTGGCCATCGCCTCGGCAACCTCCGGATCGGCGCGGAACGCCGCGGCACGTTCCTTGAGCAGCAGGTACGTCCGCATGTTCGCGGCCGCGGAGTCCCACACCCCGTCGATGTCCTCGGTGCGCAGCGGCTTGTAGTCGAAGTGCCGCGGACCGTCGTACGCCGGACCGCCGCCGACGGGGCCGTTCTCCAGCAGATCGACCAGGAAGAACGCGTTGAGCAGGTCGCCGTGGCCGAACACCAGATCCTGGTCGTACTTGATGCCGCGCTGGCCGTTGAGGTCCAGGTGGAACAGCTTGCCCTGCCACATGGCCTGGGCGATGCCGTGCACGTAGTTCAGGCCGGCCATCTGCTCGTGGCCGACCTCCGGGTTCAGGCCGACCATGTCGGCGTGCTCGAGCGTCGAGATGAACCCGAGCGCGTGTCCGACGGTCGGCAGCAGGATGTCTCCGCGCGGCTCGTTCGGCTTGGGCTCCAGCGCCAGCCGCAGGCCGTAGTCGTGGTCGACGATGTACTCGGCGATCAGGTCGACGGCCTCGCGGTAGCGCTCCAGAGCCGCCGCGACGTCCTTGGCGCCGTCGGACTCCGAGCCCTCGCGGCCGCCCCACATGACGTAGGTCGAGGCGCCAAGCTGCGCGGCGAGGTCGACGTTGCGCAGCACCTTTCGCAGCGCGAACCGGCGCACTCCGCGGTCGTTGCTGGTCAGACCGCCCTCTTTGAACGCCGGGTGGTGGAACAGGTTGGTGGTGGCCATCGGCACCACCAACCCGGTCTCGTCCAGCGCGGACGTGAACCGGGCGATCAGGCGATCTCGTTCGGCGGTGTCCGTTCCGAACGGGATCAGATCGTCGTCATGGAACGTCACTCCGTACGCGCCCAGCTCGGACAACCGGTGCACCGCCTCCACCGGGTCCAGAGCCGGCCGGGTGGCGTCACCGAACGGGTCCTGGGCCCGCCAGCCGACGGTCCACAGTCCGAACGAGAAGCGGTCAGCGCGAGTGGGTACGTTCGTCATACGGGAGCCTCCGGGCCGCTCGGCGTCGTGTCTGTGTCGAAGCGTATCGATGGACAATGCTGCTACCGGGGCCGGGCACCCCACCACCCCGTGTCCATACCGGGAAACGTATATCAGTGCGGGTCCTCGTAGAAGACCCGCTCGACGACGGCACGCGCCTGCCGCGCCACCCGATGCTGGTCGTCCACGAACGTGGTCGTCTCGCCCACCGCGTACCCCAGCACCTGCGACACCGCCGACAGGGTGGCCGGATCCTTCGGGATCATGTCCGACGGCCGCCCGGTCACCAGGACCGTCGCGTTGCGGATGGCCGAGGCTCTGCGCCACGCGGTCAGCAGCGCCTCCTCGTCGACGCGGTCCAGCAGCCCGGCGCCGGCCGCCGCGTTCAGCGCACCCGGCGTGGACGTGGTCCGCAGTGCCGGCACCGTCGAGGCGTGCCGCAGCTGCAGCAGTTGGGCGCACCACTCCACGTCGGCCAGCCCGCCCGGGCCCAGCTTCAGATGCGTGGACGGGTCGGCGCCCCGTGGCAGCCGCTCGGACTCCACCCGCGCCTTGATCCGGCGGACCTCGCGGACCTGCGTGTCGCCCAGCCCGCCGGCGGGCCACCGCAGCGGGTCGATCAGCGCCTCGAACCGGCGCAGCAGCTCCGGATCTCCGCAGCACGGCGCCGCACGCAGCAGCGCCTGCCGCTCCCAGACCTCGCTCCACCGCTCGTAGTAGGCGGCGTACGAGGGCAGAGTCCGGACCAGTGGGCCCTGCTTGCCCTCGGGCCGCAGCGCGGCGTCGACGGTCAGTGAGGGTTCCGGCGACGGCAGGGCCAGCAGGCGGGTCATCTCGTTCGCGACGGCGAGCGCCGCCGCTGCCGCCTCGGGCTCGTCCGCCTCGGGCACCGGCGAGTGCACGTACAGCACGTCGGCGTCGGAGGCGTAGCCCATCTCGCGTCCGCCGAGCCGGCCCATGGCGACGACGGCGATCCTGGTGGGCAGTGGCCCGCCCCGGCCCGCTTCGACGGCACGGATCGCCGCCGACAACGCACCCGCGAGCGTTGCCTCGGCAACCGCTGTCAAGCCGGCGCCGACCTCGTCGACGGTGCTGATGCCGACCAGGTCCGACACGCTGACGCGGAGCAGCTCGCGCCGGCGCATGGCACGCACCACGCCGATGGCGTCCTCCGGGTCGTCGTGGCGCTGTACGCCGGCGAGCACCTCCCGCTCCAGCGGCTCGCGCTCCCGCGGGCGCAGCTCCGCGTCGTCGCCCAGCATCGCCACCGCGCCCGGTGCGCGCAGCAGCAGCTCGGTCGTGTAGCGCCCGGACGCCAGCACCCGCGACATCCGCTCGGCCGCAGCGTTGTCGTCACGCAACAGCCGCAGATACCACGGCGTGGTTCCCAGCGCATCGCTGACCTTGCGGAAGCCGGCCAGCCCGACGTCGGGCTGCGGCGCGTCCGCGAACCACCCCAGGAGCACCGGCAGCAGCGTGCGCTGAATCGACGCCCGCCGCGAGACGCCGACGGTGAGCGCCTCGATGTGTCGCAGCGCACCGGCCGGGTCGACGTAGCCGAGCGCCTTCAACCGGGCGAGCGCGGCGTCCGGGCTGAGCGTGACTTCGTCTCCGGGCAGCCGTGCGACTGCCGACAACAGCGGGCGGTAGAAGATCTTCTCGTGCAGCCGGCGCACCTCCTGCGCCTGCTGCCGCCACTGCTCGACCAGCTCGCCCGGGTGGCGCATCCCCAGCGACCGGGCGATGACGCGCAACTGCTCGTCGGCGTCGGGCACCACGTGGGTGCGGCGCAGCCGCCGCAGCTGGATCCGATGCTCCAGCATCCGCAGGAACCGGTAGGCATGATCGAGCACCGCGCCGTCGTTGCGTCCGACGTATCCGCCGCCGGTGAGCGCGCCCAGCGCGTCCAGGGTCGACGAGGCCCGCAACGACTCGTCTGCGCGGCCGTGCACCAGCTGCAGCAGCTGCACGGCGAACTCGACGTCGCGCAGACCACCCGGGCCGAGCTTGAGCTGGCGGTCCACCTCGGCCGGGCGGATGTGGTCCTCGACCCTGCGGCGCATCGCCTGCACCTCGCCGACGAAGCCTTCCCGTCCCGCCGCGTCCCACACCATCGGCAGGACGGCGTCGACGTACAGCTCGCCCAGGGCACGGTCGCCGGCGACGGGCCGGGCCTTCAGCAACGCCTGGAACTCCCACGTCTTCGCCCAGTCCCGGTAGTACGCGACGTGGCTGGCGACGGTGCGTACCAGCGGACCCGCCTTGCCCTCGGGCCGCAACGCGGCGTCGACCGGCCAGATGGTGCCCTGCGCGGTGTGCTCGGAGCACGCGCGCATCAACTCGGTCGCCAGCGTCGTCGCCGTGGCCAGCCAGCCGGAGCGGTCGTCGCCGTCCGCGGGCTCCGCGACGAAGATCACGTCGACGTCGGAGACGTAGTTCAGCTCGCGGCCGCCGCACTTGCCCATCCCGATGACGGCGAACCGGCAGGGCACCGCCTCCGCCGGGAGCTGGGAGCGAGCCACGGCCAGGGCCGCCTCCAGGGTCGCGTCGGCCAGTTCGGCCAGCTCCGCCGCGACGTCGGCGACCTCCAGGCCGTCGGCCAGGTCGAGCGCCGCCAGCTCCAGAACGTGCCGTCGGTAGGCGACCCGCAGCGCGTCCAGCAGCGTCGTCCGGTCGCCCTGAGCGACCGGGTCGTCGGCACCGGTGTCCCCGCCCACCGCGTCCAGCAGCCGCACCCGCAGCTCACCGGCCGTGGGCCGGGCCGCAGCGTCGGCGACGCCAAGCTCGCGCCACTGGTCGGGGTGCTGAACCAGGTGGTCGGCGAACGCCGAGCTGAAGCCCAGTACGGCCAGCAGCCTCCGCCGGCACGACGTGTCGATCGCGAGCTGGTCGAGCAGCTCGTCCCGGTCGGCTCCCGGGCCCATCGCGTCGAGCAGCCGGACCAGTTCGCGCAACCCCAGGTCCGGATCGCTCACCGCGCCCAGGGCCGCGACCAGGTCGGACCGGTCGGCCAGCTCCGCCAGGGCCGAGCCGTCCAGCTCTCGCTCTGCCGCGGCCGTGTCGGCGAATCCCGCCTTGGCCAGCCATGCGACGCGGCCCTGGGTCCTGTTCACCGCCATGGAATTCAACCTACCGGTCAGTGCTCGGCGGCCTCAGGTCGGTGACTCACCCCCAGCGCGATCACTTGGCCTCCCCGGTCAGTTGTCCGTCATGCGAGCCACCAACCGGCGGACGCGGCCAGCAGCCCGGCGCCGACGCTCAGCCCGACGTTGCCCAGTGCGATCCACCGCGCGCCGCCCTCGACCAGGCGCAGCGTCTCGTAGCCGAACGTGCTGTACGTCGTCAGCGCCCCGCAGAAGCCGACACCGGCCAGCGCCATGACGTCGTCGCCGACCCGACCGTCCGCCGCGGCCGCGGCGAGCACCCCGAGCACGAACGAGCCCACGACGTTCACCGCGAGCGTCCCCCACGGGAACACGCCGCCGAACCGCCGCTGCACGAGCCGGTCGACGACGTAGCGCAGCGGCGCGCCCACCGCGGCACCGACCGCCACCATCAGAACCGTCACGACGCGTCCGTTCCCGCGCCGGGGCCGCGGCCGACGTAGCCGACGACGCCGCGGAACACGCTCGCCCCGGCCAGCCCGGCAGCATGAGCCAGATGCACGATCTCGCTGTACAACGGCTTGCCATGCCACGTGCCGTCCTCGCCGACGACGACGGTCAGCCGGCGCGCCTTCCCGATGAGGGTCATGCTCGGTCACCTCCGTGCCCGTGCGGGCGACGCCGGGCCGCTCGCGCCGCCGCCCGCGCCGCCGCCGATCCCGTCCAGACTGCCAGCACGGCGGCGATCGGCGTGCCGGCCAGGTAGAGCAGCGCCGTCGCCGCTCGTCCGTCGCCGAGCATCTGCTGCACATCCACGGCGTAGGTGGAGAACGTCGTGTATCCGCCGAGGACGCCGACGCCGAGGAACGGGCGCGCCAGCCGGTGCGGAGCGGTCAGATCGAGCAGCACGGCCATGACCGCACCGATCAGCAGGCACCCGGTGACGTTCTGCACGAAGGTCGCCCACGGCCACCCGGACGAGACGGCGGTCTCGTCGGCGAGCACACCCAGCCCGTACCGCGCCTCCGCACCGAGCACTCCCCCGGCGGCGATCACCGCCAGCACGCCTCCGTGCCGCCTCACCCGACCCACGCCATGGGCGTATCACATCCGCGAGCCGCCGCGTCCGCCGAGGCGGGACGCGTCAGCGGGTGAGCGCGACGTCGTCCACCTGGAGGATGGCGTCGCCCCCGTCCGCGTCGTAGCCCACGACGACGGTCACCTCGGTGACGTCGTCGGGCACGGTCACCGAGGTCGCGCGCCGCGTGTAGGTCCACTCCGGGACCCCGGCGAACGTCTCGATCTGCTCGCCGCCGTCATAGCGCACACCGAGCCGGACCGTCTCGACCACGTCGGACGTGCGTACCCAGGCCGACAGGTCGAGCGTTTCGCCCGGCTCGACCCGCAGGGTCTGGGTGAGCAACTGCGGCCCGAGCGGCTCCGACGTGCGGACCCACGCGTTCTTCGCCCCGGAATGCGAGTGGTTGCCGTTGCCGTCGATGCCGTGGGCGGCACCGCCCACGAAGGTCCACGCGCCGCCGACGCCTCCGGTCTGACCCTCGAATCCCCCGTCGATCAGTGCGAGGTCGTCGTACACCTCGACCTCGGACATGGAGGAGTAGGCGAGATCACCACCGGGCACGCCGATCACCCGCACACCGTCGCCGACCGTCTCGGGGAACGTCACCGTGAACCGCTTCGTGGAGCCGACGCTCTCGCGCCCCGGGTACACCGGATCCGTCACCTGCCCGGCGACGTCGACCCAGTGACCGTCCTGGCGCACCTGCACCCGCGGACGGCCGAGGAACCAGCCGCCGCCGTCCTGGATCTCGCCGGTCGTGTAGACCACCCGGTTCATCCGTTTCGGTTCCGGCCAGGTGTAGCCCCACCAGGAGTCGCGCTTGAGCTCCTCGTCGGAGTCGTCGAGGCTGACGTCGGTGGCGCCGTCGTTCAGCGCGCCGAGGTCGCCCTGGCGTACCGACTTCGAGACGGCGACGGTGCCGGGGTCCGTCGCAAGGTTGCCGCCGTCCAGTGGGTTCGACGGCTCGACGTCCCGGCCCGGGACCAGCTCCACCTGGCGCAGCGAGTACCGGTAGACGGGCGTGCCCGACGGCGCGCACGGACACACGTTGGACTGCAGCATCATCGTCCGGCCGTCGTCGGACAGGAACTTCGACGGGATCGTGGCGCCGTAGCCGGCGTGCTGCTCCGGTCCCCACGGGTACCCACCGAAGTCGTGGCTCTCCATCCGGCTCCACGGGCCCCACGGTGTCGGCGACTCGTACATCTCGAGGGTGTACTCCGTCCACGACGTGTACAGATAGCGGTCCAGCGGCTTGTTGTAGAGCACGTGTCCCTGGCTGAGCACCGTCATGTCGTGGACGATGTCCGGGTTGAGCATCTGCTGGTAGACGCGGCGGCTGTCGTGCAGCACCGGGCGGCGATCGTCGATCTTCTTCGACCACCGCGGTTTCGCGTCCGCGCCCTTCGACCCGGCGTAGAACTGCCACGCCCGGCGGTCGGCGACCCGGTCCTCCGGCACCCGGGCCAGGTACACGTTCGTGGGGTCCTGCACCCGGTCGTTGAACGAGTCGCGCCAGTTGTTGTCGAGCCCGTAGACGTAGACGTAGCCGTCCTCGGACCACTCCCCACCCTGGCCGAAGTCGGCGAACCACATCGTGGTGAACGTGTGATCGTCGAACATCGGACCGCTCTCGTCCCAGGTCCACGTCCGGCCGCCGTCGGTGGAGGTCACGATGGTGGCGTTGGGGACGTCGTTGAAGTCCAGCGCCAGGTCCTGCACCGCCAGGTGGATCGTGTCGCCGACGCACACCATCCCGGTGGGCTTGCGGTTGTAGCCCGACTCCGCCCAGATCGGGCCCACCTCGTCGCCCTGGGCCAGGTTCACGCCGCGCAGGTTCCCCGGTTCCCCCTCGATCCGGGCCACCCCGATGTCGGAGAACTCGCCGTCCAGGTCGAACCCCTTGCCGTCGCCCCAGGCGGCGTAGAGGCTGCCGTCATCGGACCAGCACGACGGCCACAGGTCACCGTCGCTGGCGGTTCCGTGCCGCTCGTGCGGATCCATCCGCAAGGTTCCGGCCCATGCGCTGGGCGGCGCGTCCTGGATGGGGTCGGCGCTCGCCGCGTCAGGGATCCCCGCGTCGGCGCTCGCCGGATCACGGGTGTCCGGTCCGGACGCGGCGCCGCCGCCCGACGACATCGACGCGATCACCGCCGACCCGGCGACGAGAACGGCAGCGAGAACGTGCGTGGTTCGAGGCATGGGCGCTCCGATCGGGACGGCGGCGGCGAGCAATCGATTTCACACCAGTATCGGCACGCTCGTCGATCCGTCAAGAGGTCGGCTCACCTCAACTCGAGATCGCGGCAGTGCAGCCAGCCGGGGCGTCCGCCGTCGACCTGCCATCCGCAGCGTCGCCCGGCTGACCAGCTGTCACCTGATCGCCGGGCGGCGAATGATCAGGTGACACCGCGACGCGATCGGCGCGGCTCGGACCCCTCGAACGTCACCTGATCGTCTCCGGCATCCGGACAGGAATGGATCAGGTGACGCATCCACGGCGGAACCCCGCTCAGATGTCACCTGATCGTTCCGCGGCGACTCGACCACGTCCCGCGGCGACTCGACCACGTACGGAAGGCCGGCGCAGCTCGCCGATCTCGTCAGAGAATGGGCAGCATCTTGTTGCGCTCGTACGGAGTGACCTGCAGCCGGTACTCGTCCCACTCGGCACGCTTGTTGCGCAGGAAGAACTCGTAGACGTGCTCGCCGAGCGTCTCGGCGACGAGCTCCGAGTTCTCCATGGCGCGGATCGCCTCGTCCAGCGACGACGGCAGCGGGTCGATGCCGAGCGCACGCCGTTCCCGCTCGGTCAGCGCCCACACGTCGTCCTCGGCGCCGGGCGGGAGCTCGTACCCCTCCTCGATGCCCTTGAGCCCTGCGGCCAGGATCATCGCGTACGCGAGGTACGGGTTGCAGGCGGAGTCGACGGCACGGAACTCGACCCGCGCCGACTGGCCCTTCTCCGGCTTGTACATCGGCACCCGCACCAGGGCGGAGCGGTTGTTGTGGCCCCAGCAGATGTAGGCCGGAGCCTCGCCGCCGCCCTGCAGGCGCTTGTACGAGTTCACCCACTGGTTGGTGACGGCGGTGATCTCCGGTGCGTGCCGCAGCAGCCCCGCGATGAACGAGCGCGCGACCTTCGACAGCTGGTACTGCGCGCCGGCCTCGTGGAAGACGTTGCGGTCGCCCTCGAACAGTGACACATGGGTGTGCATGCCGGAGCCCGGGTGCGCGGTGAACGGCTTCGGCATGAACGACGCGTACAGCTCCTGCGACAGCGCGACCTCGCGCACCACGGCCCGGAACGTCATCAGGTTGTCCGACGTCGTCAGGGCGTCGGCGTAGCGCAGGTCGATCTCCTGCTGCCCGGGGGCGTTCTCGTGGTGGCTGAACTCCACCGAGATGCCCATCTCCTCGAGCATGGTGATGGTGTCGCGGCGGAAGTCCTGCGCGATGCCGTGCGCGGTGTGGTCGAAGAACCCGCTGGAGTCGACCGGCGACGGTTCGACGTCCGGACCCGGCTGTTTGTCGAAGACGAAGAACTCCACCTCGGGATGGGTGTAGAAGGTGAAACCCTGCTCGGCCGCGCGGCTCAGTGAACGCTTGAGCACGTGCCGCGGGTCGGCGTAGGACGGCGAGCCGTCCGGCATCAGGATGTCGCAGAACATCCGGGCGGTGCCGTGCGCTCCGCCGCGCCACGGCAGCACCTGGAACGTCGACGGGTCCGGCTTGGCCAGCATGTCCGCCTCGTAGACCCGGGCGAACCCCTCGATGGCCGAGCCGTCGAAGCCGATGCCTTCGGAGAAGGCGTTCTCCAGCTCCGCGGGCGCCACCGCCACCGACTTCAGGAACCCGAGGACGTCGGTGAACCAGAGACGCACGAACCGGATGTCGCGCTCTTCCAGCGACCTGAGGACGAACTGCTGCTGTTTCTCCACGCCGCCAGTCTGCACCACGCTCGTGTCGTGTGGGCAACCCCGCCGCAGCGGGTCGTACCAGGCAATGGTCCGCGCATTCCGGACGGTCTCATTCGTCCGGGTAGCGCAGCCCGATCAGCCGCCGGATGCGGTCCATGGTCGCCATGACGTTCACCGACTCCTCCGGGGTCATCAGGGCACTGGAGCTCTCGCCGGCCCGCAGCAGTCGTTCGAGCTCCGCCGCCTGATACTGCATGCCCCGCCCGGTCACCGGCCGATCGGACTCGTCGACGGTGCCGCCGTCCGGATCGAGCACGGTGACCCTCGCCGGGCCGTACCACGTCGCCGCGATCTCGATGCGCCCGTCGGTTCCCAGCACCGTCGCCGTGTTCGTTCCCCTGGTCTCGCTCGAGGAGAACGTCGTCGACATCGCGCCGTTGTCGTGCTGGAAGATCGTCGCCACCGACGCGTCCACCCCCGAGTTCTTGAACGTCGCCCGAGCGTGCACGTCCACGGGCGGGCCCAGGAGGTCGAACGTGAACGAGATCGGATAGACGCCGAGATCGAGGAGCGCTCCCCCGGCGAGCCACGGATCGTTGATCCGGTGCTTCTCGTCCGCGGGCAGCAGCTGCGTGTGGTCGGCGTGCACCGAACGCACGTCACCGATCCGGCCGTCGCTGATCAACTGCCGCACGTGCGCCATGTGCGGCAGGAAACGCGTCCACATCGCCTCCATGACGACGAGCCCGTGCCGCCGGCCCAGCTCGGTGATCCTGCTCGCCTCTGCCGCCGTCAGCGTGAACGCCTTCTCCACCAGCACGTGCTTGCCGTGCTCGAGGGCCAGTTCAGCGTTGGCCGCGTGGAAGTTGTGCGGTGTGGCGACGTAGACGACGTCGACGTCCGGGTCGGCGACGAGCTCCTCGTACGAGCCGTACGCCCGCGGGATGCCGAACGATTCGGCGAACCTCTGGGCGCCGGCGGGCGAGCGCGAGCCCACCGCGGCCACCTGGTGCCCGTGCGCGAGCAGGTCCCGGGTGAACACGCCCGCGATGCCGCCGGTGGCGAGAATGCCCCACCGCGTCGTTCCCTCGGACATCGGGCGTCCGTCCGTGCGCTCGCTCACTGTTCGCCTCCGTACTCGAGCACGACCTGCAGCGCCGCGTCCGGCGCGGTGTCCAGCATCTCGAAAGCGGCCGGCGCTTCGGCCGCCGGGATCGTGTGCGTGATGAGCTCGGTCAGCCGCAACCGGCCCTCCCGTTCCAGCTCGAGCACCGTCGTCGACATCCGCAGCTCGTCCCAGCGGTGCTGGAGCGCGGGCGCGACACCCGAGATCTGCGAGCCGACGACGGTGATCCGGTTGTGATGGAACTCCTCCCCCAGCAGCAACGGAGCCGCCTGGCCCTGGAAGAAGCCGCCCGCGACCACGCGCGAGCTGTACGCGGCGGTGCGGACCGCCTCGTGCAACGCCTGGTAGCTGCCGCTCATCTCGATGACGACGTCGGCTCCGCGGTTGCCGGTGACGGCGCGGACCCGCTCGGCCACGTCGTCGGCGGCCGGGTCGAGAACCATGGACGCACCGAGGCGGCCGGCCAGTTCGCGCCGCGCCGGGACGAGGTCGACCACGACCACGCGCGCCCCGTTCAGCCGCGCCAACTGCGCCGCGATCTGGCCCGGAACCCCGGCGCCGAACACGACCACCGTCTCGCCGACGTGGATGTCGGCGTCGAGGATCGCGTTGAGAGCGATGGCGCCGATCTTGGCGAAGATCCCGGTGATCGCCTCCGAGCCCGCCGGCATGATCCGCGGGCGCACCCATTCGGCCGGGCGCACCACCGACGACCGGTGCCCCCAGGTGCCCCAGGCGAGCTGCCCGACGAGCTCCTCCTCCACGTCCTCGCCGACGGCCGCCACCCGGCCGACCTCTTCGTAGCCCCACGCGTCGAGCGGGTAGGACTGGCTCGAGTCACCGCGCACGAACAGCCGCCGGTCCGGGTCCCACGCGCTGTTCAGGTACGGATTGCTGCCGCGGTACGCGGTGAGCTCGGTACCGGCCGAGATGCCCGAGTACAGGGTTTCGAGCCGCACCTGGCCCGGGCCGGCGAGCTGGTCCTCCGCGTCGGCCACCTCGGCCTCGCGCGGTGCTGTGAAGCGGACGAGATGCGCCACGGTCAACTCCTGCCTTCGATGTCTGCGGTGGTGTTCTCGGTGTGCGTGCCGCCGTCCGCGACGAGGCGGAACAACAGCGCCTGTTCGGGGTACACCATCGGCGCCTGGAGCCCGACACTGCCCAGGAGCCGGCCGGTCACCGTCGTCGGCTCGGTCCACCACGACGGCGGACCGCTCGCGGTGTGCACCAGGGCGGAGTCGGACAGGTGGATCGGCTCGACGCGGTAGACGGTGTCCGGGTTCAGCCCCGGCAGTCGGATCCTGCCCGGCTGCGCCGCGACGGAAGTCCCGAGCGCGACGAAGGCGAAGATCGCGCGCTCGGCCCGTTCGCCCACGTAACCGTGCGCCCAGTACGCGTCGTCCGGGTGGTCGCAGTGCACCGCGGTGCCCGAGTGGATGAGATCACGTTCCTGCTTGTAGAGCTCCACCCACGCGGCGAGCTCGTCCAGCTCGGCGGCCGACGCCTGACGCAGGTCCCACTCGATGCCGAAATGACCGAACAACGCGGTCGCCGCGCGGAAGGCCATCGAGTGCGTCCGGTACGTGGTGTGCGCGGTCGGTGCCCCCACGTGAGAGCCGACGAGCTCGGGAGGCAGCAGCAGGCCGGTCCACCGCTGGATCTGCTGGCGTTCCAGCGCGTCGATGCAGTCGCTCGCCCAGACCCGGTCGGTGCGCTGCAGGACCTCGAGGTCGACGCGTCCGCCCCCGGACGAGCACGACTCGATCTCGAGACGCGGGTGGCGGCGGCGCAGCTCGTCCATCAGGGCGTAGACCGCACGGGTCTGCTGATGGACTCGGGGGGCCGCGCTGGTGCGGTCGCCGGGTTCGGCCAGATCACGGTTGTGGTCCCACTTGATGTAGTCGATGTCGTACTCGGCGACCAGCGAGCTCATCGACTCGAGCACATGGGCGTAGGCGTCCGGGAGCGTCAGGTTGAGCACCTGCTGGTTCCGCCCGGCGATCGGCAGGCGCTCACCGGGCGCGAGGATCCAGTCCGGATGCGCCCGCGCGACCTCGGAGTCCTCGTTCACCATCTCCGGCTCGAACCACAGACCGAACTGCATGCCGAGCCCGCGCACCGCACCGACCAGCGCGCCGAGCCCGTCCGGCCAGACCGCGCGGTCCACCTGCCAGTCGCCCAGCCCGGCGGTGTCGTCGCGGCGGCCCAGGAACCAGCCGTCGTCGAGCACGAACCGTTCGGCGCCCACCTTGGCACCGCACTCGGCCAGCGCCGTGAGCGACGCCAGGTCCTGGTCGAAATAGACCGCCTCCCAGGTGTTCAGCACCACCGGGCGCGGCGACGACGGGTGCGACCCCCGCTCGCGCAGGTGCGCGTGGAACGCGGCGGCGACCTCGTCGAGCCCCGAACCGTGGGCGGCGTACACCCACGGCGTGGTGTAGATCTCCCCCGGCGCCAGGATCATCTCGCCGGGCAGCAGCAGCTCGCCGCCGCCGAGCACCCGCTCTCCGGTCAGTCCCAGCTCGGCGAAGGTCACATGGTTGCCGCTCCAGGCCGTGTGCACCGCCCAGATCTCACCGCTGCGGAACGAGAATCCGGGCGTCCCGGCGGCGAGCAGCATGGCGGCGTCCGAGCCGGTACGCCCGCGGCGGCCCTCACGCAGGTGCGTGCCGACGCGGAACGCCCGCCGCTGCGGCGTCCGCTCGCGCAGGTGTCGCCCGGCGAAGTCGAGCAACTCCTGGGCTTCGGCCGGCACCGGCAGCGCGAGGCGCATCGCGTCCACGGTGTAGTGGCTCACCGGCGCGGTGTTGGTGAGGCCGGCGCGCAGTCGCAGCACGCCGGACGGCGCGAGCTCGATCGTGGTGGTCAGCTCGAGCTGCGCGTCGTCATCGACCGCGCGGCTGTTCAGCGTCTGCCGGCCCGCCGCGCTGTTCAGCTCGTGACCGGCCGTGACGAAACGGCTCGAGAACGTCGTGCCGTCCCGGTGGCCTTCCAGCCCGGGCGTCCCCATCCACCCGGCCGCCTGTTCCGGGAGCACGGCGGGGGGCATGCTGTCGTGAAGTCCGTCGGCGCCGCGCTGTGTCTCGGCGAGCGACCGCAGGAACGGGCGATCCGACGCCCGGGCGCCGACTCGAGGTCCCCAGTGCAGGATCCGGGGCACTCCGCCGGAAACGTCGACGACCACGCTCACGCCCGCCGCCTCGAGTACAGCCGGCTGCGCCGAACTTTCAGCCGCCGATACAGTCATCACCCAAGCCCCTTGTCTCGCGCTTTATGCTTTCAGCATGGAAATATTAAGGCCCAGGATGCCACACGCGCGACGAGGCGTGACGCTCGCTCCATGCGGCACACCGCGCCGCCCGAGGACATGAGGCGACCGATGACTCAGGACGCACACCCCGGCACCGACGCCCTGTCGGCGCCCTCGAAAGCCGTGGCGATCGAGGTCCTGGTGCATGGCCCGCAGTCCCGGACCCAACTCGCCCACCGGCTGGGACTGTCCGCCGCGACGTTGACGCGAGTCGTGAAACCGCTGGTCGAGGCCGGCATCCTGGAGGAGTCCGGCGCCGTCCGGACACCGGGCCGGGGGCGCTCCTCGCTCCCGCTCGACGTCACCCCCGAACGTCACCGTTTCATCGGCGTCAAGCTGACCACCGAGTCGATCTACGCGGTGGTCACCGATCTGCGTGCGCGTATCCTCGACCAGGAGGTGGCCCCGCTGCGCTCGTTGCACGTGCCCGACGTGGTCGCCGCGGTCGGCTCGCTCGTCGGCAGCTTTCAGTCCCGCAACGACCTGACGGTCGACGCGGTCGGCGTGACGGTCGGCGGCCGCGTCGACGCACGCGAGATCGTGGCCGACTCGCCGTTCCTGCACTGGCGTGACGTGCCCTTCCGGTCGCTGCTTAGCCAGGAGCTCGGCGCCCCCGTCCACCTCGACAACGACGTCGTCGGCCTCACCAAGGCCCAGCACTGGTTCGGGCACGGCAAGGGGTACGCGGACTTCGCGCTGCTCACCGTGGGTGCGGGAATCGGCTACGGGCTCGTGGTCAACAACACGATGGTTCCGACGCCGGTGAACCCGGTCAGCCACTTCCCGGTGGACCCGTCGGGCCCGCTGTGCCCGCTGGGACACCGGGGCTGCATGACCGCGTACCTGACGTCCGGCTCGATCACCTCGGCGGTCTCGGTCGCCCACGGCCGGCCGATCGGCTACGACCAGGTTCTCGAGCTGGCCACCGCCGACGACCCCGTCGCCAGCCGCGTCGTGCGCGAAGCCGCGCACGCACTCGGCCGGACGGCCGCCGCCGTGAGTTCGCTGACCGGGGTGCAGCGCATCATCCTCTCCGGCGAGGGGGTCCATCTCGCCGAGGTGGCGCAGTCGAGCGTCGACGAGGGGCTCGCCGCGTACAGCGCGTCCCAGGACATCCGAAGCGAGCCCGTCATCAGGCCGATGAGCTTCCTGGAGTGGGCTCGTGGAGCCGCCGTCATCGCCATCCAGGCGGAGTTCCCGCGCCTCCCCGCCGCACCGAACGCTTGACACTAATGATTCCGTGGTGAAAATATATCGCCCAGCCGGCGCCGGCCCGCCGCCTGCTCAGGCCACCCGGCAAGCTCGACGACCGGGCTCGATGCGATCTGAACGGCCACGAACGGGACGAGGGATCCGCCACCATGCATCGTTCAACTTTCAGAGCGACCACAGCATTTGCAGCGTTGACACTCGCCGCGGCGGGATGCACCAGCGCACCGCCGAGTACGGGCGGCGACGACGACTCCATCCGATACCTCGTCCAACAGCCCGAGGACCCGGCCGCGCTGGAACTGCTCGAGGAGCACATCGCGGAGTTCGAGAAAGAGTCCGGCATCAGCGTCGAGCTCGAAGCGCTGCCGATGGGGAACATGCGCACCGTGCTGCAGACCCAGTTGCGCTCCGGCGACGGCCCGGACGTGTTCAGCTGGGGGTCGGGCCCCGGGTACGCGGGAGCGCTCGCCGAGGCCGGCCTCCTCTACGACATGACGGCGGCCTACGACGAGTACGACTGGCCGATCTACGACTTCGCCAAGGAGCGCGTGACGTTCGACGGCCGGCTCATCGGAGTCCCCGGCGAGATGGAGACCATCGGGCTGTTCTACAACAAGACCATGTTCGCCGATCTGGGCATCGACGAACCGAAGAACCTGGCCGACCTGAAGGCCGCCGCCGAGACCATCCGCGACGCGGGCACCGTTCCGATCGCCGCGAGCGACCAGGAGGGCTGGCAGGGCGGGCACCTGCTGAGCATGGCGTTGTCCAGCCGCATCGGTCCGGACGGGATGGACTCCCTGCTGAACGGCGAGACGCCGTGGGACTCACCGGACGTGGTCGCCGCGCTGCGGATCTGGAAGGACTTCCACGAGGCCGGTTACCTTCCCGAGTCACCCACCTCGATCAGCTACGACAGCGCGAACTCGATGTTCTACGCCGGCAAGGCGGCCATGCTGCCCACCGGCAGCTGGCTCATCGGCGGAATCAACAGGAACACCGACTTCGAGGTCGGATACATCCCGTTCCCCGCCGAGGACGGCCCCGGAATGTTCTCCGCCGGCCTCGGCTCGGGACCCATGATCTCGGCCGGCAGCACCAAGACCGAGGCCGCGCTCGAGTTCGTCGACTTCCTCGTGTCGCCCGCGCACGGGCGCTGGACGATCGAGAACATGGGCACGATCCCGGCATATCCGGTCGACACCGCGAAGGCCGACGTGTCGCCGCTGTTCGCGCAGGTGATCGAGGACACCTCCCGCCTCGACGACAGCAAGAACCCGTTGGGCTACAACATCGACGTGCTGACCACGGACGTCTTCAACCAGGCCATGTGGGACGGCGTACAGGCGGTCCTGACCGGCCAGCAGAACGCCGAACAGGTCGCCCAGACCCTCGAAACATCGTTCCAGAAGTGAACCGGGATCAGGCAGGTCAGGACGTGAGCCGCGCAACCACGGCGCCCACCAGCCACACACGCCGCACCGCGGCCCCGGTCCGGTCCGGCCGCCCCCGGGCGGGCCGGCTCCGGTCGGGCGCGGTCCGTTCGGGCCAGCCCCGGGCGACTCGACGCGCGCAGACCCGGCTGGGCATCGCACTGACGATCCCGCTCATGGCGATGATCGTCACGTTCTTCCTGGTCCCGCTGGGCAGCGCCGTGTACTACGCGCTGGTCGACTTCAACGGCATCAACCCGCAGCCCCCGTTCGTCGGCGCCGACAACTTCGTCGAGCTGTTCGGCGACCCGAAGGTGTGGGCGGCGCTGAAGAACAACGCGATCTGGATCGTCCTGGGCACCGCGGCGCCGTTGGCCATCGGCCTGGGGCTCGCCCTGTTGATGTGGGCCGTCAGGCGCGGGAGCATCTTCTACCGGGTCGCGTTCTTCTTCCCGTACGTCCTCCCGCAGGTCGCGATCGGCGTGGTCTGGGGCTGGATCTACGACCCGGTGCGCGGCTGGCTCAACCAGGCTCTGGAGACGGTCGGCCTCGGCTCACTCGCCACCGGCTGGCTCGGCAACCCGGACACCGCTCTCTACGCGGTGCTGGGCACCGCCGTGTGGGCGACGACCGGGTTCGTCTTCATCATCTTCCTCTCAGCGCTGCGCAACGTCGACATGGAACTCGTGGAGGCCTCCCGCCTGGACGGCACGAACCCGTTCCAGCGGCTGTGGCACATCATCCTTCCGCAGATCATGCCGGTGTTCCTGATGGTCACGACCATCACGCTGATCGGCGGCTTCAGCGTCTTCGACATCATCTTCATCATGACCGGCGGCGGACCCGCGGGCGCCACCGAGGTGCTGGGCACCTACGCCTACAGCAGCGCCTTCCAGCTCAACCGGATCAGCTACGGAACCGCGCTCGCCCTGGTCATCACCGTGCTGGCGGTTCCCTTCGCTGTCGGGCTCAACCGGCTCCAGCGGCGACTCTCTCTGCAAGGAACGGGCGCATGACGGTCACACGCAACACCATGGCGCCACGGCGCCGGGCATTCCTCACCGGCAAGCACCTGCTGTTGGTCGTTCTGTCGTTCCTCATGCTGTTCCCGGTGATCCTGACGATCTCGACGGCACTGAAGACCGACGAGGACGTGCGGGTGAACCCGTTCGGGCTGTTCTCGTCGTTCTCGCTGGAGAACATCGTGACGGCGTGGACGGAAGGAAACTTCAGCGACTACGTGCTGAACAGCTTCCTGCTCTCGGTGCCGAGCACCGTGCTGGTGGTGGTGCTGTCCACGATGGCCGGCTACACCTTCGCGCGGCTGCCTTTCCCGGGACGCTCCATCGCCTTCTACCTCGTGGTACTCGGGCTGCTGGTGCCGTTCTTCACGTACATGATTCCGCTGTACTTCCAACTGCGGGGCATGGGTCTCCTTGACACGCTTCTCGGCTCCAACCTGGTTCTCGCCACCATCGGTCTGTCGTTCGGCACGTTCTTCATGCGGGCGTTCTTCTCCGATCTTCCGACCGAGCTCGAACAGGCCGCGCGGATGGACGGCGCCTCCGAGTGGCAGATCTTCGTCAAGATCATGCTCCCGCTGGTGAAGTCCGGCGGATGGACGCTCGCCGTCTTCACCTTCCTGCAGAACTGGAACAACTTCCTCGTACCGCTGCTCTACCTGCCGAGCGGTGACTACCGTCCGCTGACCACCGGCCTCTACCTGTTCCTCGGCGGCCGCTCCATCGACATCGGTCCGCTGGCCGCCGGCACCCTCATCACCATCCTGCCGGTCATCGTCTTGTTCATCGCCGCCCAGCGACGGCTCGCCGAGGGCTTCCTGTCCGGAGCGGTCAAAGGCTGACGGCCACGCCCTCGTCCCCGTCCCACCCGTCAGGGAGCCGACCCGTGCATGACGTACTCGATCCGCGTGACCTCGTCCCCGACGAGGCCGAGCAGCTCGCACACAGCGGCTACGACGTCGGGCCGTGGCGGGCCGAAGCCAGCGCCGCGGCCGAGGCCGGCGACGACGCCCGGCTCCGGGACGTCGAGCAGACGCTCGGCCGGCTCGAGCGTCGTCCCGACTGGGGTTATGCCGAGCCGGACGACGACGCGAGCCTGCACGCGCTGCTGGCCGGCGTCCCCGCGGTGCCGGTCGACCAGGAGCGGCTGTCGCAGCGGATCCGCGGCGCATGGCTCGGCCGGACCGTCGGCAACACGCTGGGCAAGCCCGTCGAAGGGCTGAGCCGAGCCGAGGTCGAGATCTACCTGCGCGCAGCCGGCCAGTGGCCACAGACCGGCTACCTTCCGCTGCTCGACCCGTTGCCCGAGGGCGTGTCCGGGCTGCATCCGTCCGCCCCCCACGCGAGCGCGGGACGTTTCGTCGACGTGCCGCGCGACGACGACATCGACTGGACGATCGTCGCGCTCCACCTGATCGAGTGTCACGGCCACGAGCTCACCACCGAGCAGATCGCGGCCCAATGGCTCGACCGGGTGCCGTTCACCCAGACCTACACGGCCGAGCGTGCGGCATACCGAAACCTCGTCCACGGTGTCGCGCCGCCGGACACGGCGCGCCTCCGCAACCCGTACCGGGAGTGGATCGGTGCGCTCATCCGGGGCGACGCGTTCGGCTACGTCAACCCCGGCCGTCCGGCGGACGCGGCCAGGCTCGCCCTCGTCGACGCGCGGCTGAGCCACACCGCGAACGGAATCTACGGTGAGCTGTGGGCGGCCGCGCTGGTGTCGTCGGCGTTGGCCCTCGACACCGCCGACGCGGCGCTGCGGCACGCGCTGGCCGTCGTCCCCGGGCACTCACGGCTCGCCGAGGCGCTACGCGGCGTCCTCGACCTGCACGACCGGGGCGCCGGCCACACCGACGCGCTGGACTGGGTCGACGCCACGCTCGGTCACTATCCGTGGGTGCACACCATCAACAACGCCGCGCTCATCTGCGCCGGCCTGCTCTGGGGCGAGAACTTCATGGACGCCGTGGGCATCTGCATCTCCGGCGGCCGCGACACCGACTCGAACGCCGCCACCGTCGGCAGCGTCTTCGGCGCACTGCACGGAGCCGCCGGCGTCCCCGCGGAACTCGTCGGGACGACGCACGTGCACGTCCGCAGCGCCGTACGCGACTTCGACCGCATCACCGTCGACGAGCTGGCGCAGCGGACGATGCGTCAGGTCACGTAGCCGCCGGCGCGACGTGCCCTGAGCCATCACGAGGCTTTCTGGTGCGTCACGAGGCTTGCAGGGGTGGTGACGCATGAATTCCATGATGAACGTGATCATTCCCGGCGGGCGACGGGAGCGGTCGTGACGGC
Organism: Haloactinopolyspora alba; assembly: GCF_003014555.1. Classification (GTDB taxonomy): domain Bacteria; phylum Actinomycetota; class Actinomycetes; order Jiangellales; family Jiangellaceae; genus Haloactinopolyspora; species Haloactinopolyspora alba. The sequence goes on from NZ_PYGE01000017.1 coordinate 101,274, forward strand.
CGCTAGGCTCGGGGCGTGCCTCAGATCAGAATCGCTCTCGCCCAGATCAACAGCACGGTCGGCGGCATCGAGGACAATGCCGATCTCATCGTCCGGATGACCGCGCACGCCGCCTCCAGCCACGCCCACCTGGTGGCGTTCCCGGAACTGGCGCTGACCGGCTACCCGGTCGAGGACCTCGCTCTGCGCTCGTCGTTCGTCGACGCGTCCCGAGCGGCGCTGGAGCGGCTGGCGGCCCGGCTCGACACCGAAGGGCTCGGCTCGACCGCCGTCGTCGTCGGCTACCTCGGCCGGCACGACCCCACGGCCGACGTGCAGCGGCTGGGCCTTCCCAAGGGCTCGCCGCAGAACGCGGTCGCCGTGCTCTACGGCGGGCGCGTCGTCTCCCGCCAGGCCAAGCACCACCTGCCGAACTACGGCGTGTTCGACGAGTTCCGCTACTTCGTGCCCGGCGACCACCTGGGCGTGTTCCGGCTGCACGGCGTCGACGTCGCGCTGGCGGTCTGTGAGGACCTCTGGCAGGAGGGCGGGCCGGTCTCGGTCGCCCGCGAGGCCGGAGCCGGGCTGCTGCTGGTGGTGAACGCGTCTCCGTACGAGCGGAACAAGGACGACACCCGTCTCGAGCTCGCCCGCCGGCGCGCAGCCGAGGCGCAGGCCACGCTCGCCTACGTCAACATGGTCGGCGGTCAGGACGAGCTCGTCTTCGACGGCGACTCGCTGATCGTCGGCGCGGACGGCGAGCTGCTGGCCCGGGCCCCGCAGTTCGACGAGGGCTGCCTCATCGCGGACCTGACGCTCCCCGAGCCGCAGGCACCGGCTCCGGGACCGTGGGGCGTGGCGCGCGAGCAGCTCGCCGGCTTCGACGTGCTGCGGACCACGTTGACGACGGAGCCGCTGCCCGGCTACGCCCCCGAGCCGGGCGCGATCGCGCCACGTCTGTCCGACCACGCCGAGGTGTACGCCGCCGTCGTCAACGGGTTGCGTGATTACGTGCGCAAGAACGACTTCCCGTCCGTGACGATCGCCTTGTCCGGCGGCATCGACTCCGCGCTCACCGCCGCGGTCGCCGTCGACGCCGTGGGCGCCGAGAACGTGTACGGCGTCTCCATGCCCAGCGTGTACTCGTCCGAGCACTCCAAGTCCGACGCACAGGAACTCGCCGAGCGGACCGGGCTGAACCTGCGCACGGTGCCCATCGTGCCGATGGTCCGCTCGTTCCTCGACAACCTGCCGCTGACCGGCACCGCCGAAGAGAACCTGCAGGCACGCGTGCGCGGCATGACGCTCATGGGGCTGTCCAACCAGGAGGGCCACCTGGTGCTGGCCACCGGCAACAAAACCGAGCTCGCCGTCGGGTACTCCACCATCTACGGCGACGCCGTCGGCGGCTACGCCCCGTTGAAGGACGTGCCGAAGACGATGACGTGGGAGCTGGCCCGGTGGCGCAACGCCGCGGCACTCGACCGGGACGAGACCCCGCCCATCCCGCAGGGGTCCATCGACAAGGTGCCCAGCGCGGAGCTGCGCCCGGACCAGCGCGACTCCGACACACTGCCGGACTACGCGCTGTTGGACGACATCCTGGACCACTACGTCGAACAGGACCGCGGGGCCACCGAGCTGCAGGCCGCGGGGTTCGACCCGGACACGGTGTCGCAGGTGCTGCGCATGGTGGACAACGCCGAGTACAAGCGGCGCCAGTACCCGCCGGGACCGAAGATCTCGGTGCGCAACTTCGGCCGTGACCGGCGCGTGCCCATCACCAGCGCCTGGCGGGAGAGTTCCGGCGGAGTCGCGGAGCCCGCCGAGTCCGAGACGACGACGACCGCCGACACACCGACCGGCGGCACGGCCGCGTCGCCCACGCCCACCGGCGGCACCACCGCGTCGCACGACTCCTCGACCGTCTCGGGCACCGACACGCCGGCGAACTCGCGGGCGGCTCACGACGACCAGCCTCCGCCGCCCCCGGCGACCTGACCGGCGAACCGGCGGCGGGCGACCGCCCGCTCCGCCGGAACGCCTCGTCCGGCTCGTGGCGGTCCCGCCGCGAGTGGTCAGGGCAGCAGCGACGGTCCCGGCGGCGGTGGCACCGGTTCTGGGAAGTCCGGCTTGGACGGCTGACGGTCGGAGATCACGAACTGGTAGAGCACCCAGGCCAGGGCGGCTCCGATCAGCGGGCCGGCCAGCCACGCGGCAAGACCGTCCCACTCGCCGCTGACGACGGCCGGCCCGAACCCGCGGGCGGGGTTGAGCGCTCCACCGGTGACCTGAAGCAGCCCCGCGTTGCCGGCGATGATGGCGCCGCCGATAGCGAACGGGTACACCGAGACCGGTGACCGTTCGTCGAGTACCGTCCCGAAGACCACCAGGACGAGGATGAACGTCGCCAGCGCCTCGAGTGCGATCGCCCCGCCGATGCTGACGACCTCCTCGTTCACCCGGGTCGTGCCCGCCGCGACGCTCTCTTCGCTGGTGGACAGCATGACCACCAGCGCGCCGACGGCCCCTCCGGCGAACTGGGCGACCCAGTACGCGGCGGCGCCCAGAACGTCGATCTTCCTGGCGAGCAGCATCGCCAGCGTGATGGCCGGATTGAAGTGACCACCCGAGATGTGCCCGAGTGAGGCGACGAGCGCGGCGACGATGAACCCGTAGGCGAGCGCGGCCGGTGTCGCGAGCCCGCTGACACCCAGCACCATCACGGTGACGAACACCAACGCCATCGTGCCGATCGCTTCCACAACCGCGTTGCGCAGCCAACCGTCTGCCATCTGCCAGGCCCCTCCTGTCAGTCCACCCTTGATCGGGCGTCACGCTCGCCGGACATCGTTCTGTGACCGGCGCAGCACCTTCGTCGACGCCACCACAGGGACCCTACCGTGCGAGAATCGGTCCTGTTAGGGGACCCGAATCCCGGGCCTCGAGACATCCGAAGGAGTGCCGTCATGACGCACGAGACCGTTCCCCTCTACGGAGGACACCTGTCCCGCCGGGTGACCGTCCGCGACCTACGCGCAGCCAAGGAGCGCGGCGAACGCTGGCCGATGCTGACGTCGTACGACATGTACACCGCCGAGGTGTTCGACGAGGTCGGCGTCCCGGTCCTGCTGGTGGGTGACTCCGCCGGCAACAACGTGTACGGCTATCCGGACACCGTGCCGGTGACCGTCGACGACCTCGTGCCGCTCGCCGGGGCGGTGGTGCGCTCCACCAGCCGGGCGATGGTCGTGTGCGACCTCCCGTTCGGTTCGTACCAGGTCAGCTCGGAACAGGCGCTGACGACGGCGATCCGGATCATGAAAGAGACCGGTGCGCAGGCGGTGAAGCTCGAGGGCGGCGCCGGGACGGCCGAGTCGGTGCGGCGCATCGTCGACGCCGGCATCCCCGTCATGGCGCACACCGGCTTCACGCCGCAGAGCGTGAACACCATCGGCGGATACCGCGTCCAGGGACGCGGCACCGACGCGGAGGGCGTGGTCGAGGCCGCCGAGGCGCTCGAGGCGGCCGGAGCGTTCGCGATCGTGCTCGAGATGGTCGCCGCCGAGACCGCGGCCGAGGTCACGAAGCGGGTGTCGGTCCCCACCGTCGGCATCGGAGCCGGTCCGCACTGCGACGCGCAGGTACTGGTCTGGCAGGACATGGCCGGGTTGCGGGCGGGCCGGGCGCCCCGCTTCACCAAGGCGTTCGGTGACCTGCGCGGCGCGTTGACCGAAGCCACCCGCGCGTTCGCCGACGACGTCGCTTCCGGCACGTTCCCCGCCGAAGAGCACACCTACCACTGACCCTTTCCCATGATCATCGGCACTTTCCCGCCTGTGTGGCCGGAAAGTGCCGATGATCAAGGGGCGAAGGTCAGTCTTCGTCCCACTCCGCGTCCGCGCGGTCCATCGCCTCGGTACGCGCGCGTGCCCGTGAGATCGCGGTCTCGGCCTCCGCAACGGTCTCGTACGGTCCCATCCGGCGGTCGTTCGGGCACCCGGCCTCCGGCTCGACCTCAGCGTGATCCAGGCACCAGTACCACGGTCCGTCCGCCATCGGCCAACTCCCCTCTCCGTCGCTTTCCCCGGGCTCGGCCACAACGACATCCTGCGCCTAGACTGGCACACCATGTCCTCCGTCGCTCCCGGTGTCGTCTCGCCGCGCCGCCCGGTCCCCAGCGCCATTCCCCGCCCGGAGTACGTCGACCGCCCGGGCCCCGCACCGTTCACCGGCTCCGAGGTCAAGGACACCGAGACCATCGAGCGCATCCGCGCCTCGGCCCAGCTGGCGGCGCGCGCGCTGGCCGAGGTGGGCAAACACGTGCAACCGGGCGTGACCACCGACGACCTCGACGCCGTCGGGCACGAGTTCCTCTGCGACCACGGCGCCTACCCCTCCACGCTGGGCTACCGCGGCTTCCCGAAGTCGCTGTGCTCCAGCGTGAACGAGGTCATCTGCCACGGCATCCCGGACTCCACCGTGGTGGCCGACGGCGACATCGTGAACATCGACATCACCGCGTACCTCGACGGCGTGCACGGCGACAACAACGCCACGTTCCTCGCCGGCGACGTCGACGAGGAGACCCGGCTGCTGGTCGAGCGCACGCGCGAGGCGCTGGCGCGGGCCGTCAAGGCGGTCAAGCCCGGCCGCGCGGTCAACGTCATCGGCCGCGTCATCGAGTCGTACGCCAAGCGGTTCGACTACGGCGTCGTCCGCGAGTTCACCGGACACGGTGTCGGCGAGGCGTTCCACTCCGGTCTGGTGATCCCGCACTACGACGACCCGGGCTCCACCACGATCATCGAGCCCGGGATGGTGTTCACCATCGAGCCGATGCTGAACCTCGGTACGCACGAGTGGAACATGTGGAACGACGGCTGGACCGTCGTCACGAAGGATCTGCGCCCCTCGGCCCAGTTCGAGCACACCCTCCTCGTCACCGAAACCGGCGCCGAAATCCTCACCCTCCCCTGAGAATGACGCTTCTATGTCAAGTGGTGGTGTTGTTGCTGGTGGTGAGGTCGGTGGTGAGTGTGCGGTAGACGACGTCGGTGAGGTGTCGTTTGAGG
>NZ_PYGE01000018.1 GCF_003014555.1 Haloactinopolyspora alba
AGTTTCTGATCCCTGACAAGACAGAAACCTAGAGCGAGAGCGGCGTGCAGCTCTATCAGACGCGCTCACCCACCCACGGAAACGTCACAAGAGCCCCTTGTACACAGCCCGGATGTTCGCCTCGAGTGCGGCGAAGTCGTACGGGTCCCCGCCGACGAGCACCAGGTCGGCGCGGTTGCCCGGTTCGACAGTGCCCAGCTCGTCCGCGACCCCGATCAACCGAGCGGCGGCGCTCGTCGCCGCCGCCAGCACCGCCGCCGGCTGCATTCCGGCCCGGCGCATGAGCTCCAGCTCACGTAGGTTCTGCCCGTGCGGGCCGACGCCGCTGTCGGTGCCCATGGCGATCGGCACGCCGGCGGCGACCGCCCGGCTGACCGACTCCTGGTGGATCTGCGCCACTTCCCGCGCCTTGGCGACGACGACCTCGGAGATCGCCGCGCCGGCGTCGGCGGCCTCGATCACCCAGTGCGGCGCGACCAGCGTGGGGACCAGGAACGTGCCCGCTTCCAGCATCATCTCGATGGCCTCGTCGTCGAGGTACATGCCGTGCTCGACGGAGCGGACGCCCGCTCGGACCGCGTTCTTGATGCCGGCTGCCCCCTGGGCGTGCGCCATCACGAAGATACCGGCCGCCGCTGCCTCCGCGGTGCACACGGCCAGCTCGTCCGGGCCGAACTGCGGGTGCCGGGGATCGTCGCGCGGCGAGACCACGCCGCCGGACGTGCAGATCTTGATCACGTCGGCCCCCGCGCGGATCAGCTGGCGCACCCGGCGGCGCATCTCGTCCGGCCCGTCGACGACCGGGTCGGGGCGGCCCGGATGCGGCACGAACAGCGGGACGTCGATGCCGCTGGGATGCCAGCCGTCGGTGTGGCCCCCGGTCTGCCCGAGGATGCTGACGGCCGTCCGCAGCCTCGGTCCCTCGACCAGGCCGTCCTCGACCGCCTTCTTCACGCCGAGGTCAGCGCCGCCGGCGTCACGTACCGTGGTGACACCCCGGTCGAGGGTGGCGGCGAGGTTCCCGATGGCCGCGTAGAAGGCGTACGAGAACGGCCGCTCCAGATGGGCCATCAGCTCGACGCCGGAGATCATCACGTGCACGTGGCAGTCGATGAGCCCCGGCAGGACCGTCATGCCGGTTGCGTCCACCGCGACGTCGCCGTCCAGACCGCTGCCCACGGCGACGATCCGGCCCTCCTGCACCGCGACGTCGGCCCGGCGGGGTGGCGCCCCGGTGCCGTCGAACACGTCGCCGCCGGTCACGACGAGCCGGCTCGCCGGGTCGTTCCTGGCGCTTCCCGCACCGCTGGCCGGCCCCGGTGTGGACGCGGTCATGCCCGCAGCACCTGCCCGGCCCGCTCCCCGGTGAAGCGGCCGTCGACGACGACGGGCCGGCCGCCGAGCAGAACCGCGTGGATGCCGTCCGGCCGGACGCCGGGCTCCGTGTAGGTGCCGCGGTGGCCGATCCGCTCGGGGTCGAACACGGTGACGTCGGCGTGGCAGCCGGGTAGGAGCACACCACGCCCGGCCAGCCCGAACTGGCGCGCGATCAGCGAGGTGGCCTTGCGTATCGCCTCTTCCCAGGTCAGCACCTTCTCGTCGCGGACGTAGCTGCCCAACAGCCGGGGAAAGCAACCGTAGGTGCGTGGATGCTGCAGGCCCAGCGGCGGGCCGTTGTCCGAGCCGACGCCCACCAGCGGGCTGCGCATGATCTCGCGGACGTCCGCCTCGGCCATCATCTCCAGGACGATCGCGGCCGTGGGGTCGGTGGCGAGCAGGTCGCACAGGGTGTCGAACGGGTCGCCGTCCCCGGCGACGTCGGCGAGCGCGCGACCCACCACGTTCTCGTCGGCGTGCGCGGTCACCAGGATCCGGGCCGGATGCGTGCTGGACCACATGCCGTCGCCCGGGTTCCCGCGTTCGGCGGCGGCGCGCAACGAGGCTCGCTGGGCCGGGTCGCGCAGCCGTGCCGTCATCGCCTCGCGCCCGCCGGCCGCGGCCGCGTTCGGCAGCAGCGCGAGCATGACGGTGCCGCCGGCCAGGTACGGGTACTGGTCGCCGACCACGTCCACCCCCGCCAGCCGGGCCTGCTCCATACGGTCCAGCAGCGCCCGCGCCTTGCCGTGCGCCGGGATGCCGGCGGCTTTGCAGTGCGAGATCTGCAGCCGGATGCCCCCGGCCCCGGCGATCGCCACCGCTTCGTCGACCGCGTCCTCGAGGAACCGGCCCTCGTCGCGCATGTGCGTGGCGTAGATGCGGCCGTGCACCCCGGCGACCTCGGCGATCTGCTCGAGTTCCGCCCGGTCCGCGAAACAGCCCGGCGGATAGATCAGCCCGGTGGAGAACCCGACCGCGCCCGCCTCGAACGCCTCCGCCGCGAGGGCCCGCATCCGTTCGACGGCGCCCGGGCGCAGCTCACCGTCCGCGCCGTTGGCGGTGAGCCGGAGCGTGTGGTGCCCGACCAGGTAGGCGATGTGATTGGTGGGCCCCAGCCGCTGCACCGTGTCGAGGAAGCCGGCGAACGACCCCGGGAGGACCTCCGCGCCACCGGCCAGCTCGTCGAACATGTCCCGCACGACCTGCGCCGACTCCTCGGTCAGCGGGGCGAAACCGAACCCGCAGTTGCCCGCGATCTCCGTGGTCACACCCTGGTGCAGCTTGAAGGGCTGCGGTCCGTCCATGCCCGGGACGAGATCGCTGTGCGCGTGCGCGTCCACGAACCCGGGGGCGACGTACAGCCCGTCGCAGTCGAACTCCCGCGCGCCGGCCGCGGTGACCCGGCCGATCTCGGCCACTCGCCCACCGTCCACCAGCACGTCCGCGACCCGCCCGGCAGAGCCGAGCCCGTCGAAGACCGTGCCGCCGCGCAGGACCGACCGCTCGCCCATGAAGCCGTTCCTCCCGTGTCGGCGACCACGTCACGACGTTCCGGTCACCGTAGCCGCCGACGGCACGGGGAACCTCGTCGACGCCACCACAGCGGCGTCGTCGGAATCGTCCGATCGGCCAACCGCCGGGCCGGACGCTCACGTCGGCCGCCGGGCTCGGCGGACTTTCACGTCCGCAAGTGCCCCAGCGCGCGGAAGGTGCTGCGCGCGAAGTCGCCGAGATCGACCGTGCCGAGCTCGTCGAGAGGAACCCAGGTCGCGGCGAGCGTTTCGTCGTGGTCCGGCGCCGGCCGCCCGGAAAGCACCCGGGCTTCGTAGACGATGCTGACGTAGGCCGCCTGGTCGCCGTTCGGATAGGTGATCCGGAACTCGGGGCCGCCGAGCGCGGCGACCAAGCGCGTCAGCTCGACCTCGACGCCCGCCTCCTCGCGCGCTTCCCGGACCGCGGCCGCAGCTGGCTCCTCGTCCACCTCTACCGAGCCGCCCACCGTCCCCCACCGCCCCGTGTCGGCCAGCCGGACCAGCAGAACCCGGCCGTCACGGTCGGTCGGCAGGACGGTCACCGACGGGAGCAGCACCAGCTCGTTTCCGACCGAGCGGCGCAGCTCACGCAGATATGGCGACATCGGCACGGCACATCACCTCGCAGCGCTTCACCGTAATCGACCAGAGCTGGCTTGTTGCCTGTGCGTCGCGGACGGAGCCCCTTCAGGGCAGTCCATCCGCGACGCACAGGCAACAAGGCTGGGCGCGGACCGACGGCGACGGATATGGCCTCAGCGGCTGGTGACGCCGTCCCGCCCGACGACCGTGACCATCTGGTCGACGTGATCGCCGTAGATCGCGTCGACGCGCATGTCGAGGAGTTGCTCGACGACGCCGGGCTTCTGTACGTCCCATGCGAACGCGTGCACACCTGCCCGGTGACACAGCGCGGCGTACACCTCCGACCAGTCCAGCCGGTGCAGGTTCAGCGCGTCGACGCGGTGTTCGGCGAGCGTGACGGCGCCCTGCCGGACCCCCTCGCCGATGCGGCTCACCCGGGTGGAGTGCACCAGGTGCACGACCTCGTCGGCCCGACGCCACGCGTCCAGCACGGCCAGGTCGTCATGGCACAACCACAGCCGCTCGACCGCGCCCGCAGCGCGTGCCGCCGAGACGATCGCGTCGAAGGCGGCCGGGTCCTTGACGTCGAGGGACAGCTCGAAAGCGGAGCCACACGACGCGTAGAGGTCATCGAGCGTCGGCACGTGAGCGGGCAGCGCCGAGCGGGGCATGTCCGCGAACCGCTGCCGGCGAGGCCATCGGCCCAGCACACCGTCGTGGTCGAGCACGACCCGGCCGTCCGAGGTCATCCAGGCGTCGCTCTCGAGCCCGGTCGCGCCCTGCGACAGCGCCAGCTCGAACGCCGGCAGCGTGTTCTCGGGCGCCCGGTCCATGGCGCCGCGGTGTGCGAAGACGATGGGCGGCACACGTAGCGCCGGCACCCGCTCGGACATCAGGTCCTCCTCCGGCCGCGTCGACGGATCGCTGCCCATTCTTGCCGATCATCGGCATTTCCCGTGCACATGACACGGAAAGTGCCGGTGATCAGCGCAGTGGTCGGGACATCTTGCCAGGTCAGTCACGCACTGCAAGAATGGATCTTGAGCCAGCCCGCTCATCCGGACACTCGACGCTGGCTGCGGCGGGCGCGAGTCGACTCGTCATGACTCGTGCTCCGGACGAAGCCATGCCTTTTGTCATATCAACAGTGACGAACCATCGCTATTACCGACATTCAGCTGAGACGGGGCATTCCGGAAATGACGGAATGCGTGTCACACTCCACAGATGCACATCCCGTTCACGCCGTCCGAGGGCAGCAGCCTCGGCGTGGAGTGGGAACTGCAGCTGGTCGACCCGCGCACCCGCGAACTGACGTCGGGCGCGGTCGAGATCCTCGAGGACATCCGGCCACCGGACGCCGACGAGCACCCGAAAGCCAAGCACGAGCTCCTGCAGTCCACCATCGAGGTCATCACCGGTGTGTGCGGCACCGTCGCCGAGGCGCACGCCGACCTCGCCGAGACGGTCCGGGTCGTGTCCCGCGCAGCAGAACACCAGGGGCTCGCGCTGATGTGTGCCGGCACTCACCCCATCAGCAACTGGGCCACCCAGGACATCAGCCCGAAACCGCGCTATCAGCAGCTCGTCGCGCATTTGCAGTGGCTGGCCCGGCGCCTGCAGATCTTCGGCGTCCACGTCCACGTCGGCGTGCGGTCGCCGGACAAGGCCATCCCGATCGTGAACGCGCTCACCGCGTACGTGCCGCATTTCCTGGCGCTGTCGGCGTCGTCGCCGTTCTGGGTCGGCCACGACACCGGGCTGGCCTCGTCACGCAGCAAGGTCTTCGAGTCGTTGCCGACAGCAGGGCTGCCGTACCAGCTCTCCGGGTGGGACCAGTTCGAGAGCTACATGGAGACACTGGTCTCGAGCCAGACCATCGAGTCCGTCCGCGAGGTCTGGTGGGACATCCGCCCGCACCCCGACTTCGGGACCGTCGAGCTGCGCATCTGCGACGGACTGCCCACGCTCGACGAGGTCGCGGTCATCGCCGCTCTGGCGCAGTGCCTGGTCCAGCGGCTCGACGACGACCTCGACCGCGGCCACACTCCCCAGTCATCGCACGACTGGGTCGTGCGCGAGAACAAGTGGCGCGCCGCCAGGTACGGCCTCGACGCCGAGATCATCATGGACGATCACGGCACCGTCGTGCCCGCTCGGCAAGCGTTGTTCGATTTGGCTGACGAACTCATGCCCGTTGCCCGTAGACTGTCGTGCGCTGACGAGCTCGCGGGTATCGACCGCATCCTCGCGATCGGCGCGAGCTACCAGCGTCAACGCGCGATAGCAGAGGCGAGCGGCGGTGATTTGACCAAGGTCGTCGACAGCCTCTTGGAGGAGATGGCAACGGGGTTGACGGCGTGACCGACACCTGGCTCTCGAGCTGGCTGACCATTCACCACGACGAACTCGTCGCGATGCGGCGGCAGCTGCACACCCATCCCGAGCTCGGCTTCGCCGAGCATCGGACGACCGAACTCATCGTCGAGCGGCTCACGGCCGCCGGCCTGCACCCCCGGGTGCTGCCGCGCGGCACCGGCGTGGCCGTCGACATCGGCTCCGGCCCACGCACCGTCGGCCTGCGCGCCGACATCGACGCGCTCCCCCTGGCCGACGTCAAGGACGTGCCGTACCGCTCGGGCATCGACGGGGTCTGCCATGCCTGCGGGCACGACGCGCACACCGCCATGGCCGTTGGCGCGGCGCTCGCACTCGCGGACGTGCCGCAGCTCCCGGGCCGGGTGCGGGTGATCTTCCAGCCGGCCGAAGAGATCATGGGCGGTGCGCGCGAGGTCGTCGCCGCAGGTGAGCTCGACGACGTCGAGCGGATCTTCGCCCTGCACTGCGACCCGCGGCTGCCCGTCGGCCAGCTCGGGCTGCGTCCCGGTCCGATCACGGCCGCGTGCGACCTGGTCGAGGTGCACATCAGCGGCCCGGGAGGGCACACCGCGCGCCCGCAGCTGACCGTCGACGTGGTGGACACACTGGCGCGCATCGCCGCCGACACTCCCGCCCTGCTCGCCCGCCAGATCGACATCCGCTCCGGGCTGTCGCTGGTGTGGGGGGCCATCCAGGCGGGCTCGCCGCCCAACGCCATCCCGTCCGAGGGCGTCCTGCGCGGCACGGTGCGCGTCCTCGACCACGCGGCGTGGGCCGACGCCGAGAAACACGTCCGCACCATCGTCTCCGACATCGCCGCACAGGCCGGCGCCGGCGTCGAGGTCCACTACGAACGCGGCGTGCCGCCGGTGGTCAACGACGACTCCAGCGTGGCGCTGATGCACACCGGCATCAGCGCGGAACTCGGCGAACGCGCCATCACCGGCACGCAGACCAGCATGGGCGGCGAGGACTTCGCCTGGTACGGCGAGCGCGTCCCGCTGGCGATGGCCCGCCTCGGTGTGCACGGCAACACTCTGGGCACCATGCGCGACCTGCACCAGGGCAACTTCGATCTGGACGAGCAGGCGCTGGGGCACGGCGTCCGGGCTCTGGTGGGAACCGCTCTGGCGGCTCTGGGGCCGGGCGTCACCCCGGCCTGAGCACGTCCCGCCCGGCGGCACCGCCCGAGTACGGTGTCCCGGATACGGTGCACGGTATGGAAGCAGTCGTGTTCGACCTCGACGGGGTGCTGGTGGACTCCGAGCGCGCCTGGGACGAGATCCGCCGTGCGGTCGTCGCCGAGCACGGCGGCACCTGGACCGCGGAGGCGACCCGCGCGATGCAGGGCATGAGCACGCCGGAATGGGCTGCCTACCTGGTGGAGACGCTCGGCGCCCGGCTCAGCGCCGAACGCGCCGCGCAGCTGGTGGTCGGCGAGATGGCGCGCCGGTACGCCGAACAACCACCGCTGCTGCCCGGCGCGGCCGAGACGGTGCGCGCCGTTCTCGATCGCGCGCCGGTCGGCATCGCGAGCTCGTCGCCGCCGGAACTGATCCGGGCGTTCCTCGAGTACACCGACCTGGCCGCACGGGTGCGCGTCGCCGTCTCCAGCGAGCAGGTCAGCGCCGGCAAACCCGAGCCGGACGTCTACCTCGAGGCGGCGCGCCAGCTCGGTGTCGACGCGAGCGCCGCCGCGGCCGTCGAGGACTCCACGAACGGGCTGCGCGCCGCGCTGGCGGCCGGGATGACCGTGTACGCGACACCGAACCCGCATTTCCCGCCCGATCCGGGCGTGCTGGCGTCGGTGGCCGCGGTGCTCAGCGACGTGCGGGAGCTACCGGCCGCCCTCGACGCGGCGGCGTGAGCCCGCGCCCCTGGAGCACGAGCGCCGCACCGACGAACGGCACGAGGACGGCCGCGGCGGCGCCGATCCAGGACACCGCCGTGGCCAACGGGTGCCACAGCGTCAGGAGGCCGACCGCGACCGCCGGGCCTCCGGCGCCCAGATAGAACGCGAGGTACAACGCGGAACTGATCGCCGCCCGCTGGTTCTGCGGCCCGGCGGCGTCGACGGTGGCCGTCGCTCCGCCGAAGGCCAGCCCGTGCCCGACGCCGGCGGCCACCGCCGCGAGCAGGGTCACCGACAGCGAACCACCGCCGGTCAGCGCCAGGGCGCCGAGACCGACCCCGACGGCGCCGAGACCCGCGAGTTGCGCGAGTTCTGGACCGAACCGGCCCACGAGCGGCTGCGACGCCACCGAACAGGCGAGCACCGCACCCACGATGGCACCGACGACCGCCAGGTTGTCGATCCCGGCGGTCCCGCCGAGCACGGCTGGTACGACCGCCAGGAACAGGCCGGCCGCTGTCCAGGCGAGAAAACCCGCCGCGGCGGCGGTGCCGAACCGCAGCCGCCAGCCGGCCGGTATGCGCGGCCGGCTGGGACGCAACCTGCCCGGGATCGGTCCGGGAGCGGCCAGCGCGGACACCCGACGCCACCCGTACCCGAGCAGGGCCAGGTGCATCAGGTACGGCAGCACCTGCGGCGCGGGAGCGTACTGGGCGAGCACGCCGGCAGCGATCGGGCCCGCGGCGGTGCCGGCCACGAACGCCGTGCTGGCCGTCGTCGACGCCCGGGCGCGGCTTCCGGTGGAAGCGTGCGCGGTGATCAGCGCGGCCGCTGCTCCTGTGGCCGCGCCGAGCGCGAGTCCCTGTGCGGCGCGCCCGGCCAGCAGCCACTCCGGACCGCTCGCGAGCGCGAAGCACGACGACGCGAGGGCGGACACGGCCACGCTGATGCGCAGCACCGCGCGCGGGCCGGCCGTATCCGCCGCCGGTCCGAACAGCAGCAGGGAGGGCGCACTGACGAGCGCGAACGTCGCGTAGATCAGTGTCATCGTCAGGTCGCCGAACCCGAACGCGTGCTGATAGCCCGCGTACAGCGGGCTGGGCAGATACGCCCCGGCCGTGAGGACGACCAGCAGGTACACCGCCGTGCTGGTCTCACGCGTCCGAGCGGGCGCCGTGCGCTCGGACGCGGCGCCGGAGGCGCCACCACAACCCTCGTCGAAAGTTCCCTTGAACAGCAGCACACTGCCAGCGTGCGCGCCACGACTGCTGTGGAAAAGCAAACGTTATTGGACATGACTGTGCAACAATGTTGCATGATCGATCCGAAGCTGCGGGTGCTGCAGATGGTCGCCCACCACGGCACCGTCACCGCCGCGGCGGCGGCCCTGCACTACACGCCCTCCGCGGTGTCGCACCAGCTGCGTCAGCTGGCCGCCGAGCTCGGCGTGGAGCTGGTGACCCAGTCCGGCCGCGGCGTCCGGCTGACCGCCGCGGCGGCCACGCTCCTGCGTCACGCCGACGTCCTGTACGCCCAGGCCGAGCGTGCCCGAGCCGAGCTCGCCGCCGCCGCGGACGAACCCGGCGGCTCGTTCACCCTGTGCGGCTTCTCCACCGCCGCCACCCACCTGCTGCCCCCGGCCGCGGCGACGCTGCGCGAACACCACCCCCAGCTCGCGGTGCGGGTCATCGAAGCCGAACCCGCCCGCTGCTTCGACCTGCTGCTGGCCGGCGACGCCGACCTGGCCCTGGTGATCGCCACCGCCGACACCCCGCCGACGTCGGACGCCCGCTTCGACCAGCAGCCGCTGCTGGACGACCCGCTCGACCTGGTCGTGCCCAGCCACCATCAGCTGGCCACCCGTCGGACGGTGACGCTCGCTGACGCCGCCGACGAGCCGTGGATCCTGGGCCGTCCCGGCGGCACCTACCACCACCTGGTGCTCACCGCCTGCATGGCCGCCGGGTTCACCCCGAACATCGAGCACTACGCGGACGAGTGGGACACCGGCACCGCCCTGGTCGCCCACGGCTTCGGCATCATCCTCGTGCCACGGCTCGCACGACTGCCCGAGGACTGGCCCGTCGCACGTGTCCGGCTACGCGGCGAGCCCGCCCCGACGCGCCGGATCCTCGCCGCCACCCGCCGCGGCAGCCGCGAGCACCCCGTCGTCACGACAGCCCTCGCGAGCATCACCACGACCGCCACCGCCCTGCACCCCGCGCCCCGACCGTCCGAGGAGCCCGGCGAGCAGGCGGAACAAGGCTCCTCGACCTGAACCGTGGGTGGCTGAACGGTGTGGAGACGGCGTCGCTGGGGCGAAACGGTGCGAGTTCGGTGTCGCCCTGGCGACACCGTGAACACACCGTGCCGCTCAGATCAGGACCTCGGTCACCGGCAGCGACGAGTCGGAGCCGAACTCGAACCGGCTCGGGGGCAGCCCGCGCTCGACCACTGCCGCGCCGAGCGCCGCGATCATCGCACCGTTGTCGGTGCACAGCGAGAACCGCGGCTGGCGCAGTTCGATGCCGGCGGCCTCGCAGCGCTGCTGCGTCAGCTCACGCAGCCGCGCGTTCGCCGCGACGCCGCCGGCCAGCACCATGGTCGAGATACCGCGCTCCTGGCACGCGAGCACCGCCTTCGCCGTCAGCACGTCGGCCACCGCTTCCTGGAATCCCGCGGCGACGTCGCCCACCGGCACCGGATCGCCGGCGCGTTCGGCGGTCTCGACCCACCGGGCCACCGCCGTCTTCAGGCCGGAGAACGAGAAGTCGTAACGGTGCCGCGCCATGTCGCGCTGGCCGGTCAGCCCTCGCGGGAACCTGATGGCCGACGGGTCGCCGTCGGCCGCCGCGCGCTGGATGTGCGGCCCGCCCGGATACTTCAGCCCGATCAGCCGCGCGACCTTGTCGAACGCCTCCCCCGCGGCGTCGTCGATGGTCTGGCCGAGCAGTTCCGCGGCCGTGGCGACGTCGTCGACCTGCAGGATCTCGGTGTGCCCGCCGGAGACGAGCAGCGCGACCACCGGCTCGGTCAGCGGGCCGTTCTCGAGCTGCTCGGCGGCGACGTGACCGACCAGGTGGTTGACGCCGTACAGCGGCTTGTCCAGCGCCACGGCCAGCGCCTTCGCGGCGGAGACGCCGACCATCAGCGCACCGGCGAGGCCGGGACCAGCCGTCACCGCGACCGCGTCGACGTCGTCGAGACCGACCTGCGCCTCGTCGAGCGCACGGTGCAGCGTGGGCACCACGGCTTCGAGGTGCGCGCGGCTGGCGACTTCGGGCACGACGCCGCCGAAGCGGACGTGCTCGTCCACGGAGCTGGCGACGGCGTTGGCGAGCAGGGTGGTGCCTCGCACGAGGCCGACGCCGGTCTCGTCGCAGGAGGTCTCGATGCCGAGGATCAACGGAGCGGTCACGCAGACGATTATCGCTCCTGTGCCGCCTGGTCCGCTGCCTGGTCCGCCGCCCGCCGTCGCACCCGCCGGCGCATGACGATGCCGTCGCGGCCTCCCTGGTAATAGTTCCGACGCACCGCGATCCGCTCGAACCCGTGGCGGGCGTAGAAGGCCTTCGCGGGCTCGTTGTCCGTCCGGACGTCCAGCAGCAGGTCGCCGGCGCCGCGCCGGGCCGCCTCGGCGACCAGCGCGTTCATCAGCTCGCTACCGTAGCCGCGGCGTTGGCACTCCGGCGCCACGGCGATGGTCTGCACGTCGGCCGGCTCCCCCGGGATCGACGGCGCCAGCAGCCCCGCGTACGCCACGGGCACGCCGTGCTCCTCCGCGACGACGTACCACCGTGACTCGGGCACGCCGGCCAGCTCCGACCAGAACGACTCGGCGCTCCACGGCGAGTCACCGGCGAACAGCCGATCCTCCAGCGGGAGTATCGCTTCGATGTCCCACCAGCGCATCGGCCGTAGTCGAGATGACACCTATGCCAACACGCTCTTCCGGGCCGACGGCAGGGCAGCGTCCGGTCGCCGCAGGTACAGCGGGTCCGGCGCGACGACGTCGAGCGTACCGTCGGCGACACCGGCCGCCAGCTCGGCCGCGGACGGGTACTCCGGCGTGATCAGCCGGGCGAAGACGTCGGCGTAGCGGGTGCCGCCCAGCCCGGCGACCGGCAGGTCCCCGTGCTCGGCGACCACGTCGGCCGCGGCGCCGACGTCCGGCCCCGCGGTCCGCGCGCCGGACGCGTCGTATCCGGCCCAGTACACCTCGCGCCGGCGGGCATCGGTGGCCACCAGGAACGGCGAGCCGGCGTAGTGCCGCGCGCTGCGGGCGATGATGTCGAGGCTGCACACGCCGCGGACCGGCAGTCCCAGGACGTCGCCCAGCATCCGCGCCGCCGCGAGGCCGACCCGCAGGCCGGTGAACGGTCCGGGGCCCACCCCGACAGCGATCTCGGTGAGGTCCGTACGAGCGGCGCCGGCATCGCTCAGCGCGGCCGTCACCTGCGGCATCAGCAGTTCGGTGTGCCGCCGCGGGTCGACGGTCGTGGACTCGGCCTGCACCCGTTTGCCGTCGTGCACGGCGACGGTGACGGCGGGGGTCGCGGTGTCGAGAGCGAGCAACAGCACGTGCCTACCTTATGTCAACCCTCCTGCGCACACGCGTCACCCCGGCCGAAGGCGTGTCCGCCGCTGATACGATGGACGGCGACGGTACGACACGACGCAGAGGACGGTGATCATCACGATGGCCGCCGAACCGCTGCCTGCTCCCCTGGCCGAACCGCTGCCCAGCTGGGTGATCCCGCCGCACGACGGGTTCACCGCTGAAGACTTCTTCGACCTGCGCGGCCTGCCGGCGCACACCGAGCTGATCGACGGGAGCCTCGTCTTCATGAGCCCGCAGCGGATGTGGCACAGCTGGGTCGTCAACCTGTTCCAGTCCGAACTGGACCGGCAGGCTCCGGATCGTCTCCGTGCCGCGCGTGAGATGGCCGTCAAGCTCGGTCTCCACCAGGTGCCTGAACCCGACGTCGTGGTCGTGACGGCCGAAGCTCACGATCGGGACCCGCTGGCCACCCATTTCGGATCGGACGATGTCGTGATGGTCGTCGAAGCCGTTTCGCCGGACTCGTTGGAACGTGACCGCGACACCAAGCCTCGCAAGTACGGCGCGGCCGGCATCACTCACTTCTGGCGGGTCGAGAACGAGGACGACCGGGCCGTCGTCTACACCTACCAGCTCGATCCGGCCAGCGGTGTGTACGCCGTGACCGGCATCCACCACGACCGGCTCAAGACGACCGTCCCGTTCGACCTGGACATCGACCTCACCGCGGTCGGAACAAAGCCGCAGTGACCAACCCGCCATAGGCGGTCTCACCGACAACAGCACGGGACCGCTGCTGGTCTCCTATCCGCCGTCGCCGGGGTGCAGCGGCTGACGACCTTGGCGCACGTGGTCGACGACGTGCCAGGCCACGAGCGCAACGGCGACGATCCAGAGGACGGCCAAGATGATCAACTGGGGAACGCCGACGTTCCCGAGCAGGATCGCCACCAGCGGCAAGACGAGAAGCAGTACCGCGATGCCCAGGCGGTACTCTTTGATCTTTTTCATGATGCTCCATCCGTTCGACGGTCGACGCCAGGTCCGGCGACGGGGGATCAGGTCGGCGCGGTCCAGTCCGGATCGTTCTGTCGCCGGTGCCGCCGAGACGGCCACCCGCGCGGAAGCCGTGCCGTGCTCAGCCGTCCACGACGATGCCGAGGCCGCCGAGGATCGACGCGGCCTGCTCGGCCGAGATGGTCAGCTCCCGAGAGCAGGTGGGCCTCCTCGATCGGGATGTCGCCGAGGTCGGCGCCGCGCAAATCCGCACCGTCCAGTTCGGCCGCACGAAGGACGGCGCCGCGCAGCCGCGACCGGGTCCACACCGTCTCGCGCAGGTCGGCGCCGGACAGCACGGCGTCGTCCATCCGCAGGCCGTCGAGCTCCTGTCCGCGCAGGCTGATGCCGGGCAGCGCCGCCAGCATCATGTTGCACCCGCGGAACGTCGCACCGAGCCCGCGGGCCTCGTCGAACCGCGCGCCCACGAGGCGGCTGCCACGGAACGCCGCGCCGGCGATCATGGCGCCCTTCCACACCGTGTTCGCCAGGTCGACGCCGTCGAACGTGGCGTCGGTGACGTCCGCGCGGGAGAGCACCGCGTTGGCGGCCGACCCTCCGGTCCACGCGGTCTCGTCCAGCTCGGCCCGGGTCAGTGTGGCGGAGTCGAGCGTGCACGTGTCGAAGGTCGCCCCGCGCAGCGCCGCCTTGGACAGGTTGGCTTCGGTGAAGTCGCAGCGCCGGAACACCGGCGGGACCTTGGCCGCCGACGCGAACCTGTCGCGCAGGTCCTGGCCGGTGAAGTCGGTGTCGACGTTCTCGGCGCCGGCATCGTGCGCCCCTGCCGGCGTGTTCGCGGACCGGTCGCCGGTCACGACGTCAGCACCAGCTGACGCAACCGGAGCTCGTCCCACCGGGGCCCGACCCCGGTGAGCCGGACGTGCCGCGTCTCGTTGTCGTCGCCTCCACGACCGCGGTCGATGTGCACCTCGAGACGATCTCCGGCGAGTCCTTCGGCCACGCCCTCGCCCCACTCGATCAGGGTCACGGCTTCGTCGAGCGTGGCTTCGAGGTCGATGTCCTCGAGCTCGTCCCACCCGCCGAGCCGGTAGGCGTCGACGTGCACCATCGGCGGTCCCTCGACCAGCGACGGGTGCACGCGCGCCAGCACGAACGTCGGCGAGGTGATCGGGCCGCGCACCCCGAGCCCGTCGCCGACGCCCTGGGCCAGCGTGGTCTTCCCCGCGCCGAGGTCGCCGCCGAGCAGGACGACGTCACCGGCCGCGAGCTCGTCGGCGAGCCGGTGGCCCAGCTGCGTCATGTCGTCGGCGGCGGGCACGTCGATCTCGATCACACCTGCTCCTTCCCGCGCGGGCGGGGTCGGTTGTTCAGCGACGCCACCCGGGTGCTGGAGCGCCGTGCCCTCGTCCGGCCGGAGCGAACCCGTTGCAGCAACTCCGCGATGCCTTCGGTGACCAGCTCGTGGCGCTCCAGCACCACCATGTGCCCCGCGTCGGTGGCTTCGACGTACTCGACGTCCGACAGCTGCTCGGCAATGGCCCGTCCGTGCTCGACCGGCGTCATCAGATCGTGCTCGGCGCCGACGACGAAGGCGGGCACCCCGGCCAGCACCGGCAGCGCGGCGGACGCGTCGAGCGCGCCGAACAGCGGGAAGAACTCCGCGACGACGTCGATGGGGACAGCGGCGTTCATCAGCGCGGTGAACTCCACCAGCCGCGGCGAGCCGCCCTCGGCGAACGCGTAGCGCCGGGTCAGGACGTATCCGAGGTCGCTGCCCATGCGCCGGCCGCGCTCGACCAGCTCGGGCCGCCGGGAGAGCACCGACAACGCCCCCGGGGCGGCACGCCCGGCGACCTTGCCGAGGTAGCCCGGCAGGCCGAAGCCGCTCACGTCCAGCTTGCGGGCGCTGGTGGCGGCCAGCGCGACCCCAGCGACGCGTCCCTCGAACAGCTCCGGCCGGTCCGCGGCGAGCTCGAGCAGCGTCATGCCGCCCATCGAGTGCCCCACCAGGACCACCGGACCGTGCGGCGCGACCGCGTCGACGACGTGGCCGAGGTCGGCGCCGAGACGCGCGAGGGACAGCTCGCCGCCTTCGGGCAGCGCTCCGGAGCGCCCGTGCCCGCGCTGGTCCCAGAACACCAGGCGCGCGCGCCCGCGCAGGTCCCGGCGCTGGAAGTGCCAGGAGTCCTGGGTGAGCGCGAACCCGTGCGAGAACACCACGGTGACGTCCGGTCCGGCGTCGGCGTCCGGCTCGTCGACCTCGACGTGCAGGTCGACACCGTCGTCGGTGCGCACCGTCCGGGACTCGCCGCGCAACGACCCGAACGGCTCGTCAGCGTACGGGTCGTCGCCCTTGAGCGAGCGCCCCATGGTGTAGCGCTCGGCCGCGAACCCGACGGCGGCGCCGGCGGAGGCGACGCCGAGCCAGGTGCCGACCGTGCCGGCCGCGCGCGCGGCCTTGACCAGCCGGCTCACGGCTCGTCCTCCGTGCCGACGTAGGTCCGTGGCAGCCGTGGCGCGAACCGGGTGACGATCTCGTACGAGAGCGTGCCGCACGCCTCGGCCCATTGCTGGGCGCTCGGCTCGCCGTCGCCGCCCCCGAACAGCACGACCTCGTCGCCGGCGTGGACGTCGTCGTCGCGCAGGTCGAGGACGAACTGGTCCATGCACACCCGGCCGGCGACCCGGCGGGTGACGCCGTCGACCAGCACCGGCGCGCCCGGGCCGACACCGTCGCCGCTGGAGGCGTGCCTCGGGACGCCGTCGCCGTAGCCCAGCGGCACCAGTCCGAGGGTGCTCTCGCGGTCGGTGGCGTAGAGGTGCCCGTACGACACGCCGTGCCCGGCCGGGACACGCTTGACCAGCGCCAGCCTCGCCCGCACCGACATCGCCGGGCGCAGGCCCACGTCGGCCGGTCGCACCTGACCGGGCATCGGTGACAGGCCGTAGACGGCCAGGCCGGGACGGACCAGGTCGTAGTGGCTGGACGGGAGCGCGAGCGTGGCCGCCGAGTTGGCGACGTGCCGCACTTCGGGACGGACACCGCGCGTCTCGGCCCAGGCGAGCGCCTCGCCGAACGCCTCGAGCTGTTCGGTGTTGACGGAGTGGCCAGGGTCGTCGGCGACCGCGAAATGCGACCACAGCCCCACGACCCGCAGCGTCCCCTCGGCCTGTTCCCGAAGCGCGGCGTCCACGAGTGCGGGCCAGTCGGCGCGCGGGGCGCCCGAGCGGCCAAGCCCGGAGTCGACCTTCAGATGCACCCGCGCCGTCCGGCCCGTCTCGCGTGCCGCCGCGGCGATCTCGGCGACCGTCCACGGCGCCGAGGCCGCGACGTCGACGTCGGCGCCAACGGCGTCGGAGAACCGCTCGCCGGGCGCGGTGAGCCACGCCAGCAGCCGGCCGCCCACACCGGCGGCACGCAGCGCCAGCGCCTCGGCGAGGACCGCGGTGCCCAGCCACGTCGCCCCGCCGGACCGAGCCGCGCGTGCCGCCGGCACGAGCCCGTGCCCGTACGCGTCCGCCTTGACCACGGCCATCACTTCGGCCCGGCCGGCCCGTGCCTTCAGTTCGGCGACGTTGTCGCGGATGGCGGCCAGGTCGACCCGCACCTCGGCGTGCGGCACCGGCGCCCGGCCGTACTCGTCGGTCACCACGGCGTCGATTCTGGCAGCAGCAGCCTGCGCGGCGGGATCCGCCCGGCGTGTCGGCTGTCGCCGGAGCTCACCCCTGGCTCCCGGCGGCGCCGCGGCTCACCGACCTGAACGCGGCCGGCAGACGGTCGAGCACGTCGCTGGCACCCGGGTACCCGTACTCGGCCGCGGCGAGGCGCCCGGCCACGCCGTGGACGTAGGCGGCGGCGCTGCCCGCGTCGAACGGGTCGAGCCCGGCCGCCAGCAACGAACCGGCCAGCCCCGCGAGCACGTCTCCTGACCCGGCGGTCGCCAGCGCCGACGTGCCGGTCGGGTTGACACGGACCCGCCCGTCCGGATCCGCCACGACCGTCGTCGACCCTTTGAGCAGTACCGTCGCCCGCCACCTCGCCGCGGCCTCGCGCGCGTACCGCAACCGGTGCGCCTCGACGTCGGCCGGATCCGCCCCCAGCATCCGTCCCAGCTCGCCGGCGTGCGGCGTCAGCAGCGCCGGGCCGTCGAGCCGCGCCGGCAGCGAGGCGAGCGCGTCCGCGTCGAGCAGCAGCGGCAGCCCGGTGTCCAGGACCTGCGCCACCTCCTGGTCCCGGCCGGGACCCAGCCCGGAGCCCACGGCCCACGCCTGCACCCGTCCGCTCGAGTCGACGTCCGAGGCGGCCACCACCTCGGGACGGCGCGCGCGCACCTCCGCCGCCACCGACGCCGGACCGGCGTAGCGAACCATGCCTGCCCCCGAGACGACGGCGGCGGAGGTGGCGAGCGCCGCCGCACCCGGGTACCGGTCGGATCCGGCGAGCACGCCGAGCACCCCACGCCGGTACTTGTCCGACTCCCGTCCCGGCGCCGGCAGCATGGTCTCGACGTCCGGCGCTTCGAGGACCTCGGCACCCGGTGGCGGCAGGTGCTCGCCGAGGCCGATGTCGACGGTGTGCACGGCGCCGGCCGAGGCGGCGGCCGGGTCGATCGCGAGCGCGAGCTTGCTCGCACCGAACGTCACGGTCAGATCGGCGACCACGTGCCGGCCCGGCGTCTCCCCGGTGTCCGGATCGACCCCGCTGGGCAGGTCGACCGCCACGAGCAGCCCGGCGTCGGCCCGTGCGGCGTCGGCCAGCGCGGCCACGTCGTCGTCGACACCGCCCCGGCCGCCGATGCCGAGAACGCCGTCGACGACGAGGTCGGCACCGCGCAACGCCGCGTGGGCCGCGTCGGTCGTGCCCCGGGCCGCGACGCGTCCTCCGGCAGCGAGCAGCGCCGCCAGCCCGTCGGCGTGGACCCGCTCGGGACGCAGCAGGACGGCGTCGACGCGCGCACCGCGGCGGGCGAGCCGCGCCCCGGCCCACAACGCGTCCCCGCCGTTGTTCCCGCCGCCGACGAGCAGGCTCACCCGTGCGCCGTACGCACCGCCCAGAGCCTGCGCACAGACGGTCGCGAGGCCTGCGGCCGCACGCTGCATCAGCGCGCCTTCCGGCAGTCGGGCCATGAGCTCGGTCTCGGCCGCCCGGATCTCGGCGACGGTGTACAACCCGATCACGCCGCTCCTCCCTCCAGCACGACGAGCGCCGACGCGACGCCGGCGTCGTGCGACAGCGACAGGTGCGCGCTGCGCACACCCAACGTCTCGTACCGGTCGCGGACCGTGCCCCGCACCTCGAGCCACGGGCGCCCGTCGTCGTCGGTCACCACCTCGGCGTCGTGCCACTGCAGCCCGTTCGGCGCGCCCAGCGCCTTCGCCAGCGCCTCCTTGGCCGCGAACCGCGCCGCTTGCGACGCGATCGGGCGGTCCCGCTCGGCCGGCGTGAACACCCGCGTCGCCAGCTTCGGCGTCCGCTCGAGCGTCACCGCGAACCGGCCGACGTCGACGACGTCGATCCCCACGCCCACGATCACCCGCCCCACACTAGACCTCGGCGTCCGCGTCGTCCGTCACCGTCCACCGATCATGTTCGGTGGCGGCGCGGCTCCCGTCCCAGCCGGATCACCGAGCGGCCGTTCGACGTGCCTGAACCGGCTCGGAATGCCCGACCGGCAGGTGCGTCCTACACTCGCGGCTATGGGCGAATTGGCACTCGTTGGCGGTTTGGCCGGCGAGGGCGTCGTCCTGCGGCCCGTCGAGCCGGGTGACCTGCCCGCGTTGACGCACATCATGCGCACGCCGCAAGTCCGGGAATGGTGGGACGAGGCCGACTCACCCGACGAGTGGCCGGCCGGCAACACGTCGAAGCGCTACACGATCGTTGCCGGCCGGCGCATCGCCGGCATGATCCGCTACTGGGAGAACGACGACCCGCGGGACCAGCACGCCGGCATCGAGATCTTCCTCGATCCGGACCTGCACGGCCGCGGCCTCGGCCGGGACGCGGTACGGACGCTGGCCCGGCACCTGTTCGACGACCTCGGCCATCACCGGCTGGTCATCGACCCGGCCGCCACCAACGAGATCGCCATCCGCTGCTGCGCGGCCGTCGGGTTCCGGCCGGTCGGCATGATGCACGGACGCGAACGGCACGCCAGCAGCACCCGAGAGGGCCTCGTCATGGACCTGCTCGCCACTGAACTGCGGTGACCGTGAGCACCCTGCTGACCGCCGCACTCGCCGTCGGCCACGTCGGGCTGGCCGCGGTGTGGATGGGGTCGATGCTGTACAGCCTGCTGATCGTGCAACCACGGGTGAGCCGCTTCCTGGCCGGTGACGACGACCGGCTCGAGGAGTTGCTGACCCTGCTGGGGTCGGGGAACCGGCGGCCGGTGCTGGCGATCATCGCCGGGCTGCTCGTCTCCGGCGCCCTGCTCGCCGGCGTCCTGGAACCCGAGCCGGCGCAGGTCGCGCTGCTCACGGCCGAAGGCGTCCTGGTGCTCGCGGCCGCAGCCGTGTTCGCCCGGGTGTCGTGGTGGTTGTGGCCGCGACGGGTCTTCGCGCTGCCGTCGGAGCGCCCGGCGCACCGCGCGTCGCTGTACCGTCACGCCCTGGCCATGGTCGCCCTCGTCGGCGCCGCGTTCACCCTGGCCGTCACCACCCTCGCCACGAGCTCCTGAACGCGCCTCGCAAGTTCTCCGCTCAGCGGTGTGGAGCAGGCGCTTCGGTGCGACGTGTGCCGTGGGGTGCCGGCCAGGGCTCTGACGGGCATCGGCGAGCGAGGAACGAGCGAGCCGCGGGCGGGGCCGGCAACCCGCGGCACACCAGAGCCCGGGGCCCGGCTCACTCCACCGTGACGCTCTTCGCCAGGTTCCGCGGCTGGTCGACGTCGAACCCGCGGGCGCTGGCCATCTCGCAGGCGAACACCTGTAGCGGCACGGTGGACATGACCGGCTGCAGCAGCACCGGGCACTCCGGCACACGCACCACGTGGTCGGCGTACGGCACCACGTCCTCGTCGCCCTCCTCGGCGACGACGATGGTGCGTGCCCCGCGTGCACGGATCTCCTGGATGTTGCTGACGATCTTGTCGTGCAGGACCGAGCGCCCTTTCGGGGACGGCACCACGATGATGACCGGCACGCCGTCCTCGATCAGCGCGATCGGGCCGTGCTTCAGCTCGCCGGCGGCGAACCCTTCGGCGTGCATGTACGCGAGCTCCTTGAGCTTCAGCGCACCCTCGAGCGCCACCGGGTAGCCGACGTGACGCCCGAGGAACAGCACCGACGTCGACGACGCCAGGGCGCGGGCCAGCGCACGGACCGGCTCCATCGTCTCGAGGACCTGGTCCACCTTCGACGGCAGGTCGGACAGGTCGCGCACGACCGAGCGGATCTCGTCGCCCCACTTCGTCCCGCGCACCTGACCGAGGTACAGCCCGACCAGGTAGCAGGCGATGAGCTGCGTCAGGAACGCCTTGGTCGAGGCGACGGCCACCTCGGGGCCGGCGTAGGTGTAGAGCACCGCGTCGGACTCACGGGGGATGGTCGACCCGTTGGTGTTGCAGATGGCGAGCACCTTCGCGCCCTGTTCGCGCGCGTAGCGCAGCGCCATCAGGGTGTCCATGGTCTCGCCGGACTGGCTGACGGCGACGACCAGCGTCTGCCGGTCGACGACGGGATCGCGGTAGCGGAACTCGCTGGCCAGCTCCACCTCGCACGGGATGCGCGTCCAGTGCTCGATGGCGTACTTCGTGACCATGCCGGCGTGGTACGCGGTGCCGCAGGCGATGACGACGACCTTGTCGACCTCGCGCAGCTCCTCGTCGGACAGCCGCATCTCGTCCATCGACAGCAGGCCGTCGGCGCCGACCCGGCCCAGCAGCGTGTTCGAGACCGCCTTCGGCTGCTCGGCGATCTCTTTGAGCATGAAGTAGTCGTAGCCGTCCTTCTCCGCGGCCGACGCGTCCCAGTCGACGTGGAAGCGGCGTCCCTCGACCGCGCCTCCGGCGAAGTCGGTCACCGTGACCTCGTCGGGGGTGATCGCGACGATCTGTTCCTCGCCGACCTCGAGCGCGTCCCGGGTGTGTGCGATGAACGCCGAGACGTCCGAGGCGAGGAAGTTCTCGCCGTCGCCGAGCCCGACCACCAGCGGCGAGTTGCGCCGCGCCGCCACCACCCGGTCCGGGACGTCGGCATGGACGGCCACCAGGGTGAACGCGCCGTCGAGGCGCCCGCACACGGTCCGCATCGCCTCCGCCAGCTCGGACCCTGCGGCCACCTCGGCCGCGAGCAGGTGAGCGACGACCTCGGTGTCGGTCTCGGAGGTGAAGCGGACGCCGGAGCGCTCGAGCTCGGTGCGCAGGCGGGCGAAGTTCTCGATGATCCCGTTGTGGATCACCGCGACGCGGCCGGACTCGTCCAGGTGCGGGTGCGCGTTCTGGTTCGTCGGTGCGCCGTGCGTGGCCCACCGGGTGTGCCCGAGGCCGGTGTTCGCCGTGGGCAGCGGTTCGCCGTCCAGAGCCTTCTCGAGGTTGGCGAGCTTGCCCGCGCGCTTGGCCGACGCCAGCGCACCGTCGGCGACGATCGCCACGCCGGCGGAGTCGTAGCCGCGGTACTCGAGCCTGCGGAGCCCGTCGACGACGACATCGAGCGCCTGCTGATGTCCTGTGTAACCCACGATGCCGCACACGGCGGTCAGCATATCCCGGTACGGCCCGCCGAACCCGCCCCCGTGCGCGCACCTGCGCGATCGCTCGGCAGTATTGGTGCACGATGACTGCGCCCCGTGACTCGTCCCCGTTCGTCGACCTGTCCCGTGCCGACTGGGCGCGTCTGCGCGAGCAGATGCCTCTGTCGCTGAGCGCGGAGGAGCTCGAGCAGCTGCGCGGGCTCGGCGACTTCGTCGACCTGGACGAGGTCCGTGAGGTCTATCTGTCGGTGTCCCGCCTGCTCAACCTGCGGGTGCGTGCGACCGACGGGCTGCACGAGGCCACCAAGACGTTCCTCGGCGACTTCGCGGACCGCACGCCGTTCGTCATCGGCATCGCCGGCTCGGTCGCCGTCGGCAAGTCGACGACGGCGCGACTGCTGCGCCTGCTGCTGGCTCGCTGGCCCGAGCATCCCCGAGTGTCCCTGGTGACGACCGACGGTTTCCTGCTGCCCAACGCGGAGCTGGAGCGGCGCGGGCTGATGCAGCGCAAGGGGTTTCCGGAGTCGTACGACCGGCGTGCGTTGCTGCGGTTCGTGGCGGCCGTCAAGTCCGGTGAGCCCGTCGTGACGGCGCCGGTGTACTCGCACCTGACGTACGACATCGTCCCGGACGAGTACATCGAGATCGATCGCCCAAACATCCTGCTGGTCGAAGGGCTGAACGTGCTGCAGCCGGCGCGCCCGCGCACGAACGGCGTCTCCGGGCTCGCGGTGAGCGACTTCTTCGACTTCTCGATCTACGTGGATGCGGCGCCGGCGGACGTCCGCCGCTGGTACGTCGAGCGCTTCCTCCGGCTGCGCGAGACCGCGTTCCAGCGCCCGGAGTCGTACTTCCGCCGCTACGCCGACCTCGACCACGACGCCGCCGTCCGCCGGGCGGAGGAACTGTGGGACACCATCAACGGCCCCAACCTGTCGCAGAACATCCTGCCCACCCGCGGACGAGCCACGCTGGCCCTGACCAAGGGGCCGGACCACTCCGTCCAGCGGATCCGCCTGCGCAAGATCTGATCACAGGTCGCGCTGGTACCCGCCCATCCAGCCGGCGACGGTGTAGCCCAGCGCCTCGTTGACCGCGACCATGTGCGAGTTCGTGTCCGCGTTCCACGTCCAGATCTTCTGCACGCCCGGGCGCAGCCGCAGCAGCTCGCGCAGGTTCGCGATCTTCAGCAGAAGGCCGAGGCGGTGGCCGCGGTGCCGTGGGTCGACGATCGTCTCTTCCTGGTAGGCGGCGCTGTCGTCGTCGTGCGACAGCTGCAGCTCGGTCTGGCCCGCGAGCGTGCCGTCGGGCGCCACCGCGACGGCGGCCCACACGCCGCGCCGCATCCGGGTGATGCGCTCCTCACGGACCCGGATCCGGCGCTCGTCCCAGGCTTCCTTCTCGTAGTCGAGCTCACCGGTCGGGGCGTCGGTGCTCATCCGCTCGTTCAGCCGCGCGAACTCGGCGACGTACTCGTCCGGGACGGCACCCTGCCAGGTGACGACGCGGTACCCCGCCGCGTGCGGCAGCGCGTTGCGCTCGAGCTCGTCCAGATGATCGGGGTCGAAGGGCGGCCGCTGCGCGCGGAGGATCTCCACGATCCGGCGCGTGTAGCCGTGCCGCTCGGCGAATCGCGTACCCGAGGACCCCTGCAGGCCGGACGGGACGTCGATGTCGGCCATCAGCCGGGTCCGGCTGCGCTGAGCGGCCTCGCGCTCGGCCGCCTCGAGCACCGCCGTGCCGATGCCCTGCCGGCGCGCCGGTGCGGGCACGGCGACCACGATCTGGGCCATGCTCAGGTTGTCCTTGAGCGGCAGCTCCATGGCCGCCGTACCGACGACGTCGCCGGCGTCGTCCTCGGCCAGCAGCAGCAGCGTGTCGAACACGGTGCTCGGCTCGTAGAACACCCGCGCCTCGTGCTCACGCCACCCCGGACCGTCCGGGAAGTCGTGCCGCAACGCGGCGTCGTGCGCGCCGAACCAGGCGCCGAAGTCGGCGTCCGCGGTGATGTCGACCGTACGGATCCTCACCAGCCGAGCGTGACCGGCCGGACGGTCCCGGCGCAATCGAGTTTCCGCCGATCAGATCGCCCGCTGATAACCGGCGCTCCACCCCGCGACCTGATAGCCGAGCGTCTCGTTCACGGCGATCATGTGCCGGTTGGAGTCGGCGTTCCACGTCCAGATCGCCTGCAGGCCGGGCCGGTCACGCGACAGCGCGCGGAGGTTCGCCGCCTTCAGCAGCAGCCCGAGCCGGTGCCCCCGGTGCCGCGGGTCGACGATGGTGGTGCCCTGGAATCCGGACTCGTCGCTGTCGGTGGCCAGGCTGACGACGGTGATGCCGGCCATGCTGCCGTCGGGCGCGAACGCGGCGGCGTTCCAGGTGCCGCGCCCCATGCGTTCGTGACGCTGTTCGTCGGACCGGACCCGGGCCTCGTCCCAGACCTCGACCTCGTAATCGAGCTCGCCCAGCGGGGCGTCGGCGCTCAGCCGCGCCTGCAGCCGGGCGTACTCGTCGACGTGCTCGTCCGGCACCCGGTCGCACCAGGTGACGATCCGGTAGCCGTCGGCATGCGTCCGGGCGGCTCGCTCGGCCGCACCGATCGCGTCCAGATCGAGCGGCGGACGCTGCACGCGCGCGATCTCGGTGATCCGCCGGCTGAACCCGTGCCGCTCGGCGAAGGCGGCACCCGTCGACGCCGGCAGTCCGTCGGCGTCCGTGTGCGCCATCGGCCCTTCGAGCCACGTCAACAGGGTGCTGCGGTTCTGTGCGCGCGCGTCCGCACGCAGAACCTCCAGCATGGCCGACCCGATCCCGCGACGCCGGTGCTCGGGCCGTACGTGCACCTCGGGCTCGCCGAGCGTGGTGTTGTCACGCTGCGGCAGCCCGAGCACCGCGGCGCCGACGGCCATGCCGTCGTCCTCGGCCAGCCACAGCCGCACCTCGTGGTGCTCCGTGCCCTCGAAGACGACGCGCAGCTCCCGCTCGCGCCACCGCGGCCCGTCGGGATAGTCGGCGACGCGAGCGGCCAGGTGCACGTCGAACCAGGCGGCGAAGTCGTCGTCGACGGCCTTGATGGGACGGATGCGCATGAGGAAAGCCTCCTGTCGGCCGCCCCGGACCGGCAACGGGTTTTCGCCGCGGCTACAGCGCGAGCTCGGCCTGCACCGCCGCGGCCAGGCGACGCGCCACCGCGTCGGCCTGTTCGGCCGTGTCCGCCTCGACCATCACCCGCACCAGCGGCTCCGTTCCCGACGGCCGCAGCAGCACTCGCCCGGTGCCGCCGAGCTCGGCCTCGGCCGCGGCGACGGCCGCGGTGACACCCTCGTCGACACCGACCCGGGACTTGTCCACGTCGGGAACGTTCACCAGGACCTGGGGAAGCCGCCGGACGACGCCGGCCAGTTCGGCCAGCGTCCGGCCCGACGACGCCACGCGCGCCAGCAGGTGCACCGCCGTCAGGACGCCGTCGCCGGTGGTGCCGTGGTCGAGCATGACGACGTGTCCGGACTGCTCACCACCGAGGGAGTAGCCGCCGGCCTTCATCGCCTCGAGGACGTAGCGGTCACCCACGGCCGTGTCGATCACCTCGACGCCGGCAGCACGCATCGCCAGCCGGAAACCCTCGTTGGACATGACCGTGGCCACGACCGCGTCGTGTCGCAGAACGCCTTGCTCACGCAGCGACAGCGCCAGGATCGCCATGATCTGGTCACCGTCGACCATCTGCCCCGTGGCGTCCACGGCCAGGCACCGGTCCGCGTCACCGTCGTGCGCGATGCCCAGGTCGGCGCCGGCCGCGACGACCTCAGCCGACAACGTCTCCAGGTGCGTCGACCCGCAGCCGTCGTTGATGTTCAGTCCGTCCGGCTCGGCGCAGACGGTGACGACGTCGGCCCCCAGCCGCCGCAGCGCTTCCGGCGCCGCGCGGTACGCCGCGCCGTGCGCACAGTCGACCACCACGCGCAGGCCGTCCAGCCGGGCCGGTGCGGTACCGACGACGTGCGCCAGGTAGGTCTCGAGCCCTTCCGGGTGATCCTTCACCCGTCCGACGTCGGCTCCGGTCGGGCGGGTCCACGGTTCACGGACCCGGGCCTCGATGGCGTTCTCGACCGAGTCCTCGAGCTTCTGCCCGCCCTTGGCGAAGAACTTGATGCCGTTGTCGGGCATCGGGTTGTGGCTGGCGGAGAGCACCACGCCGAGGTCGGCGTCGAGCATCCCGGTCAGGAACGCCACCGCCGGCGTCGGCAGCACGCCCACCTTGTACACGTCGGCACCGGCGCTGGCCAGGCCGGCCACCACCGCGGCCTCGAGGAACTCACCGGAGGCTCGCGGGTCACGCCCCACCACCGCGACCGGGCGACGGCCCCCGGTCACGCCGACCTGGCCGAGCACGTGCACGGCGGCCACCGAGAGTTCGAGCGCCAGTTCGGCAGTGAGGTCGGAGTTCGCCAGCCCGCGAACGCCGTCGGTGCCGAAGAGACGTGCCACGGGGGTGCTCCTTGACCAGGTCGGAGAAGGTACGGGACACACGTACGGCCCCGGAGCAGACTACCCCGGGGCCGCTCGTGCACGGCACGCGTCGTGCGTGCGGTCAGCGCTTGCTGTACTGCGGAGCCTTGCGGGCCTTCTTCAGGCCGGCCTTCTTGCGCTCGGTGATGCGGTCGTCGCGGGTCAGGTACCCGGCCTTCTTCAGCGCCGGCCGGTTGTTCTCCGGGTCGGCGGCGTTCAGCGCCCGGGCGATGCCGAGCCGGAGCGCGCCGGCCTGGCCGCTCGGCCCGCCGCCGTCGAGCAGCGCCACCACGTCGTAACGGTCGCTCAGCTCGAGCTCGGTGAACGGCGAGTTGACCAGCTGCTGATGGACCTTGTTCGGGAAGTACGAATCGAGCGTGCGCCCGTTGACCTTCCACTGCCCGGAGCCGGGCATGATGCGGACCCGGGCGATGGCCTGCTTGCGACGGCCGGTCGCGGCAGCGGGCTCGATGGCCGAGAAGCGCGACGGCGCCGACTCGGACGTGAAGCTCTCGACGGTCGTCTCGTCAGTGGTCTCGTCGGTCTCGACGGTGGTTTCGGTCATGTCCTCACTCACGGTTGGCCGGTCCGCTGGCTCAGTCACTGCGCGACCTGGCTGATCTCGTACGGCACCGGCTGCTGCGCCTGGTGCGGGTGCTCGGGGCCCGCGTACACCTTCAGCTTGGACAGCATCTGCCGGCCGAGGCGGTTGTGCGGGAGCATGCCCTTGACGGCCTTCTCGACGGCACGCCGCGGGTCCTTGTCGAGAAGTGTCGCGTAGTCCATGGCGCGCAACCCGCCCGGACGACCGGAGTGCCGGTAGTCGAACTTCTGGCCGCGCTTATTTCCGGTCAGCGCCACTTTCTCGGCGTTGACGACGATGACGAAGTCACCGGTGTCGACGTGCGGCGCGTAGACGGGCTTGTGCTTGCCCCGCAGCAACGTCGCGGTCTGGGTGGCGAGCCGGCCGAGAACGACGTCGGCGGCATCGATGACGTGCCACTGACGCTGGACGTCACCTGGCTTGGGGCTATACGTGCGCACGGTCGTAGGCCTTCGCTTCGTCGATGAGGATGGAACTGGTCGGCGCGTGCCGGGGCGCCGAGAAGATCGGGAACGCCGGTACGCACAACGACTCGACAGAATACCCGCCGCTGCGCCGTCGGGTCAAAACGTCGCGGCGATACTACCCGGAGACCCGGTGGGCCGGGACGAGCGACACCCGCCACCAGCGACCGGATGCCCGGCCGGGCCGGAACCGGGCCCACGCACCATGGTACTGCGAGGTGGGTGCGGTGCGGGGCCCAGCGGCGGCGCCAGGTGGCGTCAGGCGGCGTCCTGCTGCTCGTCCGACGCCCGCGCCGCCTTCTGCCGGTCCTTCCGGACCGCCCAGAGGATCAGGAAGATCAGGACCAGCAGGTCTCCGCCGAGGAAGACCGCGGTCCAGACTGCTACCTCCATCGGACTACTCCCCTCGCCGCGTCGCGCCGGACCCGCCGGCTGGCTGGTCGCCGGGCGGTCCTCCGCCGCCGGCGCCGGGCCCGACCTCCGGCGTCATCGGCCCCGGCTCCACCCGCCGGGAGAGGAACCCGTTCAGCGCGTACATGACCACGAACAACGCCACCCACTGCACCAGCAGTGTCATCAGGCTGAACGGTTCGAACGGGTTCCACCACGTGTCCGGAGCGAGCACGTCCACCGTTCGGTAGATCCACCACCCGAACAGCGCCACGAACATGACCGGGAACAGCCGGATCAGCGTCGGCCACCACGCGCCGACCCGGATGTCGCTGGAGTCGTCGAGCTCGGCGCGGGCACGCTCGACGCCGAACTTCATCATCGCCACCGCGGCCAGCAGCCCGCTGATCAGCAGGCCCACGCCCCAGACGAAGTCCTGGTTGTTCAGGAAATCGACGCTGATCGCCGACGGGATACCCGCGACGAACGACACTCCCACGACCCAGGGGACGGCGCGGCGCCGCGGCAGACCCATGTCCTCGACGTTGCGGGTGGCGAGCTCCGCCATGGCGATCAAGCTGGACAGGCCGGCGAGCGAGAGCGCCAGGAAGAACAGCGGCGCGAAGAACCAGGTCCCGCCGGGCATCTCACCGAAGAGCTCCGCGAAGTAGATGAACGCGAGGCCCGAGTTGCCGGAGTTCGCGGCCTCGGCCGCGAACTCCGGGGTGCGCAGCGCGAAGATGGTCGCCATCACGGCGACACCGGCGAGCAACGATGCGAGCAGGTTGCCCGAGCAGATGGTCGCGGCATTCAGCGCGAAGTCTTCGCGTCGCCGCATGTACACCGAGTAGGTCAGGTACAGGCCCCAGCCCGCGCCGGTCGAGAACGCCATCTGCGTGAACGCCTGCAGCCACACCTCGGCGTCCCCGAGCAGGCTCCACTCCGGCACGAACAGGTAGCGCATGCCGTCCGCGGCCCCGTCGAGCGTCATCGCCCGCACGGCCAGGATCACCAGGATGACGAACAGCACTGGGATCGTGTACTTCAGGATGATCTCGAATCCGCGTTTCAACCCTCGGTACACGATCAGGCCGACCAGCCCGATGGCGATCGCGTGGAACAGGATGGTCTGCCACGGCGTGGTCGTGAAGTCGTCCCAGATGCCCGCGGTGTCGGCCCCGGAGTCGAACCGTCCGGTGATCGCGTAGACGAAGTACCGGATGGCCCAGCCGCAGACCACCGAGTAGTAGAACAGGATGCCCACGGTGATGAACCCCATGTAGCCGCCCATCCAGGCGAAGCGGCGGCCCATGAAGTCGCGGAACGCGCCGACGGTTCCCCGCTGGCTTCTCGACCCCATGAGCGACTCGGACATGAGGATCGGGATGGCCCAGATGAGATTCGCGACCACCAGCGCGATCAGGAACGCACCACCGCCGAACTCACCGACCACACGTGGGAACCGCCACAGGTTTCCCGTACCGACAGCCATGCCGATGCCTGCGGCCACGAACGTGAACCGGCTGCCGAAGACCTCACGTACACCGCTCTGAGACTGCTGCGCCATCGCGTGCTCACCCCGCATCGTGTGGAGTCGTCTCGGTGCGCACTACCCGCGGGACGGGTGATCCAGGGATCATGCACCTCCGCCGGTCGCGGAGCAAGACCTGAAGCGGAACGGATGTCGGCGACGTCGATCCTCCGGTGGCGTCGGCGGCCCGCGGGCGGCTCTCGACCGCCGTCAGCGCACCCGCGCCACCCGGGCCTCGTCCCAGACCGGCTCCGGCGACTCGTACACCGACCCGTTGGCGCCGAACACCAGGAACCGGTCGAAGTCGCGGGCGAACCAGCGATCGTGCGTCACCGCCAGCACGGTCCCCTCGAACGCGGACAGCCCTTCCTGCAGCGCCTCGGCGGAGATCAGGTCGAGGTTGTCGGTCGGCTCGTCGAGCAGCAACAGCGTCGCCCCCGACAGCTCGAGGAGCAGGATCTGCAGCCGAGCCTGCTGCCCACCGGACAGCGACTCGAACGTCTGCTCGCCGGCCCGGGCGAGCTCGTAACGGTCGAGAGCCCGGCTGGCCTCCTCGCGGGGCATGCCGGCGCGCCGGCCGTCACCACGGTGCAGGATCGACAGCAACGTGCGTCCCAGCAGTTCCGGATGGTGATGCGTCTGGGCGAACCAGCCGGGCCGTACCCGCGCGCCCAGCCGGGCACGGCCGGTGTGCGCGACCGTCTCGACCGCGGTGCCGTCCACCGGCAGGTGCTCGGGCTCGGGGTCGGTGCCGCCGGCGGCGAGCAGGCGCAGGAAGTGCGACTTGCCGGAGCCGTTCGACCCGAGCACCGCCACCCGCTCGCCGTACCAGGCCTCCAGGTCGAACGGACGCATCAGCCCGGTGAGCTCGAGGTCCTCGCACACCACGGCACGCTTACCGGTGCGCCCGCCCCGCAGGCGCATCCGCACGTCCTGTTCCCGCGGGATCGCCTCTGGCGGGCCCGCCTCCTCGAACCGCCGCAGCCGCGTCTGGGCCGCCTGGTAACGCGCCGCCATGTCGGAGTTGTAGGCGGCCTTCTGCTTGTACATCCGGACGAGTTCCTTGAGCTTGGCGTGCTCCTCGTCCCAGCGCCGGCGCAGCTCCTCGAGACGGGCGAAGCGCTCGCGACGGGCCTCGTGGTAGCCGTCGAACCCGCCCGGATGGACCCAGGCGGTGTTTCCGGCCGCGCCCAGCTCGACAGTGACGACGCGGGTGGCCGTCCTGGCCAGTAGTTCCCGGTCGTGGCTGATGTACAGCACGGTCTTCGCGGTCTCGGCCAGCCGCTCCTCCAGCCAGCGCTTGGCCGGGACGTCGAGAAAGTTGTCCGGCTCGTCGAGCAGCAGGACCTCGTCCGGGCCGCGCAGCAGCGTCTCGAGCACCAGCCGTTTCTGCTCACCGCCGGACAACGTCTCGATCTCGCGCCAGCGGCACCGGTCGAACGGCACACCCAGCGCGGCCGTCGTGCACACGTCCCACAGCACCTCGGCCTCGTAGCCGCCGGCGTCGGCCCACTCCGCCAGCGCCGTGGCGTAGGTCAGCTGCGTCCGCTCGTCGTCGTGGTCCATCATCGCCAGCTCGGCGTCGTCGACGGCCGCCGCGGCCGCGCGCACCCGGGGTGGCGCGACGGACAGCAACAGCGAGCGGACGTCGGTCGCGCCGTGCGACACGAACTGGCGCATGACGCCGAGCCCTCCGCTGCGGGTCACCGCTCCCCCGTGCGCGTCCAGGTCACCGGAGATGATCTTCATCAGCGTGGTCTTGCCGGAACCGTTCGCACCGACCAGGGCCACCTTGGCGCCGTCACCGACGCGGAAGGAGATGTCGTCCAGCAGCACGCGCCCGTCGGGCAGCGTGAACGAGACCGAGTTCAGGTCGACGTGTCCCACGGTCGCAGTCTCTCGTCGTGATGGCGCGGAACGCGAGGTGTTTTCGGCTCACCGCGCGGGGCGGCCACCGCCGGGGGCCGCTGCGGTCGCGCCTACTCGATGCCGTGCTTGCGCAGGATGGCCTCGATGTCGTCGAGGTCGCTGTCGCCGGAGGACTCCGACGCCTTCTTCTTGCCCTTGCCCTTCGGCGCCTCGGTCTTCGGGGCCTCGGCGACCTCGCCGGCGGCGTCGCGCGACTGCGGCACCTCGTCGGTGCCCTTGGACTTCTTCCCGGACGGGCCCTCGAGCTTCTGTCCCACCGTGAACAGCACGCCGGCGATGGCGAGCATGCCGACACCGGCCCAGGCCAGCGGCGAGAAGACCAGCCCGACGACGAACTCGACGACGCCGATGGCCGAAGCGCCCATGAGCAGGAACCCGCCGGCAGCCATCTGCAGCGACGCGGCCCAGCCCTTGGCCCTGCCCTGCCGGAACGACAGGACGACCAGGCCGAGGCCCACGACGGCGACGGCCACTTCGATCGCGTCGGTCAACACACCCCCAGGCTACGTGCTCTGGCCGTCTTTGCCATCAGGGATTTCCCCCACACCACCCGGATGATCATGTCCGGCCGCGGCCGACGACCGGTGGATCGAGCGGACGTTGCGGGCCGTCCGGGCGCGCTCGGCGAGCTCGTCGTCCGGCGGGTAGCCGACCGCCTCGAGCGTCAGCCCGTGTGCACCGACGACGGTCACCCCGGAGTCGCGGACGCCGGCCGCCAGCACCCGTGCGGGCCAGTCGACCGGGCGCCGCCCGTCACCCACGACGAGCATGGCCCCGACCATGGCGCGGACCTGGTTGTGACAGAACGCGTCGGCCTCGACGGTCGCCACCGCGATCCCGTCGGTGCCACGCTCCCAGTGCAGTGTCCGCAGCTCACGGACGGTCGTCGCGCCCTCGCGCGGCCGGCAGAACGCCGCGAAGTCGTGCTCGCCGAGCAACCCGGCCGCCGCCGCGTTCATCGCGTCCAGGTCCAGCGGCCGGTCGTGCCAGAGCACCGACGCGCGCACCAGCGGGTCCGGCCGGTACACCGCGTCCGAGACGCGGTAGCGGTACCGCCGCCACACGGCCGAGAAGCGCGCGTCGAACCCGTCGGGCGCCACCCGTACCGCGTGCACCCGCACGTCCGGGTCGAGAACCCCGGCCAGGCGCCGCAACAGCGCGGACTCCGGGCTGCGCGCCGACCGGCCGGGCACCGACCGCCATGCGGACGCATCGACGTCCACATGGCACACCTGCCCACGCGCGTGCACACCGGCATCGGTGCGCCCGGCGACGGTCAGCCGGGGCGGCTCGACGCGCAGGACCCGGCCGAGCGCCTCCTCGAGCACCCCCTGCACGGTGCGCTGCCCCGGCTGCGCGGCCCAGCCGGAGAACGCCGTCCCGTCGTAGCCGACGTCCAGGCGCAGACGCAGCAGCCCGCCGACCCCTCGGGTGGGATCAGCGGGCTGCACGCGGAACCTGCCGCGTCAGGCCTTCTCGGCGGAGTCCGAGCCGGACTCGTCGTCGCCGTCGGCGGCCTCACCGTCAGCGGCGTCGGCGGCCGGCTCGTCACCGGTGCCCTCGGCCTCGTCGACAGCGGCCTCGGCCGCCGTGGGCTCGTCCTTGGACTCGCCGGCGACGTCGGCGGTCACCTCCGCCTCGGCAGCAGCGGCCGCGGCCGGAGCCGCCGCCGAACTCCCGCCGGCGGCGCGCCTGGTGGCGCTGGTCGCCTCGGAGACGACCTGCTCGGCCAGCGGCTCGACCAGCTCGATGACGGCCATCGGAGCGTTGTCGCCCTTCCGCGGACCGATCTTCACGATGCGGGTGTAGCCGCCGTTGCGATTCTCGTACCGCGGGCCGATCTCGGCGAACAGCGTGTGCACGACGTCCTTGTCCCGGATCGTGCCGAGCACCTGCCGGCGCGCGTGCAGGTCGCCGCGCTTGGCCTTGGTGATCAGCCGTTCGGCTACCGGCCGCAGCCGGCGGGCCCGGGCCTCGGTCGTCGTGATGCGGCCGTGCTCGAACAGCGCGGTCGCCAGGTT
Organism: Haloactinopolyspora alba; assembly: GCF_003014555.1. GTDB lineage: Bacteria > Actinomycetota > Actinomycetes > Jiangellales > Jiangellaceae > Haloactinopolyspora > Haloactinopolyspora alba. The sequence continues at coordinate 33,446 of NZ_PYGE01000018.1, forward strand.
GGCCAGCATCGCGCGCTGATGAGACGGCGAGCCGCCGAGGCGAGCACCCTTCGTCGGGGTGGGCATGGTGATCGTTCTCCTGTGTGGGTGGGTGTCAGTTCAGGCGAGCGCCTCGCCGCTCAGTCCAACGGTCGCGCTCGGCCCCTCGTTCGTTCCTCACTCGGGCGCCTCGCCGCTCAGTACTGCTCGTCCTCGGCGAAGGACTGGTCGTCGTCGGAGTACGTGTCGACGGCCGTCGTCGGGTCGAAGCCCGGCGCGCTGTCCTTCAGCCCGAGACCCATCGTCACGAGCTTCGCCTTGACCTCGTCGATCGACTTCTGCCCGAAGTTACGGATGTCGAGCAGGTCGGCCTCGCTACGGGCGACGAGCTCACCCACCGTGTGGATGCCCTCGCGCTTGAGGCAGTTGTACGACCGCACGGTGAGCTGCAGATCCTCGATCGGCAACGCCAGGTCCGCCGCGAGCTGGGCGTCCACCGGCGACGGGCCGATCTCGATGCCCTCGGCCTCGACGTTCAGCTCACGCGCGAGGCCGAACAGCTCGACCAGGGTGCTGCCGGCCGACGCGAGAGCGTCCCGCGGCCGGATGGACGGCTTCGTCTCGACGTCGACGATGAGCTTGTCGAAGTCGGTCCGGCCCTCGACGCGCGTCGCCTCGACCTTGTACGTCACCTTGAGCACCGGCGAGTAGATCGAGTCGACCGGGATCCGGCCGATCTCGGCATCGTTCTGCTTGTTCTGCACCGCCGAGACGTAGCCACGGCCACGCTCGACCGTCAGCTCCATCTCGAGCTTGCCCTTGCCGTTGAGCGTCGCGATCTGCAATTCGGGGTTGTGCACCTCGACACCGGCCGGCGGCGCGATGTCCGCCGCGGTGACGGCCCCCGGGCCCTGCTTGCGCAGGTACATCACGACCGGCTCGTCGTGCTCGGAGGAGACGACGAGGCCCTTCAGGTTCAGGATGACGTCGGTGACGTCCTCCTTGACGCCCGGGATCGTGCTGAACTCGTGCAGCACGCCGTCGATGCGGATCGAGGTGATCGCTGCGCCGGGGATCGACGACAGCAGGGTACGGCGCATCGAGTTGCCGAGCGTGTAGCCGAAGCCCGGCTCGAGCGGCTCGATGGTGAACCGCGCGCGGTAGTCGTTGATCGACTCTTCGCTGAGGTTGGGACGCTGGGTGATGAGCACGTGAACTTCCTTTCCGCGACGCCCGCTATATGACTGTCGCGACCAAGGGGTGTGGACCGTGGCTGGTGTGCGCGCCGGCCACGGCCATCTGGGGTTACTTCGAGTAGTACTCGACGATGAGCTGCTCCTGGACCGGCGTGTCGATCTGCTGCCGGGACGGGAGCTGGTGGACCAGGACGCGCATCGTGTTCGGGATCACCTCGAGCCACGCCGGCGTGTGCCGCTCGCCGTGGGTCTCGCGGGCGATGATGAACGGCGTCGTCTCCTTGGACTTCTCCTTGACGTCGATGACGTCGTGCAGCGCCACCTGGTACGAGGGCACGTTCACCTTCCTGCCGTTGACCAGGAAGTGACCGTGCACGACGAGCTGGCGAGCCTGCCGGCGCGTCCGGGCGAAGCCGGCACGGTAGACGACGTTGTCCAGCCGCGACTCGAGCAGCTGGAGCAGGACGTCACCGGTGCGCCCCTGCCTGCGGTTGGCCTCGTCGTAGTAGCGGCGGAACTGCTTCTCGAGAACGCCGTACGTGTAGCGCGCCTTCTGCTTCTCGTGCAGCTGCAGGCGGTACTCGCTCTCCTTCTGCCGCCCGCGGCCGTGCTGGCCCGGCGGGTACGGACGACGCTCGTACGCCTTGTCCTCGCCGATCAGGTCGACGCCGAGGCGACGCGACTTCTTCGTGAGTGGGCCGGTGTAACGGGCCATGGTGTCTCAGTTCTCCTCAGGTCTCGTCGACGTCAGACGCGGCGGCGCTTCGGGGGACGGCAGCCGTTGTGCGCCTGCGGGGTCACGTCCGAGATGGACCCGACCTCGAGGCCGACGGCCTGTAGCGAGCGGATCGCTGTCTCGCGGCCCGAGCCCGGGCCCTTGACGAACACGTCGACCTTGCGCATGCCGTGCTCCTGGGCACGGCGGGCGGCCGCCTCGGCGGCCATCTGCGCGGCGAACGGCGTGGACTTGCGCGAGCCCTTGAAGCCGACCTGGCCGGCACTCGCCCACGCGATCACGTTCCCCTGCGGGTCGGTGATCGAGACGATGGTGTTGTTGAACGTGCTCTTGATGTGCGCGACGCCATGGGCGACGTTCTTCTTTTCCCGGCGACGCACCTTGGTGCTCGTCCGAGCCTTCGCTGGTGGCATGTGGGTGGTTCTCCTGTCCGAATAAGTCTGTGGGAGTCAGCGCTGGCGGTTCCGGCTCGCGCCGGTCACCGCCCTCGCCCGCGACTCGCTCGTTCCTCGCTCGTCGATGCCCGTCCGCACCATGGACGGTGACCGACACGACCCGGAACGGGCGGGTGCTTACTTGCCGGCCTTCTTCTTGCCGGCGACCGTCTTCTTCCGGCCCTTGCGGGTGCGGGCGTTCGTGTGAGTGCGCTGACCGCGGACAGGCAGGCCACGGCGGTGCCGGATGCCCTGGTAACTACCGATCTCGATCTTGCGGCGGATGTCGCCCTGGACCTCACGACGCAGGTCGCCCTCGATCTGGTAGTTGTTCTCGATCCAGTCGCGGAGCTTCACGAGGTCTTCGTCGGTGATGTCCTTCACCCGGGTTTCCGGGCTGACACCGGTGTTCTGCAAGGTCTCCAGCGCTCGGGTGCGTCCGATGCCGAAGATGTACGTGAGTGCGACCTCCAGGCGCTTGTCGCGCGGGAGGTCAACGCCTACGAGGCGTGCCATGTGATCGTGTCCTCACTTCTGGCTGTACGAAGGTTTCCGGCGCACCGCGTCTCGGCCGGCTGCGACGCCGTCGAGCCCCGGCCTCCGTTCCGGGGGTGTTCCCTGCCCGCGTGCGCGCAGGGGTGCTGGTGCGTTGAGAGGGATATTCAGTTGTGGTCGGGCGAGCAGGTGCGGGTCAACCCTGGCGCTGCTTGTGGCGCATGTTGCTGCAGATCACCATGACCCGGCCATGGCGACGGATCACCCTGCACTTGTCGCAGATCGGTTTGACGCTCGGCTTGACCTTCATCGGGGACTCTTTCGTGGACGTGTGCCGAGGAGCTTGTCAGGCACTGCCTGGTCCGACGTCGTCGGCGGTTACTTGTAGCGGTAGACGATGCGACCACGGGTCAAGTCGTACGGGCTGAGCTCCACCACCACACGGTCCTCGGGAAGGATCCGGATGTAGTGCTGGCGCATCTTGCCTGAAATGTGGGCGAGCACCTTGTGGCCGTTCGACAGCTCCACCCGGAACATCGCGTTCGGCAGAGCCTCGGTCACGGTGCCCTCGATCTCGATGACCCCGTCCTTCTTCGGCATATCCTCCGCACTTCTTCGGTCTTCGTCGTCTGGCGCTTCGGCACACTGCGCCGCCACCGGAGGACCGGTGAGGACGACGAACTGTCCCGCGTCCCCGTCCTCGCCGACTCGGTCGAGGACCAGCCGCAGGGCGCAACGAGACAGACCACAGTGGGCCGACGTCAGATTCTACGGCACGTCGTATATCAGATGCCAATCCGGGGGCGCACGACCCCCGGACGGGTCACTCCCGTGCGCGGTAGGCCATCTCCGCGGTGCCGAGGATGAGCAGCCACGGACCGGCGACCCAGAACGGCCAGAAGTACTGCGGGCTCGCCTGCGAGATGCTCACGCCCATCCAGATCAGGACGTTGAGGGCGACGACGAAGCCGAAGAACCACCAGGCCACCGTCAACGTGCCGCGGATGATCCGCCGGCCGAGGCGCCTGGCCGGCCGCACCGGCTGCGGAGGGCGGGCGACCTGCGCCGGACGTGCCACCGGGAGGTCGGCGATGACGCGGTCCAGCTCGACGTAGGTGCGGGCCGCGTACGCCGCCTCGACACGGGCCAGGAGCTCGTCGTGCCCCAGGCGTCCTTCGCCGTGCGCGTCCCGCAGGATGTCTGCGATGCGGTCGCGGTCGCTGTCCGCCGCGCGGAGTTCGTGCCGATCGGCCATGGTGCCAGTATCCGCCGCCTCCCGGAGTCGCACCATCGGGGTAGCCCCCGAATTGACCCGTATGCCGTCCCCACCCCGTGTCGGCGGCACGGGTGCTGATGCAGGGCACGTTGCCGGTGCCACATCACCAGGATCGTCCTCGCGTCACCAGGCTTGCAACGGTGGTGACGCAGGGAATTCCATGGTGAACGTGATCATTCCGCAAGGCCGCGGGGGGTGGCGACGCCGAGCGCGTCCAGCCGGCCGGCGCCGCCGTCGAGGGCCGTCAGCACCAGCGGACCGTCCGGGGTGATCGCCACGCTGTGCTCGAAGTGCGCCGCCAGCGAGCCGTCGTCGGTCTTGACGGTCCAGTCGTCGGACAGCGTGTGCGTGCCGGCCGTGCCCATCGTGATCATGGGTTCGACCGCCAGGCACATCCCCATCGTCAGCTTCGGACCGCGCGCCCTGGTGCGGTAGTTCATGACGTGCGGGTCCTGATGCATTGCGGTGCCGATGCCGTGGCCGCCGTACTCCTCGACCAGGCCGTAGGAACCACGCGAGCGCACGAGTTTCTCGACCGCCGTGCCGATCTCGCGCAGCCGCTTGCCCGCACTCATCGCCGCGATGCCCGCCCACAACGCGTCGTCGCAGTCGCGCAACAGGGCGGCGACCTCGCCGGGCACCGGCCCCACCGGCAGGGTCACCGCCGCGTCGCCGTGCCAGCCGTCCACCACGGCGCCGAAGTCCAGCGACACGATGTCGCCGGACTCGAACGGGACGTCGTTCGGGATTCCGTGGACCACCACGTCGTTCACCGACACGCAGACGGTGGCCGGGAACCCGCCGTAGCCCAGGAAGTTCGAAGTGGCGCCCCGGTCGGTCAGCTCGCGCCGGGCGATGCCGTCGAGGTCGTTCGGGGTGGCGCCGGGCACCACCGCGTCTCGCAGCACTTCGTGTATCTCGGCGACCACCCTGCCGGCCACGCGCATCTTCGCGACCTCGGCCGGGGTCTTGACCTCGATCATGCGGGCACGGTCACCCGTGCGGAGGGCGGCTCACCGCGTCGGCCACCCGGGCGGCGACCTCCTCGACCATGCCCATGCCGTCGACCTTGAAAACAAGTCCACGATCCGAGTAAACGGCGATCAGCGGCGCGGTCTCCTCGAAGTAGACCTCCTGGCGGCGCCGGATGACCTCTTCGCTGTCGTCGGTGCGGCCCTCTTCCTTGGCCCGCTTGTGCAGTCGCGCCACGACCTCGTCGACATCGACCGTGAGCTCGATGACGTGGTCGAGCTCGGTGCCGGACTCCGCGAGGACGCCGTCGAGGAACTCGACCTGGGACAGCGTCCGCGGGTACCCGTCGAGCAGGAAGCCCTCGGCGGCGTCGGACTCGTTCAGCCGGTCGCGGACCATCTCGTTCGTGATCGAGTCGGGGACGTACTCCCCGGCGTCCAGGTACTTCTGGACCTCGACCCCCATCGGTGTGCTCGCCGCGATGTTCGCCCGGAAGATGTCGCCGGTCGAGATCGCCGGAACGCCGAACCGCTTCGCGACGAGTTCCGCCTGTGTGCCCTTGCCCGCGCCGGGCGGGCCCATGATGAGAAGTCGTGTCACCGCAAGAACCCCTCGTAGTTGCGCTGCTGCAGCTGACTCTCGATCTGCTGCACGGTCTGAAGGCCGACACCGACCATGATCAGAATGCTCGTGCCGCCGAACATGTTGTTGAAGCCCCCACCTCCGTCGGCAGGGAGCAGGACATTGAACGCCAGCAGCGGCAACAGTGCCACCAGAGCGAGATAGATCGCGCCGGCGGAGGTGATGCGGTTGAGGACGTACGCGAGGTACTCCTCGGTGGCACGGCCGGCCCGGATACCCGGGACGAATCCGCCGTACCTCTTCATGTTGTCGGAGATGTCCTTCGGGTTGAACGTGATGGACACGTAGAAGAACGCGAACCCGACGATCAGCAGGAAGTAGAAGGCGATGTAGAGCGGGTGCGTGCCGCGGGTGAAGTTGTCCTGGATCCACAGCGCCCAGCCCTCGGTGGCGTTGAACTGCGACGCCAGCAACGGGATGTACAGCAGCGAGGACGCGAAGATGACCGGGATGACGCCGGCTTGGTTGATCTTCAACGGGATGTACGTCGACGAGCCGCCGTACATCTTCCGCCCGACCATGCGTTTGGCGTACTGCACCGGAACACGCCGCTGGGACTGCTCGACGAAGACGATCAACGCCACGACGACGAGCCCGACGGCGACCACCAGGCCGAAGATCGCCCAGCCCCGGCTCTGCTGGATGCTCCAGAACATGCCCGGCACGCTGGCCACGATCTGGGTGAAGATGAGCAGGGACATGCCGTTGCCCACGCCACGGTCGGTGATCAGCTCGCCCAGCCACATCACGACGCCGGTTCCCGCGGTCATCGTCATGATCATGATCGCTACGGTGCCGATGGTGTCGCTGGCCAGTACTTCCTCGGGACAGTTCGGGAAGAACTGCCCGCGGCGCGCCAGCGTGACGATGGTGGTCGACTGCAGCAGCGCCAGACCGATGGTCAGGTAACGGGTGTACTGCGTGATCTGCGCCTGGCCGGACTGGCCCTCCTTGCGCAGCGCCTCGATACGCGGGATCACCACAGTCAGCAACTGCAGGATGATGCTGGCGGTGATGTACGGGATGATCCCGAGCGCGAACACCGCGAGCTGCAACATCGCGCCACCGGAGAACAGGTTGAGCATCCCGTAGACGCCCTCGTTACCGGCCTGGTCGACGCAGCTGCGCACTGCGGCGACGTCGACTCCGGGCGCCGGCATGACCGAACCGAACCGGAAGATCGCGATGATGCCCAGCGTGAACAGGATTTTCTGGCGCAGGTCTGGGGTACGGAATGCCTGCGCGAACACTCTGAGCACTTCAGGGCCTCCTGCGTGACCGGCGCTGCCAGGCGTACCGGCACGTTGGTACGGATGGACTCACAGACGTTAACACCGCCGACAGCCGGGCAATCGCGAGGCGCCCGCTGTCCGAGACGGACCAGCGGGCGCCCAAGCGGTCGTCGGCCTCCACCGGCGGCGGCAAAGTCACAGCTCGGTGGCGGTTCCCCCGGCCGCGGTGATCTTCTCTCGCGCCGACGAGGAGAACGCGTGTGCGTTCACCTGAAGCGCAACCGAGACGTCACCGCTGCCGAGCACCTTGACCCGGTGTCCGGACCGGACCGCACCCTTGGCGACCAGGTCCTCGACGGTGACCTCGCCACCGTCGGGGTACAGGGCCGCGAGTTTGTCCAGGTTGACGACCTGGTACTCCACACGGAAGGGGTTGTTGAACCCCTTCAGCTTGGGCAGCCGCATGTGCAGCGGCAGCTGCCCGCCCTCGAAGCCGGCCGGCACCTGGTAGCGGGCCTTGGTGCCCTTGGTGCCGCGACCGGCCGTCTTGCCCTTCGACGCCTCGCCGCGGCCCACCCGGGTCTTGGCGGTCTTCGCGCCGGGCGCGGGCCGCAGGTGATGCGGCTTCAACGGGGACTTGCTCATGGTTTGCTGGCCTCCTGGGCTGTCACATTGGCGGCCTCGGCGGCGGAGAGCTCCTCCACCGTCACCAGGTGCGACACCGTCTGGATCATGCCGCGGATCTCCGGGCGGTCGTCCTTGACGACCTCGTGCCCGATGCGCCGCAGTCCCAGCGAGCGCAGCGTGTCCCGCTGCCTCGCCGACCCTCCGATCCGGCTCCTGACCTGACGGACCTTCAGCTTGCCGGGGTCGCTCACGATCCGGCCTCCGCCCTCGCGCGCAGCAGCGCCGCCGGCGCGACGTCCTCGAGCGGCAGCCCACGGCGGGCGGCGACCTGCTCGGGTCGCTCGAGGCCCTTCAGCGCCTCGACCGTCGCGTGCACGATGTTGATCGCGTTCGCCGAGCCGAGCGACTTGCTCAGCACGTCGTGGATGCCCGCGGCCTCCAGGACCGCACGCACCGGGCCGCCGGCGATGACACCGGTACCCGGCGACGCCGGCCGCAGCAGCACGATGCCCGCGGCCTTCTCGCCCTGTACCGGGTGCGGGATGGTTCCCGCCACGCGCGGCACCTTGAAGAATTCCTTCTTGGCCGTCTCGACGCCCTTGGCGATCGCCGCGGGCACCTCCTTGGCCTTGCCGTAGCCGACGCCGACGGTGCCGTCGCCGTCGCCGACGACCACCAGAGCGGTGAAGCTGAAGCGCCGACCGCCGGAGACGACCTTCGCCACGCGATTGATCGCGACGACGGTCTCGATGTAATTCGTCTTGTCGGCGCCGTCGCCGCGACCCTTGTCGCGGTCGCGACGGTCACGGCGATCGCGGCGCTCGCCACCGGCGCCACCACTGCGGCGCTGGGGTTCAGCCATGATGTCCTCTATCCTCTCGAGTTTCGCCTGCGACTAGAACGTCAGGCCACCGTCGCGCGCGCCGTCGGCGACTGCCGCGACACGCCCGTGGTACTGGTTTCCGGCACGATCGAATACGACGGACTCGACACCGCCCGCTTTGGCGCGCTCGGCGACGAGCTCGCCTACCCGGCGCGCCTTCGCGGTCTTGTCGTCGCCGGACGTGCGCAGGTCGCTCTCCATGCTCGACGCCGACGCCAGGGTGTGCCCGGTCGTGTCGTCGACCACCTGGGCCACCATGTGCCGCAGCGACCTCGAGACCACCAGCCGCGGCCGAGCCGGGGTGCCGGAGATCTTCTTGCGCACCCGCAGGTGCCGCCGGTCGCGTGTCGCGGCCTTGTCGCCGCCCTTGACATGGCGATTGATCGCGATGCCCATGGTTACTTCCCAGCCTTTCCGACCTTGCGCCGGACCTGTTCGCCCTCGTAGCGCACGCCCTTGCCCTTGTACGGCTCCGGCGGGCGCAACCCGCGGATCTTCGCCGACACGTGGCCCACCAGCTGCTTGTCGGTGCCCTGCACGGCGAACTTGGTCGGCGACTCGACCGCGAAGGTGATACCTTCCGGTGCCTCGAACAGGATCGGGTGGCTGAACCCGAGGGCCAGCTCGACGTCCGAGCCCTTCGCCGTCACCCGGTAACCGACGCCGACGATCTCGAGTTTCTTCTCGTAGCCCTCGGTCACACCGATGACCATGTTCGCCACCAGTGACCGGCCCAGCCCGTGCATGGCACGGCTTTCCTGCTCGTCGTCCGGACGGCGCACCTCGAGGGTGCCGTCCTCCGCGCGCTGGACGTCGACCAGCGGCGGAAGCTGCCGCTGCAGTGTTCCCTTCGGCCCGGTGACCGTGATGTCACGGCCGTCGACGGCCACGTCCACTCCCGCCGGAACGGGAATGGGAAGCTTGCCGATACGCGACATGATCTTCGCTCCTTTCCCGTCACCAGACGTAGGCGAGAACTTCCCCGCCCACGCCCTGCTTGGTAGCCGCACGCGCCGTCAGCAGGCCCTGCGACGTCGAGATGATCGCGACGCCGAGCCCTCCGAGCACCTTCGGCATGTTGTTCGCCTTGGCATACACCCGCAGTCCCGGCTTGCTCACTCGCCGGACACCGGCGATCGAGCGTTCGCGGGACGGGCCGTACTTGAGGGTCAGCACCAGCATCCGCCCGACCGGGCCCTTGGCCGGGTCGGCCGGCTCCTCGACGGAGATGCTGGCGATGAAGCCCTCCTGCTTGAGGATCTCGGCGATGTGCGCCTTGATCTTGCTGTACGGCATCGACACCGTGTCGTGGTGCGCCGAGTTCGCGTTTCGCAGACGTGTCAGCATGTCTGCGATCGGATCGGTCATGGTCATGGATTCGTAGCCACTTTCCCGCCGTGGTTTCCTCGATGGGCTCGCCGCCCACCTTCATCGGACCTTCGGCGACGAGATGAGAGTCGGGTCTACCAGCTGGACTTCGTCACGCCCGGCAGCTCGCCGCGGTGTGCCATTCCCCGCAGGCAGATCCGGCAAAGGCCGAACTTGCGGTACACCGAGTGCGGACGTCCGCACTTCTGGCACCGCGTGTACGCGCGCACCGCGAACTTGGGTTTGCGCTGCGCCTTGTTGATCAGCGCCTTCTTCGCCACGTCAGGCCTCCTTGAACGGGAACCCGAGCTGGCGCAACAGCTCGCGACCCTGGTCGTTGTCGATCGCCGAGGTGACCACGGTGATGTCCATGCCACGGACGCGATCGATGCGGTCCTGATCGATCTCGTGGAACATCGACTGCTCGTTCAGACCGAACGTGTAGTTGCCGCGGCCGTCGAACTGCCTCGGCGACAGCCCGCGGAAGTCGCGGATGCGCGGCAGGGCGATGTTCACCAGCCGGTCCAGGAACTCCCACATCCGGTCACCGCGCAGCGTCACGTGCGCGCCGATGGGCATGCCCTCACGCAGCTTGAACTGCGCGATGGACTTGCGGGCCTTCGTGACGGCCGGCTTCTGGCCGGTGATGGCCGCGAGGTCGTTGACCGCGCCCTCCATCAGCTTCGCGTCGCGGGCCGCCTCGCCGACGCCCATGTTGACGACGACCTTGGTCACCGTGGGCACCTGCATGACGTTCGCGATCTCGAACTGCTCGCGCAGTGCCGACCGGATCTCGTCACGGTAGCGCTGTTTCAGCCGCGGCAACGGCCGTGCCTGTGTCGTGGTTGTCATCAGATGTCCTCACCGGTGCGCTTGGCGAACCGGACCTTGTTGCCGTCGTCGTCGAAGCGGTAACCCACCCGGCTGCCGACGGTCTTCTTCTTGCCTTCGACGTCGGCCTCGACCGCGATCTGCACGTTCGACACGTGAACCGGCGCCTCCATGTGCACGATGCCACCGGACTGCTGCGTACCGCGGGCCGTCTGGGTCGGCTTCGTGTGCTTCGTGATCCGGTTGACGCCCTCGACCAGGACGCGCTCGTCCTGCGGGTAGGCGGCGATCACCTTGCCGACGAGACCCTTGTCCTTGCCGGCGATGACGACGACCTTGTCACCCTTCTTGATACGCATTCTCACAACACCTCCGGTGCGAGCGAGATGATGCGCATGAAGCGCTTGTCGCGCAGCTCCCGGCCGACCGGCCCGAAGATGCGGGTGCCCCTGGGGTCACCGCCGTCCCTGATCACGACCGCCGCGTTCTCGTCGAAGCGGATGTAGGAGCCGTCCGGCCTGCGACGCTCCTTCACGGTCCGCACGATCACGGCCTTGACCACGTCGCCCTTCTTCATGCCCCCGCCGGGGATGGCGTCCTTGACGGTCGCCACGATGACGTCACCGATACCGGCGTAGCGCCGGCCGGAGCCACCGAGGACACGGATGCACAAGAGCTCCTTGGCGCCCGTGTTGTCGGCGACGCGCAGTCGCGACTCCTGCTGAATCATCTCGCTACCTACTTCGCCTTCTCGATGATCTCCACGATCCGCCAGCGCTTCGTCGCGGACAGCGGGCGGGTCTCCATCAGCAGGACTCGGTCACCGACGGTGGCCTCGTTCTGCTCGTCATGGGCCTTCAGCTTGTTCGCCCGGCGGATGACCTTGCCGTACCGCCGGTGCGTGAAGCGGTCCTCGACGGACACGACCACGGTCTTGTCCATCTTGTCGCTGACCACGAGGCCGAGGCGGACCTTCCGGTAACCGCGGTCGCCGGTGGTGCTCTGCACCGCCGAGGCCGCGATCTCACCGGTGGCTGCGCTCTCTGCCGCCTGCACCGCGGTGTCACTGCCCGTGGCGCCCTGCGCCTCGGTCTGGTCCGTGTTCTCGTTCACGGTCTCTTCCTTGCTTGTCGGACTCACGCGGCACCACCAGCTGTCGTACTCGTCTCCGCCGAGTCACCCTTCGCGGCGTCGCTTTCGACCACGCGGACGATGCCGAGCTCGCGCTCGCGCATCACCGTGTAGATACGGGCGATGTCGCGCCGGACGGCCTTGAGCCGCCCGTGGCTCTCCAGCTGACCCGTGGCGCCCTGGAAACGCAGGTTGAACAGCGTCTCCTTCGCCTCGGACAGCGCCTCGACGAGCTCCGCGTCCGAACGCTCGCGCAGCGATGCCGCGTCGAGGTTCTTCGAACCGATCGCCATCACCCTTCACCTGCCTCGCGCGCGACGATCCTGGCCTTCATCGGCAGCTTGTGGATCGCTCGCGTCAGCGCCTCGCGCGCCACCGCTTCGTTCGGGTAGGACAGCTCGAACATCACGCGCCCGGGCTTGACGTTCGCGACCCACCATTCCGGCGAACCCTTACCCGAACCCATGCGGGTCTCGGCGGGCTTCTTCGTCAGCGGGCGGTCCGGGTAGATGTTGATCCACACCTTGCCGCCACGACGGATGTGCCGGGTGATGGCGATACGCGCCGACTCGATCTGCCGGTTGGTCACGTAGTGACCCTCGATCGCCTGGATCCCGTACTCACCGAACGCCAGCGACGTACCGCCCTTGGCCACACCACGCCGCTTCGGGTGGTGCTGCTTGCGGTGCTTGATCTTGCGGGGGATCAGCATGGTGTCAACCCTCCTGCCCGTTGCCAGCACCCGTGGCCTCGGCGCCGGCCGTAGCCTCTGCCGGTGCCTCGGCGGCGCTCGGCTCGGTCTCTGCCGTGGCGGCCGCGCCGGCCTCCTGGCGGTCGCCGCCCCGGCCGGGACGACGGCGCTCGGGACGGCGGCGCTGTTGCTGCGCCCGTGCCTGTGCCGCCTGCTCGGCAGCACGCTCCGACCGGGAGCCGGTGACGTCGCCCTTGTAGACCCAGACCTTCACGCCGATACGGCCGAATGTCGTGCGTGCCTCGTAGAAGCCGTAGTCCACGTCCGCGCGGAGCGTGTGCAGCGGCACCCGGCCCTCGCGGTAGAACTCCGAGCGGCTCATCTCGGCGCCGCCGAGACGGCCGGAGCACTGGATGCGCACGCCCTTCGCGCCCGCGCGCATCGTCGTCTGCAGCGCCTTGCGCATCGCGCGGCGGAACGCCACCCGGGCGGACAGCTGCTCGGCGACCCCCTGGGCCACCAGCTGCGCGTTCACCTCGGGCTGCTTGACCTCGAGCACGTTCATCTGGACCTGCTTGCCCGTGAGCTTCTCGAGCTCCGAACGCAGCCGGTCCGCGCCGACTCCGCGGCGGCCGATGACGATGCCCGGGCGCGCGGTGTGGATGTCGACCCGCACGCGGTCACGCGTGCGCTCGATGTCCACGTGCGAAATGCCGGCGCGCTCCATGCCTTCGGTCATCAGCTTGCGGATGGCCACGTCCTCGGCCACGTAGTCCCGGTAGCGCTGACCCTTGGTGGTGCTGTCGGCGAACCACCGACTGGTGTGGTCGGTCGATACGCCGAGCCGGAACCCGTGCGGGTTGATCTTCTGACCCACTAGCGGGCCCCTCCCTTCGAACCGGCCGAAGCACGCTTGGCCTTCGAGGCCGGATTGCTCTTGCTGGCGGCCGGCTCGTCGTCGACCACCACCGTGATGTGGCACGTCCGCTTGTTGATCCGGCTCGCACGGCCGTGGGCGCGCGGGCGGAACCGCTTCATGGTCGGACCGTCGTCGACGTACGCCTCGGCGACCACGAGCGTCTCGCGAGGCACGCTGGCGAGGTCGTCCGCGTTCGCCGCGGCGCTCTCGAGCACCTTGCGGACCGGTTCGGCGGCGGCCTGCGGGGCGAACCGCAGCAGTGCCGACGCCTCGTCGACCTCCATGCCACGGATGAGGTCCACCACACGGCGCGCCTTCATGGGCGTGACACGGACGAACCGCGCTTGAGCCCTGGCTTCCATCGTTGACTCCTCGGGTTAACTACGTGGTGGACGTCACCGGCGCCGGGAGCGGCGGTCGTCCTTCTCGTGGCCCTTGAACGTCCGTGTCGGGGCGAACTCGCCGAGCTTGTGCCCGATCATCGCCTCCGTCACGAACACCGGGACGTGCTTGCGTCCGTCGTGGACGGCGATCGTGTGCCCGATCATGTCGGGGACGATCATCGACCGGCGGGACCACGTCTTGATGACGTTCTTCGTGCCCTTCTCGTTCTGCGCCTCGACCTTGTTGGCCAGGTGCTCGTCGACGAAGGGGCCCTTCTTCAGGCTACGCGGCATCTCTTCCGACTCCTGCGACTCAGCGCTTCTTACCGGTCTTGCGCCGGCGGACGATCTGCCGGTCGCTCGGCTTGTTCTTCTTCCGCGTCCGGCCCTCCGGCGTACCGGCAGGGTTGACCGGGTGCCGACCGCCGGACGACTTGCCCTCGCCACCACCGTGCGGGTGGTCCACCGGGTTCATCGCCACACCGCGCACCTGCGGGCGCTTGCCCTTCCAGCGCGACCGTCCGGCCTTGCCCCAGTCGATGTTCGACTGCTCGGCGTTGCCGACCTCGCCGACCGTCGCGCGGCAGCGGACGTCGACGTTGCGGATCTCGCCGGACGGCATCCGCAGCTGGGCCCAGCTGCCTTCCTTGGCGACCAGCTGGACACTGGCGCCGGCCGAGCGGGCGATCTTGCCGCCGCCGCCGGGCCGCAGCTCGATGGCGTGCACGACCGTGCCGACCGGGATGTTGCGCAGCGGCAGGCTGTTGCCCGGCTTGATGTCGGCCGACGGGCCCGCCTCGACCCGCGCGCCCTGCTTCAGCCGGGTCGGCGCCAGGATGTAGCGCTTCTCGCCGTCGGCGTAGTGCAGCAACGCGATCCGCGAGGTGCGGTTCGGGTCGTACTCGATGTGCGCGACCTTCGCCGGCACGCCGTCCTTGTCGGCACGACGGAAGTCGATCACCCGGTACTGGCGCTTGTGCCCGCCGCCCTGGTGCCGCGTCGTGATTCGCCCGGAGCTGTTCCGCCCGCCGTTCTTGGGCAGCGGCCGCACCAGCGACTTCTCCGGCTCGGACCGGGTGACCTCGGCGAAGTCGGCGACGCTGGAGCCGCGCCGGCCCGGTGTCGTCGGCTTGTGCTTTCGGATTGCCATTCGTCAGACCTCGATACTCGTGTCCTGGCCGGCCTCAGCCGACCGGGCCGGAGAAGATGTCGATGCGTTCGCCCGCCGCCACCGTGACGATCGCGCGCTTGGTGTCGGGACGCTTGCCGACGCCGAACCGCGTACGCCGGCGCTTGCCCGGCCGGTTCTGCGTGTTGACGCCGGTGACCTTGACCTTGAACACCTTCTCGACAGCGATCTTGATCTCGGTCTTGTTCGCGTTCGGTGCGACCACGAAGGTGTACTTGTTCTCGTCCAGCAGGCCGTAGCTCTTCTCCGAGACGACCGGCTCGAGCAGGATGTCGCGTGGGTCCTTGATGGTGCTCACTTGGCGCCCTCCTCGACACCGCGGCGCGCGGCGTGCCCGGCCACGAAGGCGTCCAGACCACCCTGGGTGAACACCACGTCGTCGGCGCAGAGCACGTCGTACGTGTTCAGCTGGTCGGCCGCGATCAGGTGCACATGCGACGCGTTGCGCAGGCTCTTCGCCGTCAGCTCGTCGCCGCGCTCCGTGACCACCAGCACGTTCTTGCGCTCGGTCAGCGTCTGCAGCGTGTTCAGGGCCGACTTCGTCGACGGACTGTCGCCCGGGACGAACCCGGCGACCACGTGCACGCGGTCGTGCGCGACCCGGTCGGACAGCGCTCCGCGCAGCGCGGCCGCCTTCATCTTCTTCGGCGTGCGCTGCGCGTAGTTGCGCGGCTGCGGGCCGTGCACGGTGCCGCCGCCGGCGAACTGCGGCGCCCGGATCGAGCCCTGCCGGGCCCGGCCGGTTCCCTTCTGGCGGTACGGCTTCGAGCCGCCGCCGGCGACGTCGCCGCGCGTCTTCGTCGCGTGCGTCCCCTGCCGGGCAGCGGCCAGCTGGGCCACCACGACCTGGTGGATCAGCGGCACGTTGACCTGTACCTCGAAGATCTCCGGCGGCAGCTCGACGGTTCCGGCCGAACCGCCGTTCACGTCCAGAACAGAGACGGTGCTCACTTCGCGCCTCCCTTCGCGGCCGAGCGGACGAACAGCAGGCCGCCGTCGGGCCCCGGGACCGCGCCCTTGAGCAGCAGCACTCCCTTTTCGGCGTCCACCGCGTGGATCTCGATGTTCATCTTGGTCACCCGCTCGCCGCCCATGCGCCCGGCCATCTTCTGGCCCTTGAACACGCGTCCTGGCGTGGCCGCACCGCCGATGGCGCCCGGCGAACGGTGCTTGCGGTGCACACCGTGCGAACCGCGCAGACCGCCGAAGCCGTGCCGCTTCATCGTGCCGGCGAAGCCCTTGCCCTTGCTGGTGCCGGTGACGTCGACGTCCTGGCCGGCCTCGAACAGCTCGACGGTCAGCTCCTGGCCGAGCGTGTGCTCCGAGGCGTCGGCGGTGCGCAGCTCTGCGACGTGCCGCCGCGGCGTCACGCCCGCCTTCTCGAAGTGTCCCTTGGCCGGCTTCGTGACGCGGCGCGCGTTCGGCGCGCCGAAGGCCATCTGCACGGCGTCGTAGCCGTCGTTCTCGGGCGTGCGGACCTGGGTCACCACGCACGGGCCGGCCTTGACGACGGTGACCGGGACGATGCGGTTGTTCTCGTCCCACACCTGCGTCATGCCCAGCTTCTCGCCGAGCAGGCCCTTGCGTACGACGCTGACGGCGCGCTCCGAATTCTGAGTACTCATCGCTGACGCGTCCCTTAAAGCTTGATCTCGATGTCGACACCGGCCGGCAGGTCGAGCCGCATCAGCGAGTCGACGGTCTTCGGCGTCGGGTCGATGATGTCGATCAGCCGCTTGTGCGTACGCATCTCGAAGTGCTCGCGGCTGTCCTTGTACTTGTGCGGCGACCGGATGACGCAGTACACGTTCTTCTCGGTAGGCAGCGGCACCGGGCCTGCGACCTCTGCGCCTGTGCGCGTCACCGTGTCGACGATCTTGCGCGCCGACGTGTCGATGACCTCGTGGTCGTAGGCCTTGAGCCGGATGCGGATCTTCTGTCCCGCCATGGCTGCTTGTCGTCCTCACTCTTCGTACCGCTTGAGATCCGATCTGACCGAACACCGGCCAGGCGCTCCACCGACCCCCGCGGTCGGGCGTGTCGCACTCCGTGACAAGGCACGGCTATGCCGACGTGCGTCGAATCGAGGGATTCTTTCTGGTGAAGCCGACCTGGTCGAACCGACCGAGCCGGCATGGCGGAGTTCGCCGTCGTGCGAGTCGATGCACCATCGACCGCGAGCGTGCAGCCTTGACGTCGCCCTCCACCGAGCAACCTGAACAGTATGCCAGATCGGATCGGCCTCTGGCCAATCGGGGCGGAACTCGATCACCTGACGACGCCGGAACGTCATGAGGTCAACGAACCCCACCGGTCGTTCGCCGGCGGCGGGTGAGCCGCGAGGGGATGAAGCCTCACCGCCCCGAGCGGCCGCCCGCCGCCGGCCAACGACATGGATTACTTGATGATCTTCGTGACGTTACCGGCGCCGACCGTCCGGCCACCCTCACGGATGGCGAACTTCAGGTTCTCCTCCATGGCGACCGGCTGGATCAGCTCGACCGTCATCCCCGTGTTGTCGCCGGGCATGACCATCTCGGTGCCCTCGGGCAGCGTCACGACACCGGTCACGTCGGTGGTGCGGAAGTAGAACTGCGGACGGTAGTTGTTGAAGAACGGCGTGTGCCGGCCACCCTCGTCCTTGCCGAGAATGTAGACCTCGGCCTCGAAGTTGGTGTGCGGCGTGTTGCTGCCGGGCTTCACCGCGACCATGCCGCGCTCGACGTCCTCGCGCTTGGTACCACGCAGCAACAGGCCGACGTTCTCGCCGGCGCGGGCCTCGTCCAGCGTCTTGCGGAACATCTCGACCGCGGTGACCGTCGTCTTCGGCGCCGGGCCCGGACGGATGCCGACCAGCTCGATCTCCTCGCTGGCCTTGAGCACGCCGCGCTCGACACGGCCGGTGACGACCGTGCCGCGGCCGGTGATCGTGAAGACGTCCTCGATCGGCATCAGGAACGGCTTCTCGATGTCACGGGTCGGGTCCGGGATGCTCGCGTCCACGGCGTCCATGAGGTCCTCGACCGACTTGACCCACTCCGCGTCGCCCTCGAGCGCCTTCAGCGCCGAGACCTTGACCACCGGAGCGTTGTCGCCGTCGAAGTCCTGCTCGCTCAGCAGCTCACGGACCTCCATCTCGACGAGCTCCATGATCTCGTCGTCCTCGACCATGTCCGCCTTGTTCAGCGCGACGAGGATGTACGGAACGCCGACCTGACGGGCCAGGAGCACGTGCTCCTTGGTCTGCGGCATCGGGCCGTCGGTGGCGGCCACGACCAGGATCGCCCCGTCCATCTGCGCCGCACCCGTGATCATGTTCTTCACGTAGTCGGCGTGGCCGGGAGCGTCGACGTGAGCGTAGTGACGCTGCTCGGTCTGGTACTCGACGTGCGCGATGTTGATCGTGATACCGCGCTGCTTCTCTTCGGGAGCCTTGTCGATGTCCTCGAAGATCTGCGTCTGGTTCAGCTCCGGGTACTTGTCGTGCAGCACCTTCGTGATCGCCGCGGTCAGCGTCGTCTTCCCGTGGTCGACGTGCCCGATGGTGCCGATGTTGACGTGCGGCTTGGTCCGCTCGAACTTCGCCTTAGCCACTGCTGGGTCCTCCTGTTAGGACTCGTACGTTGCCGATGTCCCGCGAACGGTGTGCTCGGCTGCTTTTCTTGGTCGGGTGTGCCTACGTTGTTCCGGCCGGGTGAAGGCCGGGACGATCACTCGCCCCGGACCTTCTTGATGATCTCCTCCGCCACGCTCCGCGGAACCTCGGCGTAGGAGTCGAACTGCATCGAATAACTCGCCCGGCCCTGGGTCTTGCTGCGGAGGTCACCGACGTAGCCGAACATCTCCGACAGCGGGACCAGCGCCTGGACGAGACGCTGGCCGGCACGTTCCTCCATGGACTGAACCTGTCCACGGCGGGAGTTGATGTCGCCGATGACGTCACCCATGTACTCGTCCGGGGTGGTGACGTCCACCGCGAAGACCGGCTCCAGCAGAACCGGGTCCGCGCGGCGCGCGGCGTCCTTGAACGCCATCGAACCGGCGATCTTGAAGGCCAGCTCCGACGAGTCGACGTCGTGGTAAGCGCCGTCCTGCAGCGTCACCTTGATGTCGACGAGCGGATACCCGGCTACGACACCGAACTCCATGGCCTCCTGGCAGCCCTCGTCCACGGAAGGAATGTACTCCCGCGGGATCCGGCCACCCGTGACGGCGTTGACGAACTCGTACCCGCCGTCGCCGTCTCCACCGGTCGGCTCGACGTCGATGATGACGCGGCCGAACTGGCCCGAACCGCCGGTCTGCTTCTTGTGGGTGTACTCCACCCCTTCGACCTTGCGCTTGATCGTCTCGCGGTAGGCCACCTGCGGCTTGCCGACGTTGGCCTCGACCTTGAACTCGCGCTTCATCCGGTCGACGAAGACCTCGAGGTGCAGCTCACCCATGCCGGAGATGACCGTCTGCCCGGTCTCCTCGTCGGTGCGCACCTGGAAGGTCGGGTCCTCCTCGACCAAGCGCTGGATCGCGGTCGACAGCTTGTCCTGGTCGCTGCGCGTCTTCGGCTCGATGGCCACGTGGATCACCGGAGCCGGGAACTTCATCGACTCGAGGATGATCGGCGCCGACGAGTCGGAGAGCGTGTCACCGGTCGTCGTGTTCTTCAGCCCCATGACGGCGACGATCTGCCCGGCACTGGCCCGCTCGATCTCCTCACGCTTGTTCGCGTGCATCCGGTAGATCTTGCCGATGCGCTCCTTGTGGCCCTTGGTGCTGTTCTGCACCTGCGTGCCCGCGGTGAGCGTGCCGGAGTACATCCGGATGAAGGTCAGCTTGCCGAGGTGCGGGTCCGCGGCGATCTTGAACGCCAGCGCGGACATCGACGCGTCGTCCTCGGGCTCGCGCGTGATGATCGACTCTTCGTCGTTCACCGGGTGGCCCTCGACGGCGCCGACGTCCATGGGCGACGGCAGGTAGGAGACCACCGCGTCCAGCATGGGCTGCACGCCCTTGTTCTTGAACGCCGAGCCGCACAGCACCGGGGTGAGGTTGTTCGCGATCGTCGCGCGCCGGATGGCCGCCTTGAGCTCTTCCTCCGACGGCTCCTTGCCGTCCAGGTAGAGCTCCATCATCGCCTCGTCGTTCTCGGCGATGGTCTCCAGCAGCTTGTCGCGCCACTCCGCGGCCGCCTCGGTGTGCGTGTCCGGGATGTCGCCCGTCTCGTAGGCCTCGCCGAGCTTGGCCTCGGCCGACCACGTCAACGCCTTCATCGACACGAGGTCGATGACACCCTTGAAGTCCGCCTCCGCACCGATCGGCAGCTGCAGCACCAACGGTGTCGCGTGCAGCCTGGTCACGATCATGTCGACACAGCGGTGGAACTCGGCGCCGGTGCGGTCGAGCTTGTTGATGAAGCACATCCGCGGTACGCCGTACTTGTCGGCCTGGTGCCACACGGTCTCGGACTGCGGCTCGACTCCGGCGACGCCGTCGAAGACCGCCACCGCGCCGTCGAGCACGCGCAGGTTGCGCTCGACCTCGACCGTGAAGTCGACGTGGCCGGGCGTGTCGATGATGTTGATGGTGTGGTCGTCCCACTCGCAGGTGGTCGCGGCCGAGGTGATCGTGATGCCGCGTTCCTGCTCCTGCTCCATCCAGTCCATGGTGGCTGCGCCGTCATGGACCTCACCGATCTTGTAGTTGATACCGGTGTAGTACAGAATCCGCTCGGTCGTGGTGGTCTTGCCCGCGTCGATGTGCGCCATGATCCCGATGTTGCGGACCTTGGCCAGATCGACTTTGCGGAGGTCGGTCGCCATTCCTGCGTCGCTTCCTGGTTCGTCGAATGCCTGCGTGGATTACCAGCGGTAGTGCGCGAAGGCCTTGTTCGACTCGGCCATCTTGTGGGTGTCCTCACGACGCTTCACGCTGGCACCCAGGCCGTTGGAGGCGTCGAGAATCTCGTTCATCAGCCGCTCGGTCATCGTCTTCTCACGACGCGCGCGCGAGTAGCTGACCAGCCAGCGCAGCGCCAGCGTCGTACTGCGCCCCGAACGCACCTCGATGGGCACCTGGTAGGTGGCGCCACCGACGCGGCGGCTGCGCACCTCGAGCGTGGGCTTGACGTTGTCGAGGGCGCGCTTGAGCGTCACGACCGGGTCGGTGCCGGTCTTCTCACGGCAGCCCTCGAGGGCGCCGTGCACGATGCCCTCGGCGACCGACTTCTTGCCGTCGACGAGGACCTTGTTCACCAACTGGGTGACCAGCGGGGAACCGTAGACCGGGTCGACAATGACCGGTCGCTTCGGGGCGGGGCCCTTGCGCGGCATCAGCTCTTCTCCTTCTTCGCGCCGTACCGACTGCGCGCCTGCTTGCGGTTCTTCACGCCCTGCGTGTCGAGCGAACCGCGGACGATCTTGTACCGGACGCCGGGCAGGTCCTTCACACGACCGCCGCGCACGAGCACCATCGAGTGCTCCTGCAGGTTGTGGCCCACGCCCGGGATGTAGGCGGTGACCTCGATCTGACTGGTCAGCTTGACGCGAGCGACCTTACGCAGGGCCGAGTTCGGCTTTTTGGGGGTCGTGGTGTACACGCGCGTGCACACACCGCGCCGCTGCGGGCTGCCTTTGAGCGCCGGAGTTGTGTTCTTGGCGACCTTGTCCTGGCGGCCCTTGCGGACCAGCTGCTGGATCGTGGGCACTACGTCTCCGTTGTCCTCGTGCGTGTGTCGAACTGCCTCGACATCTGGGTTCTCGGATCGCGCTGAACGACAACCTCGTCAGCGGAATGGTGGGCGGCCGCCGTCAGGCGACCCCCGCGGTCGGGCGTGTCGGCCCGACACCACTCCACGCAACCAGGTTCCCGATCAGTGTGGTCGGTGGATCTGTCCGGTATGCGCCAGCTCGTCGGCTGGGCGCGCCGGTTGGCCCGGAACAGTCCAGGCACGAAGAATGAGGTTACCCGCTCGAGGGCACCCAGGTCAAAGCGGGCGCCGCGCTCAGGCAACCTGCCGTCGTGCGGCCACGGTAGCTCACCACGCCCGCCCGCGTCACCCCTGCACTGTGACGCCGAAGTCAAGCGTGAAGGTGAAGCAGTGATCTCGTTGACCGTCGCCGTGACTGAACTCTGTCGAACGTGGTCAGCGACCTGCTACCGTGCGTTCTCCAACTTTGATCATCCACACGGGGGTCGCCGTGCGTGTCGTATCGTCCGAGTTCGCCGCTCCGCGCGCTTCAAGCACACCCCGCCGGACGCGGTAGATGCTCGGGCGCGCCCGAACCATCCGTGCGACGCAGGCGCTGGTCGACGCCGTCGCAATACTTCACCAGGTCGCGGACCGGGACCGACAAGCACTCGAACAGCGGCGTGCCGACGATCTCAAGCAGCTGAGGGCGGGCTTTGCGGAAGAGGCCGGCGATCTGTACGAGGACCATGCCGCCGAGACATCACGACGCCGAACGGCGCTGAACGACGCCGTCACCACCTTCTCAACGCCCCAGCACGATGGGGGCCCGTTCGACGTTGCCGAGTACGTGCGCCTGGGGCAGGCGACGCTCGACACGGATCTGCCCGATCGTGCGGCGTCACCCACGATCCCCGTGTGGGCACCACTACTCGATCACGGAAATCTCGTCCTCACCGGCTCCTGGTCGGACACCGTCGCAGGGCTGATCCGATCGATGGTCCATCAGACGCTGACAGATAGCGGCCCTGGCCAGGTACGCATCCGATCAGTCGATCCGTCGGTCCGGTCCGCACTCGCCGCGTTCTCGCCACTCGCCGACGTCCGCGATGACCTCTTGACACCGCCTGCCACGTCGGAACACGAGGTCGAGGAAATGCTCCAAGGGCTCCTCGCCGACGTTCGTGCCACGGTGGACATGTTCCAGGGGCGGCGCTCCACCCTCGGCCAGCTGCGTCGCGAGACCGGCCAGCCCATCGGCACCTACCAGCTCCTCGTCGTCACCGACTTTCCCGCCGGGTTCTCCAGGCGGGCCACCGAAGGTCTGCTCAACGTCATGCGGGCTGGACCTGCCGTCGGCGTCAGCACGATCGTGCATGTCGATCCCGCCTTTCGGTCCACACCCGGTACGCCCGCCGTCGACACGCTTGCCTCCCAGGCAGAGACGATCGCGGTCACCGATCAGGGGGTGCGAACGGGTTGGCTTCCGGGCTGGACGATGACGCCGGACCCCGAGCCCGACCTCACGACCACCGCCGACCTCGCCGAGAAGGCGCGGGGAGCACAAGCTCCGCAGATCGATTTCCTCGATTGCCAGCCGAACGTTGATCTCCTGTCCGACGTGTCGACCCATCGCCTTACCGCAACCATCGGCCGTGCCGGCCAGCGCCCCGTCACTCTCACGTTGGGTGACGAGATCGATCAACGCCACAACATCCTGGTCTCCGGTGCCGTCGGCCAGGGCAAGTCGAACCTGCTCATGGTGCTCATCCACAGCCTCGCGATGCGCTATCCGCCGAGTGAACTCGAGATGCATCTCCTCGACTTCAAGGAGGGCGTGACGCTCGAACCATTGGGAGCCCGGTCGTCACCCCCGTCGTGGCTCCCCCACGCGGTATCCATCGGGTTGAACAGCGATCGGACCTACGGTGCGTCCGTCTTGTCGCACCTGGTGGCTGAGTTCGAGCGCAGGGCGACGCTGATGCGCGGGCACGGCGACAACATCACGAAGTACCGTCTCGCCGACCCGTCGCACCGGATGCCCCGAATCCTCGTCGTCATCGACGAGTTCCAGGTGCTGTTCGACGCGGACGACGACACCTCTGAACGAGCTCTGGCCGACCTCGAACGTCTCGCCCGGAAGGGCCGCGCCTATGGCATTCACCTCGTGCTCGCGTCGCAGACACTCTCAGGCATCACATCGATGCTCACAAAACAGGATGGGATCTTCGCGCAGTTCCCGATCCGCCTGGCGCTGAAGAACTCCGCAGCGGAGTCTCGCGCCGTCCTGGACCAGAACAACACGGCAGCAGCACGGCTACGCTATCGCGGCGAACTCCTCGTCAATCTCGACTTCGGCGACGTCGAGTCGAACCGCCGGGCCACGGTGTGCTGGGCCCAGGACCGCCAACTGGCTCAACTACGTCAACGTCTGTGCGATCACTCGGGGGCCGACCATTCTCGGCGACCGACAACTTTCGACGGCGCGCATGCTCCTTCACTCGCCGAGGCTCATCAGAAGTTGAGCGGCATTCGCCGGTCACCGGACTCGACAGCGGCTCGGTCGGCGCTACTCGGTACCACGGTCGACGTCCGTTCCGAGCCCGTCGGGTTCGCACTGACCGCCGACAACGGACGCCATCTCGCCGTGGTCGGCGCAGGCGCTCCTCGAAGCGGTTCCGGCATCTCTGAAGCGGACAACCAGGCCGTCGGCGCACTACAGGCCGCCGCCTTGAGTCTCGCCGCCCAGCACGGTGGCGATGGTGCGCAGATCGTCATTGTCGACCTCCTGCCGGAGACGACGTCGACGGCGTGCAACATGAACGAGTTCACGAACATCCTCGGCACGTCAGGCGTGACGGTGACCCGGTACGACAACAAGAACGTCGACGACTACCTAATCAGCCTGAACGACATGATCGAATCGCGTCAGCCGGACGATGCGCCGGTCTATGTCGTCGCGTTCGGCCTCGACCGGGTTCGAAAGTTCCGCCACCTCGATATGGCGCGTGGCGCAACGGTTACTCCAGCTGACGGTGTGCACGCCCTGCTGCGTGACGGACCACCGGTCGGCGCGCACCTGCTGGCATGGTGGTCGAGTTTGCGGGTGATGAACGAGCACCTGGGGCTCGAGGCGTCCGGGACCGTCGACGGCATCCTCGCGCTTCGAGTCACATCGAATGACGCACAGGATCTGTTCGGTCCGTTCACGGTCTGGAAACCTGACGGGCCACGCGGGCTGCTGCACGACCGCGTCGAATCGTCGGAGCCCAGCGTCATTGTCCCGTTCCGGCCTCTCATGACTGCACAGATCGATACGGTACGTCAGATGGTGGAGCAGCTTTGAACGGCTGGGACGCATACAGGCAGGCCGCCGCCCACCTGGCCGAGATGCCCGAGGAGGCCGACGCAGACGTCGAACGACTGGCCGCCGATCAGGAGCAGCGCACCGAATCCGTACGAGCTTCGTTCGAGCACGAGATTGAGCACACGTACGAGCACAAGCAGAAGTGCAACCAACTCCTCAGCGATGGCCGAGACGAACTGCGGCGTGTCCGCGGCCAGGTCCTTATCGACCGTAGCGAACCATTGGCCGACGCAGAGATAGACCCGCGCCTCGACATCCGGGAGGCGACGCGACGCGCTGACGTTGCTCTGGACGAGTTGAGAACGGCGGTGTCGAAGCAGAAGAGCCCGTCAGAACTGGCAGGTGATGTCGCAGGCGGCGTTGGCTTGTTGGTCGCTTTCGCCACGGTCGTGCTGGTCATCACCCTGATCGTGATCCAATTCATCTGACTGCCCCTATTCCGGGAGGAACGTTGTCGCAGCTCTCTCAGCTCAAGTCCCAGGTCGCCGCGCTCGGTCGCGACGCTTCGGCCACAGCCACGTCCCTGGCTGGCTACAAAGCAAAGTTCTCCGAATCGGTCGGTCAAGTCACCGCCACTGTGGGCGGCTCCGCACAGCATGTCGATCAGGACATGATCGCAACGTTGAAGGCCGCCGAGCAGCGCGTCGACGACGCCATAGTCGCACTGCAGCAGGCCGCCAAAGCTGCCAACTCTTACGCCTCCAGCCTCTGAGGCACACTCGTGTCGGAACTGGAAGACCTCGCCCGCACGATCCACGCATTGTGCGAACGGATCCAGCACGACACTCCGCACCTACACCAGAGCCAGCAGCACATCCGTCACCTTCGCCGTCCGCGCCGCACACCTCTCTCGCACCAGCAACGACCCAGGTCTTAAGCGCGTCGCCGACCTCGCCCACCACGCCGCCGAACGTCTCGCCGTCTCGATCACCGCCCTGATCGAAACCAGCAACCACGGTCACCGCTACGCCGACACCCTGACCGGATGGAATGCCGGAACACCGCGATTGTCCACCGGCAACACCGCCTCTGGCGCGCCACGGGATCCGGCACCGGAGACCACCGACACCGAACCCAAAACCGACACCGCGGCGTCACCCCCTCCGGCCGTCAATTCATACGACTGGACAGACACCGACAATCAGATCAACGAGGCGCTGCAAACGGGGCACCGTCTACGCCGTACTGAGCGTACGTGGCACGTCGCACGCGACCGGGCCATCGCCTACGCGCCGACCGGCGGTGCTCTGGTCGCGGTGTTCGCCGGCCACATCCCGGAGCCCATCCGCACCATGGTCGGCCTGCTTGGTGTCGGCGCCGGCGCGCTGGCGGAACCGGCGCAAAACCAGAAGGAGCTAGCCCATGGCACTCGACCCAGCACTCGTCCGCGCTGAAGCCGCCATGCGCCACGGCTTCGCCTGCGCCGGAGACGGAGCCGGAGCCGGCGACGAAATGGTCGCCACATTCGAAGGACTGTCCGACCACGAACACGTCGTCGCGTTCAACCTCGCCCGCCGCGTCATCATCGAAGCCCTCTCGGCCGCCAGGCCGGAAGGAATGACCGACGACGACTTCACCACCCTCGGCGCCAATATGGCGAAAACGATGGCGTGGGCCGACCTCGAACCAAATGGAGTCCAGACCTTCCTGCGCGAAGTCTGGCACGGACAGCCCTATAGCACCGACGAGGCCGACACGTTCGGCCTGGCCATCGTCTGCGGCGGATACCTCGTAGTCGGCCTCGCACCCGACGGTGACTGGTCCACCTTCCTCGACACCCTCCTCGACCGCATCGTCTTCCCCGACGGAACCGCGCAGTGAGTGCACGCCCGAGCGACACTGCCCCGCGGGCAATCGACGTCCCGTCATCGAGCTTTACGACGGGATCGGCAGTCGAGTTGCTGGATATACTTTCGGCGAGGCCAGACGTCTCGATCTCCTCCCGTGCGCACCTCAGGGAGTGGAGCGCCACCCGATGACTGAACGCAAACCTTCCGGGATCGACTTCGAAACGTGGATCGACAAGCAGATCCGCGAAGCGCAGGAACGCGGCGAGTTCGACGACCTGCCGGGCGCCGGCAAGCCCCTGCCGAACCTCGGCCGACAGCGCGACGAGCTTTGGTGGGTCCGTGACAAGCTGGCGCGCGAGGGTCTGTCGACCGAAGAAGTGCTCCCGACTGCGCTGAAGCTGCGCAAAGAGACGCACCGGCTGCCCGAGACGGTCCGCGACCTCACGTCCGAAGACGAGGTGCGTGCGGTGGTCGCCGATCTGAATGCCCGGATCAAGGCCTGGCTGCGAGCACCCTCCGGACCACACATCCGCGTCGGACTGGTGAACGCGGACACCGTCGTCGCGCAGTGGAAGGAAGACCGGGCAGCGTCTGCGTCCGACGCTTCGACGACGGTCCCGGCCTCCCAGGAAGCCGCGGCACCCAGCCGTCCACGCTGGTGGCACCGCCTCACGAGTCGGCAGCATCGAGCGTAGTCACGGTCCCAGTGCGGACAGCGCCGCGAGAACTCGCCCCGTGATGTGGCCATCTGCTCAGTTGTCACACGTTGCCCATGACGTGCACCTACAACGTCATGAGCGCCGAGAGCGGGCAGAACGGCCGCCCGGTCCGGTCGAGCGTGGACGCGTTGACCGCTACGGCGGCCGATTCCCAGGGCATCATCGACGCGGCCGGAAGCGAGATCGATTCGAGCGTGGAAGAGATTGTCCGCGTCGCCGTGTCGGAGCTTCCTCGTGACGAGGCCGCGGCCGTCGAATCCGCCGTCCGTGAGATCGCCGGTGACATGGCGCGCGTCATGGACGAATTGGCCGACGACGTCGGCACGACATTCGACGAACAGGCCACCGAACTCCGAGGGCTGCTCCAGCCTGACGACCATGACCCAGTCGACGTCGGACCTGCCGGCCTGGAACCGGGCCCGGCCAAGCACGACTCCTCGGATGCCGATCTTCGGCGCATCACGCTTCCAGACGGAACCGTCATCGTACCGGGTGCAGCTGCACCCGACCCTGTGGGATGGGAAGCAACCGCTACTGTCGATGACGAGCACATCTCGGACGATGATGACGGCGTGCCGCAACCGCACGCCGGCAGTGCCGCTGCCACCGCGCAGGACGAACCCGAGGAATTCAAAGAACGAAACGAGAATCGCTCCACTCGGCGTTCGGCCTCCCAGCGGGCCAAGGAAGCCAGGGAGATCTGGCTGGGCAATGGTAACGAGATCGGGAACCTCGCCCATGAGATTCTGGTCGAGCCGAACTACGAACCGCCAAAGCCTCCACCCGGGCTTGACGTCAACGATCCCGTCACAGCCTTGTCGATGACGCTGGCAGCTCTGTGGGAGGCACTGGCCCGGTCGACGCACAGAAGGAGAGGACGGTAACAGTGCCCGAGGAACAAACCGTCGAGAAACTGGTCCGCCAGGCGGTCGTTGACGCAAGCCGGGGCGACGCTCCGTCGTTCGCGTCTGCCATCGGCCGCCTCGAGCGACAAGGCTGGGACAAGAGTGGCATCACGATTATCGAGTCGCTGCTTCGGGCGACTGAGGAGCTTCCCTCTGTCGGACCCGCCGTTGCGGCCGAACTGACCCGTAGAGTAAGCGACCGATTTCGTGGTTCGTTGAAGATCAACCGCCCGATAATGGAGGCGATCATCCGCGGTGCGACCGACGACAGAGAGGCGTCGCACGGGGTGCCACGAGACTTGTCGGCAACCTACTCACTGCTCGTTGTCGGCCAACTCGTCCACGAGAGGTACCTGACTGTTGACGAAGCGCTCGGTTCCATGCCAACGGAGGTGTCTCCCGCTGATTTCCCTGACCAAGGCGACTGAGCGCAGCGCAAAGGTTTCGGCGAGTGGCCGGTCTGAAGATGATCTCTACCCGAAGGGGCGACGTAACAGTCTCGGCACTCAAGGTCCATCGCCAAATCTCGCCGAGGTGGGCGCGAGACGCGGACTCGCCGGTGAATGACCGGTCCCGGTTTGCCCACGGCGACCTGCGGCGGCGCGAGCGAAAGCGCGGGCTGACGGCCGTAACCGCCATCGGCAGTCGAACGAACAGCGAGATCCGAGGCGCTACCACGCCACCCGAAACCGAGGAGGACACGCCGTATGCGCGAGCTGATCGCGAGCGCCGTCGACAAAGCTGCCCGCGGCGATGCCGCCGGGTTCGTCGAGGTGACCAAGCGCCTGGAGCAGGACAACTGGGCCAGCAGCCAAGAGGACATCCTGCACGCACTCGCGGTCCTGGTCGACCGGTGCAGGCCCGAGCTCGACGCCACGCAGGCGGCCGAACTGGCTGCTGCGGTCCGTGAGCGTTTCGACAGTGTGTTCGCCGTTCAGCCGATCGCGCTCGAGAGCGTCGTGCGGGGCGTCGCCGGCGAGTCCGAGCTCCTGGAAGGCATGCCGCACAATGTGCTGCTGCTGTACGCGCTCCTGCTGGCGTCGGAACTCATCCAGGATCCCAGCAGCGGTTCGATGGACGACGTGTTCGGCGAGATCGACGACGAGCGCGCTGACCGCGACGCCGATCGCTGACCGCTACGGCGGAACCATCACCAGGATCGTGCACGCGTCACCAGGCGTGCAGGGGTGGTGACGCATGGATTTCCATCCATGCTTCAACAACGTGGATCATTCCGAGCAACGGGTAAGGGGTGTGGCGGCCGCTTGGACGCGGCTGCCACACCCCTCGTGGTGGTACGTCGGACGGGACCGTCAGCTGTAGGAGCCGAAGTCGTAGTCCTCGAGCCGGACCGCCTCGCCGGAGCCCTGGCCGAACTCGTAATCGGAGTAGTCGGCGCCGTAGTCGACCATGGAGTACATGGCCGCCTTGGCCTCCTCGGTCGGCTCCACCCGCAGGTTGCGGTACCGCGAAAGGCCGGTACCGGCCGGGATGAGCTTACCGAGGATGACGTTCTCCTTGAGCCCGATCAGCGGGTCGGACTTGGCGTTTATCGCCGCCTCCGTCAGCACCCGAGTGGTCTCCTGGAACGACGCCGCCGACAGCCACGAGTCCGTGGCCAGCGACGCCTTGGTGATGCCCATGAGCTGCGGCCGGCCGGAAGCGGGGCCGCCGCCCTCGGACACCGCACGGCGGTTCTCCTCCTCGAACCGGGAACGCTCGACGAGCTCGCCCGGCAGCAGGTCCGTGATACCACTCTCGAGCACGGTGATCCGCCGCAGCATCTGCCGCACGATGATCTCGATGTGCTTGTCGTGGATGGACACACCCTGCGACCGGTAGACCTCCTGCACCTGGTCGGTGAGGAACACCTGCACGGCCCGCTGGCCCTGCACACGCAGCACGTCGTGCGGGTCCGCGGTACCGGAGTGCAGCAGCTCGCCCACGTCGACGCGGTCGCCGTCCTGCACACGCCACTGGGCGATGCCCGGCGCGCGCCGGTTCGACCACTCCGACACCCGGCGGCTCAGCGGGAACGACTGCTCGTCGGAACCGTCGTCGGGGACGATCACCGCGTGGGTGCCCTTCGCGTCCTCTTCGATACGGACCCGGCCGGTCACCTCCGACAGCGGCGCCTTCCCCTTCGGGGCGCGCGCCTCGAACAGCTCGACGACACGCGGCAGACCGTGCGTGATGTCCTCGCCGGCGACACCGCCGGTGTGGAACGTACGCATGGTCAGCTGGGTACCCGGCTCACCGATCGACTGCGCCGCGATGATGCCGACGGCCTCCCCGACGTCCACCAGCTGACCGGTCGCGAGCGAACGGCCATAGCACATCGCGCAGACGCCGGTCTTGCTCTCGCATGTCAGCACGCTGCGCACGCGGACCTTCTCGACACCCGCCGCCACGAGGCGGCCGATCTCGACGTCGCCGACGTCGTCGCCGGCCTGGGCGACCGTCGTCCCGTCCGGGGCGACGACGTCCTCGGACAGCGCCCGCGCGTACACCGACGTCTCGGCGTGCTCGTCCTGGACCAGCGTGCCGTCCGAACCCGCCGCCGCGATCGGCAGCACCAGCCCACGCTCCGTGCCGCAGTCGACCTCACGGATGATGACGTCCTGCGAGACGTCCACCAGCCGCCGGGTGAGGTAACCCGAGTCGGCGGTACGCAGCGCGGTGTCCGCGAGACCCTTCCGCGCACCGTGCGTGGAGATGAAGAACTCCACCACGGAGAGCCCTTCGCGGAAGCTCGACTTGATCGGCCGCGGGATGGTCTCACCCTTCGGGTTCGCCACCAGGCCGCGCATCCCGGACAGCTGCCGGATCTGCATCCAGTTACCACGCGCACCGGACGCGACCATCATGTCGATGCTGTTGCCCGGCACGAACGACTCGCGCATCGCCTCGTCGACGGCGTTCGTGGCGTCCGTCCAGATGTCGATGAGCTCCTCGCGGCGCTCGCCGTCGGAGATCACGCCACGGCCGAAGTTGCGCTCGACCTTCTCGGCCTTCGCCTCGAAGCCCTCGAGGATCTGGCCCTTCGTCTCGGGCGCGACGATGTCGTCGACGGACACCGTGACACCGGAGCGGGTCGACCAGTGGAACCCGATCTCCTTCAACGAGTCCAGCGTCGCCGCGACCTGGATCTTCTGGTACCGCTCGGCCAGGTCGTTGATCAGCGCACCGAGGCGCTTCTTCTCCACGGCGCTGTTGACGAACGGATAGTCCGGCGGCAGCGCCTCGTTGAACAGCGCCCGGCCCAGCGTCGTCTGCACCGTCAGCGGCTCGCCCGGCTCCCAGCCCTCGGGGGTCGGGGTCCCGTCCGGCGGCACGACACTGTCGAGCCGGATGGAGATCGGCGCCTGCAACGACAGCTCACCACGGTCGAACGCGGAGATCGCCTCGGCGATCGACGAGAACGCGCGGCCCTCGCCCACCTGATCGTCGCGGTCGGAGGTGAGGTAGTAGATGCCCAGCACCATGTCCTGCGTCGGCATCGTCACCGGCCGGCCGTCGGCCGGCTTGAGGATGTTGTTGCTCGACAGCATCAGGATCCGTGCCTCGGCCTGCGCCTCGGCCGACAGCGGCAGGTGGACCGCCATCTGGTCACCGTCGAAGTCCGCGTTGAACGCGGTGCAGACGAGCGGGTGGATCTGGATGGCCTTGCCCTCGACCAGCTGCGGCTCGAACGCCTGGATACCCAGGCGGTGCAGTGTCGGCGCACGGTTCAGCAGCACCGGGTGCTCGGCGATGACCTCTTCGAGGACGTCCCACACCACCGGCCGCTGCCGCTCGACCATCCGCTTGGCGCTCTTGATGTTCTGCGCGTGCGACAGGTCGACCAGCCGCTTCATCACGAACGGCTTGAACAGCTCGATGGCCATGCCCTTCGGCAGCCCGCACTGGTGCAGCTTGAGCTGCGGACCGACGACGATGACGGACCGGCCGGAGTAGTCGACCCGCTTACCGAGCAGGTTCTGGCGGAACCGGCCCTGCTTGCCCTTGAGCATGTCCGAGATGGACTTCAGCGGCCGGTTGCCCGGGCCGGTGACCGGCCGTCCGCGGCGCCCGTTGTCGAACAACGCGTCGACGGACTCCTGCAGCATCCGCTTCTCGTTGTTGACGATGATCTCCGGGGCACCCAGGTCGAGCAGCCGCTTGAGGCGGTTGTTCCGGTTGATGACCCGGCGGTAGAGGTCGTTCAGGTCGCTGGTCGCGAAGCGCCCGCCGTCGAGCTGAACCATCGGCCGCAGGTCCGGCGGAATGACCGGGACGGCGTCGAGCACCATGCCGCGGGGGTCGTTGCGCGTGGTCAGGAACGGCGAGACCACCTTGAGCCGCTTCAGGGCCCGGGTCTTCTTCTGCCCCTTGCCGGTGCGGATCAGCTCGCGCAGCTTCTCCGCCTCGGCCTCGAGGTCGAAGTGGTCGAGGCGCTCCTTGATCGCCTGTGCGCCCATACCGCCGCGGAAGTACTGGCCGAAACGGTCACGCATCTCGCGGTACAGCATCTCGTCGCCCTCGAGGTCCTGGACCTTGAGGTTGCGGAAGCGGTCCCAGACGGCGTTGAGCCGGTCGACCTCGCCCTCCGCGCGCTTGCGCAGCTGGCTCATCTCACGCTCGGCCGACTCCTTGACCTTGCGCCGGACATCGCCCTTGGCGCCTTCGGCCTCGAGCTCGGCCAGGTCGGACTCGAGCTTCTTCGCCCGCGCCTCGATGTCGGCGTCACGGCGCTGTTCGACCTGCTTGCGCTCGACGTCGATCTGGCCCTCGAGCGACGACAGGTCGCGGTGCCGCGCTTCCTCGTCCACCCAGGTGATCATGTACGCCGCGAAGTAGATGACCTTCTCGAGGTCCTTCGGCGCAAGATCGAGCAGGTAGCCGAGCCGCGACGGCACGCCCTTGAAATACCAGATGTGCGTGACCGGGGCGGCCAGCTCGATGTGGCCCATCCGCTCACGACGCACCTTCGCGCGGGTCACCTCGACACCGCAGCGCTCACAGATGATGCCCTTGAAGCGCACCCGCTTGTACTTGCCGCAGTAGCACTCCCAGTCCCGGGTGGGACCGAAGATCTTCTCGCAGAAGAGCCCGTCCTTCTCCGGCTTCAGGGTTCGGTAGTTGATGGTCTCCGGCTTCTTGACCTCGCCGTGCGACCACTCGCGGATGTTGTCGGCAGTGGCGAGGCCGATGCGCAGCTCGTCGTAGAAGTTGACGTCGAGCACGTGTGTCCTTCTCTCGCTAAGTATCTCGCTGTTGTCGTCGACGCTTGGTGTCGAGTTCGCTGCTCACCCGGGTGGATGGTGTCGGCGGTGGGACGATCTGCTTCGGGCGGTCAGGCTTGATCCCTGCGCATCTCGTCCCACCGCCGACCACCTCACTGTCCGTGGCTCGCTGCGTGTGTCGTCATGCTTCTCGACGCGTCATACTTCCTCGACGCTGCTCGGCTCGCGCCGGGACAGATCGATACCGAGTTCCTCCGCGGCGCGGAAGACGTCCTCGTCCGTTTCGCGCATCTCGATCTGAGATCCGTCACTGGAGAGCACCTCGACGTTGAGACACAGTGCCTGCATCTCCTTGTAGAGCACCTTGAACGACTCCGGCAGGCCGGACTCGGGGATGTTCTCGCCCTTGACGATCGCCTCGTAGACCTTCACGCGGCCGGGGACGTCGTCGGACTTGATGGTGAGCAGCTCCTGCAGCGCGTAGGCCGCGCCGTAGGCCTGCAGCGCCCAGACCTCCATCTCGCCGAACCGCTGGCCGCCGAACTGGGCCTTGCCGCCCAGCGGCTGCTGGGTGACCATCGAGTACGGCCCCGTCGAGCGGGCGTGGATCTTGTCGTCGACGTGGTGGTTGAGCTTCAGCATGTACATGTAGCCCACCGCCACCGGGGACGGGAACGGCTCACCCGAGCGCCCGTCGAACAACCGGGCCTTGCCATCACCCTTGACCAGCCGGTCGCCGTCTCGGGTCGGCAGCGTGGACGCCAGCAGGCCGGCGATCTCGTCCTCGCGAGCACCGTCGAACACCGGAGTGGCGACGTTGGTGTCGGCCGGCGCCTCGGTGGCGCCGATCGACGCCAGCCGCTGCTGCCACTCCTCGTCGTCGCCCTCGACCTGCCAGCCGGTCTTGGCCACCCAGCCCAGGTGGGTCTCCATCACCTGGCCGAGGTTCATCCGGCTGGGCACACCCAGCGGGTTCAGCACGATGTCGACCGGCGTGCCGTCCTCGAGGAACGGCATGTCCTCGACCGGAAGGATCTTCGCGATGACGCCCTTGTTGCCGTGCCGGCCGGCGAGCTTGTCGCCGTCCTGGATCTTGCGCATCTGTGCGATGTAGACCCGGACCAGCTGGTTGACACCCGGGGGCAGTTCGTCGCCCTCGTCGCGGTCGAAGACCCGGACGCCGATGACCTTGCCGGACTCGCCGTGCGGCACCTTCAGCGACGTGTCCCTGACCTCGCGGGCCTTCTCGCCGAAGATCGCCCGCAACAGCCGCTCTTCGGGGGTCAGCTCGGTCTCGCCCTTCGGGGTGACCTTGCCGACGAGGATGTCGCCGTTGCCGACCTCGGCACCGATGCGGATGATCCCGCGCTCGTCGAGGTCGGCGAGGACCTCGTCGGACACGTTCGGGATGTCCCGGGTGATCTCCTCCGGGCCGAGCTTGGTGTCGCGGGCGTCGACCTCGTGCTCCTCGATCTTGATCGAGGTGAGGACGTCGTCCTGGATGAGCCGCTGCGAGATGACGATGGCGTCCTCGTAGTTGTGGCCCTCCCAGGACATGAACGCGACCAGCAGGTTCTTGCCCAGGGCCATCTCGCCCATGTCGGTGGACGGCCCGTCGGCGATGACCTGGCCGACCTCGACCCGCTGTCCCTCGTCGACGATCGGGCGCTGGTTGATGCACGAGCCCGCGTTCGACCGGCGGAACTTCGCCAGCTGGTAGGTCTGGTACGTGCCGTCGTCGGCCATGACCGTGACGTAGTCGGCGGACATCTCGGTCACCACGCCGGCCTTGTCGACCACGATCACGTCGCCGGCGTCCTCCGCCGCGTGCGACTCCATGCCGGTGCCGACCAGCGGCGACTCGGCCTGCAGCAACGGCACGGCCTGGCGCTGCATGTTGGAGCCCATCAGCGCGCGGTTGGCGTCGTCGTGCTCGAGGAACGGGATCATGGCGGTGGCCACCGACACCATCTGGCGCGGCGAGACGTCCATGTAGTCGACCTGGTCGCCCGCGACCGCCTCGACCTCGCCGCCGCGCTTACGGACCAGGACCTTGTCCTCGGCGAAGTAGCCGTCCTCGCCCAGCTGCGTGTTGGCCTGCGCGATGACGTTGCGGTCCTCTTCGTCCGCGCTGAGGTAGCGGATCTCGTCGGTGACCCGGCCGTCGTGGACGCGGCGGTACGGCGTCTCGATGAAACCGAACGCGTTGATGCGTCCGTACGTGGCCAGAGAGCCGATCAAGCCGATGTTCGGGCCCTCCGGCGTTTCGATCGGGCACATCCGGCCGTAGTGCGACGGATGGACGTCGCGGACCTCCATGCTGGCGCGCTCGCGGGACAGACCGCCCGGGCCCAGCGCGTTGACGCGGCGCTTGTGCGTCAGCCCGGCCAGCGGGTTGGTCTGGTCCATGAACTGCGACAGCTGCGAGGTGCCGAAGAACTCCCGGATCGCGGCCACGACCGGGCGGATGTTGATCAGGGTCTGCGGCGTGATCGCCTCGACGTCCTGAGTGGTCATCCGCTCGCGCACCACGCGCTCCATCCGCGACAGGCCGGTGCGCACCTGGTTCTGGATGAGCTCGCCGACCGTGCGGATACGGCGGTTGCCGAAGTGGTCGATGTCGTCGACCTCGACCGGCACCGTGGTGCCCTCGTGCGTCAGCTCGGTCTCGCCGGCGTGCAGCCGGACCAGGTACCGCAGCGTGGCGATGATGTCGTCCATGGTCAGCGTGCTCTGGTCGAGCTGCGACTCGAACCCGAGCTTCTTGCCCAGCTTGTACCGGCCGACCTTGGCGAGGTCGTAGCGCTTGGGGTTGAAGTACGCGTTCTCGAGAAGCTGCTGTGCCGCCTCCCGGGTCGGCGGCTCACCCGGGCGCATCTTCCGGTAGATGTCGAGCAGCGCCTCTTCCTGGGTGGTGGTGTGGTCCTTCTCCAGGGTCGCGCGCATCGACTCGTAGTCGCCGAACTCTTCGAGGATCTGCTCGTTCGTCCAGCCCATGGCCTTGAGCAGTACCGTGACGTTCTGCTTGCGCTTGCGGTCGAGCCGGACGCCGACGGTGTCGCGCTTGTCGACCTCGAACTCCAGCCAGGCACCACGGGACGGGATGACCTTGGCGGTGTAGATGTCGCGGTCGGACGTCTTGTCGAGGCCGCGCTCGAAGTACACACCCGGTGAACGGACCAGCTGCGAGACCACGACACGCTCGGTGCCGTTGACGATGAACGTGCCCTTGGGCGTCATGAGCGGGAAGTCGCCCATGAAGACGGTCTGGGACTTGATCTCGCCGGTCTCGTTGTTGATGAACTCGGCGGTGACGAACAGCGGCGCGGAGTACGTGAAGTCGCGCATCTTGCACTCGTCGATGCTGTTCTTCGGCTCCTCGAACCGGGGGTTCGAGAAGGACAGGGACATCGTCGCCGAGAAGTCCTCGATGGGACTGATCTCGTCGAGCGTCTCCTGCAGACCCGACGTCGTGTTGACGTCGGTGCGCCCCTCCGCTTCGGCGGCGGCGACGTGCGCCTGCCAGCGCTCGTTTCCGAGCAGCCAGTCGAAGCTGTCTAGCTGAAGGGCGAGAAGGTTGGGTACCTCGAGAGGTTCCCGGATCTTGGCGAAGGAAAGGCGGCGCGAGCCGTTCTTGGTCTCATGAGCGGTGGGCGTGACGGCCAACAGGGGTCCTTCCGAGGGCACACGGATGGAGTGAATCGCGTGGTTGCGCCGTCTTCAGACCCACGCAAAAACACGGGCAGACGACAGCGCAAAGCTGCAGTCTAACCCAAAGGGCACACTGCTGTCGAGTGGCGTCCCACTCCGCGTCTTCTTCTCCCTTGCATCTCCCACCTCGGTACGCATGAAGCATCTCGTCCACGAGACGCGCTCGTCAAGCACCGCGGCCGAAGATCGGTCCGATTCGACCCTGAACGCCCCCTGTGTCCTGCGCGGATACCGATCCGGTGACGGGCGACACGGCCCGGCGGCTCAGGCCGCCGGGACGATCGCGCCGTCGTAGTTCTCCTCGATGAACCGCACGACCTCCTCCGAGGTCAGCAGGTCCGCCAGCGTCGAGATGCTCTCGCTGTTCTCCGATCCCGTGGGAACGACCAGCACGTTGGCGTACGGGTTGTCCTCAGCCGACTCCATCGCCAGCGCGTCCTCACCGGGCGCCAGGTCCGCCTCGAGCGCGTAGTTCGTGTTGATCACGGCGAGATCGGCGTCCGGCAGGCTCCGCGGCAGGCTCGCCGCCTCCAGCTCCTCGATCTCGAGACCGCCGTCGTCGACGATGTCCTGGCGCGTCGCCGAGATGCCGGCGTCGTCGGCCAGCTCGATCAGGCCCTCGTCGGCGAGCAGGTTGAGCGCCCGCCCGCTGTTGCTCGGGTCGTTCGGGATGATGACCTGAGCACCGGACGACAGCTGGCTCAACGAGTCGATCTTCGTGGAGTACATGCCGAGCGGTTCGAGATGCACCGGGGTCACCGCTTCGAAGTCGTAGCCGCGGTCGGCCTCCTGGGCATCCAGGTACGGGACGTGCTGGAAGAAGTTCGCGTCCAGCTCGCCCTCGCTGAGCGCCACGTTCGGCTGCACGTAGTCGGTGAACTCGACGAGCTCCAGTTCGATGCCCGCGTCCTCGGCGAGCTCGTCCTGGACGAACTGCATGATCTCGCCGTGCGGCACCGGAGTGACACCGACGCGGACGACACCGTCGCCGGCGCTGGACCCGTCGTCGGCTCCGCAGCCGGCCAGCAGGACGGCCGAGGCCAGCCCGGCGACGGCGATGGTCGTTCTCTTCATCTGGGATCTCCTGAGAGTCGAACTTCACTTCCCGGGCCGGCGCCGCGGGTGTGCGGCACGTGGCTCGGCTGGACGGTGCCGGCGGCGCTCAACGGTGCGACAGCCGCCGGGCACACAGGTCGCCCGCGGTCTGCACCGCTTTGACGACGACGACGAGGATCGCCACTGTCACCCAGGTGACACCGGTCTCGAAGCGGTGGTAGCCATAGCTCACCGCGAGCTCGCCCAGACCGCCCCCGCCCACGGCGCCGGCCATGGCGGTGTAACCGATCATGGCCACGACCGTCACGGTCAGCCCGGCCACGATGGACGGCAGCGCCTCGGGCACGAGGACCTTGACGATCAGCTGCCGCCGTGAGGCGCCCATCGACGCGCCCGCGTCGACCACGCCCGGCGACACCTCACGGAGTGCGGCCTCCACGAGCCGGGCGAAGAACGGGATCGCGGCGACGGTCAGCGGCACCGCCGCCGCCGAGCTCCCGATGGTCGTGCCGACGACGAGCCGGGTGAACGGCACGATCGCGATCATCAGGATGATGAACGGGATCGAACGGCCGATGTCAACGACCGCTCCCAGCACCCGCGAGACCGTGCGCGACGGCGTCAGCCCACCCGGCCCGGTGACCGACAGCGCCACGCCCAGGGGCAGCCCGAGCAGCACCGTCACCACGCCCGCGATGCCGACGATGGCCAACGTCTCGAGCGTCGCCTGCCACAGTTCGGGCGCCCAGCGGTCCCAGCCCTCCCCCGTCATGCGACCGCCTCGACTCGGGCACCGCCGGTCCGTAGGACCTTCGTGGCCTCACTCACCGCCGTGGTGTCGACCGCCACCCGCAGCCGGCCGACCCGGCTGCCGCGCACCGTCTCCACCCCGCCGGCCAGGATCGTCACGTCGCCGTCGGTCGCCCGGATCGCCTCGCTCAACAGCGGACGGTCGGCCGCGTCACCGAGGAACGACACGTCCAGGACGGCGCGGCCGTCGCCGGCCACGTCGGCGGCTCCGAGCTGCGGGAACAGCCCGTCCGACAGCATCGTTCCCGGTGTCGCCGCCAGCTCCGCCACCGGACCGCTGGCCGCCACCGTGCCCTTCTCGAGGATCGCGGCCGTGTCGCACACCGTGGTCACGACGTCCATCTCGTGCGTGATCAGCACGATCGTGACGCCGAGTTCCTCGTTCACTCGGCGCAGCAGCGCCAGGACCGACCGCGTCGTCTCCGGGTCCAGCGCCGACGTCGCCTCGTCGCACAGCAACAGGTCCGGCCGCGCCGCCAGCGCACGCGCCACGCCTACGCGCTGCTGCTGACCGCCCGAGAGCTGGGCCGGGTACGACGACTTCTTGTCCGACAGGCCGACCAGCTCGAGCAGCTCGTCCACCCGGGCGGCGCGGCGTGACCGGGGCTCGCCGGCCAGCTCGAGCGGGAGTGCGACGTTGCCGGCGACGGTCCGCGAGTCCAGAAGGTTGAACCGCTGGAAGACGTTCCCGATGCGCCGCCGCGCGGCCAGCAGGTCCGCACCCGACAGGCCGGAAAGATCGGCCCCGTCCACCAGCACCGACCCGGACGTCGGCCGGTCCAGCAGCGACACACAGCGCAGCAGCGTGCTCTTCCCGGCGCCGCTGCGGCCGAGGACGCCCGCGACCCGGCCGGTCGGCACGTCGATGTCGACGCCGTCGAGGGCGACCACGTCACCGGTCGGAGTCGGATAGACCTTGCGAAGTTCACGGATGGAGATCAAAACGAAAAACCTGACGGACGGGAACGTGCGGCACCGGCCCGGACGGCCGGGCCGTGCATCGGCACTGCGGGAACTCGAGGAACTGGGCGGACGGTGCGGCGAGGGTCACCGACAGGCGCCGCCGAGGCGGCTCGGCGCGCGCTCGGCCCGGCTCGGAAGACGCACCGCGTCCGCGCGAGGCATTCGGCACACGAACTCGTCAGCGGTCACGACAGTCCATGTAAGGACTTTCGCCGCCGGTTTTCAAATTGGAAGACACCTGCGCTCACCATATGAGACAGGTGTGACCGGCCTCACGGCTCCTGACAACCGGCCGTGAACGACAACAGGGGCCGCGCCGGACCCGCGAGTCATGACGACTCACGGACCGGCACGGCCCCTGCCGTACCGCGATGCACAGACGCTTCGAGAACCGAAGCGTCAGCGGATCACTTGACCGAGATGCTGGCGCCGGCGGCCTCGAGGGTCTCCTTGGCCTGGTCGGCGGTCTCCTTGTTGACCTTCTCGAGCAGCGGCTTCGGCGCGCCCTCGACGAGGTCCTTGGCCTCCTTGAGGCCCAGCGACGTCAGCGTCCGGACCTCCTTGATGACCTGGATCTTCTTGTCGCCGGCGTCGTCGAGCACGACGTCGAACTCGTCCTGCTCCTCCTCGGCCTCGACCTCCTCGCCGCCGCCCGCGGCCGGCGCTCCGGCTGCGACGGCGACCGGCGCGGCGGCCGTGACGTCGAAGGTCTCCTCGAACTGCTTCACGAACTCCGACAGCTCCAGGAGCGACATCTCCTTGAATGCGTCGAGCAGTTCGTCGGTGCTGAGCTTCGCCATGGTGGCGTCCTTTCTGTGGTGGTGGTCAGCTCTGGCCGGAGCCGTCGCCGGCTTCGACCTTCTGCCGGAGCGCGTCGACAGCGCGCGCGGTCTTCTCCAGCGGGGCATTGAAGAGCGACGCCGCGTTCTGCGTGGACGCCTTCATCGCGCCGGCCAGCTTGGCCAGCAACACCTCTCGCGACTCGACGTCGGCGAGTCGGTTCATCTCGTCGGCCGACAAGTGGCTGCCCTCGAGCAGCCCGCCCTTGATGGCCAGCGACGGGTTGGCCTTGGCGAAGGTACGCAGCCCCTTGGCGGCCTCGACCGGGTCGCCCTTGACGAAGGCGATGGCGGACGGGCCGACGAGGTAGTCGTCGATGCCCTCCACGCCAGCGTCCTTCGCTGCGATCTTGGTCAGCGTATTCTTCACCACGGCGTAGGAGACGGTCTCACCGAGCGCCCGACGGAGTTCCGTCAGTTGCTTCACGCTGAGACCCCGGTACTCGGTCAGCACGATCGCGTTGCTACTGCGGAACTCGTCCGCCAGCTCGGCGACGGCGGCTGCCTTGTCTGGCCTCGCCATGTGGCTCCTTCTGCGGTAACGGTCGCGAAGGGCCCAGACATGAAGAACGCCCCGGCGCAGGCACGGGGCGTGGGCGGCACACTGGTCCGCTCTCGTCTCGCCTGCGCGGGCCGTCCGCCTGTGCGGAACCTTCGCCACGCCCGGAGGGCGTGAAACCAGCGGTCTCTGGCGCGGACGACTATACGTGTAGTCAGGACCGCGCCCCAAATCGAGCGTCGAGCCATCCACGATGATCGACCGATGCTGGGCGGCGGCGTTGGATGGTCCGACAGGCAGACGGTCTTCGTTTCCGCGGCGGTGACGCAGCGGGCAACAGTTGCCTCCGGTGCCAACCCCTTGAAACGCGGCTCCACTCCTGTCGGTGACCCAACGGGCCGCGCCCCCGCGGGTCCCCCCCCGGCACGCGTCACGGCCTCAGTTCACCGGGGCGAACGAGCGCACCATCTCGCGCAGCTCGTCGGTGCGCTCGTGGTCCCAGTCGCCCGGCGGCGCCACCGCCAGCCACGCGTCGACGAGCTCGCCGCCGTAGTTGTGCCCGTGCCCGGCCGGAACCGTGGCCGACAGCGCCATGTCGGCGGTGATCTGCCAGAACGTGACGAACGGATACCAGTCGAAGTTGTCGATGACGTCCGGTCCGTGCTCCTCGGTGATCCATTCCGGCTGCGAGAACATCAGGTCCCACGACCACAGCGCCACCGGGTCGGAGGCGTGTTGCAGGAACAGCACCGGCGGCTCGTCGCCGGAGAACTCCAGGTCCATCGGCTCCTGCCAGCCGCCCCAGAACTTCACGTCCTCGCCGCCCTCGTACACCGGCAGCCGCGCCGGCGAGCCCGGGTCGCGCTGCTCGGTCAGCTCGGAGCGCAGCGCGTGCCCGGTCGGCGAGCCCACCCAGAGCGCTCCGTCCACCTTGTCCTGCAGATCGTCCAGACCGTCGAACGGCGCCGAGCTTCCCAGCGCGCCGAGGCTCTCGCCGTAGACCACCAGCCGTGGCCGCGAGTCGGCGGGCAGCTCCCGCCACGCCGCGTGCACCGCCTCGAACAGCGCCCGGCCCGCGATGCGCACCTGCTCCTGGTCGGCGACGAACGAGATCCAGCTGGGCAGGTACGAGTACTGCGTCGCGACGATCGCGGAGTCGCCGTTGTACAAGTACTCGAGCGCATCCGCCGCGGCGCCGTCCACCCACCCGGTCCCCGTCGTGGTGACGACGACCAGCACCTCGCGTTCGAACCCGCCCGCACGCTCGAGCTCGCGCACCGCCAGCGACGCCAGGCCCGCAGGGGTCTCCGCCGAGTTCATGCCGACGTAGGCGCGCACCGGGTCCGTCGCCGGGCGGCCGTTGAACGCCGTCAATTCGGCCGCGGTCGGCCCGGAGGACACGAACTCGCGGCCCTTACGCCCGAGTGAGTCCCACGTCACCAGCGAATCCGGTCCACCGGAGTGGGTGCGGCTGGTCGGCGCGTTGTTCCCCGCCTCGGTCTCCTGGTTGACCGCCGCGAAAGCATCGTTCGCCACACCGAGCAGCGACGGGTACAACAGCCCCGTCCACGACCAGAAGGACACCACCGCGACGCACGTCACCGAGGCCACCAGCGCCGCCAACGGTGGCACCCAGCGCCCGAAGAACCGGCGCAGGCGCCTCGACGCACCGCGCACCAGCCGGCCGACGGCCAGGAACGCCACGAAGATCGCCCCCGCCACCAGAACGATCAGCACGTAGTGGTTCGGCCCCGGGCTCTCCACGCCCATCAACGACCGGATCTGCGTCTGCCACCCGGCCGCGGCGGTGAGGTACCAGCTCGCCGCCACGGTCGCGACCACGCTCAACGCCCACCAGGCGATCAGCCGGACGCGCCGCGACGGGGACAGCAACGACGGACGCACCTGTCGCACGACCACCCGGACCAGCCAGCCGAGCAGCGAGCCCAGCGCATAGCCGATGATCGCGGTCAGCCCGCTGACGATCGCCTGGTAGATCCACGTCCGCGGCAGCAGGGACGGCGTCAGCGACCAGCAGAAGAAGCACGTCGCCCCGATCAGCCCGCCGTAGTCCGGCGTCAGCCACCGCAGGAACCGGCCGAGCACCGGAACGTCGAGCACCGGCCGGATCCGGCGTGCCACCTGTGCCGAACGGTCCGGCAGCAGCGTCGTCACCGGCACGACGACCTCCAGGTACCACGAAGCGGCCGCCGTGCCCCGACGGTTCGGGTCACGGCGGCCGGTGTCTGACGAGAGCCGTTCAACGGCTCACCGGTCTCGGGTTCACGCGTCGGCGGTCTCCGTCGCCCGGACCTTCGACGGGTCGAGCGGGATGCCCGGTCCCATGGTCGTGGTCAGCGTGACCTTCTTGATGTAGCGGCCCTTGGCCGCCGAGGGCTTGAGCCGCGTCACCTCGTCGATGGCGGCGACGTAGTTATCGGCCAGCGCCTGGTCGGAGAACGAGGTCTTGCCGATGACGAAGTGCAGGTTCGCGTGCCGGTCCACCCGGAACTCGATCTTCCCGCCCTTGATGTCGCCGACGGCCTTCTCGACGTCCATGGTGACCGTGCCGGTCTTCGGGTTCGGCATCAGGCCGCGCGGCCCGAGAACCCGGCCCAGCCGGCCGACCTTGCCCATCATGTCCGGCGTCGCGACGACCGCGTCGAAGTCGAGCCGGCCGCCCGACACCTCTTCGACCAGCTCGTCGCCGCCGACGATGTCGGCGCCGGCCGCGGTGGCCTCCTCCGCCTTGGGACCGACGGCGAAGACCAGGACCCGAGCGGTCTTGCCGGTGCCGTGCGGAAGGTTGACGGTGCC
Source organism: Haloactinopolyspora alba (assembly GCF_003014555.1). Classification (GTDB taxonomy): domain Bacteria; phylum Actinomycetota; class Actinomycetes; order Jiangellales; family Jiangellaceae; genus Haloactinopolyspora; species Haloactinopolyspora alba. The sequence continues at coordinate 77,813 of NZ_PYGE01000018.1, forward strand.
GCGCACCATCTGGTCGGCCTTGCGCGGGTCGACGCCGAGCCGCAACGCGACCTCGACCGTCGCGTCGTACTTCACCGGGGAGGTCTCACGTGCCAGCCGGACGGCCTCGCCGGGCGTGTAGAGCCGGTCCGCGTCGATCTTTTCGGCGGCCGACCGGTATGCCTTGCTGCGCTTCATTTCTGCTCCTCGTGCGTTCTCCGGGAGTCGTGGTACGGACCGGCGCTTCGGCCCTGCCACTCACCACGGCGCCACTGTGGCCCGTGGCACGACTGCGTCAGTCGTTGACGGTCACGCCCATCTGCCGCGCCGTCCCCGCGATGATCTTCTCCGCGGATTCGAAGTCGTAGGCGTTGAGATCGGGCATCTTCTGCTCGGCGATCGCGCGCACCTGGTCGCGGCTGATGGAGGCGACCTTGATGCGATGGGGCTCGCTGGAGCCCTTGTCGACACCGGCGGCCTTCAGGATCAGCTTCGCGGCCGGCGGCGTCTTCGTGACGAAGGTGAAGGAACGGTCCTCGTAGACCGTGATCTCCACCGGCACGACGTTGCCGCGCTGCGCCTCGGTAGCGGCGTTGTAGGCCTTGCAGAACTCCATGATGTTCACGCCGTGCTGACCCAGCGCGGGGCCCACGGGCGGCGCGGGGGTCGCCTGGCCGGCCTGGATCTGGAGCTTGATCAGGCCTGCGACCTTCTTCTTCGCTGGCATTCCTCGGGTCCTTCTCGTGGTGTGACTGCTGAGCACCGGTGACCGGACGCACCGGCCGGTGCGGTGGATGCCGTCAGAGCTTCTGGATCTGGTTGAACGAAAGCTCGACGGGGGTTTCACGACCGAAGATCTCGACCAGACCCTTGATCTTCTGCGAGTCGGTGTTGATCTCGTTGATCGTCGCGTGCAACGTCGCGAACGGGCCGTCGATGACCATGACGGAGTCGCCGACCTGGAAGTCGAGGACCTCGACCTGCTTCTTCTCTTCCTCGGCCGCAGGCTTGGTCTCCTCGGGCACCTCCGGCGCGAGCCAACGCTCGACCTCGTCGAGGCTCAGCGGGATCGGCTGGTGCGCATGCCCGACGAACCCGGTGACGGCCGGGGTGTTGCGCACCGCCGCCCACGACTCGTCGGTCATTTCCATGCGGACGAGCACGTACCCGGGGAACCGGTGGCGCTTGACCATACGCCGCTGGTTGTTCTTGATCTCGGCCACCTCTTCGGTGGGCACCTCGACCTCGTAGATGAAGTCTTCCATGTTGAGGCTCGTGATGCGGTTCTCGAGATTGGCGCGGACCCGGTTCTCCATGCCCGAGTACGTCTGCACGACGAACCACTCGCCCGGCTTGGCGCGAAGTGCACGGCGGAACTCGCCCAGCGGGTCGGCCCCTTCGGACTCGGCGTTGGGCGCCTCTTCGGCAGGCTCCGCCGGGCCGTCCGCGCCTTCGTTCGGCTGGGCGGCCTCGAGGTCCTCGATGGTCGACTCGTGCTCGGACACGGTGTGTGCTTCTTCCTCCTCGATGCGGCTGATCGCGGGCCGACTCAGCCGAAGATCTCGAACATCGCCCAGCCCAGACCGAGGTCGAGCAGAGTGACGTAGGTGATCATGATCGCGACGAACACGAGCACCACTGCCGTGTACGTCAGGAGCTGCTTGCGGGTCGGATAGACGACCTTGCGCAGCTCCGCCACCACCTGGCGGACCCACAGCGACAACCGCGCGAACGGGCCACGCCGTCTGGGCGAATGTGGACGCTCGGGGGTAGCGGTCCTCCCGCTGGTCTCCGTCACGTGCTACCTCGCTTGAGTCGTGTACGTCACCCGGCCGGGCGCCGCAGTGGGTCCGGCCGCTGGATGCGGCCAGCAGGGCAGGAGGGACTCGAACCCCCAACCGCCGGTTTTGGAGACCGGTGCTCTACCAATTGAGCCACTGCCCTTCGGTGAACTGCACGTCGCCCGCCGAAGCCGTGCGGGCGCACTTCGACTGGGGTCCGTCGACCACCAAGCAACAGAGTGTACGTGCTCGGCGGCACTTCGGTCTAACTCACCCGCCGACAGCCCGCGCGGTGCCACGCCGAACTCCTGCCGAACCGCCTGCCCAGGGAGTGGACACACCGGGCGTCCGGGCGACGCGAACGTGCAGAACCTCGCGGTCGGCGGCCAACCCGGCTATCGTCCGGTTCGACATCGAGTCAACCACGACGGAGACTGAACCATGAGCGGCACCACGCCCCCACCGGGCTCCGAGCCGAACAACGACAACTCCAATCCGTACGCGCAGCCGAACGAGCCCGCGTCCGGGCAGCCGTGGGCGAGCGGTCCGCCCGACCAGCCTCCGGCCTGGAGCGGGTCCGCGTACGACGCCAACCCCGTGTCCGCGCCCGAACCACCGCCGTCGATCCTGAACGCGGTCAAGCTCATGTACGTGGGCGCCGCGCTGTCCCTGGTGGGTGTGCTGTTCGCGGCCCTGAGCACGGGCAGCATCCGCGACGCCGTCGAGGAGAGCGACCCCAACCTCACCGAGAGCGAGATCGACGCCGCGGCGAACCTGGCCATCGGCGTCGCTGTCGTCGTGTCGCTCCTCGGCGTCGCACTGTGGCTGTGGATGGCCGTCAAGAACAAGCAGGGCCGGTCGTGGGCACGGGTCGTCGCGACCGTGCTCGGAGGGCTGAACATCGTGTTCACGTTGTTCTCGCTCGGCAACACCGCGGGGCTCAACCTCGTCGTCAACCTCGTCACCGTCGTCCTGGCCGCGGTGATCCTGTGGTTCCTGTACCGGCCGGAGTCGACCGAGTACTACCGAGCCGTCAGCAGGATGACGAGCTGACCCGAAGCTCGAGCTTCGACGGACCGCTTCGACGGTCCGCTTCGGGGAACTGCTTGGCGGGGCGCGGCGAGATGATGCCAGGATGGACCGCATGATCTCGCCCGCCCCCGCCGAACGTTCCCACCCGCGCGTGTCCACCCGCATCGCCTCGATCGCCGAGTCCGCGACGCTCGCCGTGGACGCGAAGGCCAAGGCGCTCAAGGCGGCGGGCAGGCCGGTCATCGGGTTCGGCGCCGGCGAGCCGGACTTCCCGACCCCCGACTACATCGTCGACGCGGCGGTCGAGGCCTGCCGCGATCCCCGGAACCACCGCTACACCCCGGCCGGCGGGCTGCCCGAGCTGAAAGAGGCCGTCGCGGCCAAGACCGCACGCGACTCGGGCTTGCACGTCGACCCCGCGCAGGTCCTGATCACCAACGGCGGCAAGCAGGCCGTGTACGAGGCGTTCGCCGCCCTGCTCGACCCGGGCGACGAGGTTCTCGTGCCGGCGCCGTACTGGACCACCTACCCCGAGTCGATCAAGCTGGCCGGCGGCGTACCGGTCGAGGTGCTCGCCGACGAGAGCACCGGCTACCGCATCGACGTCGACCAGCTCGAGGCCGCCCGCACCGAGCGTACGAAGGTCCTGCTGTTCGTCTCACCGTCGAACCCCACGGGCGCGGTGTACCCGCCCGAGCAGGTCGCCGAGATCGGCCGGTGGGCACACCGCAACGGCCTCTGGGTCGTCACCGACGAGATCTACGAGCACCTCACCTACGGCGACGCGTCGTTCTCCTCCGTGCCGGTCCAGGTCCCCGAGCTGGCCGACACCTGCGTCGTCGTGAACGGGGTCGCCAAGACCTACGCGATGACCGGCTGGCGGGTCGGCTGGATGGTCGGCCCCGCGGACCTGGTCAAGGCCGCGGCGAACATGCAGTCGCACGCCACCTCGAACGTCGCGAACGTCTCCCAGCGCGCCGCCCTCGCGGCCGTCTCCGGTGACCTGTCCGCCGTCTCGGCGATGCGCGAGGCCTTCGACCGGCGCCGGCGCACCATCGTGGCAATGCTCAACGAGATCGACGGCGTCTACTGCCCGGAGCCCGAGGGCGCGTTCTACGCCTACCCCTCGGTCAAGGGCGTTCTGGGCCGCGACGTCGCCGGGCGCACCCCGGCCACCAGCGCGGAGCTCGCCGAGGTCATCCTGGACGAGGCCGAGGTGGCGGTCGTGCCCGGCGAGGCGTTCGGCCCGAGCGGATACCTCCGGCTGTCGTACGCACTCGGCGACGACGACCTCGCCGAGGGGGTCGGGCGGATCCAGCGTCTGCTCAGCTGACCGGCGCGCACGGCCACGATCGGGTGAGGAGTGTGGTGGAGCCAGTGGACGACGCCAGCCCGGCGGTCTCGACCGGACCGGCCGCGACGACGTCCGGACGTGACCTGCGCGCCCTGCCCAAGGCGCACCTGCATCTGCACTTCACCGGGTCGATGCGGCACTCGACGCTGCTCGACCTCGCCGACGAGCACGACGTCAGGCTGCCGGACTCGCTGCGCAACGAATGGCCGCCGCAGCTGTCCGCGGCCGACGAGAAGGGCTGGTTCCGGTTCCAGCGGCTGTACGACCTCGCGCGTTCGGTGCTGCGCACCGAGGCGGACGTGCGCCGGCTGATGCGCGAGGCGGCCGAGGACGAGGCGGCCGAGGGCTCGCGCTGGCTGGAGATCCAGGTCGACCCGTCCGGCTACGGTGCCCGGTTCGGGGGCATCACCGCGTTCACCGATCTCGTGCTCGACGCGGCCCGGGTGGCGTCGGAGCACACCGGCGTCGGCATCGCCGTCGTCATCGCGGCCAACCGCACCAAGCACCCGCTCGACGCACGCACGCTCGCCCGGCTGGCCGCCAAGTACGCCGGGCGCGGCGTGGTGGGGTTCGGGCTGTCCAACGACGAGCGGCGCGGCACGATCCACGACTTCGCACCCGCGTTCTCGATCGCCCATCGCGCCGGCCTGCTGTCGGTGCCGCACGGTGGAGAGCTGCTCGGACCGGACAGCGCCCGGTCGTGCCTGAACGACCTGCGCGCACGGCGCCTGGGACACGGAATCCGCGCCACCGAGGATCCCGCGCTGCTCGAGCGGATAGCCGGCGAGGAGGTCACCCTCGAGGTCTGCCCGGCCTCGAACGTGAGCCTCGGTGTCTACCCGACCTCCGCTGACGTGCCGTTGCGGACGTTGCTCGCCGCGGGCGTCCCGGTGGCGCTCGGCGCCGACGACCCGTTGCTGTTCGGTTCCCGGCTGCTCGCGCAGTACACGACGGCCCGCGCGACCCACGGTCTCGACGACGCGGAGCTGGCGGCTCTCGCGCGCGGGTCGATCCACGGGTCGTCGGCGCCGCCGGAGCTGCGCAAACAGTGGGCCGAAGAGGTCGAGGACTGGCTCGCGACTACGCCGTGATCATCAACGATTCACCACGTCACGAGCAGGCTCATGGTGTGGTGCATCGTTGATGATCACGGGAGTGGGGCTGGACAGGACCGCGTCCAGCGGCCCCGCCCCGCCGGTCCGCACGAACCACTCCAACCCGTACGCGTCGTCGAACGCGGCGTGGGTGACGTCCTCGGCGGTGATCTGGCTCGCGTGCGCCGCGATGGCCGCTCGTTTGACGGCGAGCTCCGTCGCCGTCGCCGTGAGCGTCAGCGCGATCTGCTCGGTCTCGACGCCGATCGGCAGGCCGGTGGCGCGGGCCGCGGCGTGCACGAGGTGGGCCCGCCCTGCCGGATCGTGCAGGTGCCCGCGGTCGACCGTGGACTCGTAGGCCGGGACGCCCGCGAGACGCGCGGCGAGCGTGCCGATGCGGTGCGCGGCCAGGTGGTCCGGGTGGCCGTAGATGCCGCCGCCGTCGTCGTACACGATCGCGTCGGCGTGTTCCTCGCCGGCGAGTGCGGCCAGGCGGCGCGCCACCCGGGCCGGATCCGCGGCGGCGAGCGCGTCACGGTGCGCGTTGTCCGCGGCACCCGGCAGCCCGGAGTCGCGATGACCCAGCAGAACCAGCCGCTGCACGCCGAGCAGATCGGCGGCCCGCTCGAGCTCGGCGACCCGCCGCTGGGCCATCGTCTCGCCCGCCGCCAACGACACGTGCTCGGCTCCCAGCTCGCCGAGGGTGGCCGTCGCCAGGACGACACGCGCGCCGGCGTCGGCCAGGCGGCGCATCGTCGCGCCGGTGAAGATCGCCTCGTCGTCGGGATGGGCGTGCAGCACCATGACGGTGCGTCCACGCAGGTCGGCGTGCTCGCCGAAGACGTGACGACGACCGAGTTCGGGAACATTGGTGACCATCGATGTGCCTGCTGTCGTGAGCGGCCGCGACACGGCGGCCTGGTGGTCGGGGAGCGTTCGAGGAGAGCCGCGCTCAGCGACAACAGCAACAGCACAGGCTGAACGTCGAGGCCGCTGCGGGAGCGGCCTCGACGTTCAGCACGGTGATCACGAGAAGAGATTGTGCCACAACCTCGCTGGCGACACACCGAGCCGGAGCGGAAATCTGGACGCGGTGGGTTGCGGCCGCGCGACGGCCCCAGAGGCCGGCTGTATCAGCCATTTGACACAGATGACGTGCCACTGCTTCGCTCTCTGTGCCAGAGACATGACACAGGAGGTCACGTGAGCGCGCTGCTGGCCGTCGTCGTCACCATGATCGTCGCGATCGCCGTGATCGCGCTGGCCGGAGCGGCACGACGGACGCCACCGCCGGCGGCCGGCACACCTGCCAGCGAGGCGAGCCGTCGCGTCGACGCCCATCTGCGCCGCGCCCGTCTCGCCGGCATCACCCTGGTGATCGCGGCCGCCACCAGCATCGCGGCCAGCTCCGCAGCGCTGAGCCGGGCCGAGCAGGGCTGGCCGCTGTTCGTCGCCGTCCCGCTCGCCGCCCTGCTGCTGCCGATCGCTGTCGCCGTCGGCGAGTCCACCGCGCCGATCCGGCGCACGTCCGTGGTCCGCACCGCCACACTGCGCCCTCGCGACTCGGCGACGTACCTGCCGGCGTGGCGGCTGTCCCTGATGCGTGCGAGCGCCGGTACGGCGGCCATCGCGATGATCATCGGCATCGTCACGGCCACCGACGGTCGGCGCCTCGTCTACTCGTGCGCCGACCTGTCCACCTCGTTCGCGGGCGGGGCCAGCAGCCCTTACCCGGGCGCCGTCTACGCCGTGCCCGGTGTGCTCGCACTCACCGCCGTCGTGCTGGTCGCCGAGCTCACGGTGCGCCGGATCGTCGGCCGTCCCCCGGCCGGTGACCCCGAGCTCGATCCGGACGCCGAGCTCGACGAGCGGCTGCGGTGCACGGCCCTGCGGTCGGTCGCCCGCGCTGCGAGCACTGCCGCCGCCGTTCTCCTCGTCCAGACGAGCCTGCCGATGGCGTGGCAACTGAACCGAGCGGCGGACGCACTCGCGGACGCGGGGTGTGGCGACGGCAGCATCGCCGCCTGGTGGGACGTCCCCGCGTATGCCGGGGCAGCGCTCGGTCTGTCGATTCTGGCCGCTCTCGCGGTGGACGTGTACGCCGGCCGGCCTGCCCGGGTGCGCACGCGTTCCGGAGCGAGGTCGTGACCGCCGCGGAGGCGGTGGTCATCGACACGTCCAGCCCCACCCCGCCGTACGAGCAGATCCGCCGCCAGATCACCGCCCAGGTCGCCGCAGGTCGGCTGCCGCTCGGCGCACGGTTGCCCAGTGTCCGTCAGCTCGCCGCCGACCTGGGCATCGCCGCCGGGACCGTCGCGCGAGCGTACCGGGAACTCGAGGCCGACGGAGTCGTACAGGCGCGGCTGCGTGGCGGCACCCGGGTCACCGCGGCGCCACCGGAACTCGACACCGAGCACCGGTCCCGGCGGCTGCACGAAGCGGCCACGGAGTACGTCCGGGCAGCGCGCCTCACCGGCGCGGACGACGACGCCCTGCTGGACGCGGTGCGAGCGGCACTGCGCGCTCGTGACGGGTAGACGCGCCCCGTTGCGTGCGGTCTACAGCGAGCAGCCGACGAGCATGGGCTCGTTGACCAGTTCGACGCCGAACGCGGCCCGCACGCCGTCGCGGACCTCGCGGGCGAGCGCGAGCAGTTCGCCGGTGCTGGCGCCGCCACGGTTGCACAGTGCAAGCGTGTGCTTGCCGGACAGTGCCACCCGTTCCCGGCCACCCGTATAGCCGCGCGTGAAGCCGGCCCGCTCGATCAGCCAGCCGGCGCTGGTCTTGACCCGCCCGTCCGGCATCGGCCAGCGCGGCGCCGCGTCCGGCAGATCGGCCGCCGCGGCAGCGTCGAGCACCGGGTTGGTGAAGAACGAGCCGGCGCTCCACGTGTCGTGATCGGCCGGGTCGAGCACCATGCCCTTGCCCGCCCGCAGCCGCAGCACGGCGGCGCGCACGTCGGCCTGCGGCGCCCGCTCGCCGACGGCGACGCCGAGCTCACGCGCCAGCTCGGGATAGCTGACCGGCGCACCCAGGGACCCCTGCCGGAGCTGGTAGCTGACCTGCAGGATGACATAACGCGACGATCCCTTGAACACGCTGTCGCGGTAGGCGAAGCGGCAGTCGGCGTTCGCGAACGTACGGATACGCTGCGCGCGACGGTCGTACGTGCGGACCTGCCAGACGGTTTCGGCGACCTCCTGGCCGTAGGCGCCCACGTTCTGCATGGGCGTCGCGCCCACCAGCCCGGGGATTCCCGACAGCGCCTCGACCCCGGACCACTCCTCGGCGACGCAGCGGGCCACCAGCTCGTCCCACGGCTCGCCCGCGGCCACCGTGACGACGATGCCGCCGCACGCCGCGAGATCGTCCGACTCGCACGACGCCGACGTGTCGGCCTCGACCCCGCGCGTGCCCACCCGGACCACCGTGCCCTCGAACCCGGAGTCGGCCACCACCACGTTCGAGCCGCCGCCGAGCACCAGCACCGGCTCGCCGCGGTCGTCGCAGTTGCGCACGGCCCCGACGAGGTCGTCGATGGTGTCGACGTCGACGACACGCTTCGCCGGGCCACCGAGCCGCAGCGTGGTCAGTTCGGCGAGCGAGACGTCCGGGGCGTCACGCATCGGATTCGACGGGACCGTCCGCCGCCGGTGGCCTGGCCAGGGCCCGCGCCTGGGTCAGCACCTTCTGCTCGCCCGCCCGGACGTTGATCTCCAGAGCCACCACGCCGTCGTCGCGCACCGCCGTCACCGACGCGGCCACACGCACCGCGATGCCGGTGTCGTCGTCGGGGACCACGACCGGACGCGCGAAGCGCACTCCGTACTCGATGACGGCCGCCGGGTCACCCGTCCAGTCGGTGAGCAACCGCCCGGCCAGCGCCATGGTGAGCATGCCGTGGGCGAGCACTCCCGGTAGGCCCACCGCCTCGGCCACGCGGTCGTTCCAGTGGATCGGGTTGAAGTCGCCGGAGGCACCGGCATAGCGCACGAGGTGCTCGCGCGTGATCCAGTACGTCTGGTCCGCGACGACGTCGCCGACGGCGAGCGGCTCGGAAATCCGGTCAGTCACCTGGCTCCCCCTCGTCTTCTGGACGGACGAGCAGCGTGGCGAGTGACTCGCACACTCCCTCGCCACGATCGTCACGGACATCGGACCGGATGGTGAGCAGGTCGTTGCCCGCGACCTGGCGCACCTGGTCGAGGGTCGTGGTGGTCTCGAGCCGGTCGCCGACGGCGATGGCCCGCGCGTACGTGAAGCGCTGGTCGACGTGGACGACCCGGGCGAACTCCACGCCGAGATCGTCCATCAGCATGTCGACGCCCCGCATGACCGGGATCATCGCGAACGTCGGCGGCGCCACCACGTCGGTGTGCCCTCGTTCACGTGCGGCCGACGTCTCGACGTACACCGGGTTCGGATCGCCGATCGCCTCGGCGAACTCGCGCACCTTCTCCCGGCTGACCTCGTAGGGCTGCGCGGGATAGGTCCAACCGACGACCGAAGGGGCAATGGGCATGGTGACGACGTTACAGCCACGGCCGTCCGATCCGGACCGGCCTACCCATGGACACCCGGGATCTTACCCATGTGTCATGATTGTCGGTCTTGCTGTCGAGCGGACCGGCTCAGCGGGTCTCGCGGTGCGTCGTGTGCGCACGGCAGCGCGGGCAGAACTTCTTGAGGTCGAGCCGGTCGGGGTCGTTCCGACGGTTCTTCTTCGTGATGTAGTTGCGCTCCTTGCACTCCGTGCAGGCCATGGTGACGCTGGGGCGCAGTTCGGTGCTCTTGGTGGCCACGGGTGCCTCTCTTGAACGACGGACGACGGTTCGACAACCTCGACAGGGTAGCCGACACGGGCCGAGCCCAGCCAATCGAGCAGCGGACGGCACCGGCCGGCGTTGGTAGCGGGGGCGGGACTCGAACCCGCGACACAACGATTATGAGCCGTTTGCTCTAACCTCCTGAGCTACCCCGCCGCAGGGAGCCCACACCGCCGCGGCGGTGTGCCTCGCCAGAGCCCCAATACGGAATCGAACCGTAGACCTTCTCCTTACCATGGAGACGCTCTGCCGACTGAGCTATTGGGGCGTGCGCGCCAGACGAGGGTACACAACGACCGCCCGCCGCGCGAAATCCGCTGCCCGCGTGCTGTGCGTCGAGCGCCGGACGGGCTCACGGCGACGACGCCGCCTGCTGCCGCCGCGGCCCGGGCACCGGGTCGGGCCGGTCCAGGAACGGTTCCAGCAGACCGGGAGCGGCGTCGGCGGCGAAGGCCACCGCGTCCTCCGCCGCGACGTCGCCGGCCCGGTACGCACCCCATCCGGCCGACGTCATCGCCGTCACCGTCTTCAGCCCGAGCCGGCGCTGCAGCCACGACTCGCGGATCGCGATCGTGCTCACGGCGCTGCGCCGCAGCGCGACCGTGGACCTGCTCATCAGCCCGGAACGCACGACCAGGTACGAGCCGGCGACGGTGTGGCCCAGCGCGCGGTACGCGACGAGCGCGCCCAGCAGGCCGAGCGGCCAGAGACCGGCGCCGGCCCAGAGCGTCCAGGCCGGCACGACACCGGTGAGCCACAGCCATGCCAGCACGCCCGTGACGGCCGCCGCGGTGGACGTCGCCCACCACAGCCGTCGCCGGAGCGCTGCGCGTGGATGCCGCGTGAGCGGCGCCTCCAGCGGGCTCGGATCCACACCGAGGACCCGGCCGGCCACCCGGCGGGCCACCGTGATCGGACCGCGCGGCAGGATCGCCGTCGGCTCGTACAGCGACCAGAGGTTCAGCCCCGTCGTGACGACGTTCGTGTCCGCCATGCCCATCCACCGCCACAGCACCGGCTCGCTGATCTGCAGTCCGCGCATGCGGTTGTCGTCGCGGTTCACCTCGCGCGTGGTGAACAGCCCCTTGCGGGTACGCAGCAGGGTGCCGTCGTCCCCCGGTACCCGGGCGAGCTCGAAGTTCCAGTTCTCGACGAAGAAGTTCGCGGCCAGACCCACGACCCCCACCGCCCCCACCACCAGCACGGCGATCACGACCGTCCACGCGACACCGATTGCGTCCCAGTCGGCCAGACCGCCGACGAACCCGGCGGCGTCCAGGCCGAACATCGAGGCGGTCCAGTAGCCGCCCCACGTGAGCCCGAGGGCCATCAGGTACGCCCACGCGTTGAACACGTTGTAGACCACCCACGACGGCTTCAGCCGGGCGAAGACCTCGACCGGAACGCCGCCGGCTCCGTCCGGCCGGACGGCGGTGCTGGTCTCCGTGGCCGCGACGGATTCCCCGGTCGCGCCGGACGGGGCAGCCGGTGCGTCGCCCAGCCGGGTGCGCAGCAACGCGCCGCGCAACCGTTCCGCCTCGGGTCTGCGCACCGCGTCCAGCACGAACGCCGACTCACCGGCGCTGGACTGCTGCCCGGCCCCGATGTTGACGATCCGGAGCCCCGCCACGCGGTGCCGCAGCTTGGCCGTGGCGTCGACGCTGCGGATCCGGTCGCGGCGCACCGAGCGATGGCGGCGGACGACGACGCCGGTGCGGCGCTCGACGCGGTCCGGCGTCACCCGGTAGCGAGTGAACGTCCACCGCAGCATGTCCGCGACGGCGCCGACGGTGCCCACCACACCGATGACGGCGACCGGTCCGAGCGTGCCCCAGGACGGCTCGACCCGGAAGACCACCAGCGCGACCGCCGCCGGCACGAGGGACAGCAGCGACTGGGCGACGTCCACCCAGATCAGGCGGACGTCGAGGCGCTGCCAGACCGCGGCGCCCGCATCGGCTCCGCCGCCGTTCGGTTCTCCGGCGTTCGGTCGCGGCCCCGGCGCGCTCATGTCGCGTCACCCGGGGTGCGCTGGGTGATCGCGTTGAGCCGCTCGGCCGCCGCGGCCGCGACGTCGCTGTCCAGCCCACCGATGGTGATCGCCCCGCGGGACGAGGCGGTCGTGACGCGTAGCGTGGCCAGTCCCATGACCTGTTCGAGCGGCCCGCGCACCGCGTCGACCGTCTGGATGCGCGAGATCGGCGCCACCCGCCATTCGCGGACGATCCAGCCGGTCAGCGCGTAGACGGCGTCGTCGGTGGCTTCCCACCGGTGCACCGCGTAGCGCCAGAACGGCTCGATCAGGACGCCCACGGCGGTGAACACCGCCAGGGCGATCACCACGACGACCAGCCAGGGACGCGCTGCCTCCCAGACGACACACGCGATCGCGACCGCGGCCGTGAGCGTGCCGGGGAACGCGACGGCGCCGAGCATCCACCGGAGGATCGCCCGTCGTTCGACACGGTGCCGGGGCGGAAGCAGGCCGACCGCGCGTTCGCTCTGCACGCCGCCGTCCGGTTCCGCCGTCGGATCGGGGGTCATGGCCGTCACCGCCCTATCGCGTTGTCCACGAAGTCGCGCAGCGCTCGGCTCTGCACGGAAAGGTCGACGGCCTCGTCGAGTGCCCAGCGGGAGAGCGCGCCCTCCATGGCCTGGCTGATGATCATGGCGTACGTCCGGGTGTCGAAGTCCCGGAACTCGCCGGCGCTCTGGCCGTCGGCCAGGACCTCGGCCAGCGCCTCGAGCTCCTCCTGTTCGGAGGCCGCGAACGGGCGCGTGCCGTCGGCACGCCGGTGGTTCGCGACGATCTCGATCATGGCCAGGAAGGCGGGACGGTGCGCGGCGAAGTACGACATCTGCGCGTCGATCCACGCCCGTACCCGCTCGGCCGCCGAGCCCGCCGCGGCGATCCTCGGCTCCATGTACTCCCAGGTCTGCTCGAAGAACTGGGTAGCCACCTGTTCGAGCAGTTCGTCCTTGCCGTCGAAGTGGTAGGAGATGACGCTCTTGCTGATACCCGCGTGCTCGGCGATGCGGGCGAGCGAGGCGTTCGCGTGACCGACGGCGGCCACGGTCTCTCGAGCCGCCTGCACGACCTGCGCGCGGCGCGCGTCCTCGATGAACGATCGTTTCCGGCCGGATGGCTCGTTTTCAGGCCGCATGGCCTGATTCTAGCCCGCGCGGGCTACCGGCGGTACCCCGCCGCACGACAGCGCCCGGAACGCGAATCGGCCCCGCCGGTCGATCCGGCGGGGCCGCTGGTGTGGCAGGTGTAGGATTCGAACCTACGAAGGCTGTGCCGGCTGATTTACAGTCAGCTCCCTTTGGCCGCTCGGGCAACCTGCCGGGGCCGGGCTGCGCGCCCGGACCGAAGAGAGAATACACGAGTGCACGCCTTCGACGACAATCCGCAGCGCACAGGGTAGGTTGTGCGGCCGTCACACCCGCTGTGAAGGCGCAGAACCGGAGGGAGCAGAAGGTGGCGAGCGAGTCCTCGTTCGATGTGGTGAGTTCCGTTGACCGGCAGGAGGTGGACAACGCCCTCAACCAGGCCGCCAAGGAGATCGCGCAGCGGTTCGACTTCCGCGGCACCGACGCCGCGATCCGGTGGGCCGGCGAACTCGGCATCGAGATGGAAGCCTCCGGCGAGGACCGCGCCCGGGCCGTTCTCGACGTCTTCAAGGACAAGCTCGTCAGGCGCAAGGTCTCACTGAAGGCGCTCGACGCCGGCGAGCCGCGTTCGTCCGGCACGCTGCACAAGATCACCGCCACGCTGCAGGAGGGCCTGACGCAGGATCAGGCCAAGAAGATCGCCAAGACGATCCGCGACGAGGGCCCCAAGGGCGTCAAGTCGCAGGTGCAGGGCGACGAGGTGCGGGTGTCGTCGAAGAAGAAGGACGACCTGCAGGCGGTCAAGTCACTACTCGAGAACCAGGACTTCGACTTCGCCGTGCAGTTCACCAACTACCGGTAACCCGCCCTGGCGGCGTCCACGGCGTCACCGGCGATAGCCGGCGCGCTGTTCGAGCCGTGCCACCCGCTCGGCCATCGGCGGGTGGGTGCCGAACAGTCTCGCGACTCCCGCTCGATGCACCGGCGTGGCCAGCATCAGGTGGCTCATCGCGACGATCTGCCGCTCGGGCGGCAACACCAGCCGCCGTGTGCTGTGGTCCACCTGGCGCAGCGCCGACGCCAGGCCGAGCGGGTCGCCGGTGATCCGTGCCGCGTCGGCGTCGGCGTCGTACTCGCGTCGCGAGCCGACACCAGCGCGGACGATGCCGGCGGCGAGCGGGGCGAGCACGACCAGCAGCAGCCGGGCGGCGCGACCGGGACCCGCCCGCCCCGGACCCGGGGCGAACGCGTTCGCCCCGGTCGGCGCCATCACGAGACTCGCGACCACCGCCACGGCGGCGCCGACGAGCGTGTCCCGGCGCCGGATGTGCGCGAGCTCGTGCCCGACGACCGCCCGCAGCTCGCGCTCGTCGAACAGCGCGAGGGCGCCCTCCGTGCAGCACACCGCCGCACGCGCGGGGCGACGGCCGACGGCGAACGAGTTGACCGCGCGCGTCGGGCTGACGTGGATCGTCGGCATCGGGACCCGCGCCGCGACGCTCAGCTCCCGGACAGCGCGGTAGAGAGCGGGCTGCTCGGCCTCGCCGACCGGGTACGCGCGCATCGCGCGCAGCACGATCACGTCGCCGCGCAGGCAGACACAGCCGAGCACCGCGGACACCGCGAGCACGGCCAGAACGATTCCCGGCCAGCCCCACGGGACGGCGAGGGCCATCGCACCCACCGAGACCGCCCCCAGCAGCGCGACCGCCCTCATCCGGTTGCGATGCACTCTCACCTCTCGTCCGATGCACCGCACGCCGGTCGTACGGTGCCGATGGGGTCAACGGCCGGTCCGGGCCCCGGGTTCCACGACACGACCGCCCACCGGACAGCCGTCTTGAATAGCAAGACGTGCTTCTCATCACCTGGACGGGATTCGGGGACGGCTCGCCGGTCGCCGTAGCATGGTCGACCGGTGGCAGTTTGAGGGACCGGCCCCCATGCCAGGCACCGTTAGGAGGCGTCGACACACGGTGACGGTGAAGCAGGTACGCGAAATCGACCGTGTGGTGATCAGATTCGCCGGCGACTCCGGAGACGGAATGCAGCTGACCGGTGATCGATTCACTGCTGAGACCGCTTCCTTCGGCAACGATCTCTCGACACTGCCGAACTTCCCGGCCGAGATCCGCGCTCCCGCCGGAACGATGCCGGGCGTGTCGAGCTTCCAGTTGCACTTCGCGAACTACGACATCCTCACACCCGGCGACGCGCCGGACGTCCTGGTCGCGATGAACCCGGCGGCGCTGCGCGCGAACGCCGGCGACCTGCCCAAGGGCGCGACCATCATCGTCGACACCGCCGACTTCACGTCGCGGGCGCTGAAGAAGGCCGGCTACGAGTCCAACCCGCTCGAGGACGGCTCACTCAGCGCCTACAAGGTGCACACCGTCGACCTTTCCGGCATCACCATGGAGGCGCTGACCCCGTTCGGGCTCAGCCGCAAAGAGGCCTCGCGGTCGAAGAACATGTTCGCGCTCGGCCTTGTGTCCTGGATGTACGGACGCAGCATCGACGGCACCGTCAACTTCCTCGAGGAGAAGTTCGCCGGCAAGGAGAACATCCGCGACGCCAACATCGCCGCGTTGCGCGCCGGCTGGAACTACGGCGAGACCACCGAGGACTTCGCCGTCAGGTACGAGGTCAAGCCCGCCGCACTGCCGTCCGGCACGTACCGCAACATCACCGGCAACCTCGCCCTGTCGTACGGCATGATCGCCGCCGCGAAACAGTCGGGGCTGCCGCTGTTCCTCGGCTCCTACCCGATCACCCCGGCGTCGGACATCCTGCACGAGCTCTCCAAGCACAAGCGCTTCGGCGTGCGCACGTTCCAGGCCGAGGACGAGGTCGCCGCCATCGGCGCAGCACTCGGCGCGTCGTTCGGCGGCGCGCTCGGGGTCACCACCACGTCCGGACCGGGTGTCGCACTCAAGGGCGAGACCGTCGGCCTCGCGGTCTCCCTCGAGCTGCCGCTCGTGCTGGTCGACGTGCAACGCGGCGGGCCGTCCACCGGTATGCCCACCAAGACCGAGCAGGCCGACCTGTTGCAGGTGCTCTACGGGCGCAACGGCGAGTCCCCGGTTCCGGTGGTCGCCGCGTCGTCGCCGTCGGACTGCTTCGACGCCGCCATCGAGGCCGTGCGCATCGCGGTCACCTACCGCACGCCCGTCGTGCTGCTGTCCGACGGTTACCTGGCCAACGGCTCCGAGCCGTGGCACATCCCGGACGTCGACACGTTGCCGGCCATCGCGCCCGGTTTCGCCACCGAGCCGAACCACCAGGCCGACGGCGACGAGAAGCCGGCCGAGTTCTGGCCGTACCTGCGCGACCCCCAGACGCTGGCCCGGCCGTGGGCGGTGCCGGGCACCGCCGGGCTCGAACACCGCGTCGGCGGCATCGAGAAGCTCGACGGCGCGGGCAGCATCTCCTACGACCCGGCGAACCACGACCGCATGGTGCGCCTGCGCCAGGCTAAAGTGGATGGAATTGCCGGCATCCCAGATCTCGACGTCGACGACCCGAACGGCGACGCCCAACTGCTGGTGCTCGGCTGGGGTTCGACCTACGGGCCCATCGGCGCGGCCGTGCGGCGGGCACGACGGGCGGGGCACTCGATCGCCCAGGCCCATCTGCGGCACCTCAACCCGATGCCCGCCAACACCGGCGAGGTGCTGCGTTCCTACGACCGCGTCCTCGTTCCGGAGATGAACCTCGGGCAACTCGCACTGCTGCTGCGCGGGCGCTACCTCGTCGACGTCGTCAGCTACAACAGGGTGCGAGGGCTGCCGTTCAAGGCCGAGGAACTGGCCGACGTGATCATGGAGGAGGTCGGGTCACTGTGAGTGGCGCAGCGACGAGCGAGGAACGAGCGAGGACCGGAGCGCGAGCCGGCCAGCCTGTGAGCGCGTCCACCGACATCGGCATGCCGGGGCTGCGGGACGTACCCGCCACCGACGCGCCACAGAACAAGAAGGACTTCACCAGCGA
This sequence comes from Haloactinopolyspora alba, assembly GCF_003014555.1. Classification (GTDB taxonomy): domain Bacteria; phylum Actinomycetota; class Actinomycetes; order Jiangellales; family Jiangellaceae; genus Haloactinopolyspora; species Haloactinopolyspora alba. The sequence goes on from NZ_PYGE01000018.1 coordinate 94,983, forward strand.
CCAGGAGGTCCGCTGGTGCCCCGGGTGCGGCGACTACGCCGTGCTCGCCTCGGTGCAGGGCTTCCTGCCCGACCTCGGGCTGGCGCGAGAGAACATCGTGTTCGTCTCGGGCATCGGCTGCTCGTCGCGGTTCCCGTACTACATGAACACGTACGGGATGCACTCCATCCACGGCCGGGCACCGGCCATCGCGACCGGCCTGGCCGCCTCGCGCCCGGACCTGTCGGTGTGGGTCGTCACCGGCGACGGCGACGCGCTCTCGATCGGCGGCAACCACCTGATCCACGCCCTGCGGCGCAACGTCAACATGACGATCCTGCTGTTCAACAACCGCATCTACGGGCTGACCAAGGGTCAGTACTCCCCCACCAGCGAGCAGGGCAAGGTCACCAAGTCGACGCCGATGGGCTCGTTGGAATCGCCGTTCAACCCGGTCTCGCTCGCGCTCGGCGCCGAGGCCACCTTCGTCGCTCGCACCATCGACTCCGACCGCGCCCACCTGACCTCGGTGCTCAGCGCCGCCGCAGCGCATCGCGGCACGTCGCTGGTCGAGATCTACCAGAACTGCAACATCTTCAACGACGGCGCGTTCGAGATCCTGAAGAACGAGGACAGCCGTGACGAGGTGCTGATCCGCCTCGAGCAGGGCGAGCCGGTACGTTTCGGCGCCGAGGGCCAGTACGGCGTGCGCCGCGACCCGGCGAGCGGCGGGTTCGAGGTCGGCCCGAGCGACGACCCGAACCTGGTGGTGCACGACGCCACGGACGACGACCCCACCCAGGCGTTCGGCCTGTCCCGCCTCGCCGACCCCGGGACGCTCGCGCGCAGCCCCATCGGCATCTTCCGCCAGGTGGACCGCCCGGCGTACGGCGATCTCATGGCCGAGCAGCTCGACGAGGCCGTCGCCGCGAAGGGTGACGGCGACCTCGGCGCGCTGCTGCGCGGCAGCGACACCTGGACGGTCGGCTGAGGCGCCGGCCGCGGACCGTGGGTGGCGCTAGGGGTGCTGGTGTGCCCCAGGTGACCGGCCGGACGAACAGGTGGCGTCGCCGGGCGGGTAGGACACCGCGCCCTCGAAGGTGATCTTGCCGTTGGTCACCGTCATGAGCCTGGTGGCGGCGGCCAGGCAGTCGCGCGGCTGGGTCAGCAGGTTCTCGCGGGTCACGACGAGGTCGGCGTACTTGCCCGGCTCGACGGTTCCGCGTTCGTCCTCCTCGAAGCTGGCGTAGGCGCAGTCGGCGGTGATCAGCCGGAGGCCGTCGTGGACGGTGACCCGCTCGTTCGGGACGAACCCACCGGTGGGGCTGTCGTCGAACTCCTGCCTGGTGACCGAGCGCTGCAGCCCCCACAACGGGTCGAGAACCTCGACGTTGAAGTCGGTGCCACCGGCCAGCGTCAGCCCGCGCTTGCGCATCGTGTCCCACCGGTACGACTCTTGTCGCGTGCGCTGCCGGCCCAGGGCGCTCTCGGCGAACCGGTGGTCGGTGGTCGGGAAGCTGAGCTGGATACTGCCGACGACACCGCGGTCGGCCATCCGGTCCAGCAGGTCGTCACCGGCCACCTGGACGTGTTCGAGGCACCACCGGTCGGCCGGCGTCACGCCGGCCTTGTCGTAGGCGTTGAGCATCGTCTGGATGCCGAGGTCGCCGATCGCGTGCGTGGTGATGTTGAACCCGAGCTCGCGGGCCCGGGCGACGTCGGCGTCGGCGCGCTGCTGGGCGAGGAACAGCACACCGTGCGGAAGATCCCAGTCGTACGGGTCGTCGTTGTAGGGCTCGCGCAGCGCGCTCGTCCGCGGGCCCAGCCACCCGTCGGCGTACATCTTGACCCCGAGGATCTTCACCCACTCGTTGCCGTAGCCGCTGGTCCACCCCAGTTGGGCGGCGCGCTCGATGGCGCCCCACCGCACCCGGACGAGGTGCCGCACCTTGAGCCGGTCCTCGGCGGCGAGCTGGAAGAGCGCGTCCAGCACCCGGAGGTCGGTGAGACCGGCCTCGACGACGGTCGTGACGCCCTGCTTGGCCGCCTCGTCGTGCATGCGCAGGATGCTGTCGATGAGCTCCTGGTCGACGGTGCCGTGCCGGAACTCGTCCACCGGGCTGTGGCCCTCGGCGAGGGTGTCGATGTGCCCCTGGCCGACACGTCTCCTGCCCTCGAACGCCGCTTCCTCGTCGTACCCGTCCCAGACCGGGCGGTACGTCTGCGCGTCCGCACCGCCGTCGGCGACGTTGAGCAGGTGCGTGTGCTGGTCGCGGAAGCCCGGCGCGACGAAAGCGCCGTCGAGGTCGACGACGCGGGTGCCGTTGCCGGCCCATGCCAGGACGTCGCGGTTCGGCCCGACGGCGACGATGCGCCGGCCGGAGACCGCGACGGCTTCCGCGTCCGGCGCGTGCGGCACGCCGGTCCAGACGGTGCCGGAGTGCAGCACCAGGTCGGCCGGCGCGGAGCCGGACCGCGGGCCGGCCGCGGCCGGGTGCGCGGTGAGGCCGAGCGCGCCGGCACCGGCTCCGGCACCCAGAATCCGAAGCACTCGGCGCCGGTCGAGCTGGTGGATCGGGCCCACTCGCGGGGAGTTGGCGTCGTCGACGTGGGACATGTGGCCTCCACTTGACGGGGACGTCGGATGTCGCGTCAACACCGAAGTCTTCTGTGAGCCATGTCCGTCAGTCAAGATCTCGTCCACGAAAAACTGCGCCGCCACGGGCGCCAGGCCGGAAATCGTTGTGCACACAACCACGATCGCCGACGTTCCGGCGCCGTCTCGCGTCATGAGCGATTCACGCGTTCGGTGCTGCTCTTCCGTAGGATGCGCCCGTGAGCTCGTCCCGGTCCGGTATCGCCTTCGCCGTCGGCGCCTATGGCCTCTGGGGCCTGTTCCCGCTGTACCTGAAGCAGCTCTCGGACATCGGCGACATCGAGGTGCTGGCGCACCGAATCGTCTGGTCGCTGGTCTTCGTCGGGTTGATACTCGCCGTGACCCGGGGCGTGGCCGCGTTCCGGCGGATCGGCCCGCGCGGATACGGGCTGCTGGCACTCGCCGCCGCGGTCATCACCGTCAACTGGGGCACGTACATCTGGGCCGTCAGCAACGACAAGGTGGTCGACGCCTCACTGGGCTACTACATCAACCCGCTGGTGACGGTCCTGCTCGGCGTCCTGGTCCTCGGTGAGCGGATGCGCCGCGACCAGTGGGTGGCCATGGCCATCGCCACCGCGGGCGTCACCATCCTGACCGTCGGCTACGGACACCCGCCCTGGGTCGCCCTCACCCTCGCGTGCTCGTTCGGCACGTACGGGCTGATCAAGAAGAAGGTCGGCGCCGGCGCCGTGGCCAGTCTCGGGATCGAGACCAGCGTGCTGTTCCCGGTCGCACTGGCCTACCTGGTCGTGCTCGACACCGGCGGAGCGGCCAGCTTCGCCCGTACCGGCTGGACGGACACGCTGCTGCTCGCGGGCTGCGGCATCGTCACGGCGGTCCCGTTGATGCTGTTCGGCGCCGCGGCCGTGCGGGTGCCACTGACCGTACTCGGGCCGCTGCAGTACATCGCGCCGACCACGCTGTTCCTGCTCGGCGTGCTGCTGTACGACGAGCCGGTGTCGACGACACGCGCCGTCGGCTTCGTGCTGATCTGGACGGCGCTCGCCATCCTGACGATCGGAGCCATCCGGCGCGCTCGCCGCCAGGCGCGGCCGCCCGAGGCGACGGTACGCACCGGCGCACCCGCCGACTGATCCCCTCGCCCGTACGATGTGAGCTGTGAACCGGCGCAGAACAGCAGGCGGACGGCCATGACCGTCGACCCGGCGGACCCGATGCCGAAGTACCTCCAGCTCCGGGAGCTCCTGCTCGACGAGATCGACCGCACCCTCGAGGTGCACAGCCCGGTGCCGTCCGAGCGTGAGCTGGAGGCGCGCTACGGCCTGTCCCGCATGACCGCTCGCAAGGCCCTCGACCAGCTCGTCGCCGAAGGCCGCCTGTACCGGGTGGCGGGCAAGGGCACGTTCGTCGCCGCCCCGCGCATCGAGCTGCCGCTGCGGCTCACGTCGTTCAGCGACGACATGCGCGCCCGCGGGCTCGTGCCCGGCGCGCAGGACATCGGGCACGCCTACGGGCCGGCCGGCGCCACCGTCGCCGCACACCTCGGTGTCGCCGACGACGAGCCGATCCACCGCCTCACCCGGCTGCGCACCGCCGACGGCGAGCCGATGGCCGTCGAGCGCTGCCACCTGCTGGCTTCGGTCACACCCGGTCTGCTGGACGAGGACCTCAGCGGACGGTCGCTGTACGCCGTGCTCGCCGAGCGCTACGGCATCGTCTTCGACTCCGGCGACGAACGCATCCAGGCGGCCAACGCGGACGACGACGACGCGCGCCTGCTCGACGTCCGGCCCGGAGCGGCGCTACTGCGGCTGCAGCGCATCTCGCGGCGGCGCGGCCAGTGCATCGAGTTCACCGCGTCCAGCTACCGCGGCGACCGCTACCAGCTGTCCGCGTCCATCGACTCCCCCGGCGGGCCGGTCAGCCTCGACTGAGGCGCGCCGTCGTCAGTCCAGCTCGGGGATGCGCGAGTGGTACGTGTCCATGACCGACTCGTTCGACTCGCCCTCCGCCGTGTTGGCGCTGCGCCACATCGGGATCTCCAGGCCCCGCTCGACCGCCTCGACGTGCGCGGCCGCGAGGACGAGGTTCCACACGAACACGTTCGCCAGCGACGACAACGGCGCGGTGGCCGCTCCGTCCGGCGGCCATGCCGCGTCCCCCGGAGGCACCAGGGTGTCCAGCGTCCGGTCGGCCAGCTCGTACAGCCGGCGGCCCGCACGCAGCGGAGCCGCCGAGCTCGCCGCGGTCGAGGTGACGGCGACGACCGTCGCCCCCGCCTCCGACGACAACTGCGCCAGCTCGACCGGATACGGGTTGATGCCCGAGTTGGAGAAGATCACGACGACGTCGCCGGCGCCGACCGCGTAGCGCGACAGGACGTCCGCGGCCAGGCCGGACTCCCGTTCGGCGGTCGTGCTCGCCCGCGCCCCGTTCAGCGGGAACAGTCGCGGGTCGTGCACCGGGCGGACGAACGCCAGCCCGCCGGCGCGGAAGAAGGTCTCGTTGACCGCCGCCAGCGAGTGCCCCGCGCCGGCCGCGTAGACCAGATGGTCCGCACTCCAGCACCGCACGATCAGCGAGCCGACGGCGCTCGCCGCGCTCGCGTTCGCCGCCTCGACGGCGTGCAGGAAGTCCCGCATCATGGCACCCGAGCCGTCGCCGGGCGACGGGTCCGCCCCCGTCATGGCGCACCGTCCAACAGCGCCCGCATCCCCTCGCCGCTGCCGGCCGCGCGCAGCTCGTCGGCGAGTCCGGCCTGCAGCCGCTTCGCCAGCCCGGCGAGCATCGCGACGTGATCGCCGTCGTCCGTGGCGCTGAAGGCCAGCACGAGGTCGACCGGATCGTTGTCGGGATGCCCGAACTCGACCGGAGCGGCGAGCCTCGCGGCGACGACGCCGGATGCGTGCGCGCCGCCCTCGGGACGGGCGTGCGCCAGCGCGAGGCCCGGCGTCAGCACGATGTACGGGCCGTGCTCCTCGACCGTCGCCACGCACGCGTCCGGATACTCGGCACTCGCGGCTCCCGCGTCGACGAGCAGTCCGGCGGCGGCGCGAACGGCCGCACGCCAGTCGCGCGCTTCGACGCCGACGGCGCCGGCGACCGTGTACTCGCTCACGCCAGCCATCCCTGCTCCCGCAGCGGCTCGCGCAGCTGTTCGGTGAGCCCGTCGGCGTCCAGGAAGTCGCTGATCGTCACCACGACCGGCGCGAGATCACCGAGGTCGTCGGTGTGCATCCCCTGGCCGACGACGACGTCCGGCGACATGCCGCGTGCACTGGACACATCGGTGTTCTCGACCGACGCCTCGAGCCCGAGGGCCTGCATCGCCGACTCCGCCGTCATCTTCAGGATCAGGCTCGACCCCATGCCGACGCCACACACCGCCAGGACCTTCAGCGGCTCGCCTCGTTGTGTCATCCGATGTCCTCTCTACTTCTCCTCGGCCGCGGCGGTGTCCGCGTCGACGGTCTCGGTGGGGCGGCGCTCACGCCGGCCGAGCGCCAGCAGGACGCCGACGGTCGCGGCGAGCACGATGGCGGGCAGCACCCAGATCCCGCCGGGCATCGCGCTCAACGGCTCGCCGGCGGCCATGAGCAGCCATCCCACGGCGTACCAGTCGGCGTCGGCGAGCGTCGCGAGCTCGGGCGCGGTGTCGGAGTACAGCTGCCAGCCGATCCACTGGCCGAACCCGAGCACGAACCCGTTGACGACGCCGCCGAACACGGCACCGCGCCAGCCGGCGACGGCGTTGCCGAACGCGCCGGCCGCGCCGCCGCCGAAGAAAAGCATGATCATCGGCGGCACCAGCACGAACCAGCCGGTCGCCGCGAACACGCCCATCAGCACCAGGAAGGTGGCCGTCGTGGCCAGGAACCCGACCATCACGGCCGTCGGCGCCTTGGGGAAGATCGTCGGGACGTCCAGGGCGGGACGCGAGTTCGGAATGATCTTGTCGCTGATGCCCTTGAACGCCGGGACGATCTCGGCGAGGAACATCCGCACGCCGTAGAGCAGGATGGCGATACCGGCGGCGAAACGCAGCGCCGCGATGAACCCCCACGCCCACGGGCTGATGGACTCGTCGTAGGCGGCCGCCTGCTCCGCCACCACGTCGTGGTCGGCGAAGACCATCGCCACCAGCATGATGACGCCGATGACCAGCGCCGTGCTGACGGTGACGTCCTTGAAGAACGACAGCTGACGCGGCAGCTTCAGCTTCTCGGTGTCGTGCTCCTCCGGATCGCCGAGCCGCTTCGCGCCGTAGCCGGCGGCCAGGTTCACCACCGAGGTGGTGTGGGCCAGGCCGAAGTCGCTCGTGCCGACGACGCGGCGCATCAGCGGGGCGATCCACAGCGGCTGCAGCGTCCAGTAGCAGGCGAGCACGACCGACCCGACGACCACGAGCGGGACCGCGTCGACCTCGCCGAACGCCTCGACGAGCGTGGCGGCGACGACGACGCTCATCCAGAACAGCAGGTGACCGGTCAGGTACACGTACCGTGCCGCCGGGAAGATCCGCACGAGGATCAGGTGCAGAAGGAACCCGAACGCGATCACGAGCGGCACCCGCGAGCCCGCGCCCGCGAGGAAGTCGTTGAGCGTGTTGTCCGCCGAGGGCGCGTCCAGCCCGACGGCGCTCGAGACGATCTCCTGGAAGCTGGACAGCCCGCCGGTGAAGATGTCGATGCCGATCAGCAGCACCACCACCCCGACGGTGGCGCGCAGCGTCCCGCCCACGACGTCCTCGACCGCCTTGCGCTGGGCGACGAGGCCGGCGAGAGTGATCAGCCCGATCAGGATCGGGACCTGGCTGAAGACGTTGTCGGCGATCCAGACGACGACGTCCTGCGTGGCGTCCACGGCGAACCTCCGCTGCAGGTGTGGGAACGGTGAAGACGGCGCTATCCGGTATATACCAGGCTCCGGCGGCCGTGCAACCGAGCGGCGGGGTCACCTTCGCGATGGGGTGGTGGGGCGGACGTGGGCGGCGTCACATCACCAGGCTTTTCCCCGCATCACCAGGCCTGCAGGGGTGGTGACGCATGGAATTCCGGCTGTTGTGACTGATCCGTGGGTCAGGTTCGGCCTGGGAGGTTGGGGCGGTAGCCGCCGAGGTTGAGCATGGTGAGGGCGATGAGGGG